>CAVRFU010000009.1:0-435163 GCA_963720495.1 uncultured Chloroflexia bacterium
GCGTGCCCGGCGCGGCCTTGGCCGAGGCGGCGTCGGTCGCCTCCCTGCCCGCTCCGACCCTCGTCCGCCTGGCGCAGGCGGCGGGCATCGACTCGCACGGGCCTTCGACGAGGCGGCGATCGCGGCCGGCCTCGCGGCGCGACGCGGGGGCAGGGAGCCGGACGGCGCGGACACTGGCGACACGGCCGAGACGGGCGCCACGGCCGACACGACGACCGCGGCGACCACGGACCCCACACCCGCCTGGGCGCCGACCAGCAGCCGGCCACCGGTCCGCGTCGCGGTCGAGGCCCTCGTGCACCGCTACCCGACGGGATCGAGGCGGTCCGCGGCGTCTCGCTCGCGATCGAGCCGGGCGAGGCGGTCGCGATAGGGCCAGAACGGCTCAGGCAAGACGACCCTCGTGAAGCACCTCAACGGGCTCCTCCGCCCGGCCGCGGGCCGGGTCCTGCTCGACGATCAGGCCACCGACGGCGGGTCGATCGCGGATCTCGCGGCGACCGTCGGTCCGTCTTCCAGAACCCCGACGAGCAGCTTTTCGAGCGTTCGGTGGAACGAGAGGTGGCGTTTGGCCCACGCAACCTGGGCATCCCCGCCGCGGCCATCGCCGAACGGGTCACCGGCAGCCTGGCGGCGGTCGGCCTGTCGGCGGAGCGCGCGACCAACCCGTACGACTGGACCTGTCCCGCCGCAAGCTCGTCGCCCTGGCCGGGGTGCTGGCCATGGACCCGGCGATCCTCGTGCTCGACGAGCCGACGACCGGCCAGGACGCGGACGGCGTCGCCCGGGTCGGCGCGGTCGTCGAGGCGATGCGGGGGGCCGGTCGGACAGGTTGTGGCGATCACCCACGACATGGAGTTCGCGGCCACCCGGTTCGGCCGCGTCGTCATCATGCGCGACGGCGTCGTGGTCGCGGACGGCCCGCCCGAGCGTGTCTTCGCGCCGGCCGGGCTCGATCTCCTCACCTCGACTGGGCTCACCCCGCCGCCGGCTGCCAGGGTGGCAGCCAGGATGGGGCTCGACGTCGTGCCGCTGGATGCGGCCGGGCTGCTACGGGCTCTCGGCGCCCGCGGCTGAGCGCCGGCGACGTTAGACGCCCGCGGCTGAACGCCGCGGACGCTACGCGCGGGAAGCCGCCGGCACCCAGGCGCAGGACCTGCCGTGGACGCGTCGCGTGGCCCTTCGAGCTGTCAACCGTGTCCACGATGAGGTCCGCGCGTCCGTAGACGTCGGCCCAGTCGATCTGGCGATGCGCGGTCACGACGACGATCACGTCCGCCCAGCCCAGCAGCTCGTCGAGCTCCGTGCTGGCTCGGCTTGCGCCGGATGCGTCCCGGAAGGTGTCGACGAGCGGGTCGTGGAACCTGATGTCCGCGCCGCGTCCGGCGATCCCGGCGATGATCTCGGCCGCGGGCGAGTTCCCGGGCGTCCTGGATGTTCGGCTTGAAGGCGACCCCGAGCACGCCGACCTTGGACCCCATGAGCGCGCGACCGCGATCGTTGAGCGCCTCGGCCACGAGGTCCACGACGTGCCGGGGCATGGCCAGGTTGATGTCGCCGGCGGCCTCGATGAAGCGGTCGATGAAGTCGAACTGGCGGGCGCGCCACGACAGGTAGTACGGGTCCACCGGGATGCAGTGGCCGCCGACGCCCGGTCCGGGCGTGAACTTCATGAACCCGAAGGGCTTGGTGGCGGCCGCGCCTATCACCTCCCAGACGTCGAGGTGCATGCGCTCGCACAGGAGGGCGAGCTGGTTCACGAAGGCGATGTTGATGTTGCGGAACACGTTCTCGAGGAGCTTGGCCATCTCGGCGGCGTCCGGGCTGGACATCTCGACGACCTCGTCGTTGATCCGCGCCAGCAGCTTTGCCGCCCGATGCGTCCCATCGGCGGTCGTCGCCCCGACCAGGCGGGGCACGCCCTTCGACGCGCTCGCGGGGTCGCCCGGGTTCACCCGTTCCGGGGGTGTTGAGGTCGAAGTCGGTGCCGGCCTGCCAGTCCGCTCCCCTCGATCGCCTCCCGGAACGGACCGGTGGTCGTTCCGGGAACGTCGTGGACTGAAGGATGATCAGCTGGCTCCGCTGGATATGGCGGCCGATGTACGTGGCGGCGCTCAGGATGGCCGTGAGGTCCGGATCCTTGGTGGCCGTGACCGGCGTGGGTACGCACACGAACACGGCATCGGCGTCCCCGAGACGGCCGTCGTCCACGCCGACGACCCGAAGGCCGGCGTCGAGGGCGGCTCCCAGCCGCTCATCGGAGCCGTCGTCGATCGGCGAGCGGCGCTGGCTGAGCTCCGCGACGCGCAGGAGGTTCGCGTCGATGGCCTCGACCTGCAGGCCGGCCTCGATGAAGGCGATCGCCAGCGGCAGGCCCGTGTAGCCCAGCCCGATGACGGCGACTCGGCCGTCGGTCCGTGCGACCACGTCGGCGTCCGCCACCGGCGTCAGTCAGCGATGCTTCCCCGGACTCCGTCACCATCGACGTTCCTCCCTCGCGACCTTGCGGGTCGCCCAAGCAGTCGATGGCGCCCGGATCCCGATCTCTTTTGAATATACGTGGTCGACCGGCGCAGAGGATAGCCCGGATGGCCCATGACCGCCCCGGCCGCCGCTCAGCTTCGCGGGTCGGCCGTCCGGTGGCCGACGACCAGCAGCAGGAACGACGTCTCGACCACGTCGATCCCGGCGATGACCAGCGCGACGATCGAGGGCAGGGCGTCGCCCGGACCCAGCCGGCGGCGGCCGCCAGGGCGGCGAGGGCGAGGAAGATGAGCGCACGCCGCGGACGAGACCCGGGACGTCGTCCGTGCCGGCCGCGAGCCGGGCGAGGCCGCGTGACAGCAGGACGACCGCGAGCATGGCCGACGGACGCCCCGACCAGCGCGGCCCGGATGATCGCGGGCGGATGGACGATCGCGTCGAGCAGGCGGCACCGTCCGATCCCGCAGCGGTCGCCCCGACCACGGCCACCGCGCCGAGCGCCAGAGCGCCCGAGGTGCGGGTCCGCGGGCTCGACTGCTCGGTCCCAGCTCGACCTCATGGACCTCTCACCGTCGACGATGCGCCAGGCCGCGGAGGCCGGGTCGCCGGTGACGGGATCGGCCTGCTCCGGGTCGAGCGACACCAGCAGGTACAGCGGCTCGACGTAGATCGTGGCCACGACCGATGTCGGTCGGCGAGGGACCGCCGGGCGTGTGCGTATGCGAGTGGACGATGCCCCAGAAGACCTCGTCGGCCTCTCGGCCTCGATGTTCAGGTGCAGCAGCTCGATCGGGTCGATCTCGTAGCGGACGGCGACGCCTTGATGTTCCGGGTCGGCACGTAGCGCACGCCGCGGCCGCCGTCGACCGGCGGGCGCGTCGCCGATGATCACGCCGCACGACTCGTTGGGGTACTCGGCCGCGCCCGGGCGACGATGGCGTCGCGGATGTCGGCTGGGACAGCGACCGCGGCGCGGGGCCGGGATGGGCGGCTCCGATCGATCAGGCATCGAGCGACCGTCCGGCGGTCGGCGGGCGATGACCCACAGGAACAGGGCGGCGTGACGATCCTCGGGCTCGCTCCTCGACGACAGCCATCTCGATCTCGAAGCCGGCTGCCGAACGAGGGCGCGATTCTTCTTCGCGCCGTAATGGCTGAAGAACATCGGCGCACCGAGCCAGTCATCCTCGACGTCGTCGGGTGAATCCTGGGCGCCCATCGTCGCGACGAGGACGCCGCCGGACGGAGCCATCGATGGACGGCTTCGAGAAGGTGCGGCAGGTCGGCTCGCGGGACATGCGTCAGCGAATACCAGGCAACCACGGCGTCGAGGCTCGCCGGGGCAACTCGAGCGCGGTCATGTCGGCGTGGATGAACCGCGCATCCGGGACGGCGGCTCGGGCGAGCTCGATCTGGCGCGCGGAGATGTCGACGCCGGTGACGCGTCGCCCGACCGCGAGGGCGCGGGTCATCGGAACGCCGGCCCCGCACCCGAGGTCGAGGACATCGCTGCCGGCCGGGATCCTCTCGAGCGCCCGGGCAAGCCAGGTCAGCCGCGTCGGCGACGGGCGCTCGCCGCTCCAGGCGAGGTAGCGTTCGGCGATCGCGTCATAGCCGTCGGCGACGATCCGGCGCGGGTCGTCGACTGGCTCGGCGTCCGTCACGACTCGCCCACCACCAGTTGACGCCGCCCTCGAGCGCCTCCTCCATCTCGTCGAGGTTCGTCGAGAACGTCCCGGCGGACAGGTACTTCCAGCCACCGTCGGGCAGCAGCGCGACGATCGTCCCGGACTCCATCTCGGTTGCCACCCGGGCCGCGGCGACCATCACCGCCCCGCACGACGGGCCGGCGAAGATCCCCTCGCGGAACACGAGCTCGCGCAAGGCCGCGATCGCGTCCCGGTTCGAGACGAGGTACTTCGCGTCGATGAAGCACGGGTCGAGGATCTCGGGGATGAAGCCGTCGTCGAGCGACCGGAGCCCCTGGACCAGCTCGCCGGGCAGCGGCTCGGCGGCGACGACCCGGACGCCCGGCTTGTGCTCGCGCAGGTAGCGCGAGACGCCCATCAGCGTGCCGGCCGTGCCCAGTCCGGCCACGAACACGTCGATCTCCGGGCAGTCGGCCAGGATCTCCGGGCCGGTCGTCTCGAAGTGCGCCAGCGGGTTGGCGGGGTTGCCGTACTGGTACGGCATCACGAAGCGCTCGTCCTTGCTGACCAGGTGCTTGGCCAGTGCGATCGCGCCGTTGCTCCCGAGCGCGCCCGGCGAGTCGATCACCTCGGCGCCGTACAGGGCCGCCATCTGGCGCCGCTCGTTGGTGACGTTGTCGGGCATCACCAGCGCCACGCGGTAGCCCTTGCGCCGGCCGATCATCGCCAGGGCGATGCCCGTGTTGCCCGACGTCGGCTCGAGGATGATCGAGTCGTGCCGGAGCATGCCGCGCGTCTCGAGGTCGTCGATCAGGTACTTCGCGACGCGGTCCTTGACCGAGCCGGTCGGGTTGAGCATCTCGAGCTTGGCGAAGATGCGCACCGACGGTTTCGGCGACATGCGCGAGATCTCGACGAGCGGCGTGTGGCCGATCGCCTCGAGGATGTCACCGTAGCGCCCACCGTGCGGCGTCAGGCCGCGTGAGCGTGGGTATGCTCCAGTTCGGGGCGGGGGACGGCCATCGTCAGCCCCCGGCCATCGCCGGGAGCAGGCGGACCTCGTCGGCCGGGGCGACCGGCGTGTCGAGCCCCGACAGGTAGCGGACGTCCTGGCCGTTGACGTAGACGTTGACGAACCGGTTGAGGTCGCCGTCGTCGGTCAGCAGCTGGGCCCCGAGCGACGGATGCCGATCGATGAGCACGTCGACGACGTCGCGGATCGAGTCGCCATCGAGCTCGAGCGACTTGACGCCGCCGACGTTCGCCCGCAGGACCGACGGGATGAAGACCGTGCTCACGCAGCGCCGCCGAAGGTGCCGGTCATGAGGAACGGCGCCTCGACGTTGACGCCATCGACCTGGAACGGGACGCCGGCGGCGCGAGCGGCGACGGCCGCGTCCGAGCAGACCGGGCAGTTCGGGTCACGGCGCAGCTTCAGCTCGGTGAACTCCATCTCGAGGGCATCGAACAGGAGCAGCCGGCCGGCCAGCGTCTCGCCGATCCCGAGCAGGACCTTGAGCGCCTCGGTCGCCTGGAGCAGGCCGAGGATGCCGGGCACGACGCCGAGCACGCCGGCCACGGAGCAGCCGGGCGCGAGCTCCGGCGGCGGCGGGGTCGGGTACAGGCAGCGGTAGCACGGGCCTTCGTACGGGATGAACGTCGTCAGCTGGCCCTCGAACCGGAAGACGCTCGCGTGGATGACCGGGATGCCGGCCGCGACCGCCGCGTCGTTGAGGATGTAGCGCGTCTCGAACGTGTCGGTGCCGTCGAGGATGACGTCGTAGCCGGCGATGATCCGCTCGACGTTGGCCGCGACGAGCATCTCCTCGTGGGCGACGACCTTGATCTCGGGGTTCAGTGCGTTGATCGACTTCTTGCGCGGATTCGACCTTGCGCTCCCCCACCCGGTCGGTCGTGTGGACGATCTGGCGCTGGAGGTTGCTGACGTCGACGACGTCGAAGTCGACGATGCCGATCGTGCCGACGCCCGCCGCCGCGAGATAGAGCGAGGCCGGCGAGCCGAGCCCGCCCGCGCCGATGAGCAGCGCCTTCGAGCCGAGGAGCTTGGCCTGGCCTTCGGCGCCGACCTCGGGGATCAGCAGGTGGCGGCTGTAGCGCTGCTTCTGGTCGGCGGTCAGGACGACCGGCGTATCGAACTCGAGCCCGGCGCCCTTCCAGCACTGGAAGCCGCCCGACATCGAGGCGACGTCGGTGTAGCCCATCTCGGACGAGGGTCTGGGCAGCGAACAGCGAGCGGACGCCGCCGGCGCAGTACAGGATCACCGGCGCGTCGCGGTCGGGCGCGATGCCCTCGATCTGCTGCTCGATGTAGGACTTGGAGACGTGGCGGGCGCCGGGCAGGTGGCCCTGCTCCCACTCGGACGCCTCGCGGACGTCGACGATGGTCGCGGCGCCCGCGGGGAGGGCGTCGACCTCCTGCGGGCTGACTTCTCTGATCTGCGCGCGGGCCTCTCGAAGGAGGTCGGCGTAGGACTTCGGCATGGTGGATGGGCTCCGGTGTTCGACGGGCTGGTCGCCGGATGGGCGCCAGGGCGGTGAAGGTGGTCGGTGGGTGCGGGCGGGTCGGTCCGCGGCGGCGACGAGCCGGCGTCAGGCCGGCGGCAGACACCTGCAGCGGCGCTCGTTCCGCGGCGTGGTCGGCGCATGGGCGTCAGGTCATGCCTTGCCGCGCCGGCCGGCGTCGCGACACCGAGGTCGCCGAGCACGTGCTGGAGGCTGTCGTGGCTGAGCATCGCGCACTTGAGGCGCGCCGGGCTGATGTCGATGCCGAGGAGGTCGAGCAGGTCGTCGGCGCGGATGGCCGCGACCTCGTCGACCGGTCTTGCCCTTGATCTCGTCGGTCAGGAGGCTCGCGCTGGCCTGGCAGATGGCGCAGCCGCGGCCGGTGAAGGCGACGCGATCGACGATCGCCGTCCTTGACGCCGAGCATCAGCGTGATCCGGTCGCCGCACAGCGGGTTGGCGCCCTCGTAGGACGCGTCGGCGTCCTCGATGACCCCGAAGTTGTGGGGCCGCCGATAGTGCTCGAGGATGTAGTCGCGGTAGAGGTCGTCCATGTCGACCTCGACTATGCGCCAATGTCCAATCCGACCATATCGCTCGGATATAGATTCGGCTCGTTTCTGGCCCCTGACGGGGATCGCCTCGTACTCTTGGCGCCGCCGTGCTGGTACCACCCGCGTGCTCGACTGACCCGCCTCGTGGAGTAAGGTCGGACGACCCATGGCGACCATGCTCCTCAGCCCCCTCCATGCGCGGCTCACCGGTCAGGCCGCCCGCCGGGGCCTCATCCCCCGGGTCCCGACCGCCGAGGTCCTCCTCGCCGACGCCGAGACGTGGCTGCGGTCGACGTTCTCGGAGGCCGTCCGGACCGTGGAGCGCCCGGTCCGCGAGCAGGGCGAGGCCGAACTCACGGTCGAGCTGCATCCGGCCGCCCCGCCCCTCGTCATGACCGCCTCGGACACGGGCCGGGTGGCGGTCACCGCGGCGACCGAGATCGTCGGTCCGGGCTACCACCGGTTCGTCGGACGTGTCCTTCGAACGTGGGCATGGACCTCGATCGTCCGGGAGCACGGGGGCGAGGAGGTCCGCGATCCGCTCAGCGACGCGACCGCGATGACCTTCGCCGAGCGGCCCGCCCGGAGCGCGGCTACCTGACCTGGCTCGGTCGCTCGCTGGTCGAGGCACGCGCGCGGCGGCCGTCCGTCGGGGCCCCGATCCCGTTGGGCCTCACGACCGACACCCGCTACCACCTGGACGGTGCGATCCACACCGCCCTCGGCCCGCGTGACATGGCCTGGCTGGACGTGGCCGTGACCGATACCCGGATCGCGACCGACGTGACGCCCTGGTGGGCGGACGCGACCGACGGGGCGTACCTGCTGAACCGTGCGCTGTGCCTGATGTGGACCGAGGTCCGCTGGCGGACGCCGGCGGGGAAGAGCGAGCGGGGGCTGTTCGACGAGGTCCATCGGCTGTTGTCGAGGGCGTACCCGCCGACCCGAACCTGGCCTACCCGTGGCGGGCCTGGGCGGAGCTGGTGGACTTCGCCGGGATCGACGACCCGATGGCGAGCCAGGTGCGCGGCCGCGCCGCGTCGGCCGCCGCGGACGAGGCGCCGATCGGCTACCGGCGGGCGCCCGTGACCATCCGGCACGAAGGCTGGGCGCTGGAGATCCCCGGCTCCTTCGCCGAGCGGCGAACGAGCGAGGAATGGTGGGGTGGCGGGGCCGGCCGGGACATCACGCTGGCCGCGGTCACGACCGGGACGGCGGCCGGACCGATGGCCGGCCAGGCCTTCATCCAGCAGTTCGGTGGCGACCTCGGGCCGGAGGCGATCGACCATCGGGCGGGCGGAGTCGTCGGTCGGGCGAAGCTGGTGACCGACGCCAGCTCGGGCGTGGAGGTCGGCGTCCTCGAGGGCTACTCGGCCGTGGTCGGGTCGGGTGCCGCGATCAAGATCGTGTTCGAGGACCCGGGCGACTGGCAGTGGGCGCTCGACATCTGGCGGTCGCTCGCTCCGGGTTGAGCACCGAGGTGGGATGATCCGGGCATGTACGTGCCCGCCCATTTCAAGCCCGACGACGACGCGGTCCGCGCGCTCCTGCGACACATCGGCGCGGCGGATCTGATCACCGCGACCTCGGATGGGCTCCTCTCGACGATGCTGCCGCTGGTCCACGACGAGCCGGGGGGCCGGCCGGGCCTCGGGCCGTGGGGCGCGTTGCTGGGACACGTGGCACGGAACAACGCGCAGTGGCGCGCGGCGCCCATCGGCGAGGCGATGGTCATCATTCGCGGGCCGGACGCGTACATCTCACCGGGGTGGTACGAGACCAAGCGCGAGCACGGCCGGGTCGTTCCCACCTGGAACTACATCACCGCGCACGCCTACGGACGGTTGGTCATCCACGACGATCCGGCCTGGGTCGAGGCGAACGTCCGCCGCCTGTCCGCGCTCCACGAGGCCGATCGTCAGCCGTCCTGGTCCGTCGACGATGCGCCGCAGGCGTACATCGCCGGCCAGCTCAAGGCGATCGTCGGGGTCGAGATCATCATCGACCGCGTTCAGGCCAAGTTCAAGCTCAGCCAGAACCGCTCGGACGCGGACATCGCCGGCGCCATCGAGGGCCTCGAGGAACGCGGTGAGCACCGTGTGTCGGCCGCCATGCGCGATCTCGGGCGAGGCCCGGACCGCGGCTGACTGTCTGGGCCGCTCCGCTACAGGCGACGGAGCGCGCGCCGGTAGGAGATGCCGCTGGCGATGAGGATCAGGCACGTCGTCAGACCGATCGCCGCCGAGACCCACCACAGGCCGCGCTGCGCGTCACCGACCGCGATCTCGACGACCACCCACCCGATCAGGCGAGCAGCAGGACGAGACCGATGGGAAGGACCGCGCGGATGATCCGCTGGGACCGTGCCGATGGCGGTTGCCCTGGACTCTCGCTCACCGTTCTCTCCGAGGCGTCCCTGGCTGACCCGACCGTTCTAGCACCAGGCACGGGTTTCGTCGAGACCCGCGCAGGGCGCGAGCGGCGCGGGGTTCAGTCGAAGACGAGGAGCTGGCGGACGGCCGACCCGTCGGCGAGGCGATCGAAACCGCTGTTGATCGCCTCGAGTCGCAGCGTGCCGCTGACGAGGCGCTCCACCGGCAGCCGGCCGTCCCGCGCGAGCGCCAGAAGGCGGGGCACGTCGCGCTGGGGCACGCCCGAGCCCATGTACGAGCCCTTGAGTGTGCGCTCCTCGGCGACGAGGCTGAGCGGCGTGATCGACAGCTTCTGGTCCGGGGCGGGCAGACCGGCCGCGACCGTCGTGCCGCCGCGCCGGGTGGCGGCGTAGGCCAGCTCGAGCGTCGCCACGCGGCCGACGGCCTCGACGACGGTCTCGCCGCCACCGCCCGTCAGCTCACGGATGGTCGCGACGAGGTCCGGGTCATCGCCACGGACGGCATGCGTGGCGCCGAGCTCGAGGGCCAGCTCCAGCTTGGCCGGGACGATGTCGACGGCGACGATCGGGTGGCAGCCCGCGAGCCGGGCGCCCATGACCGCGCTCAGGCCGACGCCGCCCAGACCGAAGACGACGGCCGACGAGCCGGCGCGCGGGGACGCCGTGTTGATGACCGCGCCGACACCCGTCAGCACGGCGCACCCGAGCACGGCCGCGGTGGCCAGATCCGCCTCGCGGTCGATCCGGACGAGCGACGCCTGCGACACCACCGCGTGATCGGCGAAGGCGGAGACACCGAGGTGGTGGTTGATCGACTCGCCGCCATCAGCGAGGGTCAGCCGGCGGACGCCGCCGGGCAGCGTGCCCGCACCATTGGTCACCATCGCGGTCTCGCACAGGGCCGGCCGCCCCGACTGGCAGGACACGCACCGGCCGCACGACGGCACGTATGAGAGCACGACGTGGTCGCCGGCCTCGACATCGGTCACGCCCGGGCCGATCCGCTCCACGACGCCGGACGCCTCGTGGCCGAGGAGCATCGGCAATGGCCGGATCCGCGACCCGTCGATGACCGACAGGTCCGAGTGACAAAGCCCGGCGGCGACGATTCGGACAAGCACCTCACCCGGGCCCGGCGCGTCGAGCTCCAGCTCGGTGACCTCGAGCGCGGGGCCGTCCACGTAGGGGCGGGCAACGCCGGCCGTGCGCAGGACGGCACCCTGGATCCTCATCGCCCCGTCCCCCGTCAGCCGTTGAAGACGCGCTGGACTTCCCGAAGGCCGGCCGCGAGGGCGTCGATGTCCTCGCGGGTGGAGTACACGTTGAAGCTGGCCCGTGCCGTGGCGGCAAGGTCGAGCCGCTCGTGGAGGGGCATCGTGCAGTGGTGGCCGGCCCGGACGGCGATCCCGTAGCGATCGAGGACCTGGGCGACGTCGTGCGGATGGATGCCCGGCAGGTTGAACGGGACCACGCCGCCGCGCAGCGCCGGATCCATCGGTCCGTAGAGCGCGATGTCCGGGACTTCGCGCGGGAGCGTCTCGAGCGCATAGGCCACGAGGTCGCGCTCGTGCTCACGGACGGCGTCCATGCCGATCCCGGCGAGGTACTCCGCGGCAAGGCCGAGGCCGATCGCGTCGCCGACGGCCGGCGTGCCCGCCTCGAACTTCCACGGGATGTCGTTGTAGTCGCTGCGGCGCAGGTGGACCTCGCGGATCATCTCGCCGCCGGCCAGGAACGGCGGCATCGCCTCGAGCAGCTCGCGGCGCGCCCAGAGCGCTCCGGAGCCCATCGGCCCGAGCATCTTGTGACCGGAGAAGGCGTAGAAGTCGGCACCGATGGCCTGGACGTCGACCGCGACGTGCGGGACGGCCTGAGCGCCGTCGATCAGCACGAGCGCGCCGGCGGCGTGGGCCATCTCGGTCATCTCGCGGACCGGGTTGATGGTGCCGAGCGTGTTGCTGACGTGGGTGAACGCGACGAGCTTCGGCTTGAGCCGCAGGAGGACCTCGAACACGTCGAGGCGCAGGATCCCGTCGTCCGTGATCGGGATGAACTCGAGGTCGCCGTCCTTCTCCTGGACCAGGATCTGCCACGGGACGAGGTTGGCGTGGTGCTCCATCTCGGTCAGGACGATGGCGTCGCCCCGCTCGATGTTCCGGCGGCCCCACGAGTAGGAGACGAGGTTGATCGCCTCGGTCGCGTTGCGGGTGAAGACGATCTCGTGGCTGTCGGGCGCGTTGATGAAGCGGCCGACGCGGACGCGCGCCTTCTCGTACTCGGCCGTCGCCTTCTCGCCGATCGTGTAGATCCCGCGGTGGACGTTGGCGTTGTACTCGCGGTAGTACTCAGCCAGGGCATCGATGACGACGCGGGGCTTCTGGCTGGTCGACGCCGAGTCGAGGTAGACCAGCGGGTGCCCGTTGATCTCCTGGTCCAGGATCGGGAAGTCGGCCCGCAGCGCGTACGGGTCGAGCGCGCCGGTCGCGGCTGCGACCCCGGCCGCCCCGGCCGCACCTGCTGGCTCGGACGTGATGGTCATGGGGTTCGAGCCCGCCTAGCGGGCGGACTCCACGGCTTCGAGCTCCGCGCCCGCAGGCGCCTTCGGGACGAGCAGCGCCTCATCGGGCAGGTCGGGCTCGAAGCCGGCCTCACGCAGGACCGGGCCGTAGCCCTCGTCCTCGAGGCGGAGGGCCAGGTCCTTGCCGCCGGACGTGATGATCCGGCCCTGGGCCAGGACGTGGACGAAGTCCGGCGTGATGTAGTTGAGCAGCCGCTGGTAGTGGGTGATCAGCAGCACGCCGAGGTCCGGGTTGAGCATCGCGTTGACGCCCTCGGCGACGATCCGCAGCGCGTCGATGTCGAGCCCGGAGTCGGTCTCGTCGAGGATCGCCATCTCGGGCTCGAGGACCGCCATCTGGAGCATCTCGAGCCGCTTCTTCTCGCCGCCCGAGAAACCGTCGTTGACGTACCGACTGGCGAAGCCCTCGTCCATGCGGAGGAGCGCCATCTTCTCGCGCATCTTGTTCCGGAAGTCGCGCATCGAGACGCCGCCCTTGACCGCGTCGGTCGGGTCGATGTCCGGGTTCTTGTCGATGCCCTGGAGCTTGGCGTTCAGGGCCGAGCGGATGAAGCTCGCCACCGACAGGCCGGGGATGGCGGTCGGGTACTGGAAGGCCAGGAACAGGCCCAGCCGGGCGCGCTTGTCCGGGGACAGCTTCAGCAGGTCGCGGCCCTTCCAGATGACCTCGCCACCCTTGATCACGTAGGCCGGGTGGCCCATCAGCGCGTAGGCGAGGGTCGTCTTGCCCGAGCCGTTCGGGCCCATGATCGCGTGGACCTCGCCCTTGCCGACCGTCAGGTCGATGCCCTGCAGGATCTCGTGCTCCGGGGCGGCGACGGGCGCGACGCGCAGGCCGCGGATGATCAGCTGGTCGTCGGCGTTGGTGGTCACGGTCGGGTCAGGGCTCCCTGGAGTGGGGTCGGCTGGATGGGGCCGGCGGCGGTCGGGATCCGCGGCGGCACGAGATCGGCGAGGGTCATCGAGTCGAGGGCGCCGGCCACGGCGTCGCGAACGCGGACCCACAGGACGTTGACGGTGCAGTGAGACGAGCGATCGCACAGGTTGGCGTGCTCGGGGTCGTCGCTGGCGCAGAGCATCGGCGCGATCGGCCCCTCGAGGGCCCGCAGGACCTCGGCCATCGAGATCGTCTCGGGCGGCCGGGCGAGCTCATAGCCGCCGTGCGCGCCGCGGGTGCTGGTGACGAGGCCCCCTTCGCGGAGGTTGACCACGAGCTGCTCGAGATAGGCGCGCGGGAGGTCTTCCTCGGCGGCGATCTCGGCCAGGCTGGCCGGTCCGCGGCCGTAGTGGCGCCCGAGCTGGACCATCAGCCGGACGCCGTATTCGCCCTTCGTGGAGAAGGCGATGGCGCCGCTGCCGTGATAGGCGGGGCGGGTCGGGGCGGGTGTCGCGGTCGTCGCGGTGGGGGTCAGGGGACCGGTCCTCGATATCCGAGTGATTTCGTCGGATATGAGTCTACGCGGCCGGTCGGCGGGGCGTCAATCGGACGTCGGGAACGTCAGGGTTCGGGGACGAAGTCCGGATCGAGCAGCCGGTCCGGCACGACCGGGGCGGGATGCTCGTCGAGGAACGCAGCCACGATCCGGCGGATCTCGCCGGCGCGCTCCAGCCACGGATAGTGCCCGGCCCGCTGGACGATCTCGACGCGCGAGCCGGGGATCAGGGCAGCGGTCTCGGTCGTCGCGGTCAGCGGCATCGGATCGCCGGCACCGTGGATCAGCAGCGCCGGCAGGTCCAGGCCGGGCAGACCCTTCTCCAGCGTCCCCGCCGCGAAATGGGCGGTCACCGAGTCGATCGTCGTCGGCTCGCCGTCCAGCGGGATCTCGAGCCGGAGCGACGTGAACGGCAGGACGTTGCCGTGGATGAACGAGTACGACGGCCACAGCGTCATGTACAGCTGGCCCATCAGGGTCGGGTCGTCGTCGCCGGCCTCCTGTCGCGCGACGAGCGCATCGAGCTTCGCGCGCTCGTCCGGGGTCAGCCGGGCGACCATGTTGACCACGAGCTCCGCTCCGCCGCCGTCCGGGACCGCGCCCAGCGTCTCGAAGAGGATCAGGCCGGTCACCCGCTCCGGATGCGCCACCGCGATATGCATCGCCAGGTGGCCGCCCCAGGCATGCCCGATGAGCCACGCCCGGTCCCAGCCCAGACCATCGAGCACGGCGATCATGTCGGCCACGTGCGTCTCGACGTCGCGCGGGCCTTCGAGAGTGCTCGGCTCCAGCCCGCGCTGCTGTGGCAGGACCCCATTGATCAGGCCGTCGAGCTCCTCGACCAGCCCGACGAGGTACTCCGCGCCGATCCCCGGCCCGCCGTGCAGCAGGAGCGCGGCGGGACCGGCGCCCCGTCGGGTGGCGAAGATCCTGCCGCCCGGCACGTCGACGGTCAGGTGCTCGAACTCCATGGATGCCTCGGGTGCGGCTGACGACGCGGCCACCATAGCCGACCGACGACACGCCCCGGACATCGCACGGCCGGGGCGCCCCACCAGTGGTGGAGTGCCCCGGCCGGACGCCGTTCGGGGTAACGGCGCAGATGGTCGGGCGGCCATTGGCGGCCCGGATGTTCGATCAGCGGCGGGTCCGACGGCGGACCGGTGCCGGGATCGGTCCGAGGAAAGGAGTCGATGCGACCGTCCCCGACGGTCACCGCCATCATCCGGCCGGGTCGCGATCCGTCCAGTACCTCGGCCGGAATCAGTCACCCCACCGGACGGCACAGGACCGGACGGAACGTCACCCATCGCCACAACGGCCGGCGCACATTCCGGTGCGCTGGGGCACGAGGGTCCCAGGACCGAAGTCCCATCCGGGTCACCGCGACCCGACGGCCAGGCCCGTCCGGCGCGCGAGCCTCAGGCGTCCTGGCCGACCCCCTCGTCGTCGACGAGGTTCGGCGCGAGCCAGCGTGCCGCCTCATCGAGCGGGACGCCCTTCCGCGTCGCGTAGTCGGCGAGCTGGTCCCGACCGATCCGACCGACGCCGAAGTAGTGGCTCTCCGGGTTCCACAGGTAGTAGCCGGAGACCGCGGCGCCCGGCCACATCGCGAACGACTCCGTCAGCCGGATGCCGGCCCGCGACTCTGCCTCGAGCAGGTCGAACAGGGTCGCCTTCTCGGTGTGGTCGGGGCAGGCCGGGTAGCCCGGCGCGGGCCGGATCCCCTGGTAGCGCTCGGCGATCAGGTCCGTGTTGGTCAGCGCCTCGTCCGGTGCATAGCCCCACAGCTCCCGTCGGACGCGCTGATGGAGCCGCTCTGCGAAGGCCTCGGCCAGGCGGTCGGCGAGTGCCTTGGCGAGGATCGCCGAGTAGTCGTCGTTGGCGGCCTCGAACTCCGCGACGATCGCGTCGAGGCCGATCCCGGTCGTGACGGCGAAGGCGCCGACGTAGTCCGCGAGGCCGGTTTCCGCGGGAGCCACGAAGTCCGCCAGGGCGACGTTCGGCCGTCCGTCGGGCTTGGCCATCTGCTGGCGGAGCGTCCGGAAGATGGCGCGCGGTTCCTGCCGATCCTCGTCGCACCAGACCGTGATGTCGTCGCCGTCGCTGTTGGCCGGCCAGAAGCCGACGACCGCGTTGGCGGTCAGCCGCCCGTCGCCGACCAGCCGATCGAGCAGCGCCAGGGCGTCGCGGTGGAGGTCGCGCGCGGCAGGCCCCAGCCGCGGGTCGTCGAGGATCGCGGGGTAGGCGCCGCGCATCTCCCAGGTCGTGAAGAACGGCGTCCAATCGATGAAGTCGACGAGCTCGGCGAGCGGATAGTCGGCGAACGTCCGCGGCCCGAGGAACGTCGGGCGGGGTGGCGTGACGGCAGACCAGTCGACCGGCACGTGGTTGGCACGCGCCTCGGCCACGGTCAGCCGCTTCTCCTTGGCGCGACTCCCCGCTCGCTCGCGCCGGACCGTCTCGTACTCGTCGCGGATGCCGGCGACGAAGGCGTCACGCCGATCCGGCTGGATGAGCGCGCCGGCGACACCGACCGCGCGCGACGCGTCGATGACGTGGACCACGGGGCCCGAATAGTGCGGCGCGATCTTGACCGCGGTGTGGGTTCGGGACGTGGTCGCGCCGCCGATGAGCAGCGGGATCGTGAAGCCCTGGCGCTCCATCTCGGACGCGACGTGGGTCATCTCGTCGAGCGAGGGCGTGATGAGCCCCGACAGGCCGATCAGGTCGGCGTCGATCTCGATCGCCTTCTCGAGGATCCGCGCGGCCGGCACCATCACGCCGAGGTCGACGACCTCGTAGTCGTTGCAGCCGAGCACGACGCCGACGATGTTCTTGCCGATGTCGTGGACGTCGCCCTTGACCGTGGCGGTGACGATCGTGCCGGCGCGCTTGCCCGTGCCCTCGCGTTGCGCCTCGAGATACGGGATGAGCACGGCGACGGCCTTCTTCATGACCCGGGCGCTCTTGACGACCTGCGGCAGGAACATCCGGCCGGCCCCGAACAGGTCGCCGACGACGTTCATCCCGGCCATCAACGGCCCCTCGATGACGTCGAGCGGTCGCGCCGCCGCCAGCCGCGCCTCCTCGGTGTCCTCGACGATGTACGCGTCGATGCCGGCCACCAGCGCGTGGGTCAGGCGTTCCTCGACGGGTCGCTCGCGCCAGGCCAGGTCCTCGGCGGCACGTTCCATCCCGGCACCGCCGGCGTATTGCGCGGCCAGGTCGAGCAGGCGTTCCGTGGCGTCGGGTCGTCGGTTGAGCACGACGTCCTCGACGCGCTCGCGGAGCTCGGGCTCGATGTCGTCGTAGATCGGCAGGACGCCCGCGTTGACGATGGCCATGTCCAGGCCGGCCGCGATCGCGTGATAGAGGAAGACCGAGTGGATCGCCTCGCGGACCCGGTCGTTGCCGCGGAACGCGAACGAGACGTTGGACACGCCACCCGAGGTGCGCGTCCCCGGGAACTCCGTCTTGAGCCGCCGGACGGCCTCGATGAACGAGACCGCGTAGGCGTTGTGCTCCTCCATCCCGGTCGCGATCGCGAAGATGTTGGCGTCGAGGATGATGTCCTCGGGCTTGAAGCCGACCTCGCCCGTCAGCAGGTCGTAGGCGCGGCGCAGGACCGCGACCCGGCGGTCGACCGATTCGGCCTGGCCCTGCTCGTCGAAGGCCATGACGACGACGGCCGCGCCGTAGCGACGACACAGGCGGGCCTGGCGCAGGAACTCCTCCTCGCCTTCCTTGAGCGAGATCGAGTTCACGACGCCCTTGCCCTGGAGCTGCTGCAGCCCGGCCTCGATGACCGACCACTTCGAGCTGTCGACCATGACCGGGACGGTCGCGATGTCGGGCTCCGCGGCGATCCGGCGCAGGAAGCGGGTCATCGCGGCGACGCCGTCGAGCATCGCCTCGTCCATGTTCACGTCGATCATCTGGGCGCCGTTGGCGACCTGCTCGCGCGCGATGTCGACCGCCTCGTCCTCGGCGCCCGACGCGATCAGCCGGGCGAACTTGCGCGACCCGGTCACGTTCGTGCGCTCGCCCACGTTGACGAAGGCGTTGCCGGGCGGCGGGATGATCAGCGGCTCGAGACCCGAGACGCGGGTCGTCCCGGTCGGCTCGGGGATCTCGCGGGGCGGCTGGCCGGCGACCGCCGCGGCGATCGCGGCGACGTGCTCGGGCGTCGAGCCGCAACAGCTGCCGGCGACGTTGAGGAGGCCGTGTCTCGCCCACTCGCCGAGGGCCGCGGCCATCTCCTCGGGCGTCTCGTCGTAGCCGCCGAGCTCGTTCGGGAGGCCGGCGTTCGGGTAGGCGGAGACCGGCCGGTCGGCGACCCGCGACAGGACGTCGAGGTGCTCCCGCAGCTGCTTCGGACCGAGCGCACAGTTGAGCCCGACGATGAGCGGGTCGGCGTGGCGGACGCTGTGCCAGAACGCCTCGACCGTCTGCCCCGACAGGGTTCGTCCGGATGCATCGACGATCGTCCCCGAGATGATCAGCGGCACGCGCTCGCCGGTCTCGGCGAAGAGCGACTGCACCGCGGCGATGGCCGCCTTCGCGTTGAGCGTGTCGAAGATGGTCTCGATCAGGAGGATGTCCGCGCCACCCTCGATGAGGCCGGCGGCCGATTCGCGGTAGGCGGCCTCGAGCTCCTCCCACGTGACGCTGCGGGCGGCCGGATCGCCGACGTCCGAGCTCATCGAGGCGGTCCGGTTGGTCGGTCCGAGCGAGCCGGCGACGAAGCGCGGCCGGTCGGGTTCGGCCGCCTCGGCCGCGTCGGCGGCGTCGCGGGCCAGGCGGGCGGCCGCGACGTTCAGCTCACGGACGGTCGCCGCGTCGAAGCCGTAGTCGGCCTGGGCGATCCGCGTCGCGGTGAACGAGTTCGTGCTGAGGATGTCCGAGCCGGCCGCGAGGTAGGCGGCATGGACGGCGGCGACGGCAGCCGGCTGGGTCAGGCACAGCAGGTCGCTGTTGCCGCGCAGGTCGCTCGGGTGGTCGCGGAACCGCTCGCCGCGGAAGTCCTCCTCGGTGAACCGGTGGGCCTGGAGCATCGTGCCCATCGCCCCGTCGAGGACGAGGATCCGCTCGCGCAGGAGACCGGGGAGCAGCGCGAGGCGCGACGCCCGGTCGAACGCGGTCATGCCATCACCGCGACCGGGTGGCGTGCCCGGATCCGGCGGACGAGCTCCGCGCACTGCTCGTACCGCCCGAAGCTCGGCATGATGTAGGTCCCGGCGACCTCGCCCTCCATCGCGCTCAGGAGACGGTCGGCCATCTCGATCCCGACCTCCGAGCCGCGCTCGCCGGCCGCGCGCATCGCCTCGCGGGCCTCGGCCGGGATCGTGATGCCGGGGACCTCGTTGTGCAGGAACTCGGCGTGGCGGCTCGAGACGAGCGGCAGGACGCCGAGCAGGATCGGCACGGGGAAGCCGGCCGGCCCGAACCGCCGCCGGGCTTCCGCGAGCATCGTCTCGACCTGCTCGATCGAATAGAGCGGCTGGGTCATCACCAGGTGCGCGCCGGCCGCGATCTTGCGCTCGAGGCGGTCCCATTCGGTGGCGGCGTCGGCGGCGGTCGAATCGAGCGCGCAGGCGATCGTGAAGCCGGCGCGTTGGCCGATCGATCGCCCGGTCGGGTCCTCGGCGAGGTTGAGGCGGGAGAGCATCTCGATCAGCCCGATCGAGTCGATGTCCCAGATCCCGGTCCCGGTCGGGTAGTCGCCGATCCGCGGCGGGTCGCCGGTCAGCGCGATGATGTTGCGGACCCCGAGCGCGTGGGCGCCGAGCAGCTCCGATTCGAGGGCCATCAGGTTCCGGTCGCGGGTCGTGCAGTGGACGAGGCATTCGAGGTCGAGGTCGTGCTGGATCCCGAACGCCACGGACAGGGCGCTCATCCGCACCCGCGCCATCGCCGAGTCGGAGACGTTGACGAGGTCGACGCCGGCGTCGCGCAGGAGGCGCGCCGCCTCGATCGTCCGTTCGATCCGGATGCTCCGGGGCGGGTCGATCTCGACCGAGACGACGAACTGGCCGGCATCGAGGAGTCCGGCCAGGCGCGTGGGCGGTGGCGCGTCACCCGTCGCCGACACGAGGTCCACGAGGGACGTCGTCGTTCGCCGGCTGCTCCGTCTCGATCGACGCGGGCGCGGCCGACGGGGAGGCCGCCTCCGCCACGTCGAGCGCGGCCCGCATCGCGGCGATGTGCTCGGGCGTCGTGCCGCAGCAGCCACCGACGATCCGGGCGCCGGCCGCGAGAAGACGGGGCGTCACCGTGCCGAAGTACTCGGCGCTGGCGGCGTAGACGAACCGGCCCTCGAGCCGCTGCGACAGGCCGGCGTTGGGCATGATCGACCGCGCCGGGTCGCCATCGGCGGGGACGCCCATCGCCTCGAGCGCGTCGAGACAGGCCGCCGGGCCGGCTCCGCAGTTGACGCCGATCGCGTCGGCTCCCGCCCGGGCGAGGATCTCCGCGACCACGGCCGGGCTGCTGCCGTCGACCAGCACGTGCTCCTCGCCGAATGTCAGCGAGGCGATGACCGGGAGGTCCGAGGCGCGACGAGCCTCGTCCACCGCCAGCGCGAGCTGCTCCAGGTCCGAGAAGGTCTCGAGGACGATCAGGTCCGCGCCGCCCTCGAGCAGGCCGTCGATCTGCTCGCGGAAGGCGGCCCGCGCCGCGGCGGCCCCGATCGGCGGCCCGCCACGCGTCGGCGACCCCAGCGGCCCGACCGAGCCACCGACGAGCGCGTCGCGGCCGCTGACCTCGCGCGCCTCGCGGGCGAGCCGCGCGGCGCGCCGGTTGATGTCGGCGACCTCGCCCTCGAGACCCCAGGTCGCCAGGCGTCCCCGGTTCGCGCCGAACGACAGCGTCTCGATCAGCTCCGCGCCCGCCTCGAGATACTCCCGGTGCGCCGCCCCGACCATCTCCGGATGGGTCGTCACGAGCTCCTCGAGACACGCTCGCTGGGGCACGCCCCGGCTGAACAGCAGCGTCCCCAGCCCGCCGTCGACCAGCAGCGGGCGCGCGGCGAGACGGCTCCGGAAGCGTTGTCGTGGCGAGCCGCCATGCGCGAGATCGGTCATCGGTCCCCTGTCGGATGTGGACGGTCGGGCGGTGGGACCGGATATGGCAAGACCCTTCCTGCTCGGAAGGGTCTCAGGGAGTTCCCTTATCGCGCAGGAGGACCTGCCCGGACTTGGCACCTTGTCGACCGATGTCGATAGGTTGTCGTGGCTTCAACGGGCCGGTCCCTCCGCCACTCTTGATAAGTCGCTCTTCAGTTGTGGGCCCATGGTGCGCCACGCGGCCGAGATGAGCAAGGACTCGCGGACGCCGGGGTCAGGCGGGAGCGGTGACTCGCAACCGCTCGAGGTAGGCCGTCCGCCAGCGCTCGGTGACGTCGACCGCGTTGAACGTGTAGAGGTGCAGGTCGACGATGCCGTTCGCCGGCTCGGCGACAAGCGGTGCGAGCCCCTCCAGCAGGCCGTCCGGGCGATAGAAGCCGCCGGACCGGATCAGGCGGGCGATGAACCGGGTGTTCTTGACCAGGAACCGGTGCGTGTCGGCAACCCCGATCCGGGCGCTGATCGCCAGCAGCCGCTGCGGCTCCGCGACGCCCGGCAGGCCGAGATGGACGGGGAGCGCGATGCCCTCGGCCCGGCGGGCGGCCAGCCAGGACGCGATCGCGTTCGGGTCGAAGCAGAGCTGGGTGGTCATGTAGCTCGCGAAGGCCGCCTTCGCCCGCAGCGCTTCCAGCAGCGGCGCGTCCGCGATGAAGGCGTGGCCCTGCGGGTAGGCCGGGATGCCGATCTCGGCCAGGGGGTGGCCGATCTCGGCCATCGCCCGCAGCAACGAGAGCCCGTCCGGGTAGTCACCCGGCTCCTTCGCATCGCCGCCGACGACGAAGGCGCGATCGACACCGGCGCCCTCGAGCCAGGCGATCAGCTCGGAGAGATGGGCGCGATCCCGGATCATCCGGGCCGAGAGGTGCGGCACGGCCCGGAAGCCCCGTGCCTGGAGCTGCTCGCACAGGGCGACGGTGGCCTCGATGCCCTTGGCCGGTGAGGCCGTCACCGAGACCGTCGCACCGGCCGGCAGGAACTCGGCCTGGTCGAGGGCGTTCTTGAGCGGCACGAGCTCGAAGGTGGGTGCCCTCAGGATCCCGGCGAGCGCCGCCGCACGGGCGGGCGTCAGCGACGTGCGGCGCCGGAAGAGCACGAGGAGCTAGACCTCTGAATCTGGCATCGACGCCTTGCGGCGCGCGATGAAGTCTTGCAGCGCCTCGTCCACTCCGGGATCGATCGGCGGGGCCTCGTACCCGGCCAGCATCTTCTTCCAGATGGCATTGGCGCGCTGCGCCGCGTCCAGCGAGCCATCCTCCTGCCACTGCTCGAAGCTGTTGTTGTCCGTCACGTCCGAGCGGTAGAAGGCGGTCTCGAAGTTGGCCAGCGTGTGGGCGCTGCCGAGGTAGTGGGTGCCCGGCTCGTTGGCCCGGATCGCGTCGAGCGCCTGGCCGTTCTCGGACATGTCGACGCCCTCGACGAAGACCGCCATCATCCCGCACTGGTCCGCGTCGAGGATGAACTTCTCGTACCCGACGGTCAGCCCGCCCTCGAGCCAGCCGGCCGCGTGGAGCACGAAGTTGACGCCGCCGAGGACGGTCGGCTGGAGCGTCGCC
This sequence comes from uncultured Chloroflexia bacterium, assembly GCA_963720495.1. Lineage (GTDB taxonomy): Bacteria > Chloroflexota > Limnocylindria > Limnocylindrales > CSP1-4 > SPCO01. Next base: position 22,293 of record CAVRFU010000009.1, read on the forward strand.
GCCGATTCGTAGGCGGCCTGGGCGTCGGCGATCTTCGAGCCGCACAGCGAGCCGCCGGAGCGGAACGGGACACCGAGTCGACGGGCGAGGGCGGCCATCACGTACAGGACGAGCGCCGGCTCCGGCGTCCCGAAGGTCGGCGCGCCCGACTGCATCGACATCGAGCTGGCGAAGCTGCCGAGGATGACCGGCGCGCCCGGCCGCGTGAGCTGGACGAAGGTCATCCCGGCGAGCGCCTCGGCCAGGGTCTGGGCGCAGACGCCGGCCGCGGTGACCGGGGCCATCGCGCCGGCCAGGATGAACGGCGTCAGGAGCGTCGCCTGGTTCGCCTCGGCGTAGGCGCGCGCGGCGCCGAGCATCACCGAGTCCCAGACGAGCGGCGAGTTGGCGTTGATCAGCGAGGTGATGACCGTGTGGTCCTCGAGGTACTCCGCGCCGAACGTCAGGCGGGCCATCTCGACCGTGTCGCGCGCCCGCTCCGGAGCGGTGACGGAGCCCATGAACGGCTTGTCGCTGTAGCGGATGTGGGAATAGACCATGTCCAGGTGCCGCTTGTTGACCGGGACGTCGACCGGCTCGCAGACCGTCCCGCCCGAGTGGTGCATGTAGGGCGACAGGTAGGTGAGCTTCACGAGGTTCCGGAAGTCCTCGATCGTGCCGTAGCGGCGGCCGCGGTCGAGGTCGCGCACGAACGGCGAGCCGTAGTTCGGGACGAAGACCGTGTTCATCCCGCCGATCTCGACGTTGCGCTCGGGGTTCCGCGCGTACTGGGTGTACTGCCGCGGCGCCGTCGCCTGGACGATCCCCCGGCACATCCCGCGCGGGAACCGGACGCGCACGCCGTCGACGTCCGCGCCGGCGTCGGCGAGCAGGCGGAGCGCCTCCGCGTCGCCGCGGAACTCCACGCCGACCTCCTCCAGGATCGTGTCGGCGTTGTGCTCGATCAGGGCCAGGCCCTCCTCGCCGAGCACCTCGAACGGGGCGAGCTTGCGGGTCAGGAACGGGACGTGCTCGGCGTGCGCCGCCAGCCGGAGCGCCTGCCGGGCGGCCCGGCCGCCACTGCGTCGCCGCTGCGGGTCGTCCATCAGGCGTCCTCCCTCGTCCCGATCGTCACGGTCCGCCGCCGTCGTCGCTCGGCGCGGGCATCGGCGCCGGCCGCGCCGCCCGTCGCGGAGCGGGCCGGCAGCGTCACGACCGCCGCGAGATGCGGGAATGCCGCCGTCTTGTGCGGGAACGCCATCGCCTCCACGAAGTGCTGCTGGAAGCGCGGCTCGACCGCGGTCTCGATCTTCTCGACCCGCCGGACCACGCCTTCGATCTCGGTCCGGGCCGCGCCCGAGAGCAGCGCGATGAGCGCGCCCGTCCCGGCCGCGTTGCCGGCCGATCGGACGTGGGCGAGGTCGCAATCGGGGACCAGCCCGAGGATCATCGCGTGGAGCGGGTCGATCTGGCTCCCGAACGCCCCGGCCAGCCGGATCTCGTCGACCGCCTCGATCTCGAGCTGGTCCATCAGCAGCCGCACGCCGGCGTACAGGGCGGCCTTGGCCAGCTGGATCGCCCGGACGTCGTTCTGGCTGATCGCGATCCGCGGCCCGGTCCCGGACCCGTCGCCCGCGTGGAGGACGTAGCTGAACGTCCGGCCGTCGGGCACGATCCGCGGCGAGCGGGCGGCCAGCTCGCCGTCGATCACGCCGTCCTCGGTCACGATGCCGGCCAGGAACATCTCGGCGACCACCTCGATGATCCCCGAGCCGCAGATCCCGGTGATGCCCGTCTCCGTCACCGCCGCCGCGAACGCGGGCTCGTCGGACCAGGCGTCCACGCCGATGACCCGGAAGCGCGGCTCGAGGGTGGCCGGGTCGATCCGGACCCGCTCGATGGCGCCCGGCGCGGCACGCTGGCCGCCCGAGATCTGGGCGCCCTCGAAGGCCGGACCGGTCGGGCTGGAGGCGGCCAGGAGGCGGCGCCGGTCGCCCAGCACGATCTCCGCGTTGGTGCCGACGTCCACGACGAGCGTCATCCGCTCGGCCTGGTGTGGCTGCTCGGCCAGGATCACGCCGGCCGTGTCCGCGCCGACGTGCCCGGCGATGCACGGCAGGACGTACACGCGAGCGCCCGGGTGCGCGCGCAGGCCCAGCTCCGCGGCGGTCGTGCGCACGGCCCGGTCGGTGGCCAGCGCGAACGGCGCACCGCCCAGCGGCGTCGGGTCGATGCCGAGCAGGAGGTGGTGCATGATCGGGTTGCCGACGATGGCCAGCTCGAGGATCTCGGTCCGCTTGATGCCGGCCCGCATCGCCAGCGAGGCGATCAGCCCGTCGAGCGCCTTGCGCACCGCGACGGTCATCTCGCCGGCACCCTCGGGATGCATCATCGCGTACGAGACGCGGCTCATGAGGTCCTCGCCGAAGCGGATCTGCGGGTTCATGACGCCGTTGCTGGCGAGGACCGCGCCGTCGGCGAGGTTGGCCAGGTGGCCGGCGATCGTCGTGGAGCCGATGTCGATGGCGACGCCGTAGGCCGTCTCGTGCAGGCCGGGCCAGATCCCGATGACCTGGCGCGCCTCGTGGACCGCCACGGTCACGCCGTACTTGCCCTTCTCGAGCGCCGGCTGGAGCGCGCGGATGACCTCGAGATCCGCCTCGAGGCCGGTCAGCTGCCATTCGCGCTCGAGGGCCTCGAACAGCCGGGCGAGATCGCCGGTCGGCGACGCCAGCTCCGGCGGGGTGACCTCGACGTAGTGGAGGCGGACGACCGGGTCGACCGTGAACGTCCGGACGTCGAGGCCCTTGCGGACGACCTGGCGGTGGACCTGGCTCTCGGGCGGGACGTCGATCAGGACGTCGCCGCAGACCTCGGCCGTGCAGGACAGGCGGCGATCGGCGGCCAGGCCCTTCTCGTCGCGGTAGGTCGCCTCGAGCGCGGCGAACGGCGACAGGTGGTCCGGCGCGGAGGTGATGCCGTGCTTGGGGAACTCGCCCAGGCCCTGGGTCACCTGGCAGCGGCCGCAGATGCCCCGCCCGCCGCAGACCGAGTCGATGTCGACGCCGAGCGAGCGCGCGGCGTCGAGGACGGTCGTCCCCTCGGGGAACCGTCCGCGCCGACCCGACGGCGTGAAGATGACGAGCGCGTCGTCGGCCACCGGCGGACGCTCCGTCAGCCGACCGCGATGGCGCGACGATTGACCCGGCGGCGGCTGACCTCGCCCTCCGGGGTCGGGACGCGATTGACCGTGATCCAGCGGGCGCAGTCGGGGTCGTGGCCCATCAGCACGTCCGCCGCCATGACGCAGGCCTTGACCTCGGGCATCATCGGGTTGGTGATGGCGGAGGTCATCCCGGCGGCGATCGCCATCGGCAGGAACGCGGCGTTGATGCCCTCGCGGTTCGGCAGGCCGAAGCTGACGTTCGAGGCGCCGCAGGTGGTGTTGACCTTGAGCTCCTCGCGCAGGCGGCGGACGAGCGCGAAGACCTGCTGGCCGGCCTGGGCGAGCGCCCCGATGGGCATGACCAGCGGGTCGACGACGATGTCCGAGCGCGGGATGCCGTGGTCGGCGGCGCGCTCGACGATCCGCTTGGCGACCGCGAACCGGACGTCCGGGTCCATGCTGATGCCCGTGTCGTCGTTGCTGATCGCGACGACCGCCGCGCCGTACTTGCGGACGAGCGGCAGGACGCGCTCGAGGCGTTCCTCCTCGCCGGTCACCGAGTTGAGCAGCGGCTTGCCCTGGTACACGGCCAGGCCGGCCTCGAGCGCCTCGACGATCGAGGAGTCGATCGACAGCGGCAGGTCGGTCAGGCCCTGGACGAGGCGGATCGTCCGGGCCAGGATCGCCGGCTCGTCGGCCAGCGGGATGCCCGCGTTGATGTCGAGCATGTGGGCGCCGGCCTCGACCTGGGCGAGCACGTCGCGCTCGACCCGGCTGAAGTCGCCGGCCTTCATCTCCTCGGCCAGCAGCTTGCGACCGGTCGGGTTGATCCGCTCGCCGATGATGACGAACGGGCGCTCGAAGCCGATGGCGACCTCGCGCGTAGCGGAGCTGACGATCGTGTCGGTCATGTCGGCGAGATCTCCGATGTCGTGGCGGGCGGCAGGACCGGTCCGCCGGCGACGCCGCCGGTCTGGATCAATTCGGCCAGGTGATGCTTGGTGTAGTCGGTCTCGAGTCGTTCGGCCTCGGTCCTGACCTCGAGCTCGAGGTCGTCACCGCACGGCCGGTGCGTCTTCCGCCACTCCCCGATGTAGCTGTTGTACTCGCGCATGCCGGCGCGGTTGGCGGCCTTGTCGATGGCCACCTGGAAGCGCGGATGGAGGACGACCTTGCTCGAGCGGCGGGCGTCCTTGGCGACGACCTGGGCGGGGATGTCCCGCCACCAGATGATCGACAGATTGGGCATCTCAGGCGGCTCCTGCGACGGCGTGCTGGATGGACGGGGCGAGGTCCCCGAAGCCGGTGAGCCGGCGTTCGAAGGCGAGACCGAGGCGGTCGGCCGCGGCCTGCGCGCGAGCGGTCAGCTCGGGATCGTCTGTCTGGGCGAGGTAGACGAGCCGGCGGTAGTTGCCGAAGTACATCGGCAGCAGCTCGGGATGGCGGTCCAGGCCGAGGCCCGCGACGATGATCGAGTCGAACTGGCGGGCCAGGAAGTCGGTCAGGTAGAACGTCCCGAGCTCCTCCTCCTGGAGGGCGTCGAAGGCGGCCGCGCCCGCGTAGAACTCGTAGCAGTGCGCGCCCTCGATCCGGTCGAGGCCCTCGCGCTCGAGGTACGCGTCGAGCGAGCCGGCCGTGCCGCAGTCGGCGTAGGCGACGAAGATCCGGACGTCCCGGCCGTGGCGTTCGCGGACCTTCTCGACCTTGGCCGCGACCGCGTCGGCGATCTTCGCCGGCTGCATGTGGAGGCGGGCGTCGACGCCTTCGATCCTCACGCCGGGAATGCCCGCGGTGAGCGTCAGGAGCTCCCGCGCGAGCGCCCCGCAGCCGACGATCACGAGCCGCGTCGGTGCCGCGTCGGTGGGGGCGGTGGCCGGAGCCTCAGGCGGCACTGGCCCGGCGCTCGTCGATGAGCCGGCGGGCGGTCTCGGCGGCCACCCCGGCGTCGCGGCAGTACGCGTCCGCGCCGACGGCCGCGCCGAACTCCTCGTTCAGCGGCGCGCCACCGACCAGCACGATGTAGTCGTCGCGGATCCCGCGGTCCTTGAGCGTCTGGACGACGACCTTCATGTACGGCATCGTCGTGGTCAGGAGCGCGGACATGCCCAGGATGTCGGGCTTGTGGAGCTCGAGCGCGGCGATGAACTTCTCGGCGTCGGTGTTGATCCCGAGGTCGAACACCTCGAAGCCCGCGCCCTCGAGCATCATCCCGACGAGGTTCTTGCCGATGTCGTGGATGTCGCCCTTGACCGTCCCGATGACGACCTTGCCGACCGGCTCGGCACCGGTCTCGGCGAGGAGCGGGCGGAGGATGGCCATGCCGGCCTTCATCGCGTTGGCGGCCAGGAGCACCTCGGGCACGAACAGGATCCCGTCACGGAAGTCGATGCCGACGATCTTCATGCCCGCCACGAGCGCGTCGTCGAGGACCTTCGTCGCGGTCCAGCCGCGGCCCAGGAGGATGTTGGTGCCCTCGACGATCTCCGCGGCCATGCCGTCGTAGAGATCGTTGTGCATCTGCTCGGTGAGCTCCTCGTCGGAGAGCGCCGCGAGGTCGATCTCCGCGTACTCGTCCTGCGCCATGTCGGTGTGCTCTCCTGGGTTTCGGGGGTTCCACATCGTGGAACCGTGCCGTATGATGGAACTCCCGTGACTCGAGAATCTATCCGACACAGGTCCTGATGTCCAGAGTCCAGTCCATCGAGCGCGCCTTCGCCGTCCTCGGCGCGCTGGCCGACGGACCGATCGGCGTGACCGAGGTCGCCGAGCGCGTCGACCTCCCCAAGTCGACCGCCGCGCGCCTGCTCGCGTCGCTCGCCCGCGAGGGCGTGGTGGAGCAGGTTCCCGGGGACACCCGCTACCGGCTCGGACCCCGGCTCGTGACGCTCGCCGCACGGATCCGGCCGAACCGTTCGCTGGCGACGCTTGCCCGCCCGTCACTGGAGGACCTGGCCGGCGAGGCCGGCGAGGCGGCCGGTCTGAGCGTGCAGGACGGCGACCTCGCCCACTACATCGACCAGGTCGCCAGCCCCAACCCGGTCTCGGTCCGCGACTGGACCGGGTCGCGGATCCCGCTCCACGCCGTGTCGTCCGGGCAGGTGCTCCTGGCCTACGCGCCGCCGACGTTCGTCCAGCGCTACCTGGGCCGCCCGATGGAGCGCTTCACGGACCGGACGCTGGTCACCGCGGACGCCCTCCTGGAGCGGATGCGGGCCATCCGCCGGGATGGCCACACGTGGGCGCTGGAAGAGTTCGACGAAGGGATCTCGTCGGTCGCGGCGCCGGTGGCCGATGGCTCCGGCGAGGTCGTCGCCGCGGTCCATCTCCACGGACCGTCGTACCGGTTCCCGGCGCCAGGCGATACCGACGCGCTGGCGGCCCTGGTCGTGGCGAGCGCCGCGCGGATCTCCGAGAGCCTGCGCCAGGCAGGCTAAGGTCAGGCAGCGGTCAGTCCGAGCCGGACCGCCCATCGTCGAGCAACGTCTGCGCGTCGAACTGGACGCGGCCGATGACGAACCAGACCGCCTCCACCGGCACCGTCCCGATGTTGGCCAGCCGGTGCGGGATGGTCGAGTTGAGCGAGATCGCGTCGCCGGCCTGGAGCACGTATTCCTCGAAGCCCATGCGGACCTGCAGCGTGCCGCTCAGCACGTAGCCCCATTCGTGACCCGGGTGGCGCTGGAACGCGTCCTCCGGGCTGGACGCCCCGCCCACCTCGTAGGTCACGTGGAGGAACTCGACGCCGGGTTCGGAGGTCGTGGTCAGGCGATCCCAGATGACGCCGGATGCGAGCCGGATCTGGTGGCGCGTCGCGGCCGCCTGGACCGGCTCCGGCGCGGTCTGCGACAGGAGGCCGGCACCCCGCCGGGCGCGAGCGATCGGCGTCGGGCTCGCCACGGCCTCGGCCGGGGCAACCGGCACTTCCGGCGGGCGCCGGTCGTTGAACAGCAGCTCGTCGAGCGACACGTCCAGCTCCGCGGCGATCGCGTAGAGCGTGCTGACGGACGGGTTCGCCCGTCCCGTCTCGATCTGCGAGATCAGGCTGGGCGAGACCCCGAGCCGGCTGGCCAGGACGCGCAGGCTCAGCCCCCGGGCGGCGCGCGCCGCGCGCAGCCGCTCCCCCATCTGCGGGTAGTCGGGACGAGCCCCTGGCTCGCGCGCGGTCGATGGATCGCTCATGCCGTCATCGTCAGAACATCATGCGGCCGTTGTCGACCACCAGGTCGAGCCCGTCGACGGACGGGTTCTCGAGCAGGAAGCGCGTGCCGTCGACGATGTCGTCCATCGTCGCCAGGCGCTTGGTGATCGTCTTCGACAGGTGGCCCTCGAGGATCGCCGGCGGCTTGCCGTGCCAGTACGGGCTGTCGCCCGTGATCCCGGGGTGGATCGCGTTGACCCGGATCGGCGCCAGCTCCCAGGCCAGCGTCCGGGCGAGCCCGGCGATCCCGCCGTTGACCGTGGACACGGTCGTCGAGCCCGGGTAGGGCCGATCCTTGGCCTGGCCGCCGAAGAGCACGATCGAGCTGTCCGGCGCGAGCCGGTCGAGGAGGACGTGGACCACCTCCGCGAAGCCGACCAGCTTGAGCGTCACCAACCGCAGCGCGCGGTCGATGTCGAACTCGCGGATCGTGTTGTCGTCGCGCTCGATGGCGACGATCGCGAGGTAGCGGACCGGGCCGACGGACGACAGGGAGTCGCGGATCGTCTTGGGTTCGGCCAGGTCGAGGGCGATGCCCCGGGCGGACCCGCCGATCTTCGCCGCGACCTCCTGCGCCCGGTGGAGGCCACGGCCGGTCAGGACGGTCTCGCGGCCGGTGCCGGCATAGTGGCGGGCGAGCGCCTGGCCGATGCCGGCCGTCCCGCCGACGACCAGGGTGCAGCCATCGGTCGACATGTCAGCCCTCCTCGAACCGACGCCAGGCGTCGACCCAGCGATACGCGTGCCTGGCCGGCGGCTGGGGCGCCTGGGTCTCGAGCCAGCGCACGCGCTCGGTGCCGGTGTTGTAGAAGCCGTGGACGGACCCGACGCCCGCGAAGGCGACGTCACCCGGCCGGAACGTGTAGTGCTGCCCGTCCATCTCGCACTCGACCTCGCCGGCCAGGAAGACGTACGCCTCCTCGAACGGATGGTCGTGCGCCTGGGCGGCGCCGCCGAGCTCGTAGTCGACCGTGAACATCGTCACGTGGTCGGCGCCGAAGGTGCGGTCGACCAGCATCTTCACGGAGATCCCGCTGTAGGCGAGGATCGCCGTGTCAGCGCCCGCCGGAGCGCGGCCGCGCGCGGGATCCTTGACCCGGAGGGCCTCGATCTGCGGGCCGGTCCCCTCGTAGTGGCCGACGAGACGGAGGGTCGGGTCGCCGAACGGCGGTCGCGTCGCGTCGGCGTCCATCCTGGCGAGGTCCTGCGCCGCCTCGAAGAACGTGTCGCGCCGCGGTGCGGACGGATCGAGCCGTTGCGGGCTGCTGAGCGACAGGAAGCGCGCCGCGCTCCGTCCCGGTGTTCCCGAGGGCGTGCCGGAGACCGGTCGGGATCAGCGCGAAGTCGCCGTCGACGAGCCGGTGGACGCGGCCGCCGAGGTCGACCAGGAGCTCGCCCGACAGGATGTACAGCGCCTCCTCGAACGAGTGGAAGTGGGGCGCCAGCCAGCCGCCCGGCTGCGAGTCCGATGGCGGCGAGGTCGGTGTGGACGGCGCCCTGCTCCGGGCCGACGAGCTTCAGTCGGGCGAGCCCGGACGACGTCGCCGAGGCAGGGGCGGGGCGATCGATGAACGACCAGTCGATCCGGCTGACGGAGTGCATCTGAGGGCTCGCTAGCGTGGGTTGGATCGGGACCGGGTCATTCGAACCGTCGCGACCAGGCGTCGACACCGACCGCCAACAGGAGGATGACACCGAGGGTCACCTGCTGGTAGAACGGATCGAGCCCGAGGAGGTTGAAGCCGTTGGCGATGAGCGCGACGAACAGGCAGCCGAGGACGGTCCGGCCGATCGTGCCCTCGCCACCGAGGATGCTCGTCCCGCCGACGATGATGCCGGTCAGCACGGTGAACGTCAGGAACTGCCCGCTGCTCGCCTGGGCGCTCAGGACGCGCGAGGCGTCGAGCGTTCCCGCCAGCGCGGCCGCCGTCCCGCTCAGGGCGAACGTCGCGATCCGGACCGCGTTGATGCGGACGCCACCGAGACGGGCCGCCTGGGTGTTCCCGCCCGTCGCGTAGACGTACCGCCCGAACGTCGTCCGACTCAGCAGGATCGCCGCGAGGATGGCGATGACGATCATGATCCAGGCCGCGCTCGAGATCCCCACGATCTTCGTCGCCGCGAACGACTGGAAGTCGAGATGGTCGAGGGCGACGACCAGGTTGCCCTTGGTGACGATGGCCGCGATGCCGCTGACCACGAAGGTCATGGCCAGCGTCCCGATGAGCGGGTTGATCCGGAACTGGGTGACGATGACGCCGTTGGCGATGCCCACCGCCAGGCCGACCCCCAGACCGGCCAGGATGCCGGCCACCGGCGAGACCGACGACGCGGTGGTCAGCGCGACCGCGCCGGCCAGCCCGTAGATCGCGCCGATCGACAGGTCGATCCCGCCGGCGATCAGCACGAACGTCCCGGCACAGGCCACGATGATGATCCCGGCCTGCTGGTCGAGGATGTTGGTGAGGTTGCCGAACCGCAGGAACGGCGGGCTGATCAGCGTCAGCACGACGAACGCGATCAGGAACGGGATCAGGATCCCGGCCCGGCCGACGATCCGGGCGGCGCGCTGCGACAGCGGTGTCGGGGTCGGTTCGGTGCCGATGGCGTTCGCGCTCATGCGGCGGTCGTGGTGGTCGTGCCGAACGCGGCGCTCACGATGGCCTCCTCCGTCATGTCCGGACCCGCCAGCTCGGCGACCAGCCGTCCCGCGCGCATGACGACGACCCGGTGGGCCAGGCCGAGGATCTCCTCGACCTCGTTCGAGATCAGCAGGATCGCCATGCCGTCCGCCGCCAGGCGGACCATCACGTCGTAGATGTCGCGCTTCGCGCCGACGTCGATCCCGCGCGTCGGCTCGTCGGCGATGAGCACCCCGGGCCGGATGAGCAGCGCCCGTGCGAAGAGCAGCTTCTGCTGGTTGCCGCCCGACAGCGACCCGGCCGGCGCCTCGATCAGCGACGAACCGGTCACGCGCTCGAGGGCGTCGCGGACCGCCGCCCGCTCGGCCCCGCGGTGGACGAACCCGAACCGCTGGAAGCGCCGGAGGCTGGTCAGGCTCACGTTCTCCCGGATCGGCCGGCGCAGGATCAGCCCGTCGTCCTTGCGCGACTCCGGGATCATCGCCACGCCCGCGTCGATCGACGCGCCCGGGCGGCCGGCCAGGTGCCGAGCCCGCGACCTGGACACCACCGGACACGGCCGTCGTCGCGCCGTAGATGGCCCGCGCCAGCTCGGATCGGCCGGCCCCGACGAGCCCGGCCAGCCCGACGATCTCGCCCGCCCGAAGGGTGAGCGTGGCGTCCCGGACCCCGGGCGCGGTGAGCCCTTCGACGGCGAGCGCGACGGGTGCATCGGGCGGCGGCAACCGCTTGTCGGGATAGGCCCGGCCGACCGGCCTGCCCAGCATCCCGGTGACGAGGCTGTTCTCGGTCTCCTCGGACGTCGCGGTCGTCCGCACGACGCGACCGTCGCGCAGGACCGTGACGGTGTCCGAGAGCTCCAGGACCTCGGTCAGGAAATGCGAGACGAGGATGACCGTCCGGCCCCGCTCCCGCAGGCCGCGGACGACCTCGTGGAGACGTGCGGTCTCGGTCGCCGAGAGGCTCGCCGACGGCTCGTCGAGGACGATCAGGTCCGCCTCGCGGGCGAGCGCGCGCAGGATCTCCACCTGCTGCTGTTGCGCCAGCGACAGGTGCCCCACGATCGTGTCCGCTCGCAGGTCGAAGCCGGCCTCCTCGATCAGACGGTCGAACCGTTCCCGGAGCGACCCGCGGTCGATGAAGCCCGCGCGTCGGGGCTCGACACCGAGGAACACGTTCTGGGCCACGGTCAGCCGCGGGACGAGCGCGACCTCCTGGGCGACGAGCGCGATCCCGCGGACGAGCGCCTCGCGCGGGGAGCCGAACGTCACCGTCGTCCCCCGCAGCATCAGGTCGCCGTGGTCCTGCGGGAAGACGCCGGCGATGATCTTGCCCAGCGTGGACTTGCCGGCGCCGTTCTCGCCGACGAACGCGTGGACCGTGCCGGCCCGGACGGCGACCGAGACATCGTCGAGAGCGCGCGTCGCCCCGAAGGACTTGCCGAGCGCGCGCGTCTCGAGATGGACGGCCGCGTCCGCCGTGCTGGCCACGGTGTCAGCCGATCGCGATCGGCCTCAGCCCGGCCACTCCGCGAGCGGGAGGAAGGTATCCACGTTGGCCGCGGTCACGACGCCGCCGTCGGGCAGCGTCGCGAGCGGATCGACACCGGGTGCCGGCGTGCCGGACCGGATGGCGTCGATCAGGGCCTTCGTGCCCTGACCGCCCTCGGTCGCGGGCATCTGCATGACCGTGCCGAAGCGCTCGCCGGACTTGATGCCCTGAAGAGCGACCGCGCCGCCGCCGTAGCCGACGAGGCGGACCTTGTCCTTGATGTCCTTGACCGCCGTCACGGCGCCCGTGATCGCCTGGTCGGCGCTCACGATGACCGACACGTCCGGGTGAGCGGCGACGATGTCCTGGGCGGCCTTCAGGCCGGCGGCCGTCGTGTAGAACGACTCGCCGGAGTCGGACACGACCTTGATCTCGGGATGGGGTGCGATGGCCTCGTCAAAGGCCTTCTTGAGGGCGATGTCAAGCGCAGCGGCCTTGACCGACCAGATGTACCCGACGTTGCACGGGTGGGCTGCATCGGCCTTGAGATCGGCGCACGCGGTGACGACGAGGTTGCCGATCTTCTTGCCGAGCTCGCTCGGGACGAACGCCACGTTCGAGCTCAGGCCTTCGACCTGCGAGTTCGGCGTCGTCATGTCCGCGCCGAGCACCTGGTCGATGTTGCCGACCTTGATGCCCGCGGCGATGGCCTTCTTGACGTCCTCGACCATGCCCGCGCCGTACAGCGGCTGGGTGATGATCGCGTCGTACTTGCCCGAGGCGACCGCGTCCTGGAGCTGCTTGACCTGCTGGTTCGGATCCAGGTTCGCGTCGAAGACGGTCAGGTTGGCGTTCCCGGCGGCCGCGGCGGCCTTGGCCGCTGCGAGCATCGGGGCGTCGTAGCTGTTGGCGACCGCGAACGACAGGTAGGCGATCTCGAGGAGCTTGTCGTTGACGCTCGGGGCCGCCGCCGCGCTCGCCGGGGCGCTCGCGGCCGTGGTCGGTGCCGCGACGCTGGCGGCCGCCGATGGAGCGGTCGACGCGGTCCCGCTGCTGCAGGCGGCGACCAGGAGACCGCCGATGGCGAACAGCCCGGCTAGTCGCCTCAGGCCGATCCTGCCTGTCGGATCAGTGCGCATGTGACTTCTCCTCCACAACGCCGGTCGATCCCCCACGATCCCGGGAGTGTGTAGAGCCAATGAACAGGTGTCAAGCCGTATTGCAACCTTGCACAGTGTGAGCGCACACTCCGGGACCGCAACCCACGGATCGGGTGCCGCGAGCGCGACTTGCGCACCCTCCGTCCGTGTGTAGCATGGATGAACGAACGTCCGACCCCCGACTCGCAACGTCATGGACCGATCCGCATCGGAGACCCTGTCGTGATTCCACCACCCGCCTCGCCCGGCTCGATGAACGTCGACTGGGAAGAGCGCTGGAACGTCGATCGGCTGCGCACCTACCGCACGACGCGTGCCCGCGAGGCGCTTGCGGCGTCCGACGTCGGCGCGGTCCTGCTGTTCGACTTCAACAACATCCGGTACGTCACGAGCACGCATATCGGGGAATGGGCTCGCGACAAGATGACCCGCTACGCGCTGCTGACGCGCGGCGGCGATCCCCACATCTGGGACTTCGGCTCGGCCGCCAAGCATCACCGGCTCAACTGCCCGTGGCTGCGACCGGAGAACATCCACGCCGGGATGGTCGGCCTGCGCGGAGCTGTCGCCCCGGACGCCGGCCTGTTCCGCGCCGCCGCCCGCGAGATCCGCGATCTGCTCCGGGCGGAGGGCGTGGCGGACATGCCGATCGGCGTCGACATCGGCGAGCCGCCGATGCTGGCCGCCCTGGCCGACGAGGGCATCACGGTCCGCGATGGCCAACAGGTGATGCTGGACGCCCGCGAGGTCAAGTCGATCGACGAGATCATGCTGCTCAACACCGCCTGCTCGATGGTCGACGGCGCGTACCAGCTGATCTCGGAGCAGCTCAAGCCGGGCGTCCGCGAGAGCGAGCTCGTGGCCAACGTCACCAAGTTCCTGTTCGACCTCGGATCCGAGCACGTCGACAACATCAACGCGGTCTCGGGCGAGCGGTGCAGCCCGCATCCGCACGTCTTCTCGGACCGGATCATCCGGCCGGGCGACCAGGCCTTCTTCGACATCATCCAGACCTTCATCGGCTACAAGACCTGCTACTACCGGACGTTCGTCGTCGGGAAGGCGAACGACGCGCAGCGCGACGCCTACAAGCAGGCGCGCGAGTGGATCGACAAGTCGATCGAGCTGATGCGCCCCGGGGTGTCCACGGCCCAGGTCGCTAGCGTCTGGCCGAAGGCGCAGGACTTCGGGTTCGACAGCGAGATGGAGTGCTTCGGCCTCCAGTTCGGCCACAGCGTCGGGCTGTTCCTCCACGAGCGGCCGATCATCAGCCGCCTCAACTCGCTGGAGCACCCGGTCGAGCTCAAGGAGGGCATGGTCATCGCCCTCGAGACCTACTGCCCGGCCAAGGACGGCGTGTCGGCCGCCCGGATCGAGGAGGAGGTGGTCATCACGGCCGATGGGCCGCAGATCATCACCCGCTTCCCGTCCGACGAGCTGTTCGTCGCCAATCCGTACTGACCAGGAGACCGCCACGGTGACGACGACCACCGACCTCGATCGCGCGACCCGGCTCCGGATGTACCGGACGATGGTCGAGTGCCGGTTCTTCGAGGTCCGCGCCCAGGAGCTGTTCTTCGAGGGGCTCGTCCGGGGCACGACCCATCTCGGCGTCGGCCAGGAGGCGGTCGCCGCCGGCGTGGCCGCGGCGATGCGCGAGGACGACTACACGTTCTGCACGTATCGCGGCCACAACCACACGCTGGCCCGGGGCGTGCCGATGGCGCCGATCTTCGCCGAGCTGTTCGGCCGCGGCACCGGGCTCCTCGGGGGCAAGGGCGGCTCGATGCACCTGACCAGCGTGGAGCACGGGGCGATGGGCTCGTACGCCATCGTCGGCGCCCACCTGCCGATCGCGCTCGGGGCGGCCTGGTCCGCGCAGTACCGGAAGTCGGGCCAGATCGCGGCCTGCTTCTTCGGCGACGGGACGACCAACATCGGGGCGTTCCACGAGGCCCTCAACATGGCCGCGGTCTGGAAGGCCCCGGTCGTGTTCGTGTGCGAGAACAACCAGTACATGGAGTACACGCCGATCGGCGACGTGACCGCCGTGGAGCATCCGGCGGCGGACCGGGCGTCGGCCTACGGCCTCGAGTCGATCATCGTCGACGGCAACGACGTCGAGGCAGTCCACGACGTGGCCCGGGCGGCCATCGAGCGGGCCCGCGCGGGCGACGGCCCGTCGCTCATCGAGGCGCTCACCTACCGTCACGGCGGCCACTCGCGCGCGGACCCCGGCAAGTACCGGCCGGACGACGAGGTCGCCGCGTGGAAGGCACGCGACCCGATCCCGGCCTACCGGGCGATCCTCGAGGCGACTGGTCTGGCGGCCGCCGAGCTCGACGCCATCGACGCCGAGACGCACGCGGCCGTCGCCGACGCCGAGGCCATCGCGCGCGCCGCCCCCGAGCCGTCGCCGGACGTCCTCGAGACCCAGGTCTGGACCGACGGAGGCTCGTCGTGGCGGAACTGACGTACCGAGCCGCATTCGCCGCGGCGATCGCGCAGGAGATGGACCGCGACCCGAGCGTGGTGCTCATCGGCGAGGACGTCGGGGCGGCCGGAGGCGTGTTCAAGCTGACCGAGGGTCTGTTCGGCCGGTTCGGCGGCGAGCGCGTCCGCGACACGCCGATCAGCGAGCAGGCCATCGTTGGCGCGGCCATGGGCGCGGCGATGACCGGGTTGCGGCCGATCGCCGAGCTGATGTTCAGCGACTTCTTCGCGGTGGCCTGGGACATGGTCGCCAACCAGATCGCCAAGACCCGGTACATGACCGACGGCCAGGTCTCGCTGCCGCTCGTGCTGCATACCGCCAACGGCGCGGGCCTGCGTTTCGGAGCGCAGCACAGCCAGAGCGTCGAGAACTGGGCGATGGCGATCCCCGGGCTCAAGGTCGTCGCGCCGTCGACGCCGGCCGACGTGATGGGCCTGATGGCCGCCTCGATCCGCGACGACGACCCGGTCGTCTTCTGCGCATCGAAGGCGCTGCTGGCCACCAAGGGCGAGGTCCCCGAGGGCGAGCACATCGACACGCTGGGAACGGCCAAAGTCGTCCGCGGCGGCAAGGACGCGACGATCGTCGCGCTGGCCTCCATGGTGCCGAAGTCGGTCGAGGCGGCCGACCAGCTGGCCGCCGAGCACGGCCTCGACATCGAGGTCATCGACCTGCGCTCGCTCGTCCCGCTCGACACCGCGACGATCCTCGCGTCGGTCGCCAAGACGAGCCGGCTGTTCACCGTCGAGGAGAACCCGCGCCTGTGCGGCTGGGGCGCGGAGATCGCCTCGATCGTCGCCGACGAGGGCTTCTACAGCCTCGATGCCCCGATCGTCCGGATCACGACGCCGCACATCCCGCTGCCGTCCGCGGCCGCCCTCGAGGATCTCGCGCTGCCGTCCGTCGAGCGGATCGTGGCGACCGTCAAGCGCCGGCTGGACGATGCCGCGTGAGGCATCGAGCGCATGGCTGAGCCGACCGTCGCCATCCTCGGCACCGGCCGGATGGGCTCCGCGATGGCCGAGCGGCTGGCGAGCCGGGGCGTGACCGTCGTCGTCTACAACCGCTCACCGGAGCCGGCCGCCGCGCTGGCCGAGCGGATCGGGGCGACCGTCGCGGCGACGCCGGCCGAGGCCGCGGCGACGGCCGATGTCACGATCTCGATGGTCGCCGACGACGACGCGGTCCGCGCGCTGTACGACGGGCCGGACGGGGTCGCCGCCGGGATCCGGGCGGGCTCGGTGGCCGTCGACTGCAGCACGGTCCTGCCCGACGCGATCCGGTCCGTCGCCGGCGCCGTCCGGGCGCGCGATGCCGGGATCCTCGATGCGCCCGTGTCGGGCAGCACCAGCTCGACCCTCGCCGGGGAGCTGACGATCATGGTCGGGGGCGAAGCCGCCGATCTCACCCGGGCACGGCCGATCCTCGATCATCTCGCCCGACGGGTCTTCCACCTCGGCCCGCTCGGGACCGGCGCGGCGATGAAGCTCGCGGTCAACACCCTGATCTACGGGCTCAACGGCGCGGTCGCGGAAGGCCTCCTGCTCGCCGAGCGGAACGGGATCGACCGGGCGCTCGCCTACGACGTCCTCGCCGCGAGCGCGGCCGGGGCACCCTACGTCGGCTACAAGCGCAACGCGTTCGTGTCGCCCGAGACCACGCCCGTCGCCTTCTCGTTGGGCCTCGCGGACAAGGACCTGCGGCTCATCGACATCCTGGCCGAGGAGTCCGGCACGGAGATGCCCCAGGCGGCCGTCAACCTCGAGGTCATCCGCGCGGCGGAGGCGTCGATGGGCGAGGACGCCGATTTCTCGACCGTTGCCAGCCACCTGCGACAGGAGGGCCGCCGATGACCGAGCGGCGTTGAGGAGGAGACCGACCGCCACATCGTCCCCACGACCAGCTGGACGTGACCGAACCGCACGAGGGAACCATCGATGACCGACCGATTGCTCATCAAGGGTGGATATGTCCTGAGCCAGGACCCGACCATCGGCGAACAGGCCGGGGCCGACATCCTGGTCGAGGACGACAAGATCGTGGCCGTCGGCCGGAACCTCTCCGCGGACGGGGCCCGGACCATCGACGCCACCGGCGACATCGTCATCCCGGGCTTCATCGACACCCACCGGCACACGTGGGAGACGTCGATCCGGACGTGCGCCCCGGACTTCACGCTCGGCGCGTACTTCGCCGGGATCCTCGATCGGTTCGCCCCGAACTACCGGCCCGACGACGTGTACGCGGGCAACCTGTGGGGCGCCCTCGAGTGCGCCAACGCCGGGATCACGACCCTCGTCGACTGGTCGCACATCATGAACACGCCGGCCCACGCCGACGAGGCGGTCCGCGGCCTGCAGGAGTCGGGCATCCGGTCCGTGTTCGCCTTCGGCTTTCCGAACACCTCGCTCCAGGACTGGTGGTTCGGCCCCGACTACGCGGGCAGCCACCTGAAGATCGACGGCGACCTGGCCCGCCGCCTCCGGACCCAGTACTTCAACTCGAACGACAGCCTGGTCACGATGGCGCTCGCCACGCGCGGCACGAACTTCTGTCGCGAGGACGTCGTCCGCTACGAGTGGGAGCTGGCCAAGGAGCTCGGCCTCAACATCACGGTCCACGTCGCGATGTACCGCTTCGGCTACACCAAGATGCAGCTGCGGCGGCTCAAGGAGCTCGACCTCCTGTACCCGAACACGACCTACATCCACTCGTCGCATCTCGCGGACGACGAGTGGCAGATGGTCGCGGACTCGGGCAGCAACGTGTCCTACGCGCCGCAGATCGAGCTGCAGATGGGTCACGGCTGGGCGCAGGCGGTCAAGGCGCGCGACCACGGCGTGCCGATCGGGCTGTCGTCCGACGTGGCCACCACGGCATCCTCGGACCAGTTCACCCAGATGCACGCGATCTTCGCGTCCGAACGGGCGCGCCGGTACGAGATCGCCTGGGACGAGAACCTCGAGTGGAGCGAGCCGGAGAGCAAGCTCATCACGGCCCGCGATGTGCTGGCCATGGCGACCATCGGCGGCGCCGAGGTCGCCGGCGTCGCCGATCGGACCGGCTCCCTGACACCCGGCAAGCAGGCCGACATCGTCATCATCGACGGGTCGGCCGTGAACGTGGCACCGGTCATCGACCCGGTCGGGGCGGTGGTCTGCGCCGCGGACATCTCCAACGTCCGGACCGTCCTCGTGGCGGGCAAGACGCTCAAGGACGACTTCCGGCTGAAGGCGTCGCTCGACGCGCCGCGCAAGGCGGTCGAGGCGTCGCGCGACTACCTCATCGCGCAGTTCGGCGACCCGGAGCCGGGCTGGGTCGTCAAGGCCACCGCGTAGCGTTTCTCCGACCGACCGCGGGCGCGCGCCCCCACGCGCCCGCGGTCGACCTCGTCCCGGGGGCGCCACGACGAACGGCATCGAGAAGGCCGGTGGGTCCGCCCACCGGCCTTCGTCGTTGCGGCGGGCCCCGTGAGGGCCGCGCCTATTCGGCCGGGATCTCCGAGTGGATGGCGTCGAGATCGATGCCCTGGCTCCGCCGGACGAGCCGCGCCCCGACATAGAGCAGGGCCGCCGCGCCGTAGACGACGCCCAGGAAGATGATCGAGTTCGTGTTGCCGACCCCGATCCCGTACAGCGGGTCCTTGAGCCAGAGGGTGATCGTCCAGGCCAGGATGATCGCGGTGATCAAGCCGGCCCCGCTGACGACCAGCTTCAGGTGGGCGACCGCGGAGTTGTCGAAGATCGCGGGCTTGTACCAGGGCAGGATCGTCGCGGCGATCGCGCTTCCGAGGAACGTCACCGCGATGACGAGCGTCGCGTCCAGCGTGAGGGCCCGGAAGTCGGACGAGTAGGCGTAGATCACGCTCACCACGACCGCCGGGATCATGATGTAGAGCAGCGCGATGATCGGCACCGCCCGGCGCTCGGACACCTGGGCGGCGTGGTCGGGCAGGACCCGGTCGAACGCCGCGGCGAAGATCATCCGCGTCGACGACAGGAAGAGCGTCCCGGACCAGCCCAGGAACCACACCCCGAACAGCACGACCATCCCGATCTGGAAGAGCGAGTTGTCGATCAGGTACGAGGCGATGAGCGGCGGGTAGCTCCAGATCGGCACCGTCGGCGCCGTCGTCGTGTACCCGTAGAAGTTGTTGATGAAGTTCGCGTTGGTCGCGGTGAAGAAGTCCCAGCCGAACGTCTTGGCGGCGAGGAGGACGAACGCGAGGGCGAGACCGGCGGTCACCCAGATGCCGCCGAGCATGCCCCGGAGGACCTTGCGGAAGTCGCCCGAGCCGCGGACCTCGCCGTAGAGCGTCGAGCCCCAGTTCGGGTAGAGGATCCAGAACAGCATGAACGGGATCATGGCGAGGGTCGCGAGCAGGGTGTCGCCGAAGTTCGCGCCGAGGTCCGTCGGTGCGAGCGTGGTCACCCAGGCGTCGTTGACGGCGGCGTCGGCAAGCGTCTTGTCGTACGCGCCGGTGATGCCGAAGAGGTTCTCGTTGGCCCGGTCGAAGGCGGTCTTGAAGTCGGCCTGGCTCGACACGAGCATCAGCACGAACATGATGGCGAGGCCGACGAGGCCGAGGTACAGGCACCACTTCTGGATCCGCGCGTAGCCGGCCATGCCCAGCGCGACGAGCGCGGAGGTCAGGATGATCGTCACGATCGAGACGAACAGGATGCCGTTCTCCGAGGCGAAGAACGACAGGCCGTCGGAGGACTTGACCAGCGCGGCGAGGGGCTGGAAGAACTCGATGTTGAGGATCGCGCCGTAGATCGGCGCCCACATCGCGAGGATGAACCACCAGCCGGTGGCGGCCAGGACGAACCCGATCCCGCCGTTGAGCCGGCCGATGATCCCGCCGACGACGACGCCCACGATCGCCGCGACGATGGCGACGGCATCGCCCAGGGTCAGCGCATTGGCGACCAGGAAGAACCCGATGCCGCCGACGATGGCGCCGACCAGCGTCCCCGGGATCCCGTCGAGGATCCGGCTCTGCCAGATGTAGTCGCCGCCGGCCCGCGGCATCGCCGCGATGAGCCCCGAGTAGGCGACCGCGAGGAACGTGACCGCGATCGCGGCCAGGACGATGGACAGGACCGGGTTCGCGCCCGGGACGTAGGCGAAGACGGCCAGGCTGTAGAACATGCCCAGCGTGACCAGGTTGACCGACATGAACGAGTACGAGAACGCGTCAAACCCCGACCAGCCCTTGACCAGGCCGGTCGCGTTCCTGAGGAACAGGGATGGTGCCGCGCTCGAGCCGGGGACGGATGCCATGCTTCCTCCTCTCGACGAACCTTGACCGTTCAGCCGTTGATCAGCAGATAGCGCTTCACCGTTCCCTTCTTCTCATCGAGGTCGACGATGGCCGCCTGGAGGACGCCATCCTCGTATGAGCTTCCGGGGTTGACGGCGAGGGTCTCACCCATCCGGACGGCGCCCTTGCCCTCGTGGATGTGGCCGTGGAGCGAGAGGGGCGGCTGGTAGGCCAGGATCGCCTCGCGGACCGCGCGCGACCCGACCGGGATCAGCGCCTGGCCACCGGACACGTAGTTCATGTCCGCGTCGAGCTTCGGGGCGTTGTCGAGGTTCGAGCCGTACGGCGGGGCATGGAAGTTGAAGATCGCCCGGTGCGGATCGGGCACCTGGCGCACGAGCCCGTCGATCCGCTCGCGCAGCTCCGGCTCGGGCAGCTCGCGGAAGGTGTTCCACGGCGTCGTGTTGGCCCAGCCGGTCGAGATCAGGGTGAACCCGTCGAGCGGGATGATGTTGGCCTCGCCGAGCTCGAGGTGCGTCGCGCCCTCGATGATCGGGTCGATCTCGAACATGTCGTCGTTGGCCGGCGAGACGATGCAGCGGATCCCGGTCCCGGTCAGCCGCTCGTCCCCGAGGGCCATCCAGCGCTCGACGCCGGACAGCATCTCCGCCTTGAAACGCGTATCGACCAGGACTGGATCGGCCGACCAGGCGTCCACCTCGTCGCGAGTCAGGCGGACCGGGTAGTAGCCGCGGTCGCTGATCCGCTTCTCCATCGCCCGCACCTCGTCCTCCGTGGTGAGGACGTGGCGCTGGCCCTGCAGCTCGAGCTCCCACGACGAGCCGTCGGCGACGATCGGGACCATGGCCTTGCCGGTCATGTCGCCGCCCATGATCAGGACGTCCGCCTTGTGGAACTTGCCGGCGTTGAGGAACTTGCGCCAGCACATGTCCGAGCCGTGGATGTCCGTGGCGAAGAAGACGCGCATCAGTTGTGCCCCATCTCCTCGGGATCCTGGTACCAGGCCTGGCGCTCGCCGATCCGCGCCCGGAGCTTCCAGCGGGTGGACTTCGGTGCGTCGGTGATGGCGGCGCGCAGTGCGGCGACCTGGGCGCCCGGCTCGAACAGGACCGACCGGCCGTTGTTGAGGTCGAGGTCCTCCGGGGTCAGCTCGACGGCCAGGTACTGGTCGAGCGTGTCGAGGTTGCCGGTGACCGTCCGCCACCAGCCCCAGTCGTTCGAGGTGAACGACAGGATGCGCGGGACGTTGATCGCGCCCTGACCGGTGCGCGCGTCGGGTGCCCCATCGTCCTGGGCCAGCGGATGCTCCGCGAGGAGGACGAGGGCATCGAGCACGTCCTTGCGGTTGATCTTCACGATCTGGAGCTTCGACAGCAGGAGCTCGGCGAGCGGCAGGGTCGGGGTCGACTTCGAGAGCCGGTCGCCGAACTCGAAGCGGTGGCACATCTCCAGGCTGTCGACGAGGACGTCGACCGGGCGGCTGCGCGGCACGTCGACGAAGTACGCCTGCTTGCCCCCGAACAGCGCGTTGTGACGCTTGTCCGCCGTGTAGCCCTCGTTGGACAACAGGTCGTAGAAGGCGCCGCGGTCCTTGCCCCTCGTGGCGAAGTCCAGGTCGACCTCGACGCGGCGTGTCCGGGCGGGCCAGTCCGGGGCGTGGGCCCGGATCGCCATGCCGCCCATCAACCGGACGAGGAGGCCGCGCTTGTCGGCGAGGTCGACGACGCGCAGGGCCTCGGCCAGGGGGTCCTGGAGCGTCCGCGGGACGCCGGGTTCGCCAGGGTCAGCGGTCAAGGACCGTCCCTCCAGCCTCGCGCCTGCGGGGGCCAGGCGCCGATGGAACGCGAGTATAGGTGTGCGGTGCGGTGTGGACGAGTGCGATTTGCGGGGATGTTTCCATCGTGTGATGAACCGCCGTTAACAAATCGCTACCATCCTCTTGACGGACGCCCGACCGGGCTGTCCAATGCAACGCGACGACGGAGCATCGAGCCCCCTCCCATGCCGGAGGCCGCTCGTGGCATCCCAGGGGAAGAGGAGGTCCCCGGGCCGTCGATCAAAACGTCCACCATCCTCGGAGGGCAATTCGTTGTCGACACATCGCACCGTGACCCGTCTGTCGGGTCTCCTCGTCGCAGGGACATTCGTGCTCGCAGCGTGCTCGTCATCGGGCGCCTCGACCGCCCCGTCCGCTGCCGCCCCGTCGGCCGCGGCCACCTCGGCGGCATCGGGCGCCGCCCCGTCCGCGGGCGGGTCAGCCGCCGCGGCCGGAGATCCCAAGACCGCGACCTCAGCCGCCGATGCCGGCGGCGTGGACGCCGTCTGCGCCGCCGGCAAGGCCGAGGGCCAGGTCAACCTCATCGCCACGCCGCCCGACTGGGCGAACTACGGGCAGATGATCACCGACTTCACGGCGAAGTACGGGATCAAGGTCCAGTCGGACCAGCCCGACGTCGATAGCGCGGCCGAGATCACCGCCGCCAAGAACCTCGCCGGCACAGGCCGCCAGCCCGACGTCTTCGATCTCACGACGACCGTGACCTTGGCGAACCTGGCCATGCTCGCGCCCGTACAAGGTCGCCGCGTGGGCGGACATCCCCGACACGAACAAGGAGGCGACGGGGCTCTGGACCAACAACTACACGGGCTACCAGTCGATCAGCTACGACTCCAAGCTCGGCGACCATCACCAAGGTGGCCGACCTCGCAGACCCCAAGTACAAGGGCAAGGTGGCGCTCAACGGCGACCCGCTCAAGTCGGGGTCCGGCTTCAACGGCGTCGTCCTTGCGGCGCTCGCCAATGGCGGGACGGCCGACAACATCGCCCCCGGCGTCGACTTCTTCAAGAAGCTGTCCGACTCGGGCAATCTCATCCCGGTCGACCCGAACCCGTCGACGATCGCTTCCGGCCAGACGCCGATCGTGATCGACTGGACCTACAACGAAGGGGCCCAGACGGCGAAGCTCAAGCCCCAGGGCATCGACTGGAAGGTCGTCGTCCCGACCGACGCCCCGCCCGTCGCCGCGTACTACAACGACGCGATCAACAAGGACGCGTCGCATCCTGCGGCCGCTCGCTGCTGGCTGGAGTACGTCTTCTCGCCGGAGGGCCAGAACACCTGGCTGAAGGGCTTCGCGGCCCCCGTCCTCCTGCCGACGATGGTCAAGAACGGCACGGCCGACCAGGCCGCGCTGGCCGCGATCGGCGCCCCCTCTCAGGCGCCGGTCCAGCTCACCCAGGACCAGATCAAGGCAGCCACGGACTACCTGACCGCGAACTGGAAGTTCATCACCATCAAGTAGCGCAGACCGCTGACCGAAGGGGTCCGCATGGCGGACGCGACGGTCATCACGCCTGCGTCGTCTGACGCCCAGGCAGCCAGCCCCGCCTCCGGCGGGGCTGGTTCCCGGCGTGCCTCACGGTTCCGGGATTACCTCGCACTCGTCCCGTTCCACGCCTACATCGGTCTCTTCCTGATCCTCCCGACGCTGATCGTCGCGATCGGCGCACTCACGACCGCCGACGGTCAGCCGACCGTCTCGAACCTCCAGTCGGTCCTCGACGACGAGGCCATCACCAGCGCGCTCGTGACGTCGATCCAGCTGGCCCTCATCACGGCGATCGGCGGCGCGATCTTCGGCGGCCTTCTCGCGTGGGCGGTCGCCACCGGCGATCCCGGCGGCGCGCTGCGGCCGCTTGTCGTCGCCGCGTCGGGCGTGCTGGCCCAGTTCGGCGGGGTCATGCTCGCGTTCGCGTTCCTCGCCACGTTCGCCGCCAACGGGCTGGTCCCGCTGTTCTTCAGGAACGTCGTCCACATCGATCTTCTGAGCGACTCGTCCTGGCTGTACAGCCTGACCGGGCTGGCCGTCGTCTACACGTACTTCCAGATCCCGTTGATGCTCATCGTCTTCCTGCCGGCGCTCGACGGCCTTCGCCAGGAGTGGTACGACGCGTCTGCGAGCATGGGCGGGACGAGCTGGTCGTTCTGGCGGCATGTCGGCGGCCCGATCCTCGCCCCGAGCTTCCTCGGCGCGTTGCTCCTGCTGTTCACCAACGCCTTCTCTGCCTACGCCACGGCAGCGGCACTCGTCAGCCAGGGAGCACCGATCATCACCCTCCAGATCGGGAATGCGCTGAGCAGCGAGGTCGTCCTCGGCCGCGAGAACGTCGGCAAGGCCATCGCGCTCGGGATGATCGTGATCGTCAGCCTCGTGATGGCGCTGTATGCGCTCATCCAGCGCCGCGCCTCACGGTGGGTGAAGCAATGACCTTCACGCCGACACCCTTGGGCGCGGCCACCGCCGACACGCCGCTCGTGGTGCCGCCCAAGGGCGGCGGGCGCAAGCGCCGGCGAAGCCGGTTCCACTCGGCGTCGCGGGTCGCCATCCTCGTCCTGATCATCGGCTACCTCGTCCTGCCGCTGTTCGCGATGCTGGAGTTCTCGACGCGCGGTGACTACGGCAGCCGGAGCCTGCGGGCATTCGCCGACATCCTGTCCTACCCCGACCTGATCGACAGCATCATCCTGTCGCTCGAGATCGCCGCGCTGACGGTCCTCGGGATGCTCCTGCTGCTCGTCCCGACGATGATCTGGACCGTGGTCCGCGTCCCGCGGATGCGCCGCGTGGTGGAGTTCCTGTGCCTGCTGCCGCTGGCCATCCCGGCCATCGTGATCGTCGTCGGCATCAGCCCGATCTACCGATGGATGGGCCAGAATCTCGGGGGCGTCGGCGGATCGCCTCTCACCCTCGCCCTCATCGACATCATCCTGGTCCTCCCGTTCGCGTACCGCGCGATCGACGCGAGCCTGCGCGGCATCGACGTCGCGACGCTCGCCGAGGCGGCCCGGAGCCTCGGCGCGGGCTGGCCGCGCGCGATCTTCCAGGTCATCCTCCCGAACATCCGCCCCGGGATCCTGGCGGCGTCCGTGCTCGCGATCGCGCTCGTCCTGGGCGAGTTCACGATCTCGTCGCTGTTGTCGTTCAACACCCTCCAGGTCGTCATCTTCGCGCTCGGCAAGCGCGACGCATTCGTCTCGGTCGCCGTCTCGTTCGCGGCGCTGATCTTCGCGTTCGTCCTGCTGGTCGTCATCGCCCGTGTCGCGCGCGGGACGCGCACCGACCGCGCCCCC
This sequence comes from uncultured Chloroflexia bacterium, assembly GCA_963720495.1. GTDB lineage: Bacteria > Chloroflexota > Limnocylindria > Limnocylindrales > CSP1-4 > SPCO01. The sequence goes on from CAVRFU010000009.1 coordinate 47,842, forward strand.
GAGGAGGAGCCCGCGTCATGACCGCTACGTCCATCGCGACCGCCACGGACCAGCGCGCCGGTGTCCGGGTCCAGTTCCAGGACCTGCACCGCTGGTACGGCAAGGTCCACGCTCTCGACGGACTGACCATCGACATCGAGCCGGGCGAGCTCGTCGCCCTTCTCGGTCCATCCGGCTGCGGCAAGACGACCGCGCTCCGCGCGCTGGGCGGCCTCGATGAGATCGACGATGGCCGGATCCTCGTCGACGGCAAGGACATCACCGGCGTCCCGGCCAACAAGCGCGGGATGGGCATCGTGTTCCAGGCGTACAGCCTGTTCCCCAACATGACGTCCATCGAGAACGTCGGTTACGGGCTGCGGCTCCGCGGCGTGGGCAAGGCCGAGCGGCGCGCGAAGGCGGGCGCGATGCTGGAGCTCGTCGGTCTCGACAAGCAGGCGGAGCGGTATCCCTTCCAGATGTCGGGCGGCCAGCAGCAGCGCGTCGCCCTGGCGCGGGCGCTCGCGATCGAGCCCCAGGTCCTCCTGCTCGACGAGCCGCTCTCCGCGCTCGATGCGAAGGTGCGGCGCCAGCTGCGCGAGGAGATCCGTCGCATCCAGATCGCCGTCGGGACCACCACCCTGTTCGTCACCCACGACCAGGAGGAGGCACTGGCCCTGGGCGACCGCGTCGGGGTCATGTCGGCCGGCCGGCTTGAGCAGATCGCGCCGCCGGCGGAGCTCTACGACCGTCCCGCGACGGCGTTCGTGGCCGAGTTCGTCGGCCTCACCAACCGACTGCCCGGCACGGCCGGTGACGGGATCCTGGAGGTCCTCGGCGCACGGGTCCCGCTCCTCGGTGGGTCCGCCGGTCCGGGTGCAGTGACCGCGCTCGTCCGTCCCGAAGCCGTGAAGCTGGCCCTCGATGACGACGGGCCGGGCCATGTGCTCGCGGTGAGCTTCCTGGGATCGCTCGGCCGCGTCCAGGTCCAGCTGCCGGATGGCACGCTCGTCGTCGCACAGGTCCCGGCGACGGACGTGGTCGGGCTCGCGCCCGGCACGGCGGTCCGGGTCAGCGTGGTCCCCGCGCCGGTCTTCGCGGTGCCCGTCTGATCGGCGATCGGACGGGTGTCGGCGGTCGCGACGCAGGATCCCGGGAGACAAGGTGAGGCACCTGACCGGTCGCTCGTTCCCCGAGGCGTCGGTGCGCCTGGACTGACCGGGCAGGCACGTCCTCCCGGGTCGCGGTCCCGGTCGCGGACCCGGACGCACCCGCCTGCCGTCGTGCCGGCCGGCCGAGGGCGGACCCAGCACGGATGGTACCGATGGGCTATCGCCGTGCAGCGGCGCGACCCGTACCTTGGTCGGACATCCATCCCACGCAGGATGGCCCAGACCTCACCGCACGGAGGAGTGCGTCGCACCGATGGTCGTCGCACGACAGCGACCCGGCGAGGAACCGCCCCCCTCGTCCGGCAAGCGACCGCCCGCTCCGCCCACGCCGCTCGACCCCGACCGCCCCACCCGAGCCGACGCGCTGCGCCGGATCGCCGCCGAGGTCAGCGGCCGCCAGGATCTGGGCAGCCTGTTCCGCGACGTCATCGACGAGTCGTTCGCCCTGTTCGGGGTCGACCAGGCCGGCCTGTGGACCTACGACGATTCGCCGACGCCCCTGACCCTCGTCGCCCAGCGCGGCCTGTCCGAGGAGATCATCGCGATCGTCGACACGCTGCCGCGGGACGCCCAGACCGCGGGGATGGGTGCCCTCCGCGAGCGGATCGTCCGGGTCATCGACGGCGACCTGAGCCCCACCCCGCCACGGCTTCGGACGATCTACCGGCGCGCCGGCGTACGGACCATCTGCTTCGTCCCGATCGTCTTCCGCGATGTCCCGCTCGGGCTGCTCGTGCTGTACCACATGACCGACTACGCCTGGACCGCGGACGAGACCGACCTCGCCCGCGCCTTCGCCGACCACATCGCGACCGCCATCGGCAATGCGCGCCTGGCCGACTCGACGCGGACGATGACCGGGCGGCTGCGGGCGATCTCCGAGCTCGCCGGGCGGCTCAACCGACTCCAGGACGTGGACGGCATCGCCCAGGCGATCGTGGCCGAGGCCGGCCTGTTGATCGACCACGACACGATCCGGGTCTATCGGGTCGACCACGACGCAGGCATGTGCGAGCCGATCGCGTTCCAGGGCGTCTTCCTCGGCGCGACGAACCCCGACCCCGCGACGCTGCGGGTCGCCGTCGGCCGCGGGCTCACCGGCTGGGTCGCCGCGCACGGCGAATCGGTCCGGCTGGGTGACGCGTCGATCGACCCGCGGACGCTGGTCGTCCGCTCGACGGACGGCCCCGAGTCGATGCTGCTGGTGCCGATGACCTTCGACGGCACCGTCCACGGGGTGATCGTCATCTCGAAGGCGGGGCGCGACCGGTTCGACGCCGACGACGAGACGACACTCGCGATCTTCGCCGGGTATGCCGCCCAGGCGCTCGTCAACGGCACGAACATCGAGCGACTGCGTCGCCAGCAGGCCGAGCTCGAGCACCAGCTGGATGGCCAGCGACGGCTCCTCGAGGTCAACGAGCGCCTGCTGTCGATGCTCGACCCGGCCGGCGTGCTGGACCTCATCGCCGACTCGCTCCGGGCGATCGTGCCCTACGACTCTCTGACCATCTACCGGGCGGACCGCGCCGCCGGCGTCCGCCGCGCGGTCATCGCGCGCGACCGGTTCGCCGATTCGATCCTCGCCCACGAGATCCCCCTCGGGGCCGGGATCACCGGCTGGGTCATCGACCACGGCGAGGCAGTCCTCGCCAACGAGGCGCACCTCGATCCGCGCTCGATCCAGGTGCCCGGGACGCCGTTCGAACCGGAGGCGATGATCGTCGTCCCGCTGCTGGTCAACGGGGTGACCATCGGGACGCTCAACATCGGGCGGGTCGGCGAGGTCGACGCGGCGTTCAGCGCGAACGAGTTCGAGCTGACCCAGCTGTTCGCCGGCCAGGCCTCGATCGCGCTGCAGAACGCCGAGACGCACGGCGCCGTGCAGATCCGGGCCGACCTCGACGCGCTGACCGGCCTGCGCAACCACGGCGCCTTCCAGCGCGAGCTCGGGGAGGTCGTGGAGGCGGCGTCGGCGGGTGAGCCGTTCGCGGTGCTGATGCTGGACCTCGACGGCTTCAAGGCGTTCAACGACGCCTGCGGTCACCCGGCCGGTGACGCGTTCCTCGTCGCGGTGGCGGGCGCGCTCGGGGGGGCCACCCGGGCCGGCGACCGCCTGTATCGCTACGGCGGCGACGAGTTCGTCGTCATCCTCGCCGACGCCGACCGGGCGACCGCCCACGAGGTGGCCGTCCGGATCCGTCGCGGTGTCGCCGAGCTGTCCGGGACCACCGGCGGCCCGCACGTGTCCGTCAGCGTCGGGATCGCCTGCCACCCGGATGACGGCTCGTCCAAGGACGCGCTGGTCGAGATGGCCGACCGGGCGCTGTACCTCGCCAAGCCGGAGGGTCGCTCCTCGCTGGCCCGGCAGAGCAACGACGATCCGTATCTGCGGGCGCTCGACGAGACCGCGCTCGCGCTCCTCGACCGGCACGATCCGGCCGTGCTGCTCGAGACCATCCTGACCCGCGCGACCGCCCTGCTCGGCACCCCGCACGGCTACATCTATCTCGTCGAGCCCGACGAGCGGACGCTCGTGGTCAGCCACGGCAGCGGCCTGTTCGGCGACTTCATCGGGCACAGGATGCCGATCGACGAAGGCCTCGGCGGCCAGGTCTACCGCACGGGCGCGCCGCTGGCGGTGCCCGACTACGACGCGTTCGGCGACCGCTCGCCGGACCTGCCGACCGCCACGTTCGGGTCCGTCCTGGGCGTGCCGCTGGCTTCGGGCGGGACGACGGTCGGGGTCATCGGGCTCGCCTCGGGCACGACGGATCGCTCGTTCGGACCGCGCGAGACCCACGCCCTGGTCCGCTTCGCCCAGCTCGCCTCGATCGCACTGGACAACTCACGGCTGTTCGATGCGGCGCAGCGCGGCGCCCTCCATGACCCGACGACCGGCCTCCCGAACCGCGAGCTCCTGACCGAGCGGATCGCGCACGCCCTGACGACCCAGCCGGACCGTGCCGACCCGGTGGCGGTCATCCTGCTCGACCTCGACCGGTTCAAGGTCATCAACGAGAGCGTCGGCCACGCCGTCGGCGACCGGCTCCTGGCGGCGGTCGGCCAGCGGCTGGTCGGGACGCTCCGCCCGAGCGACACGGTCGCCCGCTTCGGCGGTGACGAGTTCGGGATCATCCTCGACCCGATCGTCGACGTCGAGGACGCTCGTCGGATCGCCGAACGCATCGGCCACGAGCTCCGCGCGCCCTTCCCGATGGGCGGCCGGGAGTGGTTCATCAGCGCGTCGCTGGGCATCGCCGTCGGCCGGCCGGGTCGCGCGACGCCGGGCGAGATGCTCCGCGAGGCCGAGATCGCGATGGTCCGGGCCAAGTCCGACGCGTCCCGCCGGTACGCCGTCTTCGAGCCCTCGATGTCCGACCAGACGATGGACCGGATCGACATGGAGAACGACCTCCGGCGGGCGATCGAGCGCGGCGAGCTGCGGGTCCACTACCAGCCGCTGGTCGACCTGACCACGGACCGGATCGTCGGCTTCGAGGCGCTCGTGCGCTGGCAGCACCCCGTGCGCGGTCTCGTCCCACCCATGGCCTTCATCCCGCTCGCCGAGGAGACCGGCCTGATCATGCCGCTCGGGCGGTGGGTGCTGGAGACCGCCTGTCGCCAGGCGACGACGTGGCGCGACGCACGCCCCGACGGCCCGCGCCTGCTGATGTCGGTCAACCTGTCCGCTCGCCAGTTCGGCCAGGCGGACCTCGTCGAGCAGGTCGACGCGATCCTGACCGAGACCGGGATGGACCCGACGACGCTCGAGCTCGAGATCACGGAAAGCGTCGTGATGGACCAGTCGGACGTCGGCATCCGGACCCTCGGGCGCCTGCGCGACATGGGCGTGCGCCTCGTGCTCGACGACTTCGGCACCGGCTACTCGTCGCTGTCGTACCTGAAGCACCTGCCGCTCGACACGATCAAGATCGATCGGACGTTCGTGGCCGGGCTGGACGGCGCCGCGGACCGCTCGATCGTGGACGCGGTGATCGGCCTGGCGCACGGCCTGCAGATCAGCGTCGTCGCCGAAGGCATCGAGACCGAGGCCCAGTTCGAGACGCTCCGGGCGATGGGCTGCGACATCGGCCAGGGCTACCTGTTCGCGAAGCCGCTGCCGGCCGCCGACGCGACCCGGCTGCTGCGCCCGAGCCGATCCGCCGCGGCGACCCGCGCGGAGATCCGGGCGAAGCCGGAGGGGGAGCCGAAGCCGTCGCGGCCGGTCGTGCGACCGCGGGCCACGCGCGCGCGCACTCGACCGGTCAGTGGGCCGCTCGCGCCGGCGACGGTCGGCGTAGAGAGGTCGCGAGGCGCGTCCGCCCGCGATGAGGGTCAGCGGCTGCCGAGGAGCCGGAGCATGAACAGGAACAGGTTCACGAAGTCGAGGTAGAGCTGGAGCGCGCCGACGACGGCCGCCTTCTCCATCGACCCGAGCCGCGCCGCGAGATCGCCCGACTGGATCCGCTGGACGTCGTAGGCGGTCAGCGCCGTGAACAGCACGACGCCGACGATCGAGATCAGGAACGTGACCTGGCTGCTCCCCAGGAAGATGTTGAGGAGCATCGCGACGAGCAGCCCGATGAGACCCATGAACAGGATCCCGCCGAGCTTGGCCAGCGAGCGCTGCGTGACCTTGCCGTAGATCGCCGCCGCGCCGAACATCGCCGAGGCGCTGAGGAACGCGGTCGCGACGGTGCCCTGCGTGTAGCTCGCGACGATGAGCCCGATGGTCAGACCGAGCGTCGCGGCGTAGACGAAGAAGAGGGCCAGGGCCGCGGTCGCGCTCAGCCGGGAGATCGCTCCGGTGATGACGAACACGATCGCGAGCTGGGCGATGAACAGCAGGAAGAAGTTGCCGCTCGCGAACTCGAGCAGCCGCGCGTTGGTCTGGACCACGTAGGCGACACCGGCCGTCAGGAGCAGTCCGGCGAACATCCACAGGAATGCCTGCGAGAGGAACGCGTTCTGCAGGCGCGCGTCGGGGACGACCCCGAGCGAGGACGGGCTCGCGCCGACGCCGTGCACGACCTGCGAGGCCGGCGCCGTCGGGTTCGCCGCATAGGGCGTCCGCATCTGGTCGGGGGTCTGGTTCTGGGTCATCGCTTGGCGCCCTCCTGGCTCTCGGTCATCACCACATCAGGCCGGCGTCGCGCGGATCCCACCGCTCGGCCAGCAAGGTCACGGTCACGTCGTGCTCGACGACGGTCTCTGTCTGCTCCTTGACCTGGGCGATCATCGACCCGGCGTAGGGGCAGAACGGCGTCGTGAGGATCATCTTCACCTCGGTCGAATCCGGGCCGAGGATGATCTGCTTGATGAGGGCGAGCTCGACCACGTTCATCCCGATCTCCGGGTCGACGACGCTGCGCAGCGCATCGAGGATGGCGAGCTCCGTGGCTCGGCGGGCGGGGTCGAAGGCGGCCGCCTCAGCGGAGGCGGTGCCGGGGGTGGTCGCGGTCTGGTCGGTCATGACCGCTTAATCCTAGCATCCAGGTCGGATTTGACCAGCGCGGGCCTCAGCGGACCGCGGCTGCCACCGGCTTGATGACGACGCCCGGGACCCGGTATTGGGCGGGCAGGCTCGCGGCCTCCGCCGCTGTATAGCCCGGGCCGCGGAAGGAGCCGTCCCGCTCGCGGAAGTCCGCGTAGCGATCGCCGTCGCCGGCCGCGTAGACGTACGCCGCCGCGATGCCCAGGACGCGCAGCTCCGGGTGGTCGGTCAGGATGCGGGTCAGGTCGTAGCCGTTGGCGCGCAGCTCGAGGAGCTGGCGGACCGTGAGCCGCGAGCCGTAGCAGAACGGCTCCCCGTTGAGGACGAGGGGGTCGCGCTGGACCCATTTGATCGTCATCGGTCAGCCGCCCTTGTAGAGCAGCTGGAGGAGGGCATTCTTCTTGCGCGCGTCGCCGGCGATCCGGCGGTGCCAGCGGTAGCGGCCGATCGCCTCGTCGAGCGCCTCGGACGCGAGCGGGAGCTCGCCCGGGGCGAGCACGCTCGGCAGTGCCACGCGCAGCCCCTCGCACAGGCCGATGACGTCATCCATCGGGGTGAACCGGCGGCGGTAGAGCGGCGCGGTCCACTCGGCGTATTCACGGGTCAGGCCCGGGTCGCCGGTCTCCACGGTCAGGGCGACCCGCTCGGCGAGGAGCTGGGCGTCGCGCAGGAGCTGCCGGAGGCCGGCCTCGTCGTTGCGCGTCTCGATCGTCGCGTCGCGATCCATCGCCACGCGCAGCGCACGCGCACCGAGGCGTTCCGCGTTGGCGCGGATACGGGCGCCCGCGTCGGGCAGACCGGCAGATCGGTCGGGTGGCGGAAGACCGAGACTCGGGTGACTCACGATGGCTGGAGTCTAGCGTGGCCATCCGGCGGCCGCCACGCCTCAGGGTGTCTCCGGGCATGGACGGCGAGGGTCGTGCGGGCCTCGACGCGGGCTACGATGACGCGGTGACCGACCCCTCCACGCCCGAGCCGTCGCTCCAGGGGGACACCGCATCGACCGAGCCCCGCGCCGGCGGAACCGCCGCCTCCGGACGTGCCGCCGCCGACGCCCGGTGAGCGGCGCCTCGCCCACCCGCCCTCCGATCGCTATCGCGCGGCCGAGGACGCCCGGGCGGCCGCCGCGGCCGACGCCGCCCGCGCCGATGAGTCGGCATCGGTCGCGCGCGGTGTCGCCATCGCGGTGGCGATCGCGGTCGTCGGCGCGATCGCCATCGTCGTCATCGGTGGCGTGCTCTCGGTGACGACCGGCCTCGTCGTCGTTGCCGGTGCGACCGGCCTGTTCGTCGCCTACGCCCTCCAGGTCGGCGCCGGCGAGCACCTGACCTCCCGGCGGCGGATCGTGATCGCCATCGTCCTGACAGTCGCCGCGATCGCCCTGGGTCAACTGGGCATCTGGCAGTACGCCCGATCCGAGGGCGGCGTGCTGCCGCTCGTCGACTATCTCGGCGAGGTCTTCGGGTTCCTCGTACCCGTCCAGTTCGGCGCGGGGATCGTCGCCGCGTGGCTGGTGGCGCGATGACCGAGCCCGGCGAGTTCCGCCTGCGCCGACCGGTCGAGGCGGACCACGCACGGCTGGTCGGCCAGATCGACGAGTGGTGGGGCGGCCGAAAGGTGCACGCCCTCCTGCCGCGACTGTGGTTCCAGCACTTCACGGGCACGTCCTGGGTCGCCGAGGACGAGCGGGATCGGCTGGTCGGCTTCGTCGTCGGGTTCGTCAGCCCGGACCGGCCGCGCGAGGCCTACGTCCACATGATCGGCACGAGTCCGGGCCATCGGCGGCGCGGCCTGGGGCGGACGCTCTATGAGCGGTTCCTGGCCGACGTCAGGGAGCGTGGCATCCGGCGGGTGACCTCGGTCACGTGGCCGGGTAGCCGCGGGTCCATCGCCTTCCACCGGGCGCTGGGGTTCGACGCCGAGGTCGGACCCGGCACGCAGAACCTGTACGGCACCCCGGCCTACCCGGACTACGACGCCGAGGGCGACGACCGGGTCGTCTTCAGCCGGGAACTGTGACCGCCGGCGGCGTCAGCTGCTCCCGAAGCAGCCGGTCGAACCGCGCCGGGCGCTCGCTCTCCGGGACCGCATCGAGCCAGCGACCGAGGAGCGCCTCGCCCTCGGCGTAGACGAAGACATACGTCCGCCACAGCGGATGTTCGATGAACTCGAGGCGCTTCGCCGCGACGTCCGACGAGTAGCGGCCGACCTCCATCAGGTACCCGAGGACCTCGTCGTGGGAGCGCCCATCGGCGTGGCGCAGGAGCGCCGCGTTGCCCCGGATCGAGCTGAGCGCGTGGCGCGGCTCGTCGAGCGCCACCGCGAGGGTCGCCGCCTCGCGTGCCGCGACCGGATCGGTGGCGATGGGCAGGCCGGCGCGCTCGAGGATCTCGACCAGGAGGTCGACCCGCCCGGCCGGCGGAGCGGCGAAGCGGACGCCCAGGTCGGCCAGTCCCTCGCTGATGAGGCACTCGGGCGTGTTGATCAGGAGGACGGACGACTCGAGGCGACCGGCCCGATCCACGAGCTCGGCCTCCTTCCAGGCGTGCTCGAGATGGTGACCGGGGTACGCCTCGTGGGCGACCAGCCCGATCAGGTCCGTCGCACGGACCGGCAGGTCGGTGTTGACGTCGATCCGCGAGCGCCGGCCGCCATCGAACCAGTTGTAGGCGCTCCACGGCTGACCGGTGACGAGCGAGACCCGCAGGTCCTCGCCGTCCGGTAGGCCGAACGCGTCCGCCGCCGTCGCCCGGAAGCGCCCGACCAGCCACTCGACGACCGCGGGCAGGCGGTCGACGTCGATCACGAACCGGGCGTCCCAGGCGGACAGCCGGTCGGCCAGCGGGGCGTCGCCCGGGAGCAGGCCGTCGATCGTGGTCGCCGCGGCCTCGAACCGGGCATCCGGGATCCGCGGCGGCGCGTACGCGAAGCAGCGGGTCACGTGCTCGAGGTACGGCAACGGGTCGCCGGCGAGCGCCGCGGCCTGCGTCTCGAGCGCCACCAGCTGGAGATCGAGCCAGGCGCGCCGGTCGGGTTCGGTCACCTCGGCCGGCAGGCGGTCCCGGAGGGCGGTTGCGTCGGCGCGCAGGCGGGCCGGCGCTCGGAGCTGGGCCATGTCCACCATCGCCTTGAGGTCGGCCGGGCCGAAGTACCCGTCGACGAGCCCCGGGATGTGCTGGTCGAGGCGGAGCCCCAGGAGGATGTAGTCGCGGGCGATCGGATCGGGCGCGGGGACCGTTCGGGTGCCGCCGACCGCCGGGACCCGCTCGAGCGCGGTCACCGCTGCATCTTCTCGGGGCGCGGCGCGCGCGGCACGTCGTGACCGAGATGGGCGTCGGCCTGGCGGCGCGCCTCGGCAAGCCGCTCGGCGAGCGCTGGGTCCATGGGGAGGCCGGCCCGGTCCGGCGGACGATCCGTGCCCCGCGCGGCCCCTTCGTCCGGCCGCGTGGCGGAGTCTTTGTCAGCCTGCGAACCGCCGCCGCCGAAACCCGCACCGCCGGTCTCGCCGACGAACGGCATCCCCTGCCGCTCGACGGCGTCGAGGCTCATCCGGAGCGCGGCGGTCTTCTGCTCCGCCACCTCGCGGACGTAGGCGGCCTCCTCGTCGGCCGACATCGGCCGGCCACGCACGATGCCCTTCGGCTTGCCGACCATCAGCCAGGCGAGGTGATAGCGATCCATGCTGCCCCACGCCGTGGCGAGCAGATCATCGGATCGTTGCAGCCAGACCTGGAGCGAGGCCAGCGACGGGGCGGCGCGGAGTCGATCGCCCTCGTCGATGAGCTGGCGGGTCGCGAGGATCAGGTCGTCCCGGGTCATGCGCCGTCGTCGCCGGCCCGGATCATCGCTTCGCGATCGTCGCGCGCGCGCCGCGTCCACGGGCCCGGCCGGCCCTCGCCGATCGCGACGCCCTCGAACCGGGTCACCGGCAGCACCCCGGCGACGCTGGAGGACAGGAAGGCCTCATCGGCGCCCGCCAGGTCGTCTCGATCCAGGCGGCCCTCGAACGGCCGCAGGCCGACACGCGCGCCCCACGCCAGGAGCCACGACCGGGTGGTGCCGGGCAGGATCGCGCAGTCGAGCGACGGCGTCGCAAGCTCGGCCGCCCCGTCCGCCGGGGACCGCCGGACGAGGAAGATGTTGGCGGTCGTGCCCTCGGACAGGTGGCCGTCGACGGTCAGGAACAGGGCGTCGTCCGCACCGGCGCGGCGGGCCTCCAGCCGGGCGTAGACGTAGTCCGCGCGTGAGGTCGTCTTGAGCGTGACGATCGGGTTGGATGGGTCCCGGCGCACGGCCGACGCGACGAGGTGGAGACCGGCCTCGAGGTGCTGACCGGGCGGCGGCAGGACGGGCCACGCCTGGATGGCGATCGTGGCCTCGACGACCTCGTCGGGCGGAAGCAGGCCCCGCCCACGGAACGGACCGCGCGAGACCGTGATCCGGAGAGAGGCGTCGCCGGTCGGACCATCGAGCCCCTCGGCCGCGAGCAGGTCGGTGATGCCGTCGACCAGGCGCCGCTCGAGGTCGGCCGGCAGCGGGATGTCGAGCCCCGCCGCCGAGCGACGGAGGCGGGCGACGTGCTCGGCCAGCTCGGTCGGATGGGCACCCCGGACACGGAGCGTCTCGAAGACGCCGTCACCGAGCTGGAAGCCGCGATCGAACACCGACACGTGACTGCCGTCCGCGGGCAGCAGCCGGCCGTCCACCCACACGTGCCCGACCTCGCCGCTCCGCGGCGTCCCCGGCCCGCTCATGCCGCTTCGACCGCGCCGATCGCACCCAGCGGGCCACGCGCCTTGGTGACCGTCTCGTCCCATTCGGCGGCCGGGTCGCTCTTCCAGGTGATGCCGCCGCCGACGTGGAGCGTCAGCCGCCGGCCGTCCGCCACGAAGGTCCGGATGACGATGCTGGTCTGCATCGCCCCGTCGGGCCCGATCCAGCCGATCGCACCCGTGTAGGGCCCGCGTCGGACGGGCTCGAGACCTTCGAGGATCTCCATCGCGCGGATCTTCGGGGCACCCGTGATGGAGCCTCCGGGGAACGCCGCGACGAGCAGGTCGAAGGCGTCCCGGTCCGAGGTGAGGACCCCGGTCACCGTCGAGACCAGGTGCTGCACGGCGGCCGTCCGCTCGAGGCGGCACAGGCGCGGGACGCGGACGCTGCCGGGCCGGCAGACCCGCCCGAGGTCGTTGCGCAGGACGTCGACGATCATCACGTTCTCCGCGCGATCCTTGGCGCTCGACAGCAGCTCCCGCGCCAGCGCCCGGTCCTCGGCCGCGTCGCGCCCGCGCGGGCGCGTGCCCTTGATCGGGTCGGTCATGACGACTCCCTCGGCAGTGACCGACAGGAACGGCTCGGGCGACGCGGACAGCAGGGCCCGGGGCCGGCCGCTCAGCTGCCCGGGACCGAGGTCCAGGTACGCGGAGAACAGGGACGGATCGCCGGTCCGGAGGCGGCGGTACAGACCCCACGGATCGCCGTCGAACGCCGTCTCGAGCCGGCGCGTGAGGTTGGCCTGGTAGATGTCGCCGGCGGCGATGTGGTCGCGGATCCGCGTGACGCCGGCCTGATAGGCCGCCCGGCTCAGACCCGAGCGAAAGACCAGCGGACCGCTGGGCGCCGGGTCGTCCGCCCCGTCCGAGCCGCCGGATGGGCATCGTCAGGCGGGCGTGGACGTCGTCGAGTCGGCGGGCCAGCCGGCGGGCGTCGCCATCGAGCGCCCGGCCGCCGAGCCAGGCGTGGCCGGTGCGGCGGTCCCAGGCGACGATCCAGTCGTGCAGCGCGAGCCGCAGCGGCGGCAGGTCCTGGTCGGCCGGGGCGATGGCCGGCAGGCGTTCGAGCACGGCGCCCAGGTCGTAGCCGAGGAAGCCGACGAGACCGCCGAGGAACGGCGGGGCGTCGGCAGGCACCAGCGGTGTCCGGTCCAGCCGCGCGACGAGCCGGCGTGCGACGGCGAACGGGTCCGGTCCGGCGGCCGGAGACTCCAGGACCGCGACGGGATCCGCGGTCAGGTAGGTCCAGCGGGCGTTGCGGCCCGGGCGGGCACTCTCGAGCAGGACCAGGCCGGGCAGGTCGCGGAATGCCTCGGCGGCGTCGATGGCACGCGTGGCCGCGACCCGGTCCGGAAGTCGCCGGAGGCGGAGCGTCGCGCTGGAGGAGGAGCCGGGGATCACCGGCCGATGATACGGCCGGCGCCCGCCCGGGTCGCCGCACGGGATCGGCCGGTGCCGGCCCGCAGGACCGGCCGGACGGCGAACGCCGGGGCGCTAGCATCGGTGGATGCGGACGCGAGACCTCGGCATCGCCATCGGGATGGGCCGGCCCGGGCCCCTGAATGCGATCACGGATGTGCCCGGGGTGCGGGTCGGGCACGCGACGATCGTCGAGGGCGACGGGCCGCTCGTGGTCGGGCGCGGGCCGATCCGGACGGGCGTCACGGTCGTCGTGCCGCGGAGCGCGGAGCGGTGGCACGAGCCGGTCTACGCAGGCTGCCACCGCCTGAACGGCAACGGCGAGATGACCGGCCTCGAATGGGTCCGCGAGTCAGGGCTCCTGACGACGCCGGTCGCGATCACCAACACCCACAGCGTGGGCGTCGTGCGCGACGCCCTCGTCGCGGCGTCCGTCGAGGATGCGGCGCCCCGGGCGACGTCGTGGTCGTTGCCGGTCGTCGGCGAGACGTACGACGGCGGGCTCAACGACATCAACGGCTTCCACGTCCGGCCGGAGCACCTCCGGGCCGCCCTGTCCGCGGCCGTCGGCGGGCCGGTCGCCGAGGGCAACGTCGGTGGCGGCACGGGCATGGTCTGCCACGAGTTCAAGGGCGGGATCGGGACCGCGTCTCGCGTCGTCCCGGCGGACCGCGGCGGTCATATCGTCGGCGTCCTCGTCCAGGCCAACTACGGCAAGCGCGCGTGGCTCCGGGTGGACGGCGTGCCGGTCGGCGCGGAGATCGGGGTCGACGTCGTGCCGAGCCCCTGGGACGAGGAGCGCCTGCCGGCGAGCGGCCTGCCGCCGGCGGGGTCCGGCTCGATCATCGTGGTCGTCGCGACCGACGCACCCCTGCTGCCCCACCAGTGCGAGCGCCTCGCCCAGCGCGCCGGGCTCGGCATCGCGCGGGCCGGCGGCACCGGCGGTCACACGAGCGGCGACCTGTTCATCGCGTTCGCGACGGGCAACGACCTCCCGGACGACGACGAGGACGAGCCGTCCACCCGCACCCTCGAGGTCCGGACGGTGGGACCGGCCGTCATCGACGCCCTGTTCGACGCTGTCATCGAGGCCACGGAGGAGGCCATCGTCAACGCGCTCATCGCCGCCGAGACGATGACCGGGCGCGACGGCGTGACCGCCCACGCCCTGCCCCACGACCGCCTGCTCGAGGTGATGGCGCGCTACGGGCGCGGTCCGCGACCGATCCAGTCGTGACAGAAAACGGGGCCCGCCAGCAGGCGAGCCCCGGAACGAGACTGAGGCCGGCCCCGGGTCAGCCCGCGGCGACCGGCGCCGGCTTCTCGATCGGCACGCCGATCAGGCTGCCGTACTCGGTCCACGAACCGTCGTAGTTGCGGACCCGGGTGTAGCCGAGGAGCTCGTGGAGGACGAACCACGAGTGGCTCGAGCGCTCCCCGATCCGGCAGTACGCGATGATGTCCTTGTCGGGCGTGATGCCCTTGGCCTCGTACAGCGTCGCGAGGTCCTCGGCGTCCTTGAAGGTGCCGTCCTCCTTGACCGTCTGGGCCCACGGGATCGACGCGGCGCCCGGGATGTGGCCGGCGCGCTGGGCGGTCTCGCTCATGCCCGGGGGCGCGATGATCTCGCCGTTGAACTCGGCCGGTGAGCGCACGTCGACCAGCGCGAGACCCGGATCCCCGAGCCGCGGCAGGATGTCGTCGCGGAACGCGCGGAGGCTGAAGTCCGGCTCGGGCAGCTGGTACCCCGTCGCCGCGTACGACGGCTCGTCGACGCTCAGCGCCAGCCCGTTGTCCAGCCAGTACTTGCGTCCGCCGTTGAGGATCCGGACATCCCGGTGGCCGTACAGCTTGAGCTGCCAGTAAGCCCACGCCGCGAACCAGTTGTTGTTGTCGCCGTACAGGACGATCGTCGTGTCGGGCCCGATGCCCGAGCTGGACAGCAGCGCACCGAAATCCTCGCGCCCGGCGATGTCCCGGCGGATCCCGTCGGCGAGCTGGCTCGTCCAGTTCCAGGCGACCGCGCCCGGGATGTGGCTCTGCTCGTAGGCGGTCGTGTCGACGTCGACCTCGACGAAGCGGACGTTCGGGTCGTTCAGGTGCGCCAGCGCCCAGTCACTGTCGACGAGCGCGTCTTTCGTGGCGTATCCGTTGTCGGTCATGGGGTTCCCTCCGTTGCTGATGGCTGGCGGCTCGTGATGTGGTCGCGGCTCCCGGCTCAGCCGCCCGACGTCGGTCGGTCGCGGCGGCTGAAATCGGCCAGCCGCTCGGTACAGGCGGCCGCGGCGCGCTGCGCCTGGCGGACGATCCAGGGATCGACCCGGCTGGAGTCCTCGATGGTCAGGGTCGGCCCGAGCGGACCGTCGTCGATGACGAGGCCGGAGCCGTTGCGATAGTCGGCCATCCAGTTCGCCTGCAGCTGGAGGGCCACATCGACGACGACCGGCACACTGAACAGCCAGTCGAGATAGGTCGCGTCGAGGCGATCGACGATGTCCGCGAATCGGATCGGCGTGCCGCGCTCGAGCCGCGCGAGCAGGTCCACGACGCGGACGGTCGTGAACGGGTCACCCGCCTCTGCGATCGTCGGCGGCGTGATGTTCGGATCGGGCATTCCGTCGGGAGCCGGACGGGTCGGCCCGAGGCCGATGGTCGCGGTGGGAGCGTCGCTCACGGGGTCGGTCATCTCCGACTGATTCACTAGGGATTGCCGAGTCTACCGCACGACGGAGCACGGGTCCAGACGACAGGCGAACGAACCTTCACCTCCCCGATATCGCATTGCCACGCGATTGCGTCATGCTTGGCCGACCGGACGAAGCGTCCGGTGACGGCCTTGCGCAGTGCGGTCCGTCGGAACGTCCCGCCACACGAGCAACATGACGACGATGGACTCCGATCCGATCCAGACCGAACCGACCACCGACGCCGAGCTACCGGTCGCGACGCCAGTCGTGCCCGGCCCCTCCCTGGTCTCGACGTCACCGGCGGCCGGTCGCGGACGCGGGTTGATGGTCCGTCGCGCGGTCCTGGGCCTCGCGCTGGTGCTCACGTTCAGCGTCGGGATCGGGGTCGGAAACCTGGTGGTGCCCGCTTTGGGCAGCCTCGGGTCGCCGGCCTCGGCTCCCAACGGCACCGCGCCGACGGACTTCGGGCTCATTCGTGAAGCCTGGGACACCCTGCACACGAAGTACGTCGGCGCGGATCAGCTCAACGATCGCGACCTCATCTACGGCGCGATCAACGGCATGACCCAGGCCGTCGGCGATACCGGCCACACCACGTTCATGACCCCCGAGCAGCGCGCCGAGCGCTCGAGCGACCTGTCCGGCAAGTACGTCGGGATCGGCGTCCGGATCGACACCGCCGCGGACGGCCTGCCCCTCGTGGTCGGCGTGTTCAAGGGCAGCCCGGCCGAGGGCGCCGGGGTCAAGGAAGGCGACGAGATCGTGGCCGTGGACGGCAAGACCACCGCCGGTCACACGATCGACGAGATCGTCGACTGGGTCCGCGGCGAGGCCGGCTCCTCGGTCAAGGTGACCGTCAAGAGCGGCGCCGCCGGCAAGCCACGCGAGCTCGCCATGGTCCGCGCCGACGTGGCCGTCGACCCGGTGTCGTGGGCGATCGTGCCCGGCACCAAGACAGCCCTCGTGCGTCTCGAGCAGTTCTCGTCGGGCGCGGCGGACGACCTGAAGCGCGCGCTGACCGACGCCAAGGCGGCGGGCGCCGAGCGCATCGTCTTCGACCTGCGGGGCAACCCGGGTGGTTACGTCAACGAGGCCGACGCGGTCGCCAGCCAGTTCCTGTCGAGCGGGACGGTCTTCATCGAACGGGCGGCCGACGGCCACACCACCTCACATCCGGTCGCCGAAGGCGGCCTCGCGACGGACCTGCCGATGGTCGTGCTCGTCGACGGCGGGACCGCCAGCTCGTCCGAGATCGTCTCGGGCGCGCTGCAGGACAACGGCCGTGCCCAGATCGTCGGCGTGAAGACCTACGGGACCGGCACGGTGCTGGGCGAGTTCCCCCTGTCGGACGGGTCCGCCCTGCGGGTGGGCACGGTCGAATGGCTGACTCCCAAGGGCCGCCAGATCTGGCACAACGGGATCACCCCCGACGTGGTCGTCGAGCGGGCCAGCGACATCGCACCGCTCGATCCGGCACAGGTCGGCAAGATGACCGCGGCCCAGATCGCGAAGCTGACCGACCCGCAGCTGGCCAAGGCACTGACCGTCGTCTCGGCGGTCGCCACGACCGCTCACTGACCGGCTCGACCGGCCTCAGCCGGCCAGGGACCGCCAGCGCCAGGTCATCTCCGCGATCAGCGGGCGGTCCGGCAGCACGATCGTCGGGTCCGTGTTGATCGCATCCGGTGGGGCCGTCTGCGGCTCAACGCACAGGGCGTCCTCGGGCGCGGTGTAGATCACCCAGTCCGGGCAGTCGGACTCGATCGTCAGCTTCAGAAAACCGGGCCAGCGCAGGACGGGCGGGCCCGCGAGATCCGTGAAGGTGTCGTCCCATGGGCCCTGCGGTGGCTCGATCAGTCGATCCGTCGCGATCCCGGCCGCATCCCGGACGTACATGGCGCCGGCCTCGAAGGCCAGCTCCAGCTCGCCGTCGACGCCGGCCGGACGCCGGAGGAAGTAGGGGTGCCAGCCGATCGAGGCGGGCATCGGCTCGTCGGCGTGGACCTCCAGCCGGAAGGTCAGGTGATCCGGGCCGAGGTCGAAGCGCTGGACGGCCCAGCCGGCGAAGGGCCAGTCCGGACCCAGATCCGTCGCGATCGTGCCCTCGCCGACCAGCCGCCAGGGTCGGTCGAGGACCGTCCCATGGATGGCGTGCGGGGGCAGGCTCGGGCGGAGCGCGTACGTCGCGCCCGCGAAGGCGAGCGTGGCGTCGCGGACGCGGCCGGCGAAGGGGGCCATCGGGAACGATCCCCACGTGATGGGGCCATCGCCCCCTGTCTTGATGAGCTCGCGGCCATCGACAGCAAAGGAGGCCAGGCGCCCGCCGGCGACGAGGTCGACGACCGCTCGGACGCCGGGCGCGGTGAGCTCCAGCCGGTCCGGTTCGTGCTCGGCGTCGGGCAGGCCGACGGTGAGCGTGCCACCGCCGGCGGCCGCCCCGGCGCGGAGCGGGGCGCCCTTGGCGACCAGCTCGTTGACCGGCGGGGTGGTCCGGAAGATCTGCTGGTCGAAGCCGACGATGATCCCGCCGATGCTCTGCCCGACCGACTGGCCCTTCTTCTTCGTCACCGGGTCAGTCTACCGGCGCACCGGGCGTGAACCGCCCGACGGCGGGCTCGAACCGTCACGTTCGGTCGCGTCTACGTAGCGGAACCTTGACCGTCGGCGCGCTCGAAACGCAATCCCGGCCGGTCACGATGAGGAGGCGTTCGCGGCGACGCGGCCCTTGTGGTCCGTCCGTGACGTGCCCGGGAGCACACCTCGAATGAAAACCTCGTCCCGCCGGGTCTGGCCGCCCGCCGGATCCTGGATCCGCCGCTATTTCCCGCGGAGCGGCTGGGCGACCACACGCTGGCACCTGTTCACCGGCGACGTGATCTGGCGCCTCCATTGGCCGGGCCCGTCGCTCGAGACCGAATGCGGCTATGCGACCGGCCCCCTCTGGGCGGTCGACGACCTGAACTTCGTGGACGACGAGCCGGACGCCCCGTGCCGGCTCTGCCTGCGGATCGCGACCGGGGCTCGCTAGCCGCTCAGGCGAGCGGGCCGACACGACGGTGTCGGCGCCGGCAGACGCGACTACAGCAGCTCGCCGTGGGACGCCGCGGTGGGCTCGCCCTCGCGCGGGCGCGGCTCCTCACCGGGGCCGTAGACGACCTTCGCGCCCGCGCCGGAGGGGTCACCCGCCTCCAGGACGGGGAGCGCCGATGATGCGGTGCCCTCGATCGCGCCGACCCCGAACGGGACCCATTTCGACGGATCCTGGAGCCGGTGGGCCTCGGTGTTGCCGCGCGTGTGCACCTCGGCGAACCCCTTCGGCTCGATCCACATCCGCTCGCCCTCGAGCAGGCCGAGGACGCCGGACTGGCCGGCCTCCGGGCGCTCGTGCTGGCAGTACTCGCAGCCGGCCTGGTCGTGCTTGCGGTAGGTCTCGGGCTCCTCGTACGTCGTGATGTAGCCCTCGTAGTTGCGCAGCACCACCTTGTGGTCCGAGTAGCTGATCAGGTAGTTGGGCATGACCGGGATCTTGCCGCCGCCGCCGGGCGCGTCGATGACGTACGTCGGCACGGCGTAGCCCGAGGTGTGGCCGCGCAGGCCCTCCATGATCTCGAGCCCCTTGCCGACCGGCGTCCGGAAGTGGCCGGACCCCTCGACCAGGTCGCACTGGTACAGGTAGTAGGGCCGGATCCGGTTCGCCACCAGCTTGTGGACGAGGGCGCGCTGGATGTGGACGCAGTCGTTGACCCCGGCCAGCAGCACGCTCTGGTTGCCCACGGGCAGCCCGGCCTTGGTCAGCTTGTCGACCGCGCGCGAGACCTCCGGGGTGATCTCGTTGGGGTGGTTGAAGTGGAGGTTGATCCAGAGCGGGTGGTACTTCTCGAGCATCTCGCACAGCTCGTCGTCGATCCGCTGCGGGAGGAAGACCGGGACCCGGCTGCCGATCCGGATGATCTCGATGTGCGGGATCTCGCGCAGCCCGCGCAGGATCGACTCGAAGAGCTTGGGGGCGAGGGTCAGGCCGTCGCCGCCGGAGATGAGGACGTCGCGCACCTGCGGGGTGCGGCGCAGGTATTCGAGCTGGGCCTCGTGGTCCTTGCGATTGAAGTTCTGGGTCGGGTCGCCGACGATCCGGCTCCGGGTGCAGTACCGGCAGTAGCTCGCGCACTGCGTCGTGACGAGCATGAGGACCCGGTCCGGGTAGCGATGGACGAGGCCCGGCACCGGCGAGTGGCGGTCCTCGGCCAGCGAGTCCTCCATCATCCCGGTGAAGGCGCCGTGCTCGCGCGCGGTCGGGATGACCTGCTGGCGGATCGGGTCGTTGGGGTCCTTCGGGTCGATCAGGCTGATGAAGTACGGGGTGATGTCGACCCGGAACTTGTCCGGGACAGAGAGCCCTTCGCGCTCCTCGTCGGTCAGCTCGAGGATCCCCTCGATCTCCGCGAGGTCGTTGACCCGGTGGCTGAGCTGCCAGCGCCAGTCGTTCCACTGGGCGTCCGGGACGTCCTCCCAGATCGGAGCCCGGCGGCTGACGGCGGGCGCGCCATCCGGGCCGAGCGCCATGGCCGGGTCGAACCGGTTGACGAACGGGGCCTCGGCCGCGGTGCGAGCCGCGTCCTGGTGAGCCACCGCGGTCTTGATCTCCTGGGCGTCCAACGCGGGCGAGCCTCCGGCTGTGGGCGTCGTGGCCGACCTGGAAGCCGGCTCGGACGCATAAAGTCTATGCAGTCTGCAAGTCGGCGAATGATAGCGCGATGGTCCCGAGAGGGTCCAGCGGCCGATGGTCACCCGCCGGCCGGAGAATCGAACGACCCCGGCAGGACCGGGGTCGGGAGCAGGCGGACGGGGCGCGACGGGCGACTACTCGCCGATCACCGCCCAGAGGAAGCCCATCATGATGAAGAAGCCGCTGAACAGCGCGATCAGACCGATCCCGCCGTAGGGCGAGTTCGCGCCGGTGTGCGGGACGAGCTGCAGGCCGATCCCGAACACGACCGCCCAGACGATGAACAGGAACGCGAACAGGAACTTGCCGTTCGGGTTGGTGATCCTGCGGACCCAGCGAGACCCGCGCCCGCCCTCGACCGACAGCGCCGACTTCAGGATGATCCCGATCATGGTGATCACGATGATCGCGGAGATGCCGAACGGGATCGGCTGCTGGAAGGCGATCAGGAAGAGCTGCACGCCGCGATGCTAGCAGATGGGCCGGTGCCGGGACCGTGCCGGAACGGGCCTGAACGACCCGAAACTTGCTCCGAAGGCTGCGATCCAACGCCACGCGTACGATGGCGAGCGTGACCCCTTTCGATCGACTCGGCCGGTTCGTGGTGCGCCGCGCATGGTGGGTCGTGGGCGCCTGGGTCGCGCTGCTGCTGGTGGCCATCCCGTTCGCGCCACAGGTGCCGGGCCAGCTGAGCGCCGGCGGGTTCATCCTCGACGACCTCGAGTCGGCCCGCGCGAAGGCGCTCCTCGGGACCGAGCTCGGCGTCCCGCCGTCCGCCGCTCGTCATCGTCTTCTCGAGCCCGACGCTGGTGGCCGGCACCCCGGCGTTCGAGTCGGCGGCTGCGGGAGCCGTGCGCGACGTGCCGGGCGCCCCGCACGTCGCCCGGGTCGTGTCGCACCTGCTGGCGCCCAGCCAGGTCTCCGCCGACGGGCACACGGCATACGACATCGTCTTCCTCGACCTGCCGCCGGACGACTCACCGGACGCGCTGCCGATCCTGCGCGAGCGACTGCACGACGCGCCCGGGCTGACGGTCGAGCTGGCCGGCGGGCCCGCCTTCTACGGGGACGTCCAGTCCGTGTCCGAGGCCGACCTGCGTCGGAGCGAGATCATCTCGCTGCCCCTGGCCGCACTGGCGCTGGTCTTCGTGTTCGGGTCGCTGGTGGCCGCCGGCGTGCCGTTGATCGTCGGTGGCGCGGCGGTGATCGTGGCGCTGGCCGGCATCTTCGTCGTCGCGACGCTGATGCCGATGAGCATCTTCGTGCTGAACCTGGCCACGCTCCTGGGCCTCGGGCTGGGGGTCGACTACTCGCTGCTGATGACGAGCCGGTTCCGGGAGGAGCTGGCGCTCCGGCCCGACGGCCCGGAGCGCGTCCCGGACGCCGTCCGGATGACCGTCGCGACCGCCGGCCAGGCCGTCTTCTTCAGCGGCCTCACGGTCCTGCTCGGCCTTCTTGGGCTGGTCCTGTTCGAGTTCATGATCCTCCGGTCGGTCGGGATCGCCGGCGCGATCGTCGTCGGCGCTCGCGGTCCTCGTCGGCGCTCACGTTGCTGCCCGCGCTGCTGACGATCCTCGGGACGCGCGTGGACCGGTTCGCGGTCCGGCGGGTGGCCGGATCGGCGACGGCCACGGATGGCGCCTGGTCCCGGCTCGCTCGTCGGGTGATGCGGCATCCGGTCGCGGTCCTGGTCCCGACGCTGGCATTCCTCCTGCTCCTGGGCTCGCCCTTCCTCCACGTCCGGTTCAACGCCCCGGACGCATCGATCCTGCCGCCGGAGGTGCCGTCACGCGCGGCCTTCGACCGGCTGACGACGAACTTCGGAGAGGGCGAGTTCGCGCCGATCGTCATCGCCGTCCGGACATCCGGACCGGCGACCCAGCCGGCCAACCTGGCGGCGCTCTACGACTATTCGCGGCGTCTCGCGGCGGACCCGCGGATCAGCCGCGTCGACAGCCTCGTGGACGTCGACCCGCGGATGACGCTCGCCCAGTACACGCTGCTCTACGGGGACCCGAACGGCCCACGCGATCGGTACGTCCAGACCGCGCTCGCGGCGACGACCCGGGACGATCTGACGGCCTTCACCATCTACACCCCGTTCGGCCCGAACCGCGATGAGGGCCGCGCCCTTGTCGCCGACCTCCGCGGGACAGGCGGAACGGCCGCGGGCGCGCTGGCGCCACCGGCCGGCATGACCGTTCTTGTCGGCGGCGGTGCCGCGGACGTCGCGGACGTCGTCGACCGGGTCCGGGCGGACTTCCCGCGCACGGCGCTGTTCATCATCGTGAGCACCTACCTCGTGCTGTTCGTCCTGCTCCGCTCGGTCGTGCTGCCGGCCAAGGCGCTGGTCATGAACACCCTGTCGATCGTGGCCAGCTTCGGAGCGCTGGTCTGGATCTTCCAGGACGGCAACCTGTCGGCGCCGCTCGGGTTCCAGCCGCTCGGGTTCGTCGAGACGACCCAGCCGGTCATCCTCTTCTGCGTCCTGTTCGGGCTGTCCATGGACTACGAGGTCTTCCTCCTGTCGCGGATGAAGGAGGTCTGGGACCGGACCGGCGACAACGTGGAGGCCGTCGCGGGCGGGATGGAGCGGAGCGGCCGGATCGTGACGTCGGCGGCCCTCATCGTGGTCGTCGTGGCCGGCTCCTTCGCCTTCGCCGACATCGTCCTGATCAAGGCCCTCGGCGTCGGGATGGCCATCGCGGTGGCGCTCGACGCGACGGTCGTCCGCGCCCTGCTCGTGCCGGCCACGATGCGGCTGCTCGGCCGCTGGAACTGGTGGATCCCGGCCCGGCTCGATCGGTTCATGGCCGCGCACCTGCCGACATCCGAGACCGGGGTCGAGGCGACCATCCGATGACGACGCGGCGGAGTGGGACGCGGCTGCGCCGTGGACCTGCCTGGGCGGCGCTCGCGGTCGCGATGGTCGTCGCCGCGTGTGCGGGCGGTGGCGGCGGACCGATCCTCGGCCAACCCGACCGCTGCCCCACCGTCGATCGCACCGCCGAGCCCGGTCGCGAGCGCGGCCCACGATCCCACTCCCCGTGTCGCTGCCCCGGGACGACGGGCCCCACGACCGGCTGACCGAGTGGTGGTACTACACCGGGCATCTGCGCGCGGCCGGCGGCCAGCGCTTCGGGTTCGAGTTCGTCGTCTTCCGCGCCGAGCGCGGCCGCTTCCCGACCTCGTGGGTGTCGCACCTCGCGATCACCGACGAGACCGGCGACCGGTTCCTGTACGGCCAGCGCCTGATCGTCGGTCCGCAGGTCGACCGGTCGCCACTCGCCCCCGACGGCACGCCGACCGGGTTCGACCTGTCGCTCGATCCGGCCGGACCCGGTGGACGCCGATCCGACCGTCCCGTCGTCGGCCGGGCCGGCGACGTCCGGCGCGCCCGCGGCAACGGATGCCTGGGCGATGGCCGGCAGCGCCGGACACGACCGGCTGCACGCGCGGATGACGGACGAGGAGGCCGCTCATGCCGGGTCGACGGGCGGTCTGGGCCTCGACCTGGACCTGACCGCGACCAAGCCGCCCGCCCTGCACGGCGGCGCGGGCTGGATCGACTTCGGGCCGGCCGGCGGCTCGTACTACTACTCCCGGACGGCGATGGACGCGACGGGGTCGGTGACCCTGGACGGCCGGACGCTCACGGTCGAGGGCTCGGCCTGGTTCGACCATCAGTGGGGCGATTTCATCTCGGTCGGCGGCGGCGGCTGGGACTGGTACGCGCTCAACCTCGACGACGGCACGGACCTCACGCTGTCGCTCGTCCGCGAGGCCGACGGGAGCTATCCGCTCATCTACGGGACGATCGTCGGACCCGACGGCGTCGCCAGGAACCTGGACCGTGACGCGTTCACGCGTCGAGGTGACCGACCACTGGCTCAGCCCGACGACGGGCGCGACCTACCCGGCCGGCTGGACGGTCCGGATCCCGGGCGACGACCTCACGATCGACCTGGCGCCGACCGTCGCCGCGCAGGAGCTCGACACGCGGGCGACGACCGGGGTCATCTACTGGGAGGGCTCGCAGCGCGTCCACGCGACGCGGCACGGGATCGCCGCTCGGTGGCGAAGGCTACGTGGAGCTGACGGGCTATGCCGCCTCGGCGACCGGGGCACCCTGACCGCTGCCGGCGGACCGACGCATGCCGCGCCGCGCCGCGACTACGGCGCGGGTTGGTCGACCGGCGGCAGCTCGAGGCTGACCGTCCCCGCGAGCGTGCGCGATGCCGCGTCCACGGCCCGCAGGCCGGTGAGCACCTTGAGCATCTCGGCGCCGGTGGATCGGTAGGAGCCGTTGTCGGACAGCGAGTAGCGCAGCCCGTCCCGCGCCGTCTTCGCCATCGATCGATAGAAGGCGTCGAGCTGGGCGGCCACGGGCCCGGCGTCCGGCCAGCGCGCGAGCCGGCCGGTCAGGTCCGAGCCGAGGGCGGCATCGGCGGCCAGCGAGCGCAGGGCGCGGGCGATGTCGGACGTGGAGGCCCTCGACGAGAGCGTCGTCCGGAGCGTCGCCGCGTCGACGGTGATCCGCCCATTGACCACGGCCGTGCCGCTGAGGGCGGCCATGGCGATCGTCGGCAGGCCCCCGCCGGTGACCCCGCCCGGGCCGACCGCGACCGGCGCTGCGCTGGAGATGGCCGCCGGTGCCTCGGTCGGGACGGCCGCCGCGGCCACGGACGGTTCCCGGATGGACATGCTGATCAGGATGGCCGTCAGTGCGACGCCGAGGGCGACACCGATGGCGACGCCCAGGGCGAGGATCCCGCCGGCCTGGGTCATGCGCAGGCCCATGATCAGGCGGACGCCGCAGGCCGGGCACCTGGCGGTCCCGTGGGACAGCGGCCGCTGGCAGACGGGGCAGTTGAAGACGCTGGCGTCGGGCTCGCCGATCGCCGGGTCCAACGCCTCCGCGCCCTTGACGCCTCGGCTGCCCTTGCCGCGTAGCAGGTTGATGGTCATCGTCCGCCAAGTGTCGTTCGGCGCGTGGTCCGGACGCACCCGGTCCGATGGTCCCGGTCGGTCGACCGTACCTTCGGTGCGGACGGTGGCGAACGGCCGCGCGGTGGGTGCCGTCAGACGTGAGCTCGACCGCGCATCGCCACGACGGCGGCCAGGATCCAGCCGGCGACGATCGTGAGCGCGTAGGTCACGCACCAGACGCAGATCGCCTCGATGACGACGAGCTCGAGGTAGGTCAGGTAGACGACCGCGATGATGCCGGCGAGCCCGAGCCCGTAGGCGACGTACAGCGCCCGACGGTCGCGCGCCGCGCCACCAGGCGAGGCAGGCGACCGACCAGGACGGTCGAGAAGACGACCCCGAAGAGGGCGACCGGGATGACCCAGCGACCGTCGCGTACTCGCTCGCGGCGACGGTCTCGCAGCCCTTGACCGGTCCGCAGGCCGGCGCCTCACCGAGGAGCGCGGACGGCCAGCAGGTACCCGGCGATCGCCAGACCGGCGAGCGGCGAGGGCGGTCATCGCCGCCGAACCGGCCGCGCGCGCCGGCTCTCGGGCTCGCTCACCCGCCGCTTGGCGCGCCGCGGCCGCGTCGATGAGCGCGCTCGAGCTCCTCGACGCTCCGGAGGCCCGACGATCATCTGGCCGTTGAGTCGCATCGTCGGCGTCGCGTTCGACGCCGGCGGCGAGTGCCTGCGCGGTCTCGGCCCGGGCGGCCGTCTGCTCCTGCCCGTCGCGACGCACGCCTTCCAGGCCGTGACGTCGAGGCCGGCCGCGCGTCGCGATGGCGGTCAGCCGCGGCGCGGCGAACGCACCCTTGTTCTCGCCGTTCTGGTTCGCGAAGACCCAGTCCTGGAACGGCCAGTAGGCGCCCTGGTCCGCGGCGCAGCGCGCGCCGGCGGCGGCCTCGACCGACTCGTCGTAGGCGGAGCTGCTCTTGGCGCCCTGGAACGCCGCGTCGTGGTGGACGATCCGGAGCGTGCCCGGCGTCACGTAGGTGCTGACGAGAGCCGGCTCGACCGTCCGGGCGAACTGGCCGCAGATCGGGCACTGGAAGTCGGTCCACACCTCGAGCGTCACCGGGGCGTCGGCCCTTGCCGAGCGCCGGCCGTCGGCGAGCGCGACGGGGTCGGGCTCGCCGGCGTGTCAAGGCCGGCCGTCGGCCCTGGTCGTGGCCGCCTGCCGAACAGGATCAGTGCCCACGAGCACGACGCACGCCGATGCCGCCGACGATCGCGGTGATCAGGAGGATCGGCGATCGGCGCCGGTCGGCGCGGTGGCTCGACCGCGCGGGGACGGCGGCCGCTGCGGCGTTCGGCGCGTCGCGGCGCGCTCGGGCTGGCCGCGCGGTTCGATCGTGGTTGGCTTGCTCACGAGGGGACTCCCGGTGATGATGGGCATGGCGGATGGCGTGGTCGATCCGGTCGCTCCCTCGACCGCGACGATAGCATCGACGCGCGGCCGTCGGCCGTCGACAGGGCCATCCGTCACGAATCCAGCGGGCCGATCCGGCCCGCCCGGCCGAGTCTGCGTCGCCGCGACGTACTGAGACTGTGTCTCAACTATCTGCTAGTCTCCGGCGATGACCGAACCCAGCCCCGTACGTCACCGCGCTCGACCGCGCCGGCTACCGCCTGACCGAGCCGCGCCGGTCGCTCGCCGCGCTCGTCGCCGACCAGGACGGCCACTTCACCGCGGCCGGGCTCGTCGCCGAGGCACGGTCGCGCCACCTCGGGGTCGGTCGCGCGACGGTCTTCCGGACGCTCGAGGTCCTCGAGGAGCTCGGCGCCATCGAGCGACTCGACCTGCCGTCGGGCGAGCACGCCTACGTCGGCTGCGAGCCGATCCACCACCACCACGTCGTCTGCTCGCGCTGCGGCCGGACGACCGAGATCGACGACACCGGCCTGCGCCGGGTGGTCCGCGACGTCGCCCGCCAGACGGGCTTCCGCGTCGACGAGCACCGCCTCGAGCTGTTCGGGCTGTGCCCGGCCTGCCTCGGCGCGCAGACGGGCCTCGCCTGATGCCGGTCGCCGCATTCCTCGTCTCGGCCGCGGCGTTCGTCTCGGCCTTCCTCGGCGGGTTCGTCGCGCTGCGCGCGGTCAGCCACGTCGGGATGATCATCGCCATCGGCGCCGGGATCCGGATCGGGGCCGCCTTCTTCGACCTGATCCCCGAGGCGGCCGGGCTCCTGGGCGGCAACCTCGACGAGGTCATGGTCGCGACCGCCTTCGGCTTCCTCGCCTTCTACGCCGTCGAGAAGCTGACGACCGTCCACGTCGGCCACGAGGCGGCGGCCGAGCTGGACCATGGCGAGGTCGCCCATCGACACGTCGGCGTCATCGGGGCGAGCGGGATGAGCATCCACAGCTTCCTCGACGGCGTGGCCCTCGCGACCGGCCTCGTCGTCGGTGGCGGGCTCGGCCTGGTCATCGCCGTCGTCGTCGTCATCCACCGGTTCAGCGACGGCATCTCCGTGGTCAGCCTGCTGGTGGCGAGCCAGACCCCGCGACGCGAGGCGTACCGCTGGGTCGCGATCGTGGCGATCGCACCGGTCCTCGGCGTCCTGCTCGGGCTGGTCGTGACCATCCCGGACGAGGTGCTCGGCGTGCTCCTGGCCGTCTTCGCCGGGTTCTTCCTGTACGTCGGCGCGGCCGAGCTGCTGCCCGAGGCGCACCGCTCCGACCGGTCGCGCTGGGTCGTCGTCGGGACGCTCGGGGGCGTCGTCGCCATCTACGTCTTCTCGGTCTGGGCGGGCGCGATCGCCTGAGTCGCAGCCTGAAACCTTTTTCCTCGATGGTGACTCGGCTCAGGGTGTCAGGCGTCCCGTGCCGATCGATCGGGGAGAGCACATGTCCATCGAGACCATCCGACCTCCGCCCCACCGCGCATCGCACCGCGGCGCCCGTTCCGCCTGTCCGGCCGGGGCGCGCCTGATCCTGATGGCGCGATCATCGCGATCGTCCTCGTCTACGCGACCGACCAGATCGTGCCGGCGACATCCGACCGCCAGGCGCAGCTCCGCATCTGGCTCGCCGCCCGAGCGACCGGGATCGTGACGTTCCTGCTGCTCACCGTTCCAGGTCTGCGCTCGGCCTGGTCCTGAGCCACCCGACCAACAAGTCGACCTGGAAGCTGTCCAAGCGGATCTTCCCGTGGCACGAGCACCTCTGGGTCTTCGTGTTCGCGTTCCTGATCGTCCACATCGTGAGCCTCGTGCTCGATCCGTACGCCGGCGTCGGCCTTGCCGGCGCACTCATCCCGGGCCTGTCGACCTACCGCAGCTCGCCGGTCGCGCTCGGCACGATGGCGCTGTACGCCTTCCTGCTCACGGCCGTCACGGCGCGCTACACGCAAGCTCCTGCCGCCCGGCGCCTGGCTGTCGATCCATCGCGTCTGCGCTGGTCGTTTGGTCCTCGCGTGGCTCCACGGGATCCTCGCCGGCACGGACTCCGACACCCTCCGGCCGCTGTACGTCGCGAGCGGGCTCGCCGTCGTCGCTGCCGGCTCATACCGCTATTGGACGTCCCGCCAGGGCCGCCCGACGTTCACGCCACCCGACCGGAGGTCACCCGATGAGCATCGATGTCGACATCCAGCCGCCGCTTCCTGACCTGGTCATCGCCGTCGCGGCCTCGCTGCTCCTCGGGTTCGCCGCGATCCGCGCCGTCGGCCGCGTGGACGCCGAGGCGCGGCGCCGCTCGTCGCCGCGCCCGTCGGCCGCGGAGACATCTGCAAGGTCGCCTTGCCGACGAGTCGGCGCGCTCGGCCGAGCTCTCGAGCGCAGCTCCGCGCCTGACCGGTCACGCCGACGAGCTGACGGCCGCCCTGCCGGCCGCCCAGACCCGCATCGCCGACGACGACGCGCACGCCGACGCAGCTCGCCAAGGACCTTGCCGCGGCACGGAAGAAGCTGGCGTCGCTCGAGGCAGTCCATCAAGACGGCGCAGCCAGGCCCGGCTCGTCAGCCACGACTGTCACCACCAGGTCCACGTCGGCGGGGTCGAGCCACGACGACGGCGAGCACGGAGCGACGACGATGACTGAGCCTCGCCGGCCGCTCCATCTCGCGGTCCTGTTCGGGGCATCGACAGGCATCTACGCGGTCACCCTGGCCGGCGTGACGACGCTCCAGTCGTCCGCCGATCGGGCCGCTGGTGTCCGACCGTGCCCCATTCGAGAGCAGCATCCAGTCGCTGGCCGCCGGACACGACGCGCTCGACACGGACCTGACCCGCGCGGCGCGCTGCCTATGCGTGACGCAGCCAGCCGGTACGACCGCGTCACGCCGGACCTTGCCGCGATGGAGACGTCACTGGACGATCTCGTCGACCACGGTCGCCGACGTCAGCGGGGCGGCGCGAAGCCCTGCCCGGCCATGTCGCCCTGCCGCCGGTGGTCCGAACCGTCACGGCCCCCACGAAGACGGCCCGCGGTGCACGCCACGACCGGCGCCTCCGGCGGCTGAAGCGATGGATCCGCGCGCCGGCCTGCGGCGTTTCGAATCACGGGCGATGGGATCGCCGCTGCGGCTGACCCTGTCCGTCGGGACGCACGATCGCGCCCCGGCAGAGGGCGAGGGCGATCGGCATGGCAAGCGGTGGTCGACGCATTCGAGGCCTCCGAGGAGGCGATGTCGCGGTTTCGCGAGACGAGCGAGCTGACCGGGCTCAACCTGATGGCCGGCTCCGGTCTGGCCGCGCGACCGTCGCCGCGGCTCCGACGCGCGCTGTCGGCGGCCGATCGCGCACATCGGGTGACCGACGGCCGGTTCGACCCCCGCGTGCTCGCCGATCTCGATCGGCTTGGCTACCGGGGAGCCGCCGCTCACGCCCGCGGCAGGGCGACCCGGGGCTCCGTCCGATGGCCAGGGTGGCTGCGTCATCATCCGTGTCGGCCGCGACGCGATCGCCCTCGATCGGCCGGTCGATCTCGGTGGGATCGGCAAGGGCCTGACCCTGCGCTGGGCGGCCGCGATCCTCGAACGCATGGGTCGGACCGATTTCCTGCTCGAGGCCGGTGGCGATCTCGTGGCTCGGGGCCGCTCGCCCGAGGGTGACCCGTGGCGGGTCGCCATCGAGGATCCGTTCGATGTGACGGATGCGCTCGCGGTCGTTGACGCGGCGGACCTCGCGGTCGGCGACCTCATCGGTCCGCGTCAACCGGTGGTCGGTCGGCGGTGGGGTCGTCCATCACCTGCTCGACCCGCGGACCGACGAGCCGGCGGGTGGCGGGCTCGCCGCTGTGACCGTCGCCGCGCCGGACCCCGCCTGGGCCGAGGTCTGGTCGAAGGTCTTGTTCCTCGGCGGCCGTCGTGCGATCGCGAGCGAGGCCCGATCACGTGGTCTCGCCGCGTGGTGGGTCGGGGACGATGGGTCTTCGAGATGACGCCGGCTGCACGGGCCATGACGGCCTGGGTCGCGGCCGAGGCGGTCGTTCGGGCCGGGTGACACCCGGGTTTCCGGCGCACCGGGACCGGACGCGGCTCAGCCGGCCGAGCGCGCGCCTCGAGCTCGACCAGCGTCGGCATCCCCTCGCGCGCGCCCGCCCGCGTGACCGCCAGCGACGCGGCGACGACGGCGCGACGAGCCGCGACCGAGAGGTCGAGCCCGTCCGCCAGCGCCGCCGCCAGCGCCCCGTTGAGCGTGTCGCCGGCCCCGACCGTGTCGACCGCGACGACGTGCGGCGCGTGGATCGCCCGCGGCCGACGGGCCGTGACCAGCAGCGCGCCCGTCCGCGCCGAGACTGACCAGCACCGCGCGCGAGCCCGGGCTCCGGACCGAGCAGGCGCTTGGCCTGCACGCTCGCCCGGCCGTCCGCGCCGGCGAGCGCCGCCAGCTCGCCCCGGTTCGGCGTCAGCACGTCCGCGAGGGCCAGGGTGGGCGGCTCCAGGCCCGTCGCCGGGGCCGGGTTGAGGATCGTCGTCGCGCCCGCGATCCGGCCGAGCCGGAGCGCCTCGTGGGTGGCGCCGGTCCGGATCTCGTGGCCGACGAGGACGACATCCTCGCGGGTCAGCGCGAGGCGCTTGAGCGCGGTCCGGACCTGGACGGAGCCGAGCGCCGCGTTGGCGCCGCCGGCCACCGCGATGCTGTTCTCGCCACTCTCGTCGACGAGGATGAGGGCCACCCCGGTCGCCTCGGCCGGCGAGCGTGAGCAGCCCGCTGACATCGACGCCCTCGGCCTCGAGCGCCGCGCGCGCATCGCTCCCGAACTCGTCGCCACCGACCGCGCCGACCAGGAACGTCGGCGCCCCGAGGCGGGCCGCGGCGACGGCCTGGTTGCCGCCCTTGCCGCCGTGATGCCGGGCGAACCGGCCGCCGATGACGGTCTCGCCGGGCGCCGGCAGATGCTCGGTCGTGACGACGAGGTCGACGTTGACCGATCCGACGACGATGACGCGGCCGCTCATGCGCGCGCCTACGAGCCGGTGACGAACTCGCCGCCGTCGACGCTGATGATGTCGCCGTTGATGAACTCGGTGCCCTCGCCGGAGAGCGCCAGGATCGCGTTCGCGACGTCCTGCGGCGTGGTCATCCGGCCGGTCGGGTTCCGCTTCATCGTGATGTCGATCATCGTCTGCGACTCGGGGATCTTGAGCAGGGCCGGGGTGATCGTCACGCCCGCCCGGATGCAGTTGGCCGTCGCCCCGATCCCGTGCCGGGCGAGCTCCATCGCCAGCTGGCGGACGTGCGATTCGAGGGCCGCCTTGGCGGACGACACGACGCCGTACGACGGGACGACCCGGGTCGAGCCTTCCGAGGTCATCGCGTAGATCTTCGAGCCCTGCCCGAGGAAGCCGCCGCGCCACAGGTCCTGGACCCAGTAGACGAGGCTGTTGGCCATGACGTCCTGGGTCATCTCCATCTTCTTGCGATCGACCGCCGGCCTTCGGGTCCTCGATCAGGAATGGCACGAGCGAGCCGAACGCGAGCGAGTGCATGACGACCCGGACGTAGGGCTTGCGGCCGGCCGCCTCGGAGGCATCGAACCGCTCACGCAGGGCGGCCAGCGCGCCCGCCCGCTTCTCGTCGTCGGCGGCGTTCATGTTGATGTACAGCGCCTGGACGCCCTCGGCCTCGATGGCGGCGATGACCTCGGCGACGTGCGGCGAGGGCCGCCCGGAAGTCGAGGTGGATCCCGCAGATGTTGTAGCCGGCCTTGGCGAGCGTCCGGGCCGTGGCCTCGCCCATCCCGGACGAGCCGCCGAGGATCAGCGCCCAGCGCTCGCGGTCGTCGGTCATTCGGGGCCTCCAGGGGTCGGTGCCGTGGTGGGGGTGAGTCGCCCGAGTCTAGCAGCGGCCCTCCGCGCGACGGACGCTCCTCGATGCAAGAATGCAGACGTCATGAGCCAGACACAGATCCTCCTGCTCCTGATCCCGATCATCGTCATCGAGATCGTGCTGATCATCTTCGCGCTGCGCGACCTGCTCCGGCCCGAGCGGCTCGTCCGCGGCGAGAGCAAGCTGATGTGGGGGCTCCTCATCGTGTTCATCAGCCTGCTCGGGCCGATCCTGTACCTGACCGTCGGGCGGCGCGAGGCGTGACCGGCCGGCGCCCGGCCGTCGTCGAGTGCCGCGGCCTGACCAAGCGGTTCGGCGGCGCCGGGCGGGGTGCTCGCCGTGGACGGGCTCGATCTCGACGTGCCGGCCGGGTCGGTCTTCGGGCTGCTCGGGACCGAACGGCGCCGGCAAGACGACGACGCTGCGGCTCATGACCGGCCTCGCGCGGCCGACCGGCCGGCCGTGCCTCGATCGACGGCCGGCCCGTCACCGCGGACGGCTCCGGCGACCGCGACGGGATCGGCGTCCTCGACCAGGATCCGCGCTACTACGGCTGGATGTCCGGGCAGCGAGCTGGTCGAGTTCGCCGGCCGGCTCCAGGGCCTCGCGGCGGTGGATGCCCGCGCCCGGGCGACCGAGACGCTCGGCCTCGTCGGCCTGACGGATGCGGCTCGACGGCGGGTCGCGGCGTACTCGGGCGGGATGCGCCAGCGGCTCGGGATCGCCCAGGCACTCGTCTCCCGGCCGCGGCTGCTGATCCTCGACGAGCCGGTCAGCTCGCTCGATCCGGAAGGCCGGCGCGATCTCCTCGCCCTCATCGCGGACCTGCGCGCGAGCGCGACGGTCATCTTCTCGACCCACGTCCTGACGGACGTCGAGCGGATCTGCGACCGGGTCGGGATCATGGCCGGCGGCCGGCTGGTGACCGAGGGTCCGCTGGCCGAGCTGCTCGGCCGCTATGCGCTGCCGCTCTACCGCATCGAGCCGGAGCCGGGTCAGGAGGCGGCCGCTGTCCGGTCTCGCCGCCACCTTGCGCGGCGTGCCGTGGGTCGACGGGGTGACCGGCGGCGAGGGCGACGGGCGGCTGATCGTGTCGGTCACCGACGAGGCGGCCGCGTCGGCCGGGCTGCTGCCGCTGGTCGTCGCCGCCGGCCTGCGGCTGACCGCGTTCGAGCGGGTCCGGCCGTCGCTCGAGGACGTCTTCCTGCGGCTGGTCGGTCGGGACGGCGAGGAGCGATCCGGATGAGCGCCGGACGCGTCCTGCTCGCGCAAGGAGCTCCTCGAGTCGTGGCGGACGATGCGCCTGCCGATCGTGGCCGGGCTCTTCCTGCTGGTCGGGCTGACCTCGCCCCTGCTCGCGCGGTTCCTGCCGGAGATCATCACGGCGGCGGCCGGCGACCAGCTGCCGGCCATCCCCATCCCGACACCGGTCGCGGCCGATGCGGCCGACCAGCTCTGGAAGAACCTCGCCCAGTTCGGGGCGTTCGCGGCGATCGTGCTGGCGATGGGCTCCGTGGCCACGGAACGGGATCGCGGCACGGCCGCGTTCGTCCTGTCGAAGACGCGTCTCGCGCGGCACGTTCCTCGGCGCCAAGGTCGCGGGCCTCGGGCTCGTGCTTGCCGCCTGCGTCGCCCTGGCCGTCGCGGTCGGCTGGTTCTACACGGCGGTCCTGTTCGAGCCGCTGCCGGTCGTCGGCTGGGTCGGCCTGGCCGCCCTGGCGTGGCTCAGCCTCTCGGCCTGGGCGGCCATCACGTTCCTCGCCTCGACGGTGACCGGCTCGGCCGCGGCGGCGGCCGGCATCGGGTTCGTGGCGCTCCTCGTGCTGTCGATCGCCTCGGCCGTGCCGAACGTCGGGCAGCTACCTGCCCGGCGGCCTGGCCGGTCCGGCGGTCGCGCTGGCGGCGGGCGCGCCGGTCGACGCCCGCCGATGTGCTGGCGCCGGTCATCTCGACGGTCGTGCTGATCGTCGCTGGCCGTCGGTCTCGCAGCCTGGTCGTTCCGCCGCCAGGAGCTCTGAGCGCGGCGCGTCAGGCGCTCCTCAGACGACCCCGCCGGCGCGCAACCCGGCGATCTCGTCGGGGCCGTAGCCGAGCTCGGCGAGGATCGCGTCGGTGTCCTGGCCGAGGGTCGGCGGCGGCGTCCGGATGTCGGCCGGCGTCTCGGACAGCGTGAACGGGATCCCGACCTGGCGGATCACGCCCCAGGCCGGATGCTCCTGCTCGACGGTCATCCCGAGCGCGACGGCCTCGGGCGATGCGAAGGCGGCGACGACATCGTTGATCGGCCCGACCGGGATCTCGGCCGCCTCGAGGACTCGCAGCCAGTCGGCCGTCGTTCGGCCGGTGAACCGCGCGGCCAGGATGGGGCGCAGCTCGGCTCGTCGCTCGACCCGGTCGCCGTTGGTGGCGAAGCGCGGGTCGCTCGGCCAGGTCGGGCAGACCGACCGCCACGCACAGCCGCGGCCACTGGCGCTCGGACCCGACCGCGATCGCGATCGCGCCGTCGGCCGTCTCGAAGGTCTCGTACGGCACGATGTTCGGGTGGGCGTTGCCGAGCCGGCCCGGCGCGACGCCGCTGACGAACGCGTTCTGCGCCTGGTTGACCAGGATCGCCAGGGTCGACCCGAGCAGCGACACGTCGACCCGCTGGCCGCGACCGGCGGCCGGCCCGTCCTCCCGCTCCCGCCCGACGAGCGCGGCCAGGATCCCGACCGCGCCGAACATCCCCGACACGACGTCGCTGATGGCGACCCCGACCTTGGTCGGCTCGCCACCGTCGGCATCCGGGGCGCCGGTGATCGACATCAGTCCGCTGGCCGCCTGGATCACGAAGTCGTAGCCGGGCCGGTCCGCGGCGGGGCCCGTCGTCCCGTAGCCCGAGATCGCGAGGTGGACGAGGCGCGGATTGAGCGCCAGCAATCGTTCCTCGTCGAAGCCGAGCCGGGCGAACCCGCCGACCCGGAAGTTCTCGACCAGGACGTCGCCATCGGCGATCAGGCGCCGCAGGATCTCCGCCCCGTCGGCGGTCTTGAGGTCGAGACGCAGGCCGCGCTTGTTGCGGTTGACGGCCAGGTAGTAGGCCGCCGTGCGCGGGGCGCCCGCCACGCCCGCATCGGCACCGTCGCCGCCGACCCACGGTGGCCCCCAGCCCCTGGTGACATCGCCCTCGGGCGGCTCGACCTTGATCACCTCGGCGCCCGAGGTCGCCCAGGAGCATCGTGCAATACGGCCCGGCGAGGACCGTCGAGACGTCGATGACGCGCAGGCCGGCGAGCGGTCCGCTGGGGGCGTCGGCGCTGGCGCGCGATCCGGTGTCGGTCACGCTCGAAGCGTAGCGCCGCCATCACGGGTCGACGGCGCGGCGGAGGTCGCGGCACCTCAGAGGTCGAAGAGGGCCCCCGTGAAGTCCTTGAGCAGCGGACCGGGGTCGTCGTCGGCGGGCAGCTCCGGCAGGTCGGGCATCGCCGGCATGTCGTCGACCGCCGGGACGATCCAGTCGATCTGCTCCCGATTGAGCACGACGACGCCGACCGACCGGTGCAGCACGGTCGAGCCGGAGCGGTAGTCGATCCTGGCGTCGGTCAGCGGCACCATGGCCTTGCGCCGGCGCAGCTGCTGGATCGGGTCGCGGCCCGGCGAGCCGTGCAGCGACGCCCCGCAGGTGGTACGGCCCGATCTGGACGGCGACCGGGTACGCCCGCGTGCGATGACGACGCTCGGCATTGCCGCGCGGCCCCGTGGCGTGGACGAGGAGCAGGTCGTCGCGCGTGACGAGGACCTCCTTGAGCTCGACCCCGGCGCCGTCGTCGAGGCGCTCGAGGAGGACGTCGCCGAGGACGTACTCGTCGTGCTCGTTGAGCATGTCCGTCAATCGGTCGGACGACATGCGGACGAGGCCGGACAGGAGGCAGTCCTCGCCGTACGCGACGAACTCCAGCTCCTGGCCGGCCGGACCGGTCGAGCCGGACGAGCCGGACTGGGTCGCCTCCGACCGGGCGCGCCCGAAGACGATCCGGAGACGGCGGCCAACGCTTTCGATCATGTCGGTGATGGTCGGGCCCAGACGGGCGGCTGGGTCCTCGCCGGACGTACTGGCGCGCACGAGGCGGTGTCGAGCGGCACCGGCGCCCGGGACGGGGTCCTGGTTCGCGGCATCCGAAAGTACCGGCGTCGCGGTGCACCCCGGCACATCGCGCTAGCATTCGAGGCATGACCGACGAGACCGAAGACCCCGCCCCTGCCGTCCATCGCCCGACGCTGATGACCGTCCACGCCCACCCCGACGACGAGACGATCGGGACCGGCGGGGCGATGGCCCAGGCGGTCGCGGATGGCCGGCGGGTCGTGCTCGTGACCGGCACCCGCGGCGAGCTCGGCGAGATCGTCGTGCCGGACATGGACACGGAGGACAACCACCGTCGTCTCGGCGAGATCCGGGCCGGCGAGCTCGAGCGGGCCATGGGCCTCCTCGGCGTCACCGAGTGGGAGAACCTCGGCTATCGCGACTCCGGGATGATGGGCACGGACGGCAACCGCGACCCGCGCTCGTTCTGGCAGGCGGACGTCGACGAGGCGGCCGGTCGGCTGATCTGGCTCGTGCGCCGCTACCAGCCGGACGTCATGACGACCTACAACGCGTTCGGCGGCTACGGCCACCCCGACCACATCCGGACCCACGACGTCGCGGTCCGCGCCTTCGAGCGCGCCGGCGACCCCGCGTGGTATCCGGCCCAGCTCGAGGAGCCGGGGCTCACCACGTGGGCGCCGTCCAAGCTCTACGAGCAGGCCATCCCGGCGTCCGTGCGGACCGCGATGGCCGAGCGGTTGCAGGAGCTCGGCAAGCGGAGCTTCTGGGAGCCGCCCGACGACGCGACGCCGGAGCAGATCGCCGAGTTCGAGGAGTTCGCCGCGAAGATGATGGTCCCGGACGAGGACGTCACCACCTGGCTGGACGTCTCCGGGGCGCCGCTCGAGGCGAAGTGGGCCGCCATCCACGAGCACGTGACGCAGATCAGCGACGAGAGCCCGTTCATGCTGCTCGGGCTGGACGGCTGGCGAGCAGGCTGGGCGACCGAGGCGTACATCCTGCGCGAGTCGCGGGTCGAGTCGGCGCTGCCGGAGACGGACCTCTTCGCCGGGATCGTCTAGCGCGCCGAGGCCGGGCCTTCAGGCCCTGCCGCGCACGGCCCCGTCGCCTACCAGGGGAGCAGCCCCTTCGAGGCCGTGAACACCTGGCCCATCACGAACTTCCCGGCACCGGCCGGGTCGAGGAAGTTGGGCTGGGCCTTGTCCAGGATGATGTGCGGCCGCATCCGGACCTGGACGAGGTCGGCACCACGGAAGGTCAGCTCGAGGGTGATGCCCTCCATCGTCGGTTCGGACCAGGTCTGGTCGAACACGAAGTTGCCGAGCGCGTACCAGATCGGCTTGCCCTTGTAGACCTCCATCGCGCCGGCCCAGTGGGCGTGGTTGCCGATGACCATGTCGGCGCCGCCGTCGATGATCATCTCGGCGAGCTTGCGCTGGTTGACGAACGGCGTCGGGTCGTACTCGGTGCCCCAGTGCGGGTAGACGATCACGACGTCGGCGCCGGCCTTGCGCGCCGCGGCCACGTCCGCCTTGACCGCCTTGGCGGACAGGCCCGCGCTGCCGACCCGGGTCGCGGTCGCGTGGTAGCCGCCGGCGATCGCGTCGTAGCCGAGGATCGCGACCTTCGTGCCGCCAGCCTCGAGGATGGCCGGCGTGCGGGCCGCGGCGAGGTTCTTGCCCGCGCCGGAGACCGCGATGCCGCGCTTCTTCACGTTCTTGATCGTCTGGAGCAGGCCGGCCCCGCCCGCGTCGCGGATGTGGTTGTTGGCCAGCGGACAGGTAGTCGATCCCGGCGGCGGCGAGGCCGTCGATGTAGCGGGGATCGGCCGAGAAGTTGGTCCCGGACGCGTGGAAGCGCGGCTTGTCCGGCGCCGGGTTCTCGAAGTTGGCGGCGGCGATGTCGGCGCTCTTGATCAGGTGCCGGAAGACGCCGGCATTCCCGGTCCGCTTCGTGTACGGCAGGTCCCAGCCCATCGACGAGCAGTCCTTGCAGCGACCGGTGATGTCGGCCGTCCCGCCATCGAAGGCGAAGTTCGCACCCTTCGACTTGAGCGTCAGGTAGACGCCGCGATCGAGCAGGATGTCGCCGCCGGCGAACAGGGTCCAGGTGGTCGCCGGGTCGTACGCCTCGGCCGCCGCCGGCGCGGGCAGCTGCGCGGTCAGCGGCCAGTCGGCGAGCTTCTTGACCCGATCGACCCCGAACAGCGCCTTGCCGCCCCAGGCCAGGGCGCGCACCTCCGGCCCGACCGCGTCCGCCCGCAGGAAGGCGAGCCGCTTGCGGTTCTTGGCGAGGTCCGCGGCGAGGGCCGGCTCGTCGGCGAACGTGACGATGTGGGCAGGATCGGCATCGGCGACGCCGAGCGCGCCGAGGATCGCGGGCGCCTCGCCGTCGACGAGGGCGAGCCCGTCGAAGCGGCTGCTCGTGCCGGCGAGGACCGCAGCGACATCCTTGGCCGTGGCGCTCGTGACCGTCGATCGGAAGCTCGTGACCGGCACGATCGGCACGTCGACGATGGCGGCGGGCGTGGCCGGGGTCGGCCCGGCGGTCGGCGACGGGCTGCCCGAGGCACCGGCACCGGGCGGGGCGCTCGTCGGCGTCGTCGTCCGGGCGGTCGCGCGAGCGACCGCGGATGTCGAGGCGGTCGGCGATGCGGCCGGCCCCACGCCACCGACGAGTCCGAACGGACCGGCGGCGACCACCGCCACGACGGCGACGAGGAGCAGGCCGATCGCGATCGGGATGGGGCGTCGGGTCACGGGCGGGAGTGTGACAGAGGCGGCGAAGATCGGCCGCTGGAGGGGTGGGGCAACGGGGCCTCGGGCAAAAGGTACGCCCCGTCCGGGCGGGCGGACGGGGCGTCGGGAAATGCGGATGGCGGACCCGACCGGATTCGAACCGGCGATCTCCAGCGTGACAGGCTGGCATGTTGGGCCGCTACACCACGGGTCCAGTTGCGGCGAGGGCGGAGCATAGCAGAGGCGCCCGGGGTTGTCGCCGCTGGACCGGACCTCCGCCGCCCCGACCTATACTCGCTCGCATGGCCCGCATCGACCTTCGCAGCGACACCGTCACGCACCCGTCCCCGGCGATGCGCCGGGCGATGGCCGACGCGGCGCTCGGCGACGACGTGTTCGGTGACGACCCGACGGTCATCGCCCTCGAGGAGCGGGCCGCGGACCTCCTCGGCAAGGAGGCCGGGCTGTTCGTCGCCTCGCGGGACGATGGGCAACCTCGTCGCCCAGATGGCCCACCTCGGCCGCGGCCAGGAGACGATCGCCGGCCGCGAGCACCACGTCGTCCTCGACGAGGCGGCCGGTCACGCGGTCATCGTCGGCACCAGCATCCGGGCGCTCGAGGACCGGGCCGACGGGACGCTCGACCCGGCCGAGATCGACGCCGCCTTCCGCGACCCGACCGACGTCCACGAACCGATCACCGGCCTCGTCACCATCGAGAACACGCACGCCCACGCGATGGGCCAGCCGCTGACCCCCGCCTACACCCGCGAGGTCGCCGACATCGCCCATGCCCACGGCGTCCCGCTCCACGTCGACGGGGCCCGGCTGTGGAACGCGGTGGTCGCCCTGGGCGTCCCCGTGATGGACCTCGCCGGCCCGGCCGACACCGTGACGTTCTGCCTGTCGAAGGGGCTGGCCTGCCCGATCGGCTCCGTCCTCGTCGGGCCGCGCGACATCGATCTGGCGCGCCCGCCGCGCCCGCAAGATGGTCGGAGGCGGGATGCGCCAGGTCGGGATCCTCGCCGCGGCCGGGCTGGTCGCGCTCGAGCGACGGTCCCGACGGCATGATCGAGCGGCTGGCCGAGGATCACGTCAACGCCCGCCGCCTCGCCGAGGGCCTGGCCGAGCTGGACGGCATCGTGTCCGCCGGCGGCTCCGCCCAGCCGGCGCCCGGCCGGCTCGACCCGGACCGGATCCGGACCAACTTCGTCATGTTCAAGGTCGAGCGCGACCGGGCCGCCTTCCTCGCCGCCCTGCGAGCGCGCGGGGTCGAGATGGTGGAATATCCGCACGGACAGGTGCGGGCCGTGACCCACTACGGGGTGACGGCCGCCGACATCGAGACGACCATCGTCGCCACCCGGGCGGCCCTGGCCGACACGAGACCGACGATCCCCGCGTCCGCGGCACCCGAACCGTCGTCGCCAACGCCTGATCGGGCCGGCGATCCGCAGCCCGTCCGACCGACCAGCCAGCCGAGAGGTCCCCAGCCCGTGACCGATCCACGTCCCGCCGCGCCGTTCCCGCGTCCCGCGCGTGCGGCCGTGCCCGGCCCGCTCGACGACCGCCTCTACGACCTGGTCGAGACCCGGTTCGTCCGCCTCGTGCGCGACAACCCCGTGTTCGCGACCGCCGTCGGCCTCCACCACGACGACGACCTCCTCGGCGACGGCAGTCGCGACGCCCTGCTCGGCGAGCTCGCCGACGAGCGCGAGCACCTGGCCGAGGTCGAGGCGATCGACTCGGCCGGCCTCTCGAGCGAGGCCGCCTTCGAGCGGGATCTCGAGATCCACAACGTCCGCCGCGCCATCTTCGACCACGCGGAGCTGCGGATCTGGGAGCGGCGCTCGTTCGCGCTCGACCATGTCGGCGACGGCCTGTTCCTGCTGTTCGCGCGCGATCACGCCCCGCTGCCCGAGCGGCTCGACGCGATCGCCGGCCGGCTCGAGGCGGTCGCGACCTACCTCGAGGAGGCGAAGACGCGCGCGACCGTCCCGCAGGTCCGACGCTGGCAGCAGGTCGAGATCGACACGGCGGGCGAGCTGCCCGTCTTCTTCGACGAGATCGTGGCCGCCGGTGAGGGCGTCCTGCCGGCCGGGGAGCAACGCCGCCTGTCGCGCGCCAGCGAGTCGGCCAAGGTGGCGATCGACCTCTACACGGCCTGGCTCGAGGGCACGCTCGAGCACGGCACCGACGACTGGGCGATCGGCCGCGAGCGCCACGACGAGATGGTCGCGCTGCGTGCGTTCGACGGGCTCGACGCCGACGCGATCCTCGAGCTCGGCTGGCAGCGCC
The DNA here is from genome assembly GCA_963720495.1 of uncultured Chloroflexia bacterium. Lineage (GTDB taxonomy): Bacteria > Chloroflexota > Limnocylindria > Limnocylindrales > CSP1-4 > SPCO01. The sequence goes on from CAVRFU010000009.1 coordinate 89,461, forward strand.
TGGCGGAGGAGCGAACCGCCCGGGCGGCGGCCGCTCGCGAGATCGACCCGGACGCCGACGAGATCGCGGTCATCGACGCGGTCAAGGGCAACCACCCGGCGACGTTCGACGGAGGCCCTCGCGGCCTATCGCGAGTCCATGCTGCGCGCCCGCGTCGCACCTGATCGAGCACGACCTCGTGACCGTCCCCGACGACGAGCGGATCGACGTCATCGAGACGCCCGAGTACCTCCGCAACGTCATCCCGTTCGCCGCCTACTTCGACCCGGGTGCGTTCGACACGGACCCGAAGGGCATCTACATCGTCACGCCCGCCGTCGACGGCAATCCGACGGCCATGCTCGAGCACAACTTCTCGAGCTCGATCAGCAACACCAGCATCCACGAGGCATACCCAGGCCACCACCTGCAGCTCGACACGGCCCGCCGGCACCCGTCGCTGACCCGCCTCACGACCGAGGCCCCGGAGTTCGTCGAGGGCTGGGGGATGTACTCGGAGCTGATGATGCGCGAGCACGGCTTCGACGACGGCCCGGCCTTCCGGGTGATCATGCACACCGACGCGATCTGGCGGGCCTGCCGGATCATCCTCGACATCCGCCTCCACCGGGGCGAGATCACGGTCGAGGAGGCCGTCGACTTCCTCGTCGAGCAGACGAACTTCGAGCGGCCCAACGCCGCCGCCGAGGTCAGCTGGTACACGTACCGCCCGACCTATCCCCTGTCGTACCTGCTCGGACGAACGCTGCTGCTGGGCCTGCGCGCCGACGAGCAGCGCCGTCTCGGCGACGCGTTCAGCCTCAAGGCGTTCCACGACACCCTGCTGCGCAACGGGTCGCTGCCGATCTCGTTCCACCGCCGCCTCATGACCGCCGGCACCTGACCCGCGTGCAGGTCATCCCGGCCATCGATCTCGAGGCGGGCCGGTCGCGAGTCGTGTACTGGCCCGGCGCCGGGGCCGGCATCGGCGCCCCGACCGACCGCCCGGAGCGGATCGCCGAGCGGTTCGTCGCGATGGGCGCGCGGCTCATCCACCTCGTCGACTTCGATGGGGCGCGTGCCGGTGCTCCGGCCAACCTCGAGGTGATCGGCGCGATCGCCGCACGGCTCGCCGTCCCGCTCCAGCTGGCCGGCGGCGTGGACTCGGTCGAGGCGATCCAGCTGGCCTTCGCGGCGGGCGCGACCCGCATCGTGGCGTCGACCGTGATCGCCGATCGCCCGGACGACCTGCGCGCGTGCCTGGCGGTCGCCGGCGACTGGCTGGCCGTCGGCCTGGACCCGCGGCCGGAGCGGCTGGCCGCCTTCCCGTGGCGACGGCCGGTGCCGCCGACCGTCGAGAGCCTCGTCGGCGAGCTCGTCAGCGCAGGCGTCGCCCGGTTCGTCCTGACCCACGGCGGCGCCGAGGCGGACGCCGCGGGCCTCGCCCGCACCCGCGATCTCGTTCGGTCGTACGATGCCGAGGTCCTGGTGGCCGGAGGGGCTCGCGACATCGACGGCATCCGCCGCCTGCGCGACACCGGTGTCGCCGGTGTCATCCTCGGAGAGGTCCTGCTCTCCGGGGCGATCGACTATCCCGCAGCCCTGGAGGCCGCCGCATGATCCGCCACGCCGCCATCGAGATCGACCGTGCCTGAGCCGAGCAAGGGCAAGCGCCGTCGCGGGTCACAACGCGAACGCCGGTCGGATGGCTACACCCGTTCGACGGGACGGCCCGGCACACCCGCCGGGCCCGTCTCGGGCGGCAGTGTCACCAGCAGCATCCCGGGCGGTCCGCTGCTCATCGTCGGGGCCATCGTCGTGGTGGTGATCGCCGCGGCGTTCCTGCTCCTGCGTCCGGGCGACAGTGGCGGCGCAGGTGCGGGTGCCTCGGCCAGCCCAGGCGCCTCGACGGCGGCCGGGGCCTCCGCGGCCACCGGCGATTGCCCGACGAGCCAGCCACCCGCCCTGCCTGCGGGTGAGACCCGGACGGTCACGCTGACCACGCCCAAGGGCGCGATGGCGCTCAAGATCGAAGCCGACCTGTCGCCGATCGCGGCCGGCAACTTCGTGGCCCTCGCCGCGTGCGGCTTCTACGACGGCACGCCGTTCCATCGCACCCCGACCCTCCAGGACGGGACCGCCTTCGTCATCCAGGGCGGTGATCCGACCGGGACCGGGACCGGTGGTCCCGGCTACACGATCAAGGACGAGCCGGTCACGACGCCGTACAAGCGCGGCACCGTCGCGATGGCCAGGTCGAGCGCACCGGACAGCGTCGGCTCACAGTTCTTCATCGTCCTCGACGACAAGGATGGCGCGATCCTGAGCTCGGCGAACACCTATCAGATCATCGGCAATGTCACGTCCGGGATGGACACCGCGGACGCCATCTTCGCCGCGTCCGGCGGAGTGGAGCTGCCGGCCAACCCCATCCCGATCACCACCGCGACGGTCGCAAACCCGTAGTCCATCCAGAGCAAGGAGGCACGCCCATGACCAGCGCCACCATCGCCACCGAGATCGGCGACATCGAGGTCGACCTGTTCGACGAGAGCGCCCCGAAGGCGACCGCGAACTTCGTCAAGCTCGCCGAGCAGGGCTTCTACGACGATGTCGTCTTCCATCGCGTCATCCCGGGCTTCGTGGCCCAGGGCGGTGACGGCCAGTTCGGCAAGAAGTCGTCGCTCGAGCGCGGCCGGGTCGGGACCGGCGGACCGGGCTACAAGTTCGAGGACGAGCCGGTCCAGGGGGACTACGTCCGAGGGTCGCTGGCGATGGCCAACGCCGGGCGCAACACCAACGGGTCGCAGTTCTTCATCTGCCACCAGGACCTGACCGGCAAGCTGCCGAAGGACTACACCCTGTTCGGCCAGGTGACGCGCGGCATGGACGTCGTGGATGCCATCGTGGGCGCTCCCCGGGACGGCAAGGACCTCCCGAACGATCCCGTCGCGATGACGTCGGTGACCATCCACCACACGGAAGGTTAAGGAATTTACACCCGCCCCCGTGTCAAAACCCTTGGAAAACGGCCCCCGGCGAGGTAGGATATGGGGGCTGCTCAGTCAGCGCTGCCCCAGCGGCAAGGTCATGGGTAGGTAGGGTCAGGGTAGTCGGTGCAGCCGACGTGATAGATGCCCTTGACGCGTGGCAGAAGCGTCCGTTTCGGCGGACTCCTTCACCGGGACAGCTTCGAGGCCGGTTCCTTCGGGAGCCGGCCTCGGCTTTTCCATCGGCCCACGACGGGCGGTCAGCGTCCCGCGCCAGCCATCGCCAGCCACTCGCTCACGGCGGTCCTGGCCTTCGCGGGGTCGCTCGTCGCGAAGCCGACATGGACGTCGGCGCCGGCCATGCCGATCGGCACTGCGGCCTCGATGTTGACCCCAGCGTCGGCCAGCTTGCGGGCGATCTTGGCCAGCGACCCCGGCTGATCCCGGAGGGCGGTCACAACCAGCTCGGTCTCCTTGAAGCTGAACTTTGCCTCGGTCAGCGTGCGTCGCGTCGCCGCCTCGTCGCTCGTCGTCAGGACGACCGTGCCGTTGTCGCCGCAGGTCGCGCCGCTGAACCCGGTGATGTTGATGCCCTTCGGAGCGATCGCCTCCGTGATCCTGGCGAGCTCACCCGGTCGGTTCTTGAGGTCCACGATGAACGCGTTCATTGGGGCACCTCCTCCTCGAGCGTCGGCCCGGGTGGCGGGCTCGGTCGTCCGCGAGGGGCGGGCCGGTGCGAAACGTCATTTTACCGCAGGCCCTCAAGCCGCCCTCCCAGAGGCAGGCCGACCAAGCTCCCGATGAGAGCTCGTCGGCGCTGACTCGGCGGGGTGACCTGAAACCGAACACCGGGGCTCGGGAGTACCCTCCGGCAGGAGGGACCGATGACAACCGCCGAGTCGAAACCAGCGGGCGTGTCGAGCGACGGCGCGCCGGTTCGGGTGCGTCTCCTCGGCAGCTTCGACGTCGACGTCGGGGGCCGTCCAGTGTCAGGGTCGGCATGGCGCCTGCGGAAGGCTAGCGAGCTGGTCAGGATCCTCGCCCTCGCGCCGGGCCACCGGCTTCACCGCGAGACGCTGATGGAGCAGCTCTGGCCAGACCGCCCCCTCGAGGCGGCATCGAACAACCTCCACCAGGCCATCCGCGCTGCTCGGGCGGCGATCGGTCCGACCGACGACGCCGGCCGTCGCATGCTGGTCCTTCGCGAGGGCACCGTCAGCCTCTGTCCGGCGGGCAACCTGTGGGTCGACGCGGCCGCCTTCACGGCGGCGGTGCGCAATTCGAGTCAGGGCGTCGACGACCTCGACGACCTCATCGTCGCACGCGAGCTCTATCGCGGCGAGCCACTGCCCGATGACCGATATGCCGACTGGGCCGTCGGGTTCCGCGAGAACCTCGCCCAGGACCACCTGGCCGTGCTCGCGCGGATCGCGGAGCTCCAGGAGCGTGCCGGCCGGTACGACGCCGCGACCGACGCGCTCCGCGAGCTCCTCGAGCTCGAGCCGACCGACGAAGCGGCCCATCGCTCCCTGATGCGGGTGTACGCGCTGGACGATCGCCGCCAGCTGGCCCTCCGGCAATTCGAGCGATTGCGGACGATCCTCGGACGGGAGCTGGACGTGGAGCCGGCCGACGCGAGCCGCCTGCTCTACCGGGACATCCTGGAGGGCCGGCTCGGCGCAGCCGCCCCGACCGCCTCGGCTCCCGTGGCGACGGCCGACGAGGCGGCCGCGCACGCTGCGCCACCATCTGGCGATCGACGCGACCGCCGCCGCACCCCGCGGGCGCACAACCTGCCCGTTCAGCTGAGCAGCTTCGTCGGTCGCGAACGCGAGGTCCGCCAGATCGAACGGCTCCTGCACGGCGCCCGGGCCCTGACCCTGACCGGTCCCGGCGGGACGGGCAAGACGCGGCTCGCGATCGAGGCGGCCTCATCGGAGATCGGCGCGTACCGCGACGGCGTGTGGCTGGTCGAGCTCGCGGCGGTCAGCGACCCCGCCCTGGTCATCCAGGCCGTGGCCGACGTCTTCGGCATCCGCGAGTGGCAGGCCGAGCCGTACATCGAGCTCGTCGTCGAGCATCTGCGCGATCGCGAGGTCCTGCTCGTCCTCGACAACTGCGAGCACCTGGTCGACGCGTGCGCGACGGTCGCGCAGACGCTCCTCCGGGGCTGCCCCGGCGTGCGGATCCTGGCCACCAGCCGTCAGGCCCTCCGGATCCCGGGCGAGGTCGTCTTCCGCGTGCCATCTCTGCCGGTCCCGGACCCGGATGCCGAGGTCGACCCGGCGGAGCTCATGTCGATCGACTCGGTCAGGCTCTTCGTCGAGCGCGCCCAGGCGGTCGATCCGACCTTCGTGCTCACCCTCGAGGACGCGCCGGCCGTCGCGCGCCTGTGCCATCACCTCGACGGTCTGCCCCTGGCCATCGAGCTCGCCGCGTCGCGCGTCGCCGTCCTCCCCGTCGCCGCGATCGCCGATCGTTTGGACGATCGCTTCCACCTCCTGGTCGGTGGCAGCCGGACGGCGCTGTCCCGCCAGCAGACGCTCAAGGCCACGCTCGACTGGAGCTACAACCTGCTGACCGAGCCGGAGCGCCGGATGCTCCGACTGCTGTCGGTCTTCGTCGGGGGCGCGCCGCTCGATGCCATCGAAGCGATCGCCGTGGCGACCTGGGGCAGCGCGGGCGACGCGGTCGCGCTCCTCGGTGAGCTCGTGGACCAGTCGCTCGTCACCCTGGATGACGCGACCGCGATGCCGCGCTACCGGGTGCTGGAGACCGTCCGCGAGTACGGCCTCGACCGGCTCGTCGAGCATGGCGAGCGGGCCCCGATCGAGTCGGCCCACAGCACCTGGGCTCTGGCCATCGCCGAAGCAGCTCATGGCGCCCTGTCGGGACCGGCCTGGCGGATGACGTTCGATCGGCTCGAGATCGAGCACGACAACCTGCGGGCCGCGCTGGATCGGAGCCTGTCGGCGGATCGTGACCGGGCGCTCGATCTGGCCGGCCTCCTCTGGGCGTTCTGGCTGTGGAACGGCTACCTGGTCGAGGGCCGTCGGTGGCTGAGCCGTGTCCTGGAGCGAACGACGGCGCAGACCCCGGCCCGCGCGAGGGCGCTGGTCGGGCTCGCGGCCCTCGCCATCCGGTCCGGGGACACCGCGCTCGGCGCCCGCCGGGCGAACGAGGCCGTCGTGATCCATCGAGGGCACGGCGACCTCCGCGAGGCGTGCCGAGCGCTGCAGGTGGTGGCCACCTCGGCGTGGTCGGAGGACGACCTCACGGTCGCCGAGCGCGACTATCGCGAGTGCCTCGAGCTCGCGCGGGAGGCTGGGTTCAGGCCCGGTCAGGCCGCGGCGCTCCATGGGCTGGCCGTCGTTCGCTGGTATGCCGGCGATGCGAGGTATGCCGGCCGATTGATCGATGACAGCCTGAGCCTGTTCCGCGATCTGGCAGACAGCAGCGAGCTGGCGCCGACCATCCTCGGGATCGGCGAGGTCCTCATCCCCGAACCGGCGATCGGCACCCACCGGCTGGTGTTCCAGGAGACGTTCGTGCCGTTCCAGGATGTCACCTGCGCCGTCGCGCTCGGCTACGCACTGGCGAATCGGGGCATGATCCGGCGCGCCGTCGGCCAGCTCGACGCCGCCCGCCGCGACATGGTCGACGCGCTGGACCTGTTCCGGGTGATCGGCGACGAGCGGGCCATCGCGCACGGGCTCGGACGGCTCGGCAACCTCGCCGCGGCGACGGGTGAGTTCGCCGAGGCGCGCGAACACCTCGAGGAGTGCCTCGCCATCCGACGCCGGATCGGCGACTCGCGCGGCACCGGGCTGGCACAGGCAAACCTGGGCAATCTGGCCGTCGCCGAGGGCGATCCCCCCAGCGCTCGGGTCCTCCTCGAGGAGAGTGCCGCCGCGTTCCGCCGGCGCGGCGACATGTGGGGCTACGGTGCCGCCCTCGGCAACCTCGCCAGCCTCGCCATCGCAGATGGGGATCTGCCCCTCGCTCGCCGACAGCTCGAGGAGAGCCTGGACGTCGACCGGACCGTCCGTCGTCACCGCTGGCTGGCCTGGGGACTCGTCCAGCTGGCCGCCGTCACGCGGCTCGACGGTCAGCCGGAACGGGCCGTCGCGATGCGGAACGAGGCGCTCGAGATCTTCGGGCGGCTGGGCGACCGCCAGGGTGAGACGGCGGCCCTCGCGCTCGAGGTCCCGTCCGTCACGCGACGACGGCCGGCGACGCGGCAGCGGTCGATCGGGGGCCCACCGCGAACGGCCTCGTGACGAGGGTGGATCCGCTGATCGCCTGTGATTCAGTCGCGGTTACGTCCGTCTTCAGTCCCGCGCGTCAAGGTTCCGGCTACGCGATGGACCGCGACAGACAGGGATACGACAGGCAGGAGGCCTAGAACATGGGAACGATCCTCGGCGAAGGCACCATCCAGGAGCTTCGCGAAAGCATCCGGGGCGAGCTCGTCACCCCGACCGACGCCGGCTACGACGAGGCGCGGGCGATCTGGAACGGCATGATCGACAAGCGGCCGGCGCTGATCGTCCGTGCCGCCGGCGTCGCTGACGTCATCGCCGCCGTGGAGTTCGCCAGCAGCCAGGACCTGGAGCTCGCCGTCCGCGGCGGTGGCCACAGCCTGCCCGGGTTCTCCACGACCGACGGCGGCGTCGTCATCGACCTCTCGCCGATGAAGGGCATCCGGGTCGACCCGGAACGCATGCGGGTGGTCGCCCAGGCCGGGGCGACCTGGCACGACCTCGATCACGAGACCCAGGCGTTCGGGCTGGCCGTGACCGGAGGGCTCATCTCGAGCACCGGCATCGCCGGCTTCACGCTCGGTGGCGGGATCGGCTGGCTGATGCGCAAGTACGGTCTGAGCGCGGACAACCTCGTCGCGGCCGACATGGTCACCGCCGACGGACGGCTCGTGCACGCCAGCGAGCACGAGAACGCCGAGCTCTTCTGGGGCCTCCGCGGCGGAGGCGGGAACTTCGGCGTCGTCACGTCGTTCGAGTTCGAGCTCCACCGGGTCGGACCGACGATCCTGGCCGGCCCGATCTTCTTCCCCGGCGAGCAGGCGGAGCAGATCCTGCGCGGCTACCGTGCGTACACGGCCGATCTCCCGGACGAGATGACGACGCTGGTCAACCTGACCACCGCACCGCCGGCTCCGTTCCTGCCCGAGGCGGTCCACGGCAAGAAGATCGTCGCGGTCGTCGGCGTCTACGCCGGGGCGCCGGATGCCGGACGCGAGCTCGCTGACGGCCTGCGCGCGCTCGGAACACCCATCGTGGATCTTCTCGGGCCGATGCCGTACACGACCCTGCAGTCGTTGCTCGATCCGCTCTGGGCGCCGGGCGTGCGCAACTTCTTCAAGGCGGGCTATCTGAACGCCGTGTCGGACGAGACGATCGAGTCGATGGTCAAGGCCCACGGCTCGACCATCTCGCCGATGTCCGAGATCCACCTCCACCACGTCGGCGGGGCGGTCGCCCGGGTCCCGGCGCGACGCGACCGCCTACGGCGAACGCGCCGCGCCGTACCTCACCAACATCATCGCCCGGTGGGCCGATGCGGCCACCGACACGGCCCAGATCGACTGGGCCAGGGGTCTCTACTCGGCCATCGAGCCGGCGACGACCGGCGGGTCCTACGTCAACTTCATGAGCGTCGGCGACGATCGGATCGAGGCCACGTACGGGGCGGCCAAGTTCGAACGGCTCAGCCGGCTCAAGGACGCCTGGGACCCGGGCAACCTCTTCCACCTGAACCAGAACATCCGACCGGCCGCCACGGTCCGGTCCTAGGACACGGGACGGGGGCTCTGGGGGGCCCGACCGTCCAGTCCGCCTCTCGCACCCGCCCGGGTTCTCCTGCCCGGGCGGGTGCAGCTCGTCCGGTCGACGGCCTCGAGCCCGTCGCCCGAGCAAGGCGCGGTATCATTCCCGCCCGGTCACCCGCGCTCAACGAGCGCCGCGACCGTCGCGCGCCTGTAGCTCAGTGGATAGAGCGTTGGGTTCCGGACCCAAAGGTCGCAGGTTCGAGTCCTGTCGGGCGCGCCATTTCAACCTTTTCGGGCAGAGCCAGCGCCAATCCGTGCGCGTAGGCCGCCTGGGTCAGCCGGACACCCACGATCACCGGGCCGGCGACCGTGATCCGGTCGTAGATGGCGTGCATCAGATCGCGCATTGTTCCGGCCGTCATGCGGCAACCTGCACGTCCGCCACGCGCTCGTCGGCGATGATCCGCCCGTCACGCATCCGGATGATCCGGTCGCAGGCGGCGCCAACCTCCTGGTCGTGCGTGACGATGAGCACGGTCTGCCCGCGCTCACGGTTGAAGCGACGGAGCAGGCCCAGGACTTCCGCGGCCCGGGATGAATCCAGGTTGCCCGTCGGCTCATCACCGAGGATCAGCTTCGGGTCGTTCACGAGGGCACGGGCGATGGCCACGCGCTGCTGCTCGCCCCCTGACAACTCCATCGGCCGGTGCCCCGCTCGCTCGGCAAGGCCGACCGACGCCAGCGAGGCGCGCGCAGCCACACGGGCTGCCGAACCGGACGTCCCGGCATACTCGGCGGCGAGGGCCACGTTCTCCTCGGCGGTGAGCGTCGGGACCAGGTTGAAGGACTGGAACACGAAGCCCATCGATCGAGCCCGGATGGACGTTCGCTCGCCGTCCGAGAGGGTCGTCGCATCGACCCCATCGATGCGCAGGGTCGGGGCCGGGCCGTCGTCGGTATCCGGCGCGTGGAGCAGCCCGAGCAGGTGCATGAGCGTGCTCTTGCCGGAGCCTGACGGCCCCATGATCGCCACCATCTCGCCGGCGGCGATGCTGACGTCAACACCCTGCAGGGCATCGATGCTGGTCCGGCGCGACAGCCGGTAGGTCTTGCGCAGGTCGGTCGCTTCGATCAGGTTCATCGTTCGCTCCTTCGTCGTTCGGTCGTTGGTCATTCGTAGCGCAGGGCCGACACCGGGTCGAGCCGTGCGGCAGTCCAGGCCGGGATGATCCCGGCCACCATCCCGAGGATCGTGCTGAAGCCGACCGCGAACGCCGCGGTCTGTGCGGTGAGGTCGAAGAGGACGGTGCCGCTCGATCGGCCGGCCTCGTTGACCAGGACGACGACCGCAGCGCCCAGGCCGAGCCCGATCAGGCCGCCCAGCAGCCCGATGACCCCGGCCTCGGCGACGAGCTCGCGGACGATGCGTCGCCGGGAGCCGCCGATGGCCCGCCGGATGCCGATCTCGCGGGTCCGCTCGGCCACGCTCATGGCCATCGTGTTGATCACCGACAGGCCGCCCACGATGAGGCTGATGGCGGCCACCCCGATGATGATCGCGTTGAAGATCACGGTCGTGGCGCCGACCGTCTCGGAGAACTCGGCGCCGGTCATGGTCGCGCTGTTCTCGACCGCGGCCTCGATCGCCGCGGCCACCGTCGTCGGGTCGGCACCGACTTCGGGGAAGACGACGATCTGGTTGGCCAGCTCGTCCGCCTGGAGCGACTCGGCGACGAGTGGGGGCAGGTCGCCCAGGTACAGCGCCTGGGCCGTCGAGAGCGGGATGAAGCCGTTCGTGTCGGGCGAGCTGAGGGTGGGTTGCAGGGTCCCAAGGACCTCGAAGGACTCGCCTCGGATGTCGACCGTCCCGCCGGCGACGACGCCGTACTTGCGGGCGATGGTCGACCCCAGGACCACGACGTTGCCGGTGTCCTCGGCGATGAGCTGGCGTCCCGTGGCCAGCTCGAGTGTGAACGTCTCGAACCCGGCGTCGGCGCCCGGGATGGTCCCGACCAGGAAGTCCGGCGCGCCGAACCCGATAGCGGGATCGGGGTCCCACGGGATCTCGACCTTGGGCTGGACGGCACCGACGCCGTCGAGGCCGGCGATGATCTCGACGTCGTCGAGGCGCATCGGCGACGAGCCGAAGGCCATGCCGTCGGTGACGACGATCTTGTCGGCGAAGTATTCGCTGCCCATGCCGACGAGGCCGTTGATCTGGTTGGCCAGCGAACTGAACACCACGAGTGCCCAGATGCCGATGGTGATGCCGGTGATGGTCAGGCTCGTGCGCAGCTTGCGCCGCGAGAGCTCTCGGAGGATTCGCATGACTACCCTGCTTTCAGGCTGAAGGGGGGATAGCGGTCGGTCACGAGCAGGAACGCGTAGGCGTTCACGCGCAGGCTCCACCGCCCGACGCCGACCACGTAGTTGAAGAGCGGCTGGGGATAACGCCCGGTCATGAGGATCGCGAACCAGGCGATCACGATGGCGAGGGCCGCTCCGATGATCAGGACGATCAGCGCGACGTAATGGGGGATCGCCAGGAACCACTTGACCAGTGGAAGCCAGCGGTTCAGGTCGCGATCGACCTCTGGATACTCGATCTCGAGGTGCACCGATTGCTCCTCGACAGTGGACGGATATCGGTCCGTGAGCAGGGCCACGTAGGCACCGACGCGGGCGCCGAAGCGGGTCAGCTCCCGTGCGAAGTCGAACCACCAGCGCGGGTAGCGCATGCGGATGACGATCATCAGCGCCGTGGCGAAAGCCAAGCCAGCGAGCAGTCCACCGCCGGCTCCGACAATTTGCTCACCGGCTGCGGTGACCATCATGTGGGTCCCGCTCCCCGTGATCACTCCGAGCACGATGGCAATCGGTATGACCCAGATCAGGCGAAAGAAGGTCGTAACCCGATCAAGGCGTTCGGGGTAGTCAATGGTCAGACGAGCCGCGTACGGCCCCACTGGCATCGCTGGCGCCGTCACGACGCCACACTCGCCCGCGTCAGCGCGGCCAGCGCGCCGCGGTCGCTGATGCTGATGATGACCTTGCCCCGGGCACGTCCGAGTTCCAGGTAGCGGATCGCCTCGGCTGCTTGGTCGAGGCGGTAGGTCCGGTCGATGACCGGCACGATCTTTCCGTCGTCTGTCAGCTGCGCAAGGACGAGCAGGTCGGCACTGCTCGGAGCGGTCGTGAACGAGACGATCCTGTGGCTCGTGAACCGCGTCAGCACCACGGCAGCCAGGATGTGACCGATCGGCCCCACCCAGCGGTTGGTACCGACGTATGACAGCAACAGCGTGCCCGTCGCGGTCAGCGCGCGTCGTCGAGCCGACAGTGAGTGGTTGCCCACAAGGTCCAGGATGACGTCATACCGACTGGCTGACTCCGTGAAGTCCTCGCTGGTGTAGTCGATGACGTGGTCGGCGCCGAGTGATCGAACCATCTCGACGTTCGGGCCGCTGGTCACCGCGGTCACCTCGGCGCCCAGGACCTTGGCGATCTGCACCGCATAGGTGCCGACGCCGCCCGAGGCCCCATTGATCAGAACCCGCTGCCCGGGCTGGACCTGTCCGGCATCGCGAAGCCCCTGGAGTGCGGTGAGCGCGGCCAGCGGCATCGCGGCGGCCTGTTGGAAGCTGAGGCTCGACGGCTTGGCCGCCAGGGCGGTGTCCGGCGCCGCGACGTACTCCGCGATCGCGCCGGGGACGCTCCCGTACACCTCGTCGCCGGGGCGGAAGGCGGTCACCAAACTGCCTACCGCCGCCACACGACCGGCGAGGTCCGTGCCCGCGACGGCGAACTGGGGTCGACGCGGGCTAAAGCCGAGTCCGGAGCCCGCGGCGCGCATCAGATAGGGGCGGCCGCGCAGGATGAGCCGGTCGGCGGTGTTGACCGACGCGGCATGCACGCGCACCAGCACGTCGTGGTCGCCGATCGTGGGCTGGTCGATGTCGCGCAGCTGCAGGTCATCGGGTGAGCCATAGGTTGGTTGAACGATTGCCTTCATGGTGGTCTCCTGCTAATGTACGGCGTACATCGCCAATACGGCGTACATTAGATGTACAGCGTACATACGTCAAGACCCAGGTGCCGAGAGGGATGCAAATGTTTGTCAAGCAACGATCGAGGACCAGACGACGAGTCCCACTCAGCCGGCAGCGAGTGCTCCGAACGGCCATCAAGCTCGCTGATGAAGGCGGAATCGAGTCGCTCAGCATGCGGAACGTCGCCCAGGAGCTGGGGGTATACCCCATGGCGCTCTACAACCACTTCGCGAACAAGGACGATCTGCTCGACGCGATGGTCGACGTGATGTACGAGGAGATCGACGTCACCGCCGGAGGGTCAGACTGGAAAGGGGCGATGCGTCAGCAAGCCAACTCGATCCGCGAAGTGCTCGCGCGTCACCGCTGGGCGCTGGGGGTGATCCAGTCCCGCGTCCATCCAGGCCCGGGCAACATGCGATACCACGACATGGTGATACGGGCGTTGCGGCAGGCTGGCTTCTCCGTCGCGATGGCCGTTCACGCCTTCACCCTGCTCGACAGCTTCATCTTCGGCTTCGCGCTGCAAGAGCAGACCCTGCCCTTCGAAAGCACGGACCAGGTCGACAAGTTGGCGATCGAGATTCTCAGCCAGTTCCCCGCTGACGACTATCCCTACCTCGCTGAGTCCGTTGCCGAGCACGTGGGCAAGGCCGGCTACGACTTCGCCAGCGAGTTCGACTTCGGTCTCGATCTGATCCTCGCCGGTCTGGACAGCCTCCGGGCGTCGCCCGACCGTGCCGATCCCATCGGCACGGCCTGACTGCGGAGCGAGAGTGGTTGGCGCATAGTCCGGCTTGAGCGAGCGATGGGCACTCGGGGTCGCGCGCGGGGGCTCAGCCTGCATTCAAGAGATCACGCTGGCTCCAGGCTCGGGACGACGAGCCAACCAAGGGCGCGGCCCGAATAGATCAGCTGCTCGGTCGTCAGTCCCGACCGCGCTCGTAGGTCGGCGAGGTGCCGCTTGACGGTGCTGGGCCTGATACCCACGAGTTCGGCCGCGTCGTGGACCGACCCGCCGGCGGCGACGTAGGCGGCAAGCACGTCCATCTGGCGCCGCGTCGCCTGCGGCGGAAGCACCCCGCGCTGGTACCCGTCCCTCATGCCAGCCGCCTAGCAGCGGCCAGCCACTCGTCGCGCCCCTCGATCGGGATGGTGTAGGTTGAAATCGCGCGTCCAACACCTGTCGGGCGCGCCATCACGACCTGAGACATCCCACCACGCTGCAGCACCTTCGAGGCCGCCACCCTCGCTTGACGGCGATGCGGCGGAGACGATGATTTGTCTCGAAAGGTCGTGCTCCATGGCACTCTGGCTCGCCACCCTTGGCATGCTCCGATGACAACATCGACGCGCCGGGCTGACAGGCGACTCTGGTTCGTGACCCTGGCCGCCATCGTCGCGATCCTGGTCGTCAACTACGTCGTCTGGGGGCCGTCCCACCCCAGTTCCCCCATCGTCATGCGACTCGCGGCGGCGGCGATCGTCACGCCGTTCGTCGTCGCGGCCAAGATCGCCGCCGGGCCGAAGGCCGCCGCCGTGACCGGGGTCGTGGGTGTCCTGATCGCTGTCGTCGTGCTCGACTGGCTGGCCTAGTCGACCCTCGACCGCCTGACCGTCTCAGACGTCACGGCTCGCGCGACCCGTTGCCTCACCGGGGCGTCGCGCGTCACGGATCATCCCGATAGCCACGCCGGCAAGCACCACGTAGCCGACGCTGAAGACAGCGATCGCCGGGTAGTCGGGCCGGTTGCAGTTCGCGATCTGCTGATCCATCTCCTCTTGCGTCAGCGCACCCCCTCCGACAGGCATTCGGAGCCCGCAGACGTGCGAATTGGAGAACGCGATGACGAACGCCCACGCGAGAACCGACCACACGAGGACAGCGACGAGGAGTGGCAGCCACTTCATCGGCAGCAGCCTACTGCGTCGTCCGATCAACCCCCATGGCGTCGCCGCCCTGCGACGTCGTGAGGTGACAAGGGAAACGAGACCCCCGGGCAAACACCGCCGGGGGGACAACGCCGCCCAGGGGCCTCTGGTTAGGGAACGAGTGATCGGCGATCACGTTAGGTTTCCCCGCCTCACGTCTAGGTATTCCGTCAGGTAGTCTCATCGCCGGAGGCTCCGACCCCCAGCTGCGGATGGCGACCCCCACCATCGGCCGGCTTCATGGCGGAGCCTCCAGATCCAGCGTCTCGTCCAGCGCGGCCCGGCTCCAGCAGATGAAGCCGCGAGCCATCGCGGATATTCGCGGCATGCCTGACCGTGACCGTGCTGGCCTCATGGGTCGCATCGCGTGGGACTGTACTCCCGCGAGCGTCCACGTCCGGCGGCAACCTCGGGCCGTGCCACGATGTGCACCTGTGGGCTCAGGAAAGGAGAACGCCATGTCGCGGGGACACGTCTCGGAAACGCGGGTCCTGCTGGACGGCTTCGGCATGGGGGAGTCGCCGCGGTGGCATGAAGGTCGCCTGTGGTTCTCGAGCTGGGGGACGAACGAGATCGTCGCGGTCGACGTCCAGGGAAACCGCGAGGTCATGGGCGCCGGCGGTGGGGGCAGTGGCTGGGCCGTCAACTGGTTGCGCGATGGACGCATGCTCGTCACCAGCGGCGAGCTGCTCCGCGTCGAGCCCGACGGGTCGCGCGTCCGACACGCCGACCTGCGCCACATCTCGCCCTACGGCTGGAGCGAGATCACGGTCGATGGACGCGGGAACGCCTACGTCAACTCGCTCAACTTCGACTTCAGCGACTTCACTGAGGTCCTCGCCGGCGGCGGGGCGCCGGGCAAGATCGCCCTCGTGACGGCCGATGGCACGGCCCGAGAGGTCGCGGACGGCCTGGCCTTCCCGAACGGGATGGCCGTGACGCCGGACAACGGCACCCTGATCGTCGCCGAGTCGTTCGCAGCTCGACTCACCGCCTTTGACATCGCCGCCGACGGGAGTCTCTCGAACCGGCGCGTCTGGGCCGAGGTCACAGGCGACGGGATCTGCCTGGACGCCGAGGGTGCCATCTGGTGCAGCGCCGTCGGCGGGGACGGGAACTTTGTTCTGCGGGTCCGCGAGGGCGGCGAAGTCCTCGACCGCGTCGAGGTCGACCGCCCGTGCTACGCGTGCATGCTCGGTGGCGAGGACGGCCGGACGCTGTTCATGGTCGTCGCCCAGTGGTTCGGTCCAGACCGGATGGACGAGCTCATCGAGGCAAAGACCGGTCAGATCCTCACCGCCCGGGTGGCGGTGCCGCACGCCGGGTGGCCGTAAGACGCCGATCCGCGGGGGTTCAGGGCGATCACTCCCACTGGCGGACGAATTCGCCGGCGTGACTCAGACGACCGGCGGTCGCCAGGGCTCGCTCTCGTGCGCGAGCCAGACCAGCTCGGGGTCGAGCGCGCGCACCAGCAGCTGGCCTTCCGTGTGCGGCTCATCGAGCTCGCCGAACCAGACCGCCATGTCGCCGCCGATGACGACCGGCCGCCCGTCAGTCTCCACGACGACCACCTGCGTGCCGCGTGTGTGGCCCGGCGCCGGGACGAGCCGGATCCCGGGAAGCAGCTCGAGCTCGCCGTCGACCGGCACGTACTGGACGCCGGGCGCATCGACCCACTCGCGGATCGTGTAGTCGTCCTCGCTGCGCGCGTCGTCGAGCTCCTGACGCTGGACGTAGATCGGCCTGCCCGCGAAGAGGTGGTTTCCGCCGCAGTGATCGAAGTGCAGGTGTGTGTTGACGACGATGTCGATGCCAGCGAGATCGAAGTCCCCCTCGTTCAGAGGCTGGAGGCGCGGGTCCATGTCGGCAACCAGCGGGTGCAGCTCGGTCATGCCGGTGTCGACCAGCACGCGCGCATCGGGATGGTCGATGACGTACACGTAGACCGGCATCCGCTCGCCCTCGGCGAGCAGGTCGGCCACGAGGACTGGCGTGATGGAGATCGAGGCGGGGCTGTTCATCGCGAGCTCCTTCGTTGGGTCATAGCGCGGTGGGGAGATCACCTCGGGAACCCATCGACCACCTTGATCGCGGTCTCGTCGTCGATCCCGCGCCGGACGGTCAGGCCGGCCGCCCACCGCTCCGCGTCGGCCGTGGTGTTCTGTGGCAGATCGTGGTTGTCGAGGTGCGGGAAGAACTCGAAGTCGACGACGCCGAGCCCTTGGCCCCCGACAGGCCGAGTCCTGGAAGCGAAGCCGTCGCCGACAGCCGGCGACATCGACCAGGGCTCCCCGGCGCTGACCGTCCCGACGCGACGACAGGTCGAGCAGGCGCGGCAGACTCTCGGCCGGCGCCCGGGCGACGACCTCGAGCGATCACGACCGCGGAGCTGGCGACAGGCCCGCTGGGACGAGCTCTGCGAGGCGATCCGCGTCGATCCCGAGACTGATGGGAGGTCTCCGCGAGGTCTCGACATTCGAGGGGCAGCCAGTTGGGGAGGTCGGTCTGTGGCCGTTCCACGCCTTGCGGCCGTCGGAGGGGACGCCATCCAGACCACGGCGTACGAAGCCGCCCGCAGCATCGAAGCTGCCGGGCTCGTCGTGATGGGGATGGAGATGGTGCTCGGCGACAACGGCCGGGTCTGGAGCGGACTGACGGAAACGGTCCGACGCCTCGGGCTCGAGACCGCGGTGGCGGCCAATGCTCGAGTTGCGGAAGCGACCGCTGCCTCAGCGAAGGGGATGTCCATCGGGACTCGCCGGACTTCTGGGCGTTCGGCCTGGCGGACGTCTGGCTGCGAGTGACCCCGAGCTCGCGTGGGCATTCGTCCTTGCCCGATCGCGACGGCGCCAGACGCAGCCCTGGACTACGTGGGCCGGGCGAGCTCGAGGACTTCTGTTGGGGGTCGCGCCGGCCTTCATCGACCGGATCGAGGCAGAAGCGGCCGCAATCCTCAATTCCGCATAGCCTCGCTTCGGTCTGGCCTGGGGCCGGCACATCCCGCCGGAGACCTACAGCCGGATCCGAGCTGCCGCCGGCGATCGGGGTAGGCGCGGTGGGCGTGGTGACGACCCAGGCGATTCCAGCAGTTTCGGAGAAGCCCGGCGCCGCGCTCCCGTCCTAGGATCGGGCTCAGCCCATCAGCATCTCAGAAGGGAGCACCCACATGAATTCGCACGTCAGCGCGATCCTGCTCGGCGTCGACGACATGGAGCGATCGAAGCGCTTCTACGTCGACGGGCTTGGCTGGACGATCCAGAACGATTGGAAGATCTCCGTTTTCTTCGTGCCCCACGGCGGCTCGCTCGTCGGGTTCTACGGCCGCGAGGGCCTGGCCGACATGGTCGGCGCCGGCCGCGAACATACCGGCTTCAGCGGCGTCGTCTTCAACTACGTCGTGCGCAGCGAGTCGCGCGTCGACGAGGTCATGGCCGAGGCCGAGAAGGCCGGCGCCACGATCCTCAAGCCCGCGGCCGCGCTCCAGTGGGGCGGCTACGGCGGAACGTTCGCGGACCCGGACGGCTACGTCTGGAGCATCGGCTTCAGCGCCCAGGGCCAGGACCAGGCCTACGCCGAATAGCGAGCGACCGACCTCGCGCCGGCGGCGCGGTCCCCTACCGCCCCTCCCGCTCGAAGCGGGCCTGCTCCTCGACCGTGCGTTCGGCGAGCGGCTCGGCTTCGAGGCGGTCGTCCGGGATGCGTGCACCGCTGTCGACGCGACAGGCCGTAGGTCCCGTCGGCGAGACGAGCCTCCGCACGGACGACCGCCGCGAGCTCCGCCTCGAGACCGGCCGTCAGCGCCTGGTCGGTCATCTCGTGCTGGATGTCCGTGCCGGCTTCGGCAGCCTCGCCGGCCTGATCGTCGCGGGAGCTCTCGTCCGCCTGCTCGTCGCCGGTCAGCCCGGCCAGTGCGGCCTCGATCCGGCGACGTTCGCCTGCCACGAGCGTCCGCGCGCGTTCGACATCCATCACGTCCTCCTGGCCGTCAGGCGAGCACGAGTCCTTCGATCCCTGCCGAGACCGGATCGGGCTGACGCAGCATCCGGAGCGAGATCACGAAACCGATGAGGCTGGCGACGATCGGGATGAGCAGGGCCACCTGGAGGGCGAACGGCCGGGCCTCGGTGTTGATCCGGATGATCTCGGCCTGGACCTCGGGCGTCTGGCCGGCGAGCAACACGGTGAGGTCCGTGTTGCTCATGACCTGGGCGTCGTGCTCCAGGGTGTCGGAGACCACCACCTGCTGCTCCGGGGTCAGCACGGCGCTCGAATCGGAGAGGTTGGTGAAGCTGAGAGCGAGCGCGGCGAGCATGATCGCGCCGGCGAACGCCAGGCCGAACGACAGCCCGAACGAACCGGCGGCGGAGTTCACGCCGGCGGCTTCGCTGACGCGCTCTTCCTCGATGGGTGCCAGCGTGTAGTTGTTGAGCTGCGAGACCAGCAGGCCGAGGCCGGTGCCGGCGATCACGAGCGGGATCGCGAGGTACCAACCCGCGTCGGCGCGCGGGACGATCGGGATGAGCAGGAGCATGCCGATCAGCAGGAGGCCGTACCCCGCCCTGATGATGCTTGCCGGCCGCCGGTTGCCCGACCGTCGGCCCGCGACGATCGCCGTCGCGAACATGCTGAGCGAGAGGGGCGCGAGTGAGAGTCCCGCCTGGAGGGCGTTGTACTCGAGGACCATCTGGAGGTAGATCGGGATCGTGATCATCGCGCCGCCGAGGGCGACGTTCTGGAGCAGCTGCCCGGAGATCCCCAGGCGGAACAGCGCCGACGTGAAGAGCGCCGGATCGATCAGCGTCGGCTTGCCCTCACGCTTCCGGCGCACCAGCCACCAGGCGAACGCGGCAAGTGAGATCGCGCCGATCGCAAGGAGCAGGGCGACGGCCTCGCCGCCTTCCTGCCAGGCGAGGATGCCGAGCACCAGGCCGCCCATGCCCAGGACCGAGAGGACGGCACCGACGAGGTCGATGTGGCGTGGGCCGGTATACGGCACGTCCTTCACGAGCCGGCTGCCGACGAGGACGATCGCGATGACGACGACCTCCAGGGCGAATGCGACGCGGTATGACAGGAAGGTCGTGATGAACCCGCCGATCAACGGGCCGACGGCCGCGGCGATCGCGGCCGCGGCACCGACAAGGGCGTAGGTCGCCTTCTGCGCCTTGCCTTCGAAGTTGCCGTGGATGAGCGACTGCATCGCGGGCAGCAGGAGGGATGCGCCGAGCCCGCCGATGATCGCCCAGAAGATGATGATCGCGGTGACGCTCTGGGCCAGGGCCATCGACAGGGCGCCGATCGCGTACGCGAGCAGGCCGAGCACATAGGCGCGCTTGCGTCCGAAGAGATCGCCGATCTTGCTGCCGATCAGGATGAATGCGGCCGAGACCAGCGCCTCGATCGCGATCGCGGACTGGATGGCGCTCACGGTCGTGCCGAGATCGGCGACGACCGCCGAGATCGACACGTTCATGATCGACGTGTCCACGACGAGCACGAACATCGCCATCGCCAGCAGGATCGGCAGCCGGCGGTCGCCCGTTGCCTCCTCGGCCGGCAGCGGGACCGCTGCTTCGCTCATGGTGTGCTGCCCGTCGTCTGCGTCATGTCGAGATCTCCTGGGGTGTTGAAGCATAGTGTCGCGCGCGCGGCTCGGCGGGATCGTCGACACCATCACGTCAGCGCAGGAAACGCCGACGGACTTCGCCGAGGCTGTCGAGGACGAGGATGATCCCGAGGCCGAAGAGCGCCGCCAGGAACACCTCGCGCAGGTAGGCGACCGCAAGGATGAGCGCCGACACCATCGCCAGGAGGACCGTGATCTTGAGGACCAGCTCCAGGATGTTGCGGTCGAAGAAGGACTCGATGGCGAGATAGGACGCGAACAGGACGACGATCGCGAGCCCCGGCGGCAGGATCCGGAACCAGACGACGATGGCGAGGACGACGATCAGCAGGCCGACGCTCACGGCGGCCCACGCCTCGCCGAAGGCTCGCTGCCGGGTGACCGAGGGCGGTTCGGGCTCGGACGCGTGGTGCAGATGCTGCCGGGGATCGTCGAGATACCCGGCCCGCAGGGCGGTCACCCGGTCGCGTCCGGCGGCGATCGCCGTGTCGAGCTCCACCTCCTGGCTCCGCAGGCTGGTCAGGCGCTCCTCGCCGGTCCGCAGCTCGAGCGCGAGGGCAGCGCGATAGCTGTCGAGGCCGGCCGCGCCGCGGACCGCGCCCATCTCCGCGTCGAGGGCGGGCAGCGAGGCCTCGAGGGCTTCGGCCTCCGCCGTCACGGTCGCCCTGGTGGCCGTCAGCTCGGCGATCCGCGCCTCGAGCACCGGGATGGCCTGCGACGGCGGCGCGGTCTTGCCCAGGCCCGCGAACCCGAGCGGATCGTGCCACGACTGCCGGACGGAGCCGGTTCGGGTGTACTTCGGCCCGGCCGGGGCTCGCTCGCCCGCGAACCGGTCGCCGGTGTCGAGGCCCCAGAGCCCCCGGTAGCGGTCGATCCAGCCGTCCTCGTCGCTGACGATCGTCGGCGTCCACTCCACGTCGCCGCCGGGCCCGACGACCCGGCCGTCGCCGCGGGCGTAGTCGACGAAGGGGACGCTCAGCGCACGCCGCGCCCGTGCCGCCAGGTCGCCCGGGTCCGGCTGGGCGAGCGTGTCGCGCCAGAACCGCCGCAGGAGATCGAGCGGACCACGGATGTTCTTCTCGCCGGGGAACGGCAGCAGCATGATGTACTCGCCACGCTCGAGGTAGGTCGCGTGCGATCCGGCGCCCGGATAGACGATCGGGTGGCCGTCGACGATCTCCATCCGTGCGTCGTCCCAGCGTCGCCGCAGGTCATCGCCCTTCTCGTCATGGGCGGCGGCGCAGAACCAGGCGGGACGCAGCGTGCCGTCGTCGAGGGCCTCGAGGACGACGAAGCATTGCTCCAGGTCGGCCTCGTGATCGTTGGCACCCTCGAACGTGGATCGCCAGTCGTTCATCGCGTAGATGAACATGTAGTGCAGGACGACCCAGCGGCCCTCGCGCACGACCCGGCCGTGGTACACGACGCTGGGGTCCCGCGCCCGGATCCCGTCGTAGCGCTCGGAGGCCGCGGCCGCGGTGCCGCCGGGGACGCGACCACGCAACAGCAGCGACGTGACCAGGCCGGCGTCCACGAGACGGGCGGCAAGGCCGACCCGGGCGAGCCGGCCCGGGGCTGAGAATCGCTGGTGCTCCGGGCGGCTCTGCCAGCGCCGAAGCTCGAGTGCGGACAGAGGCTTCGGGACGAATTGCAGGAATTGCGCCTCGCCGAGGGGCGGATCGCCCACGGCCGCGAGCCGCTCCAGGTTCAGCTCACCGGCCGGGATCGCCACGCGCGCCTCGCGCAGGCTCGGCCCCGTGAGCAGGTCGCACGACTCGACATACGACCCGGCCGCCATCGGGAAGAACAGCTCGCCGTCGGTGAACCGCAGGATGGGCTCGTGGCGCCTCAGGAGGTCGAGGTCGGATGGGCCGGTCATGTCGCGGCCCTGAGGCCACCCAGGGCGGCCCGGACGTCGCGCTGGTTCAGGTAGAAGACCGCGACGGAGTTGATGAGCATCGACCCGTAGCGTGCGTCGCCGCTCCACCACCAGCCCAGGTCGATCGCGAGGATCAGACCGGACGAGATGATCGCGAGGACCCACGCCCACTGCCGTCCGGCGAGCAGGCCGACCACGATGAGCACGCTCGTGACGAGGAGCCCGATCGACAGGACGCGCAGCAGAAGCTCGAAGTCGGAGCCCGGTGCCGCTTGCGGGAGCGGCGCGCCGCTCCGGATCCAGTCGGCGAGCGGGCCGCCCTGGAGGTCCAGCAACGACGCGACGATCGTCACGCACCGCAGTGTCGTCAAAACGATGATGACGATGACGCCGAGGGGATATCGCGAGCCGGCCGGCAGGCCGCGTCGTAGCACGGAGACAGGCTAGCATCGCCGGTCCGGGCCGAACGGCCGGAACGGTCAGACGGGAACGAGGACGGAGATGGCCCCGGGCACGACCCGGACCTCCAGGCGCCCGGGCGGGTGATGGTCACCGTCCGTCTCGATCGGCTGGGCCGGATCGGACTCGATCGTGACGTCCTGGACCGACCGCCGGATGACCCCGCCGGTGAGCTCGCCCGTCTTGAGCATCAGCTCCGCTGCCCCGCGCAGGGCAGTGAGGGGATCGCTGCCGCCGACGACGATCAGCTCGAGGCGGCCGCTCGACGGGTCGATCGGCTGGCGAGGACCCACCCGGCCCGGGACGAGCTCCCCGGCATTGGCGACCAGGACCAGGTAGCCCTCGATCTCGATCAGGTCGCCGTCGGCCACGATCCGGAACCGCGACGGATTCGAGCCGGACGACCTCGCGGACCGCGGCGCCGATGTAGGCGCCGAACTTGAGGTGGCGCTTCCACTCGTGCTCGGCCGCGGCCATGATCCGGGCATCGAGGCCCATCCCGCAGGCGACCGTGAAGATCCGCTCGTTGCCACCGGGCGGCGTGGTCGGATCGGGCGAGATCGGCCACCAGCGGGCCATCCCGAGGTCCAGGCGACGTGACCGGCCGACCCGGATGACGTCGGTCGCGGGGCCGATCCCGCGGATCCCGAGCGTCGAGGCGAGGACGTTGCCGGTCCCGCCCGGCACGATCGCCAGCGGCGTCTCACGGTCCGCGAGGGCGGCCGCGGCCTCCCGGACGGTGCCGTCACCACCGACGACGACGACGAGCGGCACGTCGGTCGCCGACGCAAGCGCGTCGCGTGTGGCCGCGAGGGACCCCGCCTCGATCATCGGGCTCCGTCCGGTCCTGCGCCGGACGGCCGCCGAGACGGCCTCGACGATCTGGTCCCGCTTCCCCGCCTCCTGCAGCCGGGACGCCCGCGGGTTGACCAGGATGAGGGGTGCGCCAGGGGCCGGAGCATCGACGGTCACCTCGGCACACTACCCGAACCCCGCGAGCGAGACGGCGCCTCGCGCCGTGGATCCGGCAGGCGCCGGGCCCCCGCCCTCCCACTCCCTGCCCGATCGCCCACCCTTGGCTATCCTTGGGCGACGCGTGGATGGTGGCGAGGAAGGAGACGCCCCATGGCACAGGTCAATCTCGCGATCCGCTTCGTCGTCGAATTGCTCGCACTGGGCTTCGTCGGATACGCCGCCTGGACCCTGGCCGGCCCGGGCCTGCCCGGCTGGATCGCTGCCGGCATCGCGGTCATCGTCTTCGCGGCCCTGTGGGGCCTGTTCCTCTCGCCGAGAGCGAGCCGCGGGCTCAGCTGGACCCAGAAGGACGTCGGCGGGATGGTCGTCATGCTGCTGGCCGCAGGCGCCTTCGCCGCGACGGGCCAGGTGACCGCTGCGGTCGTCTATGCCGTCGTGGTGATCGTCAACGCGGCGCTCCTGTTCGCCGTGCGGGACGACGTCGCCCGCGTGGTCCAGGACGTCGGGAGCGACTGAGGATCCGCTCCAGGCCCCTCGCGAACGTGGCGCTGGGTCGGCTGGCTGCCATGGCTGGTCGCCCGACTCGGGTCGGCCCGGAGACGAGTCCCGGGGGCCGTCGCGGTCGGGTGTGTATCCTCGGCCGGTGAGCTCGCCTCGAACGTTCCTCGAGACTGCGCTCGGGCGGCTTGGTGCGATCGGCGCCGACAGCCGGGACGACGAGGAGATGCGGGCGAACAAGTCGCTCCTCGTGCTCGTGTCGGTCCTGGTCCTGCCGGTCTCGCTGCTCTGGGGCGGCCTCTACGTCGGGCTCGGCGCGCCGTCCGGCCTGTTCGCGTTCGTCTACTTCGCGGTCTCGGTCGTCGCGATCGCGGTCTTCGCCCGGACGCGAGACTTCGCCCTGTTCCTGCGCGTCGAGCTCCTCGATATCCTCCTCGCGCCGAACCTGTCGATGATCCTGCTGGGCGGGTTCATCACCTCCACGGGCGTCGGCATCTGGGGGATCCTCGCTCCGATGGGCGCGCTCGTCTTCGAGGGCGTGCGGGCCGGCGTCCGCTGGTACGTCGCGTTCCTGGCGGTCTTCCTCGGATGCGGCCTCGCGGGCGAGATCCTGGGCACCACCTCGCCGCTGCCGGCGTGGTTCACGACCCTGATGCTGGCGCTCAACATCGCCGTCGGCGGGACGATCGTGTTCACCCTGCTCGCGCTCTTCGCCAGGCAACGGGAGGATGCGCTGAGGGCCGTGACGATCGCGCAGGACCAGGCGGAGACCCTGCTCCTGAACGTCCTGCCGCGGCCGATCGCCGAGAGGCTGAAGGCCGAACCCCAGACGATCGCCGACCAGTTCACCGCGGCATCGATCCTCTTCGCCGACGTGGTCGACTTCACCCAGCGCACCGAGAAGATGTCCCCTGCGGAGGTGGTCGGCATCCTCGACCACCTGTTCAGCCATTTCGACATGCTGGCCGAGCGGTACGCGGTCGAGAAGATCAAGACCATCGGCGACTGCTACATGGTCGCCGCGGGGATCCCCTCGCCGCGGGCGGATCACGCCAGCGCGCTGGCGCTCATGGCGCTCGACATGGTCGACGCCATGTCCTCGCGTGACGCGGTCGGGCACCTGGGTCTGGAGCTGCGCATCGGGATCAACTCCGGCCCCGTGGTGGCCGGCGTGATCGGCCGCAAGCGCTTCCTGTACGACCTGTGGGGTGACGCCGTCAACACCGCCAGCCGGATGGAATCGTCGGGCACGCCGGGCCGGATCCAGATCACCAGCGCGACGCACGACCTGATCGGGGACGCATTCGTGTGCGAACCGAGAGGAACGATCCCGGTCAAGGGCAAGGGCGACATGGAGACCTGGTACCTGCTCGGGCGACGAAGCACGGTCGTCGCGGACGCGGTAGCCGATACTTTAGTTGCCACTTAGCAAAGCGTCGGCTACAGTATGACGCGATGGAAGCAGCCCTCCGGGCGATCGCCGATCCGCGGCGACGCCAGATCCTCGCCCTGGTCCGCGCGAACGAGATGTCGGCAGGTGAGATCGCCTCGCGATTCGACGTCACCTGGCCCGCGATCTCGCAGCACCTGACCGTCCTCAAAGGGGCCGGTCTCGTGAGCGAGCGTCGTGCGGGGACCCGGCGTCTCTACCGGGCGCGGCCCGAGGGGTTCGAGGAGCTGGTGACGTTCCTCGAGGGCTTCTGGGATGAGCGGCTGGCGACCCTCAAGCGCGAAGCCGAGCACGACGAGGCGGCCGATGCCACCGACCACTGAGCGGTTCTCGGTCGTCCGCGAGGTGGCCATCGCGGCATCTCCGGAGACGGTCTGGCAATTCCTCGTCGACCCGGCCAAGGCCGTCCGCTGGATGGGCGTCGCAGCCAGCCTCGACGCGAGACCCGGTGGTCGCTATCGGGTGGAAGTGCTGCCCGGCGATGTGGTGCTCGGCGAGTTCCTCGAGGTCGACCCGCCGCGTCGCCTCGTCCACACGTGGGGTTGGGAGACGTCGTCCGGTTCGGTGCCGCCAGGCTCGACGACGGTGGCGTTCGATCTCGTTCCGCACGGCGACGGCACGCTCCTGCGCGTGACCCACGCGGGCCTGCCCCGGGGAACCGCGGAGGACCGACATGCGCGCGGCTGGGACCACTATCTGCCGCGACTCGCGGCGGTCGCCGCCGGCGACGACCCCGGGGACGATCCATGGATCGAACGACCCGACGCCCGCATGGGCGCGAGCCAGGAAGGAGACGACCGATGTTGAAGACCGTCGTGACCCCCAGTCCGGGGTTCGTGTCGATCGCGGTCCAGGATGCCGAGCGATCCGCCGGCTTCTACGAGCGCTATCTCGGCGCGACGCGCGACACGTTCGACTACGGCCCGGACTCGGCGGTCTTCGTCGGCTGGCCGACGTTCGCCCTGAGCTCCGCGCGGCGTCCCGACCTTCCTCCGCCGTCGCCCGACACGACGAGCATCCAGCTCTGGTGGCGGGCCAGCGATGCCCAGGCACTGTTCGAGCAGGTGGTGGCCGATGGCGTCCCGGTCCTCGCCGAGCCGTTCGACGGCCCATTCGGGCGGACCTTCGCGATGGCGGATCCCGATGGTTATCGGATCACCGTGTACGAGAAGGATCAGCCACTCTTCTGGCCGCCACGGCGAGGCTGACCTCGGCGAGCACTTCAGGCCCAGACCGCCTGGTGCTACCTTTTGACGACCGCACGGGTCACGGCGCCGATCGCGTCGAGCGCGGCGGCGAGGTCCCCGTCGGGACTGGGCGGGGCAGGAGAGGGGAGGGCCTGCGCAATGAGGATCGTCGTCGTCGGTGGCACCGGCCTGATCGGGTCGAAGGTCGTCACCCACCTCAAAGGGGACGGCCACGAAGTCGTTCCCGCCGCACGCAGCCTCGGCATCGACACGATCACCGGCCAGGGCCTGGCCGAGGCGCTCGACGGTGCGTCGGTCGTGGTCGACGTGTCGAACTCGCCCACGCTCGCGTATCCCACGGCCCGCGACTTCTTCGAAACCTCCACCGCCAATCTGCTCGCGGCGGAAACGGCCGCAGATGTCGGGCACCACGTCGTGTTGTCCATCGTCGGCACCAGGCACGTCTCCGAGAGTGCCGATCTCCTGTCCACGAACGCCGGCTACTTCCGGGCCAAGCTCATCCAGGAAGAGCTGATCCGGGCGTCGTCGATCCCCTTCACGATCGTCCAGGCGACACAGTTCTTCGAGTTCATGAAGACCATCATCGACGGGGCCACCGACGAGGGCACGGTCCGCCTGCCCCCGGCGCTCTTCCAGCCGATCGCGGCCGCAGACGCCGCGGGGGCGGTGGCTCGCGCAGCGGTCGCCGCGCCATGGAACGGCATCGTCGAGGTCGGCGGGCCGGAGACCATCCGCTTCGAAGATGCGGTCCGGCGGTTCCTGAGAGCCGAGCGCGACCCGCGCGAGGTGATCACCGACCCCGATGTCGCGTACTTCGGCATCGCGGTCCACGAGCGCACGCTCGTTCCCGGAACGACGGCCTCACGCGGCGCGATCCGACTCGATGACTGGCTCCGCGAGTCCCTGATCACTGCCTAGGTGCGGTAGTCGAACGCGACGTTCGCCACAGGAGGGGCAGCCATGACCCACCACTCCGCGACGCCCGTGAGCTTCGAAGCTCAGGTCAAGCCGTTGTTTCGCGAGCGCGACCGTGAGTCGATGGAGTTCGCCTTCGACCTCTGGTCGTACGACGACGTCAGCGAGAACGCGGATGCGATCCTTGACCGTCTCAAGGACGGAACCATGCCCTGTGACGGCGCGTGGCCCCAGGCGCAGGTCGACCTGTTCGAACGATGGATCGTGAGCGGCAAGTCGGGTTGACGGCCTCTCGCCGGGACCACGGAGACCCGGCACAGGAAGGAGAAGGAGCTCATGAAGATCGTCGTCATCGGTGGCACCGGGCTCATCGGCTCGAAGCTCGTCGCCAAGCTCACCGAGATGGGCCACGAGACGATCCCCGCGTCGCCCCGTCTTGGCATCAACACGCTCACCGGTGAGGGAGTCGCCGAGGCCCTCGACGGCACGTCGACCGTCATTGACGTCTCGAACTCGCCGAACTTCGAATACGCGACCGCGCTCCCGTTCTTCGAACGGTCGACCCACAACCTGCTCGATGCCGAAGAAACGGCGCGGGTCACGCACCACGTCGCACTGTCCGTCGTCGGCACGAAAGCCCTCTCCCAGCTCGGCGATCCCACGACGACGACCGCCGGCTACTTTCGGGCGAAGCTGACTCAGGAGGCGCTGATCCAGGCCTCAGGGATCCCGTATTCGATCGTGCATGCGACCCAGTTCTTCGAGTTCATCAAGGGGATCGCCGACGAGGCCACCGATCGCGGCGCGGTACGCGTGCCGCCTGTCCGGTTCCAGCCGATGGCAGCCGATGACGTCGCAGCCGCCGTCGGCCAGGTGGCCGTGGGCTCGCCGGTGAACGGCATCGTGGAGGTCGGTGGACCGGAGCAGTTCCGCTTCGACGAGCTGATGCGCCGGGTGCTCACGACCTGGGACGACCCGCGCGAGGTCGTGACCGACCCTGATGCGGGCTACTACGGGATCGCCGTGGGCGATCGCACGCTGGTGCCCGCGGACGGCGCCCGTCTCGGAGAGGTTCGCATCGACGACTGGCTCCGACAGTCCGCCACGGCGAACCCAGTTTCGGTGTGATCGAGGATCGGGGCTCCACACCAAGGGTCCCGTAGCTCGCGCTCACGCTCGGCCGATCCTCGTTCACCCCCGGATCCATCCCAGGTCTTGACGCGCCTCTCGATATACGTATACTCCTACTTATACCGACCCAGCAGCCTTGGAGTTACGATGTCGCGGTGCCGAACAAGACGATCTATGTCTCCGACGGAGACCTCCCCATCTACGAGCGCGCCCAGGAGCTCGCTGGCAACAACCTCTCGGCGGCGATCGCTGCCGCCCTCCGTCGCTACGTCGACGTCGAGGAAGGCAAGCGAGAAGGGTTCGACGAGATCATCGTCCGGGTCGGGCTCGGCAAGGGCCGGAAGGTCCGCTTCACCGGCGTCCTTCTCGGGGAGTGGCTCAACACCTCCCCGAGCCGGGTCGAGAACTTCCGGGTCTACCGCGGCCGGAAGGGCAAGTTCGTCCTCCATGTCGAGCGCAGCGCCGACTACACCGTGGTCGACGCCGAGGGCAAGCCGGCCGGTTGGCGCGGCTATCTCGGGATCGGAAACATCAGCTACGGGGGCACGCCAGGCGAGTCGACCCTCGAGGTCATCGGAACGCTCGAGGAGCTTCGGGACAAGATCCCGCCTCAGCTCTACGACATGGTCGCCAGTCACGCCCAGCGGCCCGCGGTGGAAGACCTCGACATCTGACCAGCGTCGCCGACGCTGACCTCTGGGGAGGTGTGGCATGACGGCCATCGGCTCCCGGCCCGCGATCCGCGCGACCGGATTGCGCAAGTCCTACGGCGATCACGTCGTCCTCGACGGCATCGATCTCGAGGTCGCCGAGGGGACGGTGTTCGCCCTCCTCGGGCCGAACGGCGCCGGCAAGACGACCGCGGTCAGGATCCTCTCGACCCTGATCGCCGCCGATGGGGGCGACATCCAGGTCGCCGGCCACGACATCGCCCGCGAGCCGAACGCGGTCCGAGCGGTCATCGGTGTGACCGGACAGTTCTCCGCGGTCGACAAGCTCTTCACCGGCGAAGAGAACCTCCAGCTGATGGCCGACCTGCGACACCTCGGGGCGGCCGAGGGCCGTCGACGAGTCGAGGAGCTGATCGGGCGTTTCGACCTCGTCGAGGCGTCCAGGAAGCCCGTGGCGACCTACTCGGGAGGCATGAAGCGGCGGCTCGACCTCGCCATGACGCTGATCGGCGAGCCTCGGATCATCTTTCTCGATGAGCCCACGGCCGGCCTCGATCCACGCAGCCGCAGGGTGATGTGGCAGACCGTGCGAGACCTCGTCGCCGGAGGGGTGACGATCTTCCTGACGACGCAGGACCTCGACGAGGCCGACCAGCTCGCCCATCGGATCGCCGTCCTCGATCACGGCATCCTCGTTGCCGAGGGGACCCCGGACGAGCTGAAGCGACTGGTGTCGGGAGGCCATATCCGGCTCTCGTTCTCCGACCCGGCGGAGCTCGAGCGGGCTGCCCGGACATTCGAGGGTGCATCTCGCGACAGCGAGGCTCTCACCCTTCAGATCCCCAGCGACGGCGGGGTCGGTTCATTGCGGGCCCTTCTCGACCGGCTCGACGCCGACTCGATCGACGTCGCCGGTCTGACGGTCGAGACGCCCGACCTCGATGACGTCTTCCTGTCGCTGACCGGCGACCCCACTCATGAGAAAGCGACCGTCCGATGAACGCATATCCACTGGTCCTGACCAATTCCGCGACGATGCTCCGGCGCAACCTCCGCCGGATGCGCCGCTACCCCTCCCTGACCTTCTTCATCGCCGGCATCCCCGTGATCTTCCTGCTGCTGTTCGTGTTCGTTCTCGGCGGAACGCTCGGGGCGGGCCTGGGTGGCGTGACCGGCGGACGGGCCGAGTACACCGCGTACGTGCTGCCGGGCATCCTGCTGGTCACCGTGGCCGGCGCCGCCCAGGGCACAGCGCTCTCGATCGCGATGGACATGACCGAGGGCATCGTCGACCGATTCAAGACGATGGCCATCGGTCGGACGTCGGTCCTCACCGGTCACGTCGTCGGCAGCGTGATCCAGACCCTCCTGGCGCTCGCCATCGTGATGATCGTGGCGTTGGTGATCGGCTTCCGGCCGACGACGGGT
Organism: uncultured Chloroflexia bacterium; assembly: GCA_963720495.1. Taxonomy (GTDB): domain Bacteria; phylum Chloroflexota; class Limnocylindria; order Limnocylindrales; family CSP1-4; genus SPCO01. The sequence goes on from CAVRFU010000009.1 coordinate 120,439, forward strand.
CCGGCCGAGTGGATCGCGGCAGTGGGCGTCCTCGCCCTCTCGGCCCTCGCCATCTCCTGGTTCTCGGTCGCCCTCGGCATGTGGCCGCGGGACGTCGAGACCGCGAGCAACCTGCCGATCTTCCTGGTCCTCCTGCCCTTCCTGAGCAGCGCCTTCGTCCCGACGAACACGATGCCGGACGGCGTCAGCTGGTTCGCCCAGAACCAGCCCTTCACGCCGATCATCGAGACGGTGCGGGGCCTCCTGCTGGGGACCCCGATCGGCAACAGCGGGCTCCTCGCCGTCGGCTGGTGCGTCGCGATCTCGGTCGTCGGCTATCTCTGGGCACGGCGGCTCTACGACCGCGCTCCGGCAGCGTAGGATCGAGCGTCGTCCGATCTGATCGCGGCGGTGGAGGCCCTCTACACTTCGGCCCGTGGCCGCCGTCACCGCCGCGCTCGATGACCTGCTCGGATCGCCCGGGTTCATCACCGACCCCTACCCGATCTTCCGTCGCTTTCGCGAGGAGTCGCCGGTCCATTGGGTCGAGCCCTGGGGCTGCTGGCTCCTGACCCGCGCGGAGGACATCGAGCTCACGATCCGCGACACGCGCCGTTTCTCGAGCGCGGATCGCGTGACCCGGGTGATCGAGCGGATGCCCGGCTGGGAGACCGGGCTCTTCGCCGCCCTCCACGAGAACTTCGCGGTCGGGATGGCCCAGACCGACCCGCCGGATCACACCCGGGTCCGGCGCCTCGTGAGCGCCGCGTTCACGCCGGCCCGGGTCGAGGGCCTTCGCGGCCGCATCGCCGATCACGTCGACGGCTACCTCGCGCCGCATCGCGGGACGGGCCGGATCGAGCTCGTCGCCGACCTCGCCCATCCCCTGCCCGCCGTCGTCATCGCCGAGATGGCCGGCTTCCCCGTGGAGGATCGGGAGCGCTTCCGCGACTGGACCTACCGGATCAACTCGTTCTTCTTCCAGTCCGGGACCGCCGACCCGGTCGCGGCGGAGGACGCCAACGCCGCGGTCGTCGAAGCGCGGACGTGGATCCACGGCCTCCTCGAGGAGCGTCGCGCCCACCCGAAGGACGACCTGCTGACGGCGCTGGTCGCCGCGGAATACGAGGGCGGTCGCCTGACCGAGGCGGAGCTGCTGAGCACGGCGATCACGCTCTTCCTGGGCGGGCACGACACGACGACCCAGCTGATCGCCCTGGGCATGAGCGCGCTCGTCCGCCATCCCGAACAGCTCGCGCTGTTGCGCGAGCGGCCGGACCTGGTGCCCGCGGCGGTCGAGGAGATGCTCCGCTACGACGCGCCGTTCCAGATGAACCTCCGGTACGTGACGGAGGACGTGGAGCTCGGTGGCCGGACGCTCCGGGCCGGCGACCTCGTCCGCCAGGCCCTGGGCTCCGGCAGCCGCGACCCGGACCGGTTCGAGGAGCCGGACGCGTTTCGGATCGAGCGGCCGCCGGCCCGTCATCTGAGCTTCGGGCTGGGCCATCACTTCTGCCTGGGGGCGCCACTCGCCCGCCTGCAGGCGCAGATCGCGGTGGAGGCCCTGGTCGGTCAGCTGCCTGGCCTTGCGGCTCGACCCGGCATCGCGGACCCGCGACCGGACGTCCGGCCCGACATCACGAGCCGCGGCCTCAGAACGCTGCGCCTTGCCTTCGACCCGGTCTGAGGCCGATCGAGCGGGACAGGACCACGCCCGATCCCGAAGGCGCTCAGTCGGCGGCGGCGATCGGCAGGGCTCGAGGGATGAGCTCCGGGATCCGGTCCAGCAGCCCCCACAACGTCTCGAGGAACGGCGACGTCGCGCGGGATCCCGGTCGCTCGACCGCCACGATCTGCCTGCGGATGGTCGCGGTCCCGGCCAGCTCGATCTCCCGGAGGGAGCCTCCGGACAGGGCATCGGCGACCGCCGTGCCCGGTAGGAGCGCGACACCGAGCCCGCGCTCGACCATCCGCTTGGCTGCCTCGATGTTGTCGACCTCGGTGACGCCGCGGGGTACCACCCCGGCCACCCGGAATAACGCGTTCGTGATGTCGTAGTAGCTCGACGTCCGGTCAAAGAGGATGAGCTGGGCGTGCCTGATCTCCGACACGTCGACCGTCCCCGCCGTGGCGAACGGGTGGTCGGGCCGGGCGACCAGGACGAGCTCGTCCTCGTAGAGCGGACGGCTGCGGACCCGGGAGTCGCGGATCTGCCTGACGATCCCGAGCTCGACCTGACCGTGTGCCACCAGGTCGACGATCTCCTCCGAATGACCGGTCCGGACGAGAAGGCGGACGTCCGGATGTCGCTCCGTGAATTGCACGAGGATCTCCGGCAGGACGTAGGCGCTGACCGCGGGAGCGACCGCGAGCGCGAGCTCACCGATGACGCCGTGCTCCAGCGCGCGGATGAGCGAGCCACCGCTGCGAATCGCCTCCATCGCCCGGTCCGCATGCGGAAGGAAGGCGCGGCCGGCCGGTGTCAGCACCATGCCGGAGTGCGTCCGCCGGAACAGGGTGGCGCCGAGCTCCTCCTCCAGGCCCTGCAGGCGGGCGGTCAGCGCCGGCTGGCCGATCGAGAGCGCGTACGCCGCGCGGCGCATGTTCCCCTGTCGGGCGATCTCGATGAACCCTTCGACCTGCGCGAATAGCATCGCGACGACACGCCTCCCGAGTGATCAACAAGATCGATCATACGCCATGGAACTTTCGATTGGACGGCGATGTCGGGGCAGCGTACGGTGACAGCCCCGCCACTCCTACGAGGGTTCACCGATGGATCTCAGGATCGTCGAACGACAGCCATCCGCAGCGCCGATCGGATCGCTGGAGCCATCCCACCTGTGGGTCCTGGGCCTCACCCTCGACGACGAAGTCTCGCTCGCCGGCCCCGGTCGTCGCGAGTACAGCTACTGGGCAGATTGCGAATGCCCCGGCGACTGCCTCCGCGACCACGAGAACGAGTGACCCCGATGATGGCCCCGACCGCCCCTCGGACGGCGATGGACGACGTCGAGACGCAGACCGAGGCCACGCGTGAGTGGTGCGCATCCGCCAGGTTCGACGGCATCGTCCGTCTGCACGGCGCGCGCGAGATCGTCGAGCAGCAAGGCACGATCCAGGCCGACTACACGGTCGCCCGGGTGGCTGCCGAAGGGTTCCATGCGCGGCTTCGGGCGCTGTTCGAGGAGGGTCGCCAGATCACGACCTTCGGCCCGTACTCCCCTGGTCAGGCCGTGGTGATGAAGCGGATGGGGATCGACGCCATCTACCTCGGCGGCTGGGCCACCTCGGCGAAGGGGTCGGCATCCGAGGACCCCGGTCCGGACCTCGCGAGCTATCCGCTGAGCCAGGTTCCCGACGAGGCGGCCGGCCTGGTCCGAGCCCTCCTCACGGCCGACAGGAACCAGCACTTCGCACGCGCCCAGATGGACGAGGGCAAGCGTCGGACGATACCGGCCATCGACTTTCGCCCGTTCATCATCGCCGACGCCGACACCGGCCACGGGGGTGACGCGCACGTTCGGAACCTGATCCGGCGATTCGTCGAGGTCGGCGTCCCGGGGTATCACATCGAGGACCAGAAGCCGGGTGCCAAGAAGTGCGGTCATCAGGGCGGCAAGGTCCTGGTCGGCCAGGACGAGCAGAACAAGCGCCTCAACGCGGCGCGGTTCCAGCTCGACGTCATGCGCGTGCCGGGCATCATCGTCGCCCGGACCGATGCCGAGTCGGCCACCTTCCTCGACAACCGAACCGACGAGCGGGACCAGCCGTTCATCCTCGGGGCGACCAACACCGACCTGCCGAGCTACCGGGTCGGCTTCCTGACGATCCTGAAGTCGCTCCATGACCGGGGGCTGGATGAGGTCCGAGGCCACCTGCTCTTCGCGGTGTCTGACGCGGCGTCCCGGCAGGCGGCCGCGTGGCTCGCGCGAGTCGGGCTCCTGTCGCTTATCGAGAAGGGTGCCCAGATAGGCGACGCCGTCCGGGACGCGTCCGCGCTCGACAGCCTGCTCGACGAGATCGAGACCCGGTACGCCGAGATCTGGCAGGCGGAAGCCGGCCTGAAGACGTACGGCGAGGCCGTGGCGGAGTTCCTCGAACGTCGTGGTCGTCGAGGGCGGCCGGGTCGACATGACCATCGAGGAATGGCGCACGTTTGCCAGCCGCGCCTCCTTCTTCGAAGCCCGTGAGCGCGCGGATTCGCTCGGCATCACCGTGGTCTGGGATCCGGAGCTTCCGAAGACACCCGAGGGCTACTACCAGGTCCGGGGTGGGATCGACTACGCCATCGCCAAGTCCCTCGCTGCCGCTCCGTTCGCCGACCTGCTGTGGATGGAGACGAAGACCGCCAACCTCGAGGACGCTCAGCGATTCGCCAAGGCGATCCACGACGAGTATCCGGAGAAGATGCTCGCCTACAACCTGTCGCCGTCGTTCAACTGGGATACGACCGGATTGAGCGACGACGAGATGCGCCAGTTCCCTGTCGAGCTCGGGAAGCTGGGATTCGTCTTCAACTTCATCACGTACGGCGGGCACCAGATCGACGGACTCGCCGCGGAGGAGTTCGCGACCGCCCTGCGCGACGACGGCATGCTCGCCCTGGCCCGCCTCCAACGGAAGTTCCGACTGCTCGAGTCGCCCTATCGAACGCCCCAGTCCCTTGTCGGTGGGGACCGCCTGGACGCGGCGCTGATGGCCGTCTCCGGGGGGACCGCGGCGACCAAGGCGATGGGCAGCGGATCGACCCAGCACCAGCACCTCGCTCAGACCGAGGTGCCGACCGGCCTCCTCGAGGGGTGGCTCGCCGACTGGGCGACGCACTGGGACCGGCCGGGGAAGCTCCGCGTCGAGCTGCGGCCGCATAGCGCGGGCTCCGACCTCCTCGAGCTTCGGGTGCTCGATGAACCGGGCGATGTGCTGGCGAGCGTGATCTTCGCCACCATGGTCGATCGCCGCGGTCTGAGCATCCTGTCGATCCGCGACCAGCACACGTCGCCATCGATCCGCCGGCGGCGGCTCATGACCCTCGTCCAGCTCTTCCTGATCCACCGCTACCGCGCCGCGTCGCTCCACTACCTCACCCCGACCGACGACAATCAGTCGCAGACGCAGCGGGATGCAGGAGCTCGGCATCTTCACCGCAGTGAGGACCGAGATCGGACAGATCATCGTGGCGAACGTCGACCGCGCCCGCGTCGCCGCGCTCGTCGAGCCCGGCGGCGAGCAGCTGGCCGGGCTCATCCGGAAGCCGATCCCGCAGGCGGCCTAGGGTCGGACGTCGCGTTCGACAGGCCGCCCGCGGGGGCTGCCTGGCGGATGGCCGACGCGGCCGCTTCGGCCCTCTCGATCAGTCGTGGGCGGTGAGCCAGGCGCCGACCCTCGGCCACAGATTCTGGCTCGCCGTCCGGCCGACGACGATCCCGACGTGGCCACCCTCGATGACGATCTCCGACGCGTCGCGGCTGCTGACGCGCTTGGTGATGACGCTCGTCGTCGGTCGCGGGGCGATCGGGTCCCGGCTGGCCGCGATGTTGAGGACCGGGCAGCGGATATCCGCCAGGCGGACCGGGCGGCCGTCCATCTCGAGGGTGTCCGTCGCGAGGCGGTTCTCCTGGTAGAACTCGACGATCCACTGGTGGAACGCGGCCCCCGCAAAGGGGACGCTGTCGTTGACCCAGCGGTACATCGCCTGCCAGCCGCGGACGTCGAACTTCGGGTCGCCCAGCTTGTCCCAAAGCTGGCGGTAGGTCCCGACGTAGCTGGCCTTGGGGTCCAGCATCTTCGTGCCGATATCCGGCATCTGCCCAGGCACGATCGGGAACGTGTCGGTGACGCTGTCGACCGGGAAGGTCTCTCGAGCCGTCATCCGGCCGAACTGACCGGCGTCCGAGAAATCGATCGGCGCGGTGAGCAGGATCAGGTTGCGGATCGTCTCGGGATGGAGGGCCGCGAAGCAGGTCGCCAGGGCGCCGCCGATGCAGTAGCCGAGGACCGTCATCCGGTCTTCGCCCGTGGCCTTCTGGATCGCCTTCGCCGCGCGCGGCAGGTAGCGGGTCACGAGCGTCGACACGTCGAGCGTCCGGTCCTCGTCGCCGGGTGTGCCCCAGTCGATGAGGAAGACGTCGTAGCCCTCGCCCAGGAGGAATTCGACGAAGCTCGCCCCGGGGCGAAGATCGAGGATGTACGCCCTGTTGATGAGCGGCAGGACAAGGAAGATCGGCGTTCGGTGGGTGGCCGGCTCAGAACGCATATAGCGGTACAGCCGGGCCTTGTTCTTGCGCCAGACGAGCTCCTTGGGCGTCTGGCCGACCGGAGCGTCCGCCGAGCCGAGAACGGCTCGGGCCATCTCGAGGGCACGATCGGTCGAGGACCACAGCGTCGCCGCGTCAGGCAGGGTCGACCACGCCGGGGCCGTCACCGGACGGCCTTTTCAGCCTTCGCCCGGGTGGCGGCCGGCGATGGCATCGAACGGGCTGCCGGCGTGGCGCTCGCCGCGGATCCCCGGGGTCCGGCGGCGCCCTTCGGTCCGGCGGCGCCCTTCGGTCCGGCGGCGCCCTTCGGTCCGGCCGGTCCCCGGGGCCCGGCTTCGGCCGGTGGCACCCGGACGGCCTGTGGCCCCGGCCGGGCCCGCCGGCCCTGCCGGTCCCGGGGTCCGGACCACGGCTTCGATCGCATCGAACCGATCGGTGAGCTGGTCGACCTTCTCCTCGATGCCGATGACGAGCTCACCGAGCCGGGCGATGTCCTCGCGCGTCGGGACGTTCATCGTCTCGAGATAGGTCCGCATGTTGTTGCGGACCGCCTTCTGTGCGGCCAGCATGGTCTCGAGCAGCTTGCCGCTGGCCTCGTCGTATTCGGGGCCGCTCATCGCCTCCGTGAGTGCGGTGCTCCAGGCTCGTTCGTTGGCGTCGTACATCTCACGCCAGAGCTCGAACGGATCGGTGGTCGGGCCCGCTTCTTCGGTCTTCGTCATCTCGCTGCCTCCTTCTGATCGCTCGGATCGTCGGGCTGCCGGTGTTTCGCGCCGGGACCGGCGTCGTACAAGCCAAAGAACCTGTCGATCGTTTCGCGATACGCCTCGAGCATCGCCGCCGAGGTCGCCAACCAGGCGTCGCCGGCGCCGGTGATCGTGTAGACGCGACGGGCAGGACCGGTCGGCCCGGGTTCCCAGGTCGACTCGAGGAAGCCGTCCTTCTCCATCTGGCGAAGCGTCCGGTAGAGCGTGCTCATCGTGATCCCGAACAGACCGAACCCTCGAAGGTAGTCCTCGATCGCGTAGCCATGCGCTCGTTGGAGCGAGACGGCCAGCAGGACGAACGGCTGCAGGAAGTCACGTGGCGGCCAACCGGGGAACGCCTCGCGCTCTTCGCGATCGGTCTCGACGTCAGGGGCTTGGGTATCGCTGCGGTCGGTCATGGGTCTCGGTGGCTCGTCGGGTTGTTCGTCGGCTTGACAAAGTGGGTCACTATGTGCACAATGCACTTAGAGACGATGCCAGTAGAGGCATCACGATCATAGGCGAAGGAGCCGGCCATGTCCACTACGACGAACGAACTTCCGGAGTCGGCGGCCGCCGCCGTGGCCGAAGCCACCCGCATCGCCGCCCAGGCGGCCCGCACCAGCACCGAGACGGCGAAAGCCTCGTTCGAGGCCACGCGCTCGTATGTCGGTGAGAGCACGGTCATCGGCCGCGAGATGCTCGAGGGTTGGTCCACTCAGGGCGAGGCTGTCCTCAAGACGGCATTCGAGGCACAAAATGCTGCGGTCGAAGCAGGGCTGCACCTGTTCGACCTAGGCCTCAAGGGCAATCGGAAGGCAGTCGAGCAGTTCACGACGATCGTCAAGCGAACGCAGCAGGCGACGCTCGAGAGCTGGCAGTCCGCCGCCAAGGCGGCCTGGATGGCGACCGAACCCACCAAGCGCTGACAAGAGGCTCCACGACCCCACCACGGTGGCCGGCGATCCGCCGGCCACCTTCGTTCGGTCTCGGCCGGATCCAGGAAGGTTTCGCATGGCTGATCTCACAGGCAGGTCCTGCTTCGTCACGGGCGGCTCACGCGGCATCGGCCGGGAGATCGCTCTCGAGCTGGGACGTCACGGCGGGATGGTGGCGGTCGGCTATCACACCGACGACATCGGACACGATCACGAGGCGCACGCCAACGACGTCGCCGCGGAGATCGCGGCCGCCGGAGGCCAGGCGTACGCGATCGGTTGCGACGTCCGCAATCCGGAGTCCATCAACGAGGCGATCGCCAGCGTCGTCGAGCGCTGCGGCAATGTCGACGTCCTCGTCAACAACGCCGGGATCACGCGCGATCGATCGCTGGCCAAGATGTCGCGGGACGAGTGGGACTCCGTCCTCGAGACGAACCTGTCGAGCGTGTTCCACGTGACGGCCCGGGTGCTGCCGCACATGGTCGAGGCACGGTACGGCCGCATCGTCAACATCAGCTCCGTGGTCGGCCTGCACGGCAACTACGGCCAGGCCAACTACGCCGCGGCCAAGGCGGGGATCGTCGGCTTCACCAAGACGGCCGCGATCGAGCTCGCCGCCAAGGGCGTGACGGTCAATGCGATCGCGCCCGGCTTCATCGCGACGCAGATGATCGCCGCCATGCCCGACGACGTTCGCGCCCGGATCCTGGAGAAGATCCCGATGGGCCGTTTCGGACGTCCGGAGGAGATCGCCCAGCTGGTCGCGTTCCTGGTGACGAAGGGCGAATACATCACCGGCCAGGTGATCGCCATCGACGGCGGGCTGTACACATGACCCAGGGTCCAGTCCTGGCGATGCCGGGAGAAGCCTGAACGACAAGAGAGGCAAGGAACTGTCATGCCTGACGTGACCCAGGACGGCCGCAACGGCGGCGTCTATCTCGTGAGCGCGGCCCGCACCCCGATCGGCAAGTTCGGCGGCGCGATGTCCGGTGTGCCCGCAGTCGAGCTCGGTGGTGTCGCCATCCGGGCGGCTGTCGAGCGGAGCGGCCTGCCGGCCGACACCCCGGTCGACGAAGTCATCATGGGCCAGGTCATCCAGGCCGGCGCCGGCCAGGCCCCCGCCCGGCAGGCCGCCCTCCTCGGCGGGCTCCCGGTCACAACGAGCGCGACCACGATCAACAAGGTCTGCGGCTCCGGCCTGAAGGCGATCATGTTCGGGGCGGCCGAGATCCGGGCGGGCGACGCCGACGTCATCGTGGCGGGCGGCATGGAAAGCATGAACGGTGCGCCGTACATGTTGCCCCGTGCCCGCTTCGGGTATCGCCTGGGCGACGGGACGATCGTCGACTCGACCGTCCATGACGCGCTGTGGTGCGCCATCGAGGATTGCCATGTCGGCACCCACGCCGAGCGGACGGCGATCGCCAGGCAGGTCAGCCGCGAGGACCAGGACGAGTTCGCGCTGCGCAGTCACATGAACGCGATCGCGGCGATGGACGCCGGTCGGTTCGACGCAGAGCTGGCCCCGGTGACCGTCCGCGACGCCAAGGGCCGCGAGACGGTCGTCAGCGGCGACGAGGGCCCGCGGCGGGACACGACGATCGAGGCGCTGGCCCGGCTCAAGCCCGCCTTCGATCTGCCCCAGGGTGAGGATCGTGGGAACGCGACAGGCGGGACCGCCACCGCCGGCAACGTGCCGGGGATCACGGACGGTGCCGCGGCCACGGTCGTGGTCAGCGAGCGGACCGTCGAGCGGTACGACCTCAAGCCCCTCGCCAGGATCGTCGGCTATGCCCAGGCGGACGTCGAGGCGAAGTGGCTCTTCCTGGCGCCCGTCGTGGGCGTCCGCCGGCTCCTCGATCGGATCGAGATGCCGATCGAAGCCTTCGATCTCGTCGAGATCAACGAGGCGTTCGCGGCCCAGGTCCTGGCTGACGGCCGGGAGCTCGGCTTCGACTGGGACAAGGTGAACGTCAACGGTGGCGCGATCGCCCTGGGTCACCCGGTCGGCGCGTCCGGAGCCCGGATCGTCGCGACGCTCCTCCACGAGCTCGCGCGACGAGAGGGCCGCTATGGCCTCGCAACCCTGTGCCTCGGTGGCGGCGGGTCGGTGGCCATGGCGTTCGAGCGGGTCTGACCGTACAGCTGCGAAAGGCGGGGCCGCACCGAGTGTCGGCCCCGTCGAGCTCGCGCGCCTGATCGGAACGGAGGTCTCCGACCCGGATCAGTCGCCCGGCTCGACCTCGCCGTAGTCCGGCCACCACATCGCGCGATCGACGGCCGCCTCGATCTCCTCGTCCAGGTAGGCACGCCCGTGACCACGATCCCGGGCCTCTCGCACGACGGCGACCGCGATGGCCCGGGCGACCGTTCGCAACGCCGCGATCGGTGGATAGAGCGCACCGATCTGCAACCGCTCGTCGGCCGAGACGAGGCGGGCCAGCTCGTGCGCCGCGACGAGGAACATGCCGTCGGTCACCTCGGGCGTTTCCGCGACGATCACGCCGAGACCGATCCCCGGGAAGACGAAGACGTTGTTCGCCTGACCGATCGACGTGAACCCCGCCGGGGCCAGTGACGTCGCGGCCGGGACCGCCTGTCGCGACGAGTGCCCGGCCCGCGGTCCAGACGAGGATGTCCTCCGGCCGTGCCTCGGCACAGGCCGTCGGGTTGGACAGGGGCAGCACGATCGGGACCGGGTCGTGGAGGCTGACTTCCCGGACGAGGGCCTCCGTGAAGGCGCCGGCGCAGGCCGATGCCCCGATAAGGACGGTCGCGCCGATCGCGCGGGCGATGGCGACCGGGTCCGCCAGGTCGGACGGCCGGAGCCCGGCCTCCAGCAGGCGAGCGGGATCGACCGCGAACGGCCGCTGATCGTCCGGCAGCCCCGGCCGGCCGAGGTGGACGAGGCCCCGGCTGTCGAGCATGACGATGGCCGAGGCGGCCGCCCGAGGATCCATCCCCTCCGCGACCAGCTCACGGTGGAGGAGGGACGCGATCCCGATCGCCGCTGCGCCGGCGCCCACGAACATGAACCTGTCGGTGGCCAGGCCGCCCCGTCCCCGTCGTGCCGCGAGCAGGCCGGCCAGGACGACCGCCGCGGTGCCCTGCATGTCATCGTTGAAGCTCGGCAGCCGGTATCGATACCGTTCCAGGATCCGAACGGCATTGTGCTGCTTGAAGTCCTCCCATTGGACGACGGCGGTCGGGAAGACCCGGACCACGGCTTCCACGAATGCCTCCACGACCGCGTCGTACGCAGGGCCGCGCAACCGTGGCGCCCGATGACCCAGGTAGAGCGGATCGTCGAGGAGGGCGTGGTTGTCGGTGCCGACATCGAGCGAGACGGGCAGCGTCCGGGCCGGATAGATGCCCGCCGCCGCGGTGTAGAGGGCAAGCTTTCCGACCGGGATCGCCATCCCACCAGCCCCCTGGTCGCCGAGACCGAGGATGCGCTCGTTGTCGGTCACGACGATCAGGCGGATGTCGTCGCCGGCAGAGCGAAGGATGTCGTCGATCCGGCCGACATCGTCGGGGGCGATCCAGATGCCGCGTGGACGCCGGAAGATGTGGCTGAATTGCTGGCACGCGAGGCCGACCGTCGGGGTGTAGACGATCGGGAGGAACTCTTCGAGGTTTTCGACGAGCAACCGGTAGAACAGGGTCTCGTTGCGGTCCTGGAGAGCCGCCAGTCCGATGTGGCGTTCCAGGTCGTCGTCCTTGCGGCGGACGTGCTCCAGCTCGAGCGCGAGCTGCTCATCGATCGTCGCCACACCCGGCGGGATCAGGCCGTGCAGGCCATGGCGGTCTCGCTCCCGTGTCGTGAACGCCGCGCCCTTGTTGAGCAGTGGCTGTGCGATCAGGTCGCGCCCGCCCCATGTCGCGAGGTGACCGGGCGCTCCGACGCCGACAGGTCGAAGCGGTGCGTCCGTGGTCACGTGGGAGGCCCACCCGCCAGCTCACTCGGGTCCGATCCCGGCCGATCGGTCGCGGCCCCTCGATGGGCGAATCGGTACGCGGCGAGGTGGGCGTGACTCAGGACTCCGACGAGTGCGCCGTCGCGATCGACGACCGGGATGCCCGTGATGTAGATCGAGCGGAGGACGACGTCGGCTTCCTCCAGGGACGCATCGACCGTCACGACGACCGGGTCGACCGACATCACGTCTGCGACCTTCGGGTGTTTCGCGTCCATGGTCCATTCCTCCGGGGCTGACGACGATCATCCCGGATCACGGTCCGCCGCGACAGGGCCAAGTGGACCCAACACGGCACCACACGTCCCGGAGTCAGGCGATCTCAACACCAGGGTCCCTACGGATCGCGCTGGCTGGACAGGCGGCGCACCATGTCCGTCAGCCTCGAGGGATCGTGTCAAAGGAGGGAGTAATGATCCTGGTCGTCGGCGCAACCGGCCATCTCGGCCTGGCGGTCTGTCGTCGCCTGGCCGACCGCGACGAAACGGTCCGGGCGCTCGTCCGCTCGACGTCGGACCCGAAGATCGTCGACGAGATCCGCGGCCTGGGGATCGACCTCGCGTACGGCGATCTCCAGGATCGGACGAGCCTGGACGCCGCATGCCGCGACATCGACTCGGTCATCTCGAGCGCCAGCTCGATCTCCAGCCGGGTCGGCAGCTACATCGCGACCGTCGACCCGCAGGGTCAGCGCAACCTGATCGACGCCGCGACGGCTGCCAGGGTCGACCACTTCGTGTTCATCACCCTGTCGGGCAACATGACCACCGGCTCGCCGTTGAACGAGGCCAAGCGCACCATCGAGGCGGCGGTCCGCGACAGCGGCATGGGCTACACGGTGCTGCGGTCGAGCTTCTTCATGGAGTACTGGCTGAGCCCGCTGATCGGATTCGACTACCCGAACCACAAGGCCACGATCTTCGGCGCCGGCGAGAACCCGATCACCTGGATCACGATCGACGACGTCGCCCGGTCGGCCGCCGCGACCGTCGCGAACCCGGCGGCCCGCGATCAGGTCATCGAGATCGGCGGGACCCGAGGTCCTGAGCCCGAACGAAGCCCTGCGTGTCTTCGAGGGCGTCATGGGCCCGTTCGAGGTGCAGTACGTGCCTGAGGCCGCGCTCGAGGCGACCCTGGCGGGGACCGACGATCCGCATACCCGGAGCGTCACGGCCCTGTCGCTCGATTTCGCTCACGGCGATGTGGTCGACACCACCAGGATGACGGCGGCCCTGCCGTTCGAGCGCACCACCGTGCGACGGTACGTCGAGGGCCTGCCGCGCGGCTGAGGTCGCGGACGGCGACTGCCCCGGTTCGCCGTTGGCTCAGCCGTCCCGTTTGAGCTCCCGCCAGCCGCCGGCCCGGTTGTTGGCGATGATCGCGCGGAACATCGCCGTCAAGGCCGGCGCGTTGATCGGCTCACCCTTGCGGAACGCGACGGTGCGGGCCGTCGTGTTGTCGTGACCGGCGGTGATGATCCCCTCGGGGTCCGGGACGATCGCGCCGTCATACAGGAAGACGTTGACGTGGTCCTTCGCGGCGAGCAGCGCGCAGATGTTCCCATCGAGCACGAAGTACGGCTGACGCGTGCGCTTGATGGTCTCGACGACCTCTGGATCGGCGGCGTGGACGAGGTCGCGGACCTCGCGGCAGATGGCCTGCTGCCAGTCGGGCAACTGATCGATGTAGGCATCGACACGAGGATCGGTCGGGTACGTCAACGTCGGGGCTCCAGAGCGGTCAGGCGGCCTCCGTCGACAGGATAGGCCGCCCGTCGAGCGTGGGACGACGTCGGCGGATGAGGTTCGCCCGGCCCGAAGCCGGCCATCTCGGTACACTCGTCGCCACCGAGCGCGCGCGGACCACCGCCGGGCGATGCCCCGACGGACGCCAGGGAGGCTGCCCCGATGACCGGACGAATCGGCGCGGTGCGGAGCTGAGGCCGTGAATTTCTACGGTCGTCCCGCCGCGGGTGACCCCGAGCACCGGCGGCTCGTGGAGACACGCGACGGCCGGGCGAACTGGCGGCGCTGGGGCCCGTATCTGGCCGATCGCCAGTGGGGCACGGTCCGCGAGGACTACTCGGAGGACGGCGACGCCTGGGGCGACCAGCCGCACGACGACGCGCGGTCGCGCGCCTATCGCTGGGGCGAGGACGGCCTGCTGGGGATCTCCGACGAGCGTGGCCGGCTCAACTTCGCGCTGGCGCTGTGGAACGGTCGCGACCCGATCCTCAAGGAGCGGCTGTTCGGGCTGACCGGCCCGGAGGGCAACCACGGCGAGGACGTCAAGGAGGTCTACGCCCACCTCGACGCGACGCCGACCGGCTCGTACCTCAAGGCGCTCTATCGCTATCCGCAGGGCGAGTTCCCGTACGGGGACCTGGTCGCCGAGAACGCGCGCCGCGGTCGAGAGGCACCCGGAATACGAGCTGGCCGACACGGGGATCCTCGACGACGACCGGTTCTTCGACGTCGTCATCGAATACGCGAAGGCCGGACCGGAGGACATCGTCATCCGGATCGCCGCCACGAACCGCGGGCCGGAGACGGCGACGCTCCACCTGCTGCCGACGCTCTGGTACCGCAACACCTGGTCGTGGGGTCACGACCCGGAGCAGCCCTCGATCGGCCTGGACCCGAACCGCCGGGACCGGCAGACCGTGCTGGCTTCGCACCGGCGGATGGGCGACTACCGGCTCGCCATCGACCGCGAGGCGCCGTGGCTGTTCACCGGCAACGACACGAACACGGAACGGCTCTTCGGGACGCCCAACGCGACCCCGTTCGTGAAGGACGCCTTCCATGCGGCGATCGTCGACGGACGGGCCGACGCCGTCGATCCCGCCGGCACCGGGACGAAGGCCGCGGCGCACGTCGTCCTGGAGCTGGCCCCCGGGGCGACCGAGACTGTCCGGCTCCGGTTGGCGCGCGCGGTCGGCGAGACGCCGTTCTCGGACGCCGACATGGTCCTCGGCGCCCGGCTGACCGACGCGGACGTGTTCTACACCCCGCTCTCGGACGGCCTGACCGGTGACGAGGCCCTGGTCCAGCGGCGCGCGCTCGCCGGCCTGATCTGGACGAAGCAGCTCTACATCTACGACGTCGGGAAGTGGCTGGACGGCGATCCGGCCGGCCCGCCACCGCCCGAGGCCCGGCGTTCCGGTCGCAATGCCGACTGGCGCGAGCTCAACACGATGGACGTCCTGTCCATGCCGGACGGCTGGGAATACCCGTGGTTCGCCGCCTGGGACCTGGCCTTCCACATGCTGCCGATGGCGCTCGTCGACCCGGACTTCGCCAAGGACCAGCTGCTGTTGCTCACGCGAGAGTGGTACCAGCATCCCAACGGCCAGCTGCCCGCGTACGAGTGGTCGTTCTCGGACGTCAACCCGCCGGTCCACGCCTGGGCGGCCCTGCGCGTCTACAAGATCGACCGGCGGGTGAACGGCAAGCCGGACCGCGACTTCCTCCGCCGGATCTTCCAGAAGCTCCTCCTCAACTTCACGTGGTGGGTCAACCGCAAGGACACGGAGGGGCGCAACGTCTTCCAGGGTGGCTTCCTCGGGCTGGACAACATCGGCGCGTTCGACCGGTCCGCGCCGCTCCCGGTCCCCGGCCACATCGGCCAGGCGGACGGCACGGCGTGGATGGGCTTCTACTCGCTCGGCATGCTGGCGATCGCGCTGGAGCTGGCGCGCGACGACTCCGTGTACGAAGACGCCGCGACGAAGTTCTTCGAGCACTTCCTGTACATCGCCGGCGCTCTCAATGGCGTCGACATGGAATCGACGCCGCTGTGGGATCCGGAGGACGAGTTCTTCTACGACGTGCTCCATCTCGATACCGGCGAGTTCATCCCACTCAAGGTGCGCTCCCTGGTCGGTCTGATCCCCCTCCTGGCGGTCGAGACCATCGAGCCCGAGCTCCTCGAGTCGCTCCCCGACTTCAAGCGCCGCATGGACTGGTTCCTGCACAACCGCCCGGACCTCGCCGCGCTCGTCCCGTCGTGGGAGGAACGCGGGGTCGGCGAGCGGCGGCTGCTGGCGCTCGTCCGCGGGCACCGGATGAAGTCGCTGCTGGCCCGCATGCTCGACCCCGACGAGTTCCTGTCCGACCACGGCATCCGGTCGCTCAGCGCGATCCACCGGGAGCGACCGTTCAGCCTGGAGCTCGGCGGCCAGGAGCACAGGGTCGACTACGACCCGGCCGAGTCGCGGACCGGCGCATTCGGCGGCAACTCCAACTGGCGCGGACCGGTCTGGTGGCCGATCAACTACCTGCTCATCGAGGCGCTCCAGAAGTTCGACCACTACTACGGCGACGACTTCACCGTGTCCCTGCCGACCGGCGGAGACCGGCTGGTCTCGATCGGCGAGGTCGCCGACGACCTCGGCCGCCGGCTCGAAACGCTGTTCCTGCGCGACGACGGGGGACGGCGGCCGTTCCGCGGGCCGGACGCCCCGAGTCAGCCGGAAGGCTCCGTGGACGACCAGCTGCTGCTGTTCCACGAGTACTTCGACGGCGACACCGGCCGTGGGCTCGGGGCAAGCCACCAGACCGGCTGGACCGCGCTCGTCGCGAAGCTCCTCGACCAGCGCGCGCGGCGACGGCGCGGGGTGAGCGGCGCCGGCACGGTCGCGACCGCCGGTGGTGGCGTCCTGGATCGGTCGCCCTGAGGCCATCCGCGGCGGCCCGCGGACCTGCCGAGCCGGATCCGGGGCCTTCGAACCGGACCGACCGGATCGCCATCGTCCACGACTACTTCACGCAGCAGGGTGGCGCGGAACGCCTGGTCGGCGATCTCGCGCGGCTCCTGCCCGCGGCCTCGATCCACACCTCCGTCTACGACCGCGAACGGCTCCCGGACGCGCTCCGCTCCGCCCGCATCCGGGCGACCCCGCTGCAGCGGCTCCGACGGCATGGCGTCCCGCTGACGCTGATGGCACCACTCCTGCCGACGGCGTTCGGACGGATGCCGCTCGAGGACGCCACGGTCGTCGTCTCGAGCACGAGCGCGTTCGCCCACCACGTGCGACCGCCCGACGACGCCGTCCACATCGCCTACTGCCATGCACCGCCCCATTTCCTGTGGGACGCCGCGGATTACTTCCATGGCCGGGCGATGGCGGGATGGGCTCTCGCGCCTGGGCTCGCGGTCCTGCGTCGGTCGGACCGTGCGGCCGCCCGCCGGGTCGACGCGTACGTGGCGAACTCGGCCTACACCGCCGAGCGGATCCGCGAGGCCTACGACCGGGACGCCACGGTCGTCTATCCGCCGGTCGACACCGCCGCGTTCGCGCCGGTCACGGAGCGATCGGGCCGGTTCCTGGTCGTCGCCCGGCTGCGACGCCACAAGCGGATCGACCTCGCGGTCGAGGCCGCGACGCGACATGGCTGGCCGCTCGACGTCATCGGCGAGGGACCGGACGAGGCCGCCCTGCGTCGTGCGGCCGGACCGTCGGTCCGGTTCCTCGGCCGGCTCCCGGACGAGGCGGTCGCGCGCGCCATGGCCACGTGCATCGCATTGATCGTGCCCGGGACCGAGGATTTCGGGATGACCATGGCCGAGGTCCAGGCAGCGGGGCGGCCGCCGGTCGCGTTCGCCCGGGGCGGAGCCATCGAGATCGTCCGCGATGGCAAGACCGGGTTCACCTTCGACGAGCCGACGGCCGAGGCGCTCGCCGCGGCGATGCGCCGGTCGATGGCGGATGAGCTCGACCCCGAGGCCCTGGTCGCCTCGGCGCGACGCTTCGACCGGGCGCGGTTCGACGCCGGGATGCTGGCGCGTCCTGGAGAGCGTCCTCGGCCGCCCGGTCTCGATCGGCCGGTGAGCGGCGGGGTGCGTGTCGTCGCCGGCACGTGGGCCGAGCGCCTGGCGGCGATCGCGTTCGCGGTCGTCATCGTGCTCAGCCCACTGGCCGCCCGGTTCGACCTGCTGGCGCGACCGGAACCGGACGTCGCGCCCGCCTACACGGACCTCCTGCTGCCGTGGGCCTACGTGGCGATGATCGTGACGATCGGCCTGTGGCTCCTGGGCGTCGCGCTTCGGCCCCGGCCGCTGCGCTTCGGGCCTGCCTTCATCTGGATCCCGGCCGTCGGGCTGCTGGCGATCGTGGGGCTGGGGACGGCCGTGTCGATCGACCCGCAGCTGGCGTCCTTCAATGCGGCCAAGCTGGCGGTCACGATCGGCATCGGCTGGTACGTCGTGAACGAGGTGGACCGGCTCGACCGGATCATCCTGGCCGTCCTGGTGATGGTCGGGTCGCAGGCCGGGATCGCGATCGTCCAGGCGGCCACCCAGCACGCGATCGGCCTCGGTTGGCTCCAGGAGCTGCGGTTTGCGCCGAACGTGCCGGGGGTCAGCATCGTGGCGACCGACGAGGGGGTGCGCTGGGTCCGGGCCTACGGCCTGGCGTCCCACCCGAACATCCTGGGCGGCGTGCTGGCCTTCGGCCTGCTCGTCATCGCGAGCGCCCAGGGCCGACGGCCGGTGGACGCGCCTGATCCGGATGGCGGTCTTCGGCCTGGGCGTCGCCGCGTTGTTCCTGACCTTCTCCCGGGCGGCCTGGATCGCGTTCGCGGTCGGGCTGGCCGTCGCGATCGTCATGCTGGCGATCCGCCGTGATCGCCCCGGTCTCCGGCGATGGGTCGCGGCGGCGCTGACGGCCGGCGTCATCGGTGCCGCCCTGGCCGTCCCGTTCCTGCCATACCTGGCGGCGCGGGCGCACGTGTCGGGGCCGGTCCCGACCGAGACCCGCTCGATCGACGAACGGCTGGCGAACGCCGATCTCGGGCTGCGCGTGATCGCCGAGCACCCGCTGCTGGGGACGGGTCTCGGCACCATGCCACAGGCGATGAGGCTGACCGACCCGACCTTCGACTACGCCTTCCAGCCGACCCACGTCGTGATCGTCGACGTCGCGGCCGAGACGGGGCTGGCCGGAGCTCTCTGCTACCTCGTCCTGGTCGTGGCGCCCTGGGTGGCGTTGGTCCGAGCCAGGCGCCGCTGGACGCGCTGGCTGGCGGGCGCGTCGGCCGGGATCGCGGCGGTCACGGTCGTCGGCCTGTTCGACTTCTACCCGTGGACGGCCTCGGCCGGCCGGACCTGGGCGTGGATCCTCCTCGGCCTGTGGGTCGTCGCGTACCGGGTCGCACTCCGGCCCGTTCCGGACGGCGACCCCGCGCCGGATCCCGATGACTGAGGCCTCGTTCGGCCGGCGGCTGCGCGTGGCGATCGTGACGCCGGGCTTCGTCGTGGAGCGTGACGAGCCGGGGATGCCGGCGATCGTCGACCTCGTCGAGCGGATCGCCTCCGTCCACGACTGCGAGGTCATCGCCCTGCGACATCCGCCGGCGCGGCCGCCATACCGCGTGGCGGGCGCCCGGGTCACGGCGCTCGGCGTCGGGGCGGCTCCGGGCGCGTCCGGGCGGGCGCGCGTGCTCGCGGGCGGGGTCCGGGCGGTGCTGCGTCGTCACCGTCGCCGGCCGTTCGATCTCGTCCACGCGCTGTGGGCCGATGAGGCCGGCGCGGTCGCGACCATCGCCGGACGGCTCGTCCGACGGCCGGTCGTCGTGTCGGTCCTCGGCGGCGAGCTCGCGCGGATCCCCGACATCGGCTACGGGGCGGCCCTCGGGCGGGGTGGGCGATGGACGGTCGGGATCTCGTTCCGTGGCGCGGACCTCGTGACGGCCGGGTCGTCCACGGCCCTCGCCGCGATCCTCGAACGGCGGCCGGAGCGACCGGTCGCGCTGCTGCCCCTCGGCGTCGACACGACCGTCTTCCGCCCGGCCGAGCCGGCGGAGGCCGAGACCGCGGACGCCGAACGAGCCGGACGCCCCGCCCGGCAGACGATCCTGTTCGCCGGCAGCCTCGAACCGGTCAAGGACCCCGCGGCCATGCTGCGGGTCTTCGGGCGCCTGGCGTCCGACCGGCCCGGCCTCGACCTCGTCCTCGCGGGCGATGGACGGCTGCGCCCCGGATTGGAGGCCTCGATCGCCGGGACCGCTCTGGCCGGACGGGTCCGGTTCGCCGGCCAGCTCCCGCGCGACGAGATGCCGGCGCTCTATCGGTCGGCGACGGTGCTCGCCGTGACCTCGCGGCACGAGGGCCAGTCGATGGTCGCCGTCGAGGCCGCCGCGTCCGGCCTGCCCGTCGTGGGAACCCGGGTCGGGGTCCTGCCGGACCTCGGCGACGGGGCGACGACCGTGCCCGTCGGGGACGAGGCGGGCCTCGCGGATGCCCTCGCGGCCGTGCTCGACGATCCCGGCCGGGCAGCCCGGATGGCCGCTGCCGGACGGGCCGTCGCCGTCGCCCGGTTCGACCTCGAACGGACCACCGCCGACCTCCTCGAGCGCTACGCCGGCCTGGTCACCGGCGACGCCGGGCGCGGCCGGCGACGGTGAGCCCGTGGCGGGCGAGCGCGACGGGCAGCGGCGCCTTCCCGTAGGCGACCAGCAGCCGCCAACGATCCGGGCGCCAGCGCTCCCAGCGCGCCCCGAGACCGTGGCGGGTTCGTCGGGCGGGCGGCCGGTGGTCAGCCCGCACGACGCGTCGAGGCGGACGGTCGCGGCCCAGCGCGTCAGCCGGTCCGGCACGTGCCGCTCGAGGCCGGCCAGGTCCGCGCCACCGAGCGCGATGGGGAGGGCGCGTCGGGCGAGCCGGAGCGACGGATAGGCCAGCCGCGGATGGGGCAGCCTGTCGAGGTCGCCGGCGACCGGCGCCATCCGACCGAGATCCAGCCACTGGACCAGCCGGCCGCGGCCGCTCAGCAGGTCGCTCGAGGCATGGATGGCGAGGTGGGCGAACAGGCTCGTCGGGTCGTGGCAGGGTCGCCGGCCGGCCCAGGATCTCGCCCCGGCTCGCCCCACGCCACAGCTCCGCGGTCAGGTCGTCGTCGTCCGCCCAGCCCCAGAGGTGACGCTTGACCTCGACGTGCACCTCGACCCGGCGCGGGTTGTCCGGGTGCTCTCCTTCGAGGTCGACGGGCCGGCCGCCCCCGCCGGGCTCGACGAAGACGTCATGCGTCGGTCGCCGGTGGCCATCCGGGACATGTCGGTAGCCCAGGCCCACGAGGACCTCGTGGAGCCGGACACGGTCCCCCGGTCGAACGAGCAGATCGAGGTCCGCCATCGGCCGTCGGGCCGGGTCGGCCCCGGGCATCGTGCGTCAGGACGGCGCCCTTGAGCGGCATCACCTCGACATGCCGCCGACTGCTGCCGCGCCGAGGATCGCCGCGAGCTCGTCGTGCATCCGGGCGATCCGGTCTGGCGTTGCGCCCGGCCTGCTCGGCGAGCCAGTCGAGCGTCGGTGCCGGCATCGCCCCGCCCAGCTCGCGACGCCGGGCAGGCTGCCGGCGAGGTGCGGCGCGAGCCCGTGCATCGTCACGACCCGGCGGAACGCGACCCACGTCGACGGGCTCCACCGCCGCGATGACGGCGGCGCGGTCGGGCGGCGGTCCCTCGAGCCACATCGGCGAGCTCGCGGGTCAGGGCGTTGGTGACCGCCGCGGATGGGCGCGTCACCGGGCCGCGATCGAGCCCGCCGGTCCCTCCATCAGGCGCTCGATCGCATCGACCGCCTCGTCCGGCGTGCCGTTCATGTGCAGCCGGAAGACGCTCCGGCCGGCCAGCAGCTCCGCGGCCCGCGCTCGTGCGCGCGGACCAGCCACCGTCCCACGGCCAGTGGATCTCGAGCGCGTCGTGGGCGGTCGCGTCCTCCACCGGCTCGATCCGGGTCGGACCGCCGGTGTCCCTCGCCAGCAACAGGATCGGCCCCGCCATCGCGCACGGGACGGCCCGCCCCGGCTGGACCCGGTCGAGGTCCACCTCGATCTTGGTCTCGCCGTTCGGCTGCCGGCGTGGATCGGGAGTCTCGGCGAGCTCCGGGAAGAAGCGCCGCGGCGTCGGGCAGCAGGCGCTGGACCCAGGGGATGCCCCACAGCTCGAGCGCGGTCGATCGGACCCGGACGAAGACCGCGTCCTCGGCGAAGACCCCGAAGCCGCGACGGGCGCAGGCCATGGCCAGCGTGGACTTGCCGGCCCCGGCCGGTCCCGGAGATGACGATCCCGCTGTCGCCCCACACGACCCCGGCGGCGTGCAGCACGAGGTAGCCCCGGCCCCGCGGCGAGCAGCGAGAGCGCCATGCCCTCGAGGAACGAGTAGCGGACCGTCGCGCGCGTCGCGGGCGGTCGCCGGGCTGACGAACCCGACCGCGATCCCGGCGTCGACATCGGACACCGACACGTCGCGCGATCCACCCGTGGTGACGTAGCGGCTGCCGTACATCCGGTTGACCACCTCGGTGATCGTCCACGCGTCGTCGTCCGACCCGGGCGACCCGGCCCGGCCACGGCTCGGTGAACAGCGAGACGACGAGGGGCTCGCGCTCGTCGACCGGCACGGCGAACCGCCCGAACGAGGCGTCGGCCGCAGCCAGCAGCGCCGGATCGTTCGTCTCGAAGCGGAGCGTCTCGGCCATCAGGCCGTACCGGCGCTCGAGCGTCGGAACGCGGGATCGGCAGCTCTCCGAAGCGCCGGAACGGCATCGTCACGCTCGCCACCCGCCGGCCGCGACGCCGCGCACGAGGAACCGCTGGGCGAGGACGAACACGATGATCGGCGGCACGAGCGCGATCAGGGCCATCGCCACCGAATAGTGGACGTCGTTGACGTGGACGCCCTGGAAGGTCGCCATGCCGAGGCTGACCGTGAAGGTGTCCGGCGCGCGGAGGTAGACCAGCGGGCCGAGGAAGTCGTTCCACGACCCGACGAACGCGAAGACCGCGACCGCGGCGACGATCGGGCGCGCCAGCGGGAGGCGCGATGTGGCGGAACGCCTGGAACGGGTTCGCGCCCTCGAGCTCCGCGCTCTCGAACAGGTGCGGCGGCAGGTTCCGGAACCACTGCCGGAACAGGAAGATCGCGAACGCGTTGCCGAACAGGCTGGGCACGATCAGCGGCAGGTAGGTCCCCACCCAGCCGAGGCGGCTGAACAGGATGAACTGCGGCACGATCGCGACGGTCGGCGGGATCAGGATCGTGGCGACCAGGACGCCGAACAGGAGCGCGCCCCGCGGGCCGGCAGCGTCGCGAACGCGAACCCGACGACGGACGAGGTGGCGACCGTCGCGACGACCGACAGCACCGCGATGAGCGTCGTGTTGGCGACCAGCCGGGGCACGTCCAGGAGGCGAGGACGCCGGCCAGGTTGTCGAGGCTCGGCGGGTTCGGCAGGAGGGTCGGGGGCGACGCGTAGAACTGGTCGAGCGGCTTGAAGGCGCTGGTCACGAGCCAGACGAACGGCAGCGCGAACGGGATGACCACGGCGACGGCGAGGATCGCCCGCCAGCGGCCGGTCACGACTCGGCCCCGAGATACGGCACGCGACGGCCGACGAACCGGAACGCGAGCGCGGTCAGCAGCAGGACCACCGCGAACACGACGATCGCCATCGCCGCCCCGTACCCGAGCTTGCCGTAGGCGAACGCCGTCTGGTACGTGTACAGGGCGGTCGTGAGCGTCGCGTCGTCCGGACCGCCGCGGGTCAGGACGTAGCTCGGCGTGAAGACCTGCGAGGCGGCGATCCCGTTGACGATCGCCAGGTAGAAGGTCACCGGCAGCAGGGCCGGCCAGGTCACGTACCGGAACCGGGCACCCGCCCCGGCGCCGTCGAGCGCCGCCGCGTCGTGCAGGTCCTGCGGGCACGGTCCCGAGCGCGGCGACGTAGACGACGAGGTTGACCCCGACGTTCCACAGGCCGATCACGATCATCGCCGGCATCGCCCAGGCCGGGTCGCGCAGCCAGGCCGGCCCGTGCAGCCCGACGATCGCCAGCAGCCCGTCGATGAGGCCGAAGCGCGGGTTGAAGATCCAGCCCCACATCAGGGCCGTGGCCACGCCGGCGACGACCGCGGGCATGAACACGGTCGTGCGCAGGACCGTCCCGCCGCGTCGCAGCGGACCGAGCAGGAGCGCGAGCCCGAGACCGATCGCCAGACCCGGGCATGACCGTCGCGAGCCCGTAGACGAGCGTGTTGACGACGGCCGTGCCGAAGCGCGGGTCGGCGGCGAGCGCCGTGAAGTTGTCGAGCCCGACCCAGCTGGGTGCGAGCGGCGGCTCCCAGTCGGCGAAGGCGAGGGCACCGGCCCCGAGCATCGGCACCACCTGGAGCGCGATCAGCCCGACCAGCCAGGGCGAGATGAGCAGGTAGAACCAGCGTTCCTGGCCACGGACCCGCGGCCGGCTCAGGCCGGTGTGGGCGGCCGGCCCGCGCCGGGCGAGCGAGCCCAGGCGGCCGCGCCCGAGGATCACGGCACCCGGTCGGCGGCGAGCGCCTCGTTCGCGGCCGCCTCGATCTGCGCCAGCGCGTCCGGGATGGGCAGGGCGCCCGTGTTCATCTTGGTGAACAGGTCGAGCGTCCGGTCGTACGCCTCGCGCGCGCCGGCGGTGTACGGCCGGAAGACCGCGCCGACCTCCATCGCCTCGAGGATCGCCTTCTGGTTGACCGGCGGGTGCGAGGTGTCGATGACCGACGACGCCACGGACCGCCGGGCCGGGACCGCGTGACCGGGCTTGCCCCAGGTCGATTCGAGGAACGCCGGTGCGACGAGCGCCTGGATCAGCGCCCAGGCCTCGTCGGGGTGCCCGCTCTTGGCCGCGATGACGTAGCCGTTCGTGCTCAGCGGGGTGTGGCGCTTGCCGTCCGTGCCGAGGAACGGCTGCACGATGTCGTAGTCGATGGTGCCGGCGGCGTTGAGCTGGCCGATGGCGAACGAGCCGTTCGAGCCCATCGCCGCCTTGCCCGACTGGAACGGGTCGCCCGGGCACCCCCGTCTGCGACCCGCCGTACGGGTCGGACAGCCCGGCGTGGTCGTCGCGGACGAGCCCGACCCACCAGTCGAACGCCTTGCGCGTGGCGGGATCGGTGAACGACATCGTCGTGCAGTCGGGGGTGGCGCAGAGCTCGCCGCCGAGGCCCTGGATCGCCGCGTCCTGCCAGTAGTAGGTCACGCCGCCGTTCCAGCCCCAGCGGGTGATCTTGGTCGGATCGAAGCCGGCGTCGCCCGGGTGCTTCCCGGCGGCATCGACGGTCAGCTTGAGAGCCGCCGTCCGCATGTCCTCGTAGGTCCACGTGTCGTCCGGCGGCTGCGAGGCCCGCATCGGCGAACGCCTTCTTGTCGAAGTAGACGATCTCCGGGGAGGCGCTGTCCGGGATGCCCCAGAGGACGTCGTGCCAGCGGTACTGGTCGAGCGGGCCGGCATAGAAGTCGGTCAGGTCGAGCCCGGCCGTCTTGACCCGTTCGGTCAGGTCGAGGAACGCGGCGCGGCGGATCCACTGCTGGACGTTGGAGCCCGTCACCCGCAGCACGTCCGGCAGGTCGTCCGCCGCGACCTCGGTCGTGATCTTCTCGGTCTCCGAGTCCTGCGGGACGTTCTCGAGCTGGACGGTGAACTCGGGATGGGCGGCGTCGACCGCCTGGACGGCGGGCTGGAAGGACGCCAGCTCCTCCGGCGTCATGCTGACCTGCAGTCGCAGGCTGACCGGACCGGTCGACGGCGACGTGCCCGAGCAGGCGCCGACGACGACGGCCACGAGCACGAGCACGCCGGCCGGCGTGCAACGATCGCGTTCGGCGCGCGCTGGTCCTCGGCATGGCATCTCCCGCTGGGCGACGGCGGTCGGGCGACGGTGTCGAGGATAATCCGGGGATGGTCGGCCGTGCCCGAGTCGTGTCGGACCGTACGTCGGTCGGGCTCGCGCGGATCGCGCCGGGCCTGCTCGTGTTCGTGGCCGCGACGGTCCTCGTCACGACGCACCGGTTCGACGGGCTGTACGGCCAGGACGCGTTCGGGTACGTCAACTACGCCCTCGGGCCGCTGCGCGATGCGTTCCTGCACGGCGAGGCGATCCCGTCGTTCCAGCAACCGCCGGGTTTCCCGGTCGTCATCGCCGCGATCTCGCTCGTGGCCGGGCCGGACGGCCGGATCGGGCTCGTGGTGAGCCTCCTGGCGGGCGCGCTCGTCCCGGTCATGACGGGCCTCCTGGCCTCGGAGGCGATCGGGCGACGGGTCGGCGGGGGCCGCGCGGCGGTCGCGGTGCCCATCGCTGCGGCGGTCGTCGCCGCGCTCCCCGGCCAGCTCTGGCAGTCGAGCGCCGTGGCGATGTCGGACACGCTGTCGGTGGCGCTTGCCACCGCGGGCGCGTGGGCCGCCTGCCGCTACGGCCGCACGGGACGCACGCGGTGGCTCCTCCTGGCCGCCGCCACGGTCGCGGCCGCCATCGACACGCGCTGGGTCTCTGGCCTTGTGGCCGTGCCGATCGCCGTGGTCGCTCTTCTCGGCGTTCGCACGGTCTGGCGAGCCGACCGGCGGCGGGCGATCCGCGATGCGAGGCGCCGCCTCGCTCGTCGGGGCCATCGTCCTCGCCCCGGTCGCGGTGCCGATGGTCCTCGCCGTCGCCGACGGCACGACCGTCCCGTTCGCGGCGGACTTCGGCGCGTACGCGTGGGACCCGCTCAACGCCCTGCGGACCTCGTTCACGACGAGCGACGGATCGCTCACCTACGCGACGACGAGCGGGGCGTTCTACCTCGGCCAGGCCGTCGCACCCTACTGGTTCGGACCGCCCGGCCTTCTCGCGATCTGGGGCGCGGTCTGGGTCGCGCGACGCGGGGGCCCCGCGGCCTCGATCCTGCTGATCGGCTGGCCGGCCATCGTGCTGGCCTTCCTCGCCGGGTCTCCGTACCAGAACACGCGGTTCTTCCTCGCGGCGATGCCGCCCGTCGCGATCCTCGTGGCGCTCGGGACATGGCAGCTCGCCCGGACCGTCGACGGCTGGCTGCCACGCGGCCGGCCGGCACTCCGGGCGGGCCTGCTCGCGGCCGTGGCCGTCGCCTGGGTCCTCGTCGCGGTCGTCGTGGCGGGACGGTTCACCGCGAGCTTCATCGACCGTCAGACCGCCGACCTCGCGGCGATCCGACGCCTCGAGGCGGAGGTCCCGTCCGGCGCCCGGCTGATCGCGATGGGTCCGACGGGCGTCTTCATCCGCGACGGCGTCCCGGACGTCGTGGAGCTGTTCGACCTCGATCCGACGGCGGCGGCCGCCCTCCTGGCCGACGGACGGCCGAGCTACCTGGTCGTCGACCCGGCCGCGATCGCCGGCCAATGGGCGGGACGTCGCCCAGCCGCCACCGTCGACGCGATCCGGGCCGGCCTCGGGTTGACCGCGATCGACGACGCCGGCACGTGGACGCTCTACCGGATCGGGTCGCCCTGATCGATGTCGCGGGGGACGCGTGCCCTGGCCGCCGCGAGCGCCCGGCGCGCCTGGTCGAGGTGGACCCGGTCGTGCCCGGCGGCGAGACGGAACGTCATCTCGTAGCTCTCCGGGCCTCGTTCCCGGTGGCGGCCGACCCGCGGGCGGTCGGTGACCGGCCGGCGTGCCCACAGGTCGAGGTTGGCCGCGCGCAGCGCCGCGAAGGTCGCGATCAGGATCTCCGGATCGTCCGCGTTGTGCTCGAGCCGATCCACCCAGAGCGCCTGGTCGTAGCCGACGATCTCGGGCTCGTCCTCGGCGATGATCCAGCGCTCGCGGGCTCCGGCCATCAGCTCCGAGTCGACGATGTGGCCGACGCACTCGAGCACCGACCATTCGCCCGGCTCCGGCCGGACGCGCAGGAGGTCGCCCGCCTCGGCGACGAGCGCGCGGATGCGCGCCGGCGTCTCGAGCTGCGCGACGGCCGGATCGTCGTCGCCGAGCGCCGCGAGGAGCGACGCGCGGTAGGCATCGGGCGCGGAGACCGGATCGAGGTCCTGGCTCACGGGACCACCGCCGCGCCTGTCGTCTCGAGCGGCTCCAGCCGGGCGCGGAGCAGGTCGCCGTCGTCGTCGCCGAGCCGGCACGACCAGGCATCGCCGTGCCGGCCACACCGCTGCCTCGACGGAGGCACCCGGCGCGGCTGCCCGGGCGTACTCGAGACGGGCCAGGCGCGGGACGGCCCGGACGGCGACGGTGCCACCGGCGCCCTGGACCGCCTCGTCGAGCCAGTCCGCATAGACCGCGTTGTTGACGTGATCCATCGGGTCCAGCTCCTGGGGCCGGACCGTGAGCCGGGTCCGCGACGCCTCGGGCGGCACGTCCTCGAGCGTCACGCGCGCCAGTCCGAACGACGCCGGCGGCGCGCCGAAGACCGAGTCGAACTCGGCCGGGATGCGCGTCGGGGCACCGCGGCCGTCGATCAGGACCCAGTCGATGTGGACCCACGCGAGGAGCGTGCCGACGGCATCCCGGAACTCGGTCCGCCGCCTGGCCCAGACGCGCCGCGAGCCGATGGCCTGGGTCGTCCCGACGAGCTCGGCATTGAGCGGGATCGGGCCGACGACGGCGACCTCCGCGGCGCGGACCAGCCACGTGATGCCGTGCTCGGCAAACCAGTCCCGTCCGAACCCCCGAACCGCCGAGTGGTATCCGGCCAGGTCCTGCGAGTAACGCAACAGGACGGAGGTCCGGACCAGCCCGTCGGGACCGCATTCGTCGAAGCGCACGCGGTACGGCGCGCTGCAGGTGTCCGCCGCCTGGAGCGTCAACGCCCCTGCCCGGCCAGCCCGTCGAGCGTCTCGATGGTCACGATCGCGGTCGCCTCGTGCGGCGCGGTCTGGCGCGCGAGACGGACGTCGCAGGAACGCCGGGCGTCGAAGACCACGAGCGCCACCGTCAGCCGCTCATCCTCGTCGGCGGCGTTCGAGCGCGCGTCGTCGAGCTGGTGCAGGACGTCGGCGTTGATGCCGCGCGCGCCCCACTTGCAGTCGTAGGCCTCGGCGGCCCCGTCGCGCTCCACCGTGACGTCGTATGGGTGGATCTCGGCCCGAACGCCGTCGAACAGGATGCGACGCTCGCGGCGCACTGCGGCCGCGTCGACCCGGCGTGCCAGGAGCATCGCGGTCAGCTCCTCGACGAGGGCGCCCCGGACCTGGCTGCGGACCTGCTCGCCCCGGTCGGCGACCGCGAGGGACGCGGCCAGGATGTCCTCGGACCGGGCCTCGTCGCCTGGCGTCGCCGGT
Organism: uncultured Chloroflexia bacterium; assembly: GCA_963720495.1. GTDB lineage: Bacteria > Chloroflexota > Limnocylindria > Limnocylindrales > CSP1-4 > SPCO01. The sequence goes on from CAVRFU010000009.1 coordinate 149,404, forward strand.
CGCTCCCGGGCCGAACAGGCTCGGGAACATCGCTCGCCACCGTCCGGCGTCCGTCGTCTCGCCGTTCATGACCGCCCGGGCGAGGAGCCGCTGGGCCGGCGTGGCGTCCGCCAGGAGGGCGGCCGTGCGCGCGACCTGCGGGTCGGCCTGGATGCCGGCGTAGACCACGGCCCGGGCATCCTTGGCGGCGTCCTGGAACCTCATGGTCGTTCGTCCATCGCGAGCAGGACGACCTGCGGGAAGGTCGACAGCCAGTCGATCGCGCGATGGGGATCCTCGATCCGGCCGATCTCGTCCACGGCCAGGTCGATCGCGGCGCTCGCCTCGTCCGTCGCGTCGTCGGCGCCGCGGTGCGCGGCGACCGCATCGAGCCGGGTGCGCCAGGCGTCGCTCAGGTCGGCGACGTACGACCACTCGTCCTCGATCTGCTCGCCGAGCTCCTCGAGGACGGCGTAGGCGTCGAGCGCGCGCTCGATCAGGTCACGGATCGTCTCGTCTGGCACGCCTCAAGCCTACGCTGCCGTGCGTGCGCCCGGCCGGCCGCCCCGGCGTCAGGCGGTTCGCAGCTTCCGACGCCGGAACCCGCGGCCGACGGCACGCTCGCCCGGCAGCTCGGCCGCGTTGCGACGGAGGAGGGCCTCCAGGTCGCGCCGGGCACGCTCGTCCCAGGCTCGTGAGTAGATCGCGATGGCGTCCGCCCGGACCTGGTTGGCCATGCTCCGCTGACCGTCGGCGACCAGCTCGCCGACGCGGTCGAGGACGGCGCGGTACAGGGCGGGCAGCTCCTCGGCGGCGGCATTCGGCTCCATCATGTCTGAGGATGCCCCCGACCGGGCACGGAACGGAATAGCCCACCCGTCCGGTCGTGCGCCGGCCGATAGGGTGACCGGTCAGTCCCCGCGGTGGGCACCGCTGCGCACCGTGAATGGTCCGAGCGTGCCGGTGGCCGGCATCCAGGCCTCGCTGACGCGCTCGACGATGGCGGCCGCCGGACCGTCCCGCAGGCGGTCGAGGAGGATCTCGAGCTGCTCCCGCGGTCCCTCCGCGACGCACCGGACCGAGCCGTCGGCGGCGTTGGCCACCCAGCCATCCAGGCCGAGATCCATCCCTTCCCGGAGCGCGAAGTAGCGGAAGCCGACGCCCTGGACGCGGCCGATGACGGTCGCCTCGAGTCGGACCGCCGGATCGGGCACCGCCGGTCCTCAGGCCGCCACGGTCGCGCGACGCGGCCAGGCCAGCACCAGCGCGTCGAGGATGAGCTCCGGTGAGACGTTCGTCGCGAGCCATTCGGCCGACCGGGCGGCACGCTCGAGGAACGCGACGGCGGCATCGGGGTCGATCGCGGCGGCGACGGCGGCCAGCTCGTCGAGGAGGACCGTGTCGTGCACGGAGCGGACGCCACCGTGACCGATCAGGACGAGGTCACGCGCCACGTCCGTCCACAGGCCCAGCAGCACCTCCACGCCCCGGCGCCGTTCCGTGGCGGGCGTGCGGAGTCGCCACGGCTGGGTCGGCATCGGGGTCCGTCGTGGCGCCGCCGTCGGCGGCCTCGTCAGCCGTCTGGGCCGGGGGTGCCGGCTCCACGGGCATAGCGGCCGTGGCCGCCGCGCCGCGGCGCCGCCCCGACCGAGGCGCGGCCGACGTGGCCGCCGATCCGTTGGTGCCGGCCGCCGCCAGCGCATTCGCGAGAGCGATCGCGCGCGGCACGGCGGCCCGAGCCGCCGCCAGGCGCGGGCCGGCGCCGGCGTCGGTCAGGTCGAGCAGGACGCGGGTGAGCTCGGCGCGGATGAGGACCGCTTCCGGGGCGCGGGCGTAGGCCATGGCCAGGCCCGGGCGACCGCCGGCGAGCCGGCCGAGCCGCGCCGCAGTCGGCGGGTCGACCAGCCCGTGGTCAGAGAGGATGGCCTCGATGTCACGCGACCCGACCAGCCCGAGACGCAGTCGGAAGCAGCGCGACCGGACCGTCGGGAGGAGACGCGCCTCCTGGTCGGCACACAGGACGATGGTGACGCCCGCGGGAGGCTCCTCGAGGGTCTTCAGCAGCGCCGACTGGGCGTCCTCGTTCATCCGGTCGGCGGCCTCGATGACGGCCACCCGCCGGCCACCCTCGACGGGCATGAGGACGAGGTCGGCGAGGAGGTCCTTGACGCCCCGGTAGCGCGCCTCCGGGCCGCCGATCACGATCTGGCGCCCCGGCCCGGCGGGCCCGAGGCGATGCACGTCGGGGTGTGTGCCGTGCTCGACCAGCCGGCACGCCCGGCACACGCGGCACGGTCTGGCGGCCGGCTCCGCCGTGCACAGGAGGCCGGCGGCCAGGTCGAGCGCGAGGGTCGTCTTGCCGACGCCCTCGGGCCCGGCCAGGAGCACGGCGTGCGGGGCAGGCCCGTGGACCATCGCGGCCACCGCGGCGAGCGCGGCAGCCTGGCCCCGGGTCCTCGCCCCGTCCATCCGCGATCCCTGCCCGATCAGGCCGGGTCGGTCGCCGCCGTCTTCCGAGGTGCGCGCCGCTTCGGCGGCGCGTCCGTCGCAGCGGTGTCGGCCGGGGTCACCGCGTCCGCGGCAGCCTTCGGCTTCCGCGTGGCGCGCGGCTTGGCGGCCGCCGTCGGCGCCGCGGAGGCGTCGGGAAGGTCACCGTCGCCGTCCACTGCCGTGGCAGCGGCCGCCTTGGATGCCGACGTTCGAGACGCCGCCGGCTTCCGCGTGGCGCGAGGCTTGGCCGGGGCCGCCTCGTCGCCCGCACTCGTCTCGACCGCGGCCGTGGCGGCCGTCGCTCGGGGCTTGCGCGTGGCACGCGGCTTGGTGATCGGCTCCTCGTCGATGGCGACGGGCGCCGCGAGGTCCTCGGCGGCCGGGTTGCTCGATCCGGCCGACGGCCGGCTCGGAGCGGGCTTCTGGGCGACCTGCGCCCGGAGCATGGCCTCGAGCTCGGGCGGAACGTCGCTCCACGGCTCGCTCGAGCTGCGGGGCGGCGGCGCCGAGGTGACCGGACGATCGCCCCGGCTGTAGTTCCGGTCGTCACGCGGCGGCGTCGACGACCGTGGCCGGCCGCTCACGTCCGGGTAGCGGTTGATGCCGCCCCCGCCGCCACCACCGCGGCCATAGCGCTCGCGCTCCATGGCCGACTGGTAGGCGGACCGGCCGCCGCGGGCACCGCGCCCGCCGCCCCCGCCGCCGCCCCGGTTGTTGCTGCCGCGGCGTTGCTCGGCGATCAGGTACTCCGGGATCTCCGGCTCGTCGAAGTCCTCGTCGTCGGTGATCGGGGCTCGTGGAGCGGTCGAAGCGGCCGGGGTCCCGATCTGGGAGTCCCACACCGACCCGAACGCCGACGCCCGCGGCGTGCGCGACGGCGGCGCCACGTCGACGTCGTCCTCGTCCTCGTCGTCCCGTTCGACCGGGCCCGCGGCTCGCGCCACCGGCTGGGCGGCAGGCGCCCGCTCGGGGGCCGCCTCGGAACCCTCGGCGCCCTCATCCTCGCTCCGGCCACGGCCGCGACCACGACCACGACCGCCCCGGCGCCGGCGCCGGCGCGGCTCCTCGCCGTCCTCGAGCGTGCCTCGCTCGCGGGCGGCCTCGTCGGCGGCATCGGTCGCCGCGTCGTCGAGATCGTCCAGGGTGAAGACCTCGGCACGCGCGAGATCGGCCTCGGTCAGCGTCCCGACCGAGCGCGACAGGCGCTCGCCGGGCAGCGCGACCAGGCCGGGCGCGTCGCCACCGGCCGTTGCGGCGACCGGCTCGGCCGCGCCGGACCGGGTCCGGCTGCGGGGTCGTGCCGTCGCGGCGACCGGCTCGGCGTCACGCCCGCGACCACGGCCGCGACCACGGCCTCGACCGACGCCGGTGCCCTCGGTCTGCTTGTCCGGGACCTCGGTCATCGACAGGTCCGCGTCGTCGTCGGCGACGCGTCGTCCGGAGCGCGTGCCCTTCTCGACCCGCGCCAGCTGGACGATGTCGGTGAACAGGTCGGCGACCTCGATGAGGTCGGAGCTGGTGTTGCCGCGGAAGCTGATGACCTCGACCCGGACACCCTGCTCCTGCACGGCGCGGATGGCCGGCGCGAAGTCGCCGTCACCCGACACGACGATCGCGATGTCCAGGTTCCGGGCCGTCTTCATCATGTCGACGACGAGCTCGATGTCGAGGTTGGCCTTGACCTTGCCGTCGCCGTACTTGCGGATGTCCTTGCTGACGACCTTGTAGTTGCTCCGGCGGAGGAAGTCGTGGAAGTTCCGCTGGTTCTCGTTGTCCGGGTCGAGCCCCGTGTACGCGTACGCGCGCACCAGATCGCGGCCGGCTGAGGCCGCCTTGAGAAGCGTGACGTAATCGATGTCCACGCCCGCGGCCTTGGCCGCATAGAAGATGTTCGCCACGTCCACGAAGACGGCGACGTTCTTGCCCACTGTGACTCCTTGTTAGGGTTCGGTCCGGCCGGCGCGCTCGCGCAGCTCGACCGGGACGGTCATGACTGGTGACGCGCGGCGGATCCCGCCGCGGCCACGATTCGTTGGATGCGCGGACCGGCTTCATCGAAGCCCATCCGCTGCCAGCGTCCGAGAAGCTCGGCCTCGGGCCGATCGGCCTCGACGACGGTGCATCCCTTGTTGCTGGCGGACCTGAGCAGCTCCTCGAGCAGGGCGGCGGTGATGCGCTCCGCGTCGTACTCCGGATCGACCACGAGGAAGTCGATCGTGCCGACATAGCCACCGGCTCGGACCGATGGCCGAAGCGCGAGGATCGCGCCACCGACGACGACGCGCCCCAATTCCGCGACGACGACGCTGGCCTGCGGCAGGTAGACGAGCTGACGCATCAGATCGGCCGCTCCGAGCGGGCTCTGGCCGCGGTCGATCCGCACCGAGTCATCGCCCAGGGCGACGATCCGGTCGATGTCCGTGACACGGGCTGCTCGGACCAGGTATTCCAAGGCGACGGGTCATCCTCGCAGGGTCCGGCGACCATGGCCCTCGACCGGGTTCGATCGAGGCGACACCGGGGCCCGCGGTCCGCTCGTTGGCGGCAAGCGATGGATCGCTCGCGACGCGCTCAAGGGTGCGGCCGACCGGTATTGCATTCAGGTCGCCGATGGGTAATATACGGCATCGCTTCGGCGGCCACCTGTGCGCCGCCCGGATGCGGGACCCCATCGCCGTACCTCGTCCACGATCATCGACCGGGAACCGTCGCCAGGGAGGGCAGCACGGGACCGATCGGCGGTCAGGCGAGAACGTCAGGGTCCAGCACCGGATCGAGCCGGGTGGTATCGACCGGTGACTTGGAGGAGACTGAATGAAACTGCACAAGGTAAGTGCGTTCGCGGCCGTCAGCATCCTGGCGTTCGCGGCGTGCAGCTCGAGCACGGGTTCGGCCGCGCCGAGCACGGGCGCCAGCGCGGCGGCCAGCGGTGGCGCAGCTGCCAGCGGTGGTGCCTCGAAGGGCGAGCTCAAGCTCGGTGTCACGCTTCCGCTCTCCGGCGGCGCGGCGGCCGACGGCCAGCCGACCCTCAAGGGTGCTCAGCTCGCGGTCGACGCGGTCAACGCGGCCGGCGGCGTCGGTGGCTACACCATCAAGCTCGTCCCGCTCGATCATGCCGTCAACGGCAAGTACAACGAGCAGCAGGGCGCGGCGGACATGCAGACGTTCGTCGCTGACCCGAAGGTGATCGGCGTCGTCGGCCCGTACAACTCGGCCGTCGCGAAGGTCCAGATCCCGATCAGCAACGCAGCGGGCCTGCTCCAGTGCAGCCCGGCCAACACCAACGAGACGCTGACCAAGCCGCCAGCCGCGCTCGACTTCCGCAAGACCCACCCGGACGCGATCAACTACATCCGCGTCGCGGCCACGGACGACATCCAGGGCCCGGCGATGGCGATCTACGCGTTCAACACGCTCGGCCTCAAGAACCTGCTGATCGTCGACGACGTCACCACGTTCGGCAAGGGCGTCGCGGACAACTTCCAGAAGAAGTACGAAGAGCTCGGCGGCAAGGTCGTCCTCCGTCAGGGCGCTCCGGCCGACACGACCGACTTCAACGGCATCATCAGCAGCCAGGCCCTCACGGCCACTCCGCCTGATGGCGTCTACTACGGCGGCGTCGTCACCTCCGGTGGCGGCCTCTTCCTCAAGCAGCTCCGCCAGGCGGGCCTGACCGTTCCCTTCATGGGCCCGGACGGCATCGTCAACGGCAGCGGCGCGGACAAGGGTTCGCTCATCCAGATCGCCGGCGCGGACGCCGCGAAGAACTCCTACGGCACGGTCGCCGCGATCGGTGACTTCCCCGGCAAGAAGGACTTCGACGCCGCGTACACCGAGCACTTCAAGGCCGACAGCGACTTCAAGACCCCGGGTGCGTACTCCGGCCCGGCGAATGCCTGCGCGGTCGTCATCCTCGACTCGCTCAAGGCGGCCCTCGCGGCCGGCGCGACCGACGACGCAGCCATCCGGGAAGGCGTCCGCAAGTACGCCAGCGACCCGGCCAACAAGTTCGAGACGGTCCTCGGGACGGAGTCGTTCGACAAGAACGGCGACACCACCCAGCCGTACATCTCCTTCTACGTCACCGATCCGGCCGCCAAGAGCGGCGCCGGTGACTGGGTCTTCAAGGAGCAGCAGTCCTTCGCCAGCAAGTAAGTCCGTAATCCAGCAACGGCCGGAGGGGTGATCCCTCCGGCCGTTCTGCATCAAGGTCGGTTTCGGGCAGGCCCGGAGGTCGCATGGCGAGCACGACGGTCGGCGCACCCCCCAGGCCAAACGCCCTGACGCTCATGAGGCGCAGCAGCGCCGGCCCGTATCTCTTCATCGTGGCCCTGACGATCGTGATGTACTTCGTCCTCGGCCCCCGCCAGTTCGTCAACGCCCTGACGATCGGCGCGATCTACGCCCTGGTCGCCCTCGGCTACACGATGGTCTACGGGATCATCGAGCTCATCAACTTCGCCCACGGCGACGTGTTCATGGTCGGCGCATTCGTGTCGCTGTTCGTGCTCACCAACGTGCTCGGCCAGACGGGCTCGGCCACCAGCCTCGAGCAGATCGTCTTCGTGCTGGCGATCGACTTCGCCGTGACGATGACGATCGTCGGCGTGCTGGGCGTCACGATCGAGCGGTTCGCCTACCGGCCCCTCCGCAACGCGCCGCGCCTGGCCCCCCTGATCACGGCCATCGGCGTCTCGTTCATCCTGCAGAACCTGGTCCAGATCATCTACGGACCGTCGCCGGTGAACACCCCCCAGATCATCCCGCCGACGGCGAGGGTCGAGATCGGCGGGATCAGCATCGGCTGGGTGAACATCTTCATCATCGTGACCGCCCTCGTGCTCATGATCGGCCTGCAGATCTTCGTGTCCCGGACCAAGATGGGCCGAGCCATGCGGTCCACGGCGTCCGACCGCGAGGCGGCGGCACTGATGGGCGTCGACATCAACCGGACGATCGCGGTGACCTTCCTGATCGGCTCGGCGCTGGCCGGTGCGGCCGGCGTGGTCCAGGGCCTGTACTTCGGCAACATCCAGTTCACGCTCGGTTTCCAGTCGGGCCTGAAGGCCTTCACGGCGGCCGTCCTGGGTGGCATCGGCAACCTGACCGGCGCCGCCATCGGCGGGTTCATCATCGGCTTCGTCGAGGTGACCTGCGCGAACTTCGGCTTCTTCGTCTGGGCGCAGGCGGCCGTCTTCCTGATCCTGATCGTGACACTTGTCTTCCGCCCGGCCGGCCTGTTCGGCCAGCAGCTCGGAGAGCGGGCATGAGCGCCACCACCGTTCCCGCCAAGGCCGAGGCCAAGGGGCCCGGCCTGCGCCAGCGGATGTCCGACTTCGCCGATCGCCACCGCTCGACGAGCGTGCTGATCGGCGTCGGCCTCGTGGCGGCGGCGCTGCCAGTCATCGTCCTGCTGCCGCCGTTCAACGGCTTCAGCGGCCAGAGCGTCTGGATGGACGGCTTCACCAACGCCGGGGTCTTCATCCTGCTGGCGCTCGGCCTGAACGTCGTGGTCGGTCTGTCCGGCCTGCTCGACCTGGGCTATGCGGCCTTCTTCGCGATCGGTGCGTACACCTACGCCTTCGCCGCGTCGCCGTTCTACAACAACTCGTACCCGTTCTGGCCGATGCTGCTGGTCGGCGCGGCGATCGCCGCCCTCTTCGGGATCATGCTCGGGGCGCCGACCCTGCGCCTGCGCGGCGACTACCTGGCGATCGTCACCCTCGGCTTCGGCGAGATCGTGCCGATCACGATCCTGAACCTGAGCGACTACACCGATGGCCCGAACGGAATCGGCGGCATCAACGCCCCGTCGATCGGCGGGATCGACTTCCCGACGACGGGCAATCCCTGGCCGTACTACCTGACCATGCTCGGGCTCATCGTGATCTCGATGATCCTGATCTACCGCCTCCTGGACTCCCGTCTCGGGCGCTCGTGGAACGCGATCCGCGAGGACGAGCTGGCCGCCGCGGCGAACGGTATCAACACGGTCTCGACGAAGCTCCTCGCCTTCGCCTTCGGGGCGTCGACGGCGGGCCTGGCCGGCGTCTTCCTGGCGGCCAAGCTCCAGACCGTGACCCCGAACCTCTTCCGGTTCGACGTGTCGTTCACGGTCCTGGCCATGGTGGTGCTCGGCGGCATGGGCAACATCTGGGGCGTCGCCGTCGGCGCGTTCATCATCTACATGATCCAGAGCGTCTTCCTGAAGCAGCTCAACCTGTTCTTCGACAACGTCCACGTCCCGATCCTGAGCGACATCGACTTCCTGCAGTACCAGTTCCTGCTGTACGGCATCGCCCTCGTCGCGATGATGCTGCTGCGACCCGAGGGCCTCTTCCCGAGTCAACGGAGGAGACGCGAGCTCCACACCGAGGAGGACGTCGCGTTCGGTGAATTGGGCGATCCGATGGGCGCGGCACCCGAATGAGCGACATGCCGAGCGACCCCGGCCGGCGAGCCCACGGGCGCGGATCCCACGACCGCCGCTGCCGGGCCTGACGCTGCCGGGCCCGACGCGACCGACCCGATCGACGTGATCGACCTGCCGCCGGAGGCGATCGATGCGATCGACGCCGCAGCGGCGGCGGCTGCGGCAGCCGCGACGACACCCGGCGGGGCAGCCGAGACCCTTCTCGCCGCGCGGTCGGTGACCAAGCGCTTCGGCGGCCTCGTGGCGGTCCGCGACATCAACCTGGACATCCCGGCCGGCGGCATCGTCAGCATCATCGGCCCCAACGGCGCGGGCAAGACGACGTTCTTCAACGTCATCGCCGGGATCATCGACCCGACCGCCGGATCGGTGGCGTTCAAGGGCAAGACCCTGATCACCCGGCCGCGCCGGGTCTGGCTCGAATCGGTCCTGTGGATCGTCCCGGCGCTCGTGGTGGCCCTGGTGGCCCTCGCGCTCGGGGCCGCCTCGCAGGGCAACGACGGGCTCATCCTCACGATCGCCGGGGTCCTCATGGCGCTGGTCATCACGCTCGTCGTGGCGACCATCCGGCCGGGCTGGTACACGACCCTCCTGGCCCGGCTGGGCATCCTGCGCAGCGCGCGTCCCAACGACGTGGTGGCGGCCGGGATGGGCCGGACCTTCCAGAACATCCGCCTGTTCCAGAACATGACCGCGCTCGAGAACATCCTCGTCGGCATGCATCTCCAGCTGAAGGCCAACATGGTCGACCACCTGATCTCCTCGCGCCGCCAGCGCCGGGAGGAGGCGGCCGCCGCGGAACGCGCCGGGGAGCTGCTCCGGATGGTCGGGCTGCGCGGGCGGGAGAACGAGCTGGCCAAGAACCTGCCGTACGGCGACCAGCGCCGGCTGGAGCTGGCCCGGGCGCTCGGGAACGACCCGGCGCTGCTCCTGCTGGACGAGCCGACCGCGGGCATGAACCCGAACGAGACCGCCCAGATGACCGCGCTCATCAGCCGGCTCCGGACCGAGCTCGGTCTGAGCGTCCTGCTCATCGAGCACGACATGCGCGTGGTCATGGGCATCAGCGACCACATCATGGTCATGGACCACGGCGAGCAGATCTCGCAGGGGACGCCGGACGAGGTCCGTCGCGATCCCAAGGTCATCGAAGCCTATCTCGGGACGGGCGCGGCATGACCGTCGTGACCGATCCCGCGGCGACCCCCACCGGCCCGACGAAGGGCGACGTCGTCCTCGAGCTGGCCGGCGTCCACACGTACTACGGCAAGATCCACGCCCTCCAGGGGGTCGACCTGACGGTCCGCGAGGGCGAGATCGTCACGCTCATCGGCTCGAACGGGGCGGGCAAGACCACGACCCTCAAGACCATCAGCGGGATCCTGCATCCGCGGGTGGGTACGGTCACGTTCCGCGGCCGGGACATCTCGAAGACCGCGCCGCACGAGCTCGTCCGCGAAGGCATCGCCCAGTCACCCGAGGGCCGGCGGATCTTCTCCCGGCTGACCGTGCTCGAGAACCTCCAGATGGGCGGCTACACCCGCACCAGCCAGGAGGTCACGACCAACATCGAGCACGTGTTCGGGCTCTTCCCGCGGCTCAAGGAACGGTCCAGCCAGAAGGGCGGGACGCTGTCCGGCGGCGAGCAGCAGATGCTGGCCATCGGGCGCGCCCTCATGACCCGGCCCAAGGTCCTGCTCCTCGACGAGCCGTCCCTGGGACTGGCCCCGATCCTGATCCAGCAGATCTTCGCGATCATCCGGGAGATCAACGCCGACGGCACGACGATCCTGCTGGTCGAGCAGAACGCGCTCCAGGCGCTCGAGGTCGCCGATCGCGGCTACGTCCTCCAGACGGGCCGCGTCATCCTCGCCGACGACGCCAAGGCGCTCGCCGCGAACCCGGACGTCCGCCGGGCCTACCTCGGGGAGATCTGACTCGCCGCCCTGAGCGGCCCGGCTGACGGCGATCGATGGACGATCATCACGGCGAGTTCCGGGTCGAGCCGGTCCGCTCGAAGGCGGTCAGCCGGGTCGTGCCGATCGCCACGTTCCTCGTCGGCATCTTCCTCGGCGCGGCCCTGGTCAAGCCCTGGGACCTGTTCTTCCCGGCCCCGACCCCCGCCATCGCCCAACGGCCGTCGGTCTCGGCGAGCGCCGGCCCATCGCCCAGTCCGTCACCGACCCCGCCGCCCGCCGAGTGCGCGTTCGCGGGCGGCTGGCGGGTCTTCGCGCTCGGGCAGCCGGACCTCCTCGGCGGTGACGGGTCGACCGGCGTGGCCGGGTCCAGCGACTCGCCCGTCGCCGCGAACGGACATCGGCAATCCGCTCCGGCGCTGGCTGGAGGTGGATCCGCTCGAGACCGCGTCCGGGCCGGGCGACCAACGCATCCCGTTCGTCACGATCGTCTCCGACCGGATCGCCGGGATCGGCTACTGCCCGCCGCCGGACGGCAGCGACGGCCCGCCCGCCGATGCCCGGTTCGACGCCTGGCGGCTCGACGCCGCCGGCACGCCGGCCGCCCTCGCGCTCCACCGCGCGACCCTGGGCACGACGTCCACGATCCGGGTCCCCGTGTACATCGGGGCGGATCCGCCCGCGGGCGCGTTCGAACACTGGCCCGCCGGACGCTATATCTTCGCGGTCGAGGGCTCGGACCTCGCGTCCTACGCCCGGTGGTTCGGGGTGGAGATCCGGTCCCCACCCGGCAAGCTCTCCAGCTGAGGCGATCATGGATCTCGGACTGCGCGACCGTCGCGCGCTCATCGGTGGCGGCAGCGGCGGCCTCGGCGGCGCCATCGCCGAGGTGCTCCGGGCCGAGGGAGCGACCGTCGGGTTGACGGCCCGCCCGAGCGATCGGCTCGATGCCGCGGCGGACCGGCTCGGCGCGCTGGCGGTCCCGGCCGACCTCTCGACGCCGGACGGCCCGGCCGCGGCGGTGGCCGCCGCGGTCGAGGCGTTCGGCGGCCTGGATCTGCTCGTCGTCAACTCCGGAGGTCCGCCGGCCGGGCGCTTCGAGGACGTCGACGAGACGGCCTGGCAGACCGCCATCGAGGGCACGCTGTGGAGCGCCGTCCGGCTCCTCCGGGCCTCCCTGCCGCACCTCCGCGAGGGCCGCGATCCGGCCGTGCTGGTCATCCTGTCGAGCTCGGTGCGCGAGCCGATCCCCGGCCTGACCACCTCGAACCTGCTGCGACCCGGGCTGGCCGGCCTGATCAAGTCCCTGGTCGAGGAGATCGTCCCGGTCCGGATCAACGGCCTCGCGCCGGGCCGCTTCGACACGAACCGCATCGCCCAGCTCGACGCGGGCCGGGCGAAGAGCCTCGGCGTGGGCGTCGAGGAGGTCCAGCGCCGCACGATCGAGCGCATCCCGCTGGGCCGCTACGGCGACCCGCTCGAGCTCGGCCGGCTCGGGGCGTTCCTGCTGTCGCCGGCGGCGTCCTACGTGACCGGGGCGATCGTCCCGGTCGACGGCGGGATGATCCGCGCCCTGCCCTAGACCCGGGCGGTCACCGCCAGCCCGACGCTCTCGAGGACCAGGTCGAGATCCGCGATCGTGCCCGCGTCCAGCGCCGCTCCCGGAGCGCGCAGCTTCGCGGTCGCGATCGCCCCGCGACGCTGGTAGAGGTGCTTGCGGATGGCCAGGTTGATGCCCGGCTGGTTCTCGAACCGGATGAGCGGCAGGACGCGGTGGAAGACCGCGCGAGCCCCCGCCTCGTCGCCGGCCCGATAACGGCCGACGATGTCGACCAGGACCTCGGGAAAGCCGAAGCCGGTCATCGTGCCGACCGCGCCGCGACGCAGCTCCTCGAGCAGCATGATCGCGCCGAGGCCGCCCAGGACGCGCAGGTCCGGTCGCAGCGCCAGGAGCCGCCCGACCTTGGGCGGGCTGGGCTCGTCCTCGAGCTTGACCACCCGGCACGTCGGGGCACGATCCGCGATGGCCGCCAGGAGCTCGACCGACATGAACACGCCGCTGCTGGCCGGGTGATCCTGGACGACGACCGGCAGCGTCACCGCGCCGGCGACGGCCAGGTAGTGGGCCAGGACGGCGTCGTCGTTCGGGCGGGCGAGGGCCGGCGGCGCGAGCATGACCGAGTGCGCGCCGAGCGCCTCGGCCTCGCGCGCGAACGCGACCGCCCGGCCCGTCGCCGCGTGGCTGACACCGACGCACACCGGCAGGTCGCCGGCCGCCGCCAGCACGCCGCGGATCACCCGGCCCCGCTCGTCGTCGGACAGCTTGGCCGCCTCGCCGAGCACGCCCAGGATGGTCATGCCATCCACCCCGCACCCGGCCACGAACCGGGTCAGCGTCGGGAGGCTGGCCTCGTCGAGCTCGCCGTCCTCGAGGAACGGGGTCGGGACGATGTTCCAGACGCCCTCGAGTCGATCGATGGTGGACACCCGGCCATCCTAGCCCGCCCGACGGTCAGCGGTAGACCGACTCGCGGGTCATCGTCCAGGCGGCGCGCGACAGGATCACGAGGCCCAGCGCGGCGATCCAGAGACCGGGCCCGTTCGTGATGACCTCGGCGGGAGCGGTGAAATGGAAGGCGCCGTTGAGGGCCAGCTCGATCACCCGCCAGCCGAAGCCGATCCACCCCGCGACCGCGAGGATGGCGTAGGTCAGCCAGCGGTCGACGCCGAGCGGCCGGTCGCCGACCGCGTACGGGAGCACCACCAGCGCCAGCGTGGCGATCCCGACCAGGAAGACCAGGAACCCGCTGCCCTGGAGACCGTTGCCGGAGATGGCGGTGATCCCGGGCGTTCCGCCGACGTGCCACCACGGCAGGATGCAGCCGATGACGAGGAGCGGCCCCGCGATCGCGGCGAGCGTCCGGCCGCGGCCCAGCGGTCGGCGATGCATGGTCATCCGCCAGGGACCTCGGTGTAGACCTCCGGCTTGAGCACGCCCACGTAGCGCAGGTTCCGGTACAGCTCGCCGTAGTCGAGGCCGTAGCCGACGACGAACTGGTCGGGGATGGTGAAGCCGGTGTAGTCGACCGGGATCTCCACGAGGCGCCGGGCGGGCTTGTCGAGCAGGGTGCAGATCCGGAGGGATGCGGGCGCCTTGCCGCGCAGGTAGCGGACCAGGTAGTTGAGGGTCAGGCCGGTGTCGATGATGTCCTCGACGATCAGGACGTCCTCGTCGGCGATGCTCGCCGAGAGGTCCTTGAGGATCCGCACGAGACCGGACGATTCGGTCGCCGAACCGCCGTACGAGCTGACCTCCATCAGGTCGATCCGGACGGGGATGTCGATCGCCCGCATCAGGTCGGCCATGAACGGCAGCGAGCCCTTGAGGACCGACACGAGGGTCAGCCGGCGGCCGCGATAGTCGGCGCTGATCCGGGCGCCGAGCTCGCGCACCTTCGCGTCGATCTCCGCCTCGGTCAGGAGGATCTCGCCGACGTCGCCGTGGAGGTTCGCCGTCTCGCTCATGCGGGCGTTCCGTTCCGCGTCTGGCCGGCGGCCGGGGCGCGGCGCCGGCGCGGGGCGGGACCGGCCGGGGCCGCGGCGCCGGCGATCCCGGGCACCAGGACGGCGGGCGCGGGCGGCGCGTCGTCGGCATCGAGTGCCGGCTCGGGCGCGCCGTATGGGGACGCGACCTGGCCCGACGTCCCGGACAGGCCGTCGGCCAGGGCGAGCTTGCCGTACTTCAGCATCAGGGCCCGGAAGTCCCGCGCGTAGAACAGCTTGACGTTGAGGTCCGGGTACAGCTCGCGCAGCCGGCGGAGCTTGCGGTTCTTGCGCCGGACCAGCTTCTGGCGGAGCGTCGTCATCTCGAGGTAGAGGTCGAGATCCGGCAGGTAGAAGTCCGGCGAGAAGCTCTCGATGACGTCGCCATCGAGGTTCCACAGGATCGGGAAGGTGTCCGGCTCGTACTCCCAGCGCACGGCGTAGAAGTCGAGGATCCGGGACATCTCGGCCTCGCTGGCATGCGCGAAGGGCACGCTCACCGGTCGGGCGCCGTCCCGCGCCTCGGCCGTCCGATGGCGTCGAGCCAGCCGACCAGGTCGCCCTGCCAGGCGGCGAGGTCCAGCCGGAGGGCCTCCACGTCGGCCGCGTCGATCGGCCGGCCGCGACCGGCGAACGACGACTCCGACGCGGTGGCGGGACCGTCGGTGGCGACGTCGAGCACATGGCCATCGTCGTGACCCGCGGTCGCCAGGAGCATGCCGAGCGCGGCGCTCCCGCAGTCGTCGCAGACGAGCTCCACGAAGGCGAGGTCGTCGCGCGTGGCGAGGATCCGGATCCGGCCCGTCGGGACGGGCGCCCCGCAGGCGGTGCACGTGGCGCCGTCTGGGATCGATCGTGGACGACCGCTGGGATCCATCGGCGGCAAGTCTAGCCGAGGCGCGCCGCTCGCGACGGCGTGTGGCCATCCATACCCCCAGGGGGTATCATGTCGCGCAGACCGGCGCCGCCAGGAGCCGGACGACCGCCTGAGGATCCCGACCACCGATGAGTCCGACCGAGGGGCGCCGCGCCGCGGCCCCGCCCGACCCGAGCCACTTCCGCCACAGCTATTCGAAGGACAAGGCCCAGCTGGTGCGCCGCCTGTCGCGGATGGAGGGCCAGGTCCGCGGGATCGCGCGGATGATCGAGCGCGAGGAGTACTGCGTGGACATCCTCCAGCAGACCGCCGCGCTCCGGGCCGCCGTCGACTCGCTGTCGATCCTCGTCCTCGAGGACCACGTCAGCGGCTGCGTCCGGACGGCAGCCGAGCAGGGCAAGGCGGACGAGTACGTGGACGAGGTCATCGACGTCGTGCGCCGGACGCTCGGCCGGCCGGTCCGCAGCTCAGGCCGAACTGCCTGATCCATTTGACCGCTCGGGACATCCGCCCCGGTTATCCACGAAAGCGCCGCGCGCCCGTGGATTCGTGGACAACTCCGTTGACGCGGGGTGCGCCGGACCTCTACCGTCCGGCATCCGCACTGGGGCAGGTGCAAGGGTAACGCGGTCCGCGAGGGGCCTGGGGAAACCCGGCTGAGAACCGGACCGGCCGCGGAAGACCGAAGAGCCGGCTCATGGTGCGAGACGATGCCGACGCCGGGAGCGGCGCCGCGTGGACGGATGGCACGCAGACACAGGAGGCGTGTGGACCGACCGCGTGAGCCGCTCCCGACGCGCGTCCGGGACACCCCGACCCTCACACCCGCGTACGCCGACGCCCTGGACGCCGGCCTGTCCGCCCTGGCGCTGGAGCTGACCCCGGAGGCACGCGCCGCGATCGACGGTCACGCCCGGCTGTTGCTGGCGTGGACCGAGGCGATCAACCTGACCGCCATCCGCGAGCCCGCCGCGGTCGCGGTCGGTCACGTCGTGGACAGCCTGACCGCCGTCCGAGTCCTCCGCGACCGCGGAGCCGACCGGTCCATCGACCTCGGGTCGGGCGGCGGCTACCCGGGCATCCCGCTCGCGGCGGCGCTGCCGAGCGTCGCGGACGCTGCTTCTCGAGCCGATCGCCAAGAAGGCCGGGTTCCTGTCCGTCGTGGCCGCTGCGACGGGCCTGGAGGACACGGTCGAGGCCGCGCCGGTCCGGGCGGAGGCCCTCGCCGCCGATCCCCGCCATCGCGGACGCTGGCCGGCCGTCACCGCCCGCGCCGTCGCGTCCCTGGCCGACCTCGTCGAGCTCGCGTTCCCGCTGCTGGAACCGGGTGGCTGCCTCGTCGCCTGGAAGCGCGGCGACATCGGCCCGGAGCTGGCTGCCGCGGACCGGGCGATCGCCGCGCTCGGCGGGGGCACGCTGGAGGTCCACGAGATCGTCGTTCCCGGGCTCGACGGGCACAAGCTGGTGATCGCCACGGCTCTCGGCCGCAGCCCGGCCGCGTACCCGCGCGATCCGGCGACGCGCAAGCGACGGCCGTGGTGAGCGGTGCACTGCTAGATTCGGTCGCGTGCGCATCGCCGTGCTGTCGGACATCCACAGCAACCTCGTCGCCCTCGAGGCCGTGCTCGCCCGGATCGGGTCGGTCGACGCCTTGTGGCACCTCGGTGACGTGGTGGGCTACGGCCCCGAGCCGGATGGCGTGGTCGAGCGGCTCGCCGCCCTGGGCGCGACCGGCGTCCGCGGCAACCACGACGCGGCGGCCAGCGGCGCGATCGAGATCGACTGGTTCAACGCCGAAGCCCGGGCGGCCATGGAGTGGACCCGGACGGCCATCTCGGAGACGACGCGGGCCTGGCTCGCGGCTCTGCCCCAGCGCCGGTCCGAGGCCGCCTTCACGCTCGTCCACGGCAGCCCGCGCGACCCGACCTGGGAGTACGTGACCTCGGCGGCGCTGGCCCGCGCCGGCCTGTCCGCGATCTCCACCGAGCACGGCCTGCACGGCCACACCCACGTCCCGATCGCGTTCACGATGGTCGACGGCCGGATGCGCACGCTGACGCCGCGGGCCGGCAACACCGTGGCCCTCGGCGAGGGTCGCACGCTGCTCAACCCGGGCAGCGTCGGCCAGCCGCGGGACGGCGACCCGCGCGC
Organism: uncultured Chloroflexia bacterium; assembly: GCA_963720495.1. GTDB lineage: Bacteria > Chloroflexota > Limnocylindria > Limnocylindrales > CSP1-4 > SPCO01. The sequence goes on from CAVRFU010000009.1 coordinate 166,793, forward strand.
CAGCTACCTGATCCTCGACACCGATGCCGCGACGGCCACATGGGGCCGCGTCGCGTACGACTTCGAGGCGGTCGGCACGATGATCCGGTCGGCCGGCCTGCCGACGCGCCTGGCCGATCGGCTGCGCGTCGGCGCCTGAATGATCGGCGGCCGACGCCCCCTTCAAGGCCGCAAGCCGGGCGATCGTCGCGTTCGCGTGGAGCGTCCGCACGCGCCGTACTTCCGCTACACCGGCAAGGGCCAGCTGACCGCCAAGGAGGCCGCCAGCGGCCCGACGACCACCGGCGGGCGGGCCTTCGCAGCCGTCCGTGGCGTCTTCTTCGGTCGCCCGCTGGCCAGCGAGGAGGAGCTCGGCGAGCGGCTGTCAAAGACCAAGGCCCTGGCCATCTTCAGCTCGGACGCGATCAGCTCGTCGGCCTACGCGACCGAGGAGATCCTGCGCGTCCTGATCCTGGGCGGCGCGGCGGCCCTCGCGCTCGGCGTGTGGGTCAGCGCCGCGATCTCGATCCTGCTGGTCGCCGTGGCCATCTCGTACCGCCAGATCTGCATCGCCTACCCGACGGGCGGTGGGTCGTACACCGTGTCCCGGCGGAACATCGGCCAGACGGTCAGCCTCATCGCCGCCTCGGCGCTGCTCATCGACTACGTCATGACGGTCGCCGTCTCGACGTCGTCCGCGGTGGAGCAGATCGTGTCGGCGTTCCCGGTGCTGTTCCCGGAGCGGGTGCTGATCGGCGTCGTGGCCATCGGCCTGATCGCGGCGGCCAACCTGCGCGGCCTGCGCGAGGCGGGCAACATCTTCGCCGCTCCGACCTACCTGTTCATCGGGTCCGCCCTGCTGATGATCGCGGTCGGCGGGTTCCGGATCATCGTCCTCGGCGAGGGCGCGACGTACGGCCCGACGCTCGCCGGCCAGCTCCAGGACACGGCCCAGCCGATCACGATCCTGCTTCTGTTACGGGCGTTCGCGGCAGGCGCCGTGGCCCTGACCGGCACCGAGGCGATCGCCACGGGGGTGCCGGCGTTCAAGCCACCCGAGGCGAAGAACGCCGCCCGGACGCTGGCGGTGATGGCCGCCCTCCTGGCCGTCCTGTTCATCGGGATCACCTTCCTGGCCGTGCATTTCGCGGTCCTCCCGATCGACATCGGCGGGAAGCAGACGGTCATCGCGCAGGTCGCCCGCCAGGTGTACGGCGACGGCGTCCTGTTCTACCTGTTCCAGGTCTTCACGGCGACGCTTCTGTTCCTGGCCGCCAACACCAGCTTCAACGCCTTCCCGCGCCTGCTGGCCATCCTGGCCGGCGACGGGCACATGCCGCGCCAGTTCGCGCTGCGGGGCGACCGGCTGGCCTTCTCCTACGGGATCATCACGCTCGCCTCGCTGGCGGCCGGCCTGATCGTCATCTTCGGGGGCTCCACGCACCTGCTGATCCCGCTCTACGCGGTCGGCGTGTTCATCGACTTCACGATCAGCCAGACCGGCATGATCCGGCACTGGCTGCGCGAGCGATCGCCCGGCTATCGGCGGCGCCTGGCGATCAACGCCTTCGGCGCGGCGCTGACCGGTGTCGTCGCGGTCATCGTGACCGCCGTGAAGTTCTTCGACGGGGCGTGGCTGGTGCTGGTGCTGATCCCGATCCTCGTCGGGATCATGTCGTTCATCCGCCGCCAGTACGAGCTCCAGGAGGTGGAGCTCCACGTCCGCGACGAGGGCGTGCTGCCCGGGCCGCATCGCGAGCAGCGGGTCATCGTCCCGGTCAACGGGATCAATCGCGCCGTCGTCCAGGCGGTCAACTTCGGGCGCTCGATCGCCCGCGACGTCCGGGCCGTCTACGTCACCGACGACCTGGACGTGGCCGACGCGATGCGCGCCCGCTGGGAGCGGCAGCTGCCGGACATCCCGCTGGTCATCGTCGAGTCGCCGTTCCGGGCGGTCATCTCGCCGGTGATCGCCTATCTCGACATCCTCGACCAGGCCTGGCCGCCGGACAAGGAGGCCCCGATCACGATCGTCGTGCTGCCCGAGTACGTCGCTCGCCACTGGTGGGACCGGATGCTCTACAACCAGACCGCCAAGCGGCTGAAGACGGCCCTGCTCGGCCGCGAGCACACGGTCGTCGCTGACGTACCCTATCGACGCGGCCACTGACGGCACGCAGCCCACATCACATCGGAGTCCCTGTTGATCGGAGGGAGGCGGCCCCTGCGGGGTCGCAAACCCGCGGACCGGCGCGTCCGGGTCGAACGGCCCCACGCCCCGTATTTCCGCTACATGGGACCGAACCAGCTGGTCGCCAAGCCGGCCGCCAACGTCCCCCTGACCCCGACCGGCCGGTTCTTCGGGCGGGTGCGGGCGGTCGTCTTCGGCCGTCCCCTGTCGACCGAGGAGGAGATCGGCGAGCGCCTGTCCAAGACCAAGGCGCTGGCCATCTTCAGCTCGGACGCGATCAGCTCCTCCGCCTACGCGACCGAAGAGATCATGCGCGTGCTGGTCCTGGCCGGAGCGAGCGCGCTGTTCCTGTCGCTCGAGGTGTCGATCGCGATCACGATCCTGCTGGCCGTCGTGTCGGTGTCGTACCGGCAGGTGTGCCGCGCCTACCCGGGCGGCGGCGGAGCCTACATCGTGGCCAAGACCAATCTGGCCCCGATCTTCGGGCTGATCGCCGCGGCGGCACTCCTGATCGACTACGTCATGACCGTCTCGGTCTCCACGGCGGCCGCCATCACCCAGATCCAGTCGGTCATCCCGATCGCCTACGACTACCGCATCGAGATCGCGTTCATCTCCATCTCGCTGATCACGATCGCCAACCTCCGCGGCCTGCGGGAGTCCGGCAACATCTTCGCGGTCCCGACCTACCTGTTCGTCGGGCTGGCGATGGGGATCATCGTGATCGGCCTGATCAACATCATCGGGGGGACCGTCGTCCAGGTCCCGACTCCGAACGATGCCGTGCCCTTCCCGCCGCCGAACCATCTCGAACCGATCGGCATCCTGCTCCTGCTCAAGGCCTTCGCCGGCGGCTCGGTCGCGCTGACCGGCGTCGAGGCCATCGCCAACGGCGTCCCGGCGTTCAAGCCGCCGGAGGCGAAGAACGCCGCCAACACGATGACCGCCATGTCGATCCTGCTCGGCGTCCTGTTCATCGGCCTGACCCTGTTCGCCGTCCAGTACGGGCTGCGCCCCACCGAAGCCGGTGGCGCATCGATCGTCGCGATGGCGGCGGGGGCGGCATTCGGCGAGGGATCGGCCCTGTTCGTGACCTTCGCCGCCAGCACCGCGCTCATCCTGTTCCTCGCCGCGAACACGAGCTTCAACGCCTTCCCGCGACTGGCCGCGATCCTGGCCGAGGACGGCTACATGCCCCGCCAGTTCTCCTTCCGCGGCGATCGGCTGGCCTACTCGTGGGGCATCGTGCTGCTGGCAGCCATCGCATTCGGGCTGCTGTGGGCGTTCGGCGGCGACACCCATTCGCTGATCCCGCTCTACTCGGTCGGCGTGTTCGTGTGCTTCACGCTGAGCCAGATCGGGATGGTCCGGCACTGGCGGAGCGAGCGCGAGTCCGGCTGGCGCTGGCGCGCGACGGTCAACGCGTTCGGCGGCCTGCTGACCGCGGTCGTGCTCGGGGTCGTGGTCTACGAGAAGTTCTTCGCGGGCGCCTACCTGGTCGTCATCCTCGTCCCGACCCTCGTCGGGATGATGCTGTTCATCCACGGCCAGTACGCGCGCTCCCAGAACGAGCTGACGGTCGCGCCCGACCTCATCGTGCGCGCCCCGCACCGCGAGGAGCGGGTGGTCGTCCCGATCCCCGGGCATGACGCGGGCGGTCGTCCAGGCGATCAACGTCGGGCGATCGGTCAGCGACGACATCCGGGCGGTCTACATCACCGACGACGCCGAGGACGCGGCCGCCCTCCGGGCCGATTTCGAGCGCCAGATCCCGGGCGTCCCGCTGGTCGTGGTCGAATCGCCGTACCGGGCCCTGGTCGGGCCGTTGCTGGCGTACCTCGACGTGCTCGATTCGGCGTGGCCGCCGGACAAGCAGGCGCCGATCACGTTCGTCGTCATCCCCGAGTACGTCGCGCGTCACTGGTGGGAGCGGATCCTCTACAACCAGGCGGCGAAGCGGCTGCGGACGGTCCTGCTCGGGCGGCCGCACACGGTGGTCGTGGCGGTCCCGTACCGGCGCGAGGACCCGGCCCTCTTCGAGGCGGCGCTGGGTGGCGAGCGGAGCGCGGACCGGCCGCCCGGCCCGGGGACGCCGCCCGACCGGCCGGCCTGAACCGCCGTCGCTGACCGCCGCCCGTCCCGGTGGTATCGTGACTGGCCATGTCAGATCCCCATAAGGCCGTCTTCCGGCGCGCGCTGGTCGCCCTCAACGGCGGCACGAGCGACGCCCGGATCGTCAGCCTCGTCGCCGAGCAGGCGCGTCAGAACAAGGCTGAGCTGATCGCGGTCCACGTGGTCGAGATCGACTGGACCCTGCCGCTCGATGCCGACATCGCCGGACGATCGGAAGAGGTCCAGCGGGTCCTCGACACCGCCGAGTCGGTGGCCGAGGACTATCGGACCACCCTGGAGCCTGTCCTTCTCCAGGCCCGCGACGTCGGAGCCGCCATCGTCGACGAGGCGGTCGAGCGCCAGGCGGACCTGCTCGTCGTGGGCCTGCCCTATCGCAAACGGTTCGGTGGCGAGTTCGCCATCGGCCGGACCATCCCGTACATCCTCCAGAACGCGCCGTGTGCGGTCTGGGTGGTGCGCGACCCGATCGAGGAGTCAACGTGAAGATCGTCATCGTCGGATGCGGCCGGGTCGGCGCGTCCGTCGCCGAGGCGTACGACCGCACCGGTCACCAGGTGACCATCCTGGACATCGCGACATCGGCCTTCGACCGCCTGCCGGCGACGTTCGGCGGCGTGGCGATCCGCGGCGACGGCACGGACGAGGACGTCCTCCTCCGGGCCGGCGCGGAAGGCGCCGACGTCTTCCTGGCCGTGACCGAAGGCGACAACCGCAACGTCATGGCGGCCCAGCTCGCGAACGAGGCGCTCGGCATCGAGCGGGTCATCGCCAAGATCAACGACCCGCTCCGGGCCAAGGCGTACGCCGAGCTCGGCATCGCGACCCTGTGCCGGACCGGCCTGATGCAGGACGCCGTCGACCGCTACCTCGGGCTCCCGCCGACCGGGCTGCCGGGCATGCTCGCCCCGACCGGCCATCACGACGCCCACGAGCCGATCGGCAGCACGCCGCCCGGCACGACCCGCACGATCCCGGCGGGTGCCTCCGGTGCCTCCGGTGGGGTCCGGATCACCGAGCTCGCCCCGTCCGTGCCCACTCCGCCGGTCGCCGGCCCCGCAGCGACCCAGGAGGTCTGAGCCGTGTTCGTACTCGTCGTCGGCGGCGGCAAGGTCGGCTACTACCTCGCCAAGGAGCTCATCGAATCGGGCCACGAGGTGGCCCTCATGGAGAAGGACCGCGATCGCGCGCGACAGATCGCCGACGAGATCGGCTCGATCGTCATCGCTCATGACGGCTGCGAGGGCAAGTACCTCGGCGAGGCCGGCTGCAACCGCGCCGACGTCGTCGCGGCGGTGACCGGCGACGACGAGGACAACCTCGTCATCTGCCAGATGGCCAAGCACCACTTCGACGTCCCGCGCACGATCGCGCGCGTCAACAACCCGAAGAACGAGGCGCTGTTCCGGCACCTCGGGGTGGACGAGCTGATCAGCCCCACCCGGATGATCCTGGGCTCGATCGAGCAGGACATCCCGGTCCACGAGCTGCTCCACCTCGCGGCGCTCGGCGAGGGCGAGCTCGAGCTCATCGAGGCCCACCTCCAGCTCGGCTCGCCGGCCATCGGGCGCGCCCCGAAGGACCTGGCCATCCCCGAGGGCTGCTCGCTCTTCGCGGTCATCCGCGATGGCATCGCGACCCCGCTCCGGCCGGACACGGTCATGCTCGAGGGCGACAAGATCATCGCCATCGGCAAGCAGGAGTGCCAGGACCTGCTCCACGACCAGCTGATCGGCGCCCCCGAGGAAGCCGCGGCGGGCTGAGGCTCGAGGCCCCGCGGTCCGGGCCCGGAGCGGCTCAGGCGGAGCCGCCGGCGGCCCTCCCAGGGACGACCGGTGCGTCCGCGCGTCCACATCTCAAGGCAAAGAACTCGCAATAGTCTTGACAATGGTGTTGTCAAGGTTCTATCGTCCGAGATGTCCATACCGGCGTCCTGACCGACCCCGGCGAACCCATCTTCGAATCGAACCGCGAGCAGCGTTTCCCATGACTGCCATCCGCCCAGAACGCGATCCCGAACGTCCCGTCTACGTCATCAGCGTGGCCGCGACTCTCGTGAGCGCGCATCCGCGGACACTCCGCATCTACGAGGACGAGGGCCTGCTCTGCCCGGCCCGGACCCCCTCGAACATCCGGCTCTACAGCGAGAACGACATCCGTCGGCTCACGTGGATCCGCCACCTGACCCGGGAGCGCGGCGTGAACCTCGCCGGCATCCGGCTCCTCTTCGAACTCGAGGAGCGTCTCGGCGCTCGGATCCTCGAAGCCCTCTATGCCGAAGGAACGGAGGACGGGGACGCAACCCCCGCCGCCGAACCGGCCGCACAACCGCAGACCTAGGAGAACCCACAATGGCCAAGCGACCGACCACCCCGGTCGACGAGCAGCCCACCACCCCGACCACCGGTCCGCGCGAGCTTCCGCTCGTCGCCCTCCGGGAGACCGTCATCTTCCCGGAGATGATCGTCCCGCTCCAGGTCGGCCGCGAGAAGAGCGTCAACGCCCTCAACGCCGCGGTCGCCGACGGCGGGCCCATCGCGCTGGTCACCCAGCGCCAGGCCGAGCAGGAGGACATCGACGATCCCTCCGAGCTCTACACGATCGGCACCCTGGCCAAGATCGCCCAGGTCGTCCAGCTCCAGGACGGGACCGTCAGGGCCATCGTCCAGGGCCAGGGCCGACTGCGCGTCCTCGGCTTCGCCGCGACCGAGCCGTACCTGCGCGCCACGATCGAGGAGCTCCCCGACGAGAGCCCCGACGGCCTCGAGGTCCAGGCGCTGATGCGCACGGTCCAGGCCCAGATCGAGCAGTACGTCGCGAACGGCGCCCCGGTCCCGCCGGAAGCCGCCGTCGCCGCCCGCAACATCAGCGAGCCCGGCCTGCTGGCCGACATGGTCGCCTACAGCCCGGACATGTCCACGGAGCAGCGCCAGGAGATGCTCGAGACGATCGACGTCACCGAGCGCCTGAAGCTCGTCTCCAACTTCCTCGCGCATCAGATCGAGATCCTCGAGCTCAAGGGCCGGATCCAGTCCGAGGTCAAGTCCGAGATGGACAAGACCCAGCGCGAGTACATCCTGCGCGAGCAGCTCAAGGCCATCCAGCGCGAGCTGGGTGAGGACGACCCCCAGCAGGCGGAAGTCAACGAGCTGCGTGACAAGGTCGAGGCCGCCGGCATGCCGGACGAGATCAAGGCCCGCGCGATCAAGGAAGTCGACCGCATGAGCCGGATCCCGTCGGCCTCGCCCGAGGTCGGTGTCATCCGGACGTACGTGGACTGGCTGATCGGCCTGCCATGGGACGTCGCGACCGACGACCAGCTCGACATCAAGGAAGCCGCCCGGATCCTCGACGAGGACCACTACGGCCTCGAGAAGATCAAGGAACGGATCCTGGAGTACCTCGCCGTGCGTACCCTCGCCGACGAGATCCGGAGCCCGATCCTGGCCTTCGTCGGGCCTCCCGGCGTGGGCAAGACCTCGCTGGGCAAGAGCATCGCCCGGGCGATGAACCGCAAGTTCGTGCGGATGAGCCTGGGTGGCATCCACGACGAGGCGGAGATCCGCGGTCACCGGCGCACGTACATCGGCGCGCTGCCCGGCCGGATCATCCAGAGCATCAAGACCGCCGGCTCGAACAACCCGGTGTTCATGCTCGACGAGGTCGACAAGATCGGGATGGACTTCCGGGGCGACCCGAGCTCGGCCCTCCTCGAGGTCCTCGATCCTGAGCAGAACAACACGTTCCAGGACAACTACCTGGAGGTGCCGTTCGACCTCAGCAAGGTCCTCTTCGTGGCGACGGCCAACCTGCTCGACCCGATCCCGCCGGCCCTGCGTGACCGGATGGAGATCGTCCACCTGCCCGGCTACACCGAGCAGGAGAAGATCGAGATCGGCAAGCGGTTCCTCGTCCCGAAGCAGATGACCAACCACGGCCTCAAGCCGCGGGACATCCAGATCACCGACGAGGCGATGACCGAGCTGGTCCGCTCGTACACGCACGAGGCCGGTGTCCGGAACCTCGAGCGTGAGCTGGCCAACGTCATGCGCAAGGTCGCCCGGCAGGTCGCCGAGGGCCGCAAGCGCAAGACCGTCATCGACGTGAAGAAGCTGGCCGACCTGCTCGGTCCGCAGCGCTTCGAGTACGGCGAGCTGGAGGCGGAGGATCAGACCGGTTCCGCGATCGGCCTGGTCGTGACCGAGGTCGGCGGCGATGTCGTCGCCATCGAGGTCACCCGGATGGAAGGCCGCGAGGACTTCATCCTGACCGGCCAGCTGGGCGAGGTCATGCGCGAGTCGGCGCGAGCCGGCCTGTCGTGGACCCGTGCCCATGCGGCCGAGCTGGGGATCCATCGCGAGGTCTTCGAGACGAACACCCTGCACATCCACGTGCCGGCCGGCGGCATCCCCAAGGACGGTCCGTCCGCCGGGATCACGATGGCCACGGCCATCGTCAGCGCGCTGACCGGGATCCCCGTCCGCAAGGACGTGGCCATGACCGGGGAGATCACCCTCCGCGGTCGGGTCCTCCCGATCGGCGGGCTCAAGAGCAAGATCCTCGCCGCGCACCTCGCGGGCGCCAAGATCGTCATCCTTCCCCGCAAGAACGAGAAGGACCTGCGCGACATCCCGGAGGAGATCCGGAAGTCGATCAAGCTGGTCCTCGTGGATAACATGGAGCAGGTGCTCGAGGCGGCCCTCCGGCGCAAGCCGAAGGCCCTCGTCGCCGAGCCACCGAAGATCGTCAAGGGCAACGACCCGCTCGATCCAGATCCGGCCAAGGAGCCGACCGTCCGACGACGCGACTTCCCGCCGACGGATCAGCCGCCAGTCGTCGTCCAGAGCTAAACGCAAAGGAGTCGCCACTGGGACGTCCGAGCCGAAGGCGCCCGCGAGCACGCGAGCGAGCGCACCCTCAGGTGCGTGAGCGAACGCGCGGAGCGGGCAACGCGCGGATCGGGCGCCCCAGGGGCGACCAGCCCCATGCCGAGCAACGTTGGGATGGAGTACAAGGACTACTACGCCGTTCTGGGTGTCCCCAGGACGGCGTCACCCGCTGAGATCAAGAAAGCGTTCCGGAAGCTGGCCCGTCAGCACCACCCGGACGCCAAGCCCGGCGACACCGCCGCCGAGCACAAGTTCAAGGAGATCAACGAGGCCAACGAGGTCCTCAGCGATCCCGCCAAGCGCAAGCAGTACGACGAGCTCGGGGCGAACTGGGAAGCCATCAGCCGGGCCCGTGAGGCGGGCGCGGCGGGCGGCGGGAACCCGTACGCCGGCTTCGGTGGCCAGGGCTTCGGCGGCGGCAACAACGTGCGCTACGAGTTCCGGACGAGCGCCGACGGCGACTTCTCGGACTTCTTCCACGTCTTCTTCGGGGGCGATGCGGCCGCCGACGGCGGGACCCGGCCGGCCGGTCGGGGCACCCGTGCGACCGGCGGGATGAGCTTCGAGGACATCCTGAGCGGGATGGGCATCGACGGCACGACCGCCGGGCAGCCGGGGGCTCGCCGGGCGACTCCGCCGCCGCCACCGACCCACGAAGCCACCGCCGAGCTGACCCTGGCCGAGGCGTTCCACGGCACGACCCGGCTGGTCGAGGTGGATGGCAAGCGGCTCGAGATCACGATCCCGGCCGGCGCCGACACCGGCAGCCGGATCAAGCTCAGCAAGCGCGGACCCGGTGGCGGCGACCTCGTCGTCGTCGTCAAGGTCCTGCCCGACAAGACGTTCACCCGCCGCGGCGCCGACCTCGAGCGCGAGCTGCCGTTGACCCTCGAGGAAGCCCTCCTCGGGGCGGAGGTCAAGGTCACGACGCTCAAGGGCAGCGTCCTCCTGACGATCCCGGCCGGGACCCAGCCCGGCCGGACGTTCCGGCTGACCGGCCAGGGCATGCCCCGGTTCAAGGCCTCGGGGACCGGCGACCTGTACGTCAAGGCGCGGGTCGTCCTGCCGACCGGCCTGTCCGACGACGCCAGGGCGGCCGCCCGCACCTTCTTCGACACCGTCAAGCAACCCGACCCGCGCTGACCGCGAGCCACCCACAGGAAAGCAGCCCACGATGCAACTCGATCGCTTCACCCAGAAGGCCCAGGAGGCCATCATCGAGGCCCAGGCCACGGCCCAGCGCCTCGACTCCCCGATCCTCGACGCCGAGCACATCCTCGCCGCCCTCGTCGAGCCCGACGACGGCATCCCGGCCGAGACGCTCCGCCGGCTGGGCGTCGACCTGCCCGGGTTCCGGGGCGAGCTGGCGGCCATCCTCGCTCGCCGCGCCCGCATCCAGGGCGGCTCGCTGTCGATGGATCCGCGCGCCCGTCGCGTCGTGGAGCTGGCCGAAGCGGAGGCACGCCGGCTCGGCGACGAGTACGTCTCGACCGAGCACCTGCTGCTCGCCATCGCCGAGGTCGGCGGGGAGGGCCAGGCCCTGCTCGAGCGTCACGCGGCCGGTCGGGAGGCCCTGCTCCAGGCGCTCCAGAGCGTGCGCGGGGGCCAGCGGGTGACCTCGCAGAACCCGGAGAGCACCTACGCCGCGCTCGAGAAGTACGGCCGCGACCTGACCGCCGAGGCGCGCGCCGGCAAGCTCGATCCGGTCATCGGTCGCGACGACGAGATCCGGCGCGTCATCCAGGTGCTGTCGCGCCGGACCAAGAACAACCCGGTCCTCATCGGCGAGCCCGGCGTCGGCAAGACGGCCATCGCCGAGGGCCTCGCCCAGCGGATCGTCCGGGGCGACGTCCCGGAGGGGCTCAAGGACAAGCGGGTCGTCTCGCTCGATCTCGGCGCGCTCATCGCCGGGGCCAAGTTCCGGGGCGAGTTCGAGGAGCGGCTCAAGGCCGTCCTCAAGGAGATCAAGGACGCCGAGGGCCGGGTCATCCTGTTCATCGACGAGCTGCACACGGTGGTCGGCGCGGGGGCCGCGGAGGGCGCCATGGATGCGTCCAACCTGCTCAAGCCGATGCTCGCGCGTGGTGAGCTGCACACGATCGGGGCGACCACCCTCGACGAGTACCGCAAGCACATCGAGAAGGACGCCGCCCTCGAGCGCCGCTTCCAGCCGGTCCTGGTCGACCAGCCGACGGTCGAGGAGACGATCAGCATCCTGCGCGGACTGCGCGAGCGGTACGAGGTCCACCACGGCGTCCGGATCACGGATTCGGCGCTCGTGGCGGCCGCGACCCTGTCCGACCGCTACATCACGGAGCGCTTCCTGCCGGACAAGGCGATCGACCTCGTCGACGAGGCCGCGTCGCGGCTGCGCATGGAGATCGACTCGATGCCGATCGAGATCGACGAGCTCGAGCGCCGCCGGATCCAGCTCGAGATCGAGCGTGAGGCCCTGCGCAAGGAGAGCGACGACGCGTCCAAGACGCGACTCGAGGCGCTCGAGAAGGAGCTCGCCGACATCGAGGAGCAGGCCGGCGCGATGAAGCAGCGCTGGGAGGCGGAGAAGTCGGCGATCGCCGCGATCCGCGCGACCAAGGCCGAGCTCGAGACCCTCACCACCCGGATCGAGCAGGCCGAGCGCGAGACGGACTACGCGACCGCCGCCGAGCTCAAGTACGGCACGCTCAAGGAGCTGACCGATCGCCTCGCCGAGCAGGAGGCGACGCTGACCGCCCTCCAGGGCCCCGGCTCGCTGCTCAAGGAGGAGGTCGGCGCCGACGACATCGCCGAGATCGTCGCGGCCTGGACCGGCATCCCGGTCAACCGGCTGCTCGAGGGCGAGACCGCCAAGCTCATCGAGATGGAGGACCGGCTCCACGCGCGTGTGGTCGGCCAGGACGAGGCCATCCAGGCCGTGTCGGACGCCGTCCGGCGGGCGCGCGCCGGGCTCAAGGACCCACGCCGGCCGATCGGCTCGTTCCTGTTCCTCGGTCCGACCGGGGTCGGCAAGACCGAGCTCGCCCGGGCCCTCGCCGAGTTCATGTTCGACGACGAGAACGCGCTGGTCCGGATCGACATGAGCGAGTACATGGAGAAGTTCGCCGTGTCTCGCCTCGTCGGCGCGCCTCCCGGCTACGTCGGCTACGACGAGGGCGGCCAGCTGACCGAGGCGGTCCGCCGGCGGCCCTACCAGGTCGTGCTGCTCGACGAGATCGAGAAGGCCCACCCGGACGTCTTCAACGTCCTGCTCCAGGTCCTCGATGACGGCCGCCTGACCGACAGCCAGGGCCGCACGGTCGACTTCAAGAACACGGTCATCATCATGACCAGCAACATCGGCAGCTCGGCCATCGCCGCGAGCGGCGCCCGGAGCGGCGATGCCGCGTACGAGGAGATGAAGCGCGAGGTGACCGAGTCGCTCAGCTCGCACTTCCGCCCCGAGTTCCTCAACCGGGTCGACGAGGTCATCGTGTTCCACGCCCTGACCGAGAACGACCTGGCCCGGATCGTCGACCTGCTGGTGGACGACCTGGCCCTGCGCCTGGCCCAGCAGGACATCACGCTCGAGCTGACGCCCGCGGCCAAGGCCCTGCTCGTCCGGGAGGGCACCGATCCCGCGTTCGGGGCGCGGCCGCTCAAGCGGACCATCCAGCGGCTGGTCGAGAACCCGCTCGCCCGCGCGCTGGTGGCCGGCGAGTTCCGGCCGGGCGACCGGATCGCGGCCGACGCCGACCGGGTCAGCGGCACGCTCGTGTTCGCGACGGAGTCGACGACGGTCGTGACCGAGGGGACGCAGAAGCGCGACGCGCGGACGCGACGCACGGAGCCGGGCGTCCCGGTGCCCGGTGGCGACCGGCTGAACTAGCGCTCGGGCCCGGGCGCCGGGTCGGGCCCCGGCTCGCCCGGGCGTCCGGCGCCGCCACGGGCACGGCGGCACGTGGCCCGCGCGTATCCTCCGGCGACGATGCGCTTCACCGACGTCGTCTGCGCGCCTGGAGGCCATGCCGGAACCGCTGCCGGCGCCGGCCGAGATCCTCATGCCGGTGCTCACCGGGGGCGGCGACCTGCGCCGGCCGCAGACGCCGCCGCCCGGTCGCCCGGGTCGGCCCGCGGCCGTCCTCGTCCTCGTCTATCCGGACGCGTCGGGCCTGGCCCGCGTCGTGCTGACCGAGCGAGCCAGCCGCGACGGATACCACAGCGGCGAGGTCAGCTTCCCGGGTGGCAAGGCCGAACCCGAGGACCCCGACCTGGCCGCGACGGCACTGCGCGAAGCGACCGAGGAGATCGGCCTCGACCCGGTCGCGGCAGGAGTCCGGCTCCTGGGCCGCCTCGAACGGTTCTGGATCCCGGTCAGCGACTTCCAGGTGACCCCGATCGTCGCCGTCGCACCCGAGCGGCCGACCCTGGTCGCCGCACCGGCCGAGGTCGCACGGATCATCGAGCCGCCCGTGAGCCGCTTCCTGCCGGATGCCCCGATCGCCATCGTCGAGCGCCAGATCGGCGAGTGGCCGATGCGCTACGGCGCGTACGAGGTCGACGGCCTGTCCGTCTGGGGCGCGACCGCCCGCATCCTCAGCCAGCTCGGTGCCGTCCTCGCCGACGCCTGATCGCGGACGACTGACCCGTGCCTGGCCGCCGCGCCGATGGCCGGGCGGGACGCCCGGTATCCTGACGGCCATGACACGGATCCTCCTGCGGATGCCCAAAGGCCCCTTCGAGATCGCCTCGCCCGAGCGCGCCCTGAGCCGGGACCTGATCGCCTACAACACCGGCAACCTGATCTTCCTCGACGCCGCGTACAAGCTCCTCGACACGCGCGACGCGGTCATCACCCCGGACCGGCTCGAGGCGCCGACGATCGATCCAGGCTCGATCAACGAGCGCTTCGACGTCTACGTCGTGACCCTCGCCAACGCCTTCCGGCCGTCGTTCGAGAAGTACCTCCAGCGACTGACGAGCGTGATCGAGAGGCTGACCATCCCGGTGACGGTCCTCGGCGTCGGGCTCCAGGCGCCGCTCCCGTACGAGTCCGGCGCCAGCCGCGCCTGGGACGACTCGGTCAAGGCGTTCGTGCGGGCCGTGCTGGACCGCTCCCCCTCGATCGGCGTCCGCGGCGAGTACACCCAGGACTACCTCAACCAGCTCGGTTTCCGCGACGTCGAGGTCATCGGCTGCCCGTCGATGTTCCTGCACGGCGACCAGATGACCATCACGAAGCGCACGCCGACCCTCGAGCGCGACGCCCGGATCGCCATGAACATCACCACCCGGGTCAGCCCCGTCGCTCCGCTCGTGACATCGCATCTCGAGCGCTACCCCAACCTCGAGTACATCGTCCAGGACCGGATCGCGCTGAACCTGATGCTGTGGGGCGAGGACGACGAGGCGGCGAAGCTCACCAACGCCATGCCGATCCATCGCTCGCATCCGCTGTTCCGGGACGACAAGGCCCTGTGCTTCGTCGATCCGTGGCCATGGATCGATCACATGCGGACCGTGGACTTCACGTTCGGGACCCGCATCCACGGCAACATCGCGGCGCTCCTGGCTGGACGACCGAGCTACGTCCTGGCGCACGACTCGCGGACGCTGGAGCTGGCCCGCTACTTCGAGATCCCGCATCGGGTCGTGGCGGGCCTGCCGCCGGACACGGACGCGGCCCAGCTGTACGAGGAGGCGGACTACGGTCCGCTCCAGGCCGGTCACGCCCGGCGCTTCCGGACGTTCATCGACTACGTGGAGCGCCAGGGTCTCCGCCACGTCTTCCAGCCGGGCGAGGATCCGACCGCGTTCGACCGGAAGATCGCGAGCATCGACTTCCCGCCGCCCGCCCGCACCCGCACCCACCTCGCGGTGCCGCGGGCCAAGCGCCGCGTCGGCCGCGCGATCCGGAAGCTGAGCCGCGCCGGGCGTCGCGCCGCCTGACGCCGACCCGGCCTGACGGCCGGGGAACCCGAGTGCCCCGGGCGGCGTCTTTGCCGCGGCCCGCCGATGCACCTCGTGGCGTCGTCCGGGACCTGCGGGTTCCGCTTCTGCGGCCCCGCCCACGTCGGCCGGGAGTCCCCCAGACTCCCCGCAGGGAGGTTGCGCCATGCGCAAGCCACTCCTGTCCCTGGCATCGGTCGCCCTCGTCCTGGCTGCCTGCGGGAGCTCGGCATCGTCGAACGGAGGGGCCGCGGCGCAGCCCCCGCCCCCGGCACATCACCAGCCCACGTACCCGCCACCCGCCCCGGCCGCGAGCGCCTACGGCGGGGTCACCTACCAGGATCCGGGCACCAACCCGGTCACCGACCCGACCGAGGACCGGGTCTCGACGTTCGCGATGGACGTCGACACCGCCTCCTACGCGATCGCTCAGCGCTACGTCGCCGACGGCAACACGCCGGATCCGGCGAGCGTCCGGACGGAGGAGTGGGTCAACGCGTTCGACCAGGGCTATCCGGCGCCGGACGACGCCACGTTCGGCATCCACATCGACGGCGCCCCGTCGCCGTTCCTGGCGTCACGCGACGTCCTGCTCCGGGTCGGCATCCAGGCCCGCGATTCATCCGAGCGGAGCCGGCCGGCGGCCGCGCTGACGTTCGTCATCGACACCTCCGGGCTCGATGGCCCGCGAGGACCGGCTGGAGCTGGTCAAGGACTCGCTCCGCCTGCTGGTCCGCGGTCTCGGGCGCGGCGATTCGATCGCCGTCGTCACCTTCGGCGACGACGCGCGCGTCGTGCTGCCGCCGACCAAGGCGACCGACGACGACCGGATCCTGTCCGCCATCGACGAGCTCCAGCCGAGTGGCTCGACCAACCTCGAGGCCGGCCTTTCTCTCGGCTACCAGCTGGCGCGCGAGACCCTGCTCGGCGGCGACGGCATCGACCGGGTGATCCTGGCCTCGGACGGCGTCGCGAACGTCGGGCTGACCGACGCCGACGGCATCCTCCACCGGATCCGGGACGACGCCGCGGCCGGCATCGAGCTGGTGTCGGTCGGGGTCGGGATGGGCAACTACAACGACACGCTGCTCGAGCAGCTGGCCGACCAGGGCGACGGCTTCTACGCCTACGTCAACGACCGGTCGGAGGCCCGCCAGCTGTTCATCGACGACCTCGTCTCGACGCTCCAGACCGTCGCGCTCGACGCCAAGGTGCAGGTCGAGTTCGATCCCGCCGTGGTCACGACGTACCGGCTCATCGGGTACGAGAACCGGGCCATCGCCGACCGCGACTTCCGCGATCCGCGCGTCGACGCCGGCGCCATCGGGGCCGGCCACGCGGTCACCGCCCTCTACGACCTCTCGCTCCGCGAGGGGGTCGCCCGCGACGCGGTGCTCGGGACGGTCCGGCTGCGCTGGACGGAGCCCGGGGCCAGCCACGAGTCCGCGCTCCGGAGCGAGATCCGGGCCGGCGACCTGGCGCCGCGGTTCGCGGCGACCGATCCGACCTTCCGGCTCGACGCGATCGTGGCCGCCGCGGCCGAGGCGCTGCGCGCGGACCGCGGCTCGGACGGGCCGGACCTGCGGGCGATCCTCGATGTCGCCCACGAGGACGGAGGACTCCCGGCCACGGACCAGGTCCACGACTTCGTGCGGTTCCTGGAGCGGATGGACGAGCTCGGCGGCTGAGCCGCCCGGCGATCGGGTGTCGGGTGGTCCGGCCAGGCCGCCCGACCCTCGCCCGTCCGTCCCCGTCAGACCGGTTCGCCCTCGGTCGGGTCGGTCGGGGGCGGCCCGATCCGGGGCGCCAGCTGACCGGCGCCCCGGGCGACCGGCCGATCGCCCGGACCGACGGCCCGGGCGCGGCCGATGACCGTGTCGCGATCGTCGGCCCACATGAACTCGACGACGAACGCGCGCATCTCGGAGTGCTCGGTCCAGGCGGCGTGGAGGATGTCGGCCGGCCACACGGCGGCCTCGCCGGCGGCGATGCGGGTCCGTTCGTCACCGACCCCCACCCAGCCGCCTCCCTCGATCACGATGAAGTAGGTCGTGTTGGGGCTGGCGTGCGGCTCGATCCGCGCGTTGCGCGCGAAGGCCAGCTCGGACACCGTCCCGCGGCCATCGGAGTGGATGACCTGGCCGGTCAGGCCGACCGACCCGATCGGGCCGTCCGGGCGCCGATGGCCGACCCCGAAACGGCGGATCTCGATCGGCACGGGTCCCGGCCGCCTATCGCCGGCGGCGCTGCCGCTGCTGGCGACGGCCGCCGGCGCGCTTCTTGATCGTAGCTTCGGGGTCCGAGAACTTCTGCTTCTTGAAGTAGCGCTCGCGCGCGAGCTTCGTCTCGTACGCCGTGAAGAACGGCGGGAACCGGATGAACCGGATCCAGACCAGCGTGGCCAGGCCCGCGATCTCGGTGGCCAGGACGATGAAGTAGTCGAACACGAAGAGCGATTCGATGATCAGGAGGCTGAACGTGATGAGGCCGGTCCACCACAGCCATTCCCACATCTCGAGGTACGGCGGGTGGCGATGCAAGGCTCGCGTCCGCACGTTGTAGAGGATCGTGAGCACGACCAGCAGGACCAGTGCCGCGATCCACGTCGGGTGGAAGATGTCCGGGAAGTTGTCGTTGTTGAAGGACTGGAACAGGTAGTCCCAGGGAGCGAGCGTCACCGATGGACCTCGTGGTCTCGTGTGGATGGGCCACCGGAGTATGCCATGTCAGGGCGGTATACTCGGCCGCAAACGATGCGGCACCGTCGCGTCCGTCCCGGGGGTCCTCGGTCGCCCCGCTGACGTGTCGCAAGCCCACGGGATCGGAGGAAGCCCCGCGTGCTAGCCCTGCTGTCAGTGGCGAACCGGGATGGGATCGCCGAGCTGGCGCGTGACCTGCTGGAGGTCGGCGTCGACGTCGTCGCCACCGACGGGACCCGCGACTACCTGGCCGGCGAGGGCATCGAGGTCGCCTCGGTCTCGTCGCTCACGCAGGGCGAGCCGGACGTCGGCGGCCAGGTCAAGACCTTCCACCACGCGGTCTACGCGGGCATCCTCGCGCGTCGCGACGTGCCGGCCCAGCTCGAGGAGCTCAAGGCCCAGGGCATCGGCCTGATCGACATCGTCGTCGTCAACGTCAAGCCGTTCGCCCCGGCCATCGGGGTCAAGCTCGTCGGGCTGGACGAGGCGATCGAGATGATCGACGTCGCCGGTGCGGCGCTCCTCGGGGCGGCCGCGCGCAACGCCGCCGGCGTCGCCTCCGTCGCCGACCCGGCCCACTACCCGCGCGTCATCGCCGAGCTGCGCGAGCTCGGCACGGTCAGCCCGGAGATGCGCGCCAAGCTGGCGGCCGAGGCGTTCAGCACGGTCGCCGCCTACCACGCGGAGATCGCCGCCTACCTCAACCAGAT
Organism: uncultured Chloroflexia bacterium; assembly: GCA_963720495.1. Lineage (GTDB taxonomy): Bacteria > Chloroflexota > Limnocylindria > Limnocylindrales > CSP1-4 > SPCO01. The sequence continues at coordinate 185,316 of CAVRFU010000009.1, forward strand.
CTCGGGCAACACGTTCCCGCGCCACCTCGCGCTCGTCCTCGAGAAGGTCGACGACCTGCGCTACGGCGAGAACCCGCACCAGCGGGCCGCGTTCTACCGCGAGACCACCCATCGCAGCGGCACCCTGGCCGACGCGGCCCGGCTCCAGGGCGACATGCCCTCGTTCAACAACCTGCTCGACCTGGACGCCGCATACCGGATCGCCCGTGACTACACGGCGCCGACGGTCGCCATCGTCAAGCACACCGACCCGGTCGGGCTGGCCTCGCACGACGAGCTGGTGGAGGCCTACCGCCACGCCCTCGAGACCGACCCGGTCGCCTCGTTCGGTGGCATCGTCGGGGTCAACCGCGAGCTGGACGGCGCGACCGCCCGGGAGATCGCGGCCAACTCGTACGAGGCGGTCGTGGCGCCCGGCTTCAGCCAGTCGGCGCTCGGCATCCTGCGCGGCAAGCCCGGCCTGGAGCTCCTCGCGATCCCGCCCGACCCGACCGAGGGGATGCGCGACTACGGCATCGCCAGCCTCGACTTCAAGCGGGTCGCCGGCGGGCTGCTGGTCGAGAGCGTGGACGACCTCGGGCTCGACCGTGGCCGGCTCCAGGTCGTGACCAAGAGGCGGCCGACGCTCGAGGAGCTGACCGACCTGCTGTTCGCCTGGCGCGCCGTCCGGCACGTCCGCTCGAATGCCATCGTCCTCGCCCGCAACGGGGCGACCGTCGGCATCGGCGCCGGCCAGGCCAGCCGCCAGGTCTCGGTCGAGATCGCGGTCCGCCGCGCCGGCGACCGGGCCAAGCTGGCCGTGCTCGCCTCGGACGCCTACTTCCCGTTCCCGGACGGGATCCAGGCCGCGGCCGGCGCCGGCGTCACCGCGATCATCCAGCCCGGCGGCTCCATCCGGGACGAGATGGCCATCGAGGTCGCCGATCGCCACCACCTGGCGATGGTCTTCACGGGTCGGCGTCATTTCCGTCACTGAGCCGCTCCCACCCCAGCCGCCGACCGAGGGACCAGCGCCCATGGAACAGCTCCTCGCGCTCGAGATGATCCGCGTCACCGAAGCGGCGGCGATCGAATCCGCGCGGTTCATGGGCCGCGGCCAGAAGGACGAGGCGGACGCCGCCGCGACCGAGGCCATGCGCCGGACGATGGACGAGATCGACTTCGCCGGCCGGATCGTGATCGGCGAGGGCGAGCGCGACGAGGCGCCGATGCTGTACATCGGCGAGCGCGTCGGCCGGACCGGCGCCGACCGTGACGACGTGCCGCGGGTGGACATCGCCGTCGACCCGCTCGAGGGCACCAACCTCGTCGCCCACGGCCAGGCCGGCGCGATCACGGTCCTCGCCGCGTCCGAGGCCGGCGGGCTCACCCACGCTCCCGACACCTACATGGAGAAGCTGTGCGTCGGGCCGGTCGCGGCCGGCCAGGTCGACATCCGCGACACCCCGACCGAGAACCTGGGCCGCATCGCCAAGGCCCTTGGCCGGCGGGTCAGCGACATCACCGTGGTCATCCTCGAGCGCCCCCGGCACGACGACCTCATCGGCGAGGTCCGGCAGGCGGGCGCGCGGATCAAGCTCATCGGCGACGGCGACCTGTCCGCCGCCATCTCGTGCGCGGTGTCCGGGACCGGCGTCCACGCGGTCATGGGCACCGGCGGCGCGCCGGAAGGGGTCATCACGGCGGCGGCCCTGCGCTGCCTCGGTGGCGAGATCCAGGCGCGCTTCCGGTACCGCAGCGACGACGAGCGCGAGCGCGGCGCCCGGATGGGCCATGGCGACGAGGATCGGGTCTACCTGACCGAGGACCTGGCCCCCGGCGAGAACCTCGTGTTCGCCGCCACGGGGGTCACCGCGGGCGACCTTCTGCAGGGGGTCCGCTTCTTCGGCGGCGGCGCCCGGACCCATTCGCTGGTGATGGCCTACCAGGCCAAGCAGGTCCGTTTCGTCGACACTGTGCACATGTTCGATCGCGACAGCCCGCCCAGGGTCAGGCTCTAGGCCCGTGGCCCTGAAACTCGGCTACAAGGCGTCCGCCGAGCAGTTCCCGCCCCGCCGCCTCCTGGACCTCGCGATCGCCGCGGAACGGGCCGGCTTCGACTCGGTCTGGACCAGCGACCACTTCCAGCCCTGGCGGCACACCGACGGCCACGCCCCCAACGCCCTGGTCTGGCTGGGTGCGGCCGCCCAGGCGACCGAGCGGGTGATCCTCGGCACGAGCGTGCTCACCCCGTCGTTCCGGTACAACCCGGCGGTCGTCGCGCAGGCGTTCGCGACGCTCGGCTGCCTGGCGCCGGGCCGGGTCATCCTCGGCGTCGGGACGGGCGAGTCCTTGAACGAGATCCCGGTCGGCATCGACTGGCCCGACCAGAGCGAGCGGTTCGCGCGCCTGAAGGAAGCCGTGACGCTGATCCAGGAGCTGTTCCGCAAGGAGTTCCTCACGTTCGACGGCGAGTTCTACCGGACGAAGAACGCGACGATCTACGACCGGCCGGCGGAGCCGGTCCCGATCTACATCGCGGCCTCCGGGCCGGCCGCCGCACGACTCGCCGGCCGGATCGCCGACGGGATGATCTGCACCTCCGGCAAGGGCGAGGACCTGTACACGGACACGCTGCTGCCGGCGGTCGTCGAGGGCTGCCAGAGGGCGGAGCGCGACCCGCGCAGCGTGGACCGGATGATCGAGGTGAAGGTCAGCTTCGACTCGGACCGGGGCCGGGCGATGGAGGACACCAAGGTGTGGGCCGCCCTGGCCCTGCCCGCCGAGCAGAAGGTCGGGGTCGACGATCCGCGCGAGATGGAGCGCCTGGCCAAGGGCGTGGAGGACGTCGCGTACCGGCGCTGGCTGGTCTCGTCGGACCCGGACGAGCACGTCGAGCAGGTCGCCACGTACGTCGGCTACGGGTTCGACCACCTCGTCTTCCACTTCCCGGGCAACGACCAGGAGAGTGCGATCGCGCGGTACGCCGATCTCATCCTCCCGCGCCTGCGAGCGCGCTTCGCCTGACGCCGCGGGATCGTCGGGCGCGCGGCCCGGCCGACGCGGTCACGCGCCGGCGATCGTCTCGCGGAGGATCTCCCCGAACCGCCACAGGTCGTGGTAGCTCGTGTACGACGGGACCGGGGCGACCCGGATGAGGTCCGGTGCGCGATGGTCCGCCACGATGCCCCGCGCTGCGAGGCGGCGGAGCACGGACCCGGCATCGTCGAAGCGAAGCGAGAGCTGCGCGCCGCGGGCCGCGGGGTCGCGCGGCGTGACGATCTCGACGCCCAGCCGATCGAGTCGTCCTTCGAGATAGCCCGTGAGTCGGATCGATCGCGCCCGGAGGGCGGGCATGCCGACCTCGTCGAAGATGTCCAGAGCGGCGGCGACCGGAGCGAGGGCCAGGATCGACGTCGTCGAGGTCGCCCAGCCGGCCGCGCCCGCCGCCGGCACGAACGGCGCATCGGGGTCGAACCGGACGTCCGGATCCATCCCCCACCAACCGCCCAGCCGGGGCACCGACGCATCGTCGCCCGTGACGCTCGTGGACGAAGATCGCGCCGACCGAGCCCGGCCCGCCGTTCAGGTACTTGTAGGTGCACCAGGCGGCGACGTCGACGTCCCAGTCGTGGAGCGCCAGCTCGATGTTGCCGGCGGCGTGGGCCAGGTCCCAGCCGACGGGCGCGCCGGCGGCGTGGCCGGCGGCGGTCAGCCGCTCGATCGGGTGGGCCTGGCCGGTGGCGAAGTTGACGCCGGCCAGGAAGACCAGCGCGATCTCGCCGGCCCCGTCGGCGATGGCCGCCTCGAGATCCTCGGTCCGGACGGTGGATTCGCCGGTTCGCGGTCCGACCACGACGAGGTCGCGCTCCGGGTCCAGGCCGCGCGCCGGCCAGGTGGGTCGTCAGCGCGTGGCGATCCGACGGGAAGAGCGGGCCGTCGGTCAGGATCCGGCGTCGCCGCCCGTCCGGCCGGAAGAACGAGGCGAGCAGGAGATGGAGGTTCACGGTCAGGCTGTTGAGCAGGGCGACCTCGGTCGGGAGCGCGCCCACGACGCGCGCCATCGGCTCGCGCACCGCCTGATCGAGCGTGAACCACGGCCGTCCCGGCTCGAACCAGGCGTCCACGCCGAGGTTGGCCCAGGCGACCAGCTCCCGCTCGATGGCCGGCCGGGCCGAGCGCGGCTGGAGCCCGAGCGACTGGCCCGCGAGGTAGATGGCCGGTGGATCCGTCGGGCGCCGTCGGGAGGTGGAACCGGTCGCGGAGTGACGTCAGCGGGTCGGCTGCGTCGCGCGCCAGGGCGTCCGCCTCGTCCGGCGAGATGGCCCCGGATCCGTGCTCCAGGCTCGTCATGGGCGGACCTCCGGTGGTGGGCTGGAGCCAGCGGAGGGTAGCATCTGGCGATGATCGACCATCCCGTCCCGATCCATGCCCCGGTCCGCCGTGCGGCGGCGGCGCTCATGGTCGCGGCGCTGGTCGCCGCCTGTGCGGGGTCCGCCGGCAGCGCCGCACCCTCGGCCGGCGCGCCATCTGCGGTCGCCACGAGCGTGGCCACGGGGGCACCGTCCGACGCCCCCAGCGTGGTGCCGAGCGTCGCCCCGTCCGCCGCCACCGCCCCGACGCCGGTCCCGTCGGATGGGGGGACCGCCGGCCAGGTCCGGACGGACGCGTTCGGGATCGAGCAGGTCTGGGTCCCGGCCGGGCACGTTCACGATGGGCACGGACAAGGCCGCGATCGCGAAGCTGGCGGCGGCATCGCCGCCGGACTGGGTCGCCAGCGAGTTCCCGAGCGAGGGGCCGGAGCACAAGGTGACGCTGTCGAAGGGCTTCTGGATCGACCGGAACGAGGTCAGCAACAAGGACTTCGCCGCGTTCCGCGCCGCCGGCGGCTACACGAACCAGGCGCTGTGGTCGGACGACGGCTGGACGTGGCTGGGTGGTCGCGACGCGGCACGCCTGCCGCTGCACTGCAACGGCGACGTTCCCGACCAACCAAGGACGTGCATCACCTGGTACGAGGCCGAGGCGTACGCCGCGTGGCGGGCGGGCCGCCTCCCGACCGAGGCCGAGTGGGAATACGCCGCGCGCGGGCCCAAGTCGACGGTCTACCCGTGGGGCGACACGTTCGATCGCGAGCGGGCCAACGTCCTCAACAGCGTCTCCCCGAAGCCGGTCGGCAGCTATCCGACCGGCGCCAGCTGGGTCGGCGCGCTGGACATGTCCGGGAACGCCATGGAGTGGGTCGCCGACTGGCTCGACACCGGCTACTACACGTCGAGCCCGGCGACGGATCCGACCGGCCCGGCGACCGGCGAGGTCAAGGTCGAGAAGGGCGGCTGGTGGGGCAGCAACGAGTTCGTGGCCCGATCCGCCTACCGGCATTACGAGGATCCGCCGACCTACGGCGACAAGCACATCGGCTTCCGGGTGGCCTCCCAGTGAGCGTCCCGACGGTCGTCGCGATGGGCGGCGGCGGGTTCGACCCCCTTCTCGACGAGCACATCCTGTCGCTCGCACGGGCCGCCTCGGGGCGGGATCGGCCGCGGGTCTGCTTCCTGGCGACGGCCAGTGGTGAGTCGCCGACGTATGTCGCCAGCTTCTACGACGCCTTCGCACGCCGCTCGGAGGCGAGCCACCTCTCGCTGTTCGACCGGACCGTCGACGACATCGATGCCTTCCTGGGCGAGCAGGACGTGGTCTACGTCGGCGGCGGCAACACGGAGAACATGCTCGCGATCTGGCGCGTCCACGGCGTCGACCGGGCGCTGCGGCGGGCCTGGGAAGGGGGGACCGTCATGACCGGGCAGTCCGCCGGGTCGCTGTGCTGGTTCGAGACCGGCACGACCGATTCGTTCGGGAAGGGCCTGGCCGCGCTGTCGGGCGGGCTCGGCTTCGTGCCCGGCAGCCACGCCCCGCACTACGACAGCGAGACGACCCGACGACCGCACTACGAGCGCCTGGTGGCGGAGGGCGTCCTGCCCGCCGGCTACGCGGCCGACGACGGCGCCGCGCTCGTGTTCCACGGCGGCGAGCTCGCGGAGGTCGTCGCGGCGCGACCGAATGCGCGGGCCTACCGTGTCGAGCGCGGCCCGGATGGGACGGCCGTCGAGACCGTGCTGGCGACGCGCTACCTGGGCTGATCCGCCCCGACCGGCTCCCAGCGGCGGGCGCGTGCGTCCCACGTCCCGACGACTCGGACGGCGTCCGGTCCCTCGGCGATCTCGCGCCGCCGCCGGGCGGTCTCGACCGTCGCGCCCCAGCCGGGCGGCGCGAGACCCGGAGCGATATCGGCCAGCGGCGCGAGCACGAACAGGCGGGCCGCCGCCGCCGGGTGGGGCACCTCGAGCAGCCTGGCGGCCTTCGCGGGATCGCGGTCGGCGTCGACGGACTGAGCGGTGGCCGGACGCTCGACCGCGATCCGCGACCGCCCGAAGACGAGGAGGTCGAGGTCGAGCTCGCGGGGGCCCCAGCGGCGACGATGCCGGCGCCCGAAGGCGCGCTCGAGCGCCTTGAGCTCGGTGAGCAGCGCCAGCGCCCCGGTCTCCGGGTCCGGTCCCGCCGGCGCGTCGATCGCGATGGCGGCGTTGCGGAACTCGGGCTGATCGGTGACGCCGACCGGTGCGGTCGCGTACAGCCGCGAGACGTCGCGGAGACGTGTCCCGGGCAGACCGGCGACAGCCGCCACGGCCTCGGTGAGCGTGGCCGTCGCGTCACCGACGTTCGCCCCGAGACCGATGTACGCGCGGATCCGACGGGTCGTCACGGTCCCCTCGTTGGCGGCGGCTAGACTCCGGGCCATGCCCCCGGTCACGGTCCGAATCATGCACCCGGAGCCCGGACCCAAGGCCGGCCCGCTGGAGATGTGGGTGGCCGCCGCGCGCGCCCGACTTGCGCGTCACCATGCCGACCGGTTCGCCGCGGCCGGCGCCGGTGACGTCGGGATCGTGGCCGGACCCCCCGACGGGCTGGCGTTCGGCGCCCGCGTCCGGTCGATCATCGCCGCCGACCGGCCGGCCGGGCTCGTGCTCCTCGGGTCCGGCGCGATCCCGCTCGCGACGCGGCGCGACGTCCGTGACCTGGTGGACGCCGCGGCGGCCGACGACCGCGTCGCGCTGACCAACAACCGGTACTCCGCGGACGCCATCGCGATCAGCCAGGCCACGGACGTGCTGGCCGACCTGCCGGACCTTCCGTCCGACAACGCGCTCCCGCGCTGGCTTGCCGAGGTGGCCGGCTACACGGTGCACGACCTCCGACGCCGGTGGCGGCTCGGCATCGACATCGACGGCCCGCTGGATCTCGTCCTCATCGGCGGGGCGGCCGGATCGGGAGCTGCCGGTGACGGGGCCAGCGCCGTCGACACATCCCGTGTGCGCGAACGCCTGGCGGCCGTCCGGGCCGTGACGCACGACCCGAGGGCCGAGCTCCTGGTCGCCGGCCGAACGTCCGCGACCACGCTCGGCCTGGCTGGAGCGCTCGACGGCGGCACGCACGCGCGCGCTCGTCGAGGAGCGCGGCCTGCGGACGAGCGTCGCCGGCCAGCGGCCGCCGGCCTCCGTCCTCGGCGCACTGATCGAGCGCGACGGGCCGGGGTCGCTCGGGAGCCACCTCGCGCAGCTGTCCGACGCCGCGATCGTCGACAGCCGGGTGCTCCTTGCCCACCGCCTCGGCGCCGACGAGAGCCGCTGGCCCGCCGCCGAGGACCGTTTCGCATCGGACCTGCTGCTCGCCGAGCGCATCGCCGATCCGTGGCTGCGGGAGCTGACCACGTCCGCCGCCGCCGCGCCGATCCCGATCCTGCTGGGCGGCCACACGCTCGTCGGACCGGGTGTCCGGCTCGTCATCGGCGGCCCGCCGGGCGGGCGGACGTGATGGACGCCACGCCGGGCCTGCGCCGCGACGCGCACCCGGATCTCGACGCGGTCGGCGAGGACGCCGACCTGGTGGCCCGGATCCACGCGGAGATCGCGCGCGACGGGCCGATCACGTTCGCCCGGTTCATGGACCTCGCGCTGTACGACCCGGCCGGCGGCTACTACCGGGCGTCGACGGCCCGGCCGGGTCGCGACGGCGACTTCCTGACCGCGCCGGAGGCGCACCCGATCTTCGGGGCGGCCCTGTCGCGCGCCGTCGCGGACGCCTGGGATCGGCTCGGCCGGCCGGTGCCGTTCGTCCTCCGCGAGCACGGGGCGGGGACCGGGGCCCTGGCCGTCGCCATCCTCGATGGTCTCGCCGCCGAGCGCCCGGACCTCGCCGCCGTCATCGGCTATCAGCCGGTCGAGGTCGAGCCGGCGCGGATCGACGCCCTCGCCGGCCGACTGACGGCGGCCGGCCACGGACCGGCCCTGATCCGCGGCAGCGCGACCGAAGCCACGGGCCTCGCCGCCCCGATCGCCGGCTTCATCCTGGCCAACGAGGTGCTCGACGCGCTGCCGACGCACCGGGTGATCGGCCGCGCGGACGGTCCCCGCGAGGTCCTGGTCGGTTCGGTGGACGGGACCTTCGTCGACGTCGAAGCCGACCCGTCGACACCCGCGCTGCTGGCCCGTCTCGACGCCGAGGGCATCACCCTGGCGGACGGTCAGCGCGCCGAGGTCTGCCTCGCCGTCGACGGCTGGATCGCGGGCGTGGCGGCCGGTCTCCAGCGCGGACTCGCTCCTGCTGATCGACTACGGCTATCCCGCGCCGGAGCTGTACGACCCGGTCCGCCGCCGCGACGGCACGCTGCGCGCGTATCTCCGCCACCGGGTCCACGACGACCCGTACGTCCACGTCGGCCGCCAGGACCTGACCGCCCACGTCGACGTCACCGCCGTGGAGCGCGCCGCGGCCGCCGCGGGGCTGGACCACCTGGGAACGACGACCCAGGCCGAATACCTGGTCGGGCTGGGAACGGAATCGCTCCTCCAGGCGATCCAGGCCGATCCGGCCACGACCATCGAGGGCTACCTGGCCGTCCGCTCGGCGCTCATGCGACTCCTCGACCCGAGCGCGATGGGCCGGTTCCGGGTCATGGCGTTCGGCCGGGCCTGGCCCGCCGGACCGCCACCGGCGGGCTTCGACTACCGGCTCCGCCGCGGTGACCGGCAAGCGCCGGCCGGATAGCCGAGCGAGGCCTCGCAGGGACGGCACCGGACCGCCTCCGACCGCTCCATATCGCACGCCGGAATAGGGCGATCTACCTATTGCTCGCCCGTGGTGCCGGGTCGCACAATTCACCACGGTCGGGCACGACCTGACGGGGAGTGGCGCGCGAACCTGCACGCGCGCTCGGCGCGCGCCGCTCCCCGACATCCTCGCCCGAACCGCCCCCACTGACCGGTCCGTGGACCTCGTGCGCCCACCGCCCGGCCACGCTCCCACTGCTAGAATGAGCACGAGGACAGCCAACGCCTTCCAGCGTGTGGCTGCGCGCTCGACAGCATGCTTCGGGGCAGCGACGCCGGACCCAGGGCGCGTCGCTGGAAGGGAGTTCGTTGGATCAGCTCTGGTACGTCGTGGGGTTCGCCTTCGCCGGCGTGTCGTTCGTGTTCCTGACGATCGGCGCGGCGTGGCTCATCTCGCACCGCAATCGCGGCGACGAGCACAAGGGCCTTCCGTACGAATCGGGCATCGACACCTACGGCGACACCCACGGCCGGTTCGGCCTGTCGTTCTACATCTACGCCCTGCTGTTCGTCGCCTTCGACATCGAGGTCATCTTCATCTACCTGTGGGCGATCGCCTTCCGCGACCTGCTCCTCGGCGGTCTCGCGAGCATGGGTCTGTTCGTGCTCATCCTGCTGCTCGGGCTGGCCTACGCCTGGCGGAAGGGGGCCCTGTCGTGGCGGTGAAGCCCGGCGCCGGGACGCCGCGTCCGGCGGGCTCGGACCTGCCCGCGGTCGTGACCGGCTCGACCGACGTCCTGGCCCCGATCATCGTCCCCAACACGCTCTGGCAGGCGGCCGACCCCGAGGCCTACGACGGCGGCCAGGAGAGCGACATCACCCACCTGCGCGAGTACGAGGCGAGCGGCCTCGGCCGGCGCGACGACGCCCGCTGGAGCGGCGTCCTCGAGGTCATCCCGACCAAGGCCGACTACGTCCTCGACCTGATCCGGATGAACAGCCTGTGGCCGCTGCTGTCCGGGCTCGCCTGCTGCGCCATCGAGATGATGTCGACCGCGACGTCCAAGAACGACATGGACCGCTGGGGCATGTTCCCGTTCCGGGCCAGCCCGCGCCAGGCCGACGTCCTCATCGTCGCCGGCACGCTGACGACCAAGATGGCCGGTCCGCTCGTCCGGCTCTGGGAGCAGATGCCCGAACCCAAGTGGTGCGTCGCGCTGGGCGACTGCACGTGCTCCGGCGGCCGCTACAAGCGGAGCTACGCGACGGTCGAGGGGATCGACCGGGTCATGCCGGTGGACGTCTACATCCCGGGCTGCCCGCCGCGGCCGGAGGGCCTGATCTACGGGATGATGAAGCTCCAGCAGCTGGTCAAGGACCGACGCGGCCACTGGCCGGACCGGGCGATCGGCCCGACCGTGCCGGAGGACGTCTAGGCGTGGACCGCGCGTTCAAGGCGCGACTCGAGGCCCGATTCGGCGACGTCAGCTGACCGGCCCCGTCCGCCAGCGCCACGACGAGACCGAGATCCGGATCGGCGCCGGCGACGTCGTGCGGGTCATCACCGCCCTGCACGATGAGCCCGACTTCCATTTCCAGTTCCTGAGCGACCTCGCGGGCGTCGACACCGGCGCGGTGATGCAGGTCGTCTACCACCTCTGGAGCGAGACCACGCCGGACTGGCTGCGGGTCACCGCGGACGGCCTGTCCCGCGAGGATCCGCGCGTCCCGTCGGTCACCTTCCTGTGGAAGGGCGCCGAGTGGATGGAGCGCGAGGCGTACGACATGTTCGGGATCATCTTCGAGGGCAACCGCGACCTGCGCCGGATCTACATGCCGCCCGACTACCAGAGCTTCCCGCTGCGCAAGGACTTCTTCCTGCCCGACGACGCGGCGCGCTCGCCGGGCGGCGGCGTCCGCCCGATGGAGCGGACCCACAGCCCCGTCAACGCCCCGTCGACGGCGCTCGTCCGCCGGACGGGCGGCTGAGGACCGACCATGCCCGTCAGCCCCGCCCACGCCTCCGCCGACGACCCCCGGGTCACGCTCGACCGCGAGCTCGGCGTCTTCGAGCCGGTCCCGCCGTACCCGCCGCGGACCGAGCGCGAGGCCGAGTTCTACACGCTCGGCGACGGCGAGATGTTCATCAACATGGGTCCGCAGCACCCGTCGACCCACGGCGTGCTGCGGGTCGTGCTCAAGCTCGACGGCGAGAAGGTCGTCGACCTCGACCCGGTCCTCGGCTACCTGCACCGCGGCGTCGAGAAGCTGTGCGAGAACGCCGACTACCACCAGGCGATCTGCTACACCGATCCGCTCGAGTACGTCAGCTCGCTGTTCAACGAGTGGGCGCCGGTCCTGGCGTTCGAGAAGCTCATGGACGTCCAGGTGCCGCGCCGCGCCGAGTACATCCGGGTCCTCTCGTCCGAGCTCAACCGGATCGCCAGCCACGCCCTCTTCCTCGGCTGGATGGCGCTCGACCTCGGCGGCCTGACGCCGATCCTGTGGTCGTTCATCGAGCGCGACGAGATCGTCGACATGCTGGCCTCGCTGACCGGCCAGCGGATGCTCTTCAACTACTTCCGGATCGGTGGCGTCAACGGCGACCTCAACCACGAGTTCATGAGCCGCCTCGGCGACTGGATGTCGAAGGCGACCGAGCAGATCGAGGCCGGCAACGCGCTGCTCAACGAGAACGAGATCTTCGTCCGCCGGATGCGCGGCCTCGGGCCGATCGACACGGCGACGGCGCTCCGGATGGTGATGACCGGCCCGAACCTGCGGGCGACCGGCGTGCCGTTCGACATCCGCCGGGCGCATCCCGTACAGCGTCTTCCCGGAGCTCGAGTTCGACATCCCGACGCGGACCGAGGGCGACTGCCTGGCGCGCTACCTGCTGCGGATGGACGAGATCAAGCAGAGCCTGCGGATCATCGACCAGTGCCTCCACAACATGCCCGACGGGCCGGTCATCGCCAAGCTGCCGCGGCTGATGCGACCGCGGCCGGGCCGGGCGTACGCGGCGGTCGAAGGCCCGCGCGGCCAGTACTCGACCTACGCGATCAGCGACGGCACGGACCAGCCGTTCCGGATGCGGATCCACGACCCCTCGTTCATCCACCTGCAGTCGGTCGGCCTGATGATGCCCGGCCATCTGATCGCCGACACCATGGCGATCATGGCCAGCCTCGACCCGATCATGGGCGGCGTCGACAAATGACCGGTCGTCGAGGCAAGACCTGGATACCGTCGTCTGACCGCTCGCCCGGGAAGATCATCTTCACGGCGGTGCCGGTCCTGGTCGTCCTGACCGTCGGGCTGGTCGCGGCGGTCGCGATCCTGGGCGGGCCGATCGCTCGACCTGCTGGCCGACAACCTGCCGATCGTCCGGTTCGTGGTGGCGGTCACGATCGTGCTGCTGATGACCGTCCCGACGGCGTTCCTGATCATCTACATGGAGATGAAGATCATCGCGCTGATGAATCTCCGGATCGGGCCCGACCGGGTCGGGCCGTTCGGGTCGCTCCTGTCGGTGGTCCACGGGCTCAAGGTCCTCATGAAGGAGGACTTCACCCCGACCGGCGCGGACCCGATCGTCTTCACCTGGGCCCCCGTCGTCACCTACCTCGCCAGCGTCATGACCCTGCTGGTCATCCCGTTCGCGCCGGGCATCTTCGGCCAGGACCTCAACCTCGGCCTGCTGTACTTCTTCGCGATCGGCGGCCTGTCCGTCGTCGGCCTGCTGATGGCCGGCTGGTCGAGCTACAACAAGTACTCGCTGCTCGGCGGCCTCCGCTCGGCCGCGCAGGTCGTCAGCTACGAGATCCCGCTGACCCTGTCGGTCGTCGGGCTGATCCTGCTCGCCGGCACGCTGAGCCTCAACCAGATCGTGCAGCACCAGGCCGGCTGGTTCACGAACTGGTACGTCTTCCGGCAGCCGCTCGGTGTCCTGATCTTCTTCATCGCCGCGACCGCCGAGGCGAACCGGACGCCGTTCGACCTGACCGAGGCGGACTCGGAGATCGTCGCCGGCTTCGCGACCGAGTACTCGGGCATGCGCTTCGGGTTCTTCTTCTTCGCCGAGTACGTCAACGTGTTCATCATCTCGGCGCTGACGGTCACGCTCTTCTTCGGCGGCTGGAACGCGCCGTTCCCGTGGCCGTGGCCGGTCACGCTGTCCCTCAACCCGGGCTCGCTCGGGATCGGCCTGCTGATCCTCGTCGCCGTCGTGCCGCTGATCCTGACCCTCGTCTTCGCCGCGCCGATCTGGATGGTGAGCGGCCGGCTCAAGGGCTGGCAGGCGCTCCTCGGTCGGGTTCATCCTGGCCAACCTGTTCATCGTCGCCGTGATCGGCGGGATCGCCTACCTCGGGCTCGACTGGGTCGCCGGGCTGCTCTGGTTCCTCGGCAAGACGTACGTCTTCGTGTTCATCTTCGTCTGGATGCGCGGGACGCTGCCCCGCGTCCGGATCGACCAGCTGATGGACTTCGCCTGGAAGTGGCTGCTGCCCGCGTCGCTGCTCAACCTCTTCGTCACCGCCGCGGCGATCGTCATCGTCGCCTCCGCGAAGGGGCTCTGATGAGCATGATCCCGGGTCTCGGCATCGCCAAGGGCATGGCGCTGACCCTGCGCCGCTTCTTCGAGCCCAAGGTCACGGTCATGTACCCGGAGGACCGCCGGGACCCGCCGCACAAGTTCCGCGGCCGGCTGCAGCTGCTGTACGACGAGTGGGGCACGCTCAAGTGCGAGACCTGCTTCCAGTGCGCCCAGGCCTGCCCGATCGAGTGCATCGACATGGGCGGCATGGACACGCGCGGCCGGTTCCACGTCCACTGGGGCGCGCCCGAGACCTACGGCGAACGACGCGAGGAGTCCGCGCTCCGCCGATCCGGCCGGACCGTCCCGGACCCGGCCTACCGGCCGTTCGCCGCGGTGGACCTCGGTCCGCTGGACGAGATCCTCGAGGAGTACGACCACGATCCGGCGCCGGATGCTCCAGATCCTCGAGGCGACCCAGGCCGCCTACGGCTACCTGCCGGTCGCGACGCTCAAGCGGATCAGCCAGAGGACCGGCGCCTGGTACGCGATGATCTACGGCACGGCGACCTACTACAGCCACCTGCGCTTCGAGCCCGCAGACGGCGACCGTCCAGGCCGCGGCGATGGATGCGCACCGGCCGTCCGAGGCGACCTACCTGACCGCCCTGGACTCGGCGCTGACCGGGGCTCGTCGCGGTCGCGGCAAGGCGGCCACGACCCGATCGGGCGGTCCGGGCACTCCCGGCACGCCCGGCACGCCGGCGCGGGCCTGACGACGATGACCGACCTCCTCAAGACGCCGCGCGGCTGGCCGACGATCCTCCTCGAGCGAGCCGGCGCCGCGGACCCGACCGACCTCGACGCGGCGACCCGCGCCGGCGCCTTCGACGGCCCTGCGCCGCGTCATCCGCACGCTCGGCGCGACCGCGACGATCGCCACGATCACCGAGTCCGGGCCTGCGCGGGCGAGGCGGGGCCGGCTTCCCGGCCGGCGCCAAGTGGCGGACGGCGGCCACCACGGACGCGCCCGCCGCTACGTCGTGATCAACGGCTACGGCGCGGACCCGGCGACCGGCACGGACCGCTTCCTGCTCGAGCGCGACCCGTTCGCGGTCATCGAGGGCGCCGCGATCGCCGCCTTCGCCATCGGCGCGCTCGAGGTCATCGTCGCCGTCCGCGCCGATGCGACCGAGGCCATCCGGCGGCTCGAGACGGCCATCGGCGCGGCGACGGAGGCGGGCTTCGTCGGCTTCGACGCCTTCGGCTCCGGGCACGACATCGTGGTCACGGTCCGGCCGGTCCAGGGCGCCTACATGCTCGGCGAGGAGACCGTCCTGCTCAAGGCGCTCGAGGGCAAGCGCGGCCAGCCCGAGCAGCGACCGCCGCACCCGGCCGAGCGCGGCCTGTTCGACATGCCGACGGTCGTCCACAACGTCCAGACGGTCGCGGCCGTGCCGTGGATCATCCGCAACGGCGCCGACGCGTTCGCGGCGACCGGCTCCGAGGCCAGCCCCGGCACGATCCTCGTCCAGGTCCGGACGCCGGCCGGCGACGGGATCGCCGAGGTCCCGCTCGGGACGCCGCTGCGCGAGGTCGTCGGCGCTCGGCGGCCGGCTGCCCGGCCGGTCGAAGCGATCAAGGCCATCCTCGTCGGCGGCCCGTCGGGCGGGCTGCTGCCACCCGACCTCCTCGACACGCCGTACGACTTCGAGCCGCTCCGCGCCGCGGGCGCCCACATCGGCTCGGGCTCGGTCGTCGTCGCGGACGATCGCTGCGTGCGTCGTCGACCTGGCCCGTCTCCTGACCCGCTTCTGCGCCGGCGAGGCGTGCGGCAAGACCATCCCGTGCCGGATCGGGACCCGCCGCCTCGTCGAGATCGCCGATCGCGTCGTCGACGGTCGCCCGCGCCCCACCGACATGGCCGCTCCTGACCGACCTGTCCGAGGACATCGTCGGCCTCCGCGCTGTGCGACCACGAGCGCCTGACGACCCTCCCGCTGGCCAGCGGGATGCGATACTTCCGGTCCGAGCTGGACGAGCACATCGTTCGAAGCGCCTGCCCAGCCGGCGTCTGCCACCCGATCGCGGTGGCCGCCGGTGCGATCTCATAAGGCGACCATGGCCGACCTGATCACGCGCCCCGACAGCCGCCCCGCGATCGAGCCCTCGGCCGATCGCTCGCTCGCCGACCGCCTCCTCGACACGCAGTCGCCGCAGCGACCGCAGTCGTCGCCGCGCATCCGGATCGAGGTCGACGGCCGCGTCGTCGAGGGCTTCGAGGGCCAGACGATCCTCGAGGTCTGCCGCGACAACGGCATCGAGATCCCGACCCTGTGCTACGAGCCCAAGCTGCCGGGCTTCGGGGCCTGCCGGATGTGCGTCGTCGAGGTCGAGGGCGAGGAGCACCCGCCGATCTCGTGCTCGCGGACGTGCGAGCCGGAGATGAAGGTCCAGACCCAGACCGAGGAGCTGCGCCGCCTGCGCCGGACCAACCTCGAGCTGATCTTCAGCGACCACAACGCCTACTGCCTGCCGCCCTGCCAGAACAAGTGCCCCAGCCACATCGACATCCCGGGCTTCCTGAAGGCCAACGCGGAGGCCGACTGGCGCGAGAGCGCGCGGATCTTCAAGCGCACGATCCCGTTCCCGAGCGTGCTCGGTCGCGTCTGCCCGGCGCCGTGCGAGGAGCACTGCCGGCGCGACGAGGTGGACGAGGCGATCGCCATCCGCGACAGCCACCGCTACGCCGGCGACCAGGTCCTCAAGTCGATGCTCGACGAGGGCGTCGACCCGCCGCTGCCGTTCGAGCGCCAGGCGCCGACCGGCCGGCGCGGCCGCGGTCATCGGGTCCGGCCCGGCCGGCATGGCCGCCGCGTTCTACCTGCTGCTGTCCGGCCACGACGTGACGGTCTTCGAGCGCGACCCGTCGCCCGGCGGGATGCTCCGCTACGGCATCCCGCAGTACCGGCTGCCCAAGGTCGAGGTCCTCGAGGCCGAGTACGAGTCGGTCACCCGGCTGGGCGGCAAGATCGTCTGCAACGCGGGCCTCGGGCACGGACTTCACGCTCGACGACCTGATGTACCAGGGCTTCGACGCGGTCGTCGTCGCGATCGGCTGCTACGACACGAACAAGCTGGGCATCCCGGGCGAGGACGCGGCCGAGGTGCTCGACGGCCTCGAGTACCTGCGCACGGCGACGCTCGGCCTGCCCTACCCGGACCACGCCGGCAAGCGGGTCGTGGTCATCGGCGGCGGGTTCACCTCGATGGACTGCTCGCGGACGTCGGTCCGCCAGGGCGCCGCCGAGGTCACGCTCGTCTACCGCCGCGACATGAAGGACATGCCCGCCTCGAACGAGGTCCACGAGGCCATCGAGGAAGGCGTCACGGCCATCTTCCAGGCCGGGCCGGTCCGGGTCGTCACCGACAAGAAGGGCAACGTCACCGGCGTCGAGTTCATCCGGATGGCGCTCGGCGAGCCCGACGCGTCCGGCCGGCGCCGCCCGGAGCCGGCCAAGGGCACCGAGTTCACGTCCCCTGCGACCGCGTGCTGCTGGCCATCGGCCAGGGACCCGACCTGACCTGGATCGGTCCGGGCTCCGACGGCGTCGAGGCGACGAAGCAGCGCCGGCTGAAGGCGGACTGCGGTCACCTTCGCGACCGACCGCCCGGGCGTGTTCGGGACCGGCGACGTCCGGATCGGCGCGGCGACGGTCGTCGAGGCGATCGCCGAGGGCCGTCGCTCCGCCTACGCCGTCGACGCCTACCTGCGCGGGATGGACCTGGCCGCCATCCGGACGCGCCAGACGCTGGCCGAGCCGCAGCCCGAGTTCCTGTCGATCGTGCCGTTCACCAGCGAGGCCAAGACGCCGCGCTACCGGATGACCGCGCTCGAGGCCGAGGAGCGCAACCACTCCTACATCGAATACGAGCTGCCGTACACCCGCGAGGACGCGGTCGCCGAGTCGACCCGCTGCCTCCAGTGCACGTGCGAGGCGATCGGCTTCTGCGACCTGCGACGCCTCGGCATCGAGTACGGCACCACGCTGCCGACGCTCGAGCCGGCAGTACCACCAGGGCGCCGGCTACCGGAGCGTCACCGAGAACCGCTTCACCGGCGTCAACCACGACTACATCCGCGACGACTCGCACGCCTTCATCCTGCGCGAGCCGTCGCGCTGCATCGACTGCGGGCGCTGCGCCCAGGTCTGCTCGGAGGTCGTCGGCGCGGCCTGCTACGACTTCATGCGGATCGGCTTCGACACGCTCGTCACGACGCCGCTGGACATGAGCCTCAACGACACCCCGTGCGTGTCGTGCGGCCGCTGCGCCGAGACGTGCCCGACCGGCGCGCTCATGCCCAAGCCGCGCGTCCTGCAGAAGTACGAGGTCGACGAGAGCCGCTGCATCCTGTGCGGCATCTGCGTCGACGCCTGCCCGTACGACGCTCTCCGCGACGGCGCGGACATCGAGCTGGCGCACACGAGCCGCGCCGAGCCGATGATCGACCTGATGGCGATCGCGGCCGTGAACCGCGAGACCGAGGTGACCTACATCCGGCGCGAGCGCGACTGGGCGTCGCGGGCCGCCGCCGAGGGCCGCCTCATCGATACGGGGCGGATGCTCCCGATGCTCCCACCCACCGTCACCGGCGTCGCCGCCGGCGGCAACGGCAACGGCCATGGCCACGGCCATGCGCACGGCAACGGGCATGGCGGCGGCGAGTCGGCCATCGCCCCAAGCCACCACGAGTAGGGCGTCGACGTGGTTCGTCGCCTGATCCCGATCATCGTCGGACTGGCCATCCTGGGGTATCGTCACGGCCATCGCCGCGGTGATGCTCGTCTTCCTCGGCCAGGACTGGGCCGACGCCCTGTTCTGGATCTTCTCGGCGGTCATGATCGGCTCCGCCCTGCTGGTCGTGACGATGCGCGACATCATCCGGTGCGGGCTGGCGATGATCGTGTGCTTCGGGTCCCTGGCGGGGATCTACGTCATCCTCGGCGCCCCGCTGCTCGCCGCCGCCCAGGTCATCGTCTACATCGGCGCGATCAGCGTCCTGATCCTGTTCGCGATCATGCTGACCCAGACCAAGGACGCGCCGAGCCGGCTGGTCTTCCAGACGCAGGCGGTGCCGGCGGCGATCGCCTCGATCATCATCGCGGTGGTCATCGCCCTGGCCATCGCGGCGACGGACTGGGGCGAGGCCGCCGACCGCGTCCGGCTGGCGACATCCGAGATGTCCAGGGTCCTGTTCCAGTCGTTCGTGCTGCCGTTCGAGATCGTCAGCGTGCTGCTCCTCGCGGCGGTCATCGGCGGCGTCTACCTCGCCAAGCGCGAGAAGGGCGGGCCGTCGTGAGCGACTCGCTCGACCCGTATCTGATCCTGTCCGGGCTGCTGTTCGCGATCGGCTCGTTCGGGTTCCTCGCCCGGCGGAACGCGATCAGCATGCTGATGTCGATCGAGCTGATGCTCAACGGGGTCAACCTCGCGATCGTCGCGTTCGGCGCGTTCGGCGTCGCTGTCGACGCGGTGACGGGCGCCAAGACGTCGCTGGCCGCGCAGGGCTCGATCGTGGCGCTGATGGTCATGGCCGTCGCGGCGGCCGAGGCCACGGTCGGCCTGGCCATCGTCATCGCGATCTACCGCAACAGGCACACCCCGCTCGTCGATGAGTACGACGCGATGAAGCAGTGAGCGACCTTGAGTCGCTGATCCCCGCGCTCGTGCTGCTGCCGATGGCGGGGTTCCTGCTGACGGCGGTCATCGGGCGACGGCTGGGCAAGCAGGCTCACTGGATCCCGGTCCTCGCGATCCTCGCTGGTGTGGGTCATCGCGATGGGCCTGTGCTACCAGGTCCTGAGCGGCGCGGCGCCGCTCCTGCCGGGGTCCGAGACGTCGCACGGCTACGTCGTCGAGTGGTTCACCTGGATCCCGGCCGACAACTTCACCGTCAACATCGGCTTCGTCGTCGACGAGCTGACCGCCTGCCTGCTGATCGTGGTCACGACCATCGGCCTGCTGGTCCACGTCTACTCGATCGGCTACATGAGCCACGACCCGGGCTACTGGCGCTTCTTCGCCTACCTCAACCTCTTCATGTTCAGCATGCTGCTGCTGGTCCTGGCCAGCAACTTCCTGGCGGTCTTCGTGGCCTGGGAGCTGGTCGGGCTGTGCAGCTACCTGCTCATCGGGTTCTGGTTCCGCAAGCGCACGGCGGCGCTGGCAGCGAAGAAGGCGTTCATCGTCAACCGCGTCGGCGACGTCGGTTTCATCCTCGGGATCATGCTGATCTTCGTCAGCCTCGGGACGCTCGACATCCGCGAGGTCATCGACCGGATCGGCGAGCTCGACGCGACGACGATCACGATCATCTCGCTGCTGCTGTTCGCCGGGGCGATGGGCAAGAGCGCCCAGTTCCCGCTCCACGTCTGGCTCCCGGACGCGATGGAAGGCCCGACCCCGGTGTCCGCCCTGATCCACGCCGCGACGATGGTCAACGCCGGCATCTACCTGGTCGCCCGCTCCAACCCGATCTACGCCCACGCGCCGTCCGCGCTGGTGGTCGTCGCGGCGATCGGCATCTTCACGGCGATCCTGGCCGCGTCGATCGCGATGACCCAGACCGACATCAAGCGGGTGCTGGCGTACTCCACGCTCAGCCAGCTCGGCTACATGTTCGCGGCGTTCGGCGTCGGGGCGTGGACGGCGGCGATCTTCCACCTCATGACCCACGGCTTCTTCAAGGGCCTGCTGTTCCTCGATTCGGGCTCGGTCATCCACGCCGTCCACGAGGAGCAGGACATGCGCAAGATGGGCGGCCTGTCCTCGAAGATCCCGATCACCTACGTGACCATGCTCATCGGCTCGCTGGCGATCGCCGGCATCCCGCCGCTGGCCGGCTTCTTCTCGAAGGACGAGATCCTGGGCGAGTCGCTCAAGCTCGGGTTCGTCTGGGTCTGGGCCATCGGCTTCGTCGTGGCCGGTCTGACCGCGTTCTACATGTTCCGGCTGATGGGCATGACCTTCTGGGGCACGTTCCGTGGCCCGAAGGAGATCTGGGACAAGATCCACGAGTCGCCCCCGGTCATGACCATCCCGCTCATCCTCCTGGCCATCCCGTCCGTGTTCCTGGGGCTGTACCTGGGCCTGCCGCTCGGGGCGAGCCGGATCCAGGCCTGGCTGGCCCCGATCTTCGAGGAGGGCGAGGCGATCCTCCACGCCGCGACCGGCCGCGAGGAGCCCGCCTATGACCTGTTCGGGATCGACGGCGTCCTGATCATCGCCAGCGTCACCATCGCCACGATCGGCGTGATCCTCGCCTGGCGGCTGTTCGGCGTCGGCCTCGGGCCGTTCAAGCTGCCGGCCCGTCCCGAGCGCGTCCGCGAGCTGACCGCCCGGGCGCCGTTCCTGTACCGCGCCTCGCTCAACAAGTGGTGGTTCGACGACCTGTACCACTTCCTGTTCATGGTCATCGGCGGGAAGATCGCGGCGGCCTGCTGGTGGTTCGATCGCGAGGTCGTCGACGGGACCGTCAACGCCATCGGGGTGGGCACGATCGACGCCGGGCGTGGCCTGCGCCAGGTCCAGACCGGCCGGGTCCAGAACTACGCGCTGGGCATCGCCATCGGCCTCATCGTGATGGCCGGCTCGTACCTGCTGCTGGCGGGTCGCTGAGCGTGGACGTCAACAGCATCCCGATCCTGAGCATCGTCATCTTCCTGCCCCTCATCGGGGCGTTGCTCATCGCCGTGGCGCCGGCCTCCTCGGCGCGGCCGCTCGCGCTGGGCACGGCGGTCCTGACCTGCATCGTGTCGCTGCTGCTGCTCATCGGCTATTCGCCCGGACGGCCCGGCTTCCAGTTCGTCGAGACCGCCTCGTGGATCCCCGCCTTCGGCATCCAGTACAAGCTCGGGGCAGACGGTCTGTCGGTCGCCCTGGTCGTCCTGACCACGACCCTGACCTCGATCGCGATCCTGGCCAGCTTCAAGCCGATCCAGACCCGGATCAAGGAATACATGATCTCGTTCCTGATCCTCGAGGTCGGGATGATCGGCGTGTTCCTGGCCCTCGACACCTTCCTGTTCTACATCTTCTGGGAGGTCGTCCTCGTCCCGATGTACCTGATCATCGGGATCTGGGGCGGGTCGAACCGGATCTACGCGACGATCAAGTTCGTGCTCTACACGCTCGTCGGGTCGCTCCTGATGCTGGTCGCGATCCTGGCCACGGCCTTCGCCTTCCAGTCGGCGAACGGCGGCTCGTGGACGGGCGCCTTCGACTTCGAGGTCCTGCGTGTCTACGCTCCACGGTTCGCCGACGGCCTCCAGCTGACCGCGTTCCTGGCGTTCTTCCTCGCATTCGCGATCAAGGTCCCGATGTTCCCGTTCCATACCTGGCTGCCCGACGCCCACACGGAGGCGCCCACGGCGGGCTCCGTGATCCTGGCCGCCGTCATGCTCAAGCTGGGTGCGTACGGGTTCATCCGGTTCGCCGTGCCCCTCTACCCGGCCGCGGCCGAGACGTTCGCGCCGGTGATCATCGTGCTGTCGCTCATCGCGATCATCTACGGGGCGATCGTGGCCCTCGTCCAGCCGGACCTCAAACGCCTCGTGGCGTACTCGTCGGTCAGCCACATGGGCTTCGTGACCCTGGGCATCTTCGTGTTCACCGAGCAGGGCCTCCAGGGCGCGGTCCTCCAGATGATCAACCACGGCCTGATCACGGGCGCCCTGTTCCTGCTCGTGGGCGTCCTCTACGAGCGCACCCACGACCGGACGATCGCCAAGATGAGCGGCCTGTCCGCGAGGACGCCGGTCTGGGCGGCCGTCTTCGGATTCTTCGTGTTCGCGTCGGCCGGGCTGCCCGGGCTGTCCGGGTTCGTCGGCGAGTTCCTGGTCCTCCTCGGCACGTTCGAGGTCCTGCCGTACGCCGCCGCGGTGGCGACGTTCGCGATGATCCTGGCCGCCGGGTACCTGCTGTGGATGTACGGGCGCCTGGCCTTCGGCGAGGTGTCCGACTTCCTCGCCAACCTCGGCACTCACCTGACCGACATGAGCCCGGTGGAGATCCTGACCCTCGCGCCGCTCGGCGCGCTCGTGGTCATCTTCGGGCTCCAGCCGGGGCTCCTCCTCAACCTGTTCCCGAGCACCGTCACCGAGACGCTGGCGGCCGTCGGGCGCACCGAACCGATCCCGATCCCGAGCACCGTCGTCATCGGCGTGGTCCTGATCGTGCTCGTCCTGGTCGTGGCCCGGGTCGCGCTGGGTGCTCCTCCACCCGCGGACGGCACGGCTCGAGACCGAAGGCGCGGCGGCCCATTGAGCTGGCAGGACTTCGTCACGATCAGCCCCCTGGTGGCGGGCTTCCTGACCGCGGCCGCCATCCTGGTGGTCGACCTCATCCGTCCGGGCAAGCCGTCGGTGGCGGTGGCCACGGCGCTGATCGGCCTGGCCATCACCGGGGCCCTCACGCTCGCGGTCGGCGCGACCGAGGCGACGGCCTTCGGGGGCAGCTACCAGGTGGACTCGCTGACCCGCTTCCTCGACGTGCTGTTCGTCGCGATCATCGCGATGACCATCGTGTTCGGACCGGACTACCTCGTCCCGCGTGGCCTGCCGGTCGCGGAGTTCGCGGCGATCCTCGTGTTCGCGATGACCGGCACGATGCTGATCGCGGCATCGGCCGACCTGCTGCTGCTGTTCCTCGGTCTCGAGCTCATGGTCCTGCCGGGCTACCTGCTGGCCGGCTTCCACAAGACCGACTCGTACTCGACCGAGGGCGCGATCAAGTACTTCCTGCTCGGCTCGTTCAGCTCGGCCATCTTCCTGTTCGGGATCGCGTTCATCTGGGGCCTGACCGGCACGCTGCGCCTGGACGCCATCGCGGCCGAGCTGGCCGCGGTCGTGGCCGGGACCGCGCCGCTGTCGCCGGGCCTGGCGATGGGCCTCGCGTTCCTGACGACCGGCGTCGCGTTCAAGATCGCGGCGGTGCCGTTCCACTACTGGACGCCGGACGCGTACCAGGGCTCCCCGACGCCGATCACGGGCTACCTGTCGGTCGGTCCCAAGGTCGGCGCCTTCGCGCTGATCCTGCGCCTGTTCGTGGAGGCGCTCGGACCGCTGGCCGACTGGTGGATGCCGGTCGTCATCGTCCTGGCCACGCATCACGATGACGCTCGGCAACCTCGTCGCGCTGACCCAGGACAACGTCAAGCGGATGCTGGCGTACAGCTCCATCGCCCACACCGGCTACATGCTGGTCGGGTTGGCCGCCTGGGCGCAGGCGAAGGACACGGTCGGCATCAGCGCCACGGCAGCGGGTGCCGGGATCTCCGCGCTCCTGTTCTACGGCGTCGCCTACGCGTTCATGAACCTCGGGGCGTTCGCGGTCATCGCCGCGCTCCAGAAGCGGACCGGGGTGACGTCGAGCCTCGGCACGTTCGCCGGTCTGGGCAGACGCGAGCCGATGCTGGGCGTCCTGATGACGCTGTTCCTGCTGTCCCTGACGGGGATCCCGCCGACCGCCGGCTTCTTCGCCAAGGCCAACATCATCCTCGCCGCGGTCGAGGCGGGTGGCCCGCTGACGATCCTGGCCGTCATCACGGTCCTCAACGCCGCCGTCGCCGCGTTCTACTACCTGCGGGTCGTCATCTACATGTTCATGCGCGACTCGGCCAGCGACGCGCCGGCCCTCCGCCACGGCGGGCTGCTGTGGGCGGGTCTGGCCGCGGCGACCGCGTTCACGATCCTGCTGGGCCTCTTCCCGACGGCGCTGATCCAGGCGGCCGACACCGCGGCGCGCGCGATCACGCAGGTCCCGGGTCTCGGGGTCAACTAGTCCCGGGTCGATCAGCGCAGTTCACCGGCTGTGGCACGGGGTTCGCTTCCTTGTGGGGGGCGGCCTCCTGCGAGAGTGGCTCGGCCACGACCTGGAGCTTGGGCTGCGTGCCCACCCCCTCGGACGTCTGGAGCCAGAGCTGTTCGCCCTTGGCCGCGAACGGCTTGATGAACGGCTCGTCGTACGGCACGTGCCGCAGGACCTGGGTGATGACGTACAGGAAGCGCTGATCGTCGTTGGTCCAGACCTCCACGATCATGCCCTTCATCTTGTTGCCGTTCGACACCTTGGACGCTCGTCAGGAGCGGCAGGAACATCCCGGTCCGGGCGTGGCCGTAGATGTAGATCGCCTTGCCTTCGCCCGGCTGGCCGAGCCGTGGGTCGTCGTAGTACATCGCGACGTTGCAGGCCGGGTAGCCGTTGGTCGGCGCGATCACCGGGAGATCGATCTTGAGCGCAGCGATCCGGATCCGGCTGGCGACCCGGTCGGCCGGGATCGACGGGATGGCCGACGGCGGTCCCCCCGACGCGAGCGGCGGGAGCGTGATCAGGGGAGCGGCGGTCGCGTCCGCCGTGGCCGTGGGGCTGGGCGATGGCGTGGCCAGCGGGACCGCCGCGACCGGGTCCGTGAAGGAGAGAAGGCCGACGGCGAGGAACGTGACACCGAGCGCGGTCAGGATGGCGGGCACGATCCTCGTGCGCAGCCAGATCAGGAGGTCGGCCATGGGAGCGGCATGGTAGCAGTGGACCCCTCGAGGCGCCGCCGACCGCTGGTACTGGTACCCTTCCGCGCGATATGAAGGCCATCCTGTCGATCGTCGCGGGCCTCGTCGTCGGGGTCCTGGTCGCGGGGCTGCTGCTCGGGGGGATCCTGGCGTTCACGCCCGAGCCACCGCCGCCGTCGGCGGCCGACCCGAGCATCGCGATCCCGACGAGCACACCGTCGGTGACGGCGTCGGTCGCCCCGAGCGCCAGCCCGTCGGCGGCGGCCTCGGTCACCCCGAGCGCCGCGGCCGCCCCGTTCCACGTCGGCCAGCCCGCCCCGCCGTTGGTCGTCCCGCAGGCCGGTGACGGGACGATCGACCTGGCGACCTTCCTGCCCGGCGTCGACGTCACGTCTTGACCGACGCGGCCATCGGCGCGATCGCCGGGCTGGCGTCAGCGCCCGGCCCGTTGCTCGTCGTGGCCGACTTCGACGGCACGCTGGCCGAGGGCTCGCGCGATCCGGGCGCGACCGCCATCGTGCCCCTGGCGCGCCGGGCGCTCCGACGACTGGCGCGCGTGGCGGCCGGACACCCGGAGCGGCTCGCAGTCGCCGTCCTGACCGGCCGGACCGCGCTGGACGTCGCGTCGCGAGTCCGCGTCGGCGGCCTGACCTACCTCGGCGACCACGGCCTCCAGTCGGGGACGTTCGCGCGCGGCGGTGATCCGGCCCGCCTCGTCACGACGTTCCGTGCCGGCCACGACGACTCGCTCGAACCCGCCGAGATCCTCGCTCGGCGCGTGCCGGAGGTCCTCGGCACGCCGCCCTGGCTGTTCGTCGAGCGCAAGGGTCCCTCGGTCGCCTTCCACGTCCGCCAGGCCGACGACCGCGTCGCGGCACGCGCGGCCGTGGTTGCCGCCATCGAGACCGTCGACCGCGAGCTGCCGGCGCACGACCTCGCCCACTACCGCGGCCGGCTCGTCGTCGACCTCCGGCCGCGAACCGCGGGTGGCAAGCGCGAGGCCTTCGAGGGACTCCTCGCCGAGCTGCGACCCGGCGCGGTCGTGGCGTTCGGCGACGACGTCAGCGACGCGGACGGGTTCGGGGTCCTGCGCGCGGCGCGGGGATCAGGGTCGGTCGATGGCCTCGCGGTCGGGGTCGTCGGGCCGCACGGGATGCCGGACGAGGTCCGGGCGGCGGCGGACGTGGTCCTCGCGACGCCGTTCGAGGCGGCCCGGGCGCTGTCGGCCCTCGCGAGCGCGCTGGAACGAGACACGCGGTAGCCGGCCGGGCCGCCTCAGATCCAGTCGATCCGGCGCAGGACGACAGCGGCCAGCGTCGCCGCCGCAACCACCACCGCTGTGATCGCCCAGAACCCGCTGCCCTCGCCGCCATTGATCGCGGTGGCCGCCTCGCTCATGCCGAAGATCCCGGCCACCGCCCCGATCCCGGCGAGGATGACGGTCACCCCGGTGAGCCGCTTCATGATCACCGACAGGTTGTTGTTGACCTGGGTCAGGTAGACGTCGAGCGTGGACGAGGCGAGCTCGCGGTAGTTGTCGAGCTCGTCGGTCAGCCGGATGACGTGGTCGTAGATGTCGCGGAAGTAGATGATCTCGTCGTCGTCGATCAGCTGCTCGTCGCGATTGGTCAGCTGGTTGAACACCTCGCGCACCGGGCTGATCGCGCGGCGGACCTGGATCAGCTCGCGCTTGAGCTTGAACAGCTCTTCGACGGTGTCCGGGGTCGCCTTCCGGACGACCTGGTCCTGGACGTCGTCGATGGCGTCGCCGATCCGATCGGCGAAGGGAAAATAGCCGTCGATCAGGTCGTCCGCGATCGCCCACAGCAGGTGGTCCGGCCCGTGCGCGAGGACCGGCTTGAGGCCCT
This sequence comes from uncultured Chloroflexia bacterium, assembly GCA_963720495.1. Lineage (GTDB taxonomy): Bacteria > Chloroflexota > Limnocylindria > Limnocylindrales > CSP1-4 > SPCO01. The sequence continues at coordinate 212,374 of CAVRFU010000009.1, forward strand.
CCGCCAGGTGGTGCCCCGCGCGCGGGTCCCAGTCCGTGTTGTGGACGGTCAGGAGGAAGCCGGGTCCGAGGACGATGTCGAGCTCCGACGCGACGACCGTCTCGCCGTAGCTCAGGTGGAACAGGACGATGTGGACGATCCCGTTGGTCGTCTCGATCTTGGCCCGCTGATTGCCCTCGAGCACGTCCTCGATGATCAGCGGATGGAGCCCGAGGGCCTCGCCGACCTGGGCGGCCTGGTTTGCCGTCGGGCCGACGAGATCGACCCAGGCCGCGCAGTCGGGCGTCCGCATCAGCTCCGGGAGCTTCGCCATCGCGGCCGTGCCTTCGAGCTCGTGGAGCTCGTCGCCCTTCAGCGCGACGAGGCGGACGGTCCCCGGCTGCCCGGCGGGGCCCGTCGCGCCCTGGCGCTGGACGCGCACGCCGAGCGGGATGTCGGGCTTCTCGTCAGAGGGCGAGGCCGGGTTCGGGCGAGTCGAGGCCATCGGCGTCGGGTCCTTCGCGGGCGGGCGGGTCGGTCATGGCGGGAGACGGCGGTTCGGTCGCACCGAGCGTGGCGTCCGCGCCCACTGCGCCGTCCAGCATACGCGTCCGTTCCCCGACGTCGACCGCCGAGGGCCAGGCTCGGCGGGATGGCCACGGCGGTGACCAGCGGCGGCCACGACGAACAGGCCGACCATGATCGAGGCCGCCTCGCGGGACGCCCACTCCTCGAGCGCGCCGACCACGAGCGGGTCGCGCAGCGGCCGGTCGCGCAGGCCCTCGGGGATGAACTGCTGGTACGCGTCGGGCGTCGCGTAGACCTCGTCGTAGAGGCGGTCGATGGTGGTCGAGCCGTACGCGGTCAGGATCGCCAGCCCGACCGCCATCCCGACCATCCGCGCCACGGTCACCACCGCCGACGCCGTCCCGAAGGCACGGCGACCGGCCGCTTCCACGGCCGCCGTCGAGCGCGGGGTCACGGTCAGCCCGAACCCGAACCCGTACAGGCCGAGCCCGAGGGCGACGATCTCGAGACTCGTGTCCGGCGTCCAGCGTGCCATCGCCAGGAGGCCGGCGATGCTCAGCCCGAGACCGATCAGGGCGACGAGCCGGAGCGGCACGACGCGGACCACGAAGCCCGAGGCGAGCGCGCCGACGGCGGTCGCGCCGGCCAGGGCACCGAGCGCCAGCCGCTGCTGGTCCGGACCGCCGTACAGCACGCGATCGACGAAGACCGCGCCGCCGATGATCGCGGTCGCGAACGCATACCCGGTCAGCAGCGAGACGAGGGCCGCGGAGCTGAACGGCACGCTCCGGAAGAGGCGCGGGTCGATGAATGGGTCGTCCACCCGCAGCCCGCGCAGGACCGCGGCCACCGACACGACGACGGCCACGACGAGGAGCCCGACCGTCACCACGACCGGGTCCACGCCCGTCCCGGCGATCTCCGTCGAGCCGAGGAGCGTCAGCCCGAGCAGGCCCGAGACGAGGGCGACGCCGTACAGGAGCGCACCCGCGATGTCGATCCGGCCGGCGCGGTGGGGCGTCTCCCAGTCGCCGCCGGCCGCCCAGGCCAGCGTCATCGCGATCAGCCCGATCGGGATGTTGATGTAGAAGACCCAGCGCCAGGCGGGCGCCAGGACGGCCGCGGCGGCGGTGCCGTTCATCCCGGCCGCGGCGATCGCCTCCTCCGGGTGGGCCGAGGCGAGGATCGCCGCGCCGACGACCGGCCCGGCCGCCATGCCCGAGGAACGTCAGGGCACCGACCACGCCCAGGGCTCGTGGGCGCGCGGCACCGCCGAACAGGTGCGACGCGGCCGCCGTCCCGACCGGCACCAGCACGCCGCCCCCGACCGCCTGGACCAGCCGCGCGGCGATCAGCTGGTCGAGCGACTGTGAGGCGCCCGCGAGCGCGGAGCCCAGGATGAACACGGCAAGGGCGCCGATGAACAGCCGGCGGGCGCCCCAGATGTCGGCCAGGCGGCCGGCGATCGGCATGGTCAGGATGTAGACCAGCAGATAGCCGTTGATGATCCAGCTCGCCTTGCGCAGCTGGATCCAGGCGGAGCCACCGGTCGGATCGGCCAGGTCGGCCAGGATCGACGGCAGGGCCACGGCCGTGACCAGGAGCTCCAGCCCGGCCAGGAACACCCCGATCCCGATGACGGCGAGCAGCACGAGCGCCGAACGTCGGTCCATCCCGCGGAGTGTAGTGGCCGTCGCGGTCGTGCCGGGTCGGCCGGTCCAGCCCGCCGGCCGCGGGCTCAGGCGGGTCGACGCCCTCGGACCGCCCAGGCGCGAGCCGAGAGGCGGATGGCCCCGTTCGCGTCCGGCTCGACGGCGGCGCGCAGCGCTTCGCGCAACGCGTCACGCGCCGGCGGGGTCAGCGTCGCGACGTAGGTCGGTGCCGGGCCCGTGCCCCGGAGAAAGGGCGCCCACAGGTCGTCGAAGCCCTCGAAGACCGTCGGGACCTCGATGGCCCGGGTCTGCACGCCCTCGAACCCCGCGGCGGTGAAGGCGGCCGCCAACGGGCCGGGTGCGGCCGCCGGGAAGCGAATGCCCTCATCGACGCCGGCCGCCGACGGGTCCAGCGCAACGGCGGCGTCCCAGAATCGGCGGAGGAGCTCCATCCCGTCCGCGTAGTCCCACACGTAACCGTCGACCGTTCCGCCAGGTCGCGCGACCCGCTGCGCCTCATCGAGCGCGGCCCCGAGGTCGGGCACGAAGTTGAGGACCAGGCCGGACACGACGGCGTCGACGGCACCGTCGGCCAGACCGGTCGACCCGGCGTCGCCGACGCGAAACGTTGCCCGCGGGTCCGTCACCGCCGCGCTGGCGTGCGCGACGAACGCCTCGGACGGGTCGACGCCGACCACGGAGCGGGGCGCGCAGCGGTCGAGGATCGCGCCGGTCAGAGCGCCGGTGCCGCAGCCCACGTCCAGCCAGTCGGCCCCGGTCGGGACCCCCAGCCAGTCCAGGAAGAGAGGTGCGACGAGCCGGCTCCAGCGGCCGATGTACGACTCGTAGTCGCGGCCGCTCGCCCATCGATCGTCGCTGCCGGTCACACGCGGTCCCTCCCGAGGTGTTCCGTCGATTGTCGCAGTCGGGCCCGACCGGGACGCACCTCGGCGGCTATCCTCGCCGTGCCATCGGCGTCTCAGCGACAGCTCGGTTCGACGAGGCGCCGACCGACGGCTTGACATCGGGCACCGGCGTCCTAGCATCAACGGCGATTGATATAAATCGTGGTTGATGTGCCACGATGCACCGCCCCAGTCGGAGTCCACGCCCTGTCCCCCTCGCCCGCCCGAGTCCGCGGCACCATCGCCGCCGCCGTCGCCCAGCCCGAGGACCTGCGCCAGCTGCGCGCGTTCCACAAGGTCATGGCCGACGTCAACCGGCTGCGGATCGTCCGGCGTCTCGCCCAGAGCGAGGCGACCGTCGCCGAGCTGATCGCCCATGTCGGCCTCAGCCAGCCGCTCGTGTCGTGGCATCTGGGTCGCCTTCGAGCGGCCGGTGTCGTGGTGACCCGGCGGCAGGGCCGCGAGACGATCTGCCGCCTCCGCGAGGAGGCGTTCGAGGAGTTCGCCGCCCGCGAACGCGCCATCCTCGGCGTGGCAGGGTGAGCAGATGACCATCTCCAACGAATCCCGGGGCCGGATCAAGAAGGTCTTCGAGCCGATCGCGCTCGCGATGGGCCGCGTCGGCCTGACGCCGAACGGGCTCACGCTGATCGGCTTCGGGATCTCGATCGCCGGCGCCCTGCTCCTCGTCGCGCAGCTCTGGGTCATCGGCGGCATCGTCGTCTTCGTCGGCGGCGCCTTCGACATGTTCGACGGCACCCTCGCCCGGGCGACCGGCAAGGTCAGCCCGTTCGGCGCGTTCATGGACTCCGTGTTCGATCGCTGGGGCGAGGCCGTCGTCTACCTCGGCATCGCCTGGGGCGCCGTCCTCGCCGACGCCGACACCGTCGCCATCCTGGCGACCGCGGCCCTGGGCGCCGCCTTCATGGTCAGCTACACCCGGGCCAAGTCCGAGGGGCTCGGCTTCTCGCCGGGCATCGGGATGGCCGCCATCGGCGTCATGCCGCGCGAGATCCGGCTGATCGTCCTGAGCCTCGGCCTCATCGTCGCCGGGGCGACGGCCAACCTCACCATCCTGTCCGCCGCCCTCGCGATCATCGCGATCGGGGCCGTCATCACCGTCATCCAGCGGATCCTCCAGACCCGCAGCCAGGCCAAGTCGGCCGACACCACCACGAACCACTAGAGGGAGAACGGAGACCACCGTGGCAACCAACGGCAAGAACGGCAAGGGCGGCGCGACGCCCAGCAACACCTGGGCCGGCGCGGGGCGTCGGGGCGACGGCAAGATCCGGGTCGCCATCGTCGGCGTGGGCAACTGCGCGAGCAGCCTGGTCCAGGGCCGCTACTACTACGAGAACGCCAAGAAGGACGACTTCGTCCCGGGCCTGATGCACGTCGACCTCGGCGGCTATCACGTCAAGGACATCGAGTTCGTGGCCGCCTTCGACATCGACAAGAACAAGGTCGGCAAGGACCTGTCCGAGGCGATCTACACCAAGCCCAACAACACCTACGTCTTCCAGCAGGTCCAGCACACCGGCGTCACGGTCGAGCGCGGGATGACCCACGACGGCCTCGGCAAGTACCTCAGCCAGATCATCGAGAAGGCGCCCGGCCCCACGGCCGACATCGTCGGCATCCTCAAGGAGCGCGAGGTCGACGTCATGGTCAGCTACCTGCCGGTCGGCAGCGAGCAGGCCACCAAGTGGTACGTCGAGCAGGCGATCGAGGCCGGCGTCGGCTTCGTCAACGCGATCCCCGTCTTCATCGGCCGCGAGCCCTACTGGCAGCGCCGCTTCGCGTCGGCCGGCCTGCCGGTCATCGGCGACGACATCAAGAGCCAGGTCGGGGCGACCATCAGCCATCGCGTGCTGACCCGGCTGTTCATGGACCGCGGCGTCCGCCTCGACCGCACGTACCAGCTCAACTTCGGCGGCAACACCGACTTCCTGAACATGCTCGAGCGCGAGCGGCTCGAGTCCAAGAAGATCAGCAAGACCAACGCCGTGACCTCCATGCTCGACTACGAGATGGATCCGGACGACGTCCACGTCGGCCCGAGCGACCACGTGCCGTGGCTCCTCGACCGCAAGTGGTGCTACATCCGGATGGAGGGCACGACCTACGGTGACGTGCCGCTCAACGCGGAGCTCAAGCTCGAGGTCTGGGACAGCCCCAACAGCGCCGGCGTCATCACCGACGCCATCCGCTGCCTCAAGCTCGGCCTGGACCGCGGCCTGAAGGGCACGCTCGTCGCGCCGTCGAGCTACTTCATGAAGAGCCCGCCGATCCAGATCCACGACGACATCGCCTTCAACCGCGTCGAGGCGTTCATCCGGGGCGACGACAACGAGACCCTGCTGGGCACCGAGGCGCCGGTCAAGAAGACGGTCAAGCGGATGGCCGGCACCAAGGCCAAGGTGGCCACCGCCGCGCGGTGACCGCCGGACGACGACTCGAGGCGCCGCACCGACCCGGCGGCTCGAGTCCGAGGATCGTGGAGCGGTCGGCCGTCCTCGGCTACCGCTTCGTCTCCTGGCTGCTGCGCACGCTGCCGCCCGGTCCGACCGGGGCGGTGCTGGGGCTCGGGTCGCAGGCCTCCTACCTCCTGTGGCCGACCAAGCGGGCCTGGTCCAACCGGAACTTCGGGCACGTGCTGGGGCTGCCGCCGGATCATCCGCGGGTCCGGCGGGTCGCCCTGCGCGCGTACCGCGAATACGGCCGCTACCTCGTCGAGCTGATGCGCGTCCCGTTCATGCCGGAGGACCAGGTCATCGCGCTCATGGAGCCGCTCGACCCGGCGGCGCTCCAGCGCATCCGCGACGAGACGCCCACGGGCGGGATCATCGTGACCACCGGCCCACGTCGGCAACAACGACGTCATCGGCGCGGCGATCGCCCACCTCGGCCTGCCGCTCAACGTCGTCGCCGACGATTCGGCCTTCCCCGAGCTGTTCGAGCACCTCCGCCGCCAGCGCGAGCAGTGGCACGCCACGCTCATCCCGTGGCGCAACCTGCGGGCCATCTTCGGCGTCCTGCGCCGCCGCGAGCTGCTCGGCCTGCTGGTCGACTGGGGCTACCGCAGCGACGGGATCCCGGTGCGCCTGTTCGACGCCTGGACGACGCTGCCGGCCGGCCCGGCGACGCTCGCCGCCAAGACGTCGTCGCGGATCCTGCCGGCCATCACCGCCCGCCAAGCCGGACGGCCGCCTCCGGGTCGTGTTCGCCGAGCCGATCTCGGTCGCGCCGTCCGACCCGGCCGACCTCCAGCGCGCGACCCAGGCCATCGCCGATGCCGTCGCCGCATCCGTCGGGGCGGCGCCGGAGCAGTGGTACAGCTTCAAGCCGATCTGGCCGGCCACGGCCGAGGAGGGCGCCGACCTCGAGCGGCGCGCGCGCGAGATGCAGGCCGGCCGGCCGGACCCCGGACCCGCACGCGCCGCGGGCGACGTGACGGCCACGGAACCGGCGCCCGGCCCGCTGCCCGTCGAGGCCGACGCATGAGCGTCCGCGGCCGTCTTCTGCTCGCGATGTCGTGGCTCGCCTGCCGTCTGCCCGAGGGCCTCGTCTTCCGTTTCGCCGAGCTCGCCGGCGACCTGTGGTACCGGCTGGCCCCGGACCGCGCGGCCCAGGCCCGGCGCAACCTCCGCCGGGTCTGCCAGTCGCTCGCCGCGTCCGGCAAGGGCAGTCCACGGGTCCGGGCCGCCGCCACCGACCCGAAGGCCCTGGAACGCCTCGTCCGCTCCGCGTTCCGCCATTCGGCGCGCTACTACCTCGAGGTCGCCCGGATGCCGGGCGTGACGCCCGCCTACGTCGACGAGCGGCTCAAGCTCGAGACGCCCGAGCTCATCGCCGAGGCCGTCGTGCCCGGGCAAGGCCGTCCTCTTCGTCGGGCTCCATTTCGGATCGCGTGGAGCTGGCGGTCACTTCCTGGCGTTCCGGGTCGGGGACGACCGTCACGCCCATGGAGACCATCGACGATCCGGGCCTGCAGGCCTATTTCGAGCGGACGCGCGGCGTGGCCGGCATCCGGCTGGTCGGCCTGAAGGAGGCGCGCCGGGTCGCTGCTCGACGCGCTCCGCGAGCGGGATCCCGGTCGGTCTCGTCGGCGACCGCGATCTGACCGGCGGCGGCATCCCGATCCCGCTGTTCGGGGCGCCGGCCGTGCTGCCGATGGGTCCGGCCATGCTCGCCGTGGAGACCGGGGTGCCGGTCTACGGCATGACCGTGCGGCGCGCGGGCCACGGCACGTACCTGGGCAAGCTGATCCCGATCGAGGTCCCGGCCGAGGGCACCCGCCGCGAGCGCGTCACGATCACGATGACGCGGCTGGCGGCCGCGTTCGAGGACCTCATCGCCGACGCCCCCGAGCAGTGGTGGGCGGTCTTCTTCCCGATCTGGCCGGATCTCGAGGCGCCGGCGGCCGACGTCGCCGCGCCGCCGGCGGAGGCCGCGGCGTGACCGACCCGAGGCAGCGGTGGCGGCTCCCGATGCAGCGACGGCTCCCACCGGCGACGACGGCCCGCGCGGCCGGGCCGACCTGCACATCCACACCCTCGCCAGCGACGGGACCGCCGGCGTCGAGGCCATCCTCGACCACGTCGAGCACGCGACCGACCTCGACGTGATCGCCATCACCGACCACGAGCGGATCGACGCGGCCGTCGCCGCGCGGGCGATGGCGGTCGATCGCGGCCTTCGCGTCGAGGTCGTCGTCGGCGAGGAGATCACGACCCTCGGCGGCCACCTCCTGGGCCTCTACCTCGACCGGCCGGTCCGGCCGTACCGCTCGCTCCGGACGTCGATCCTCGCCGTCCACGAGGCGGGCGGGCTGGCGATCCCGGCGCATCCACTCGTGCCGTACCCGCTGTGCGCCCAGGGCTGGGTGCTCCGCCGGCTGCTGGACGATCCCGACCCGGCCGCCCACCCGGACGCCCTCGAGACGTTCAACCCGACGAGCCTCGGCAAGCCCTGGCACCACCGCGTGGTCCGCTTCGCGGACGAGCACGGTCTGGCCCACGTCGGCAACAGCGACGCGCACGCCCTCGAGGCGATCGGCACGGGCTGGACCCGGTTCCCGGGCCACGACGCCGCGGACCTGCGGCGGGCGATCGAGGCCGGCACCACCCAGCACGGCGGCTCGTTCCACGAGACCGCCGGCCAGCTCGGCACGTTCGGGCGGCAGCTGCGCAAGCGCGGACGCGACGCCCGGGACGAGGTCGCCGGCCGGGTCCGCCGCGATGGCACCGGGCGCGACCACGGCTATCCCGGCGGTCGCCACCGGCCGCCCCGGTTCGAGACGCCGGACGTCGGCGAGCGGGGCGCGCCATGAAGATCGGTCTCGTCTGCCCGTACATCTACCCGGAGAACGGCGGCGTCGCCCAGCACGTCCGCCACCTGTACGAGAACCTGCGGCTCCGCGGCCACGACGTCCGGATCATCACCGCCAGCCACGGCCCGCAGCGCGCCTCCGAGGGCGACATCCTGCGGATCGGGATCGGCTTCAGCGTCCCGCTCAACGGCTCGATGGGGACGCTGACGTTCTCGCCGCGCTACATCGGCCAGGTGCGCGACCTGCTCGAGCGCGAGCGCTTCGACGTCCTCCACCTGCACGAGCCGTTCGTGCCGTTCCTGTCGCTCTTCCTCCTGCGCGAGTCCCGGAGCGTCAACATCGCGACGTTCCACGCCTACGCCGGCTTCTCGCCCTCGTACGAGCTGGGCAGCCGGGTCATGAAGGCCCATGCCGCCCGGCTCCACGGCCGGATCGCGGTCAGCGCGGCCGCGCGCCACTTCATCGACCGGTTCTTCCCGGGCGACTACAAGGTCATCCCGAACGGCGTCGACATCCCGCGCTTCGCGGGCGCGGTCCCGCTGGCTCGCTGGCAGGACGGCACCCCGAACGTGCTGTTCGTCGGCCGGCACGAGCCGCGCAAGGGCCTGCTCGACCTGCTCAAGGCGCACCGGATCCTGCGCAAGACCGGCTACGAGGAGCGCCTGCTCGTGGTGGGCTCCGGGCCCCAGGAACGCGAGGCGCGTCGCTACGTGGCGACCCGCGGCCTCAAGGCGGTCGAGTTCCTCGGCCGCGTGACGGACGCCGAGAAGGCCCAGCTCTTCCGGACGGCGGACGTGTTCGCCTCGCCCGCCACCGGCGGCGAATCGTTCGGGATCGTGCTGCTCGAGGCGATGGCCGCGGGCGCCCCGATCGTCGCCTCGGACATCCACGGCTACAAGGGCGTCGTCCGGCGCGGACGCGAGGGCCTGCTGGTCCCGCCGCACGAGCCCAAGGAGCTCGCCACCGCGATCGCCCGGCTCCTCGACGACCCGGGGTTGCGCGCCGAGATGAGCGCGGCGGGCCGGCGCCCGGGCGGAGGAGTTCAGCTGGCCGCGGGTGACCGCCAAGGTCGAGGACTACTACGGGTTCGTCATCCGCCGCCTGGCCGCCGGCGGCGCGCTGCCGGCCGATTTCACCGCGCCGATCCCTCAGGCGCCGCCGCTCCGGGCCAGGGTGTCGGCATCGGTCGAGCCGCTCGCGGCGGCCGCCGCCTTGTCGGCCAGCGCGAGCCGCCAGACCCACGCCGAGTAGGCGACGACCAGGCACGTCACCACGAGCGCGATCGTCAGCACCGCCAGCATCGGCGTGAGCAGTGGCGTGTCGATGTTGCGGGTCACCGTGCTGACCGGGAACTGGAAGGCGTACAGGTAGGTCGGCAGGATGCCCTGGTAGGCCGCGACCACGGCCGACGGCAGGGGCAGGGCGCTGATGTTCGGGTAGAGGATCGCGAACCAGGCGACGACCGCCACCAGCAGGCCCGCGACGTAGCGCCGCGCATCGCGGGACGCGTACACCTGGAGCGCCAGGTAGCCGAGCGGGATGGCGACGAGCAGCGCGATCGGTTCGACCGGGATGTTGGTCAGGACGAGGACCCGGGCATCGGGCAGGAAGGCGACGAACACGAGCGCGGCGATGACCGCGACACCGGTCAGGACCAGCGACCGGAAGGCGGTCGTGAGCTGGCCGTCGCTCGCCTCTGACCCGTCCCCCGCCTGGAAGGCCAGGAAGCGTCGGACGATGAACACCAGGCCGACGGCGACGACGACGACCAGGGCGATGGTCTGCGAGGTCAGGACCATCTCCGGGATGACGGCCGGGCAGGCCTGCGACCCCGGATTGACCGACTCGACGCCGACGAACGCGCACAGCGGCCGGTGGAGGAGCCACATCGCCGCCGGCATGACGATGGCCACGGCCCCCGCGATCCGGGCCAGGGCCCAGGCGTGGCGCGACGCCCCGTGCCAGATCTCCGCCACGAAGTAGGCCAGCGCCAGCACCACGAACGGCAGCGCCGTGTAGTAGTGGTACTGGAACGCCGCGCGGTCGATCCGCGCCCACGGGATCCACTGGGCGGCAAAGCCGACCGCGATGAGGGTCAGCGCGATGCTCCGCCGCCTGAAGGCCATCCAGGCCACGAAGGCGAGGGCCGGGATGCCCATCCACCAGATGACCAGGCTGCCGGCGTCGTACAGCGCGGCCGACGTGCCGCCGGCCAGGCCCTCCTGGTAGAACCAGACGGGCTTGAGGTTCATCGGCCAGGCCCACCACGGCGACGAGGCGGGGTGCGCCGACGAGAGGTTGTTGTGGTAGGCGTACATCTGGCCGGTCAGGTCGAGAAGCGTCTGCCCGGTGTGGCCGGGCGGCCAGCCCGCGAACAGCTGGTGGTTCTCGATGAGCGCCCACGGGATGTAGCTGATGACGTACACCACGACCGGCAGGGCGATCAGGCAGGCCGCCATCCAGACGACCGGGATCCCGGCGAGCGAGCCCGGCCGGAGCCAGCCCTCCGGTGGCTGGCCGGGCGGGTCGAGCAGGCGGATCGGGTCGTCGGCGGCCGGCGGCGTCGCCAGCGGTCCGAACCCGAGCGCGCCACCCGCCGCGAACAGGGCCCACACGACCAGCGAGCCCAGGGCGAGCGCGATGGCGATCAGGAGCGGCGTGACGGACAGCGAGCCGAGGGCGATCGCGCGATCCAGCCGGCCGGTCGCCAGCGCGCCGAAGAACACGAGGCCGCCGAGCACGACCGGCGCGCCGATGCCGAAGCGCATCTCCTCGTCCGTCCAGGCGATCGGGTGGAGCACCGCCACGACGACCGCCAGCAGGGTGAACGCCGATCATGATCGCGAGGAAGGTCAGGTTGCCGAAGCCCGGGTCCGTCGCTCCGGGCGCGATCGGCACGCTGATGGCCATGTAGCCCAGCACGGCCGTGATCCCGATGAGTCCGAGGATCGCCAGCACGCGTCCGAGCGCGCTCCGGACGAGGATGAGCAGCAGCAGCGCGCCGATGGCGTAGGCCGCCACCCACTTGCTGGCGAGCGCCAGCCCGAGGAGCAGGCCGATGACCGGCATGCCGATCCAGAACGCGGCTCTGCCACGCCACCAGCCGGTCCAGACGGCGGCGAAGACGGTATAGGCGGCGATGATGAACAGCCCGACGTAGACGTCGTTCATCCCGATCCGCGACTGGACGAAGAACATCCCGTCGAACAACGACGAACAGGCCGACGAGGGCGGCCACGAGGCGGCGCCGGAACAGGATCCGGGCCAGCAGGAACAGCAGGGCCGCGGTCAACGCCCCGGCGATGACCCCCGGCAAGCGCCAGGCGAAGGCGTGCGAGCCGGTGTCGATCGCTGCCTGCGCCCCGGCGCCGTCGAAGACCAGCAGCTGCTGCCGGTCCTCGGAGGGGTAGTCGGGGTTGAAGTCGGCGCCCCAGGCGGTCGGGACGAAGCCGTCCGGCAGACGCGCGTCGGCAAAGACCGCGTTGCCGTGCGGCTCGACGACGTAGACCGTCCAGGGGCCCCCCGCGGTCGCGCCGGGCGCCAGGCCGAAGATGTGGACCATCTGGCTGGCCGCGTCGTAGACGACCCAGCGTCCCGGGACCGGGCAGCGGCTGGAGACCGAGACCGATGCCCTGGTCGGTCGGGCCGTTCTTGGCCGCGTCGCCACCGACCGCGATGACGTCGTACTTGGGGTCGTCGGCCGTCCCGGCCGTGGCATACAGCCTCGGGCTGTCGAGACCGGTCACCGATCGCCAGCCCGTGCGCGCCGCCCTCGAGCGGGATCGTCGTGATGAGCGTGCCGCGCTCCGGGTCGATGAAGGCGACGCCGTCGCTCGTCGCGACCGCCACGCGGCTGACGGTCCCGACCGAGATGCCGGGCAGCTTGCCGATCGGCGATGGCCGCGTCGAGGGCGTTGCGCGTGTCGCCGGATGCCGGCGGCTCGTCGAGGACGATCGTCGTCCCCGGTGAGGCGGCATCGAGCTGCGCCTGGTAGTCGTCGGCGGCGCTCGACTTGAGGGCGTCGGAGAGGGTCGCGGCGGCGGCGGCGTGGTCGGTGACCTCGTCGACGTTGGCCACGATCGCGGACCCGCTCCCACCGGTCGCGAGGTCGACGATGTCGGGGAGCTCGACGGAGCCGGTCGCGGTGGCATCCGCGAGGTCGATCGTCGTCGCGCGATCGGACGACGCCGCCACGACGTACGCGCCGTCCTCGCTCACGAACAGGTGCTGGATCGGATGGTCCAGGGTCAGGACCGGCGTCGGTTGCAGCCCGAGATCGACTCCGCCCTCGCCCAGCAGGCCCAGGTCGATCGTCGCCAGCCGTCCGTCCTCGTAGCCGATGACCAGCTGGCTGCCGCCGCCGTCGATCGCGAGCGCGGTGGCGCCCGGCGCGGCCATCGTCGAGATCAGGGCGCGGGTGGTGAGGTCGTAGGTGCGGATCTCGGTCCCGGTCGCGACGTGGAGCCGCTCACCGGCTCGGCCACCAGGCTGCGAGCTCGTCGATCCGCCTGGGCTCGACCGTGGCCGCCACCACCGGCACGCCCAGGTCGCTCGTGGCGCTGACGTTGTCCTGGCCCCACAGGACCAGCCCGCCGGCCATCGCGTACTTGGCCAGGTGCGGATGGGTCCATTCGTAGATGTCGTGCGAGATGCCGTAGCGCCACGCCTGGAGGAACTCCGTGGCCGTCCGCGCGTGATAGACCTCGTCGAAGTGCATCTGGTAGGGCTCGGCCAGCCGGTATCCGCGCAGGACCATGGACCCGACGATCAGGACCACGACGATCCACAGATCGAGCTTGTCGAGCCGGCCGCCGCCCTCGCCGCGGAGCAGGGCGCTGCGGTCGGGCCGGAGCGGCGCCTCGGTCAGGCGGGACCGGAACCAGCCGATGACCCCGAGCTGATCGAAGCCGGGGCGCGGGGTCCAGGTCGGGAGCGCGGCGGTCGCGGCGGTGGCCGCGACGGCCGGGGCGGGGACGAGGGGACGAGGCGGGGCGACGGCCGCCGGCGCCGCGATCGCGGCGGGTGACACGGCCCCCGCGGCCGCGACCGTGGTCCCGGCCGCGACGGGCGCGACCGGCATCGCCGCGGTCGCCACGAGCGGCGCCGCGGCCGGTCCGGGCTGGAGACCCGTGTCGTCCTCGACCAGCTCGTCGTCCGCCCGGTCCGCCTGGTCGACCACGGAGGCGGCCAGGAGCTCGTCCTCCAGGCGTCGATGCGCGCCGGAGCGGAGCTGCACGAACGCCCAGACGAACGCCACGCCATGGAGCAGCGACAGCACGACGACGCCGGCCGGGTCGCGGATCGTCGGCCCGATCCGAAGCCAGTCGGCGATCGACGGGTTGTTCGGGTAGATCGTGGTCAGGACGACGTACATGTTGGCGAAGGTCGCAACGCTCAGGACGATGTACGCGATCCGCCACCGGACCGAGATGGCGGCCAGGATCACGCCCATCGCGAAGAACGGGTAGCCGTAGCGCTCGTGGACGCGGGTCGGGACCACGAAGAAGGCGAGGGCCAGGACGGCCAGCCCGACCAGCAGCGTCAGGCGGTCCGGGCGGCGGGCGACGACGATGAGGATGACCGCGATCACGGCCAGCAGCAGGGTCGTGCCGATCACGACGGCCGGGATCGGCCCGAACACGGCGGTGCCGGCGCCGCAGTCCTGGGCCGTGCCGGCGTAGTCGCAGACCCACGCGCCGGCGTTGGCCAGGCTCTGGCCGATGTCCGACGGCACGAGCGCCCACGGGTTGTAGGCGTTGACGGTCAGGTAGGGGTAGCCGCCGGCGGCGACCGCGACCTGCTCGAGCAGGCCGGACGTCAGGTACGGCGGCTGGCTGCTGAGTCCGACGACCGACAGGCCGAACGGCAGCGAGATCGCGACCGCGGTCAGGAACCCGGCCAGCCCCGTCGTGAGGATCCGGATCGGCCTCCCGGTGCGCTCCGGGTCGCCGAACCCGCCGGCCGGCCACAGGGCGCGCCGGATCGTGACGACCGCGACGATCGGGATGAGGATGCCCAGCTGCGGCTTGATGATCGCGGCGATGACCGTGTAGATCGCGGCCCGTTCGGGGCGGTCGCGCCACAGCTCACGGAGCCCGAGCAGGACGAACACGACGCCGAACGAGTCGGCCTGGCCCCACACGACGCTGTCGAACCAGGAGATCGGGTTGAGGACGGCGACGGCCGCCGCGGCCAGCGCCAGCCGATCGCGTCCGCCGAGCTCGCGGACCATCGACCAGGCGAGGTAGCCGATCCCGAGGTCGGCCAGGATCGGCGGGATCTTGATCAGGTCGCCGACACCGCCGAGGGCATTGCCGACGAGCCCGACCAGCCACAGGACGTAGAGGTAGCCCGGCGTGTAGTCGTGGAAGAAATCGCGGCCGTAGAAGCCGTTGAGGCCCTCCGAGGCGAGGTTGGACGCCCAGTAGCGGAAGGCGCCCAGGTCGACCTCGAAGCCGGACCCGGGAAGGAGGTATGCGATGATGAGTCGAAGGACAAGACCGAGCGCGAGGACCACGAGGACCGCGCCCACGGCTCCCTGCGTCCCGGTCAGCCGCGATGGCGCTCGCGTGTCTCGCTCAGTCCCGCCAGTCGCGGGGCCAGTCACCGGGAATCGGCTCCTGCACGAGCGTGGAAGGTGGATCGGAGCGTAGCACAGGGTCGCCCGGCGGACCCCACAGCCGACCCCGCGGACCGCGCTCCCGGCGACCGGCCCGTCGCCCGGTGGCTGGCCCTCGCGGTCCCGATCGTGCTCGTCGCGGCGGCGCTGGCGATCTACGGCCTCACCTACACGGACCGCTGGTACGACCATTTCGTGTGGCAGGCGGCGGCCTTCCTCGAGGGCCACGCCGCGATCCGCTATCCGGTCGCGCCGAGCGACGGCCTCCTCGGCAACGCGTTCTTCCAGGACGTGCTGCCGATCCCGACGGCGGACGGCGTGCCGCGCGCGCTGCTGCCGTTCCCGCCGCTCCCGGCCGTCGTCCTGCTCCCGTTCGTCGCGCTGTGGGGCCTCGCCACCAACGACCAGGTCATCTTCACGGTCCTCGCCGCGATCGACGTGGCGATCTGCTGGTGGGCCATCGGGCGGTTGCCGGTCGAGCCGGTCGTGCGCCTCGCGACGACGCTGTTCTTCGCCTTCGGGACCGTGTTCTGGTACACCGCGCAGCTCGCGACGACCTGGTACCAGGCGCACATCGTGGCGGTCGGGCTGACGTTCCTGGCGATCGGCCTGGCGGTCCGCGGCGATCCGGGGTCAGTCGGCGACGCCGGTGACCGGGGTCGTGACGGCTCGCGACCCGGACCTGCCGAGCCGCCACTCCCCGCTCCGCATCGAGCCACGCCAGTTCGTCGCCGGCTTCCTGTTCGGTCTTGCCTGCACCGCCCGCCTGACCGTCGTCTTCGGCGCGCCGTTCTTCGCCTTCGTCGGCGCCGGTGGCGACTGGCGGCGCCGCGCCTGGTCGGCCGGTCTCGGCGCGGCGGTCCCGATCCTGGCCCTCGCCCTGTACGACCTGGCCACGACCGGCCAGCTCGTCAGCCCGGCCTACGACCACCTGTACCGGCTCGAGACGGCCGGCTACCCGACGCTCGGCTACCACGCCGACTGGGCGGCCGAGGACCCGCGCTACCTGCTCCAGAACCTCGGGCTGGCCCTGTTCGGCACGCCGGCCGTGCTGCCGGCCGCGCTTCCCGACACGCTCGGCCTCCACGCCGTCGCGGTCTGCACGGATCCGGCGGCGACGCGCGGCCTGTTCGACCCGGCGTGCCCGCTGGCCGTCCCGCGCGACACGGGGATGAGCGTGCTGCTGACCAGCCCCGCGTACCTGCTGGCCATCCCGGCGCTGGCGTCGCTGCGCCGGAGCCGCCTGGTGGCCGGCGCGCTCCTGGCGGTCATCGCCATCGCGACCATCGACCTGATGCATTTCAGCCAGGGCTGGGTCCAGTTCGGCTATCGCTTCAGCAACGACGCGGCACCGTTCGCGCTCGTCCTGGTCGCGCTCGGGTTCCAGCGCATCGCGTTCCGCCACAGATACGGCATGCTTCTGGCCATGACCCTCATCGTCGTGTCCCTGGCGGTCAATGCCTGGGGCGTGCTGTGGAGCCGCATCCTTGGCTGGTGACTCGGCCCTGCGGACGCGGTTCCTGCCGGCGCTGCTCGTCTCGCTGATCGCGCTCATCGCGGCATCGCTGGCGTTGCTGCCGGGAGTCCAGTTCTGGGACACCGGCGAGCTGCAGGCGGTGGGGCCCCTGATGGGGACGACCCACCCGACGGGCTTCCCGACGTACGTGCTGCTCGGCTGGCTGGCCTCGGTCGTCCTCCAGCCGTTCGGCGAGCCGGCCTTCCGGATGAACCTGTTCTCGGCGCTGTGCGTGGCCGTCGCCGCGGGGGTCACGGTCGACCTCGTGCGGGCGCTGACCGGGCACCTGATCCTCGGGATCGCGGCCGGCATCGGGCTGGCCCTGACCCCGATCGCGTGGGCCATCGCGACGCATGCCGAGGCCCACTCCCTGCACCTCGCCTTCGTCGCGATCCTGCTGTGGCTGCTGGTCGCGTGGGACGCGCGGGTCCGCGCCCCGGCAGGAGCCGTGGAAACGACGACCGCAGGCGCGACGACGACCGACGGCGCGACCGCCGCTGCCGAGGGCGCCGCGATCACGGACGGTGACCCGCCGGACCCCAGCGCCCCCATCGGCCCGGTCGCCAACTCCGACCGCGGCGACCGTTTCCTCGTCGCCGCCGCGTTCGTCTTCGCGCTCGCCGTCGGCAACCACTCCCTGACGCTGCTGCTCGCGGTCCCGGTCGGGCTGTACGTGCTGGCGGTGGACCCGGGGATCTGGCATCGCGGCCGGCTCGTGCTGACCTGCGTGGCGGTGCTCGTGGGGACGGTCGTGCTGGTCTATCTCGAGCTGCCGCTCCGGGCGGGACCGTTCCGTTCGGCGCTGGTCTACGGGACGCCGAACACGCTGGACGGCTTCCGCTACATCGTCCTCGCCGAGCAGTTCCGGGGCAGCCTGTCCAACCCGTTCGGAGACCTGCCGGGCAAGGTCGGTGACCTCGTGTCCCTGGCATGGAGCCAGTTCGGGGTCCTGGCGCTCCTGATCCCGTTCGGCTTCGTCGCGACCGTGATGCGCCACCCCAGGTACGCCCTGCTGACCGGGTCCGCGGCGCTCATCACGGTCTTCTTCGCCGCGTCCTACGTCAACGCGGACATCGACCGCTACTACCTCGGCCCGGCACTCATGGCCTGGACCTGGCTGGCGATCCTCGCCGCGGCCGCGATCGAGCTCATCGAGACCACCCTCAACGGACCGGCGTCGGCACCGGCCGAGTCCGACCCGGGGGCCCCGCTCTCGGGGACCCATCGCACCGGCCCGATCGCCGGCGTCGTCGCCGTCGTCCTCGCCGTGGTCCTCCTCGTCCCGACCGCGGCCGCCGCCGGCACACGCTTCAAGGCCGTCGACGAGAGCCGCCAGCACGTCGCGGCCAACTGGGTCAGCCACGTCTTCGACGTCGCCGAGCCGAACGCTGCGATCCTCAGCTGGTGGAGCTACTCGACGCCGCTGTGGTACGCCCAGCGGGTCCAGGGCGAGCGCCCGGACGTGGCGATCATCGACGACCGGACGCGCCTGGACGAGGGCCTCGGCGGCCTGACCGAGACCATCGACGCCAACCTCGGGAAGCGGCCCGTCTACGTCATCCGGGCCGACCCGCGCGAGGTCAAGCTCCTGGCCGATCGCTACGAGCTCGACTACATCGACGGGACCGACGCGAGCAAGCTGACCAGGGTCATCGGGCTCAAGGGGGGCGCGGGCTCGTAGGGGCAACGGTCCGCGGCGGCACGTCCGTCCGCCAGCCGGGCCTAGCTCGAGCGGCCCTCGCCCTCGGCGTCGACGTCGAGCGAGTTCACGAAGTCGCGGAAGACGTCCAGTCGCGGATCGACCACGTTCTCGCCGGTCGCCTCCAGCGTCGATCCCTCGCCCCCCTCGCCGTCGTCGATGATCGTGCTGTCGCCGAGGGCCGCCTGCTCGAGGACCGCGTCGGCCGCGAAGATCCGAACGCCGGAGCGGACCGCGAGCGCGAGCGCGTCGGACGGCCGGGCGTCGACCTCGATCGTGTGGCCTTCGCGCTCGAGCAGGATCCGGGCGTGGAACGTCTCGTCGGCCAGCTCGCTGATGATGACCCGCTGGATCCGCGCTCCGAGAGCCTCCAGCGTGGTGGCGAAGAGGTCGTGGGTCAGCGGCCGTTCCGGGGTCAGGCCCTGGAGCTTCATGGCGATCGCGCTGGCCTCCCACGGCCCGATCCAGATCGGGAGGTAGCGGTCCCGGGCGGCCTCCTTGAGGATCACCACGTGGCGGCTCGAGAGCATGTGGACCCGGACGCTCTCGACGACCATCTCGACCAGCCCGTCGTCCATGGCCGGATTATCCCACGGCCGGTGGGGCGGACGGCGTCGGTGGGGCGGTCGGTCGATGGCGCCGGGCGGACACGAGCAGCACGATCCGGGCCATGACGGCGCCGACCACGAAGCCACCGATGTGGGCGAAGAACGCCACGCCGCCACCGCTCTGGATGGCGCCGAGCGAGGTCAGCCCGTCGATCAGCTGGAGGACGAACCAGAAGCCCAGGACGATGATCGCCGGCACGTCGATGAGCTGGTAGAAGAAGCCCAGGAACACGAGCGACGTGACCCGTGCCCGCGGGAACAGCACGAAGTAGGCGCCGAGCGTCGCCGCGATCGCCCCGGAGGCGCCGATGGTCGGGACGGTCGAGGTCGGGTCGATGGCGACCTGCGTGACGCCCGCCAGGGCCCCGCCCAGCAGGTAGAAGCCGAGGAACCCGGCACGCCCGAAGCGGTCCTCGACGTTGTTGCCGAAGATCCACAGGTACAGCATGTTGCCGAGCAGGTGCAGCCAGCTGCCGTGGAGGAACTGGCTGGTCACCAGCGTCGCCGTCTCGCGGGACAGGTAGTCGCCGCGGGCCCAGGCCGCGGTCAGGTCGGCCGGGACGACGCCCCAGCGGGTGATGAACGCGTCGAGCGCCGTGCTCCCGCCGGTGGCCAGGATGCCGAGCTCCCAGGCGAACACGACGAAGCAGGCGACGACCAGCGCCAGGGTGACGACCGGCGTCTGCCGGGTCGGATTGGCGTCCCGCAGGGGGATCACGGGACCGCTCCGGTCAGGGCTTCTTGGTGGGTTTCGGGCTGGCCTTCGCTGGAGCGCCGCTGGGCGAGCTGGAGGGCCCCGGGCTGGC
This sequence comes from uncultured Chloroflexia bacterium, assembly GCA_963720495.1. Classification (GTDB taxonomy): domain Bacteria; phylum Chloroflexota; class Limnocylindria; order Limnocylindrales; family CSP1-4; genus SPCO01. Next base: position 232,022 of record CAVRFU010000009.1, read on the forward strand.
CGTCGTCGTCGGGTCCGGGACGGCGACGAGGATCGCCTGGTTGACTCCGTCCTTGGACATCCAGACGAGGGTCGCCGGCTGGCCTTCGGCGCCGGGGACGACGTACATCCCGCGGAGGTCGGTCCAGTCGGTCGCCTCGCCGGCCAGGCGGTACTGGCCGTGGTACGTGCCGTCCGACTTGGCCAGGGCGATGACCCGCGCGTTGGGTCGGTCGAAGCCGTAGATGTCACCCTCGCGACGGGCCGTGCCGGACGCGAGGATCGAGTAGCTCGGGGCCGGCCGCAGGACCTGGTCCTTGGGATCCTTGGCGTCCCAGCCCTCGCTCTTGCCGCCGACGAACCGGAGCATCGAGCCGTCCTCGGCGGCGAAGACGTCACCGTCCACGTACGTCGAGGTCAGCTTCGACACGTCCCGTGCGGTGGCCAGCCAGGGGGTCGGCTTGGCCGGGAAGCCACTCCCGTCGGCGGCCGGCGAGTAGGCCCGGATCTGCTGCTCGGACGGGTCGACGATGTACAGGTTGTACAGGCCGCGGGTGCCTGGCCGCAGGAAGGTGTTGATGCCCATGATGTCGTCGCCGAGGGACGCGGAGCCCTGGAGCGTGACCCGGGTGAGCGTGCCCTTGCCCGAGTCGTCGGCCGGACGCCAGCGCCACAGGACGTTCTTCGCGTCGAGGATCAGCAGGTCCTGGCCACCGACACCCAGGTAGCGCGGGGTCGAGACGGTCCCGCTCTTGTTCTTCGTGCCGGACCGGGCGACGAGGGTGGCCGCCTTGGTCTTGAGGTTGATCCGGTAGACGGCCTTGGTGGCCTTGTCGATCACGTACGGATTGCCGTCCGGACCGCGGACCATCGCGCTCAGGTCGAAGGCCGGGGCCTTGGCGGCCGGCTTGAACGTGTAGATCCGGGTCGATGCGACGGGCACGACCCCGTACAGGCGGTCCAGGCCGGCCTCGACCTGCTTCAGGAGGGGCGCGATGACCACGGTGCCGACCCTGGCCGTCTGGGCGATCTGGAGCTGGTCATGGGCGTCGGTCAGGAGCTTGAGAGCCTGGTCCGGGTCGTCCGTCACGAGGTCGATCCCCGGACCGGTGACCTTGGCCAGGTCGGCCCGCGCCTGGTCGAGCGCCTTCTGGCCGGCGTTGACCGAGCTGATGGCCTGCTGCGGCGTGCTCCCGCCGAAGGCATAGACCGCGAAGCCCAGTCCGCCGACGACGATCACGAGGGCGAGGATCGCGAGGGCGCCGCGGCGTTGCGTCTCGCGTCGCGAGGCGAGCGGGGTGACCCGCCGGTAGGCCGGCTTGCGCCGGGGCATGAGGTCCTGGACGCGGGTCACGGCCCGGGCCACCGCGCCGCCGGCGGCGACCTTGGCGTTCTCGGCGGCGGTGCTGACCGCGGTCCCGGCCGCCTGGACGTTGTCGGCGAGCGGGATCGGCGAGCGGTCCGGGGCGCCGGCGAGCGGCTCGGCCGGCCGGACCGGGACGAGCGTCCGGGCGCGGCTGGTGGACGCGACCTCGGTCGCCTCGAAGGCGATCGCCCCGTCGCTGCCGGAGCCGTCGGCGGCCACGAACCGATGGTGGAGATGCTCCATGGCCGACTGCGGGTGGAGCGTCAGCATCGCGTCCTTGAGCTCGTCCGCGCCGAGCTTGGCGATGACGTTCGGCGACACCAGGACGAGCGAATCACCGACCGAGATCTCGCCCCGCCAGACGTCTGGCTCCAGCGCGCCGGAGGGCAGGCCCCGCTCGCGGTAGGGGTCGGGCAGCGTCGACAGCCGCGCCTGGCGGATCAGGTAGGCCTCGGCGGGTCCGACCGTGGCCACGTACATCTCGCTGCCACGGACGACCGCGACGCCGATCCCGATCGGGCCGTTGCCGTCGGTCGACTTCAGCCCGAGGCGGTCGGCCTGGTGGGCGAGGCGCTTGTTGGCCGTGCCGATGGCCTTCTGGAGGCAGACCCGGATGCCGGCCGACTCGTCGTAGTAGTACTCGTTCCGGATCGTCTCGGCGGCCAGCCGGGTGGCGTCCAGGGCGTGTCGGGACGAGATCCGCGACGTCACCAGCAGGTACAGGTGGCCCTTGGACCGCGCGACGGAACCGACGCTCGGCTCGACCACGATGAGCGTGTCGGGCGAGTCCGCAAGTCGGTCGTGTTCGGCGACGACGCCGAGTTTCATCTGGAGCCGTACGGCCATCCGGGCCTCTCTGATCAGGCGGATCCCCTCGATCCGGGGGGTCGCGGGGACGGGCGGACGAGGGCCGATCCGGGCTGCTTCTGGGTCTCGATCAGAGCTCGCCTGGCTCGGTGGCCTCAGGAGGTGGCTGGCAGGTGACCGGGATTATACGCGGGGACCCGTTCGCCGGACGTGGACGCGCAATTCCCTCGCGCCGACACCGCCCGGAGCCGCCGCGAACGCGGTCAGGAGCTCGCTGCTGCGCAACCGCAGCTCCTGGGCGACGATCGGCGCGTCGGCCTCGATGTCGAGGGTGAACCCCTCGAGCCGCACGACCCGGCACGCGCCGGCGGCAGCCGGGACACGCTCGGCGACGAGCGCCTCGAACGTCGCGATCGCCCGGGACAGGCGGAGCTCGTCCTCGAGGCCGAGCGCCCGGGCCGCGTCGGGGATGAGGTCACCGAGACGGACCATCGGCCGGCGGCGTGGCGTGCTCACGGCCAGGACACCGCGTCGGCCGCGTCGGCCGGGTCGGCGGCCGCGAGCTCGGCGCCGCCGGCTCCGGCGCGCACCTCCCAGGCCGTCGCGATGGCGCGCAGCTCCGGGTCGAGGTCGTCGAGCGTCGTCGTCGTCACGAAGGCCTGGGGCAGGGCCGCGATCCGGCGCACCAGGTGCGACCGGCGCTCCGGGTCGAGCTCGGAGAAGACGTCGTCGAGGAGCAGGAGCGGCGGCCGGCCGTCCTGGTCGGTGACCACGTCGAGCTCGGCCAGCTTGAGGGCCAGGATCGCCGTCCGCTGCTGGCCGCGCGAGGCGAACGTGGCGAGGTCCCGGCCCTCCAGCTCGAACACCAGGTCGTCGCGATGCGGCCCGACGAGCGTGGAGCCGTTCCAGACCTCCTTGTCGGCCGTCTCGGCCAGGCGCCGGGCGAGGGCGTCCCGCGGCGACTCCCCGGGGAGTGGCGGGGCGTTCGTCTCGTAGCGCAGGGTCAGCCGCCCGGCGGCCGCCTCGTCGGGGGCGATCTCGGCATGGGCGGCGGCCAGCGGCCCGGCCAGCGTGGCGAGCAGGCGCCGTCGCTCGGCGACGATGGCCCCGCCGGAGTCGAGGAACGCGGTGTCCCAGAACCGGAGCTCGTCGCGGCCCGCGCCCTCCTCGCGGATCGCCCGGAGCAGGCTGTTCCGCTGCTGGAGCGTCCGGGCGTACGTCGCGAACGCGTCCGCGTAGGCCGGCGAGCCCGAGATCGCCAGCTGGTCGATGACCGCGCGGCGGAGCGACGGGCTGCCGACGATCAGGAGCATGTCCTCGGGCGCGAAGAGGACGACCCGGAGGATGCCCGCCAGGCCGGCGGCCCGGCGCGGCAGGCCGTTGACCCGGATCCGTTTGCGGCCGGCGGACCCGGTCGCGCCCGCCCGGACGATGGCCACCTCCACCGTGTCGGTCCCGACCCGGCCCTCCACCCGGGCGAGGTCCGTGCCCCACCGGATCAGCTCGCCATCGGCGCTCGTCCGATGCGACCGCCCCCACGCGAGCAGGGCCATCGCCTCGAGCAGGCTCGTCTTGCCGGCCGCGTTCGGGCCCCAGACGAGGTGCGGACCCGGGCCGAACGTGGCGTCGAGCGCCCCGTAGCCCCGGAGGTCGAGCAGGCGGATCGTCTCGAGCACAGGTCGTCCTGTCCCGGGCTGCGCCGGGCCGGCCTCCGGGATAGCGGCCGTCAGGAAGTGGTCCGGACGGGCATGACCACGTGGATGTAGCGGTCGTCGCCGATCGGCTTGAAGACACCCGGCGAGAGCGGCCCGTTGAGCTCGAGGGCGAACTGGTCGGCGGCGACGTTGGTCAGCACGTCCGCCAGGTACCGGGCGTTGAACGCGATCGTGGTCCCGTCGCCCTCGACGGCGGCCTCGACCTGGCCGACATGGTCGCCGACCTCGGCGTTGGCGCTGACCGTGATCCCGGACTCGCCGTCGGCGCTCACCTGGAGCTTGACGATGTTGGCCGACTCGTGGGCGATCAGCGCCGCCGGCCGGACCGCGCGGAGCAGCTCCTCGCGGTCGAGGACGGCGCGGGTCGTGTGGCTCTGCGGGACGACCTGCTGGTAGTTCGGGAACTGGCCGTCGATCAGGCGGCTGACGAGGTCGATGCCGTCGAGGTGGAACAGGATCTGGTTGCGTCCGCCGGCCAGCACGACCTCGACCGGCTCGTCGACGTCGGCCAGGATCCGGGCCAGCTCGTTGAGCGCGCGGGCGGGGATGACGACGCTGGTCTCCGGGACGGCGTCGAGGATCGGGATGGTCTTGACCGCGATCCGGTAGTTGTCGGCGGCCGCCAGGGTCAGCTGGTCGCCCTCGAACCGGGCCAGGACGCCGGTCAGGATCGGACGGGCCTCGTCGCTGGCCGCCGCGAAGGCCGTCTCGGCCAGGGCCTGGCGAAGGACGTTCTGGGCGATCCGCGTCGTCGGCCGCTCGCCCGCTGCTCCGATCGCCGGGAACTCGTCCGCGTCGATGCCCTTGACGTGGGTCTCGAACCGGCCGCAGGTCAGGTGCAGCACGTCCCCGGCCCCCAGGTCGAGGTCGACCCGGTCGCCCGCCGGCAGCGAGTTGACCAGGTCGGTCAGCAGCTTGGCCGGCACGGTCGTCGCGCCATCCGTCTCGATCTTGCCCGGGACCCAGTAGGTGATCCCGATCTCGAGGTTGGTCGCGGTCAGCTTGAGGCCGGCGTCCTCCGTCTTGAGCAGGACGTTGGCCAGGACCGGCAGCGTGCTCCGGTTGGACACGGCGCGACTGACGACCGACAGGCCGCGCGCCAGGTTCTCCTGCATGACCGAGAGTTTCACGTCGGGCTCACTCCACGTAACGGGGCTGGTCGGGATGGCGTGGGTCGGCTGGGCTTGCCATCGGGGCACCGACGTCGCGCCGTGGTCTCGGGTCGCGCTGTCGGTCGTGGGTATCTTCCCTCTATCTTCTCACCCCGTCATCACCGTATTCATGGTGTGGAAACGGTGGACGGTCACGCTCGCCGCCGTTCGACGGACCGGTGGACGGTCCGGGCGGAACGGTGGACCGGAGGCCGGCGGTCCGGGGACCAGGCGCGGACGCACGGTGGATGGATCCGAGGCCGTCCGCCGATCGCTGCCGAAACCCTCCGGGATCTCCACGCCGCCGGTCACCGTCTGGCCCGCCGGACCGCACGGATGTCCACAGTCCACCATGGTTTTCCACCGATTCTGCGTGGTTATCCACAGAGACTGCCGAGATCGGGTGCCTCGCGGGCCGGCGTCGGCCGTCGCGTGTCGCCCGCTGGCGGGGCTCAGTCGGCGTAGATGAGCTCCCGGACCGCGGCGATCTCGCGTCGCAGCTCGTCGTTGACGGCCACCTCGCGAGTGATCTTGTCGCACGCGTGCAGGACGGTCGAATGATCGCGCCCACCCAGCTCGGCCCCGATCCGGAGCAGCGAGACGTCCGTCTCCTCGCGCATCAGGAACATCGCGATCTGGCGGGGCACCACGATCGCCTTGTCGCGCTTCTGGCCCTGGAGCGCGTCCATCGGGACGCTGTAGTACTCCGACACGACCTTGGCGATCCGCTCCGGCGTCACCTGGCGCTTCTTGGGGTTGTACAGGACGTTCGACAGGACGGCCTGGGCGAGCTCGATGCCGATCGGCATGGCGCCCATGCTGGCGTAGGCGACGATCCGGTTCAGGGCACCCTCGAGCTCCCGGATGTTGCTGACGACCTTGCGGGCGATGAACTCGATGACGTCCGACGTGATCGGGACCGCGCCCTCCTCCGCCTTGGCCCGGAGGATGGCGATCCGCGTCTCGAGGTCCGGCGCCGTCAGGTCCGCGATGAGCCCCCACTCGAACCGGCTGCGCAGCCGCTCCTCGAGGGTCAGGATCGCCTTGGGCGGCCGGTCCGACGACAGCACGATCTGCTTGCCGTCCTCGTGGATCGCGTTGAACGTGTGGAAGAACTCTTCCTGCGTCCGCTCCTTGTCCGCGATGAACTGGATGTCATCGATGAGCAGGAGGTCGATCCGGCGGTAGCGGGCGCGGAACTCGTCGATCTTGCCCTGCTGGATCGAGGCGATGAACTCGTTGGTGAACTTCTCGCTCGTCGCATAGACGACGCGCTTGCGCGGGAACTTGGCGATGACCTGGTTGCCGATGGCGTGCATCAGGTGGGTCTTGCCGAGACCGACCCCGCCGTACAGGAACAGCGGGTTGTAGGCATGGCCGGGCCGCTCCGCCACGGACAGGCTGGCGGCGTGGGCGAGCCGGTTGGCCGAGCCGACGATGAAGTTCGAGAACGTGTAGCGCGGGTTGAGGAAGGTCGTGCCGCCCTCGCCACCGACCCGCGTCGGCTCGACCCGGACCTGCTGCCGCTCGGCGACGGCGGACGGTGCCTCGGCCGGCGCGGCCGGTTCGCCGGCGCCCTCCGGCGACGGTCCGATGACGAATTCGACCTGGACGCTGTAGCCCACGATCCGGGCCAGCGTCTGGCTGATCAGCGAGCGGTAGCGGGACTCCAGCCAGTCCTTGGCGAACCCATTCGGGACGGCGATCCGGAAGCGCTGCTCGTCGACATCGACCAGCTGCGTATCGCGCAGCCACGTCTCGAAATTCGCCGGCGACAGCGACACCTGGAGCTCTCCGAGCGCCGCTCGCCAGACTTGCTTGGCATCCATTCTTCGATGGGATCCTGCGTTGTGATGATCGGTCGATGGGTAGCGTCGGCCACGGATGGGATTCGCCAGGGGTCGCGCGCGTCTCGGATGCTCCCGTTGCTGGCGCCGGTCCGTGATGGTCCCGAGGATCCTGATCGGGTTTCGGGGGCTCCCCGAACGTCTCCGGCGCCGAGGGCCCGGAGAGGATAGCACCGGCCGGAGGCGCGCCGCAAGGCGATTCTGCGATACCCCCAGGGAGTATCGCAACACGGCGCGACGCAGCTGCCCACCCTTCCCCGGGCGGCCCGGCGGCATCCGGCCGGCGGCCCTCGCAGCGCGGCCGGCCGGGGAGGTTTGACACTCTTCTCGGGCCCGGCCTATCATCCGGCGACGACGACGCGCCGTGCGCTTTCGGGCGCCAGGCGCGTTTGCGTGCCTTCAGGGGAAGTGACAGACCGTCCCCGAGGCCGGATGGAGAGGATCCCGGACCACCCCGATGACCAAGCAGACCTATCAGCCCAAGAAGCGCCACCGCGCCAAGGAGCACGGCTTTCGCGCCCGGATGAAGTCGGCCGGTGGCCGTCGCATCCTGGCAGCTCGCCGAGCTCGCGGTCGAAAGCGGCTGACAGCCTGACCGTCGGGCGCGGCTCGAACATGCCGCGGCTCGTGATGCTCACCCGACCGCAGGACTTCGCGGCGTTCCAGGGAGGCGGGACCACCAGGTCCCACCCGCTCATGACCGCCCGGTTCCGGCGGACCGATCTCGAGACGACCCGTTTCGGGCTGTCGACCGGCCGAGCGCTCGGCGGGGCGGTGGTTCGCAATCGCGTCCGTCGCCGACTTCGCGAGGCGCTCAGGGTGATGGCGCCCTCGTTCCAGCCCGGCTGGGACGTCCTCATCATCGCCCGGCCCGCGATCGTCGAGGCCGATCAAGACACGCTGGTCGGGGCTCTGCGCCGAACCCTCGTCAAGGGCGGCGCACTCGGAGGATCCACGCGGTGAAGCGCATCGGGATCGGGATGATCAGGCTCTACCGGATCGTGTTCGCCTGGATGCCCTCGAGCTGTCGTTATGAACCGACCTGCTCTCGCTACACGGAGCAGGCCATCGAGAAGTACGGACTCCTGCGAGGGAGCTGGATGGGTGCCCGGCGGATCGCCCGCTGTCACCCCTGGGGCGGGAGCGGCTATGACCCGGTCCGTTAGCGAGGCGCCAAGCCTGTGACACTCCGTCGGCTCCGGTGGGACCGGATCGGCTACATCGCACTCCTGGTCATGGTCGTCCTCATCGTGGCGGCCTGTTCCGCGCCGGGCGGCCCCGGTGCCTCCGGATCCGTGCACCCCTCGGCGACCCCGCACCCGCCGCTCGAGCCGGCCCAGCCCGGCGCCGACCCGATCAGCTTCCTGGCCTGGCTGTTCACCCCGATCTTCAAGGCGATGTTCATCGTCCTCGTCGGGGTCTACGACCTGCTGCGCGGCTGGGCGTCCCGGCGGCCATCGGCTGGGCGATCGTGGCGCTCACGCTCCTGGTCCGGGCGATCGTCATCCCGCTCTACCGGCGCCAGCTGACCTCGCAGCGCCGGATGCAGCTCCTCCAGCCGGAGATCAAGGAGATCCAGCGGCGCTACAAGGGCGATGCCGTCAAGTCGCGGGTCGCCCAGCAGGAGCTGATGAAGGAACGCGGCGTCAGTCCGCTGGCCGGCTGCCTGCCGCTGATCCTCCAGATGCCCCTGCTGTTCATCATGTACTCGGTCATCCAGAACGGGCTCACCAACCAGAACCCATCGGCGATGCTCGAGGTCTTCGGCGTCCAGGTCGTGCCGCTGACCTGCACCAACGTGGTCAACGGCGTGGTCGACCCGTACAAGCCCTGCATCGACACGATCATCCCGTTCTTCGGGACCTCGATCGACGTCAGCCAGCCGTCGACGATCTTCTCGGTCGCGCTCGGCGGGTTCGTCCTCGGCATCAGCATCCTGGCCATCGTGTCGGCCGGGCTCCAGCTCGTCCAGTCGCGCATGATGCTGCCGAAGACCAAGCCCGAGGACGACGATCCGAACACCAAGATCCAGCGCCAGACGATGCTGTTCCTGCCGCTGATCTCGGTCGCCTATGGCGGGTTCCTGCCGGCGGGCCTGTTCATCTACTGGATCACCGCCACGATCTTCTCGGTCGCCCAGCAGTACCTGATCGTGGGCTGGGGCGGCATGTTCCCGTTATTCGGCTGGACCCCGCGGTTCGCCACCGACCACACCCCCAGATTCCCGGTGTCGATGCCACCGCCACCCGATCCGAGCAAGCGTGCGGCCATCCTGACCGACACCGACAAGAAGACCACGGCCGACAAGACGATCCGCCCCCGCGAGCGGGGCCGTCAGGGCCGACGAGGGAGACGACGCTGACATGAGCGAGTACCAGGAATTCACCGGCAAGTCCGTCGAGGAGGCACTCAAGCTCGCCCGCGAGGCGTTCGGTGCCGAGCTCAACGACCTCGACTTCGAGATCCTCACGCCCGGCAGCCGGGGCGTCCTGGGCATGGGCGCCGAGCCCGCCCGGATCGTGGCCGCGCCGCGAGCCGCCCTCGGTGGTGCCGCCCCGAAGCGCGAGGCCGCCGCGGCCATCCCGCTGCCCACGCCGCCCGCCCGTCCGCACGACGACCGGCCCCGGGACGACCGCGGCCCCGACCGCGGCCCGCGCCGCGATGACCGCCCGCGCGACGACCGGCCAAGGGACGACCAGCCTCGTGGCGACCGCCCGCCGCGTCGCGACGACCGGCCCCCGCGTCGCGACGACCGACCCCGGGACGACCGCCCGCCGCGTCGGGACGACCGACCCCGCCGCGATGACCGCGAGCGCGCCCCGAACCGGGGCGGCTCCGCCGACCTGTCCGCCTCCGAGGCCGCCGAGGTGGCTGCCGCGCGCGGATCGCTCGCCGCAGAACGGGCCGACCTCGAGGCCGCCGAGGCATCGCCCGAGGCGCTCGCCGCCGGCAAGGCCATCCTCGAGCGGCTGATGGGCCACCTCGGGTTCGACGTCCGCGTCGAGGTCGAGACCGGCGAGACGAGCCGCCTCAACGTCGTCGCCGACGGCGACGAGAAGGAGGCCCTCGGCGCGCTCATCGGGCGCAAGGGCGAGCGGCTGTCCGCCCTCCAGCACCTGGTCAACCTGATGCTCTCCAAGGAGATGGGCACCTGGACCCGGGTGCTCGTCGACGTCGAGGACTACCGGGGCCGGCGCGAGCGCCAGCTCCGCGAGCTCGCCGATCGCGCCGCCGCGCGCGTCGTCGAGACCGGCAAGATGCTCCAGCTCGAGCCGATGTCCGCGCTCGAGCGGCGCTGGATCCACCTGTCGCTGCGCGACCACCCCGGCGTCGCGACGCAGTCGATCGGCGAGGAGCCGAACAGGCGCGTCGTTCTGGTGCCCCGCGTCGTCGACTGACGCACCCGACTGAACGACGGCGGCGACAAGGCCGCCCAGCCGGCGGCCAGGCTCTAACGAGGAGGCCCATGCAGGTCACCAGCGTCCGGACGACGGTGGTCGGCACGCCGTGGCGCGACCTCGTCTTCGTCGAGCTCGAGACGGACGACGGGCTGGTCGGCGTCGGCGAGGTCCGCCCGGTCAACAAGACCGATTCGTTCGTCGCGGTCGTCGACGAGCTGGCTTCGCGGTACGTCATCGGGGCCGATCCGTTCGACACCGAGCGGCTTGCCTGGGCCATCGAGCGCCTCGAGTACGGGCGTCCCGGCGAGCTATGGCCAGTCCGCGCTGGCCGCCTTCGACATCGCCTCGTGGGACCTCATCGGCCAGTCGCTCGGCGTCCCCGTCTGGAAGCTGCTCGGGGGTCGGTTCCGGGACCGCGTCCCGGCATACGCCAACGGCTGGTACCAGGCCGACCTGGAGCCCGCCCGCATCGCGGAGCTCGCCACGGCCGTCGTCGCGCGCGGCTATCGGGCCATGAAGCTCGACCCGTTCGGTGCGGCGAGCGGGAGGCTGGGCACGGTCGAGCGGCGAGCCGCCCTGGCCGTCGTGGCCGCGGTCCGGGACGCGATCGGCCCCGACATCGACCTGATGATCGAGATGCACGGCCGGTTCTCGCCCGACACCGCCGCCTTGATCGCGGCCGAGCTCGCACCGTTCGCGCCACGCTGGATCGAGGAGCCGATCCCGCCGGAGCACGCCGGACCGCTCGCCCGCGTTCGCGCGGCGACCAACCTGACCATCGCGACCGGTGAGCGGATCCACTCGGTCTGGGACGCGGCGCCGTTCATCGAAGGCGGCAACGTCGACGTCGTCCAGGCCGATCTCACCCATTTCGGCGGGTTCACCGGCCTGCGCCGGCTGGCCGGCTGGACGGAGGCCCACTACCTGACGCTGGCACCGCACAACGTCGGTGGCCCGGTCGCGACGGCCGCCAACGTCCATTTCGCGACGGCGACGCGCAACGTGGACGTCCTGGAGCACTTCAACGATTTCGCCGATCCGTGGGTGAGCGAGCTCGTGGACGTCGCGCCGACCGTCGACCCGGCCGACGGCTGCTTCGCGCCGTCCGACCGTCCCGGTCTCGGCCTGCGACTCGACCACGACGCCTGCGCCCGGCATCCGCGGACCGGGGCGCGCCTGCGGCTGTTCGAACCGGGCTGGCAGCGGCGAGGCTCGGACGTCTGATGCGCATCGTCGTGACCGGCGCCGGGGGCAACGTCGGCCGACACGTCGTCGCGGAGCTCGCCTCACGCGGGCACGAGGTGGCCGCGGTCGATCGGGTGGACCGACCGGCCGACCTCGCCGCCACCGTCCGCTCATGGACGGTCGGCGACGTGGGCGATCCCGCCCTGATGGCCGGCGTGATGGCATCCGCCCGGCCCGACGCCCTCGTCCACCTGGCCGCCATCCCCCGGCCGTCGCTGGGCACGCCGCTCGAGGTCTTCGCGACCAACACGCAGGCCACGTTCGTGGCGCTCGAGACCGCCGGGGACGCCGGCGTCGGGCGCGTCGCCATCGCCTCGAGCACGTCGGCGCTCGGGATGGTGTTCGCTCGCCGCCCGGTCTCGCCCCGGTACGTGCCGGTCGACGAGGCGCATCCATTCGTCGGCAGCGACCCATACGCGCTCTCGAAGCAGGTCGACGAGGCGACCGCGGCGACGATGCAGCGCCGGCACGGCTACCAGGTCGTCGCGCTCCGGATCTCGAACACGTCACCCATGCCGGACCAGATCGAGCGCGCGGCCCTGGCCGCGCGGGACCCGGGCGAGTTCGCCAGCCAGCTGTGGGCCTACCTCGACGCACGAGACGCGGCCCGGGCGTTCGCGCTCGCGGTCGAGCGGGACCTGCCCGGCTGTCACGTGATCAACGTGATGGCCCCGGACACGATCTCGCCCGAGCCGACCGCGGACCTGCTGGCGCGCTTCCATCCGACATCCGTCATCAGGCGTGCGCTGCCCGGCCGCGAGGTCCCGTATGACCGCACGCTGGCGCGCGACATGCTCGGCTTCGAAGCGGAGCACCTGCTCCCGACGGTCCGCTGACGGACCGATCCGTCGGGGAGGGAGTACCCTCAGTGGTCCGAGAACCAACGACCCGAGGCCTCGCCAAGGAGGGGACGAACATGTTCACCCGGATCATCCGCCTGGTCGTCATCGGCTGGATCGCCAGCATGATCGTCGGGGCCGTCGCGGCCCTCCAGGCGAAGCGACGCATCGGACCGACGACGGACGAGAGCGCCGATGAGATCGTCGCGAGCGCCATCTTCGCTCCGATCGACTACCACAGCACGGCCACGGCATTCCGCGGCGGCACGCTCGAGCTGTGGTACGGCGGCGGCGTCATCGACCTGCGCGACGCCATGATGGCGCCCGGTGGTGCGACGCTCCACGTGCGCGCGATCTTCGGCGGTGGCCAGATCCTCGTTCCCGCCTCGTGGCGGGTCGTCTCGAACGTCCGCGGCATGGGTGGCCTCCAGGACATCCGCGGCGCGAAGGGCTACTCGGAGGACGCCCCGACCCTGACCATCGACGGTCTCCTGATCGCCGGTGGCTTCGCGGTCATGTCCGAGCTCGACCGCGGCACCGCCCAGTTCCACGACGAGATGATGGCCAAGCGCGCCGACGCCGAAGAGACGGTCGAGAAGGCCATCGAGGCTGCGACGGGGACCGACGCCGGCAAGACCAACGGGACCGCCGATCCGTCGGCCACGCACGAGACCGAATCGATCGCCTCGACCTGATCGAGGGCGAGGCTCCGCCAGCCTCGCTCGCGCCAAGACGGAAGCCTGACGCCACTCCCCTAGACTCGGCCGCGACGCAGACGGCGGCGACATCGGTGCCCTGACGAGCCCCGCCCGGATCGATCGACGCCGGCCCACCGCGTCCAGGAGGGTCCACGTGCGTCGCATCTCCGCTGTCCTCGCAGCCCTCGCGCTCATCGTCCTGACGGCGTCACCGGCTGCGGCCGCCAAGCCGGAGAAGATCCCGGACGTCATCGGCGATCCCGTGGTCTACCCCGCCGGCGAGATCTGCGGGTTCGACCTCGAGTACCGCGTCGACATCGACGACGGCAAGTCGATCGTCTTCCCGGCGACATCCGACGGGCAGCAGCGGGTCATCGTCAGCGGCCACATCGTCGCGACCATCACCAACCTGGAGAACCATCGGAGCGGGACCTGGAACATCTCCGGGCCGGGCACGTTCCGGTACGGCGAGACCCTGAACATCGACGCCCACGGCACCTGGCTCTTCTACAACTTCGAGGGTGACGCCGGCGGGCCGGGCATGTGGGTGGTCACGGGCCATAGCCACGTCGAGGTCGACCTTGCGACCGGCCGGTGGCTGGCGTTCGCACCGGCCCGCAACCAGCTCGACGTCTGCGCCTTCCTCGGCTGATCGGCAGCGTCCCGGTGGCCGGCTCCTGACGGCCGGCCACCTCCTCGCGCTTCGCTGTGCGTACGCCGTACGCGTGTGTACAATGTACGCAGCAGGGACGTCCTGAGTCCCGAGATCCGAGGAGTCCGATGGTCGCACCCGCTGCCACGACACGGCCCGCGCGACGGCCGCTGACCAGAAAACGCGTCCTCCGTGCGGCCATGGTCCAGGCGGATCGGGGCGGGCTCGAGGAGCTCACGATGCGCAAGCTGGCGGACGCCCTGCACGTGGCCCCGATGGCGCTGTACCGGCACGTGGCGAACCGGGACGACCTGATCGACGCGATGATCGACGTCGTCTTCAGCGAGATCGAGGTCCCGTCGCCCGCGGTCGACTGGCGGACGGCGATGCGGCGGCGCGGGATCTCGCTCCGCGACGCCCTCCTGCGTCACCGATGGGCCACCGGCCTGATGGAGTCACGCGCCCACCCCGGCCCCGCCAACCTCGGCCATCACGACGCGGTGCTCGGCAACCTGCGGGCGTCCGGCTTCTCGCTGGAGCTGGCGGCCCACGCGTACTCGGCGCTCGACAGCTACATCTACGGCTTCGCCCTGACCAAGATGAACCTGCCCTTCGACGCGTCGACGGACATGAGCGAGATGGCCGATCGCATGCTGGAGCCCTTCCCGGCCGACACGTATCCGCACCTGGTCGAGTTCATCACGGACCACGCCATGAAGCCGGGCTACGACTACGGCGGCGAGTTCGAATACGGCCTCGACCTGGTCCTCGACGGCCTCGAGCGGGCGGCGCGAGCCGGTTGACGCTGGACCGCCGGCCGGCGGCAACGGCTCAGAGGAGCAGGAAGATCCCGAGCGCGATGAGCCAGATCGACCACGCGATGTAGGCGATCGGCACGATCGTGCCGGCCAGCGCCCAGCCCTCGCGCTCGTTCGGCCCCACGAACTCCAGCGTGCCGATGAGGAGGGCGATCCCGATCAGGACGCCGACGATGCCGAGCCAGCCCGGGAGGACGGTCGTCGAGATGATCGACGCCGCCACGAGCAGCGTCCACAGGCCGGTGAACAGGTAGCCGAGATGCTCGCCGATGCCCACGCCGAGGAGCCGGTGGAGCGTGGCGAAGATCACGGTGACCGACTGCCGGGTGGCGTCACCGTCCGGTCCATCCGGCGCGGCCACGTACCGGCGGGCCAGCTCCGGAACGGCGAACGGCCAGCGCACGAGACCGAGACCCTGGACGAGCGCCGCGACGGACCCGACGACCACGGACAGGACCGAGAGCGCCGGCGACGCCCCGAGCACGACGGCGAGCAAGGCCGCCAGCGGGAGCATCAGCAGGGCGCTCACCAGCAAGGCCTCCCACCGGAGGATGAGGCCGGCTCCACCGGCATCGAAACGCCGCAGGATCTCGTCCGGCTCCTTGCGGAGGATGTCCGGATAGTCGAATGCCCGGCTGAGCTCGAAGAAGGCCACGTTGAAAGCGATCGGCACCACGACCAGGAGGAGGGCGGTGAGGACCTCAACGGTCATGGGCTGGCCACCTGCGTGTCATCCTCGGAACCCCTTCGTCACGGCCTCCGCTGGACCCTCGGGCAGGATCGGCGAGAAGCCGGGTCAAGTCTGCACGCTTCACGGATGGTCGCGCCGGGTGTCGCGGCACGGAGACGGGCCCCGCAGGATCGACCTGCGGGGCCCGTTTGATCTTCCGGCGGTGGAGCGTCAGGCGCCGATCGGCACCGGCGACGCGCGGCCCGCGGCGATGACCTTGCCGTCGGGACCGGCGATGACGTAGGCGATCATCGCGACGAAGCCGAAGTTGAAGACGCCGAGCAGGACCAGCCCGACGAACCAGGCCTTGCTCTCGAGCTGCCACGTGTTGAGCACAGCCCCGATCCAGGCGACGAAGCCGGCGACGGCCCCACCCGCGGCGGCCAGGCCACCGAGGATCGCGACGACGATGAGCGCCCATGCGAGGGCGCCACCCCGGATGGCGGCGATATCGGTGCCGGCCATGACGAAGACGTCGTTGGCGATGGCGAGTCGCGATCGCCAGGATCGCGACGATCGCGCCGGCGCCGAACGCGATCAGGCCGCCGATGAAGAGTCTGGTGACGGTTGCCTTGGACATCGTGCGTTCCTCTCTGGTGCGGCGATCGGGCCGCAGATCTTGGCCGTGGGTCCCTCTGGTCAGCCTGCGGTCGGCGCGGCAGCGGCGATCCGCGTGGTCGAGTGGTCCGGAGCGATCCTGTCGTGCCGTTCCGTGGCGACCGTGATGACGATGGTCCCGCGCGTGTGTCCGGCTGCGACACGATCGATCGCGCGCGGCGTCTCCTCCAGCGGATAGGTCCCGTCGATCACAGGGGTGATCGCCCCGGCTTCGACGAGGTCCTTCAGGGCGACGAGGTCGTCGTGGTTCTCCGTCTTGACGGTCGGACCGGCCTGCCCCTTCACGAACAGCGACACGAGCATCGCCCGGATGGTGCGGCCGAGCTTGCCGTTGGCGTGCCCGCCACCGTTCGAGATCAGGGTCCCGCTCGGGGTCAGCGCCCGCCGCGTCCGCGCCATCGACAGGTTGCCCACGTTGTCGAGGATCAGGTCATAGCGCGGGCCACCGGCGGTGAAGTCCTCCCGCGTGTAGTCGATGACGTGGTCGGCCCCGATCGAGCGGACCAGCTCCACGTTCTTCGTGCTGGTCACGCCGGTGACCTCGGCGCCGAGGGCTTTCGCGATCTGCACGGCGAACGAGCCGACCCCGCCCGACGCGCCGTTGACCAGGACGGTCTGGCCGGCCTGGACCTTGCCCGTGTCGCGGAGCAGCTGGAGGGCCGCCGTCGCGGACACCCCGACCGCCGCCGCCTGCTCGAAGGTCAGGTTGGCGGGCTTCCTGATGAAGTTGCCTTCGGGCGCGCTGGCGAACTCGGCGAACGCGCCGGCGCACCAGCCGAACACCTCGTCGCCGGGGCGGAGGGTCGTCACGTCGGCCCCGACCGCTTCCACGGTGCCCGCGACGTCCGTCCCCGGGATCGGGTTCCTGGGCGTTCGCAGACCCGTGGCGAAGCGCATGACGAACGGAGAGCCGGTCATGACGATCCAGTCGCCGAGGTGGACGGATGCCGCGTGGACCCGGACGAGCACCTCATCTGCGCCGACCTCGGGCATGTCGATGTCCCGTGCCTGCAGGACGCCTGCCGAACCGTACCTGTCCTGGACGATCGCCTTCATCTGGTGCCTCGCTTCCCCGCTTCGACTTGGCGCGTACGGCGTACGCGTCGTGTGTATGGCGTACGCTACTGCGTACGATGTACACATGTCAAGGTCCCGCGGAATCAGCAACATTCCCGTGTGGCGGGTTGCTAGACTGCGCGCGGCGCCTGACCCTGCTTCCGGACCGCAGAGGGGCATGCCGCAGGGGGTCCCGATGCGAAAGACCATGTTGCTCGCGCTCGCGATGAGCGCGGTGGCCCTCCTGGCTGCCTGCAGCTCGAGCGGCGCGAGCGGGCTCACCGGCAAGGGCTGGCAGCTCACCGCCTTCACCGAAAAGGTGCCCGCCTTCCAGGGCGTGGTGCCACCAGCCGATCAGGCGAAGTACGCGATCACATTCGACCCCGACGGCACGTTCACCGGAACGGCCGACTGCAACGAGATCGCCGGCACCTACAAGACGGCGGGCTCGAACGGGATCACGATCACCCCCGGCGTCTCGACGATGGCGATGTGCAGCGAAGCCTCGCTCGGCTTCCTGTTCGTCCACTCGCTCGGCACGGCCAAGACGTTCGCGATCGCGGGTGAGCAGCTGACGCTCACGCTCACGGACGATGGGACGATGACCTTCGCGGTCGGCGCGCCCGCCGCCTCGACCGCCCCCAGCGCCGGGACCAGCGCGGCTCCCGCCGCATCCGCCACCGCGGCCGCCACGACGGCGGCGACCGCCAAGCCCACGGCCAAGCCGACCGCCAAGCCGACGACGAAGCCGACTGCCGGACCGACCGCGAAGCCTGGCGCGAGCGCGACGCCGGCGCCGGCGACCGGACTGACCGGCAAGGCCTGGCAGCTGACGTCGATCACGGAGAAGACGCCGGCGTTCCAGGGCAACGTTCCGGAAGCGCAGCAGGCGAACTACACGATCCAGTTCCAGGCGGATGGCACGTTCTCGGCCAAGGCCGACTGCAATTCCGCGGCGGGGACCTTTGTCACTGCGGACCCGTCGGCGGCCGCCGGCGATCTGGCCATCTCGGTCGGTCCCATGACCACCGTCGCCTGCCCGGATGGCTCACTGGCCGACCTGTTCGTCCTCGGTCTGGGCAACGCTGCGAGCTACGCGGTCGCGAACAACCAGCTGACGATCACGCTGCAGGACCAGGGCACGCTCGCGTTCAAGTAGGAGGCTCCGGCCGGCCCGTCATGGGGCGTGACGGTACGAAGGTCTGATAGCCGGCCGGCGCGACCGGTGGCACGATCCGGACATGGTCAAGCGCATCGTTGCCGCTCCGCTCTGGTTCCTGGCGGTCTGGACGATCTGGAGCCTCGTCGCCTATGTCGCAGGTCTGCCGTTCGGTGCAGGTGCGATCCTGGGCGCGCTGGTGGCTGCTTTCATCGTCCTCGATCCCGCCGGAGCCATCTGGAACCGTCAGACCCGCCAGCCAGAACGCCTGGAACCCGCTGCCCAGGCCCGCTAGCTGAGGGATCGGCGCCCACGGGCGCCATCGTCGTCGCTCGCCCCATCGGTGAGGCGGCGGTTCGGGCCGCGGGAGCCGGACGAACCGGATCGTCGACCGCGCGTGGCTGGTCGATGCGAAGGACCGAGCGCTGTCGCCGAACCTCGGAAACGACCGTGTTCGGGCCCCGGCCTCCTTCGCTCCCACTCTGCTACCGTCGCTGCGGCGACCGGGGGACCGCCGGAATCCGTCAGGTGCGTTGCTTGCCCATGTCCCATGTGATCGTCACATTCCCCAGAGGCGACACCGCCTTCGCGGCCTTCGTCCGTTCGACGATCGCCGCGCTCGATGCCGAGGGCCGCGAGGACCCGGGCCAGGTGCAGACCGCCCTCCGCCGGTGGCACACCCGTGCCCAGGTGCGGCCGCAGCACGAGCTGGCGCGTCTCGGCGCGACGACCTGGTACGTCTACCGCGACGGCCACGCGGGCGTGCTCCTCGAGCAGGACTGGTGGCAGGCGGACGACGTGGCCACGGCGCGCCTGGGTGAGGACGAGGTGTTCGTCGATGGTGACGACGCGGCGTGCGCCCTCGTGGACCTCCCACCGGGCGGGCTTCGCGGGGTTCCCTGGCGGGTCCTCGTTCCCCCGGAGGCCCGCGAGACCGACGGCGAGTGGCTGTTCGGCCCGCTCAAGGACGGGAAGCCGGTGCAGTCCGTCTTCGACTTCCCGCGCGCCGACGGGAGTCGACGGGTCATCGAATACCGGACGATCTGGCTGCCCGACGAACGGATCTACCTGTGCCGCTGGCGGGAGCTGGCCGTGATCGATCCGGGCCCGGCGCCGACCGGGTAGATCGACGGGTCGGATCCGCCCGGGCCGACAGCTGTGGCCCGGGCGCGATAAAGGCGATTGGTGGAGATGGGGGAGAGTCGAACTCCCCGTCCAGAACCCTTCTCCGGAGACCACTACGAGCGTGTCCGATGGTTTGTCGTCGATCGCCCGGACGGGCATCGGCACTCTGCCGGGCGATCCAGTCACGTGTCCCTAGATCGGGCTTGACTCCGGATTACGCGACGCTCATCCGGATCGCAGCCTCGCTGCATGACGCTTCCACTACCCGCGAGGCGGAGGCAGCTTCCACGCTCACTCTACTGCCTAAGCAGCGAGAGCGAGAGTCGACTGGCGGTTGCCAGGTACTTCTTTTTGCCACCTGATTAACGAGGCCCAGTGGCGTCCTCGGCTCGCGTTCCCCGGTAGCCAGGCCCTGTCGAAACCACACATCCCCACAGGTCCGAGTACCGGACTCGGACGCGGATGCTACCACCTACCTGTCGTGACCGAACAGAACGACGTCGGGCTGGAGCGCTCGCAGACGCGCCACCGATGCACGGTAGGCGGTCGGATCCCAGGCGCTCTCGAGGCCGGACACGCCCGGCCCGCTCGCGCCATCCCACTCCGCTCGCGTGTAGAGGGCCTGCCCGACGAGCACGGTCCGCCCGGCCACGCTGTCGACGACCAGCGACTGGTGGCCGGGTGTGTGGCCGGGCGTCGGGATGAGCCGGACATCCGGAAGGAGCTCCGTCTCGCCGTCCTCCTCGATGTAGCGTGCGCCGGGGAAGTCGACCCACGCGTCGATGGTGTAGTCCGGCGCTCGTGCCGCCTCGCGCTCGGCCGCCTGGACGTGGATCGGGCGACCCGGGAAGGCTCCGTTCTGGCCGGCGTGGTCGAAGTGGAGGTGCGAGCACGCGAGCGCGACGACATCATCCGGCTCGAGGCCGCGCCGACTGAGGAGCGATCGCAGATCCTGCACCACCGGGTGGTAGGCGTCGTCGATGTCGGCGTCCCCGGTCCCGATCCCGGTATCGAACAGCAGCAGGCCCGCCGGATGCACCACCGCGTAGGCCATGACGATGCCGGTCCGCCCGGCGAGCGGGCTCTCGGCTGGGTGGCTGAACCGGGCCACCTCGAACGACTCGATCCTGATCCGGCCGTGGGTGCTGGCTTCCATCGCGGGATGGTAGCCGCCGCCGCTGTCGGTCGGTCGCGCCATGGATGCCCCGGAAGCGGATGCATCTGTAATCCCGGGCGACCTACCGTCCCACCATCGACGCCAGTGTCTCTCGCGCCGACCCAGATCAACGGAACGAGGCACAGATGGACAGCCAGCTCGATCGCCAGGCCTTCACCGAACCGCCGACCCGGCGCGCCTGCCTCGTTGACGGCTGCCCATGCAAGGACGCGCGGATCATCTCCACCCGGCGGGTCGCGTTCTTCTCCGAATGGGCGAGGCAGCACGAGGAGACGGCAGATCGGCAGATCGAGCCGGACCCGGAATGGGCCGATCTGTTCCGCCCCTGGCGTGGTCGCCTGACCGACGAGCACGGACGCTATTCGCCGCGCCGGGCCTCGGCGGGACCGACCTACGCGGGTCGACCGGGCTCCTGACGCCCGCGACCGTGCGACCGCGGACGAGCCGGCGCCCTAGCCCCGGATGGGGATGGCGGGCGGCCCGGCCGACAGGCGTCGCCGCAGCGTCTCGACGGTGCTGTCGTTCCAGTCGGACTCGACCCACCACGTCGCACCCGCCTCGGCCAGGGGCGCGAGCTGCGCGCCGGCGTCCGCAGGGTCCGGCGGCGTCACCCCTTCGACCATGATCTCGTAGGGAGCGCCCGCTGACGGCGGCCGCTCACGCTCGATATAGGTCGACCAGCGCGCGGATCGCATCCGGGTCGGTCGTCTGCGGCAGGATCCCGTCGTAGCGGAGCGCGCGGCGGACGGACCGTTCGTGGGGCCAGGCGCCGATGACCCAGATCGGGATGCGAGGCCGCTGGACAGGGGTCGGTCGGAAGGTCATCGGGCCGAACCGGTAGTGCCGACCCTCGTGCGCGAATGGCTCGCCGGACCACAGGCCCTCGAGGATCGCCAGCGATTCGTCGAGCATCTCGGCGCGCGTCCGCGCCTCGGTCGCCTCGCCGACGTTGCCGAACGCCTGGTCGTCGAGCGCACCGAGTCCGACCGGCACGATCAGCCGCCCGTTCGACAGCACGTCCAGGCTCATCGTCTCCTTTGCCATCTTCCACGGCCGGCGCCGGGAGGGCGGGCTGACGATGGCCCCGAGACGGACGCGCTCGGTCCGCATCGCCATGGCCGCCATGACGACCCAGGGGTCGTAGATCTCCATGTCGGTGATGGCGATGGCGTCCCAGTAGAAGACGCCGTCCCAGCCGGCTGCCTCCGCTTCCGCGGCGAGGTCGGCGGCGGTCCGCGGATCCCCCGCGGTCACGAGGAATCCGAACTTCACCAGATGTCGCCCATCGTGTAGCCGTCGGGGAACGGGTCGGTCGGGTCGAGCACGTAGCTGGCGAAGCCGGTGATCCAGGCCTGCCCGGTGATGCTCGGGACGATCGCCCGGTAGTCCCCGATCGTGGTCTCCTCCTCCACGCGGCCGGTGAAGACGGTGTCGAGGATCCCCTCGTGCCGGAACGCATCGCCCACCGCGAGCAGGCCGCGCGCGTGGAGCGTCGCCATTCTTGCGGACGTGCCGGTCCCGCACGGCGAGCGGTCGATGGCCCCCGTCCAGGTGGCCGGGCGCTCCCAGTCGAGCGTCCCCGTCGAGACCGTGACGACGTTCCGGCGGCTGTTGGCCGGGTCGTGGGCCTGCCCGGACAGCTGACCGATGGTGATTCCGGCGAAGCCGGGCTGGTCGGGATGGACGACCGGCAGCTGGTCGGCCGCCGCCGCCTTGATCATCTCGGTGATCCGGACGATGTCCGCGCCCTCGTCGGGCGTGAGCCGGAGCCCGAACTGCTCGGCGTCGGCGATGACGTAGAACATCCCGCCATAGGCCACGTCAACGGTGACCGTGCCGAGGTGGGGCACCTCCACGGGGGCGTCGAGATGGGTGGCGAACGCCGGCACGTTCCGGAAGGTCACGCCCTGGACCTTGCCGTCGGCGCATGCCGCCGTCACCCGGATCAGCCCGGCCGGCGATTCGAGCGTGAGCTCGGTCGTGGGCTCCGTCATCGGCAGGATCCCGGTCTCGAGGAGGACGGTCACCACGCACATCGTGTTGGTGCCGGACATGCCCGGGTACTCGACCTGCTCCATGATCACGTAGCCCGCATCGGCCTCCGCGTTCCAGGTCGGCAGGAGCAGGTTGCAGTTGGCGGCCGGGTAGCCACGCGGCTCGCGCAGCATCCGCAGACGCAGGTCGTCGCGGTGGGCCTGGAGCCAGGTCATCGCCTCGAACATGGTGGCGCCGGGCACGCCGGTCACGCCGCCGACGATGACCCGCCCGGGCTCACCCGCCGCGTGCGCATCCACGGCCTCGATGACGGGTCCGACCCGCAGCCGGCCGGGGATCTCGGTCATGGCCAAGGCCTCAGCATTCGGCCCTCGCGTCGCCGCATGTCAGCGGCCGCGCTGGGCGTCGGCCAGCTCGCGCGCGACGTCGCGCCGGGCGTCACGATCGGCGATGTCGCGGCGGCGGTCGTGGAGCTGTTTGCCGCGCGCGAGCCCGAGCTCGACCTTGGCTCGTCCCTTCTCGTTGATGTACAGCCGCAGCGGGACGATCGTCTGGCCCTTGGCCTTGGTCTTGCCGAGGAGCTCGTCGATCTGGGAGCGGTGGAGCAGCAGCTTGCGCGTCCGCTTCGGCTCGTGGTTGTAGCGGTTGCCGCCCTCGAACTTCGCGACATCGGCGCCGACCAGCCACGCCTCGTCCCGCTCGATCCGGGCGTACGCGTTGGACAGGTTGGCCTTGCCGGCGCGCAGCGACTTGATCTCGGTGCCGGTCAGGACGATGCCCGCCTCGAACGTCTCGTCGATGGTGAAGTCGTGGCGGGCTCTTCGATTGAGTGCGACGGTGATCTCGTCGCCCATGGAGGTCTCCTGGGTGGTCGGATGATGGCCGGAGCGCACGAACGCCGGCCCTATGCGGGCCGGCGTTCGAGTGCTTTACCACCCACAGGGGTGTCCGACTAGACGGCCATCTCCTGTGAGGTGGTGCAGCTACGCGTACTGTCGATCACTGCACATCACCTCCTTTCGTTCCCGGAAACCGTACCCGATGCACGAGGCGAGCGCAAGAGCGACCCGTGCGGGGCCCGGCCGGCGGTGAGCGTCAGGCCGCCGGCCGAAGGACGGCGCCGAGACCCGGGCCGCCGAGGATCTCGAGCGCCCGATCCAGGTCCGGGTCCGTGCCGGCGGGGACGGTCGCCGGCAGCGTCACCGCGACGTCCGGGATCAGGCCGGTGCCGTTGATCCAGCGCTTGTCCGGCGTCAGCCAGCGGGCGACGGTCAGCTTGAACGCCCCGCCCTCGCCGGTCAGCTCCTGCCACTGCTGGATCGTTCCCTTGCCGTACGAATGACGCCCGACGAGGACGGCCCGCTTGCTGTCCTGCAGCGCGCCGGCGACGATCTCGCTCGCGGAGGCGCTCCCGCCGTCGATCAGGACGACGACCTTCACATGCGGGTCCGTGGCGACCCCGTCGGTCAGGGCCTCGGTCGGGACCTGGTTGCCCTTCGCGTCCTGCTGCCAGAAGACGACGCCCGAGCCGATGAACTGGCTGGCGATCTTGCGGGCGGCCGTGACATAGCCGCCGGGATCGCCGCGGAGATCGACCACCAGGCGCTCGCGGCCGGCCGCGAGGTGCGCCGTGAGGGCAGCGACGACCTGATCGGCGGACGCGTCCGAGAAGCCGGCGATCTTGATGTAGCCGATGGTGCCGTCGGCGAGCGCGCGGCTCTCGACCTCCTGGCTCTGCACGATGTCGCGCGTGATCGAGAGCAGGAGCGGCACGCCGTCACCGCGATCGATGGTCAGGGCCACCGCGCTGCCCTTCGGACCGCGGATCCGGTCGCGCGCGGCGTCGACCGTCAGCCCGTCGACCGAGGTGCCGTCGACGAGGGTCACGACGTCGCCCGGCTTCAACCCGATCCGTTCCGCCGGCGAGCCCGGCAGCGGCGCGGTCACGACGAGCCGGCAGGCCGCACCGAGCGGCGTGCAGCCCTCCGTGCCGTCGAGCGCCTTCGCCGTGATCTGGGCGCCGATGCCCTCGAACTGCCCGCTGATCCCCTGCAGGCTCTTGCGATAGTCGTCCGACGACAGGTAGGCCGAATACGGGTCGTCGAGGGCGCCGATCATCCCCCGGATGGCGCCCTGGATCAGGGTGTCCGTGTCGACGCTGCCGCCCGCGTACCGGTCGGTGATCGAGTGGTAGGTGTCCCAGAACGGCTGGAAGGCGGCTCTCTGCGATGCCGGCGTCCCGGGGTCGGAGCCGGCCTGTCGGCCGAGGGTGTAGCCGGACACGAACAGCGCCGACCCGCCGAGCAGGACGACCAGCACCATGGAGATCGGGACCAGCGCGCGGCGGCGCTTCGGGGGTGGCGGACCAAGGTTGGGGGGCGCTGCGACCGCGGTGGAGGTGCCGGCCGCGTCGTCATCTGACCGATCGGGGACGGCTGGATCAGGGTCGGCTGGGTCCATGTACGTGTCCTGCAAGTGCGGCGTCCCCGAAACGGCGCACAGCGTACATCGGGTGAGGATGAGAGGCTATGGGCCGTTCAGCGGATGAGATAGGTCCGGACGGACAGCCACGACCCGAGGATCCCGAGACCCACGCCGGCGCCCATGACCAGCGCCACGAGGTCTCGTGTCAGGGACCCGAACTGGAGCGGCAGGACCCGGAAGAAGTCGGCCATGAAGGCGCTCAAGGGGTCCGCCACGGCGGCCAGGATCGCCAGCGTGAGCACCGACCCGAGGAGGCCGACGAAGGCGCCCTCGAACACGAACGGCCAGCGGATGAACGCGTCCGACGCGCCGACCAGGCGCATGACCTCGATCTCCTCCGCCCGGGCCAGGACCGCCAGGCGGATCGTGTTGATGATGATGAACAGGGCGATGACGCCGACGATCACGAGGACGACCGTCCCCGCGGTCCGGAGGATGCTCGTCACGGTCAGCACCCGCTCCACGAGGTCCTCGATGTTGATGACGTTGCGGACGCTCGGGTCCGCCCGCAGCGCGTCGCCCACCACCCGGACCTGCGACGGGTCGACCATCTTGACCTCGATGCTGGCGTACAGCGGGTTCGCGTCGAGGTAGCGAGTCAGGTCCTCGCGCCCCTGGGCCTGCATCGAGGCGCGGAAGCGGACGAGCGCCTCGTCCCGGTCGACATAGGCGACCGAGGCGACCTCGGGCATCGACTTGAGCTGCGCCTGGAGCGAGGTGACCTGGCTGTCGGTCGCGTTGGGCTGCAGGTACGCGACGACCTCGACCTTCTGCTCGGTGAACTGGAGCCCGGCCAGCAGGCCGGTCTGGATGATCCAGAAGCCGGCCAGCAGCAGCAGCATCAGGACCATGGTGGCCGTCGCGGCCAGGCTCATCACGGCATTGCGCCAGAAGCCCTGCCAGGCGCGACCCACGCTGAACAGGACGAAGGAGATCACCCCTCAGTCCTCGCGGTGATAGGCGCCACCGACCTCGTCGCGGATGATCCGACCTTCCTCGAGCGCGACGACGCGCTTGCGGAGGGCCGTCACGACCTCGGCGTTGTGGGTCGCCATCATGACCGTGACGCCGAGCTCGTTGATCCGCAGCAGGAGCTGCAGGATCTCCCAGCTGATGAGCGGGTCGAGGTTGCCGGTCGGTTCGTCGGCGATGATCAGCCGCGGGTCGTGGACGAGGGCACGCGCGATCGCGGTCCGCTGCTGCTCGCCGCCGGACAGCTGCGACGGGGTCTGCTTGGCCTGGGCGGTCAGGCCCACCAGGGCCAGGACCCGATCGACCGCGGGCCGGATCTTCCGTCGGGGCGTGCCGGTCACCTCGAGCGCGAACGCCACGTTCTCGTAGACCGTCTTGGACGGCAGCAGCTTGAAGTCCTGGAAGATGATCCCGATCTTGCGGCGCATCTTGGGCACCTGCCGGCGGCCGAGCCGGGCGACATCCTGTCCGTCGAGCACGACCGCGCCCCGGGTCGCGACCTCGTCGCGGATGAGCAGCTTGATGAGGGTCGACTTGCCGGCGCCCGACGGCCCGACGAGGAAGACGAAGTCGCCTTCGGGGATGACCAGGTCGACGTCGCGCAGGGCCAGCTTGCCGTTGGGGTACTGCTTGGTGACGTCGTGCAGGATGAGGACCGCTCGTTCCTGCTTGGCCTGATCCCTCGACCGGCCGAGGACACGGCGGCGGAGAGAGCGCGTGGCGCTCGACGCTGGGGCGACGGTCACGATGGGCTCCGCGGGTCGGTGGGGTGGCGGTCGCGACGCATCGTCACGACACTCATGACCCCACGGCGGGCACGACTGGGAGCCACATCGGAGCCGAGGCTACCACTCGCGCGAAGGTCCGGCAAACGACCCTGTCGCGCACCGTTGTCCGTGTGCGGTCGGGCCGGCCGGTCAGAGCAGTCCCGGCGAGATCGGCAGGTAGCGCGAGAAAGTCGCGAACGGCCGGTCCCAGCACAGCAGGACGGGGAACTGGTCCATCCGGAAGCCCGCCCGGAGCGCCGTCACGACCGCGCGGTCGGCAGCGCCGCCGACCCATAACGCGAACGCGCCGCGCGGCACGACGACCGCGGTCAGGTGGCCGAGGACCGGTCCGAGCAGCGCCTCGTCCCGAACGGCGATCGGTCCGACGCGGCCGGCCTCGCCCGCGTAGCCATAGCCGATCGGCGTGCCGTCCGGCCCGCGGTAGAGCCAGCCGTGACGCGATTCGGTGCGCAGGAACCGGTGATCGGCCGGATGGGCCACGCCGAGCAGTTCGCGATCGATGGCGTCGATCGCCTCGACCAGCATCTGGTGGCCCTGGCCGCCGGGCGGCCCCGCGACGATCTCGTCGAAGGCGATCGGGCTGACCCCGGACGGCAGGTCGCCGAACGCCTCGGGCCGCCGCGGCAGGCCGGTCAGGCTGAACAGCGGCATCCGCGGGACCATCCCCTCGCCGGCGTACATCGCGTTGGAGATCGGCTGGGCGCTGTCCGTCGCCACCGCGCGGACCATCGCGCCATCGGTCGGCGCGACCCGGCCCAGCAGCTCGCGGCCCAGACCCGAGCCCTGGAACTCGGGCAGGACGAACAGCATCGAGAGATACCAGAGGTGCTCGCGGACGGTCGCCGCGGCGAAGCCGATCACCCGGTCGCCCGGTCCGTCAGGCAGCGTCGCGACGATGAACCGGTCCGGGTCGGTCGCCTGGAGGTGGGTGTACAGGCGGACGATCGGGGCCATCTCGAGCGGGATCTCGGTCTGCCCGAGATGGACGATGTAGTCGTTGATCGACGCCCGCCAGATCGCGGCGCAGTCGGCCAGCTCCGTCGCCCGGACGGGACGGAAGGAGGGACCCGCGGTGGGACCCCCCGTCCGAGTGCCGTCGATCACCGAGCGACCGCCTCCTCGCCGATGCCCCGTTCGAGCTCGGCCTGCATGAACGCATCGAGGTCGCCGTCGAGGACCGCGCCGGTGTTGCCCGTCTCGTAGTTGGTCCGCAGGTCCTTGACCATCTGGTACGGGTGCAGCACGTAGCTCCGGATCTGGTTTCCCCAGCCGGCCTCGACGTGCTCGCCCTTGAGCTTGCGGACGGCCTCCTCCTTCTCCTCGAGAGCACGCTCGAGGAGGCGGGACTTGAGGACCTTGATCGCCATCTCCTTGTTCTGGGTCTGGCTCCGCTCGTTCTGGCTCTGGGCGACGATGCCGGTCTTGAGGTCGGTCAGCCGGACCGCCGAATCGGTCTTGTTGACGTGCTGGCCGCCGGCCCCCTGCGAGCGGAATGTGTCGACCCGGATCTGGTCCCAGTCGAGCTCGATCTCGACGTCGTCCTCGGCCTCCGGCAGGACCTCGACGAGCGCGAAGGTCGTCTGGCGGCGGTTCTGCGAGTCGAACGGGCTGATCCGGACGAGCCGATGGACGCCGCGCTCCGCGCGCAGCCAGCCGTAGGCGCGGCGTCCGTTGACCGCGACGGTGACGCTCTTGAGGCCGGCCTGCTCGCCTTCCTGCTGGTCCAGGATCTCGGTCGGGAAGCGATGGCGCTCGGCCCAGCGCAGGTACATCCGCAACAGCATCTCGGTCCAGTCGGTCGCCTCCGTGCCGCCCGCGCCCGCGCTGATCGAGAGGAGGGCCGGCCGCTCGTCGTACTCGCCGGAGAACAGCAGGGCGGTCCGCTCGCGCCGGAAGTCGGTCTCGAGGCCGGCCGCATCGCGCTCGAGCTCGGCCTCGAGCTCCGCGTCGGGCGCCTCGTACAGGAGCTCGACCGCGGCCAGCAGGTCGTCGGCGCGGACCAGCAGCTCACGCCATGTGGCGATCTCGGAACGGAGGCCGTCGGCCTCGCGAAGGACCTTCTGGGCGGCCCGCCCGTCGTCCCAGAAGCCGGGCTCCTGGGTCAGCGCCTCGATCTGCGCGACACGCGCTTCCTTGGTCTCGAGGTCAAAGATGCCCCGAGGTCGACCGGATCCGTTCAGCCAGGTCCCGGATGGCGGCGGCTTCCACCTAGTTCCGGGCCTGCAGATCCTGGAGCAGGATCGGGCGCAGCTCGATGAGCCGCAGCGCGGTCTTGCTTCGGGCGACGACGGGGTTCACACACGGGCAATACGCGTTGTGCGGGCAGACGCCGCAGTTGCCGTCGCAGTCGAGGGCCGCGGCGTAGCTGCACGACCGGCAGTCACGCTCGCAGGCGATGAGGTCGACGAAGGATGCTTCCTCGGCCTGCTTCACTGGTCCCCCTCTCTGTGCACGGGCAGCGCCAATCGGGAACGCTTGTGTGGTGTCGCCAGGGCCCTGGGGAGGCCCGATATCGGCGGGTTTTGGAACAGTATACGGGGCCAAACCCCTATCGCCAAGAGGGAAATCCGTTTTGTCGACAATCGGGACCAACGGTGGCGACGAGCGGTCAGCTTCGACCCAGGACGAAGTACTGGGCGAGCGCGCCGAGCTCGTGAAGCGTCGCGTCGAGCCGGCCCGCGGCATCACCCTCGATCGGGCTGGTCGTGGTCGGCGAGCCCCACGCGGTGATGCCGTCATCCGAGGCCATCCGCAGCACCCGCAGCATGTGCGGACGATCCGAGACGAAGACCGCATCGGCCAGATGATGGTCGCGCAGGAGCTTGCTGACGCCGGAGATCGACTCACGCGTCGTGCGGCTGGTGTCCTCGACGAGGATCGCCGACGCCGGCACTCCCCGGGCGATCGCGTAGGCCCGGGCGCTGGCCGCCTCGGTCGTCCGGTCGCCGTCGGCCTTGCCGCCGGTCACGACGAGGGTGGGCGCCAGGCCGGCGAGATACAGCGACACCGCGTGATCGAGCCGGGCCGCGAAGACCGGTGACGGTCGCCCGTCGTACTGGGCGGCGCCCATGACCACGATGGCGTCCGCCGGGCGCTGGTCGTCACGCTGCCCCTGGATCCAGATCCGGTAGCTGGCGTACCCGGCCAGGGCGGCGAGCGCCACACACCCCGCGACGAGCAGCCAGGCCACGTCGCGCACGACCGACCGAGGATTCGCGGCCACGGTCTCTGATCGAGCGGCAGCGGCGGCGGTCAGCGTCCGTGACACTTCTTGTACTTGGCGCCCGAGCCGCACCAGCACGGATCGTTCCGTCCGATCCGGGCGCCACTCGGGGTGAACCCGGGCTTCGGTCCGCCGGCCGACGCACCACCGCCGCTCACGACCGGCTCGTCGCCGAGCGATTCACGGATCGGTCGCGGGGCCGGAGCGGCCGGTCCGCCGCGCAGCACGGCCGAGCCACCCGCCGCCACGGCAGCCGCGGCCGGGACGCGGGCACCCGCTCCGACGGCCGACCCGTTCGCGCCGTTGCCACCGGTGAGGGCAGCAGCTCCGCGGGCCAGTGACGCGGCGATCGCCGGGTCGGGACCATCGGTGCCGGGCGCGGGCTGGCGGGTGACGGTGACCCGGAAGATGGACGACGCGACGCCGTGGCGGATGAGCCCGCGCAGCTCGTCGTAGAGCTGGAACGCCTCGCGCTTGAACTCGTTGAGCGGGTCCTGCTGGGCGTAGCCGCGCAGCCCGATGCCGCGCCGCATGTCGTCGAGCTCGGTGAGGTGCTCGACCCAGAGCGAGTCGATGGTCCGGATGAGGACCAGGCGCTCGACCGTCTTCCAGTCCTCCTCGCCGACCTCGGCCGCCTTGGCCGCGAGCCGCTCGTCCGCCAGGTCGCGGACGTGGGTCTCGATCGCCTCGCGACTGCGCAGCTCCCAGAGGTCGTCGGCCGAGGTGCCGTCGCCGGACAGGCCCATGGCGAGCAACGCCGACGACAGGCCCTCGAGGTTCCACTCGCCGGGATCCTCGCCGACGAGATACGTCTCGACCAGCGCGTCGACCTCGTCGTCGAGGAACGACTGGACGGTCTCGGTCAGGTCCTCGTTGTGGAGGACCTTGTCGCGCTCGGCGTAGATCGTCTCGCGCTGCTTGTTGATCACGTCGTCGTATTCGACGACGCGCTTGCGGATGTCGAAGTTGAAGCCCTCGACGCGGCTCTGGGCGGACTCGATCGTCCGCGACACGAGGCGCGACTCGATGGCCACGTCGTCGTCCAGCCCGAGCCGCTCCATGAGGCCGGTGACCCGCTCGCTGGCGAAGCGCTTCATCAGGTCGTCCTCGAGGGACAGGTAGAAGCGCGACGACCCGGGGTCGCCCTGGCGGCCGGCGCGGCCGCGGAGCTGGTTGTCGATCCGGCGCGAGTCGTGCCGTTCCGTGCCGATGATGTGGAGCCCGCCGGCCTCCACGACGCGGTCGTGGTCCGCCTCGGTGATGGCCTTGGCCTCGGCCAGGACCGTCTCGTAGGTCTCGGGATCGACCTCGGCCGGGTTGATGCCGCGCTTGTGGAGGGTCTCCGAGGCGAGGCCGGCCGGGTTGCCGCCGAGCAGGATGTCCGTGCCGCGGCCGGCCATGTTCGTGGCGATGGTGACCGCGCCCGACCGACCGGCCTGCGCGACGATGCCCGATTCCTTCTCGTGGAACTTGGCGTTGAGGACCTCGTGGGCGATGCCGCGCCGCTTGAGCATGGTCGCGAGCATCTCGGACTTCTCGACGGTCACGGTGCCGACGAGGACCGGGCGGCCCTCCTCGGTCATCTCGACGATCTCGTCGATCAGGGCGTTGAACTTGGCCGGCTCGTCGCGGTAGACGAGGTCGGGGAAGTCGTCGCGGACCATCTCCCGGTGGGTCGGGATCGCCACGACCTCGAGCTTGTAGATCTTGTGCAGCTCCTCGGCCTCGGTCATCGCCGTGCCGGTCATGCCGGACAGCTTGTCGTACAGCCGGAAGTAGTTCTGGAAGGTGATCGTGGCCAGCGTCACGCTCTCGCGCTGGACGCGCAGGCCCTCCTTCGCCTCGATGGCCTGGTGGAGGCCCTCGCTCCAGCGGCGACCGGGCATCTGGCGGCCGGTGAACTCGTCGACGATGACGATCTCGCCGTCCTTGACGATGTAGTCCCGGTCGCGCTTGTACAGGGCGTGCGCGCGGAGGGCCTGCTCGAAGTGACGGGCCAGCCGCGGGTCGGCGTCGTACATGTTCTCGACGCCGAGCCAGCCCTCCATCTTCTCGATGCCTTCCTCGGTCGAGGAGACGGCCTTGTCCTTGAGGTCGACGAAGTAGTCGCCGCCCTCCTCGTCGCCCTCCGGCCGGCCCTTGAGCCGTGGCACGAGGCGCGCGAACGTGAAGTACAGGTCGGCCGATTCCTCGGCCTGGCCGCTGATGATGAGCGGCGTGCGCGCCTCGTCGATGAGGATGTTGTCGACCTCGTCGACGATCGCGAAGCTGCGCTCGCGCTGGACCCGCTGGTCGAGCTCGAGGACCATGTTGTCGCGCAGGTAGTCGAACCCGAACTCGTTGTTCGTGCCGTACGTGATGTCCGCCGCGTACGCCTCGGTCCGGGTGACCGGGCGCAGGTTGAGCAGGCGTTCGTCGGTGGTCGGGTAGCCGGGCTCGAACACGAACGAGGCGTCGTGGGTGATCATCCCGACGCTGATGCCGAGGAAGTGGAAGACG
This sequence comes from uncultured Chloroflexia bacterium, assembly GCA_963720495.1. Lineage (GTDB taxonomy): Bacteria > Chloroflexota > Limnocylindria > Limnocylindrales > CSP1-4 > SPCO01. The sequence goes on from CAVRFU010000009.1 coordinate 264,365, forward strand.
GGGCCCATCCACTGCGGGTCGCGCCGGGCGAGGTAGTCGTTGACGGTGACGACGTGGACGCCCCGGCCGGACATCGCGTTGAGGATCGCCGCGAGCGGGGCGACCAGGGTCTTGCCCTCGCCGGTGCGCATCTCCGCGATCTTGCCCTGGTGGAGAACGGCCGCGCCCATGAGCTGGACGTCGAAGTGGCGCATCCCGAGGGTCCGCTTCATCGCCTCGCGGGTCATCGCGAAGGCCTCCGGCAGGACGTCGTCGAGGGCCGCCTGGAGCCGGGCGTTCTCCTTCTTCCGGCGCTCGGCCTTCAGCTCGCGCCGGCGCTCGAGATCGGGATTGTGGAGCTCGTCGTCGGACGGCTCGTCGGGCTCGGCGGCCTCGAGGACCTCGGCGCGGAGCTCCGCGAAGTTGGCGCGGATCTCGTCGTCGGAGAGGGCCTCGATCTCGGCCTCGAGGGCGTTCGTCGCGTCGACCAGGGGTTGGAGGCGTCGGATCTCGCGGTCGTTCGAGTCGACGAACCGGTTCAGGAATCGCATATCGCGTCAAGTATAGGGGAGGGCCGCTCCAGCTCCCCCTGACGCGATCCGGCCGGTGAGCGTGGTGCCGCCCGCGTTCGTCGCCGCCGCCGTCGTCGCGGCCTGCCGCGGTCAGGCGGGCGGCAGGCTCCAGAAGCCGATCCCGTAGCCGACGACCAGGATCAGGAACGTCAGCGAGCCCAAGCCCAGCCAGAACAGCACGGACATGAACCGCGAGGTCGGGTTCATCTCCGGGTTCTTGAGGCTCGGCAGCCGCTCGCCTTCGAGTGCCGCTCCCCAGCGCGGCGACTGGAGCTGGTCGCGCCAGTCCTCGGCGGTCGGGACCGGTTCGAGGCCGCCCTCGCCGTCGGGCCGGTGCAGCTGGAGGGTCATCGATCTCCTGCCTGTGCGGACGCCGCGAGCGCGTCGGATGCGACACCGTCCGGTGCCTCGGAGTCGGTCTCGCCGTCGCGCGTGTCGAGCGTCCCCTCGTCGCCGTCCTCCCAGAGCAGCATCTCCTGGGTCAGCGAGACCTCGCTCGAGAACAGGGCACCGACCGATTCACCGCGGTGGATCCGCCGGATGGCCTCGCCGATGAGCGGGGCGACCGACAGCGTCGTGATCTTGCCGAGGCGCTTGCGCTCGGGCAGCGGGACCGAGTCGGTCAGCACGACCTCGATCAGGTTGGACGCCGCGATCCGGTCGATCGCCGGATCGCTCAGGACGCCGTGCGTGGCGCACGCGTAGATCTCGGTGACGCCTTCGCGCTCGAGGGCGCGGGTGATCTCGACCAGCGTCCCGGCCGTGTCGATCTCGTCGTCGACGATGATCGCGCGCTTGCCCCGGACGTCGCCGATGACGTTCATCAGCTCCGCCCGGTCGAGATTGCCGACCCGCCGCTTCTCGATGATCGCGAGCGGCGCGTCGAGCAGCTCCGCGAACGCCCGGGCCCGCTTGGCGAACCCGAGGTCGGTCACGACGACCGGGTCCGGGATGTGCTTGTGCCGGTAGTAGTTGGAGAGCATGTGGACGGCGGTCAGCTCGTCGACCGGGATGTTGAAGAAGCCCTGGATCTGGCCCTGGTGCAGGTCCATGGTCAGGACCCGGTCGGCGCCGGCCACGGTGATCATGTCGGCGATCAGCCGGGCGGTGATCGGCACCCGCGGCTGGTCCTTCTTGTCCGACCGCCCGTACGCGTAGAACGGGATGACCGCCGTGATCCGGCCCGCGCTGGCGCGCTTGAACGCGTCGATCATGATCAGGAGTTCCATGATCGACTGGTTGACCGGATGGCTGGTCGGCTGGACCAGGAAGACGTCCTTCTCGCGGACGTTCTCCAGGATCTTGACGAAGATGTTCTCGTTGGCGAACTGGAAGACCTCCAGCTTGCCCGGCTCGGTGCCGAGATAGCGGCAGATCTTCCGGGCGAGGTCCGGGTTCGCGTTGCCGTGGTAGATCTCGAACTGGTCCGAGTACAAGCCCGCCGCCTCCCGTCCGCCGAACGCCGAGAATGCCGTCACACCGACCTCATCCGCCAGGCACCGGATCGGTGGGACTCGTGCCGCTGGGGCCCGAACCGTCCGTTCCGGGAGCGCCATCGTCGCCCATGCCGTCCTGCTCCGCAAGTCCGGCCCGGAACGCGGCGATCGCCACGACCCGGTCGCCTTCGGCCAGGCGCATGACGATGACCCCGCGGGCCTGCGGGGAGTAGCGGTTGATCGTGTTGGTCTCGGTCCGGATGACCTGGCCGCCGGCGCTGATCAGCAGGAGCTCCTCGTCCTCCTCGGTGACCTGCTGGACCGCGGCGACGTCGCCGGTCTTGCGACCCTCGAGGCTGATCAGGCCGACGCCCTGGCCGCCGCGGTGCTTGCGCCGGAACTCGGTCAGCGGCACGCGCTTGCCGTAGCCGGTCTCGCTCAGCACGAGCAGGTCGCTCTCGGGCTGGACCACGCTCATGCCCACGACCGAATCGCCCTTGCGGGCGAGGCGGATGCCGATGACGCCGGCCGCGTCGCGACCCATCGCCCGGACCTCCGACTTCGGAGAACCGCGCGAGCTTGCCCTGTGCCGTGGCGATGATCACGTCGTCCGCGCCGGTCGACACGTCGACCCAGGCGAGCTCGTCGTCGTCGTTCAGGCTGATCGCCCGGATCCCCGACGAGCGGACCTTCTCGAACTGCTCGAGCGGGGTCTTCTTGATGATCCCGTTGCGGGTGGCCAGGACGAGATAGGAGCCGGCCTTGAAGTCGGGCAGGGTGATCGTCGCCATCGGGACCTCGCCCGATTCGACCTGGACGCCCGGCAGGTTGATGATCGGGATGCCCTTGGCCTGGCGGCTGGCGTCCGGGATGGCGTGGACCTTGGCGCTGAAGACGCGGCCGCGGTTCGTGAAGAACAGGGCCCAGTGGTGGGTGTTCGCGACGAGCAGGTGCTCGACCGCGTCCTCCTCGCGGGTGACGTGGCCGATGATCCCCTTGCCGCCGCGATGCTGGCGGCGGTAGGTGGCGACCGGCTGGCGCTTGATGTAGCCGCGGCCGGAGATCGTGACGACGACGTCCTCGTCGGCGATGAGGTCCTCGTCGGTCATCTCGCGGCTCGAGTCGTCGGCGACGCGCGTCCGCCGCTCGCCGGCGTACTTCCGCTTCAGCTCGGCCAGCTCGTCCTTGATGATCTGGCTGACCCGGGCCGGGTTGGCGAGGATGTCCTCGAGCTCGGCGATGAGCTGGATGATCGCGAGGTACTCGTCCTCGATCTTCTGCCGCTCGAGCGCGGCCAGGCGGGCGAGGCGCATGTCCAGGATGGCCTGGGCCTGGAGCTCGGACAGGTCGAACCGGCTCATCAGGTTGTTGCGGGCGTCCTCGACCTCCTGCGATTCGCGGATCGTCTTGATCACCGCGTCGAGGTTGTCGAGGGCGATCTTGAGCCCTTCGAGGATGTGCGCCCGGGCGCGCGCCTTGGCGAGGTCGAACTCGGTCCGGCGGCGGATGATCTCGCGCCGGTGGTCGAGGTAGTGGACCAGCACGCTGCGCAGCGGCAGCGTCTGGGGCTGACCGTCGACCAGCGCGAGCATGTTCATGTTGAACGCGAGCTGCATCGGGGTGTGCTTGAACAGGTTGTTGAGCACCTTGTGCGGGTTGGCGTCGCGCTTGAGCTCGATGTAGATGCGCATGCCGTCGCGGTCGGACTCGTCGCGCAGGTCGCCGATGCCCTCGATCCGCTTCTCCTTGACCAGGTCGGCGATCTTCTCGAGGAGGCTGGCCTTGTTGACCTGGTAGGGCAGCTCGGTCACGACGATCGCGGTCCGGTCGCCCTTGACGTCCTCGAACGCGACCTGCGCCCGCATGACGACCCGGCCGCGGCCGTGCGCATACATCTGGCGGATGGCGTCGACCGTCTCCCACTCGCCGGTCAGCGCGTTGCGCTGGCGCTCGTAGCGGTAGATCGTCCCCCCGGTCGGGAAGTCCGGCCCCTTGACGTACTCGCACAGGTCGTCCGAGGTCAGCTCCGGGTCGTCGATGAACGCGATCGTGGCGTCGACGATCTCGCCGAGGTGGTGCGGCGGGATGTTGGTGGCCATGCCGACCGCGATCCCGGACGAGCCGTTGACGAGCAGGTTCGGCAGCTTGGCCGGCAGGACCGACGGCTGCTTCTGGGTGCCGTCGTAGTTGTCGACGAAGTCGACCGTGTCCTTGTCGATGTCGGCGAGCATCTCGCCGGCGATCGCGGTCAGGCGGGCCTCGGTGTAGCGCATCGCGGCGGCGGTGTCGCCGTCGACCGAGCCGAAGTTGCCCTGGCCGTCGACCAGCGGGTAGCGCATCGAGAAGTCCTGGGCGAGCCGGACGAGGGCGTCGTACAGCGCGCTGTCGCCGTGCGGGTGGTACTTGCCCATCACCTCGCCGACGATCGCCGCGCACTTGCGGTACGAGCTCGTCGCGGACAGGCCCATCTCGCCCATCGCGTACAGGATCCGGCGGTGGACGGGCTTGAAGCCGTCGCGGACATCGGGCAGGGCGCGCGACACGATGACGCTCATCGCGTAGTCGAGGTAGCTGACCCGCATCTCGTCCTCGATGCGGATCGATCGGATATCGCCGAGGTCGTCGGTCACGTTCGGAATCTCCTGTCGGGTCAGGCAACACGGTGTGTGGCGGGGTCATCAGAGGGGCGGCTCCGGGTAGCCGGTCGGGATCCGGCAGGCCACCGAAGCGGGCGGCGGTCTCGGCGGCAGCCGAGGTCGCCGGGGCGCCGGGCCGCTTGCGGATGCCGGCCAGGCGGCCGCGCAGCTCGGCGGCGGTCGTCGGGATCGAGCTTGGCGAGCGTGTCGCGGATGACCCAGGCGCGGTGGCCGTCGTCGTCGCGGGCCGCGCGTTCCGTCTCGTCGCGGAGGGCCTGTTCGGTCGCGGCGCGATCGACGACGGTGAGCGAGCGGTAGGCCCACGACGAGCGCCTTCTGGACGTCGGGCTCGGCGTCGCCCATGAGGCTTGCCAGCAGCGGCAGGGCGTGGACGGCGACCTGCGGGTCGCGGCCGCGGCTTCCGGTCGACGTGGGTCATCGTCGCGATCGTCGAGCCGACGAGGCGACGCTCCCAGCGCGACGGGCTGTAGACGAGGAGCTCGAGCTCGGCCCAGCGGTAGGGCTCGGCGGCGATGCCCTTGCCGTACGGGTGGGCGAGCGAGTCGACCGTGATCCAGTCGCCGGCCTCGCGCGCGGCGCGGCGGAGGAGCTGCCAGGTCCGCTCGGTCTCGACGTCGAGCGTCCGCTCGAGGAGGCCGAAGGCGAACCAGCGCGCCTCGAGCTCCGTCTCGTGGAAGAGCCGGTCGGCGACGAAGAGGAGCGGCGTCGGGCGATCGCCGCGGGTCGCGTTGCGGAAGCCGCGCTGCGACGGCCGCCAGCAGCGGCCAGCGGACACCGTGGACCGCGCCGATCCCGGGCGCGACCCGCTGCTGGCCGTCGAGGTACGCCGGGATCGGCGAGGGTCCGCGAGGCCCGTCGTCAGCGCCGTGGCGAAGCCGTCCGGGTCGTTGGTGAACTCGGCGAGGTCCGTGCCGAGCGCCTCGGCGGCGTCGCGGTGGGCGGCGACGAACGCGACGGCGTGCGGCCGTGGCCTCGCTGCGGGCCGGCGTCGTCGATCACGAGTGGCCGTCCACCGGGTCGGGCGGGCCGGACTCGACTGTCGCGGCGGCGCCCGTCTCCGGGGCTCGGTGGGGCGGTACGCGTAGCGATCGCGGAGGTCGCGCTTGCGGTCCGCGCTGGCCGCGACGTAGACGCCGGTCGCGGTCGCGAGCTCGACGCCGGTCGTCGCGTCGACGATGTGACCGGCCGTGTCGACGATCCGCGCCGCGAGCGGGTGATCCAGCCCTCCGCGCGGATCGGCATGCCCGACGTCGACCGGCTGGCGGAAGTCGACGGCCATCCGGGCGGTGACGCCCCAGTTGTCCTCGCCGACGAGGGCCCAGGCCATGACCTCATCGAGGATCGTGCACAGGATCCCGCCGTGGATGACGCCCTCCCAGCCCTCGAACCGGCGCTCGAGCGCGAGCTCGACCCAGGATCGACCCGGCTCGACGTGCAGATCGAGCCCGAGACCGCCGGCGTTGAGCGTCCCGCACGCGAAGCAGTTGTGCGGCGCGAACTCGAACGGCCGGTCGGCGTCTCGATGGCCGGTCGGGGCGGCGCGTCCGGGTCGCCTCAGACGTCAAGGTTCTGGACCTTGCGCGCCTCGGTCTTGATGAAGTCCTTGCGCGGCCCGACCTTCTCGCCCATGAGCATCGTGAAGATCTCGTCGGCCAGCGACGCGTTCTCGCCGTCGACCTGGAGGAGCGTCCGCGTCTCCGGGTTCATCGTCGTCTCCCAGAGCTGGTCGGCGTTCATCTCGCCGAGGCCCTTGAAGCGCTGGACGGACAGGTTCTTGACGTTGAAGTCCTTGATGATCTTGTCGCGTTCCTTCTCGGACTGGGCGTACTTGGTGACCTTGCCCGTGCTGACGCGGTAGAGCGGCGGCTGGGCGATGTACAGGTAGCCGTTCTCGATGACCTGCGGCATGTGCCGGTAGAAGAAGGTCAGCAGCAGCGTCCGGATGTGGGCGCCGTCGACGTCGGCGTCGGTCATGATGATGATCCGGTGGTAGCGCAGCTTCGTGAGGTCGAAGCTGTCGCCGATGCCGGCACCGAGCGCGATGATCAGCGGGCGGACGTTCTCGCTGGAGAGGATCTTGTCGAGCCGGGCCTTCTCGACGTTCAGCAGCTTCCCCCGGAGCGGGAGGATCGCCTGCTAGCGCCGGTCGCGGCCCTGCTTGGCCGAGCCACCGGCCGAGTCGCCCTCGACGAGGTAGAGCTCGCTCGCGGCGGGGTCACGCTCCTGGCAGTCGGCGAGCTTGCCGGGCAGCGACATGCCGTCGAGCGCGCCCTTGCGGATGACGAGGTCGCGCGCCTTGCGCGCGGCCTCGCGGGCGCGGGCAGCGGTCAGGCACTTCTCGATGATCCGGCGCCCGTCGGCGGGGTTCTCGTCGAGGTACTGGCCGAGGCTGTCGGCGACGGCCGTCTGGACCTGGCCCTTGACCTCGGCGTTGCCGAGCTTGGCCTTCGTCTGGCCCTCGAACTGCGGGTCGGTCAGCTTGACGCTGATGACCGCGGTCAGGCCCTCGCGGACGTCGTCGCCGGACAGGTTGCCATCGGCGTCGCGCAGCACGCCGGCTCGGCGCGCCCAGTCGTTGAGCGAGCTCGTCAGCGCCGCGCGGAAGCCGGTGACGTGGGTGCCGCCGTCGACGGTGTTGATGTTGTTGGCGAAGGCCAGCACGTTCTCGGTGTACGTGTCGTTGTACTGGAGCGCGACCTCGACGGCCGTCCCGCCCTCGCGTCGCTCGACGTAGATCGGCTGGTGTGGAGGACTTCCTTGTTCCGGTTGAGGTGCCGCACGAACGACTGGAGCCCACCCTCGAAGTAGAACGAGCGCTCGCGGTCGTTGCGCTCGTCGATGAGCGTGATCCAGACGCCCTTGGTCAGGTAGGCCGACTCGCGCAGGCGCTGGCTGATGATCTCGAACGAGTAGTCGGTCGTCTCGAACATCTCGGTGTCGGCCATGAAGCTGGTCGTCGTGCCCCGGCGCGACCCCTGCGGCCCGATCTTCTTGACCGGCCCGGTCGGCTTGCCGCGGTCGTACTCCTGTGCCCAGATCGAGCCGTCGCGCGCGGATTCGACGCGCATCCACGAGGACAGCGCGTTGACGACGCTGACGCCGACGCCGTGCAGGCCGCCCGAGACCTTGTAGCCGCCGCCGCCGAACTTGCCGCCGGCGTGGAGGACGGTGTGGACGACCTCGAGGGCGTCCTTGCCCGTCGAATGCTTGCCGACCGGGACGCCACGACCGTCGTCGGAGACGGTGACGCTTGCCGTCGCTCGTGATCGTCACGTGGATGGTCGTCGCCTGACCGGCCATCGCCTCGTCGATCGAGTTGTCGACGACCTCCCAGACGAGGTGGTGCAGCCCGCGGGCGTCGGTCGAGCCGATGTACATGCCCGGGCGCTTCCGGACGGCCTCGAGCCCCTCGAGGACCTGGATGCTCGCGGCGTGTAGTCGGATGCGTTGCGCGCCCGCTTCCCGCCGCCCTTCGCGGCGGGCCGGTCGGCGGCGGCGGGTGCCTTCGGGGTGACCCGCGGCTTCGGATCGGTCGGTCGGGTGGCTTCCTCGGTCACGCGGTCCCTCCGGTCAGGCGCTCGTAGAGACGCCCAAGTTCTTCGTCGCTGTAGTACTCGATGACGATCCGGCCGCCGCGCCGCGAGCGGGCGAGGCTGACCTTCGTGCCGAGGGAGCGTCGGAGGTCTTCCTCGACGCGCTCGAGCTCGGGGTCGGTCCGGCGCGTCGGTGCGCCGGCGGCTTCAGGCTTCGGTTCGCGCAGGCGGCGGACCAGCTCCTCGGTCTGACGGACGGACAGCTCCTGGCCGATCACCGAATCGAGGACGCGGTCCTGCAGCTCCGTGGCCAGACCACCGAGCGCCCGCCCGTGGCCCTCGGTCAGCCGGCCGTCCGCGACCGCGGCCTGGACACCGGGCGCGAGGTCGAGGAGGCGGAGCGTGTTCGCGACTGTCGATCGTGCCGACCGACGCGGTTCGCGACCTCGTCCTGGCTGAACCCGAACTCCTCGATGAGCTGGCGGTACGCCTCCGCCGTCTCGAGCGGATCGAGGTCCTCGCGCTGGAGGTTCTCGACGAGGGCGAGCTCGAGCTGCTCGCGGTCGGCGAGCTGGCGGATGACCGCGGGGATGCGTTCGAGACCGGCCGCCTGGGCGGCGCGGAGCCGCCGCTCGCCGGCGACGAGCTGGTAGCCGTCGATCGTCTCGGTGACGAGGATCGGCTGCAGGACGCCGTGCTCGGTGATGCTGGCCGTGAGGGACGCAAGCTGCTCGGCATCGAACCGCTTGCGCGGCTGGAGCGGGTTCGGGCGGATCCGCGTGATCGGGATCTCGACCGCACCGGTCTGGCCCGGATGGCGTTGCGGGATGAGCGAGGCAAGACCGCGACCGAGACCCTGGGTGCGCTCGGGCTTGACGGTCATGACGCCACCATCGTGTCGTCGCGGGTCGGTCGTCGATCCGGCCATCCGTCGCGCGGAGCTCGGCCGCCAGCGCGGCGTACGCGATCGCGCCCGTCGACTCCGGGGAGTATCGCGAGATCGGCATGCCCGTGGCTCGGCGCCTCGGACAGCCGGACGTTGCGCGGGATGACCGTGTCGAAGACACGATCGCCGAGGTGCCGGCGCACCTCTGCGGCGACATCCGCGGACAGCTTCGTGCGGCCGTCGATACATGGTGAGCACGACGCCCTTCAGGACGAGCTCCGGGTTGAGGTGATCGCGAACGAGATCGAGCGTGGCGAGCAGTTGGGTCAATCCTTCCAGGGCGTAGTACTCACATTGCAGCGGGATGAGGACCGAATCGGCGGCGGTCAGGGCATTCACGGTCAGCAGTCCGAGCGACGGCGGACAATCGATGAGGATGTAGTCGTATTCGTCGAGGATCTCGGTCAGCAGCCGGCCGAGCCGTCGTTCCCGCCCTCGACCGGTGCGAGCTCCACCTCGGCCCCGGCCAGCGCGATCGTCGACGGGATCACGTCGAGCCGATCGTCGATCGACACCCGAACGATCGAGCTCGCACAGGTCGGACACCGTCGATGATGGCGTCGTAGACGGACCGTTCGATGGAGTCACGTCGAGAAGCCAAGCCCACTCGTCGCGTTCCCTTGCGGGTCGAGATCGATGATCGAGGACTCGTTCGCCCGCGAGCGGCGAGATAGCTCCCCAGGTTGACGACCGTCGTGGTCTTGCCGACGCCGCCCTTCTGGTTCGCGCAGGCGATCGTCTGGCCCACTCAGTGCTCCTGCTCGGATCGGTCTCACGATGCATCAATTCTACCATCGCTGGCCTTCTGACCTCCGCTCCAGGCGCGGCGCCAGTGTGGCAGTGCGGGATCGACCCGCGCTCAACCGCCGATCACCGGCCAGCCGCGGCGTTTCACGTGAAACGGAGGCCGCGCTGATCTGCTCGCGCCGCGCGGCGATCACTGGCCAGCCGCGGTGTTTCACGTGAAACGGAGCGCCAAGCACGTCGGCGGACCTCGCGCGGTGTTTCACGTGAAACGGAGCTGGAAGCCGAGGCCCGGCCGGCAAGGTCCGCTCAACGCGCCACGCGGCCTACGGTTCGGGAGTTTCGGGCTGATTTGACCCAGAGGCAATACGTTGTCAGGCCTCGCGTTTCACGTGAAACGACGACGCTCGAGGAGACCGAGGAGGACATTCGGCCCAGGACCCGGAGGTCCCTTCGTCCGTTGCCCGGAACGCGGGTCCATGGGATACTTCGCGGCGAGGTCGCCGCCGTTCGACCGTCACTCGAGGGACCGTGCGGGCGGGTGCGACCTTCGGCCAAGTCGCCGAGGTTTCACTCACCCGATGACCCTGCTGCTCGCCGCGGTCGGAGCGACGGTGACGGCCTTGCTGGAACTGACCGTCGGGCCATACCTGAAGGTCGGAACAGCCGAACCGCATCTTGTTCTCGTTCTCGGGATCGTCGTGACGGTGGCGATCGGTCTCGAGGCGGGTCTGGTCTGGGCCTTCGTGGGGGGCCTCGTCCTCGACGTCATCGCACAACGACCACTTGGTTCAACCTCATTCGCGCTGCTCATCTGTGTCGGCGCGACGTCCGTGCTGGCGGGTCTGTTTGCCCGCTTTCGCCTCCGTCGTCCCGATCATCGCAACCTTCCTCCTGAGCCTGGTCTACTCGATGATCCATTTCGTTGCCTTGAATGCGCTTGCGTCGCCGATCCCGGTCAGTGACCCCGTCTCGCTCGTTCTTCCGGCAGTCGTCTACGACACGATCCTCGCGGCCCTGATCGGCCCGCTGGTCGATCTCGATCCACGACCGTCGGATCGACGCGGATCGGGTCGACTGGTGAGCGTCTTCCTCGACGACCGTCCGAAGCCGATCCGATCGATCTCGCGCTTCCTCACCTTCGCTCTGATCGTCGTGATCGGCGGCGACGCGGCCTGACCGCGCGCCTGTTCTATCTCCAGGTCGTCGACGGCGGCCGGCTCGCGACCCTGGCGACGCACAACCGGACCACGATCGAGTCGACGGTCGCGCCGCGCGGCCTCATCTACGACCGCAAAGGCCGGCCGCTCGTGACCAACGTCGCGACGTTCGTGGTCAAGCTTCGGCCCTCGGACCTGCCGATCGACCAACGGCCGGACGGTCGTCGCCCGACTGGCCGCCCTGCTCCACATGACCGCCGCCGACATCAACGCGACGATCGACGGGAACCCCGGGTCGACATTCGACCTCGTCCGGATCGCCGGTGACGTCGACGAGAACACCGCCCGGCTGATCTCGGAATCCGGGGCGGATCTGCCGGGGGTCGAGGTCGCCGTCGAGGCGCGCCGCCAGTACGCCGACGGCCCGCTCATGTCGCAGATCCTCGGATACACGGGGCCGGTCTCGGGCGACCAGCTCAAGACGCTGAAGGACGCCGGCTATCTCCCGGACGACCTGCTCGGCAAGGTCGGCATCGAGGCGCAGTACGAGACGCGAGCTGCGCGGCGTCTACGGGACCGAGAGCGTCGAGCGCGACGGATCGGGCCGCAAGACGCAGATCCTCCAGACCGCTCACCGACGCCCGCCCGGGCGATTCACTGACGCTCACGATCGACACGAAGGAGCAGCAGTACGCCCAGAAGGCGATGAAGTGGGCGATGAAGGAAGTCGGCATCAAGCGTGGCGTCGTGATCGTCATGAACCCGCAGACCGGCGAGATCCTGGCGCTCGTCAGCCTGCCGACGTATGACAACAACGTCTTCGCCCGCGGGATCAGCAACGCCAACTACGCCAAGCTCCTGAAGAACCCGGACAAGCCGCTGACCAACCACGCGATCCAGGCGCACTACCCGCCCGGCTCCACCTACAAGCTGGTGGCCGGCACCGGCGTCCTGGCGGACAAGAAGATCACCGACAAGACCAAGGTCCAGACGCGCGGCTATCTGACCCTCGGCTCGACCCGGTTCTACGACTGGAACCACATCGGGTTCGGGCTGTGCACGATCTATTGCGGGTTCGGCCACTCGAGCGACACGTTCTTCTTCCAGATGGCCGGCAAGCTCGGCATCGACCGCCTCGCGCTACTGGGCCAAGCAATACGGCTTCGGCCAGCCCGACCGGCATCGACCTGCCCGGCGAGGTCTCCGGCATCGTGCCGACCAACCAGTGGAAGCAGGACGCGCTCGGCGCCAAGATCTTCCCGGGCGAGACGTACCAGGCCGGGATCGGTCAGGGCTACGACGTCGTCACGCCGATCCAGCTGATCAACGCCTATGCAGCGCTCGCCAACGGCGGGACCGTCTACAAGCCGCAGATCGTCCACGACATCGTCGGTCCCGACGGCACGGTCGTGCGACCGTTCAAGCCGAAGATCATCCGCAAGATGAAGGTCCCGCCGAGCGTCCTCAAGATCATGCGCAACGCCGCCCGCAGCACGGTGACCCTGCGCCACACCTACAACCTGGTCGACCTGCCGATCAAGGTCGCCGGCAAGTCCGGCACGGCCGAGTTCGGCACCCGCGACAGCAAGGGCCGGCTGCCGTTCCACTCGTGGTTCGTCGGGTTCGTCCCGAAGGACGCCGACGCCACGGGTCGTTCAACCGCACCGATTCGCAGCTCGTCGTGCTCGCGTTCGCCTACGACTCGCGGACCAAGGGCAACGTGGCGACCGAGATCGTGAAGTACTTCCTCCAGCTGCACTTCGGGATCAAGAAGGACTACCGGCTCCCGAACCTGCTCCAACGCGGCAACTTCTACCAGAGCAACTGATGGGCGTCATCCGAGCCGAACCCGCGCGCGTCTCCGACTGGGCCGCCAAGTCCGTCGGGGCGGCGTGGCGCGCCTTCGACCTCCAGCTGACGACCTACGCCGGGCTGCTCGTCGCGATCGGGCTCGTCATGGCCTACACGAACAGCGTCGAAGGCGGCGCCGTCTCGCTCCAGGCGGGCACGACGTTCAGCCGCGGGCTGATGTGGGCCGGCATCGCGGTCGTCGTCTTCATCGTGGCGACGACGTTCGACTACCACTGGCTCAAGACGCTCGCGTGGCCGATCTACGGGCTCCAGCTCGGCCTGCTCGTCCTGACGCTGGCCGATCGGCGACGGGGTCGGCGGGTCCGCGCGCTGGGTGACGGTCGGTCCGCTGACGTTCCAGTTCAGCGAGATCGCCAAGATCCTGATGATCATCGTGCTGGCGAGCTACCTCGCCGCCCGCGAGGGCAAGCTCGACTCGCTCGTGTCGATCGTCGGCGCCTGCCTGCTCGTCGGGCCGCCGCTCGTCCTGGTCATGCTCCAGCCGGACCTCGGGACGTCGCTCGTCTTCGGCGCGATCCTGGCCGGGATGCTCTGGATGTCGGGCGCGAGCCTGCGCTGGCTGATCGTCCTCGCGGTCGGGGTCATCGCGATGGTCCCGATCGCGTGGACATACCTCCTGCGCGACTACCAGAAGGCGCGTCTGACGGACTTCCTGAACGCCAACCCCGACATCCAGGGGGCCGGCTTCCAGCTCCACCAGGCCCAGATCGCGGTCGGGGCGGGCGGCCTCTTCGGCAAGGGCCTGACGAACGGCACCCAGACGCAGGGAGACCTCCTCCCGGTCCAGGCCACGGACTTCGTGTTCGCGACGCTCGCCGAGGAGCTCGGGTTCATCGGCGGCATCGTGATGTTCGTCCTGTTCGTGCTGCTGCTGTGGCGCGTCCTCGTCGCCGGCTGGCGTTCGCGCGACGCGTTCGGGACGCTGTTCGCGGCCGGGGTCGCCTCGATGATCATGTTCCAGCTCGTCGTCAACGTCGGGATGGTCCTCGGCGTCATGCCGATCACGGGCATCCCGCTGCCGTTCGTGACCCACGGCGGGGCGTCGCTCGTGAGCATGGCCGCCGGCTTCGGCATCCTCCAGAGCATCAACATCAGACAGACCAAGGCGGCCTGGTGACGCACCACCGATCCTGGTGACGCCCTGCATCGACGAGGAGATCCCGCACGTCATCGAGCTGCTCGTCGGCCTCCTCGCCCTGGCGGTCTTCGTCGCGATCATCGCCCGGCCGCTCCGCCTGCCCGTACACGGTCGCCCTCGTCATCGCCGGTCTCGTCGTCGGCATCGGTCGCGAGCGTCGCCGGCTACCCGCCGATCGAGGTCTCGCCCGAGCTCGTCCTGCTCGTCCTGCTGCCGGGCCTCGTGTTCGAGGCCGCGTACCGGCTGCGCTTCGTCGAGCTGCGCCGCTGGTTCGGCGGGCTGGCCCTGCTGGCCGTCCCGGGCGTCATCATCTCGGCGGCCGTCGTCGCGGTCGTCCTCACCGTCGCGACCGGCCTCCGCCCCGACCTCGCGTTCATCGTCGGTGCGATGGTGTCGGCGACGGACCCCGCGGCGGTCGTCGCGACGTTCAAGCGCCTGACCGTGCCCGCACGGCGCTGTCCACGATGGTCGACGGCGAGAGCCTGCTCAACGACGGGACCGGCCTCGTCCTGTTCGCGATCGCGGTCGGCGCCGTCTACGCCCCGATCGACCCCGCTCGAGGCCGTCGTGACCTTCGCCGGGACGATCGTCCTCAGCGTCGCTGATCGGAGCTGGTGACCGGGTTCGTGGCCGCCCGGGTCGTCACGCGTGGTCGACGACCACCTGATCGAGCTGACCATCACGGTCGTCCTCGCCTACGGCAGCTACCTCCTCGCCGACCAGTTCGACCTGTCCGGGGTCATCGCCACGGTGACGGCCGCGATCGTCCTCGGGAACGTGGGCCCGGCACGAACCGCGCCCGGTCGGCGGCCGCGACGCGGTCGACACCGTCTGGGAGTTCATCGCCTACCTCCTGACGGCCGTCGTGTTCCTGCTCGTCGGCCTCGCCATCCCGCCGGCCGAGCTGCTCGATGCGCTCGGGCCGATCGCCTGGGCCATCGTCGGCGATCCTGATCGGGCGGGCGCTCGTCGTGTACGTCCTCCTCGGCGGCGCGTCGCGGCTGCGGTCGAGCCCGGGGCTCGCCGGACGCAGTCCCGAGCGGCTGGCTGCACGTCCTGTTCTGGGCCGGTCTGCGCGGGGCGGTGGCCGTGGCCATGGCGCTGTCCCTCCCGGCCGACATCCCGCAGCGCGCCGCTCCTCCAGGAGATCACCTTCGGGGTCGTCCTGTTCACGCTGCTCGTCCAGGGCACGACGATCGGCTGGGTCGTCGACCAGACGATCGGGTCGCCGCGGCACGGGGGACGTGGCGCCCGCTCGAGGCCGGAACGCCGATCGACGCCGAGGCGACCTAGCGGCGCCGGTAGAGTCCGCGCCGGTCCGGCGTCCTCCGTGTCGGCCGATCGCCGCCGGCCGCTCGAGCGCAGGATCTCGTCGAGCTCGGCGCGGTAGTTCCGGCCGATCGGCGCCCGGTCGAGCCATTCGATGTACTCGATGTCGTGGCGCGCGACCTCGCCGAGCGACCAGCCGGCATAGCGGCCGAAGTTGAGGACCGTCCCCGACGGACGGCCGGGCGGCGGCCCGGCCGCGCCGAGCCCCTCGGCCGCGCGCATCGACTCGTCGAACCCGCCGCCCTGGGTGGAGCGACCGGACGTCCAGTCACGCGACACGACATCGGGCGGCGGCGGTTGGGCCGGACGCGGCGGCGCGGTCGGGGAGGGAGGGGGCGGGGCCGTCGGCCGGGTGTCGGGCGCCGCGCCTTCGGCCGGCGTTCCCGCGGCAGCCGCGCGCCCGGCCCTCGTCGTAGGCGCGCCGAGCCTCGGCGTCGCCGATCATCTCCCACGCCGCGTTGATCGCCGACATCCGGCCGCCGCCTCGGGCGTCTCGGCCAGGTCCGGGTGGTACTTGCGCGCGAGCCGGCGGTAGGCGGCCTGGATGACCTCGTCCTCGGCCTCGGGGTCGACCTGGAGGACCTTGTACGGGTCGATCCGGTCAGGCATCGTCCGGGCCCATCCCGATCGGCGCGAGCGATGCAGCCAGCGCCTCCGGCTCGTCCGGCGAGAGGCGCCGGAAGAGGTAGCGCACGACGTCGCGGAAGGCCGCCGTGACCGGCAGCGCGAGGATCGCGCCGAGCAACCCGGCCAGCGAGCCGCCGACGATGATCGCGAAGACGACGACCGCCGGGTGGAGCTGGACGGCGTTGCCCTGGATCTTCGGGCACGAGGAGGGTGTTCTCGACCTGCTGGACGAGGAAGTACAGGAGGAGCGCGGCGAGGACCGCGACCGGCCCGACGGTCGCCGCGAGCAGGACCGCCGGCACCGCCGAGATGATCGGGCCGATGATCGGGACGAGCTCGAACAGACCGGCGATGACCGACAGCAGGACCGCGTACCGGCCGAAGATCGGGTCGACGAGGTTGCTCAGGACGATGCAGCCCGACGAACGTCGCGATGCCGACCGCGAAGCCGAGCAGGATCTGGCCGCGCACCCACTGCCCGAAGTCACGTTCGACGGTCTTGATGACCGCCCAGGTGTCGAACCGCCAGGTCGCCGGCAGCGACCGATCGAAGGTCGCGACCAGGGTCGTCTTGTCCTTGAGGATGTAGGCGACCCAGACCGGCAGGATGAAGTAGGCGAAGACCGCGCCGAGGAGGCTGCCGGCCCCGGTGATGAGCGGCAGGAGGAACGACAGGTCGGCGCCACCGCCACCGCCGCCGTGCCACCCTGGCCGACCCCGGCGAGTGAGGCAGTCGATCCACTCGCGGATGGCGATCGGGATCTGGAGCCTGGCGTAGAACTCGCCGAGCTCGCTGGAGCTGGAGGTCGAGGCTCTCGGCGAGCTTCGGGAAGTCGGCGACGAACCGGATGACCTCGTTGACGAGCGGCGTCAGCGTCAGCGCCAGGACCTTCGATGAACAGGACGATCCCGACGACGTAGACGATGAGGATCGCGAACGTCCGGCGGACACCGCGCCGGACGAGCCAGCGGACCGGCGGATCGAGCAGGTAGACGAAGAGCAGGCCGAGGATGAACGGCCGGATGCTGTCGCGGGCCATCCACAGGACGAGTCCGGCGACGAAGGTCGCCACGACGAGGACCACGACCCGCGGCGAGAGCGGCACGAACCGCGACTCGGTCGGTCCGGCGTTCGGGTTGACGAACGGGCGGCGGCGGGAGCGAGGCCACCCAGCGGGCCAGCGGGTGCAGGACCCTCGGCGACCGGTGGCGCGGGCTCGTCCATGAGGCCGCAGACTAGCAGACGTGGAACCCGGATCAGGACCCGCCGAGCCGTCGACGCCCGAGACGTCACGGCCGTTCCACGCCAGCGCTGGCGCCTGATCCTCTCCCGCGACGCCGGCGCCCGAGACCCTCGCCGGACGCGACCTGATCGCCGCCTGGGAGGCCGCCCTCGACGTCTCGGGACTGCCGCTCCACCGCCCGATCGGCACGCGCCGGGCCCGGGTCGCGTTCGGGGCACCGGTGCCGGCGGCGATCGCGCCGAGGCCGAGCTGGCCGACATCGTCCTGACCGAGCTCTGTCCAACCTGGCGTGGTCCGCGAGGCGCTCGCGGGCGGCCTGCCCGCGGGCTGGCACCTGATCGACCTCGTACGACGTCTGGCTGGGCGCCCCGGCGCTGGCCGGTCAGGTCGTCGCCGCCGACTACCGGATCGAGCTGGGCGACGCGGACGCAGCAGCGATCGCGCAGGCCGCGGCGGCGATCCTGGCGCGCGGACACCTGCCGCGCGAGCGGCAGAAGGGGACCCCGACCGTCCCGTACGACCTCCGGCCGCTGCTCGTCGACGTCGCGGTGGTCGCCGCCGGGCCGCCCGTCGTCATCCGGACGCGGACGCGGTTCCATCCCGAGCTCGGCACCGGCCGGCCCGCGGAGGTCGTCGCGGCCCTCGCCGATGCTGCCGGCGCCGACCTGGCCATCGGGGAGGTCGTCCGTGAGCGGCTGATCCTGGCGGACGACCGGGCCTGAGGGCGATCACGATCGCGAATGATCCGCCTCACGGACGATCCGTCGCACCCGCCGGTCGCCAACGAGATGCCAAAGAAAAGCAGCGCGACGACGACCTTGATCCCGACGAAGATGACGACGGACAGAACGGCGATCTGCGCGATCTGCACGCGCGTGGGTCTTGGCATGCACGCGACTGTCATCGCTTGCCGGAGGGTCGTCAACGGATCCCGCCTTCGAACCGACGAGTTCCCCGGTCCGGCCCGATTGACCGGTCCATGCTCGAAGTCGTACACTTCTCGTTCTGCGCGTCGGCCTCGCCGCGCGCCTTCTCCTGTCCGACATCGCGGTCGCCGCGCGCGGTCGCCAGAGCACGAGTCCTGAGGATCCATGTACGCAGTCATCGAGACCGGCGGAAAGCAGTACCGCGTCGAGGTCGGCACCGAGCTCGAGGTCGAGCTGCTCGACGTCGAGCCGGGCAAGACGATCACCATCGATCGCGTCCTCCTCGTCGCCGACGGCGACGAGTCGACCATCGGTCGTCCGCTCGTCGCCGACGCGTCGGTCAGCGCCGAGGTCGTCAACCAGACCCGCGGTCCCAAGCTCATCTCGTTCAAGTACCGCCCCAAGGCGCGCAGCCGCGTCAAGAAGGGTCATCGCCAGGAGCTGACGATCCTCCGCATCGCCGACATCACGTTCGGTGGCAAGAGCGCCGCCAAGGACGCCAAGCAGGCCGAGGACAAGGCGAGGACCGAGCGGATGCGGCTCGAAGAGGCCGCCGCGGCCCAGGCCGCCAAGGACGCCGAGCTCGCCGCGAAGCTCGCGCGGCCGACAAGCCGGTCAAGGCCGAACCGAAGGCGAAGGCCGAGCCGACGGCGAAGGCGCCGGCGAAGGCCAAGGCAGAGCCGAAGGCCGACGCCAAGGCCGAGCCCAAGGCCAAGGCGGACGCCACGGCCGAGACCAAGAGCCGCGGCCCCGAAGAAGACGACTGCCAAGGCCGACACCGACGCGACGACGGCGAAGGCAGCGCCCAAGAAGCCCCGCGCCACGAAGAAGGACGAGTAGACCAGATGGCACACAAGAAGGCGGGCGGCAGCGTCAAGAACGGCCGCGACAGCGTCGGCCAGCGGCTCGGCGTCAAGGCCGGCGACGGCCAGCTGGTCAACGCGGGATCGATCATCGTCCGGCAGCGCGGGATGACCTTCCTCGCCGGCCCGGGCACCGGGCTGGGCCACGATTACACCGTGTTCGCGACGATCACCGGCAAGGTGAAGTTCGAGCACGCCACCAAGACCAAGAAGCGCATCCGGGTCGAGGCGGTCGAGACGACCGCCGCGAGCGCCTAGATCCCGGAATAGCCGGCGACCACCGGCTGGGCCACTGCCCGGCACGGACGGCGTCGGAGGAGAGAACCTCGTGAAGCCCGATATCCATCCCAAGTATTACGAGGCCAAGGTCCACTGCGGCTCGTGCGGCACCGAGTGGACGGTCGGTTCCACCCGACCGGAGCTGCGCGTCGACGTCTGCGGCAACTGCCACCCGTTCTTCACGGGCAAGCAGACGATCATCGACACGGCCGGCCAGGTCGAGCGCTTCCAGAAGCGCCTGGAGCGCCAGGTCCGCAGCTAGAACCCGAACACGCCACCAGGGACGGCGGGCCGACGGCCCGCCGTTTTCGATTCCGGCCAGCGGCGCCGCACCCGGTAGACTTGCCGGCATGCCCACCTACACCTACGGCGGCCAGGCCCTGATCGAGGGCGTCATGATGCGCGGCCGCGATGCCATCGCCGTCGCGCTCCGCCACCCGGACGGCGAGATCGTCTACGCGACCGAGCGCCTCGATTCGGGGTTCCACGGCACGCGCTGGTCGAAGCTGCCGTTCATCCGCGGGCTGGTCGTCCTGTACGAGACGCTGGTGGTCGGCACCCGCTGGCTCGTCCGGAGCGCGAACGTCCAGGCCGAGGAGGACGGCGTCGAGCTCGGCAAGGGCTCCATCGTGCTGATGCTCGGGCTGACCCTCGTCGGCGGGCGTCGGGATCTTCTTCCTCCTGCCCCTGTTCATCGCCTCGGTCACGACCTCGAACATCGACAACGGCATCGTCCAGCACCTCGTCGAAGGGTCTCGTCCGGGTCGCGATCTTCCTCGGCTACCTCGCTCCTGATCGGCCGGTCGCCGGACGTCTCGCGCGTGTTCCAGTACCACGGCGCCGAGCACATGACGATCCATGCCCTCGAGGCCGGCGACCCGCTGACCGTCGGCGAGGTCCGCAAGTACCCGACCGCCCACCAGCGCTGCGGCACCGAGTTCCTCGTGATCGTCATCCTGCTGTCGATCATCGCGTTCTCGCTGGTCGGCCGGCAGCCGCCGCTGATCATGATCGCCAGCCGGATCCTGCTCATCCCGGTCATCGCCGCGGTCGGCTACGAGATCCTCAAGTTCGGCGCGCGGCATCGGCAGAACCCGGTCGTCAAGGTGCTCCTCTACCCGGGCCTGCTCGTCCAGATGATCACGACCAAGCGGCCGAGCGACGACATGATCGAGGTCGCCATCGTCTCGATGGAGCAGGCGCTCGTGGCCGACGGCGAGTCGGTTCCGGCGGGCTCGGATGCCTTCGCGCTTCGACCGATGCGCCTGGCGACCCCCGACGTCGCCGCCGCCGTCGCGACCGATCCGCCGTCCCCCACGACGTCCCCGGTCGCATCGCTGCCGACCCGACCGCCGACCCCGGCCTCGCCCGCTCCGAGCGACCCGCCGCCCGGGACATGAGCGACCTCGACGACAAGCTCGCCGAGATCGCGCGCCAGTACGACGATCTCCAGGTCGAACTGGCCAAGCCCGAGACCTCCACCGATCCATCGGCCATCCGCCGGCTGGGCCAGGAGATGGCGCGCCTCGAGCCGGTCGTCGACGCGTACCGGCGGCTGGAGGCCACCCGGACGGAGCTCGCGGGCGCGCGCGAGCTGCGCGAATCGGCCGATGCCGACGACGAGCTCAAGGGCATGGCGCGCGAGGAGATCGACCGGCTCGAACCCGACGAGGCGCGGCTGATCGAGGAGCTCAAGGTGCTCCTCCTGCCGCGCGACCCGAACGACGACCGCGACGTGATCATGGAGATCCGTGGCGGCGCCGGCGGCGACGAGGCCGCCCTGTTCGCCGCCGAGCTCTTCCGGATGTACGTCCGCTACGCCGAGCGCCACCGGTTCACGCCCGAGGTGCTGAGCCTCAATGAGACCGGCATCGGCGGGATCAAGGAGGCGATCCTCCAGATCCACGGCGACGGCGCGTACAGCCGGCTCAAGTTCGAGGGCGGCGTCCACCGCGTCCAGCGCATCCCGGCGACGGAGTCGTCCGGCCGGATCCACACCTCGACGGTGACCGTCGTCGTTCTGCCCGAGGTGGACGAGGTCGAGATCGAGATCGACGAGGAGCGCGACCTCCGGATCGACGTCAAGCGGGCGTCCGGCCCCGGCGGCCAGTCGGTGAACACGACCGACTCCGCGGTCCGGGTCACCCACCTGCCGACCGGCCTCGTCGTCGAGATCCAGGACGAGAAGAGCCAGCACAAGAACAAGGCCAAGGCCATCTCGGTCCTGCGCTCGCGGCTGTACGACCTCCAGCAGCAGAAGCAGCGCGAGGCGGATTCGGCGGCGCGGCGGTCGATGGTCGGGGCAGGCGACCGCTCGGACAAGGTCCGGACCTACAACTTCCCGCAGGACCGGGTCACGGACCATCGGATCGGCAAGACGGTCCACAACCTGCCCGCGATCATGGACGGCACTTCGACGACCTGATCGACGCGCTCGTCATGGCCGACCAGGCCGACCGCCTCGGCGACGGTGACAGGGTCGCCTGACGGTCCCGGTCCGGCCGGGGGCGGGTCGGGCGGCACGACCGGGGCCCTCCTGCGCGAGGGCGCCGAGCGGCTGGCCGCCGCAGGATCCGAGACGCCACGGCTCGATGCCGAGCTGCTCCTCGGGCACGCGATCGGGGTGGGCCGGACGGCCGTGATCGCCCACCACGACGCACCGGTCGGGCCGGACGCGGCCCGCCGCTACCGAGCCGATCTCGAGCGCCGCGCCGCCGGCGAGCCCGTCGCGTACCTGCGCGGGTTCAAGGAGTTCTACGGGCTCGCGTTCGAGGCGGATCCGCGAGCGCTGATCCCGCGACCGGAGACGGAGCGCCTGGTCGAGCTCGCGCAGGCCGAGATCATGCGCCGGCTGGGTGTCCTGACCCGCGATGAGACGACCGCCGCGCCGCTCCGGATCGTGGACGTCGGGACCGGGAGCGGCGCGATCGCGGTCGCGCTGGCCGTCGGGCTCCGCAAGCTCCGGGCGCTCGAGGCGGTCGAGATCCTCGCCGTCGACATCTCCCCGGATGCGCTCGATCTCGCACGCGAGAACGCCGTCGGCCACGCGGTCGCCGACCGGATCGGCTTCGCGGTCGCCGACCTGCTGCCGGACGGGCCGGACGGCGAGGGCTTCGACCTCGTGCTGGCCAACCTGCCCTACGTCCGACACGACGCGATGGCCACGTTGCCCCGGGCGACGCACCTTCGAGCCGAGCCTCGCCCTCGACGGCGGGCCGGACGGACTGGCGGTCATCGGCCGGCTCGTCGATCGGTTGCCGGTCGCGCTGGCCGGCGGCGGCGTCGCTCTGCTCGAGATCGGGGCGGACCAGGGGCAGGCCATCGTGGACTGCGTCGCCGAACGTCTGCCGGGCTGGACCTGCACGGTCGAGACGGATCTGGCCGGCCTGCCGCGCGTGGCACGGGTGACCCGGGGAGAGAACTGAGGGTCGGGCGGCAACCCCGGCCGGCGGCCGCAACCCTCGGCGCCAGCGCCGGGACCGGCCGTCCGGCATCATCGTCCTGTGCCCGGCATCGTGACGCCCGAACCCATCCTGCCCATCCGCCTGATCGCACTCGACATCGACGGGACGCTCGTCGGCGACGATCTGGTGATCGGACCCGACACGCGCCGGGCGATCCGCGCGGCCCGCCGGCGCGGGGTCCTGGTGAGCCTCATCACCGGTCGGATGGTCTCGAGCGCGCTGCGGTTCGCGCGCGAGCTCGACCTCGTCGCGCCGCTGGTCGGCTACCAGGGCGCCCTCATCCGCGAGATGCCGGCCGCGGATTCGACCCGACCCGGCCGCCTGCTGATCCACACGCCCCTGCCCGCGGACGTCGCGCGGGACGTCGTGGTCTGGACGCGGGCGCGCGGGCTCGATCCGCACCTCAACCACCTCGAGCGGTTCATCGTCCGGTCCGAGGACCCGCGGGCCGACGAGTACACGACGTTCATGGGCTCCCGGCCGCACCTCGAGGACGACCTCGTCGCGTCCATCACCCACGCCGGTCACCAAGGTCATGTGCGCGGGTGAGCCACCGCTGCCGACGGAGCTCCTGCCGCTCGCCCGGGCCGCCTTCGCCGGTCGGGCCGACGTGACGGTCAGCCATCCGCATTTCCTCGAGTTCGTCGCGCCGGGCGTCTCCAAGGGCCGCGCCGTGCGCTGGCTGTCGCGCCGGCTCGGTGTGCCGCTGGGCTGCGGTCCTCGCCGTCGGCGACCAGTGGAACGACCTCGAGATGCTGTCCGAGGTCGGACACGGCGCCGCGATGCCGAGCGCCCCCGCCGAGGTCCAGGCGCGTCGCGCGGTACGTCGCTCAGCCGCTGGCCGATGAGGGCGTGGCCCGGCTCGTCGAGTCCCTCGTCCTGGCACGGCCGGCGAGCGCGCGGGCGGCGTCGGAACGGCTCGCGGCCGAGGCGCAGGCACGGCGCGACATCCCGGCATGACCGCCCGGGTCGTGGCGGACGACGATGCCGGTCGGGTCGAGGCCATCGCGACCCTCCGCGCGGGGGGTGTCGTGGCGCTGCCGACCGACACGGTCTACGGGATCGCCGTCGCGCTCGACACCCCGGGCGGCATCGAGCGGTTGTACCGGATCAAGCGACGCCCGCCGGACAAGGGCATCGCGCTGCTCATCGCCGATCCGGCGCAGGCCGCGGACATCGCCGTGGTCACGCCGGCGGCCGTGGTGCTCGGCGCCGGCTGCTGGCCGGGCGGGCTGACCATCGTCCTCGGGCGGCGTCCGGACGACGGGCTGCCGGACGTCCTGACCGGCGGCTCGCCGACGATCGGCTTGCGTGTGCCGGACCACGACGCGCCCCGGGCGCTGGCCCGAGCCGTCGGGCCGTTGCCGACGACCTCCGCGAACATCTCGGGCCTGCCGGAGGCGCGCGACGCGGCGGAGATCGTCGGCCAGCTGGGCGACGCGGTGGACCTGGTCCTCGACGGCGGCCCGGCACATGGCGGGCCGGCCTCGACCGTGGTGGACTGCAGTGACGGTCCGCCTCGGATCCTCCGCGAAGGGGCGATCCCGGCGACGCTCATCGCGGCGCTGCTGACCGATGCCGGCATCCCGCACGACATCGACGCCGGCTGACGGCGACGGCGGTCAGTCGATCGCCGACGCGACCCAGAACGCGGCGACGCCGATGGCCGCCGCAGCGAGCATGCCCCGGAACGTCGACGGCCAGGCAAGCCGCCAGAGGAGATCGCTCGGTTCCACGCCGAGGCGCCCGCGCACCTGGGCCAGCGGAGGGCGCCAGTCGCGACCGGCGGCCAGCTCGATCCGAGCCGTGTTCGCGGCCAGCTCGACCTCGGCAGCCAGGCGATCGTCGGGATCCTCGATCTCGGCCGCTCCCTCGCGCAGTCGGACGAGGTCACCGGTGCTGCCGCCGACGAACTCCACCAGCCAGGCGGATCCGTCCCGTGCGTATCGCGCCGTCGGCGTGTCGGTCGTCATCTGCGAGACGCAGCGCCGAGCCGCGTCGACGTCGCCAAGCGCCAGCCATGCCGCGACGCGCTCGCCGGCAGTCTCCGCCGTCTCGGGTGTCGCCTCCACGAAATCGCGCAGAGCCGACTGCGAGCGAGGAACAGGACGGTCGCCGAAAACGTGGCGCCACTGGGTCTCGGCTCGCCGGGCGATCCAGACGTAGCTCTCGAGCGCATCCCGGAACGCCGCGGGAAGCCATCGCGCCACCGCCCATGCACCGACCGCGGCGAACGTGACCACGAATGTCACGGACCACACGACCTCCGCCCAGGGCACGCGCGGATCCACGGTGATGCCGGCCAGCGCGAGGCCGATCACCACAGACGTCGTCAGGATCGGGGCGACGATGCCGCCCAGGGCGATCCCGGCCACGACACCGACCGCGTACCCGCGCCAGCGGTACGGACGCCACCCGCGCGTCATGGCATCCGCGAGGGCGCCGGGCCGGCGCCGCTCGGCGTCGGACGCCATCACGCCGTGCGGTCGCGACGACGTGGGCGTCATCGGCGTCTCCCTCGGTATCGGAG
Source organism: uncultured Chloroflexia bacterium (assembly GCA_963720495.1). GTDB lineage: Bacteria > Chloroflexota > Limnocylindria > Limnocylindrales > CSP1-4 > SPCO01. Next base: position 289,664 of record CAVRFU010000009.1, read on the forward strand.
CCGACCCGACGGGGCTCCCGTTCGTGGGAAGATACGGCCGGGCGCGCCGGCGGCGCAGGGGAGGGCCCGGAGCGGCAGGGAAGGGAGTCGGCGACACCATGACGATCTCGCCACCGACGGGCCTCGCGCTCGAGTCGATCGCCGAGGTCGATCCGGTCCTCTGGGAGGCGATGCTCGGGGAGCGCCGACGCCAGCACGACAAGATCGAGCTGATCGCGAGCGAGAACTACGTGTCCGCCGCGGTCATGGAGGCCCAGGGCTCCTGGCTGACCAACAAGTACGCCGAGGGCCTGCCCGGCAAGCGCTACTACGGTGGCTGCGAGTACGTCGACGTCGCCGAGCGGCTCGCCCAGGAGCGCGCCCTCGCCCTCTACCCGGGCGCCGAGCACGTCAACGTCCAACCGCACTCGGGGGCCCAGGCCAACATGGCCGCGTACTTCAGCGTCCTCGAGCCGGGCGACCGGATCATGGGCATGAACCTCGCCCACGGCGGCCACCTGACGCACGGCATGGCGCTGAACTTCTCGGGCAAGCTGTACGAGGTCCACGCCTACGGGGTCCGCCAGGACACCGAACGCATCGACTACGACGCGATGGCGGTCCAGGCGCGCGAGGTCCGGCCCAAGCTGATCGTGGGTGGGGCCTCGGCCTACCCGCGCACGTGGGACTTCGAGCGGATGGCGGAGATCGCCGCCGACGTCGGTGCGCTCCTGTTCATCGACATGGCGCACGTCGCCGGCCTCGTGGCGGCAGGTGTCCACCCGAGCCCGTTCCCGCACGCCGACCTGGTGACGACCACGACCCACAAGACCCTGCGCGGGCCGCGCGGCGGACTCGTCTTCACCCGCCGGACGCTCCCTGCGGGCCTCGACCCGGAGCGGTTCCCGGCCCTCAAGAACGGCGCGGCCGACGGGGCGCTCGCCGCATCGGTCGATCGCACGGTGTTCCCGGGCATCCAGGGCGGGCCGCTGATGCACGTCATCGCCGCCAAGGCCGTGGCCTTCAAGCTCGCCGCCGAACCCGCCTTCCAGGCCGACCAGCGCAGGACCGTCGAGAACGCGGCGATCCTCGCCGAGACCCTGGCCGGCCAGGGCGCCCGGGTGGTGTCGGGCGGCACGGACAACCACATGATGCTCGTCGACGTGACCCCGCTGGGCGTGACCGGCAAGGAGGCCGAGCACCTGCTCGACGAGATCGGGATCACGGTCAACAAGAACGCGATCCCATTCGACACGCTGCCCCCGAACACCGCGTCGGGGATCCGCGTCGGAACGCCCGCCACGACGTCACGCGGGTTCGGGCCGGACGAGATGCGGACGATCGGACGTCTCATCATCGAAGCGATCCGCGGGCGCGACGAGCCGGCGGCGGGGGTTCGCCTGGCCGCCGAGGTCCGCGAGATCGTGAGCCGGTTCCCGGTCCCCGGCCTGCCGAGCGCGTGAGAGGCCGGACGGAGCTCGCGGTCACCAATCGGCCAGGACGCCGATGACCTTCATCCCCGAAATCGGCGACTACCTGGGACCGATCCTCTTCACGTTCGTCGCGGCGGCCGTGCTCGCCCTTGCCCTGACTCCCCTGGTCCGCCGGGTCGTGCTGCGCTACGAGATCGTCGACCGGCCCGAGGCCAGACGGGTGAACACGATCCCCGTGCCGCGTGGCGGCGGGCTCGCGGTGTGTGCCGCGTTCCTCGCCGTGTCGTCCGCCTTCCTCCTCGTCAACGACGGCGGCAGGATCGTGCCGGTGCCGCTCTCCTTCTCGCCGACCGAGGCGGCGGCGCTCCTGTTCGGCGGTGCCGTGGCCGCCGGTCTGGGCGCCATCGACGACCTGTTCGACCTCCGCGCCCGCTACCAGCTCCTGGGCCAGATCCTCCTGGCCTGCGGCGCGGTGGCGCTGGGCATCACGATCGACTTCGTCGCCAACCCGTTCGGTGGTCGTCCGATCTCGTTCGCGGGCACGGGCGTAGTCGCTGCCGGACTGACGGTCTTCTGGATCGTCGGGATGATCAACAGCATCAACTGGATCGACGGGCTCGATGGCCTGTCATCCGGGGTCGCGTTCATCGCGGCGGTCACGCTGGGCATCATCAGCCTGACCACCCAGGTCACCACCGGGCAGCCGCTGATCGCGGTCCTGTGCTTCGCCCTCGCCGGGGCCCTGCTCGGGTTCCTGCGCTGGAACTTCCACCCCGCGATCATCTTCACGGGGACCAGCGGCGTGCAGTTCGTGGGCTACACGCTGGCGGTGCTGGCGATCCTCGGCACGGCCAAGGTCGCGGTCGCGCTGCTGGTCCTCGGGGTCCCGATCATCGACACGTTCTGGATCATCGTCCGCCGCCTGTCGCAGGGCCGCTCGCCGTTCAGCCCGGATCGGACGCACATCCACCACCGGCTGCTGGACCTGGGCCTGTCGCACCGTCAGACGGTCCTCGTCATCTATGGCATCTGCCTCGCGCTGGCCGTCCTGTCGCTGTTGCTGTCGGGCGTCACCCAGCTCTACGCATTCCTCGGGGTGTTCGTCGCGTTCGGGCTCGTCCTGTTCCTGCCGACACGCGGCGACTTCGATCGGCCGGACGAGCTTGAGGCGGAGGCCTATGAACCCGAGCCAAAGGTCCCAGAGGAGTAGGCCGGTCGGCTGCTGGGCGCGTTTTTGGTCCCCTGCTAGCATCCCCGGGAAGCCCGGTTGCACAAGCGACTCGGGCGGCACAAGGTATCCATGACTTTCGATCTCATCATCGCCATGGTCGCGGCCATCGCCGCCGTGACGGCTGTCGGGTTGATCGCTTATGTGCGATCGGTTCGCGATCGGCCCGCTCTCCCCAGGACCGGGCGTCGCGATCGACGGTCGTTCACGGCGATTCCCAACGTCATTTCCGGGTCCGTTGGCATGAGCATGGTGCGCCGTCTGACCCGCCGGCCGACCGCGGGCGCTACGGACACGATCATCCCGCCGACCGCCCTGACCGCCGACGAGGTCGCCTACCGGATCGGTGTCGCCGGCGCGCCCGTGCCTCCTCCGGGGTCGGAAGCGTTCGTGCCGCCACCGGCGAGGGGTGCAGCCGCCGCCGCGGCCACAGCAAGGGCGGCATCGGACAGCCAGACCGGCCTGCTCATCGGCGATCCGGCGGCGATGACGCCGGTGGTCTCGACCCTCGGTCCGCGCGTGCCCGGCGCGGTGTCCGGTGCGCCCGACGGCGCCGCAAGTCCACGGGTGCGCCTCGTCCGCGACGCTGCGGTGGCGCTCATCGGCCTCGTCGTGGTCGGCCTTGTGGTGCTCAACTTCTTCCCGCAGGGGAGTCCCGTCGCGCCACCGAGCTCCACCCAGTTCGTGGCGGCGGTCGAGGAGAGTCCGACACCCCAGCCAACGGCGAAACCGACATCCACGCAGGCGGCTGCGCTCGCGACGGCCTCGCCGACGCCGCTTGTCACGGCCACCCCGGCGCCCACGCCGAAACCGACAGCCAAGCCGACCAGAGCCGCGCCGCGCTCCACCCCGAGGCCGACTGCGCGCCCGACGGCGGTGCCCACGCCACAGCCAACGCCGAAACCGACGCCGAAGCCCACCGCGAAACCGACCCCCAAGCCGACGCCGACTCCGAAGCCGAAGCCGATCGCCTTCTTCTCTTGCTCGCAGGTCGCGCTGTTGCTCGATTGCGATGGATCGACGTCGTCCTTCGCCTCGACGTACGCGTGGACCTACGGGGACGGCGCGTCCGCCTCCGGCGCCAATCCTCCGGGTCACCTCTACACTCAGGCTGGCACCTACCAGGTGAAGCTGACCGTCACCAATTCGTCTGGCACGGCCTCGGACACCCAGAGTTACACGGTGCCGTGACGTCCCGTGTTCTCCATGCCAAGGTGATCGATGTTCCCTGCTAGTCGGATCCGCTCTGCAGCGGTCGCCCTGATCGTCGCCGGGCTCCTCGCCGGACTGCTTCCGGCCGTGGCCATGGCGGCGGCCCCGGACGCGGTGGATGACTCATCGTCGATCCTCGAGGACGCCGGTCCGACGCACATCGATGTGCTCGGCAACGACACGGACGCGGACCTCGACGCCCTGACCGTCATCAGCGTGGACACCGCGCAGACCGACGGGACCGCGACCACGGACGGCACCGATGTGACCTACACGCCGCCCGCCGACTTCCACGGCACCGACACGTTCGACTACACCATCGACGACGGCAATGGCGGGCAGGACACGGCGACGGTCACGGTCACGGTCGGGTCCGTGAACGATGCCCCGGCCGGAGCCGACAAGACCGTAGCCACGGTCGAGGACACGGCGCACACGTTCGTCGTCTCCGACTTCGGGTTCACGGATCCGAACGACACGCCGGCCGACAGCCTGGCGGGCATCGTCGTCACGACGCTCCCCGCCGCCGGCGCGCTGACCGACAACGGGAGCCCCGTCGGTGCGGGTGACGACATCGGTCTGGCCGACATCACCGGCGGCAAGCTCAAGTTCACCCCGGCCACCAACGCCAGCGGATCGGGCTACGCCTCCTTCACCTTCAAGGTCCGCGATGACGGCGGCACGGCCGACGGTGGCGACGATCTCGACCCGTCGGCCGACACCATCACCATCAACGTGACCGCCGACAACGACGATCCGGACGCCGTCGACGACACCCTCGCCGTCGCGCGCAATGCCGGGCCGACCGCGGTCGACGTCCTCGGCAACGACACGGACGCAGAGAACGACACCCTGCAGGTCACCGGGAAGACCAACGGTGCCAAGGGGTCGGTCACGATCACCGGCGGCGGCACCGGCCTCACCTACGATCCGGCCCCCGGGCCGGCGGGGACGGACACCTTCACGTACACGATCAGCGACGGCAATGGTGGCGTCGACACCGGGACGGTCCACGTCACCATCAGCAACACCGCGCCGGATGCCGTCGACGACACGGCGACAGTCAACGAGGATGCGGCCGCGACGGCCGTCCCCGTGCTGGCCAACGACACGGATGGCAACGGCGACACCCTCACGATCACGGCCAAGACGGACGGTGCGAAGGGCGTCGTCGTCATCACCGGCGGCGGGACCGGCCTGACCTACCGGCCGACCGCCAACTCCACCGGCAGCGACACGTTCACCTACACCGTCTCGGACGGCAACAGCGGCACCGACACGGCCAGCGTCTCCGTGACGATCGACCCGGTCGAGGACCCGCCCGACGCCGTCGACGACAGCAAGACCGTCGGCGCAACGGCCGGCGCCACGGCGATCGACGTCCTGACCAACGACACGGACCCGGATGCCGGGGACACGCTCACGATCACCGGCAAGACCGACGGCGCCAAGGGCACTGTCGTCATCACGGGCGGCGGTGACGGCCTGACGTACGAGCCGACCGCGGGTCAGCTCGGGCCGGACACGTTCACCTACACGATCGGCGACGGCCACGGCGGCACCGACACGGCGACTGTTCACGTGACGATCGCGGACGGTCAGCCCCCGGTGGCGGACGACGACACCGGGTCGATGGCCGAGGATGCCGCCGCGACCGCCATCAACGTCCTCCTCAATGACAGCGATCCCGATCTCGACACGCTCACGATCACGGCCAAGACCAACGGCGCGAAGGGCGTGGTGACCATCACGGGCGGCGGCACTGGCCTGACCTACAAGCCGAACGCCAACGCCAATGGCGCCGACACGTTCACGTACACCATCGCCGACGGCCACGGCTGGACGACGATCGGAACCGTGAACGTCACGATCACCCCGGTCCAGGACCCGCCCAACGCGGTCAACGACGCGACCCTCTCGGTCCGGGAGAGCGCCGGCGCGACCGCGCTCGCGGTCAAGGCCAACGACAGCGACCCCGACGGCGACACGCTCACGATCGTGGCCAAGACCAACGGCGCCCACGGCACGGTCGCGATCACAGGCGGCGGGACGGGGCTGACCTACGACCCGGTCAATCTCTACTACGGGACCGATGTCTTCACGTACACCCTGAGTGACGGCCACGGCGGCACCGACAGCGCGACGGTCCTCCTCACGATCACCAAGGACACGACCAAGCCGGTCGCGATCGCGCCGATCGAATCGTTCTACTCGCAGACGGTCGGCACCAGCTCGATGAAGGCTCATATCGCCTGGTCCGGCACCGATACGAACGGGACCGGGATCGGCAAGTACCAGCTCCAGGTCAGCACGAACGGCGGGAGCTACGTGACGCGTGAGCCTGGCCAGCGCGACCTCGACCTCCGTGAACCGGACCCTGACGCGACGGCCGGAGCTACCGCTTCCGGGTCCGTGCCATCGACAAGCAGGGCAACGTCGGCAGCTACGTCTACGGGCCGACGTTCAAGCCTGCCCGCTTCCAGAACTCGAGCTCGAGCGTCCACTACACGGGAACCTGGACGACCAGCTCCAGCAGCAGCGCGAGCGGCGGGAGCCAACGGTCCTCGACCTCGACCGGCGCACGGGCCAGGATCACCACGAGCACGCGCGACATCGCCTGGCTCGCCACCCGGACCACGACGAGCGGGTCCGCGCAGGTGTGGGTCGACGGCGTCCTGGCCGCGACCATCAACCTGCGCAGCTCGAAGACGCTCTATCGCCAGCTCGTCTTCTCACGTCACTTCACGACGCTCGGCACGCACACGTTCGAGGTGCGGCCGGCCGGCGGCGGACGGATCTACCTGGACGCCTTCCTTCTCTACCGCTGAGGCAGGCGCCCTGATGCCCCGCGCCCGAGGCACCTGCTATACTGCCGCGGCCGTGTCAGGTCGCCCATGATCGAGCCCGGACGAGGTGGGGGCTATCTAGTCCTCTTCTCGGAGATCGGCATCTCACTCCTGGTGACGACGCTGGTCGGAGCGCTCGGTGGCCATTGGGTCGACGAGCAGCTGGGGTTGACGTTTCCGGCCTTCATGCTCATCGGGTTCTTCCTCGGCGCCGGTGCCGGGACCCTGATGATCATCCGGCTGGTGAGTCGGTTCCTGAAGTCATTCGATTAAGCCGGTCGGCCCCGACCGGTCAGGGAGGATCCGAGCGCGGCGTCGAGCCGCGCTCCTGTGTGTGGAGCAAGAGTGTCGAGCGAGCAGGTCGTGACCCCGGAAGCCCCCGAGGCCCCAGCCGCAGCCGAAGAGCGGCCGCGGTCTGTCCTCGCGCTGGTTCCTCCTGATCGGCGCCGTGATCGTCTTCAACATCGTCGCCCTGATCCTGGTCCCGCCGTTCCCCAAGGAGGGCGCCCCGGGTGACGCGTGCGCCTTCCCGGTCTGCTATATCGAAAGCACGCTCGAATTCCCGGCGCCCCACGTCGTCTGGGCTCCGGAGGGCTCCACGGCCCCGTCGGCGGACGCAGCTGATCGTCTTCTATCCGAGCATCAGCTCGACGATCCTCACGATGTGGATCGTCATGGCTCTCGTCCTCATCGTCGTCATCCTCATGACGCGGGGCCGCCGGCTCATCCCCGGTCGCGCGCAGAACGCCTTCGAGTGGCTGTACGAGTTCCTGAGCGACTTCGGGCTCGGGATCGCCGGTCCGACCGCGAAGCCCTACATCCCGCTGTTCGTCGCCTTCTTCATCCTCATCCTGTTCTGCAACTGGAGCGGGCTGATCCCGCCGATCGGCCGGGTCGAGCAGCTGCGGGCCCCGACCAGCGACGTCAACATCACCATCGGCCTCGCCCTCGTGAGCTTCATCTACTTCGAGTTCCAGGGCTTCCGCAAGCTCGGCTTCCGCGGCTATGCCGGGAAGTTCTTCCCGCTGTACGAGTTCAAGAACGGGATCGGCGCCGGGATCATCGCCCTCTTCGTCGGCCTCGTGGAGCTCATGCTCGAGTTCGTCAAGCCCGTCACGCTGTCGATGCGGCTCTTCGGCAACATCTACGGCGGCGAGGTCGCGCTCGGCGTCATCACCGCGTTGACCATCGCGTTCATCCCCGTCGGCCTGCTCGGCCTCGAGGTCATGCTCAACGCCATCCAGGCGCTGATCTTCAGCATCCTGACCCTCATGTTCATCGTTCTCGCCATCGAGAGCCACGGCCACGAGGAGGGCCACGTCGCCGAGGAGGCGCTCGACCACCCGCACGGGACGGAACCGGAGTTCCAGCCCGCCCACTGAGGCGCCCCAAAGGCGCGATCCACCATCGGTCCCAAAATGAACCCGGGCCGCCCGCCCGGGGTGTAGGAGGAACTCACGACATGGAGCACATCGGCGCCGGCCTTGCCGCCCTCGGGGTCATCGGCCCGGGCATCGGCATCGGCATCCTGGGCGGCCTCGCCGCCGCGGCCATCGGTCGCAACCCCGACGCGGCCGGCCAGATCCGTGGCATCGCGATCATCCTCGCCGCCTTCGCCGAAGGGCTCGGCGTCCTGGCGATCGTCGTCGGCCTGCTCGCCATCTTCATCAAGTAGTCGACAGTGGAGACGCTGGCCGTCGCCACAGCGGCGGGCCACCAGATCGCACAGCTCGCCGCCGAAGGCGACGCCCTGTTCCAGATCAACCTGTTCTGGGTCATCGTCGGCGCGCTCAACTTCATCCTGTTCTTCGCGATCATCTACGCGTTCGCGCTCAAGCCCGTCACGAAGATCCTGTCGGACCGGCAGGAGCGGATCGAGCAGGGCCTCAAGGACGCCGAGCAGGCCCGTCGCGATCGGGAGAGCGCGGAGGCCGAGCGTGTCGCCACGCTCGGCGAGGCACGCCGCGAGGCGAACGAGATCCTGGCCCGTGCCCAGAAGGTCGCCCAGGACACGCGTGACGCGGATATCGCCGCGACCCGCGAGGAGCTCGAGCGCCTGCGCGTCCGGGCCGCCGCGGAGATCGAGGCGGAGAAGACCCGCGCGATCGCCGACGTCCGGGCCGAGGTCGCCGACCTCGCCCTGCAGGCGGCCGGCAAGGTCGTCGGGGAGACCATGACCGACGAGCGCCAGCGGCGTCTCGTCGAGGAATTCCTGAGCACCGCCGGCACGGGCGACGCGAAGAACTGATGGCGAGCGACTGATGGCCACCCGCGACACCGCTGCTCGCCGCTACGCCGAGGCCGCCTTCCAGGTGGCCGTGCGTGACGACACGGTCGCCGCGTGGCGGGCCGAGCTGGACGCCGCCGGCGAGATCGCGGCCGACGAGGAGGTCGGGCGGATGCTCGCGAACCCGGCGGCCCCGCTCGAGATCGCGCGACGAGATGGCGCAGTCCATCTTCGGCAAGGTGGTCAGCAAGCCGGTCCTCAACATGATCGAGCTCCTGCTCCGGCGCGGGCGGATCCACCAGCTGCCGACCGTGGCCGCCGAGTTCCGGCGCCTCGACAACGCCCGCCAGGGCATCACCCTCGCCACTGCCACCAGCGCCGCGCCGCTCAGCGCGGACGAGATCCGGGCGATCACCGCGCGGCTCGAACAACTCAGCGGCGGTCGCGTCGAGCTCGACGTCCAGGTCGATCCCAGCCTGCTGGGCGGCCTGATCGTGCGGGTCGGCGACCGCCTGATCGACGGTAGCGTCCGAGGCCGCCTCGAGCGACTGCGGAACCAGCTCGTTTCGGGCGCCCTCTAGGAGATCTGACAGCGATGGCCATTCGTTCCGACGAGATCACCAGCATCATCAAGTCCGCGATCGACGACTTCGATTCCGGCGTCGAGACCCGCAGCGTCGGGACCGTGGTCGAGGTCGGCGACGGCATCGCCCAGATCTACGGGCTGTCCGGCGCGCTCTCGTCCGAGCTGCTCGAGTTCCCGGGCGGCTTGTTCGGCCTGGCCCTCAACCTCGAGGAGGAGACGGTCGGCGCGGTCATCCTCGGCAACGCGACCGCGATCAAGGAAGGCGACACGGTCAAGACGACCGGCCGCGTGGTCGAGGTCCCGGTCGGGGCCGCGCTGCTCGGCCGGGTCGTGGACCCGCTCGGCCGGCCGCTCGACGACAAGGGCCCGATCGCGACGACCGCGACCCGCCCGGTCGAGCGCATCGCCCCGGGCGTCATCGTCCGCAAGTCGGTCGACACGCCGGTCCAGACCGGCGTCAAGGCCATCGACGCGCTGATCCCGATCGGCCGCGGCCAGCGCGAGCTGATCATCGGCGACCGCCAGACCGGCAAGACCGCCATCTGCCTCGACACGATCATCAACCAGAAGGGCAAGGGCCTCGTCTGCATCTACGTCGCGATCGGCCAGAAGCTCTCGACCGTCGCCAACACCGTCGCGATCCTCGAGCAGTACGGCGCGATGGAGTACACGATCGTGGTCGTCGCCGGCGCCGAGGATCCCGCCCCGCTCCAGTACCTCGCCCCGTATTCGGGCGTGGCCATGGCCGAGGAGGTCATGGAGGCCGGCGTCGAGGTGCCCGGCCAGGGCCTGGTCAAGGACGCCCTGTGCGTCTATGACGACCTCAGCAAGCACGCCTGGGCGTATCGCGAGATGGCCCTGCTGCTGCGCCGCCCGCCCGGTCGCGAGGCCTACCCGGGCGACGTCTTCTACCTGCACAGCCGGCTCCTCGAGCGGGCCGCGCGCATGAACGACGAGAACGGCGGCGGCTCGATCACCGCGCTGCCGATCGTCGAGACGCAGGCCGGCGACGTGTCCGCCTACATCCCGACCAACATCATCTCGATCACGGACGGCCAGATCTTCCTCGAGACCGACCTGTTCAACGCCGGCCAGCGGCCCGCGCTCAACATCGGCATCTCCGTCTCGCGGGTGGGGTCCGCGGCCCAGACCAAGGCGATGAAGACCGTCGCCGCGCCGCTCAAGCTGGACCTCGCCCAGTACCGGTCCCTGGCGGCGTTCGCCCAGTTCGCGTCCGACCTGGACAAGGCGACCCGCGACCAGCTGACCCGCGGCGAGAAGCTGTCGGAGATCGTCGAAGCAGCCGCAGTACCAGCCGCTCGGCGTCGAGAAGCAGGTCGCGATCCTGTACGCGGCGACCAAGGGCAAGCTCGACGACGTCCCGACGCCGCGCGTGCGCGAGTTCGAGAGCCAGTTCTACCGCTTCCTCGAGACGGAGCGCCCGGCGATCCTGACCGAGCTGGCCGACAAGAAGGCCCTCTCGCCCGAGCTGTCGGCCGCCCTCGACGAAGCCATCGACGTCTTCCGCACGTCCTTCCTGGCCTAGGCGCGAGGGAGTCGCAGACACGTGGCTAGCCAGCGGGACATCCGCAGGCGGATCGGATCCGTCAAGAACATCAAGCAGATCACGCGCGCCATGCAGTTCGTGGCGGCGTCGAAGCTGAAGCGCGCCCAGGACGCGACGCTCGCGGCGCGGCCCTACAGCGAGAAGCTCGACGAGGTCCTCGCCGACCTCGCCGCCGTGCTCGGGCAGGAGGACCACCCGCTCCTGGCCACGCCGACGGACGGCAAGCGCCTGATCGTGCTGATCACGACGGACCGGCCGCTGTCCGGGCCGCTGAACACCAACATCGTGCGGTTCGTCGCCCGCGACATCATCGACAACCCGGGTGACGTGGCGGTCATCACCGTCGGCCGCAAGGGCCGCGACGCGATGCGCCGGACGGGCGTGCCGCTCGAGGCGCACTTCGCGACCTTCGGCGACCGGCCGACCTTCGCCGACGTCCTGCCGCTGGCGCGCCTCGTCACGGACGACTTCCTGGCCGGCACCTACGCCCGGGTCGACATCGTCTACAGCCTCTGGGTCTCGACCCTCGTCCAGCGCCCGACGGCGCTGACGATCCTGCCGATCCAGCCGGCCGAGGACACCGAGGGCATCCCCGGCAACCAGTTCATCTTCGAGCCGAGCGCCTCGGCGGTGCTCGAACGGCTCCTCCCGCGCTACGTCGCGACGCGCCTGTTCCAGGCGGTCCTCGAGGCCAAGGCCAGCGAGGAATCGAGCCGGATGGTCGCGATGAAGAACGCGACCGAGAACGCCGAAGAGCTCATCGAGGACCTGACCCTGTCGTACAACAAGGTCCGCCAGGCCAACATCACCCGCGAGATGATCGAGATCGCGTCCGGCGCGAACGCACGCTGACGCTGAAGGACGCAGGAGGCACCCCCACATGGCAACTGCCGCACCGGCCGCGACCGGGAAGGTCATCCAGATCACCGGCCCGGTCGTGGACATCGAGTTCCCGGCCGGCCAGCTGCCGGGCATCTACAACGCCGTCGAGATCCTGCGCGAGGGCCAGGAGCCGCTCGTCTGCGAGGTCCAGCAGCACCTCGGCAACAACTGGGTCCGCGCGGTCGCGATGACGACCACGGACGGGCTCGCCCGCGGCGTCGACGTCCGCGACACCGGCGCGCCGATCACGGTCCCGGTCGGCGAGTCGACGCTCGGGCGCGTGTTCGACGTGCTCGGCCACCCGATCGACGGCAAGGGCCCGGTCACGTCCGAGGTGTCGCTGCCGATCCACCGCGACCCGCCGGCATTCGACCAGCAGTCGACCGAGATCGAGGTCTTCGAGACCGGGCTCAAGGTCATCGACCTGATCTGCCCGTTCAAGAAGGGCGGCAAGATCGGCATCTTCGGTGGGGCCGGCGTCGGCAAGACGGTCATCATCCAGGAGCTGATCCGGAACGTCGCCCAGGAGCACGCCGGCGTGTCCGTGTTCGCCGGCGTCGGCGAGCGCAGCCGCGAGGGCAACGACCTGATCGCCGAGATGACCGAGTCGGGCGTCATCGCCAAGACCGCCTTCGTGTTCGGCCAGATGAACGAGCCGCCCGGCGCCCGCCAGCGGGTCGGCCTGACCGGCCTGACCATGGCCGAGTACTTCCGCGACCAGGAGCACCGCGACGTCCTCCTGTTCATCGACAACATCTTCCGGTTCACCCAGGCGGGCTCCGAGGTGTCGGCGCTCCTCGGCCGCATGCCGTCCGCGGTCGGCTACCAGCCGAACCTCGCGACCGAGATGGCCGGGCTCCAGGAGCGGATCACGTCGACCCGCGACGGCTCGATCACCTCGCTCCAGGCCGTCTTCGTGCCGGCCGACGACTACACCGACCCGGCGCCGGCGACGACCTTCGCCCACCTCGACTCGACGATCCGTCTCGAGCGGAGCATCGCCGAGCTCGGCATCTACCCGGCGGTCGACCCGCTGACCTCGACGTCGCGCGTCCTCGACCCGAACGTCGTCGGCCAGGAGCACTACGACGTCGCCCGCGAGACGCAGCGCGTCCTGCAGCGCTACCGCGACCTCCAGGACATCATCGCCATCCTCGGCATCGACGAGCTGTCCGAGGAGGACAAGTCGACGGTCGCCCGGGCACGCCGCCTCCAGCGGTTCATGAGCCAGCCGTTCTTCGTCGCCGAGGTCTTCACCGGCCGCTCCGGCAAGTACGTCAACATCAAGGACACGGTCGCGTCGTTCAAGGAGATCCTCGAAGGCAAGACCGACACGCTGCCGGAGCAGGCGTTCTTCCTGGCCGGCACGCTGGACGACGTTCGGGAGAATGCCGCCAAGCTGGCGGGCTGACCCATGCCCCTGTTGCTCGAGATCGTGACCCCGGAGCGGCTCGCGTATTCGGACACGGTCGACGCCGTCAACCTGCCCGGGATCGAGGGGGAGCTCGGGGTGCTGCCGCACCATGCCCCGCTGGTGTCGATGCTGGGCGTCGGTGAGCTGCGCATCCGCAAGGGCGGGGCGGAGGAGTCGTTCGCCATCGTGGGCGGGTTCCTCCAGGTCCGGCCGGACCGGGTCGTGGTCATGGCCGAGACGGCCGACCTCGCCAGCGACATCGACCTGGAGAAGGCGCAGGAGGCCCGGCGCGAGGCCGAGCGGGCGCTCGAGGGTGCCGCCCAGACGGATGCGGTCGACCTCGCCGCCGCCCGAGCCCAGCTCCAGCAGGCTCTCCTCCGGATCCGCGTCGCAGAGCGCCGCCACCGCGAGGGCCCGCGGCACCGCGGTTAGCGCCACATGTCTGCGAATACCGACGTCGGCGCCTCGCCCGTGACGGACCGTGGCTGACGCGCGGCCGTTCCACTGGGAGTACCGGCCGGAGCCGGTCGCGCGCGAGGTCTTCCGGATCGAGGGTGGCCGGCCGCTCCAGGGGACCGTGCCGATCAGCGGCGCCAAGAACGCGGCCCTCAAGCTGCTGGCCGCGGCGACCCTGACCGGGGAGCGCTGCCGGCTCACCAACGTGCCCGGAGATCGAGGACGTGCGGGTCATGGCCGAGACCCTGCGCGACCTCGGGGTCGTCGTCGACCACCCGGCCGACAACGTCTACGAGGTCGCCTCGGGCGACGTCGAGTGGCTGTTCGTCCCGCTCGAGGCGGCCGCCCGGATGCGCGCCAGCTTCATGCTGCTCGGGCCGCTGCTGACCCGGTTCGGCCGGGTCATCATCAGCAACCCCGGCGGCGACCGGATCGGCCGGCGGCCGGTCGACCTCCACGTCGAGGCGATGCGGGCGCTGGGCGCCTCGATCGAGTATCGCAACGGCTACTACTTCGCGACGTCACCCGGCCGGCTCCGCGGGTCGGAGATCCGGTTCCCGTTCGTGTCGGTCATGGGGACCGAGAACGCGATGCTCGCCGCGACCCTCGCCGAGGGCCACACGGTCATCCGGCCGGCCGCCCAGGAGCCGGAGGTCGACGACCTGATCGCCTTCCTGCAGGCGATGGGCGCGGCCGTCGAGCGGACCTTCCCCGACACGATCGAGGTCGAGGGCCGCAAGCGCCTCCGCGGCGCGGAGCACCGGGTCGTCGCCGACCGGATCGAAGCGGGCACGTTCGCCGTCGCCGCCGCCGTCACGGGCGGCCACGTGAAGCTCGAGCGGGCGCCCTCCCGCGATCTCGACGCGTTCATCGAGACCCTGCGCCGGATCGGGGTCACGCTCGACGTCGGCGCGGACACGATCGACGTCGACGGGTCCGCCCTCCACGCCGGCGGCTACCGGGCGTGCGACATCGTCACCGCCCCGTACCCGGGCCTGCCCACCGACCTCCAGCCGCCGACCTCCGTGCTCCTGACCCAGGCCGGCGGCGTGTCCCACGTCCACGAGACGATCTTCGAGGACCGGCTCGAGTGGCTCGCCGAGGTCGGCCGGATGGGGGCCGACGTCGACATGCCCGACGCCCACCACGCGACCATCACCGGGCCGGCCCGCCTGGTCGGCGCCGAGGTCGAGATCGGCGATCTGCGGGCTGGCGCGTCGCTGATGCTGGCCGCCCTGGCGGCCGAAGGCACGACCACGATCCACGGTGCGCACCACGTTCACCGGGGCTATGAGAACATCGAGCGCAAGTTCCTCGACCTCGGGGCCAGCATCTCGCGCAGCGCGGAAGGGACAGCAGACACCCCCTCATGAAGATCGGCATCGACCTCGGCACCGCCAATGTCCTCGTCTACGTCAAGGGCAAGGGCATCGTGATCACGGAGCCAAGCGTGGTCGCCGTGTCGGACGACAACCGGATCGTCGCCGTGGGCGAGGAGGCGCGCGAGATGATCGGGCGGACGCCCGGCAACATCCATGCCATCCGGCCGATGAAGGACGGCGTCATCGCCGACTACGTCATCACCGAGGCGATGCTCAGCCACTTCATCGGCAAGGTCCGGCGCAGGCGGATCGGCTTCGGCAAGCCGGAGGTGATGATCTCCGTGCCCGGCCGGCGTGACGAGCGTCGAGAAGCGCGCCGTCCGCGACGCGGCGCTCAAGGCCGGCGCCAAGGAGGCCTACCTCATCGAGGAGCCGCTGGCGGCGGCCATCGGCGCCAACGTCCCGATCAGCGGGCCGTCCGGCAACATGATCATCGACATCGGCGGCGGGACGAGCGAGATCGCCGTCATCGCGCTCGGCGGGATCGTCGTGTCGCACAGCCTGCGCGTCGGCGGCAACCGGTTCGACGAGTCGATCGCCACGTACATCCGCAAGAAGTACAACCTGATGGTCGGCGAGCGGACGGCCGAGGAGGTCAAGATCGAGATCGGGACGGCCCTGCCGCTCGATCGCGAGCTGACCATGGAGGTCCGCGGCCGCGACCTGATCGCGGGCCTGCCGCGCACGATCCCGATCACCAGCAGCGAGGTCATGGAGGCCATCGAGGCTCCGCTCCAGCAGCTGGTGGCGGCCGTCCGGTCCGTGCTCGAGCAGACCCCGCCGGAGCTCTCCTCGGACATCATCGACAAGGGCATGGTCATGTCCGGCGGCGGCGCGCTCCTGCGCAACGTCGACAAGCTCCTGACCCAGGTCACCGGCGTCCCGTGCCACGTCGCGGAGAACCCGCTGAGCTGCGTCGCGCTGGGCACCGGCCTCGCCCTGGAGCACTTCGACTTCTTCAAGAAGTCGCTGGTGCAGCAGGTGTGACCCGGGCATTCGTCGATCTGCACTGCCACAGTCGCGGGAGCTTCGATTCGCTGTCGGCGCCCAAGGACATGATCAAGGCGGCGGGCGATCGTGGCCTGACCCACCTGGCCGTCACCGATCACGACCGGATCGACGTGGCGATGGAGATGCGGGCGATGGCGCCGGCGGGCCTGACGATCATCGTGGGTGAGGAGGTCAAGACCGCCGAGGGCGACCTGATCTGCGTCTTCCTCGACACGGCGATCCCGCCCGGGATGTCGGCGATGGAGACGATCGCGGCGGCGCGGGAGCAGGGTGGGCTCGTGGGCATCCCGCACCCGTTCGACCGGATGCGCGGGTCGCTCCTGCGCGATGCCGCGATGGCGAGCCTGGCACCGCACGTCGACTGGGTCGAGTCGCACAACGCGCGCGTCGTCGGCCACGGCAACGAGGACGCCCAGCAGTTCGCGATCGATCAGGGCCTGCCCGGGATCGCCGTTTCGGATGCGCACTCGATCATGGAGATCGGCGTCGCCTACATCGCGCTCGATGGCGATCCGTCGACGCCCGACGGCCTGCTGGCCGCACTGGCCGGCCTCGAGGTCATCCCCGGCCGCGCCACCTACTTCGCCCGGCTCTGGACCCCGTTCGCCAAGGGCGTCAACCGGGTGCGCGGCAACGGGCGCGTTCGGCCCGGGTCCACCGACGGTCCCCCGCCCGGCTCGGCTGGTCGCCCGTGACCGATCGGGACGGGCAGGACCATCGACCGATGTCCGACGGGACGGACGGTCCGGTAGGGTCCGGTGCGATGGAAGCCACTCCGGCCGTCGACCCCACGTTCGGCCACCACCACGACCCCGAATCGCTGGTCGAAGCCCTCGAGATGGAGCCGACCGAGGTCGCGCCGATCTCGCTCGGTCGGCGGCTGACCCAGCCGCGGACGATCCTGTCGATCGTCGTCCCGCTCGCGATCATCGGCTTCTTCCTGTACCTGAACCGCGAGCGCCTGGCCGCCGTCCCGACGCTGATCCTCCAGGCCAACCCCGCGCTCGTCCTCCTGGCGGCGTTCGTCTTCTACCTCGGCTTCCCGCTGCGCGGCTACCGCTGGCAGCGGCTCCTGCGCGAGACCGGCTTCGTCATCGGCCTGCGCAACTCGACCGAGATCCTGTACATCTCGTGGTTCGTCAACTGCGTGGTCCCGGCCAAGCTGGGTGACGTCTACCGCGCCTACCTGCTCAAGATGAACAGCGAGGCGTCGCTCAGCCGAACCTTCGGCACGGTCTTCATCGAGCGGATCCTCGACATCTTCGCGATCGCGATCCTCGGCCTGGCTGCCGGGTTCTGGAGCTTCCGCCTCGGGATGCCGCCGGCCGTCCGGATCGTCTTCGTCGTCGGCATCGTGACCGTCGTCGTGGCCGGCGTCGGCCTGTTCACCATGCGCAACTTCGGACGCCGGATCCTGACCCGGCTGCCGCTGCCGCCGTCGGTCCTGGAGCTCTACGAGCGGTTCGAGGAGGGCGTGTTCGGCGCCGTCGGGCTGCG
This sequence comes from uncultured Chloroflexia bacterium, assembly GCA_963720495.1. Taxonomy (GTDB): domain Bacteria; phylum Chloroflexota; class Limnocylindria; order Limnocylindrales; family CSP1-4; genus SPCO01. Next base: position 307,384 of record CAVRFU010000009.1, read on the forward strand.
CCACCTGCCGATGCTGGCGTTCGTGACCGGGCTGATCTGGCTGACCGAGGGCCTGCGCCTGTACATCGTCGTCCTCGCGTTCGGGTTCCCGGACGTCGAGCTCGGGCTGTCCGGCGCGATCTTCGTGGCGCTCATCGGCTCGCTGCTGACGGCCATCCCGCTGAGCCCGGCCGGGCTCGGCTTCGCCCAGGCCGGCGTCATCGGCGTGCTGACCGTGGCCTACGGCGTCCCGCTGCCGGAGGCGACCGCGATCACGATCCTCGACTGGGTGATCAGCGTGCTGTCGATCATCGTGTTCGGCGCCGTCATGTACGTCGTCTCACCGATGCCACGCGGCATGGGCCGGATCCCACAGCCACCGACCGCACCGGCGGCGACATCCGCCTGACGCTCCCGGCGATCCAGACAGGATCGGGGGACGTACAAAGGTCATGGGGGTCGCATCCCAGGGCGCCCCAACCAGACCGCGACGGACTGCACCGCACCGCAGCTTTCGATTGCGAGGCACGCGCGAGGCCACCGGTACCAACGGGTGATACAGACGTCCCGGCGCCCCATCGATAGTGGATTCATCGCACTCATCCCTCGATCCATCCATCGGAGCGCCCAGCACCACATGACGACCCAGAACGGCCGAGCGTTCAACGAATGGCTTCGAGCTCAGCTCAAGGCCAAGAAGATGTCGCAACGGCAGCTCGCACAGCAGTCGGGGGTGGATCATTCCACGATCTCGCGGTTGATCCGCGGCGATCGCATGCCGTCCCTCGGGACGGCGACCAAGCTGGCCCGCGGCCTCCGCGAGCTTCGCGACGACGCGGACACGCCGCAGTACCTCGGCCTGGTCGCGGCCGGCAACACGAACCCCACGGCACGCGTCGAATACGCGCTCCGCGCCGACGAGCTCCTGAGCGAGCCACAGGTTCGCCAGATCATGGAGTACTACCTGGCCGTGCGGATGCGCCGCTACGGTCGTTCCTTCCAGCCGTCCGAGAACAACGGCGCCGATCGGGCGCCCGAGCGACCCGGCCGGACCTCCGCCTCTTCCAGCCCGATCGGGGTCGGGGCCGGGGCCACCGTCAGCACGGTGCGTTCCGTCTCGCGCTCGGTCGGTCGGGATCCGGGGCGTTACTGAGCACACACCAGGGCACGACCCGGATTCGCCCTCCACGATCCGGGTCTCGGGGCAGCGAACGCCGGCGTCTGGGGCGCCGGCGTTCGCGATTCCCGGGCCACCCACCCGTCGCCGAGCGCTCCGATCAGCAGTCGAAGGCGAACCAGCAGAGCTCGTTGCGCCGCCGTTGGTCGTCGAGCACGAGCTCCCGGATCGCGCCGGGCAGCTGGGCGCGCTGCCAGCGGCACTCCCGCCGGCCGCCCTCGTCGCCCGCGCCGTCAACAGCTGCCGCACGAGCGGCCCTGACCGCATAGGCCGCGGCGCCCAGCTCGTGTGCCGCCACGTGACCGACGGCCGCGGCCTGGCCGGCGGCGTACGCGGCATGCCGAGCGGCGCCGCTCAGGTCCCTTGCCGCGGCGTTTGCGTGGCCGGCCGCCGTCCTGGCCTCAGCCCAGGGGACCTCGCCCCGCGCCCATGCACGACCCAGCTCGATCGCGCGACGCGGCCGGTCATCCCGCGGCCGCGCCGCCTCGAAGTGGTGCAGCACGTGCTCGGCGCAGTCGGCCGCCCAGACCGCGAGCAGCCGGTGATCGTCGTCGCGGAGGCTGCCGCCGCGCCGCACGGTGATGAACCTGGGGTCGCGGACCTTGGGCAGGATCATGGTCCGTATCGTAGGTCGGTCCGTCTCCACGGACGAGCGCCGACTATTCACCCGGGCGGGTCGTCCGCGGCCGGGGCTGTCCTGGCCCGGCTGCCCTTGAGGGTGAGGGCTTCTGGAGGGAGCGTCGGCAGCGGACGGCCGGCGGCGATGTCGTAGGCCCGTGCGATGTTGATCGCGTCGTAGCCTTCGTCCATGCCCGGGGTCTCGAGGTAGTAGGTCGCGTGGGCCAGGGCGGGGTGGCAGAGGAGGTGGCGGAGGCCGGGGACGCCGATGCGGCCGGCGCCAAGGTGCTCGTGGCGGTCGAGGCGTGAGCCGCGCTCCGACTTCGAATCGTTGAGATGGAGCATCACCAGGCGCTCGAGGCCGATCCGCCGGTCGAAGTCGTCGAGGAAGGCGTCGATCGCGGCCGGCTCGCCGACGTCGATGCCGGCGGCCCACGCGTGGGCCGTGTCGAGGCAGAAGCCGAGGCGCTCGGATGCGACGCCCCGAGCCAGGGCGGCGTCGAGGATCCCGGCCAGCTCCGTGACGTCCGTGCCCAGACCGAAGCCGCTCCCGGGCGAGTTCTCGAGGACGACCATCGCCGCGTCGGGACCGTCGTCGACCTCGGCGAGGGTCAGGGCGAGCCCGTCGGCCAGGCGGCGGGTCCCGGCCTCGACGCCGGCGTCACGATGCGAGCCGACGTGCACGTTGACGAAGCGACCGAGGAACCCGGGCGCCGCCCGCAGGTCGCTGGCCAGCACCTCCACCGAACGCCGGAAGAAGTCCTCCTCGGGCCCGGCGAGGTTGACCAGGTACGAGGCGTGGATGGCGATCGGCCGGATGTCGAGCTCGGTCAGGCGGGCCCGCCACGCCGGCTGCTCGCTCGGCGGCTCGACCCGTCGGCGCCAGGCCGTCGGGTTGTCGGCGAAGATCTGGAGCGCGTCGGCACCGATCTCGTGCGCCCGATCCACGGCCTTGACCATCCCGGCCCCGAGGGGCAGGTGTGCGCCGAGTCGTCGTCCGTCGGGAAGCATCCGCGGCATCGTACGCCGCGCAACGGTCGTGCCCGCGGGCGGTCCCGGCGGGCGCTCGACGAAGCCTCAGCGGCGACCCGATGAGGCCCGGGCGGGCGTGCCGGAGGAGTTGCCGCGCTTCGTGTAGTCGCCGCCGACGACCGGCTCGATCAGGCCGAAGTCGCCGTCGTCGCGCTTGTAGAGGATGGCCACCCGCTCGGTCTCCGCGTTGACGAAGACGAAGAACTGGTGGCCCGAGGTCCTCCATCCGGGCCGACCGCGTCCTCCTCGAACATCGGCTCGATCGCGAAGCGCTTGATCTTGACGATCCGCGGCTCGCGCGGCGGCCCGTCGCTGCCGTCGGCCAGCCGGCGGAGGATCTGCTTCTCCTCCTCGGGTCGCGCCCGAAGCCGCGGCTTCTCCTTGTGGTCGACCGCCTGGCGCTCGAGCTTGTCGACGACGTCGTCGAGCGCCTCCTCGTAGCTCGCGCCGGTCGCCCGGCTGCGCAGCACGTGGCCGTGGATGATCAGGGTCACCTCGGCGAAATGGGAGTCGGTCGCGCTCCGATGCGGCTCGTGCCAGAGCTCGACGGTGGCATCGGTCTGATCGTCCAGCAGCCGCTCGATCCGTCTGAGCTTGCGTTCCGCGTAGACGCGGACGCGGTCCGGGATCTCGGCGTTCTTGCCCTTGACGATCGTCCTCACGCATCCCCCTTGGGCCGTCGCCCGTGTCCCGAGGTGAGCGGATCCGATGCTGGCGGTCGGGTCGCGGACCGTCCTGACCGAGTATACCCGTCCACCCGGGCCGGCCCTCAGCGCTCGCGGGCGACGGCGATGGCGGAGACCGCCGCGGCACCGGCCGCGACCAGCGCCGCTCCGCAGGCCGCCAGGGTGGCGCCGGTCGTGACCACGTCGTCGACGAGCAGGACCCAGCGACCGGCGACGGCGGCCGCCGCGCCCGCGGACCGCCGCGGCCGGAAGGCGCCGGCGACGTTCGTGGCCCGCTCGTCGCGACCCAGCTCGAACTGGGCGATCGTCGCGCGGCCGCGTTCCAGCGCCCGCTCGACCGGCAGATCCAGGTGCTCCCCGGCGACCGCGGCGATGAGGGCCGCCTGGTCGTAGCCGCGCCGCCGCTCGCGATCCGCGTGGACCGGGACCGGCACGATCAGGTCCGCCCCGACGCCGACCCGCGCCCAGCGACGTGCGACGGCGATCCCCAGCGGGACGGCCAGCCGCTGCTCGCCCCCGTACTTCAGCTCGTGCAGCGCTCCCCGGACCGCGCCGGCGTACGGAGCGCACCACTCGAGCTGGAGGAGCGGCGCCGGGATGTCCGCCGGCAGGCCGATGGGCGTCCCGGCCGGCAGACCGAGCCGCGCATCGAGCGCCGGCAGGCAGTCGGCGCACAACGGCGCCCCTTCACGACCGCAGCCCGCGCAGCGAGGCCGGCAAGGCGAGGTCGAGGAGGCCGGACGCGAGCCGTCGGAGCGCCGCCATGCGCCCGATGATGACCGACCGTGCTTCACCCGGACTTTCCCCGGACGTCGCCGGCGCCTCGACGGCCGGTTCGAGGGCGATGAGGTCGCCGACGGCCGTCCCGCTCCGCTCGATCGTCCCGACCGGCAGCTCCAGCACGCCGTTCGCGCCCCGCACGAGCGGGACCAGCCCGATCCACGTCCGCAGACCCGCGGTGGACCGAGACCACCACCCGGGCGTCGTCGCGCGCCGGATCCGGGCGGCCGAGGAAGACCGCGTCGATCGGGAACCGCATGAACATCATGTGGATGCCGTTGCTGTCGGTCAGCCACAGGCCCGCCCCGGGGTCGAGCGCGGGCCGGCCCATGAGGCCCATGAACTTGGCCCACAGGCTGTCGGCCACCTCGAGGCGGTCGCCCAGCTCGGTGGCGCGGCTCAGGTTGCGGACGCGCAGGGGCACGGTCGTGGATGGTCCAGGACGACGAAGGTCGAGGTCAGACCTTCAGGTTCTGGACGATGAGGATGATGGCCGGCCCGAGGATGACGATGAACAGCGACGGGAAGATGCACCCGACCAGCGGGAACAGCATCTTGATCGGCGCCTTGGCCGCCTGCTCCTCGGCGCGCTGGCGGCGCTCGATGCGGAGCTGCTCGGACTGGACCTGGAGGACCTTGGAGATCGACACACCGAGCTGCTCGGCCTGGATGATCGCGCCGATGAAGTTGGTCAGCGGCACGACCTCGGTCCGGGCGACGATGTCGCGCAGCGCCTCGCGCCGCGCCTTGCCGACGCGAACCTCGGCGAGCGCCCGCCGGAACTCGTCCGACAGCGGGCCCTTCAGCTTCTCGACGACCTTGCCGAGCGCGGCATCGAAGCCGAGACCGGCGCGGACCGAGATCGTCAGCAGGTCGAGCGCGTCCGGGATCATCATCAGGATGGCCTTCTGGCGCTTCTTGACCCGGCCACCCGAGCCAGAACTCCGGGATCGATGTAGCCGAAGATCGCGCCGATGATCGACATGAGCAGGCCGATCGACGAACGGGAAGCCGAGCAGCCCGACGACGACGAACAGGAAGAAGAAGAGGATCGCGCCGACGATGGCGCCGATCGCCTTGATCCCGAGCCAGTCCGCGACCCGCATGTCGCCCGGGTTGCCGGCCAGCGCGAGCCGTTTCTCGGTCCGTTCGCTGAACGACGCTGCTGGCCATCCGTGAGACGGATCCGGACATGCGGTTCGCGAACGGGCGCAGGGTCCGCTCGAGGAATGGCTGCTGGAGCTCGAGCTCCTCGAGGTTCTTGGCCTGCATCGACCCGAGCTGGGTCAGGCGGGCCTGGACCGGGTCGACCGGCGAGCTGCCGGCGAGACCGAGGACGATGAGCAGGATCCCGCCGGCGGCGAGGGCGGCGATGATGATCGGAAGCATGGCCTAGACCTCGATGTCGACGATGCGGCGGATGACCAGGAAGCCGAGGAACATCATGAACCCGCCGAACATCAGGATGACGACGCCGGCCGGCAGGCCGAGGATCGCCGGCGGATTGTCGAACATCGGCTCCATGAAGCCGGGCGCCGACGATGAACAGGAAGCCGGCCAGGCCGATCGGCAGGCCGGCGACGACGTAGCCCGACAGCCGCTGCTGCGCGGTCAGCGTCCGGATCTCGCCCTTGATCCGGATCCGCTCGCGGATGGTGTACGCGATCGAGTCGAGGATCTCGGCGAGGTTGCCGCCGACCTGGTGCTGGATGCTGATGGCGGTCGCCATCAGCTCGAGGTCGTCCGAGCGGACGCGGCGGACCATGTTCTCCAGCGCCTGGTCGAACGGCAGGCCGAGGTTGACCTCACGGATGACCCGGCTGAACTCGGTCGAGATCGGCGGCCGCGACTCGCGGACGACCAGCTCGATGGCCTGGAGGAACGACGACCCGGCGCGCAGGGCGTTGGCGATGAGGGTGATCGTGTCCGGGAGCTGCTTGTTGAAGGCGCCCAGCCGGCCGTTCTTGCGGCGGCGGAGCCAGAAGCGCGGGATGAGGAAGCCGATCAGGCCGCCGATCAGCAGGAAGAGCGGGTTGCCGAGCGTCGGCAGGAACGGCGACAGGAGGAGCATGACGAGCGGGACGCCGACGATGCTGCCGGCCCAGATGAGCAGGAACTCGGACGGCTTGAGCTTCAGGTCGGCGCGGGCGAGGTCGCGGGCCAGGTTCGCCCCGAAGTCGCGCTGCTCGACGACCCGGTTGAGGCTGTTGAGCGCCTGGCTCTGGGCGATCAGCTCGGCGACGCCGCCCTGACCGGTCGCCGCCGCCTTGCTCTGGTCGGTCGGCTTGGCGGCGTAGCGCTCGAGACGGTCGGAGATGCCCGAGCCACCCGAGGTCGCGACGCCGATCGCGATCAGGATGATCGCCAGGGCGGCGACCCCTGCGATCGCGAGCGTTGTTGGTTCCACGGGTCAGTGCTCCTTCCCGGGTCCTAGTAGGTGAACCCGAAGAGTCCGGGCGGCAGGTTGATGCCCATGACCTCGAACTTCTCGACGAACTTCGGCCGGATCCCGGTCGGCTTGAGCCGGCCCTGGATCTTGCCCTCGACGACACCGGTCTGCTCGAAGACGAAGACATCCTGCATGACGATGACATCACCTTCCATGCCCTGGACCTCGGTGATGTTGACGATCTTGCGCGTCCCGTCCTTGAGGCGGGACTGCTGGACGATGAGGTCGACCGCCGAGGCGACCTGCTCGCGGATGGCCCGCAGGGGCAGGTCGACGCCGGCCATCAGGACCATCGTCTCGAGCCGCGACAGCATGTCGCGGGGGCTGTTGGCGTGGCCGGTGGACATCGAGCCGTCGTGGCCGGTGTTCATGGCCTGGAGCATGTCGAGCGCTTCGCCCGAACGGCACTCCCCGACGATGATCCGGTCTGGCCGCATGCGCAGGGCGTTGCGGACGAGCTCGCGGATCGGGATGGCGCCCTTGCCCTCGATGTTGGGCGGCCGCGACTCGAGCGTGACCACGTGCTCCTGGCGGAGCTGCAGCTCGGCCGCGTCCTCGATCGTCACGATCCGCTCGTCGTTCGGGATGAACGACGACAGGACGTTGAGGGTCGTGGTCTTGCCGGAGCCCGTGCCGCCGGAGACGAAGATGTTCAGGCGAGCCTCCACGCACGCCCGGAGGAAGTCGAACATGTCGGCGGTCGCGGTGCCGAAGCGGATGAGGTCGTCGACCGTGAACGGCGAGGCGGAGAACTTCCGGATGGTGATGACGGGGCCGACCAATGACAGCGGCGGGATGATGGCGTTGACGCGGGAACCGTCGGTGAGACGGGCGTCGACCATCGGGGACGACTCGTCGACGCGGCGGCCGATGGGGGCGATGATCCGGTCGATGATGCGCATGACGTGGTCGTCGTTCTGGAAGACGACGTTGGTCAGCTCGAGCTTGCCGGATCGTTCGATGTAGACCTGGCGCGGGCCGTTGACCATGACTTCGGTGATCGACTCGTCACGCAGGAGCGGCTCGAGCGGGCCGAGGCCGATGATCTCGTCGGTGATCTGCTCGAGCATCCGGACGCGCTCGGCGCGGGTCAGGGCGAGGCCTTCCTCGTCGATGACCTTGCCGAAGATCTCCTCGATCTGGCGCCGGACCTCGACCTGGTTGGACAGGTCGAGCTTCGGGTCCAGGTCCTGGATGACCCGGTTCTGGATCCGGAACTTGACGTCCCGGAACGACTCCCGGACCGGCGCCTGGCTGGTCAGCCGGCCCGGTCGTCGGGGCGCTCGGCGGGCGCGCCACCGGGTGCCACCGGGACGCCGGACCCGGCCCACCCGGCGCGGCGACCGGGGCTCCGGCGGTACCCGGTCGAGCACTTTCGATCCGCTTCAGCAGGGACATTGCCTACACCCCTTTTTCGCCCCGAAGGGCCTGCCAGCGACGATCATCGCCATGCGAACAACGATTTCTTCTGTGTTGCCTTGCGACTGTCTCGTCGACCGTCGGTCGCGGCACCGTTCCCCGACCACCGAACGAGCCAGGCGCAGGATGTCCTGGGACACCTGGGCCTCCCGGTTCGACAGGAAGAAGGGTACGCCCCGGTTCAGCGCATACACCACGCTCCGACCGTCGCTGACGATCGTCTCGTCGACCTTACGGCCGATCGAATGCTCGACGTCCGCGACGCGGATGCCGAGCGCCGAATCGGCGCGGTTGAGGATGAGCCGGACCTTGCCCTTCTCGTAGCCGAGCTGCTCGGCGACCTCGAGGAACAGGCGCATGTTCTTGATGCTCGTGATTTCGAGACTGAGCATCGTCAGGATCACATCGGCCGCATCGAGGATCGCCAGGGTCGTGTCGTTGAAGTACGAGGTGCAGTCGACGACGACGAGGTCGTGCGTCTTGCGCAGCGGCTCGAGGATGATCTTGACGCCGTTGGCGGTGATCATCTCGGCCGTCTCGGGCGACGGCGGCGCCAGCAGCACGCTGACGCCGGCGGTGTGGTTGATCAGGAACGTGTCGAGCGAATCGAGCGATGCCGGCCTCGAGCTCCGGGATCGAGGTCCGCGATCGACTTGCTCTTGGGGTTCAGGTTGAGCAGGACGCCGACGTCGCCGAACTGGAACGAGGCGTCGACGATGACGACCTTCTTGCCGAGCTCCGAGGCGGCCGCGACGGCGAGGTTGACCGCGACGGTCGTCCGGCCGACGCCGCCCTTGGGGCTGAAGACCGCGACGACCTGGCCCGGCTCGCCCGAGCCGCCGGTGCGGGGCGTGCCGTCCGGCGTGCTGGTGCCGTCGGTGGCGACCGGGACCATCTGCATCCGGCTCTGCTTGTCGCGCTCGCGGGCGCTGACCTGGCGGATCGATGCGGTCAGCTCGTCGCTGCTGAACGGCTTGACCAGGAACTCGCGAGCGCCGGCCAGCATCGAGCGCCGGAGGTAGTCCGCCTCGCCCTGCACGGACATCATCACGACCGCCGCGCCCGGGGACGCTCGACGAGAGCTGCTCCGTGGCGGCGATGCCGTCCATGTCCGGCATGTTGATGTCCATGAGGATGACGTCCGGGTTCAGCCGGACCCCCATCTCGAGGGCCTCGCGCCCGGACGCCGCGGAGCCGACCACGTCGATGTCACTCTCGAAGCCCAGGAGCTTCGTCAGGTGATCGCGGGTCTCGGGGATGTCATCGACGACGAGGACACGGATCTGGTCGGCCATCTCGCTCTGGTTGGTCCTTGATCGTTTGGTCGCGTTGCGCTGGTCAGGTCGTGAGCGGGGAACGGCGACGGGCGCCGGATCTTGCGATCCCATGCGCCCGTCGCCCCCGTCGTTGTTCCGTCGGCGGCCGGCCCCCGGCCGCGGCGGGCTACGGCTTCTTGGTGGCGGTCGGGGTCACGGTCTGGACGACCTCCGGCGGCAGGACACCGTACGAGTCGACGAGGACCTTGAGGGTGACGCCGGTCGTGACGGCGGCGACCGGCGGCAGGACGGCGCCGGTGAGCGGGTCGACGAAGTCGCCGACCGCGCGGAGGGCGAGGGTGACGTTGCCGTCCATCTGGGCGAACTTGAGGACTTCGGCCTGCTGGGCGGTGACCGCCAGGATGACGATCTCCTGCTGGCCGTTGAGGTTCGTGCCGGGGCCCGACGGGGCGCCGGTGCCGGCTGCCCGACGGCGCCGGCACCGGCGTCGCGTCGGCGGTCTGGCCGGCGGCGGCGGGAGGAGCGTGCCCATGACCTGCAGGCCCTGGAGCAGGAGCTTGACGCTGGTGCTGTTGAGGCCGGCGACGACGGTGATCGCGTTGTCGCCCGGGCTGACCGTGATGACCGGGAACTTGTCGGCGGTCAGGCCGACGACCATGTCGACGTAGTCACCGGTCTTGATGACCGTCCCGACGCCGCTGACCTGGTCGACCTGGAGCGCCATGCAGCGCAGGGTCAGCGGGCAGTCGATGTTCGTGATCTGACCGCTGCGTTGGGCACCGTTGAGGGTCGTCCGCTGTGATCTGGGCGCCCTTCGCGACCGGCTGGCGGACGATCTGGCCGATCACCTGGGAGGCGTCCGTGAAGGCGCCCGGCGAGCCTCGGCGTCGAGGTCGACCGTCTTGGTCGTGACCTGGTCCTGGCTGGATCCGGGTCGACAGCGGGATGTCGACCGTGGCGACGACCACAGGGCCGGTCGTCGGTGCGACGACCTGCTGCGGTGCCTCCTGCCTCGTGAGCACGAGGATGCCGACGAAGGCCACGATCGCCAGGAAGACCCCGACGAGCAGGACGAGCCGATTCGAGCGCTTCAAGTTGGTTCTCCCCGAAGAGATGAGGTGTGACAGGTGGCACCACTCTAGCACCGCCTCAGAGCCGCGCGACTATACCAAAGGGCTAGGACCATTAGGAGGAAACGGCAGGAAATCGTGCACGCCGCAAGGAAGACTGCAAGGTTCGAGACGGCCGGCGCGCGCGGGTCCGGGGTGGTGCGCGGCAGCTGAATCGACAGAGCCGCCGGGCCTTTCGGCCGGCGGCTCTGGAGGTCTGACGGAGGGTGGCCTAGACGGACTGGCCGACCGTGTCGAGCATGGTGCTGACCTGGCTGCCCAGGAAGATGAGCGCGATGACCGCGACCATGGCGATGAGCGCGAGGATCAGTGCGTACTCGGCGAGGCCCTGGCCCTCGTCGTCGCTCCGGAAGGATGGGATGAGTGCGATGAGCTGTGTCATGGGAGTCTCCTCCTTTCCCTCGGGACTCCTCGGCGTCCGCGGTTGCCTCTGCCGGAAAAGGAAGGACCGCCGGCACCCGCGTGGGCGCCGGCGGTCCGGTATCCGCGCGAGCGGTGACTAGACGGACTTGCCGACCGTGTTGAGGATGCCGCTGACCTGGGTGCCGAGGAAGATCAGGGCGATGATCGCGACGATCGCGATGAGCGCCAGGATCAGCGCGTACTCGGCAAGGCCCTGGCCTTCGTCGTCGGAGCGGAAGGACGAGATGAGTGCGAGAAGCTGCGTCATGGGGTTCAGTACCTCCTTTCCTTTGAGACTCACGGCGAGCCGCCGTGGATTGCGAACCCTAGGGCCGCCCATCGGAGCATGTCAAGACGTCGGGCGAACCAGCGGTGCGTCCGGAAGACAAAGGACCGCCGGAGCCCGAAGGCCCCAGCGGTCCGGCTGTTCGAAAGGAGTGTGACTAGACGGACTTGCCGACCGTGTCGAGGATGCCGCTGACCTGGGTGCCCAGGAAGATCAGGGCGATGATCGCGACGATCGCGATGAGCGCGAGGATCAGCGCGTACTCGGCGAGGCCCTGGCCTTCGTCGTCGCTGCGGAAGGACGAGATGAGTGCGAGAAGCTGCGTCATGTGGGATCTACCTCCTTTCCTCGAGATCTCCCCGGCGGGTGTCGAGCGCCGAAAGTACGGGTGACCATCGGACGCTGTCAAGCGTGCCGCGAGAACAGTGGTGCGTCGGCAAAACGAAGGACCGCCGGGCCCTGAAGGCCCGGCGGTCCATCCGGTTTCGGGTTCGCGACGGTGGCTGGTCAGACGGACTGGCCGACCGTGTGGAGCATGGTGCTGACCTGCAGCCCCATGAAGATGAGTGCGATGACGGAGACCATGGCGATGAGCGTCAGGATCAGGGCGTACTCAGCGAGGCCCTGGCCCTTGTCGTCGTTGCGGATCGATGGGATGAGTGCGATGAATGCGGTGAGGTGCGACATTGGGTGTTCCGTGCCTCCTTCCCTCGAAACTCCGCGGCGTGGCCGCGGGTAAGTCGGCGTATGAAAAAGACCGCCGGGGCCCAATGGGCTCCGGCGGTCCGGTATCCGCGGGAGCTGGAACTAGACGGACTTGCCGACCGTGTTCAGGATGCCGCTGACCTGGCTGCCCAGGAAGATCAGGGCGATGATCGCGACGATCGCGATGAGCGCGAGGATCAGGGCGTACTCGGCGAGGCCCTGGCCTTCCTCGTCGCGGCGAAGCGAAGCGAGGACCGTGGTGATGAGTGCCATGTGTGGCTCCCCTTATGATGATGACAACCCCCCAGAACCGAGGGCGTGGTCAATATAGGGAAGCCCCTCGGCATCGACTACTGGGCTGATGGTACGGGGGGTCCACCCTGACCGAGCGCCTCGTCAGCCGCCCGTCGCGGCGTCGATCGCGTACCCGATGGCGCCGAGGAAGTCCGGCAAGCGTCCCACCGAAGACGCCGAGGATCACGGCCGTGAACGTGCGCGTCAGGGCCAGGATCAGGCCGTACTCGACGAGTCCCTGACCGCGCTCCCGTCCGGGCCATCGCGGACGCCACCCGCGGGTCACGACTCGTCGGGGGTCGCCCGGGGCGGTCGCGGCCGGCAGGTCCGCGACCAGGCGCAGCTCGGCCCCGTCGGCCGACAGCTCGGCGAGCGATGCCCAGGGTGGCCGCCCGGCCCTGGATCTCGCGCCACGTGGACGGCGGCAGCACGACGATCGCCTCGCGCCGCGCCGCCTCGATGGCGTCGCGCGCATCCGCGCGGCGATCCTCCATCATCGCGGCGAGGGCCGGCGGCAGGTCCTTGTCGGCGGTGACCTCCGGGGTCTGGTCCGGCCGTGTCTCGGCGGCGGCCCGCGAGGCGGCGACGCGCGCCTCGAGCTGCTCGGACCAGTCGAGGCGGATCGAGACCCGCTCGGCTCGCGCGGACAGGTAGGCGGACATCGCCTCGTCGAGGATCCGGAACAGGCCGCTCTCGAGGTCCATCGGCAGCCGCTGCTCCGGCCCGAGCGTGTCGAACTCGACCGGCACGCCGGCACGCCGGCCACGCTCGCGCGCCGCGCGACGGAGGGTGGGCACCAGCCCGAGGTCGTCGAGGACCATCGGCCGGACGTCGAAGATGAACGACTTGGTCGCCTCGAGCGTCTGCTGGACCATCGCGATCAGCTGACGGACCTCGTTGCCGGCCTTGGCCGGGTCCGTCGCCACCAGCCGCTCGACGATCTGGGCCTGGAGGACGATGTTGGTCAGGCTCTGGGCGGGGCCGTCGTGCATCGCCCGGGCGATCTCGCGACGGAGGTCCTCCTGCGCGTCGAGGAGCAGGCGGGAGACGGCCGGCGGGACGCCGCTCGTGTCCGCGGTCCGAGGGCCGCCGGCGCCGATCTTGGCCGGACGGGCCGCCGGGATGGGCACGTCCCGGAACGGGCTCAGCGACTCGGCATACGCGGCGAGGGCATCGCGATACCGACCGAGGGCCCGTCGCTTGCCTTCGAGGACGTCGACCTGCGATTCCATCAGCGCCGCGCGCTTGGTGAGGAGGACGAGCTGGGCGTTGAGGTCCGCCGAGACGGTCGGGTCGAGCGGGGCGCCGGACGACGTGGCGGTCGAGATCGCCGTGGCCAGCTTCTCGGCCGCGGCCACCCGGCGCGACTCGTGCCGGGCGGCCTCCGTCTTCGCCTGGGCGACGAGGAGGTCGACCTCGGCGAGCTCGGCGTCGAGGTGCGCGAGGTCGTCCGCCATCCGCCCGGACAGTTCGGGCAGGCTGGTCGCCGGCGTGGGCGAAGACGCGATGTCGGTCATCGGCGGGCTGGTCGCGGTGCCGTGGTCGATCAGTCTTCCGGCATCCGGATCCAGCCCTGGCGCATGGCGTAGACCACGGCCTGGGTCCGGTCGTTGACGGACAGCTTGCGGAGGATCGAGCTCATGTGGTTCTTGACCGTCTGCTCGCTGATCGACAGCGCGTAGGCGACCTGCTTGTTGGTCATGCCCTGGGCGATGTTGTCGAGGATCTCGACCTCGCGCGGGGACAGCGGGGCGAAGATCGGTGCCGCGTCCTGGCCGTAGACCGCGAGCTCGCGGAACTCCTTGAGGACGCGCGACGCGACGGCCGGCTTGGAGAAGACCTTGTCGTTGATGAGGTACTCGCCGGCGACGACACGGCGGATGATCGTGACCAGGTCGTCCGGTCCGACGTCCTTGAGGATGAACGCGGCCGCGCCGGCCTTGATCGCATCGAACAGGGCGTCCTCGTCCTCGGTCTGCGCCAGCACGATGATCCCGGTGGAGGGCAGCTCGCGCTTGATCCGCTGGGTCGTCTCGATGCCACCGGGGGCGGGCAGCGAGAGGTCCATCAGGATGATGTCCGGCGAGGTCTCGAGGGCCCGGTCGATGGCGCCCCGCGAATCCTCGGCCTCGGCGACGATCTCGAAGTCGGGCTCGTGGCCCAGGATGTTGGCGATGCCCATCCGGAAGAGAGCGTGGTCGTCCACGACGAGGATCCTCGTGACCTCGTCGAGGGCCCGACGGTCCGGACCACCGCGTCGGCGTTCCGGCCCGCTGTAGTCGATGCCTCTCATGTGCTCTCCTCTCCTCCGATAGCGTCCCCGGCCGGGATCGTCAGACGGACGACGGTTCCGCCCTCCGGCCGCGATCGTACGTCGAATCGAGCGCCGATCAGCTCGGCGCGCTCGCGCATGAACTGGAGCCCGAAGTTGCGGCGGCCGCGCGCCGCGACCGCGCCGACGTCGAACCCTCGCCCGTCGTCCCGGACTTCGAGGACCCATCGCCGGCCTGCTCATCAGCCGGGTCACCACGGTGACCTTGGTCGCCGCCGCGTGCTTGCGTACATTCTGCAGTGCTTCCTGGGCCACGCGCAGGGCGACCGTCCGCTGGGCGTCGTTCAGCCCGTCGGCCGGTGCCGCCAGGTCCGTCGTGATCTCCAGCCCGGTCAGGGCGCGCATGTGCTCGACGGTGTCGTCGATCGCCCCGTCCAGGCCGAGCTGGTCGAGCAGCGGCGGGCGGAGCTGGCTGATGAAGGCCCGGACGTCGCCGAGCTCCCGTCGCAGGAGCTCGCGCAGGAAGCGCAGCTCCGTCCGGGCGAGGAGGGGGTCCGACTCGATGACCCGCTCGATGTACTCGACCTGGAAGATCGAGTTGGCTGAGCGCCTGGGCCGGTCCGTCGTGGATCTCCTGGGCGAGGCGGGAGCGCTCCGCCTCCTGGGCCTCGACGATGCGCATCTGGACGTCGCCCTCGGACGCCGGCGGACCGACCTCGGTGATGAGGGTGGCGTCGCCGCGCTCGAGGAACAGCCAGGTCCGCTCGAGGGTCCGTTCCGCGAGCTCCAGCTTGGCCAGCTCGGATTGCCGCTCGCCGATGTCGATCGTGAGGGTCTCGACGTCGCTGCGGAGCGCCCGTCGCCGGAAGTCGTCGGCGCCTGCCTCGGCGGCGTCCGCGGCGCGGTCCACCGGGGCCGTCGTGGATCGCGCCCGGGCGAGATCGTTGGTGCCGCGGTCCTGCGCATCGAGCTCGTCGCGCAGCGCCTGCCAGTCGGTGAGGGAGTCGGAGTAGGCCTCGCGGTAGCGCTCGCGCACGCTGCGGAGCGTGTTCGCGCTGTAGCCGACCGCCGCCTTCGCCTCCGCGTGGAGTCCGTCGAAGCGACTGTCCCGTGCATCGGTACCGGCGCGTGCTGGCTCCATCGGTGACTGAGTATACGGGTCGCCCCTCATGGACAAACGATCTCGAAGGCACGCGTCTCCTCGAGTGGATCGGGCACGCCGGCCGGACCGGGTCCGAGGTCCAGCTCCTTGAAGCAGTCCGCGTCCGGCACGTTCGTGTCGAGGACGTCCGGCCACCGCCCGTGCTCGCCGCCGACGAGGATGACGAGGCGGGTGCCGGCGAACGCAGGATCGCGGGCCAGGTCCAGGACGTCCGACGGCGATTCGTCGGGGAGCGCGAGCGACGGGATCCGGCTGGTCTCGGCGAGCCAGATCGGGTAGTTGGTGAGGACCGGACCGGCGGTCGCGTCCAGCGGGTGACCGATGGCGGCCATCCGGCGCTCCAGCTCGGCGAACTGGGCGGCCGTCTCGCGGGCCCCGCCACCGAAGCCGGACAGCAGGACGACGGAGAAGAGCGCCGACCCGAAGATCCCGAGCGCCGGGCCGAGCCAGGCCACCGGGTTGGTCCAGCCAAGCCGCCGCCCGAGCCGGGCGATCCCGGCGTCGAGCGCGAGCAGCGCCGACAGGACGATGAGCACCTGGACCGGCCCCGCGGCGTGGAGGAACGTGCCCCAGGTCGTCGCGACCGGGAAGAGGAGGCTCGTCGCGAGGAACGTGATGACGCCGAGCAGGACGACCGGCCGGAGCGCGGCGCCGCGCGCCTGCCACGGCAGCGCCAGCGAGGCCGATGACCGAGATCGGCACGCCCGGCAGGAGCAGGACCGTGAAGAGGTTGTGCGACAGGCCCTCGACGCGCATCTCGAGCAGCCGGGCGGGCCCGACCGCGAGATAGCGCGACAGGGTCGGCGGGTCGTTCCAGGCGAAGATGTCGAGGCCGGTCACGCTGAACGCGTTGGCCACGGCCTGCCCCGGCAGCGGGCTCCCGAAGACGAGCCAGTCGCGGATCATCCAGGGCGCGAAGACGAGCAGGGCGATCGCGCCGACGGCCACCACGAGGCGCAGCTGGCCCGCCCGCCAGGCGATCAGCAGCCAGATGAGCCCGAGCCAGATCGCCTCGTTGCGGGTCAGGGCAGCCAGGCCGATGACGACGCCGAGCGCGATGACCCGCCGGTCGGTCAGGCGCGACCGGCCCGGGCAGGCGCGGCGAGCCGGCTCATCAGGAGGCACGCGCTGAGGGCCAGGACGGTGAACAGCATCGTCGAGTCCGGCAGCGCGGAGTGGAGGAGGAGCGGCAGGTAGATCGCGGTCACGAGACCCGTGCCGATGGCCAGCGTCCGGCTCCGTGACGTCGGCAGGCCGCGCTCCGCGGCGACGTCCGCGGCCAGGCGCCAGGCGAGCACCGGCACGATCGAGCCGATGACGACCGCCGACCACTGCGACACGGCGAAGGTCGCGCCGGCGAACGCCATCGGGATCGCGGCGAGGAACGACGGCAGCGGCAGCCAGACCTCGAAGGCCGGCCGCGGGAAGACGAGCGGCGGCGTCTGGTAGCTCCAGATGGCGTCCGAGACGAGGCCGCGGCCCTCGACGAGGTTGCGCGCGACGCCGAAGTAGTAGGCGGCGTCCTGCGAGCTCCGGGAACGGGACCTGCGCCGCGAACCAGATCCGGACGACGAGCGCGACCGCGAAGATCGGGACGGCGGACAGGACCACCTCGCGGCGCGTCACGTGCCGGGCTCCAGCGGGTAGACGGTGAGTCCGTCGATGCCCGTCGCGATCGGCGGGCCGATCCAGTCGGGCCGCTCACCGGCCATGACCGGCGTCGCGGCCGGGACGGAGTCGTCCTTGTCCAGGACCAGCCAGCGGATGTCGTACGCGCGTGCGACCTCCTTGATGGTGTCGAGCGGGTCGTTGACCAGGACGACGCCACCGTGCCCCGTCCAGTACTTGGTCGACGCCGCGTCCAGCGACATGACCCGGTCGCTCGGGGGCGCGCCGGCCGTGTCGAGGGTCGCGGCCACGGCGAGCCCCCGCTCGCGACGGCCCTCCCACGCGGCATGGACGACGAGCGAGCCGGCGACGGCGCACAGGACGGCGAACCCGATGACCGCGCCGGTGAAGAACCGGGTGGCGCCGGGCGCGTCCCAGGCCGGGCGCCGGGCGGCGATCCAGGCGACGGCGACGGCCACGCCCTCGAGCGCCAGGATGTAGGTGAACGGGGCCAGCGCGACGGCCGAGTGGATGAACGTGCCACCCGGGACGTGGACCGCCGAGACCAGCGCGGAGAAGGCGAACAGGATCGCGGCATAGAGGAAGAACGGGCGGAAGTCCGGGGACCGCCGGCGCGCCCAGCCGCCGACGACCATCAGCGGCACGAGCAGCACGCCGCCGACCAGGGTGGCGTAGATCGTCAGCGCGGCGACCAGCCCGCCGAGCCGCGTGACCAGCAACGGGCCGATGCCCATGCCGAGCAGATGGTCCAGGGTCGCCGGCGTCGTGATGCTGTCCCACTCGTCGATGGCGCGGATGAACAGGACCGGCCCGACGCGGTCGACGGCGACAGCGAGCCGAAGACGGCGAGCTGGCGCGCCCACCACGGGGCCATGACCAGGACGAAGACCGCGACGCAGCCGACGGCCGCCGCGACCGAGATCGGCGGGGGTCCTCCCGCCCGCCGACCGCCAGGCGCGCCAGCGGTCCCAGGCGAACAGGAGCCCGAGCGTCGCCAGCACCAGGACGCCATCGGTCCGGGCGAGCGTCGCCAGCCCGGCCAGCAGACCCGCCCCGATGAACGCCCGGCCGGAGCCGCGCAGCGCCGCGGACGGCCAGCCAGAGGGAGCCGAGGACCAGCGGCTGGAACAACGAGAAGTTGTCCGGCTGGACCATGTAGACGGCCGACAGGAGCGGGATGGCGGTCAGGATCCCCGCCCCGACCGCGACCGTCCGCGACGCGCCGGCGTCCCGCGCGAAGCCCCAGATGAGCGGCGCGGCGAGGGCGCCGATCAGCGCGAACGGGAGCGCCGCGGCCCACGCCACGTCGCCGAAGATCGACAGGAACGGCACCTGGACGATCGACGCGAGCGGCATCCAGTGCGCGTTCGAGGGGATCGGCAGGACCGGGTCGGCGGGGAGCGGACCCGCCCACCTCGGCGAAGATCCAGATGAAGTCGACGTTGAAGCCCTGCCCCGCGTGCAGGTTCGTGGCGACGTCCGCGTAGTAGGCCGAGTCCGGGTAGGCCGGGTACGGAAAGTGCGCGATGAGCACCAACCGGACGGCGAGGGCGAGCCCGTATAGGAGCAGGGGAATGCGCACGGCCGGTGCAGCGTAGCACCGGGTCGCGTCACGACCGACCAGTACGAAAGGCCCAATCCGCACGACCACGGTCGAGGGGAATCGGGTCCCGGACAGCCCCGATACTAGGCACGTGAGCTCGGCCGTCGGCGACGCCCCACTCCCTGCCCGGACCTGGCTCCGACGCGGCCTCCGCGTGCTGGCCGTGGTCCTCGCCGGCTTCGGCCTGCTGCTCGGGATCGAGGTGCTGATCCTCCACCTGACCACCGACCCGCTGGCCGACGTGCACGCCTATTACGACGCGGGAGCCAGGCTGAACGCCGGCCTGCCGCTGTACGAGCAGACCGCGGACCCGAACTTCAACTACTACTACTTCTATCCGCCGTTGCTCGCGATCGTCTTCCGCCCCCTGGCCCTGCTGCCGTTCACGACCGCGGCGCTCATCTGGGAGGCGGTCCTCCTCGTCGCCACGGTCCTGACCTTCCGCCGGATCGGCCTGCGGGAGCCGGTCGTGCTCGTCGCCTGCATCCTGGCGCTGCCGATCCTGTGGACGCTCGCGATCGGGCAGGCGCAGGCGCTCGTGACGCTGTTGCTCGACCTACGGCAATCCGTTCGCGGTCGCCCTCGCGGCCAACATCAAGGTCTTCCCCGGTCTCGTGGCCGTCTACTGGGTCGGTCGTCGCGAGTGGCGCCGGCTCGGGACTCTTCGCGGCCTGGATGGCGGCTCTCATCGGGTTCCAGTTCGTGGTCGAGCCGGCGGCGACGCTCGGCTACATCGACTTCCTGCGGTTCGACCTGGTGGCCAACGTCCAGAACCTCTCGCTCTACGCGATCTCGCCGCTTCTCTGGCAGGTCTCGGTCGTGGTCATGGCCGTCGTCGCGCTCTGATCCTGGCCAGGACCCGGTGGGGCTGGCCGGCCGCCATCGTGCTGTCCGTGTTCGCGACGCCGCGCCTGCTGAGCTACCAGCTGTCGACCTGCTGGCCGCCTTCCGGCCGACCGAACCGCCCCCGACGGAGCGAGCGGCGCCTCCCGGACCTTGACACCGTAGACTGCCCGCCATGCCTCCGCCCGAGACATTGACGATCATCCTGCCCGCCTACAACGAGGCCGACCGCATCGAGCCCGCGCTCGACGAGCTGTTCGGCTACCTCGGCCGCCGCGGGGAGCGGGCGCGGGAGGGCGCGCACGGATCGGCCGACCTGCCGCCGCGGATCGAGGTCCTCGTCGTGGACGACGGCAGCACGGACGCGACGGCCGCCATGGTCACCGCGCGACCCGAGGCGGCGCCCGGCGGCCGACGTCGCCGGCGCGCACCTGCGGGTCATGACCGTGCCGCACGGCGGCAAGGGCGCGGCGGTCCGGGCGGGCATGCTCGCGGCCGATTCGGACCTGATCGTCTTCGCCGACGCGGACATGGCGACCCCGCCGGACGAGCTGCCGCTGCTCGTCGCGGCCCTGGTCGATCACGACGTCGCGCTCGGTTCGCGCATCCAGCCGGACGGGTCGGACATGCGGGCCAGCCAGCCGGGCTACCGGCGGCTGCTCGGCAAGATCTTCCACCTGCTCGCATCCGATCTGGGTCGTCGGCCCCGTCAAGGACACCCAGTGCGGCTTCAAGGGCTTCTCGCGCGCCGCCGCCCACGACCTCTTCGCCCGGCAGCGGATCACCAGCATCGTCTTCGACGTCGAGATCATCTTCCTGGCCCGGCGGCGCGGCTACCGGATCGCCATCGTCCCGATCCGGTGGGCAGATCGCCTCGGGTCGCGGATGCGGGCCCGGCCCGCGCCTCGCCATCCGGGTCGCCTGGGATCTCTTCCGCATCCCGCTCGTGCATCGCAAGGCACGACGCGTCGAGCGGACGTCGTGAGGACCATGCCCGTCCAGCCCGACGCGTGAAGCGCGAGACGACCGCCGGCCTGGCGCTGGTCGCGGTCTCAGCCCTCGTCTACTGGCTCGCGGACCGTGGCTTCGACGCGGGCCGGGGCGACTTCTTCTACCTCGCGGACGCGTTCCTCCACGGGCGCACCTGGCTGGACTTCCGGCCCGGCCCGAACGACGTGATCGTCATCGACGGCCAGTTCTACGTGCCGTTCGCGCCGTTCCCGGCGATCCTGCTGATGCCGCTCGTCGCGGTCATCGGGGCGGTCAACGCCGACATGTACGAGTCGGGCATCAACGCGCTCCTCGCCGCGTCCGGGGTCGGCCTGTGCTGGATGCTGCTCGGCCGGATCGGCGTGCCGCGGCTGATCGACCGGCTGTGCGCTGTGCCATCCTGTTCGGCTTCTCCACCCAGATCCTGTGGGTCACGACGCGCGGCGGCGTCTGGCACACCGGCCATCTCGTCGCGACGATCCTGACCTTCGCGGCCCTGATCGAGCTGTTCGGCCGGCAGCGCGCCTGGCTCATCGGCCTGTTCGCCGGGGCCGCCTTCCTGACCCGGGCACCGCTGGCGTTCGCGATCCCCTTCTATGCGCTCATGCTCGAGCCGAGACCGGCGCTGCCCTCGACCGAGGTCGTCGGCGGCTACGTGCGATCGGCCGTCCGGTCCACCCGGCTCCGGCAGTGGGTCCTGCTCGGCCTCGGCGTGCTGCCGGCGATCCTGTTCGTTCTTCGCCTACAACCAGGTCCGGTTCGGGTCGCCCGGGGAGTCCGGCTATGCCCTCGCGACGCTGCCGCCGTTCCTCGAGCGTCAGCGCGCGCTCGGCCTGTTCGCGCTCGCCCACATCCCGATGAACCTCGACTACTTCCTGATCCACCTCCCGACGTTCATCCCGACGTTCCCGTTCTTCAAGCCCGACGGACTCGGGCATGTCCGTGTTCATCACCAGCCCGGGCCTGCTGTTCGCGACCCAGGCCGACTGGCGCCGGCCGCGCTCCTGGTGGCTGGCCGGCGCCACGATCGCGGTGCTGATCCCGACCCTCCTCTATTACGGCGGCGGCTGGCTCCAGTACGGCTACCGCTACTTCCTCGATTCGGTGCCGTTCGTCATCGCGCTGTGCGGTCTGGCGGCCGTCCATCGGGGCAGGGTCGGGACCGGCTGGAAGGTGCTGATCGCGTTCGGCGTGTCGTCATGGCCTTC
The DNA here is from genome assembly GCA_963720495.1 of uncultured Chloroflexia bacterium. Taxonomy (GTDB): domain Bacteria; phylum Chloroflexota; class Limnocylindria; order Limnocylindrales; family CSP1-4; genus SPCO01. The sequence goes on from CAVRFU010000009.1 coordinate 329,325, forward strand.
GGCGTCTACTGGGCCGACAAGATCTGATGCGGCCGACCACCGATCGTCATCCTCGGCCATCTTCGTGCTGTCGGGCGCCGCGGCCCTGATCGACGAGATCGTCTGGTCGCGCCAGCTGGTGCTCGTCTTCGGGAACACGACCCAGGCGGTCTCGGCGATCCTCGCCGGCTTCTTCGGCGGCATCGCCATCGGCAGCTTCGTCGGCGGCCGGATCGCCGACCGGGTCCGGGATCCGCTGCGGATGTACGGCTTCCTCGAGCTCGCCCTGGCCGTCGTCGTGCGTGCTGACGCCGTTCACGTTCCGGCTGATCAACGGCCTGTACCGCGACATCTACCCGAGCCTCGAGGCGTCGCCGCAGGCGCTCGCGCTGCTCCGGCGTCGCGATGGCCGTCCTGGCGCTGGCGCCGGCGACGATCCTGATGGGCGCGACGCTCCCGACGCTGACCCGCTACCTCGCCCGCGACGCGACCCTGAGCGGGGCGTTCAGCCGTCTGTACGCGGCGAACACGATCGGCGCGATCGTCGGGACGGTCGTGGCCGGGTTCGTCCTGATCGAGCTCTTCGGACTGTCCGGGGCGCTGGCGGTCGGGGCCGGCTGCTCCGCCGTCGCGGGGCTGGCCGCGCTCTGGCTGGCTCGAGGCGCGGCTCCGGCCGGAGCACCGGCGGCCGATCACGCCGATCGGCGACGGCTCGCACCGACCTCGAGCGATCCGACGGCGCCGCGTCCCGCCCGCGCACGCCCGGCGCCGCGACTCGCGCTGACCGTCGCCTTCATCTCCGGCCTGACCTCGCTCGGCTACCAGGTCGACGTGGACCCGGCTGCTCGCCTCCGGGACGGGCAACACGACCTACGTGTTCACGACGATCCTCGCGACGTTCCTCATCGGGATCGCGCTCGGCGCGGTGCTCTTCGCGGTCCTGCGGACGCGGTTCGGGGATCCGCTCCGGCTGCTCGCCGCCAGCCAGGTCGTCGCCGCGCGCTCGCGCTCGCCGGGCTCGTCTTCGTCCTGGTGCCGCCGCACGCCCCGACACCGGGCAAGCCGATCGACACACTCCGGCGCTCTTTCGGCTCGTCGCTCCTCGTCGTCCTGCCGGTCACGATCGCGCTGGGGATCGCGTTCCCGGCCATCGTCGGCGCTCCTCGAGGACGACGCCGTCGCACGCCGGCGAGGGGTCCGGCGGCCTGCTCGCGACGAACACGGTCGGCGCGATCCTCGGCAGCCTGGTCGTGCCGTTCGTGCTCATCCCGCTGCTCGGGTCGCCGCGTCCTCGTCGCCGTCCTGGCGCTGGTCAATGCGGCCGTCGGGATCGCGCTCGGCTGGCGCTGCGTGCGCGCGACCCGCCGGACGCTGGATCGCCGCGACCGGTGCCGTCGTCGCGGTCGTCATCGTCGTGACCGACGCTCCGCCCGGGCGTCCTCGTCCAGCCCGAACGAGGCGTACATCACGTCCGCCGGCGGCCAGGCTGTTCGACTCGACGGAGGACGAGATCGCCTCGGTCCAGGCCGGGCCAGATCACGCTTCACGCCCGAGCTGTGGGTCGCCGGGACGTCGATGACGCTGCTGACGGTCGACGCCAAGCTGATGCCGGTCCTGCCGCTCATCGCCCGACCCGGAGTCGAAGGCGCGCTGGTCGTCGCCTTCGGGATGGGCTCGGCCTTCCGCGGCGCGCTGATCGCCGGCCTGCACGACGGAGGCGGTCGAGCTCGTCCCCAGCGTGCCCGCGATGTTCGGCTACTACTACGCCGACGCCGACGGCCGTCCTCGCCGACCCGAACGGCCGGGTCATCGTCACCGACGGCCGGAACCACCTCGAGCTCGACCGACAAGCGCTTCGACATCATCATCACCGACCCGCCGCCGCCGATCGAGAGCTCCGGCGCCTCGGTCATCTCGTCGAAGGAGTACTACGAGGCCGGCCGCGACCACCTGACCGACGGCGGGATCATGATGCAGTGGCTCCCGTACGGCGGGCCCGCGGCCGATTTCAACGACCACATCCGGACGTTCGCCGCGGTCTTCCCGGAGGTCACGATCGTCAAGGGCGCGGGCGGCTACGGCGTCTACATGCTCGGGTCGTCGCGGCCGATCACGTTCGACGAGGCGAACATCCGGGCCGTCCTCGCCCGGCCCGGGCGTCCTCGAGGACATCTCGTCGGCCTACGACTCGCCGGCCAAGACCGTCGATGCGCTGGGTCGACGTCATCGCGCGCCAGACGTGGCTGACCGGCGACGCGGTCACGCAGATCGGCCGGCGACGGCCCGCTCGATCACGGACGACCGTCCGCGACCCGAATACTTCCTGCTGCGCCGGCTCTTCGGCAACGGGCTGCCATGACCCGTTCTTCTCACTTGACCGAGGCGCCCCGCACGAGAGGATGAGTCCGCCCACCACCCCGGAGGACGGATGACCGCTCGCACCCTGACCGCATCGCGCACCCTGCTGGGCACGACCCTGCCGTTCGCGATCCCGATCGGGCTGTCGGCCTTCCTCCTGTTCAGCGTCGAACCGCTCGTCGGGCGGCTGGTGCTGCCGGTCTTCGGCGGGACGCCGGCCGTCTGGACCACCGCGCTGTTCTTCTTCCAGGCCGTGCTGCTGGCGGGCTATCTCTACGGGCACGTGTCGATCACGCGCCTGGGCCAGTGGGGCCCGCCGGTCCACATCGCGCTGGCGGGGCTCGGGTTCGCCGCCCTGGTCATCGCGCCGGCGCACGTCGCCGGCCTGCGGATCGAGACGCTGCCGCCGGCGCTGGACCTGCTGCGGATCCTGTTCGTCCTGGTCGGCCTGCCGGCCTTCATCCTGACCACGACCACGCCGCTCGTCTCCGGCTGGTTCGAGGCCGCGCGGTCCGAGCGCGACGGCGATCCCTACTGGCTCTACGCCCTGAGCAACGGCGGGTCGCTGCTCGCGCTGCTGGCCTATCCCCTGGTCATCGAGCCGCGTCTCGGACTGGGCGACCAGCGCGGGATCTGGACCGTCGGCTACGCCGTGCTGGTCGTCCTGCTGGCCCTCGCGGGCACCCGGGCCATGCCGGCGATCGTCGCGCGAGCCCAGGCGGTCGCAGCGCGCGCCGGCACGCTGGCCACGGGCACGGCGACCTCCATGACCGCCACCGCCACTCCTCTCACCGACGCCCTCGCCATCGACTGGCCGCGCCGCCTCCGCTGGCTGCTCCTGGCGGCGATCCCGTCGGGCCTCCTGTCCGCGGTCACCAACTTCATCGCCACCGACCTCGTCTCCGCGCCGCTCCTGTGGGTCGTGCCGCTGGCGATCTACCTGGCCTCGTTCATCGTCGCGTTCTCGCCCCGCGGCGGACGCCTCGTCAAGCTGGCCGTCCTCGCCGCGCCCGCCATGGTCACGCTGCTGTGGGTGCCGTACGGGACGGCCGGCGCCTGGCCGATCCTGGCCCTCCTGGTCATCGAGCTCGTCGCGTTCGGGATCGTCGCCGTCGCCCTCCACGGCCGCCTCGCCCAGGACCGGCCGGATCCGACGCCACCTGACCGAGTTCTACCTGATCATGTCCGCGGGTGGCGCGCTGGCGTCGGCCTTCGTCGCCCTCGTCGCGCCGCAGGTCTTCCCGAACGTCTGGGAGTACCCGATCCTGCTGGTCGGCGCGCTTGTCGCTCTGGCCGCGGTCGCCCCGGTCGAGACCGTCGCCCGGCGGACCGGGACGCGGTTCGGCCTGGACCTCAGCCCGTTCGTCCGCGGCTTCCGGGGACGGGTCGGGCCGTACCTGATCGGCGCCGGGATCCTGACGACCGTGCTCGTGGTGACCGGCTCGCCGGTGACCGAGATCGCCGTCCGCTGGCTGGTCGTCGGTGGGCTGATCCTGACCGTCGGCGCCCGGCCGTGGTTCCTGGCCATCGCGACGGCGTTCGTGCTGCTCCTCGCCACGTTCGTCCTGGAGCCGCCGGTCGAGTTCCGCGCGCGCAGCTTCTTCGGCGTGACCGAGGTCCTCCGGCCGGCGGACGGGAAGGTCGCCGTCCTGATGAACGGCACGACCGTCCACGGCACGCAGTACACGGAACCGGCGCGCCGGCGGATCCCGGGCACCTATTACGGGACGATCGGTCCGGCCGGCGACATCTTCGCGCTCGAAGCCGCACGGCCGGCCGGGACCGCCAGGCGCGTCGGCGGTCGTGGGGCTCGGGGCCGGGACGCTCGCGTCCTATATCGACGACCGCACCGAGATGACCTTCTTCGAGATCGACCCGGTCGTCATCGCGGTGGCCGAGGACGCCCGCCTGTTCAGCTACCTCGCCGACGCGCCGACGCCGCCGCGGATCGTGGAGGGCGATGCGCGCCTCTCGCTCGCCGCCGAGCCGGACGCCGCCTTCGACCTCGTGATCCTCGACGCCTTCTCCAGCGACGCGATCCCGATCCACCTGATGACCGTCGAGGCGATCGAGGAGGAGGTCCGCACGCTCGAGCCGGACGGCGTGATCGCCTTCCACATCTCGAACCGGTACTACGACCTCTCGCCGTCCATCGCGGCCGCGCTCGAGCGGCTCGGGCTCACGCCCCTGGAGCGGACCAGTCAGCCTCTGAAGGCCACGGCCAATTCGACCGACATCGCGAGCCGCTGGATGGCCGCGTCGCGCGACCCGGAACGCCTCGCCGCGCTGCGCGCGAAGGGCTGGCACGCCTCCGCTCCGGCCGACCACCCCTTCACCGACGACTACGCCGATCTCCTGCGCTACCTGCACGTCGGCTTCTAGTCGAAGTTGCCGGGGCAACCATTCCCCGATCCGGTGCTAGCATTCGACCGTGACCTCTCAGACCCTTGACGCGGAGCCTGCCTGTCCGGCGGCGGCCAGCGTTTCGAACGATCCGGACGCGGGTCGTTCCGGGCTCAGGATCGAGCGACGCTCGATCGCCGACATCCCGCAGGCGACCTGGGATCACCTCGCCGCCCGCAACCCGTGGGCGACCCCGTTCTCCGGCTGGGCCTTCCACCGCGCCTGGTGGGATGCCTACGGTGAGAACGCCCACGAGGACACCCTCGTCGTGGTTCCGGCCGATGCGCCGCTCGGTGGCGACCCGATCGCCATCGTCCCGTTGATGCACCGGCACGAGGTCGAGCCGGCGGACGTGCTGACCCAGACGAAGATGCGCCACGGCGGGAACGCCGTCGACCTCACGCCCGTCCCGCCGACCGCCACCGCCCTGTTCTTCGGCGCCTCCTACCACGCCGACTACGCGACGATCCTGGCCGCGCCGTCCGACCTGCCGGCCATCGCCGACGTCCTGGCCGACGACCTGGCGGCCGTCAGCGACCGGCACCGCTGGGACGTCATCGACCTGCGCCGCCTTCGCTGCGGCGACCCGACCGCCGACGCGCTCGCGGCCGCGTTCGGGGCGCGCGAGATGGCCGAGGGCTGGACCCTCACCGTCGAGCGCGAGGACGTCTGTCCGGTCGTGACGCTGCCGGTCGGCGGAACGATGGACGACTACCTCGCCGGTCTCGGCAAGAAGGAGCGCCACGAGATCCGGCGCAAGGTCCGCCGGGCGGAGGCGGTCGGGGAGGTCCGGCTCGAGGCATCCGCGGACCCGCTGGCCGACATCGAGACGTTCATCGAGCTCCACCAGAAGAAGTGGGGCGTCAACGGCCTCTTCCCGGACACCCCGGGCGGCGCCCAGAGCCGGGTCCTGTTCCGCCGCCTGTTCGAGCTCCACGGTCCGGACGGCCCGCTGCGCCTGACCTTCCTGTCCGTCGGCGGCCGGCGGATCGCATCCGGGATCGGCTTCGAGACCGACGAGGGCTGCCTCTACTACAACGCCGGGGTCGACCCCGACGCCCGCGACCTCTCGCCGGGCGTCCTGATGGTCTACGCCTACGTCCAGCGCGCGCTCGCGACCGGGATGCGGCGGCTCGACTTCCTCCGCGGCGACGAGGGCTACAAGTACGAGTGGGGCGCCAAGGACGAGCCGATCCAGCGGATCCTCGTCCGGCGCGAGGACGCCCTCTCGTGAGCGCGCCGCTGCCCTGGGATCCATGCCTCACCCCGTTGCCGCGCCCGTCGCTCGCCGGTGCGCGCCGGATCCGGGTCGTCGAGGTCCTCGCGACCGGCACGAACGGCGGCGCCCAGGAGCACCTGTTCTCGCTCGTGACCCGGATCGACCCGACGCGCTACGACGTCTCGGTCGTGGCCCTCTCGGCCGGCAGCGCCGTCCGGAAGCTCCAGCGGGCCGGCGTCCCGGTCCTGGTCATCGAGGATCCGGACGACGCGATCGCGGTCGGTGCCCTGGCGGCCCACCTCGCGGAGGTCCGGGCGGACGTGGTGCACGCGCACATGTACCGCGCGGAGACCGTCGCGGCTCGCGCGGTCATCGCGCTCGGCGAGGCCGGCCAGCGCAAGCCGTACCTCGTGGCCACCGCGCATTCGAGCCGGGTCCGGTCCGAGGCGGATCGCGCCGCGCTGCTCGAGCTCACGCCGCAGTTCGACCATCTGATCGCCGTGTCGAAGGCGAGCGAGGCCAAGCTCCACGACGAGGGCCGGGCGATCGTCCCGATCAGCCTCATCTACAACGGCGTGGACCTCCAGCGCTACGACCACCAGGAGCCCTGCTGCACGCTCCCCGAGGAGTACGGCATGGAGCCCGGCTCGCAGATCGTCGGGGTCGTGGCGCGGCTGGAGCCGGAGAAGGGCCACCCGACGCTGCTCGAGGCCTGGCCGGCCGTCCTGCGCGCCGTGCCGGACGCCTATCTCCTGATCGTCGGCGAAGGCAGCCGCCGCGACGCGCTCGAGGCGCAGGCGCGGGAGCTGCGGATCGCCCACCGCGTCGTCTTCACCGGCCGCCGCGACGACGTCCCCGCGGTGACCGCGGCGCTCGACGTCGCGGTGCTGCCCTCGTATCGCGAGGCGCAGGGCCTGACCATCCTCGAGGCGATGGCGCTGTCGCGGCCGGTCGTCGCGTCGAACGTCGGCGGGATCCCGGAGATGGTCGAGGACGGCGTCACCGGCCTGCTCGTCCCGCCGCACGACGCCGCGGCCCTGACCGCCGCGATCGTCCGACTCCTGACCGACCACCCGTACGCCGACATGCTCGGCCGGGCCGGGCACGACCTGGTCCACGACCGGTTCTGCCTCGAGCTGATGGTCGAGGCGGTCGCCACCATCTACGACGAAGGCGCCCGGAGCGTGCGACCGTCGGAGGTCGCGGCCGTCTGATCGGAGCGGTCGGCGGAAACGCCGCCGGACCCGTACCAACGTCCCGGTGCGGTTCGGCACCGCTCCCCGCTAGCATCCGCGGGTGAAACTCTCCCGGCTGTGGATGTTCCTGGCCATCGCCCTGCCCGTCCTGGCCACCCTGATCGGCAGCCTCGCGACGGTCGACCTGACCTACCTGATCCGCGCCGGCAACGAGATCTTCGCGACCGGGGCCATCCCCAACGCCGACACCTGGACCTTCACCGCCGCCGGCCTGCCGTGGGTCGACCAGCAGTGGGGCGCCGAGGTCATCCTGGCCGCCGTCTACAACGTCGCCGGCTGGACCGGTCTCGTCCTGGTGCGGGCCGTCCTCGTCGCGATCATCTTCGGCTGCGTCTACGCCATCTCCCGGCGGCGCGGCCTGTCGGAGCGCACCTCGGCCCTGTTGACGCTCGTGACGTTCGCCGTCGCGGCGGTGGCCCTCGGCCTCCGCGCGCAGGCGTTCGGGATGGCCTTCTTCGCGGTCCTGCTGCTCCTGGTCACCGAGCGTCGCGCCCACCCGCGCCTGATCTGGGCGATCCCGCCGCTCGTCCTCGTGTGGGCCAACGTCCACGGCAGCTTCTTCCTCGCCCCGCTCGTGCTGGGCCTGGCCTGGCTCGAGGACCTGGACGATCACGTGCCGCATCCGCACCGGACGCTGCTGGTGGCCATCGTCTCCGCGCTGGCCGCGTGCGTGACACCGTTCGGCCCGGCGGTCTGGATCTACGCGGCGGGCCTGACGACCAACTCCGCGGTGACCAACGACATCGCCGAATGGCAGGCGACGTCGATCAGGACCTTCCCGGGCCTGATCTTCTTCGCGTCGGTGTTCGGGGTCGTGACCGTCATCGCCCGGCGCGGCCGGCCCACGCCGTGGCCGACGCTCGCCTGGCTCGGCGTCTTCTTCCTGATCGGCGTCTATGCGGCTCGCGGGATCGCCTGGTGGCCGCTGGCGGCGGCCACGGCGGTGGCGGGCCTGCTGGCGCCCGATCCCGCGGTGGCGGCAGCCGAGGCCGCCAAACCCGAGCCGGAGACACCGCGCGCCTTCCGGCGGCTCAACGCCGCGATCGTCGTGATCTTCGTGCTCGTCGGCATCGTGCTGCTGCCGATCTGGCGCCCCGTCGACGCCCGCACGGAGGCGCCCACGGGCATCCTGCTCTACGCGCCGCCCGGGATCACCGCCAAGCTGCGCGAGATCGCCAAGCCCGGCGACCGGGTGTTCAACCCCCAGGAGTGGGGCTCGTGGTTCGAGTTCACGCTGCCGGACCTGCCGGTCGCGATGGACTCCCGGATCGAGTTCTATCCGCCACAGGTGTGGCGCGACTACAGCGGGGTCATCGCCGGCAGCGACGGCTGGGAGCAGCGGATCGCCTCGTGGGATCCGACGATCGCGGTGATGGCCAAGCGGGACCAGGCCGTGGTCGACCGGTTCGCCAAGCTCGGCTGGAAGCCGGTCTACACGGACGAGGACGGCACGATCATGGTCGCGCCGGACCGCTAGCGGCCGCCCGCGACGCCGCCCGGTCCGGCGTCGGGCAGGACCATCGACGGGCGGTGTGACGACGCACCGGACTGCTAGCATCGGCCGCATGAGTGTGCCGCTTTCGCGGCTGTCATGGTGGCGCGGTCGGGCTGCTCGGGAGTGGTACGAGGCGCCGACGCTGCGCGGTCGCTACAGTGCTCGGGGATCGTAGGGGCACGTCATCGGCTATTCTAGCGTGCTGCCATGTTCTGTTCGGAATATTGCTGCGTGGTGGTCCGCCAGGCGATCTGCTGATCTCTGCCTGTGCCGGGCTGATCCGGACCGGCTCTGCGATCGGTTGCCTCGCTCTACCGCTCAGTCGCGATCTTCAGCGGCACGTCAGCGGCTGGCTGCGTCGGGTCGCGTCGCTGCGCGGCGCGCATCGGGGGCGGCGCGTCGCACGCATAAGCTCTCCGGTGCCGTGTTCTGCGCGCTACGACGCGCAGGGTCCGCGTCGCTGCGATATCGTCGCGTGTCGTTGTGGCACCGCAGGCTGGCTGACTTCGAGGTGCTCACAGCTCAGATCGGAGGCACAGCACAACCTGTCGCCGCGCACGCTTCGAGTTCGGCTTGGCTGGCACGGATGGCTGGCCTCCGATCGGTTCGGCGTGCGGCGTCGCACGGCTGCGGAGGGTACTCGAACCGCGTCTGCATGGCGTCTTCGCGATATTCGCGTCTCGACCTGGGGACACTACTGGTATGGCCGCTATCTGTGCGGGGCCGTCGGGTCGGGATGCGATGCCTTCGTTTGCGCGGTTGGATCGCTCGATGTCGTCGCTGTGTCCTTCGCGCAGTGTCGCGCGAGTGCCGCGTCCGGGGCGATGACATGACCCGCGCTCGGGCGCTGTTCGATCGGCCACCGTTCAACTCGCCGTGGATCCGGCGGATGGTGTCCCGGTACGGGCTGCCCTGGTGGTTCGCCATCGAGTCGATCCTCGGGATCGCCGTCGCGATGCAGGATCGGCGCTACCTGTTCTTCGACGCCCGCCTCTATCTCGAGGCGACCCGGGTCTGGCTGGCGGGCGGCGATCCGTGGAACGTCCAGCTCGCGGGCAACTACTTCGCCGCGCCCCCGCCGACGCTGCTCGCCTTCGCGCCGTTCACGGTCCTGCCCGCCGACACGGCCGTCGCGCTCATCGCCCTCGCGGTCATCGGCGGCGCCGTCGCGACGATCCGCCTGCTGCACCTGCGGTGGTGGTGGCTGCTGTTCCCGCCCCTGGTCCAATGCGTCCTGTCCGGCAACGTCCAGTCGCTCATCGTGCCGTTGATCCTGCGTGCCGGCCGGCGGGCTGGCCGTGATCCTCAAGATCTACGCGGGCCTGCCACTCGCGATCCTTGGGCCGCTGGCGTGCGCTGGTCGCGGCGGCCGCGATCATGCTGGCGACCGTGCCGGTCCTGCCGTGGGCGACCTACATCAACGAGTTCGCCCTGATCTCCCAGCGTCTGGCGGACCAGTCCAAGCTGACGCTGCCGATGGGCTTCCTCCTGCTCGTGTCGCCGCTCGTCGTCCTGAGTCTCCTGGTCGTCGGACGCGAGCGTGCCGCCTGGCTGGTCGTCCCGGCGATCTGGCCATCGCAGCAGTTCTACTACGGGACCATCGCCCTGCCGGCGAGGAGCAAGGTCGCGCTCGCTCTCATCGCGCTCCCGGTGCCCGGCAACGGACTGCTCGCGCTCGGCGCGCTGGCGCTGGTCACGTGGAGTCACGGCGACCGCGGACTGCTGGGCTCGATCCGTCTCCGTCGACGTGAGCCGGGTCCGAGCAACGAGCCACGTCTCGATTCGGAGGGCGCCACGTGAAGGCGCCGCTCCCCGTGCCCGCTCCCGCCAGGTGGCGGTCGCCCATCCGCCTGCCATCGATCTCGCCGCGGACCGCCCGCTTCGCCGCGCTCTCGCTGACGGTGGTCATCCTCGCCTTCGCCGTTCTCGACGCGATCGTCGTGCTGCCCGTGTCGCTGACCTACCAGGGCGGGGCCGCGGTCGGGATGGACTACGGCATCTACATGGACCGAACCCACGACTGGCTGGCCGGCGACGGGTTCTATCGCGCCCGCCAGCTCACCGGCCAGCCGTACGAGATCCTGAACGGCGACTCCTTCTATCCGCCCACGCTGCTGCTCCTGCTCGTCCCGTTCGCGCTCGGGCTGCCGTCCGTGCTGTGGTGGCTGATCCCGATCGCGATCATCGCCGCCGCACTGATCCACATCCGCCCGCCGATGTGGACGTGGCCGATCATGGCCTTCGCCCTGCTGCTCCCGAGGGCCTCGCTGGTGCTCGTCCTCGGCAACCCGTCGCTCTGGATGATCGCGGCCGCGTTCGCCGGCGTCGCGTGGGCGTGGCCGTCCGCGCTCCTGCTGCTCAAGCCGACGCTCGCCCCGTTCGCGCTGATCGGGATCCGCCACCGGTCGTGGTGGATCGCCCTCGGCGCGCTCGTCCTCCTGTCCGTGCCGTTCGGCGCGCTCTGGCGCGACTACGTCACCGCGCTGGTCAACGCGCAGAACGCCCGGGGCCTCGAGTACACGCTGGGCGAGTGGCCGCTGATGATCGCGCCGCTGGCGGCGTGGGTCGGGCAGCTGACGAAGCGGCGAGCTGACCGTCAGGCGACGGGGATGTCCGGAGCTCGCCGCGGACGCGCCGGCACCGTCGTGACGGACCCGACCGTCGAACCTCGATCGACGGGGCGCGTCCTCGACCCCGGCTGGTTCGCGGTCACGGCGGCGACGATCGCCTGGGGCCTGTACGTCCTCGCCGCCCAATGGCCGCACCTGACCGAACCGACCGGCTGGTGGGCGATCGACTCCCGACGCGTCCTCGATGTCGCCGGGGTCTGGCTGGCCGGGGGCGACCCGTACGGCGTCTACGGCTTCGTCTATGCGCCGTTCGCGCTGCTCGTCGCCCTGCCGTTCCGCGTCGTCGGCGAGTGGGGCTGGTTCGCCGTCGAGGTCGCCGCGCTCGTCTGGATCATGCTCGAGTCGTCGAAGAGCCTCGGCTGGCCGAGTCGCCTCCTCGTGATCATCGCGGGGGTGCTGTTCCTCCCGGCGATGTCGGACCTGCTGCTGGGCAACGTCACGATCGTCCTGACCGCGCTGGCGCTCATCGCCATCCGCACGGACCGGATCGGCACCGGCGTGGCCTTCGGCGTCGCCCTTGCGGCCGTCCCGAAACCGCTCTTCATCCCGCTGCTCCTGTGGATGGTCGCGTATCGACGGCGGTCGCTGACCGGCACGATCGCGGGTGGGCTGGCGGCGAGCGTCGTCGGCGTCCTGATCCTCGGCGTCGATCGCTACGTGGACTTCTTCACCGCCCTGTCGACGGGCGCCGGGATCCCGACCGACTTCGTCGGCAACCTCGGGACTGTCGGCCATCTCGCCGGCGGTCGGCATCCTCGGGAACGTCGCGGCGATCGCCGCGGTCGTCGCGGCCATCGCGTTCCTGTCGGTCGAGTCGGCGCTCGTGGTGGCCTCGCTGGCCGGGGTCTTCATGGGCACCTACGCCGGGCTGTATTCGGCGCTGCCGCTGCTGATCAGCCTGCCGATCCTGGCCGCGAGCCACCGGCGTCGCGCGCTCGCCATCGGAGGCCTCTCGCTCGGGTTCGTGTTCGCCATGCCGCTGGTCGCCGCGGCGTCGATGGTGGCTGGAGCGGCGCCACGTCGCCAGCGGTCTCGGCAGGACGAGACGGTGACGGCTGTCCCTGTCTCGCCTCGGCCTTGACCGCCCGCCTCGACTGGATGGCGAGGACGACGCAGGCGGCCACGACGCACCACGGTGACGGCACCGCGATGAGTGCCGCCGCGAGAGGCGTCAAGGCCGGTAGCGCGATGGTGTTGTAGTACAGCTGCGTCGATGGCCACAACGCCGGGACAGCCAGCCAGGCGCCTCGCTCGCGACCCATCACGAGCAGCGACACGATCGCGATCGGCATGAGGTACAGCGGCGCTGACAGGTTCTGGGCCTGCTCGGCGAGATGGCTCCGGATCGTCGGGAACTGCGCGAAGTACGAGCCCCACGGCAGGAATGGGGAAGTCACGAGGAGGACGATCCCGGCGATGACGAGAGGTCGCCAGCGACCGAGGAGCGCGAGCGGGACCGCTGCGTACAGCTTGCCCAGGACCGCCAGCCAGCCGTGCCCGACGAGGATGAGCGGCAGGAGCCAGGCATCGATGCCGCCACCCGCCATCGAGATCACGAGCGGCGGGAACATGATCCAGTACCAGGGCTTCCGAAGAAGGCGGATCGTCGCGATCCCCGAGGCGATGGCCACGGCCAGGAGCAGCCAGCGACCGAATGGCAGGAGCGCGAACGGGATCATCGGCGAGGAGCGTGATCGGCGGAGCTGCGAACCAGCCCTGATACGGAGTCGCCCACGGGTCGATCCCCGCGAGCCATCGACGGGTCGCGGTCAGATAGACGTCGTCCATCAGGGCCGACCCCGGCTGCACCATCAGGAAGAGCCAGTAGCCCGACAGTGCGGCGAACCAGAAGGCGACCCAGTGACTCCGAAACCAGGCGATCACGAACGGCCATCCGCGCAGGCGCGTGACCGTCCGAAACGACGGCGATCGGTTCGGGATCGGTTGGAGCGTCGTGCCCAGAACATCCTCGACGCCCGCCCCGGCCGTGCGGGTACGGATGATGCCTCAGACGCCGTTCGATGCCCAGTACTTCTGGGCTGGGACCTTCGACTCTAGGTGCGCCGACGCACCTGCCTGCTAGAGTCGAGCCGTGACCGAATCCGCAAGACCTCGATGTCGTCGTCCTCGGCGGCGGCGGCCACGTCGGGCTTGCCCCTGAGCCTCGCGTTCGCCAAGGCCGGCCTGTGCGTCGGCATCTACGACACCAACCAGGCGACCCTGGACCGGATCGCCGCGGGTCAGATGCCGTTCCTCGAGACCGGCGCCGACGAGCTCCTGGCCGAGATGCTGCCGACCGGCCGGCTCGTCTTCGGGTCGAGCGGCTCGATGATCGAGCGGACCGACAATCTCGTCGTCGTCATCGGCACGCCGGTCGACGAGTTCCTCGGGCCGTCGATGACGATCTTCGAGAAGGCGGTCGACCAGATCGCGCCGCACCTTCGGACGGGCGCACTCGTCGCCCTGCGAAGCACCGTCTACCCGGGCACGACCGGCTACGTCGCCCAGCACCTCGCGGCCCGCGGGTGCGTCGTGGACGTCGCCTTCTGCCCGGAGCGGATCGCCGAGGGCCACGCCCTGGAGGAGCTCCACTCGCTGCCCGCAGATCATCGGCGCCGACGACGATCGCGCAGCCGAGCGGGCGACGGAGCTCTTCGGGCGGCTGGCCACCAAGACGATCCGGACGACGACGAAGGAAGCCGAGCTGACCAAGCTCTTCACCAACACGTGGCGGTACATGAAGTTCGCGGTCGCGAACCAGTTCTTCATGATCGCCGACCAGGCCGGCGTGGACTACACGAACGTCCTGCGCGCGATCCGCGAGGACTACCCGCGCGCCGCGCGACCTGCCCGGCCCCGGCTTCGCCGCCGGTCCGTGCCTGTTCAAGGACACGATGCAGCTGGCCGCGTTCACGGCCGACCATTTCCCGATGGGCCAGGCGGCGATGCAGGTCAACGAGGGCCTGCCCGCGTACATCGTCTCGGCGCTCGAACGTCGCTACGGCGGTCTCACGCGGCAAGACCGTCGGGATCCTCGGCATGGCGTTCAAGGCCGAGTCGGACGATCCCCGGGCGTCGCTCAGCTACAAGCTGCGCAAGCTGCTGGCCTGGGCCGGCGCGACGGTCGTCTGCACCGATCCGTACGTCACGCGACGACCGGCTCGTCCCGCTGGAGACCGTCCTGGAGGAGAGCGACATCCTGATCCTCGGCGCGCCGCACAAGCCGTATCGATCGCTCGAGGTCGGCGGCAAGGACGTCGTCGACGTCTGGGGCGCCCTCGGCGGCGGGATCCGGCTGTAGTGCGGATCCTCGTCACCGGCGCCGCCGGGTTCATCAACGGCTACCTCGTCCCGGAGCTGCTCGAGGCCGGCCACGAGGTCATCGGGCTCGACGACTTCAGCAAGTACGGCCGGCTGGCCAAGTCGTACGACGACCACCCGCGCTACCGGTTCGTCGAGGGCGACGCCAAGGACGCCGACGCTCGATCGCGCGAGCTGGCCGCCGACTGCGACCAGGTCGTCGCCGCCGCGGCGATGATCGGCGGGATCAGCTACTTCCACGAGTTCGCCTACGACCTGCTCGCCGAGAACGAGCGGATCCTCGCCGTCGACCTTCGACGCGGCGATCGCCGCCCACGGGACGGCCACCTCGAGCGGATCATCGTGGTCAGCAGCTCGATGGTCTACGAGTCCGCGACGGTCTTCCCGACGCCCGGAGGGCGCCCAGCTGACCTCGCCGCCGCCGGTCTCGACCTACGGCTTCCAGAAGCTCGCCTCGGAGTACTTCGCCAAGGGCGCCTGGGAGCAGTACCAGCTGCCGTACACGATCGTGCGGCCGTTCAACTGCGTCGGCATCGGCGAGCGCCGGGCGCTCCGCGACACGGACATCATGAGCGGCAACGTGAAGCTCGCCCTGAGCCACGTCGTCCCGGATCTCGTGCACAAGGTCCTCAAGGGCCAGGATCCGCTGCACATCCTCGGCGCGGGCGACCAGGTCCGGCACTACACCTACGGCGGCGACCTCGCCCACGGCATCCGTCTGGCGATGGAGTCGCCGAAGGCGCTCAACGACGACTTCAACCTCTCGACCGCCGCGTCGACGACGGTGCTCGAGCTGGCCGAGTGCATCTGGCGCAAGATCCACACGGACGGCCGAGCCGTTCCGCTACGTCAGCGATGCGCCCTTCGAGCACGACGTCCAGCTGCGCGTGCCGGACGTCCGCAAGGCCCGCGAGGTCCTCGGCTTCGAGGCGACGACGACGCTCGACGCAGATGCTCGACGAGGTCATCCCGTGGATCCGCGCCGAGTCGGAGGCCGGGCGGCTCTGAGCCGATCGCTCGGCGCCTCAGGGAAGTCGGAGGATCTGCGTGTCGCCGCTCGTCGCGATCGGGAGGGCATCCGGCACGAGGGTGTTCGGATGCACGGCATCGGCGTAGATGTAGTCGATGCCGTTGTGCCTTCAGAAAGGATGCGACACGGCGCGGAGACGGTCGCGCCCGAGAGTCGGGTAGAGGATCCGCTGAGGGGCTGATGGAATAGTGGGCTCGGAACGTCTGCTGAAAGCGGTATGCCTAACAGCCGTGAGAAGGACTCGGCCTCGAAGCACATCGGGTACGACGGGGCGGCCGGTGTGCGCGCTCTAGGCTGACGAGGCGAGCGTTCCAGAACGCATTCTCCTCGGTCGGTCGAGACAGGCGTAGGCCAGCTTTGCGTCGGGTGGAAGGCTCCGGATCGCCGCCAGGATCGTCCACGGGACCGGCGCGAACGCGCCCGGCCCGAATTCCTGCAAGCGCGAGGTGCTCAGGCCGATGCCGGCCTCGATCTGCACGACCGCGATCACCAGGAGGGCGATCGGCGTATCGCCGATACCTGGTGGCGCGCAGCCGCACCCAGATCGACCAAACCGCGATCGGCGGCACACGGTGTCGCGAAGATGGCGAGGCCGCCGTAGAAGAGGTGGAATGTGTTGAAGTCGCCGAGTCGGCGCGCCCCAATAGAGGGCACCCGCGACCAAGAGCACGATAGTGCCGAGGTAGAGGCCGGCCTGGATCGTTCGCTTCCTTGTGGCTCGATGAACCAGGCGAACGCGATCGCCAGCAACACCCCACTTCCCAGCACGCGATCGCGAGGGCGTCTCGCCACGACTGCATTGAACGGCGGGACGCCAGGTGACAGGCCTGTGCCGACCACCCGTGGCCCGGTGAAGAAGCCCCAGCCTGACGGTGGCGACGAGCGGCGACCACGGTCGCGAACACTGTCCGTCGCCAGATCGGCGCTGACCGTCGGGCAATCGCCGCGTCACGACGAGGGATCGCACGACGTGTACGGCCCAGACGCCCCGACCCCGATGATCGCGAGCGCCGCGACGACGACGTGAGCCGGCAGGATCATCGCGGCGGCGCTGCCGGCGAAGGCGGCCAGCGCCCAGTGCCGGAGGTCGACCGCCCAGCACCGCCAGGCCGTACATGGAGAGCAGGACCGCGACGGCCGCCAGACCATACGTGGTGATCCCGAAGATCATGCCCACGGCCCACGAGCTGAAATGACGGGCCCGGATGACCGGGACGGCGCGAGGAACAGGCACGCGAAGAACCGAAGAGGTACGGCGCGCGAGACGCTGACCGGGTACCCGACGAACAAGTGTGCCGGTCGAACTGCGGCGGCCAGCAACATGCAGCGGCAGGACCACGAAGTGTCGGGCGTCCAGCGGAGCGGTGCCGAAGATCGTGATGGCGGCTGCAGCGAGCCACGCCTCGCCCCAGTGGTACCAAGTCTGGGTCGGGAGCCCGTCGATCTGATCGAAGCCCGACGGAGAGAAGGTCGTCTCGGTCCCGGTTCGGCCAGTTCCGCACCGAGGATCGAGTAGTAAGGCCTCGTCCGTGAATTCCACGGGCTGAACGCCATCGCGCGGACTCTGGACCAAGGTCGAACCGTAGAGGAGGGCCACCACGACGACGAACACGGCGCCGCCGATGACGGCAACAAGCAAGTCGCGACGGCGCCTCCCGCCGTCGGCATCGATGGCCGATCCGGCGCGACGCCACACGATCGCCTGGGTTCCCGCCACCGACGGGTCGCGGCCAGCACGATCGCGACCACGAAGCCGACAGCGACCGGCGTGAACGCACTCCGACCGCCCGACGTGATCGCCGCCCACCACGACGTGAGCACCAGCAGTCCGGAGGCGAGGCCGACCGCGAGCGTCTCCCCGGCGGGTGCCTCAGCACCCAACAGTCCGACGAAGCGGGAGGCCCAGACGCCGAACAGGAGGCAGACCGCCCCGATCAGCAGCGCTTGGCCGATGGACAGCCAGACCGTCGCATCGCCGAGCGTGATCAGAAGCTCAGCAGCGAGCGTCTGCAGCCACACTAGGAACCAACCTCCGATAGTGCCTTGGCCGCGGCGTGGGCCGTGGCATCACTGCACGTCACCGGACTGTACCCGCGGCTGCAGGGCCTCGACGGCGACCCGAAGGTCCGGTCGTGACCTGCCGTCCAGGCCGTCGATCGCTGCCCGGTCAGGCTTGGATCGTGACGATCCGGGTGAACTCATGGAGCAGATCGAGACCATCCCAGATCGCCGAGAACGTCAACGCGCTCCCGAAGGGAACGATCCGATCGATCCCGCGTCCCGCCAGGGCGGTGACGAACGCATCGAGTTCTTCTCGCGTGAATCCGAATTGCGAGAGCGTCTGATCCTTGCGTCGGATGACCGGGACGAGATCGTCGATCGATGCGATGGTGACGTGGCAGATCGTGCCGGCGCCCAGCCAATCCCGTTGCCACGCTTCGAGACCGGCCAGCTCGACATTGGCGATCGCGTTGCCCGCGAAGGTCACGGCCGTCGCCTCGCCGGTTGCCGCAAGTCCGTATGCGGAGACGCGCTTCTCGACGGCCATCGCGTGATCGGTTCCCCATCCGTGGGCCGACACCACCTCCGCCAGGAGGGCGGTGAAGTCGGCTCGAGCGGCCGAGACGCGGTCAGGTTCGCCGACCCAGCAGAGAACGCGCGGCGACGAGCAGGCGGCTTGATCGAACCAGTAGACGTCATTGGCGAAATCCCTCCACCGCCGAGCGTCGTTGGACATCACTCGCTGCGTCCCATGCGGGGACGGAGATCGCGGCAAACGACGATCGGTCCGGGAACGCGAGATCTCGGGCGAGCGGTGGGATCGGATGCGCGCGGATCGATCGCACGGCCACGTCACCGCCCCAGATCACGCGGACGTCGCATGAGGCACACAGGGCCGCCGTGATCGCGTCGTCGTGGTCGTAGCTGATCATGCGTTGGGTCCGTGCGATCGCCGGATGCGCCTCCGCGACGTCGTTGAGCGCATCGAGGACCGACTGCGCCGCACCGGAGGACCTCGCCGAGACCCGCACGATGTTGCGGTTGCCAGCCAGCATGGACAGTGCCCACGAATAGACGAAGATCGTGTCCACGTTGGCCGGCGGGAACTGCAGGACCAAGCCTCGTGGCACCCGCCTCGTGCCGCCGCCCCCGGCTCCCAGGCGCTCGACCGCCCGCACCAACTCCGCCCGACGGAGAAAGAACCCGAGCGATCCGAGCTCCGGATGACGGTGCGCGAGATCCCGACCGAGGAGGCGACGTGACAGCGCCAGCAGGAAGTCGAGAGCCCGTTCGTCGCCGACGGAGAGCCGTTCGTCGGTCGACTCCCCGGACATCTCCGCCAGGAGGTGCTCGACGGGTGTCTCGCCGCGATCGACGTCGCCCGGGAACAGTGTCCGGATCGAACCGCTCACCCGGCCACCTGTCTGCCGAGGAGCGATGCGCCGGCCGCGGCGGCGCGGTCCGGGATCGCGTAGGTGTCACTGCAACCGCGGGCTTCGGCCCGTGGCAGACGGCCGAGGATCGAGAAACGCTTGCCCGGCCAGGTGCCGTCGTCGACGCCGTGGACGACGCCGATGTCCTCCGTCAACAGAACGTGACCGGGGTACGACTCGGGCAACGTGCTGACCACCTCCACGAGCCCCGCCTTGCCTGGTGGTTGCGGCAGCCACGTGTCCGGGTCCCGAATGATCACGTCGGCGAAGTCGGGACAGTAGAACGATCCGCCTTCGGAGCCCTCGAGGTAGACCACGCCGATCTGCTCGACCATCCCGTAGAAGTTGTGGACCTGGGTAAGGCCCGTGTCGGACGCCAGCGCACGCCGGAACGCCGCGTTGTCGACACTCTGATCCAGGAGCTTCTTCCATCCCCCGGAGTGGACGAGGATCCCATTCGACAAGTCGAGACCATGATCACGAGCGACTTCGTAGAGGTACAGCCAGACCATGTAGGTGAACCCGAACACCAGAAAGGGCTCGTCCCCGTGGACCGCAAGGAACGTTCGGATCGATGCGATGTCCGGCACTCCGTTCGGATCGAGGACCCAGGCGTGGTCTCGGCCAAAGTTCATCATCCCGAGCACACCGGCCCCGCGCGCGCTGAATGAGCTGCGATCCTTGATGACGCTCGTCGTATCTACGATCAGCATCGGCAGCCGACGGGATCCGAGAACGGCCTGAAGCGTCCGGGCCAGCATCCTCGTCTGCTCCGCGGCCGCTTCCCTGTCGAGGTAGATCCTGCTCGCCTCGCCTGTGGTCCCGCTTGATGTCAGGACCTTGTACACGGCGTCGTCGGGAATGCTCTTGAGCTGCGTGGTCTTGAACAGGCGCACGGGGAGCCAGGGAAGCTGCTCGACGTCCGGATACTCGCGTCCTGGGCCGTGCCCGACGGCGGCCAGGACCTTGGCATAGGGCTGGCTGGCTGCCCGATGCCGCTCGGTGCAGCTCGATCGACCTTCGGCAGGAGAACGGATGCCTTCACGGCCTGGGTCATTCCGAAGACCGTGTCAGCCATCGAGCGCCTCGGGGCCTGGAGGTCGACCTTGCCACTCGGCAACAGAGGAAGGGCATCGATCCTCCGCACGCTGATGCCCGACTGGTGCACATGCAGGCGGGCTGCGAGGGCAGCGGCATGGCCCGGCAGCAGTCTTCGCTGGTGCCTTCGATCCAGACGACAAGTCGTCGTCGTCGGCGGTCACGACGGCGGACCGGGCGTGGCCGGCGAGCCGCTTCGAGGTCGTCGAGGTTGACCCGGTTCCGAACACCTTGCCGATCCGTTTGATCCGCCCGTTGACGAACAGGTAGCCCTTCGTCGAGGTGGCCGAGGTCGCCGGTCGCCAGACCCCGCCGCGACTGATCGCCGAGCGCCAGCTCGCCGCACGTTCGGCGTAGCCCATCATCACGTTCGGGCCTCGGTAGATGATCTCACCGGTGAACTTCGGGTGCGTGGTCTCGCGTGCCGTCATCCCGCTGGATCGTCAGGCGTCCGCCGGGGACCGCCGGGCCAACGGATTTCTCCTTGCGGTCAAAGGCCTCCGATGGCAGCGTCGTCATCCGTGGGCCGGCCTCGGTCTGTCCATACATCACGAAGAACTGGCCACCTGCAGAGCTGACCCGAGAGCGGACGTCGCGGAGCCGGTCTGGATTTCATCTTGCCGCCCGCCTGCGTCAGCGTCCGCAGACTGGGGGCGCGATGGGTCAAATCGGAGACGACGAAGGACCTCGAACTGGTAGGGAACGCACGCGAGCGACGTGACCCGGTGCTCGGACACAGCGTCCCAGAATGGTCGTTGGATGAGTCCGCCCGTCTCGACCACGAAACTCGCGCCCACCGACAGATGCGTGTTCAAAACGGACATCCCGTAGCTGTAATAGAAGGGCAGGCTGCTGATCGAGACGTCGTCGCCGAGGATGCCCAGAACCTCGATGATCGCAGCGGTATTGGCGAGGATCGCGGCTCGGGAAAGCCGCACGAACCGTGGATTGCCCGTGGACCCTGAGGTCGCCAGCATCACGCCGAGGTCCGCGTTCGGTCGCGATCCAGGTGGGCTCAGCCGAGCCCAATGACAGCCAAGGGCTGCATGGTCGGCGACGACGTATCCCTCGTCGGCGGCTCGATCGCCGACAGACTGGGCGACGGCCCCAGCTACGACCGCCGGCTGGAACCGATGGATGTACTCGAGGAGCGTGTCCGACGCCAGGTCCGGATCGAGAAGTGCGACCGGGCGTTCGGCTCGCCACGCACCGAGATATCGGACGATCGTCTCGATCGCTGTCGGCGCCTGGACGATGACGATCCCGGCGGTGACATCGGCGAGCGCCCTGGCAACTGCATCGACTTTCGCCTCCAGCTGCGGGCCGGACAGCTGCTCTCCGTTCCTGGCGTCGATGAGCCGGGCACGTGGGTGCAACAGGGCCATCAGAGGCTCAGCCCGCCGTCGATCTCGATCACCTGGCCGGTCACGAAGCGTGCGCGGTCGGACAGCAAGAAGGCGATGACCCTCGGCAACGTCATCTGGCTGGCCGAGTCGACCCAAAGCCGTCGCGCGAACCCGCCGGCGCGACCCTCCTCATCAAGGGTCACGAGCATGTCTGTCTCGATGTATCCAGGGGCCACGGCATTGACTCGGATGCCCGCCGGCCCGAGCTCCTTGGCAGATGCCCTCGCGAGCCCGGCTACGGCTGCCTTGCTCGCCCCGTAGACCACCTGGCCGGTGCCACCTTTCAGACCCATGACCGACGAGAGCAGCACCGCCGACGGGGCCGTACCTCGTCGCAGCAGCCGGACGCCGGCCTGCAACGTCAGCGCGGCACCGACCGCATTGACCGCAAGATGTCAGCCTCGGTCGGCCATCATCCGAGTACGTCGAGTTCCAGCGACACGGCCGGCGTTCACGATGAAGTGATCCAGGTGGCGGTGTCGTTGAACACCAACCGGAACATCGCGTTGATCTCGTCGGGTTTGGCCATGTCCGCATGCACGACGAGCGGGTCCAACCCGTACGCCTCCGACAGCTCCGCAGCAGTCTGCCGGGCGAGCCCTGGGACGAGCCATGGAGGACGAGCTCGTATCCCTCGCTAGCAAGCGTGTGAGCCACCGCGCGTCCGATCCCGCGGGACGAGCCGGTCACCAGCGCGACCCGAGCGCGTGTGGCGCGAGCTTCAGGCGGCGACGTCAACATCGTGCGCCCGCAGGATGTCGATGGCCTTGTCGAACGAGCTCATGTCGATGACCTCGTCGGTGTCGATCATGACGTCGAAGGCATCCTCGATCTCCGCCACGAGCGACAGATGGGCAAGCGAATCCCATTGCTCGATGGTCCGGTATTCGAGTCGGTCGACATTCGCGTCCTCCGGCAGCCCCAGCGCGATTTGAAACGCGACTCGCAGGCGGTCGAGGTTGGTCATCTGGCTCCGTCCCTGGTTCGGTGCGTGGGCAACCGCCCGAAATCGTCGGAGTGCCTCCCCGTCCGAGTGTAACCTTGGACGCCCACCCCTTGAGCGTTGGAGGTCCCTCTGTGTTGCGGCGTGCCACGGATGCGGATGTCGAGACGATCAGGCGATGGCGGAACCATCAGAAGGTTCGGGCCTCGAGCATCTGGATCGACTACATCACGCCGGAGGGCCATGCCGCCTGGTGGGCTCGCGTGAGCGAGGATCCGCAGCGCGATGTCCTCATCTTCTCGTACCGCGGGTTCGACTGCGGCGTCGTCACGATCAACGACCACGATCGAGCAGCCGGGACGGCAGAGTGGGGTTTCTTCCTCGACGTCGACGGACTCGAGCTTCGTCGCGAGCTCCTGCCAGCCTGGATCGAGCTGGAGCGGGAGGCGGTGCGGTATGGCTTCGACGAACTAGGGCTCGTGTCCATGGGAGGGCGGAATCTCGCCTGGAACAAGCCGGTCATCGACCTCCATCGCCGGTTCGGGTTCGTCGTCGTCCCGGAGCGAAGCTACGTCACCAAGATCGACGGTGTGGATCAGGAGGTCCTGTGGACCGAGCTCTCCGCTGAGCGCCGGCGGCAGCAGTTGACATGTTTGGGCCGTCAATCTTTGTCTACCGCCGCGGTGTCAGGGCACGCGAAGGACCTGCGTCCCGTCGCTGGTCGCGATAGGGATGGCACCGGGCACGAGTGAGTTCGGATGGAGCCCATCCGCATAGATGTAGTCGATGCCATGGTCCTTGAGGAACGACGCCACGCTCTCCGCTGACGGTGGGCCTCCGAATCGGGATACAACGCGTGCTGTGGAGCCCGCTCGAAGAGGGGACTGGGGTATCGGGCGACGATGGTACGCCGGTCATGCTCGCAGTCACTTCAGCCTGGAAGCACATCGGAACGATGCGTCGTCCGGTGTGTGCGTCAAGGCCGATGAGTCTGGCTTCCCAGAAGGCGACCTCCTCGGAAGGCAAGCATGCGTAGGCAAGCTTTGCGTCCGGTGGGAGTGTCCTGATTGCTGCGAGAATCTCCTCCGGCACGGGCTCGTACCCCGGCGGTCCGAACGACTGCAATCGAACGATCCCCATCGCGAGGCCGAACTCCATCTGCGCGCCGCATAGGACCAGCACGGCGACGGCGAGCCGCATGTGTCCGGCGGCTCGCAGTCGGCGCCAGATCGACCACACGGCAACGGCGGCAGCGGGCGTCGCGAAGACCGCGATCCCAGCAACGAACAGGTGGGTCGCAAGCAAATCGGGCAATCTCGCGCCCCAGACGATTGCGCCGATGACCAGGAGCGCAGACGTACCGAGGTATAGGTCGACTTCGATCGACGGTCTGCGCGAATGACGAACCAGGCGACGAGGATCGACAGAAAGGCCCCTGCACCCAAGGCCGTGACCACCACCGCATTCGCGCCAGAAAGCGCCAATGGACGACACGTTCGGCGAAGTCCCGCTATCGGCAATGCCGTGGCCGTCGAGAGACCCCAGACGACGGTCGCCACGATGACGATGGCCGTCAGCCAGGAACGTTCGTCGCCACACGGGCGACACGGCCGGCAGACGTCCCGTCGTCGCGATCGACTGGCCGACCCGGATGATCGAGACACTGCCGATGCCGATGAGTCCCAAGAACGAGCCACGATGAGATGAGCTGGGACGGTCACTGCTGCGGCGGTGCCGATGAACGTGACCGACCAGGGTGATGTTTGGCGATCGAACACGGTCAGGCTGTACAGCGCAGAAAGCACCGCGACAGCTGCGAGACCATACGCGGTGATCCCGAAGATCATACCGACGTCAGAGCGCCCCGAGCAGCGGGCCTTGGATCAGAGGGACCGGCGCGAGGAACAGACAAGCAAGGAACCCGAAGAAGAAGGCGCTTCGCGCTGTCGCCCCCGTGATTCGCCTGACCAGTGCGCCGGTCAGCGAGCGGCGGCGAGCAGCAGAAGCGGAAGTACGACGAAATGCCTGGCGGCAAGTGGCGAGATGCCGAAGACCGTGATGACTGCCGACCCGATCCACAGCTCCCCCAGTGGTACCAGGTCTGCAACGGGCAGACCCGGGATCTCGTCGAAACCCGATGGCGAGTAGGCCGACTCAGTCCCTGTTCGGGCCAGGTCCGCGCCAGGACTGAGTAGTACGCCTCGTCGTTGAACTCGAGAGGCTGGACGCCATCGCGGGCGCTCAGGGCCATCGTCGAGCCATAGAGGAGCGCCACAGCGATGACGAATACGGCGCTGCCCAGCCCACGAGTACGACGCCGAGGACTGGAAACCGACGACCCGGGATGTGGGCATCCGCATCGTCGGGCCATCGCGCCTGCGCCGCGTGACCGCGAACGCGCCACAAGCGGCAGCGAACCCGATGGCCACCGGCGTGAACGAACTTCGGCCGCCCGAGGCGATGGCGGCCCACCATGAGGCCAGGACCAACAACCCCGACGCCAGTCCGACTCCAGGGTTTCGCCGCGCCGGTGCGTCGATCGTGAGGAGCCCGACGTAGCGGGCCAGCCCAGTGCCGAATGCGAGGCACACAGCACCGACCAGCAGCCCCTGGCCGATCGACAACCAGACCGCGCCATCGGCCACCGTGATGGCGAATTCAGCGAGGAGCGACTGAAACCATACCGGGCAGTCTCGGCGTGCGTGGGTCGCGCGGCGTCCGTCGGTGGATCGATGGTTCGCGGTTTATCTCAGGTTGGCCCTGGTCACGTTTCGACAGCAACGCGGCGGCTCCTCATGGGATGCGCAGGATCGAGACGCCCGGCGCGATCGGGACCGCCTCTGGGACCAAGGAGTTGGGGTGCCTCGCGTCCACGTACAGGTACTCGATGCCGTTGTCTTTGAGGAAGTCGAGCACGGCCGACGGAGATGGCTGCGCCACTGAATCCGTGTAAAGCCTGCGCTGCGGAGCCGACGCGAACAGCGGGCTCGCAACGTCCGGCGAGAGCGACCGACCGAACAGGACGGGATAGGTTTCTGCCTGGAAGCACATCGGGATGACTGCGGTGACCGGTGTGGGCGTCGTAGCTGACGAGTTGCGGAGCCCAAAAGGCAGCCTCTTCGTACGGCCGGCAGGAATACGCCAGCTTGGCGCCAGGCGGCAGGCTCCTGATCGCCGCCAGCGTCTCGACTGGCACCGCGGAGTAGCTGCCCGGACCGTAGGTCTGCAGCCGGACGATGCCGATCCCCAGGCCGACCTCGAGCTGGGCGACGCAAAACACCAGCACGGCGACACCCGCTCGAGCGTGCCCGCCTGCCCGCAAGCGCCGCCAGAGCGACCAAACGGCGACCGCGGCAACGGGCGTCGCGAAGACTGCGATGGCGCCGAAGAACAGGTAGCCCATGTTGAGATCGCCGAGTCGTGCGCCCCAGACGACGGCGCCGATGATCACCAGCGTGACCGTGCCCAGGTAGAGGCTCGACTCGATGGTCCGCTCCCGACGAACCGCGAACCACGCGATCCCGATCGCGACGAACGCTCCCGAACTGACCAGGACGATCGCGACGGAGTCGCGCCACACAGGGTCGAAGGGCGGAACAGTCGGTGAAAGCCAGCTGGTCCCCAGGCCATGCCCTGTGACCACGCCCCACACGATCGTGCCCAGGACGGCGATGCCAGCGGCGATGTAGGTCCGTCGCCAGATGGCCGCGATCGCGGGCAACCGTCGCGTGCTCGTGAGGGACTGGGTGACCTTGATCGCCCAAACGCTCCCGACACCGATGGCGGCCAGCAACCCGATCGCGAGATGCGCCGGGACGATCGCCGCGACGGCGCTGCCGACGAAGACCTCGAGCGCCCAGGTGGCCGTGCGCAGACCCAGGATCGTCACGCTGTACAGCGCGAGGAGGACGGCCACGGCCGCCAGGCCGTACAGGCTGATCCCGAAGATCATGCCGACGGCCCAGGTGCTGAAGAACGGCCCCGATATCAATGGGACGGGCGCGAGGAACAGAGAGGCGAAGAACCCGAAGAGGAACGCGCCTCGGGACGTCGTGCCGGTCATCCGTCGGACGAGCGTGCCCGTCAGAGCTGTCACGGCCAGAAGCAGGACCGGAAGAACGCTCAGGTGGCGAGCCTGGATCGGGTCGGCGTCGAACGCCCAGATCAGGGCGGAGGCGAGCCAGATCTCGCCCCAGTGGTACCAGGTCTGGGGTGGCGGCCCGATCTCGAACCCCGATGGGGAGTACAGCGATTCCGTTCCCGACTTGGCCAGATCGGCGCCGAGGACCGAGTAATACGCCTCGTCGCTGAACTCGACCGGCTGGACGCCGTCGCGCGGGCTCGGCGCCATGGTCGCGCCATAGAGAAGTGCGACGACAACCACGAACAGCGCGCCGCAGATCAACGCTGGGATCAGGCGCAGAGGATCAGCGGATGTCGGGGTCGCGCTGGTCTCGGCCGAACCGTCGGCCGTCAGGTCCGGCGGCGCACGGCCAGGGCTGCGTCGGAGGGCGGCGAGCCCGATGGCGACGGCGAAACCGATCGCGACCGGCGTGAACGAGCTGCGTCCGCCCGAAACGAGGGCAGCCCACCATGACGCCAGGACGAGCAAGCCCGACGCCAGCCCGACGCCCAGCGTTTCACCGGCGGGCGCGTCGGCGCGCAACAGTCCGACGAATCGGGCGACAAACACGCCGAAGACCAGGCAGATGGCGCCGGCCAGCAGCCCCTGGCCGATCGACAGCCAGACGGTCCCGTCCGTCAGCGTGATGCGTAGCTCAGCCGAGAGTGTTTGCAGCCACACGGGCGTGGACCTCCGCTCCGTCGGCGTCAGTTGGGCCTCGGCTCCCGGCGCGTTCGGCACGCCCACGCCGCCACGGGGATCAACAGCACAGGAGCCTGGTTGAGCGAATAGAGCGGGCTGACCAGCGGGCCCCGGGCGTTCGTGAGCACGGTGAGGTAGTCGCCCCACATCGGGAGAAAGGCCAATGAGACAAGGCCGAGCATCCCCAGTGCGATCCACCACGAGCGTCGGCGGATGCCCAGCAGCATGAATGGCACCAGGGTCGGCTTGAGGGCGACCAGGATCGCGGGCCAGCCGTACAGCGTCGCGAGCGCCACGAATGCCGCGATCCAGATACCAGGGTTGCCGTAGGCGAGGGATTCGAAAGTGATCGGGACGGCCATGCAGGCGAGGACCAACGTCCAGCCCAGCAGGCTGGGACGCCAGTGGATCGCCACCGCTCCAACGATGGCGATCGGCACGAGCCACCAGAGGATGTCCGGCAGGAATGCGAACAGGACGAGGAGCGGCAGGATCGTGGGTGGGTACAGGATCTCGGTCATCCGGATCTCGTACGGTCCCGCGAGCTGGTACGGGTGATAGAACGACCCACCATCCAGCCATCGATGCACCGCCGCCATGTAGGTCGCATGGTCTGCCGTGATCGCCGACGGGCCGGTGTTCGGGACCAGCGCGAAGCCGACGCCGAGCGCGACGACCCAGACCAGCAACGACCCGAAGGCGACGCGCATGGCGATCCAGGTCACCCGCGGCCCCGCCCGATCGAATGACATGGGTCGAACGAGGGCGCCCGCCCGCACGCGTTCGAGGTACTTGGGGCGGCGCCGGGACGGCGACCCGATCATCGATACGGACCTGAGCAAGCTCGGCCGAGGTGGCGGCGCGCGGACTCATCGCCATCAGTACCACGACGCGAATATACCTTTGGCGCTCGGCCCCGCCACCCCCTGATGGCCGTCACCGGCATCAAACCGTTGCGCGCGCGCAAATCGAGCCTGATCGGTCCGGCCATGACCATCGAGGGATCATCGTCGACGGTACGGGTGGCTATGCTCCTTCCATGAGCGAGGCCCCGGGGACCGAACTTGCCGTGATCCTCCCTGTCTACAACGAAGGCGACGCCGTCGAGCCGGTGCTCCGCGCGCTGTCGGCCGGCGTTCACACGCCCCACGAGCTCGTCGTCGTCTACGACTTCGATGGCGACACGACGGTGCCCGTGATCGCCCGCCTGACCGGCGAGATCCCGAACCTGCGCGGTCTGCGCAACGACCTCGGACGCGGCGTGCTGAACGCGATGAAGGCCGGGATCGCGGCGACCACGGCCCCGTACGTGCTGATCTCCATGGCCGACGGCTCCGACGAGCCGAAGGTCGTCGATCCGATGGTCGCGCTGGCGCGCAACGGTGCCGACGTGGTCGTCCGCGTCGCGCTACATGCGCGGCGGCCACCAGGTCGGCGGGCCACCGCTCAAGCGGCTGATGAGCCGGACGGCCGGTCTGACCCTGCACTGGTTCGCCGGCGTCCCGACCCACGACCCGACCAACAACTTCAAGCTCTACTCGCGGCGGTTCCTGGACACCGTCACCATCGAGAGCACCGCCGGCTTCGAGCTCGCCCTCGAGCTCACGGTGAAGGCGACGCTGGCGGGTCGGCGCGTCGCCGAGGTCCCGACGACGTGGCGTGACCGGACGGCAGGCCAGAGCAACTTCAAGCTCCGCAAGTGGCTGCCGCACTACCTGCACTGGTACCGGACGGCGTTCGTCGGACGGCTGCCGTCGCGGCCGGCGGTCGCCGAGCATGATCGGGCGGATGCGGGTCGCGTTCGAGCGGATCGGGCTGCCGGCCTGGTTCATCGTCATCGACCTGCTCTGGATCGCGAAGCCGGACGTCCTCGGGATCGATGCGCGGCACTACCAGCGGGCCGCGTCGGAATGGCTCGCCGGCGGCGACCCGTGGAAGGTCACCGAAGGCGGGATCCCGTTCGCCGCCGGCCCGCACACGCTCCTGTTCTACGCGCCGACCAGCGTCCTGCCGCTGTCCGTGTCCGTGGCGGTCTGGATGGTGCTCGGCGTGGCCGCCGCGGTCTGGATGGTCCGGCGGCTGGACATCCCGATCTGGTGGATCGCGTTCCCGCCCCTGGCCCACGCGCTCTGGAACGGCAACCCGCAGAGCATCGTGCTGGCGCTCCTGGTGGCCGGCGGGACGATCGCCGCGATCGCCGCGGTCGGGCTGAAGCTCTACGCGGCGGTGCCCCTGGTCTTCCGGCCGCGTCAGCTGGCGTTGGTCATCGTCGCCCTCGTCGTCGTGCTGCCGCTCCTGCCGTGGCAGCTCTACATCACGGACGGCTTCGGCGTGTCCAGCCACCTCGCGAGCGCCTGGAACGGCAGCGCCTGGCGCATCCCGATCCTCATCCCGCCGACCCTGCTCGGCCTGTGGATCCTCCGCCACAAGGGCGCGGAGTGGTTCGCCGTTCCGGCGGTCTGGCCGGCGACGCAGTTCTACTACGTCTCGATGGCGATGCCGGCGGTCATCTCGATGCCCCTGGCGGCCGCCGCGCTCGCCCTGCCCCTGCCGCTCATGACGCCTGTGCTGGTCATGGTCCTGGCCGCCATCGAGGTCCGGCAGACGGGTCTGGCCGCGGCGCTCGGCCGCCCGACGCCGCCGCCCGCCGCTCCCGCCCCGACGGGCGCCCGCATACTGGAACGACGATGACGGGGAACGAGCTGACCACGCCGAACGCCCACGCCGAGATCCCCGTCGTCATCCTCGCCGGCGGCCTGGGCACGCGCCTCCGCGAGGAGACCGCCTTTCGCCCGAAGCCGATGGTCGAGGTGGGCGGCCGCCCCATCCTCTGGCACATCATGAAGATCTACGACCACTTCGGGCATCGCCGGTTCGTGCTGCCGGTCGGCTACCTGGGCGACATGATCAAGGCCTACTTCCTGTCGTACGCCGATCGCCACGCCGACTTCACGGTGGACACGCTGTCCGGGACCCTCGAACGCCACGACAGCCCGCCGAGAATCGTGGAGCGTGACGATCGTCGATACGGGCCTCGACACGATGACCGGCGGGCGGGTGCGCCGCCTCCGGGACCATCTGCCCGGACGGTTCATGCTGACCTACGGCGACGGCGTCGCGGACGTCCCGATCGATCGGCTGCTGGCCTTCCACGAGGCGCACGGCCGGCTGGCGACCGTCACCGCCGTCCGGCCGCCGTCCCGGTTCGGCGCCCTGGGGCTGGACGGGGACAACGTCGTCGACTTCTCGGAGAAGCCGCAGGCGGAGGGCGGCTGGATCAACGGTGGCTTCTTCATCTTCGAAGGGGCGGTGCTCGACCACCTGACCGACGACGCGACGGTGCTCGAGCGCGAGCCGCTCGAGGCGCTGGCGCGGGACGGCCAGCTGATGGCCTACCGCCACGAGGGGTTCTGGGAGCCGATGGACACGGAGCGCGACCGGACCAACCTGGTCAACCTGTGGGCGGAGGGCACGGCGCCCTGGAAGGTCTGGGATGACTGACCTGACCGGGTATGCCGGCCGGACGGTGTTCGTCACCGGCGCGAGCGGGATCGTCGGATCGTGGCTCGTCCGGGAGCTGCTGACCGGCGGCGTCAGCGTCGTGGCGCTCGTCCGCGACGACGACCCGGGGTCCGAGTTCGTCCGGAGCGGTGACGAGCGGCGCGTGACCCGGGTCCACGGCTCGCTGGAGGACATGGCCCTCCTGGAGCGTGCTCCTGGTGCAGTACGAGGTGGACGTCGTCTTCCACCTCGGTGCGCAGACGCAGGTCCGCCACGCGCAGCGGCTGCCGTGGGCGACGATGGAGGCCAACGTCCGGGGCACGTACAACCTGCTGGAGGCCGTCCGCCGGGTCGGGTCGCAGGTCGCGGCGCTGGTCGTCGCCTCGAGCGACAAGGCCTACGGCGAGAGCGCGACGCTGCCCTATACGGAGGCCCATCCGCTGGCCGGCCGGAACATCTACGACGCGTCGAAGAGCGCCGCCGACCTGCTGACGTCCGCGTACGGCGCCAGCTTCGACCTGCCGGTCGGGATCGCCCGCTGCGCCAACATCTACGGCGGCGGCGACCTGAACTGGGAGCGCATCGTGCCCGGCACGATCCGGGCCCTGTTGCGCGGCGAGGCGCCGATCATCCGCAGCGACGGGACGCTCCGGCGCGACTACCTGCACGTGGACGACGCGGTGGCCGGCTACCTCGCGCTCGGCGCGGCGCTGATGGACGGGCGGGAGCGGTCCGAGGCGTTCAACTTCGGGCATGGTCGGCCGGTGTCCGTGCTGGAGGTCGTCGATGCGATCGGCCAGGCGGTCGGGCGCGTGGACCTGGCTCCGGTGATCCGATCGGACGCACCGAACGAGATCCCTGCCCAGTGGCTCGACTCGGCCAAGGCCATGGATCGGCTCGGCTGGACGCCGTCGCTGACGCTCGATGCCGGGCTACAACGGACGGTGCCGTGGTATCGCGAGGCGCTGGCATGACCCAGAGGAGGGAACCGACGGTGAGCGGCAAGACCAGCGGGGACTCCGCCGCCGAGCTCGCGCGCCCGGATCCTGGAGCTCGTCGGCGAGTACCACGCCGCGGCGTTCCCGGACAGGGACTTCCGCCCCGGCGAGACCACGCTGCCGGTGTCGGGCAAGGTCTTCGATGCCGACGAGATGCAGCACCTGGTCGAGGCCTCGCTCGACTTCTGGCTGACGACGGGTCGGTTCGCCGCGCAGTTCGAGCGCGAGTTCGCCCGGTGGATGGGGGTCCGCAACGCCGTCCTCGTCAACAGCGGGTCGAGCGCGAACCTGCTGGCGCTCGCGACGCTGACCGCCGACGAGCTGGGCGACCGGGCGCTCCGCCCCGGCGACGAGGTGATCACCGCCGCGGCCGGCTTCCCGACGACGGTCAACCCGATCGTCCAGAACGGTCTCATCCCGGTCTTCGTCGACTCGGACATCCCGACCTACAACGCCGACCCGGATGCGATCGAGGCCGCGGTCGGCCCGAAGACCCGCGCGATCATGATCGCCCACACCCTCGGCAACCCGTTCGACCTCGACCGGGTCAAGGCCATCGCCGACCGGCACGGGCTGTGGCTCGTCGAGGACACCTGCGACGCGGTGGGTTCCACCTGGCATGGCCGGCGCGTGGGGACGTTCGGGGACGTGGCGACGGTCAGCTTCTACCCGGCCCACCACATGACGATGGGCGAGGGCGGCGCGGTCCTGACCAACAGCCCGCCGCTCAAGAAGATCGTCGAGTCGTTCCGCGACTGGGGTCGCGACTGCTGGTGCGAGCCGGGCGAGGACGACACCTGCGGCAAGCGGTTCGGCTGGCAGCTCGGGACGCTGCCGTTCGGCTACGACCACAAGTACTCGTACAGCCGGATCGGCTACAACCTGAAGCTGACCGACATGCAGGCCGCGATCGGCGTGGCGCAGCTCAAGAAGCTGGACGACTTCGTGGCTCGGCGGCGGGCGAACTTCGCGTATCTCCACGCGGCGCTCGAGCCGCTCTCCGACGTGCTGATCCTGCCGGAGCCGACGCCCGGCAGCGACCCGAGCTGGTTCGGCTTCCCGATCACGGTGCGCCCGGACGCCGGGGTGTCACGCGCGACGAGGTCACGGTGCGGCTCGAGTCGCGCGGGATCCGGACGCGCCTGCTGTTCGGCGGCAACCTGACCCGGCAGCCGGCCTACACGGACGTCCCGTTCCGGGTCGTCGGCGACCTCGTCAACGCGGACGTGATCATGAACGACACCTTCTGGGTCGGGATCTTCCCGGGGCTCGACCAGTCGATGCTCGGCTACCTCGCCGACGAGCTGGTGGAGGCGATGCGATCCCGGGATGCCCGATCCGCGTGACGGGCCCGATGCGGTCATCCGGGACGACCTGGACCGCGTCGTCCGGGACGGCCGCCTCGACCTGACGGGCCTGTCGGGGGCATCCCTGCTGTTGACCGGCGGGACCGGGTTCGTCGGTCGGTTCCTCGTCGAGGTCGTGCTGCAGGCCAACGCGGTGAACGGCGGGGCGCCGTGCGTCGTGACGGCGCCGACGCGTCGGCCGGAGCTGGTCCGTGCCCGCTACCCGGCGGCGGTCGCCTCGGGCGAGCTCGTGGTCATCGAGTGGGGGGCCGGGAGAGCGCTCGAGCTGGCCGGTCGCTTCGACTACGTCATCCATGGGGCCGCCACCACGGATCCGACGGCGTTCCGAGCGGACCCCGAGGGCAGCTTCCGCGACACGGTCGGCATGGCCGAGGCCGTCGCCGCGGTCGCCGGAGTCGCGCGACGGGTGGTCCTCATCAGCAGCGGTGCCGTCTACGGCGAGCAGCCGGCAGATCTGCCGAGGTTCCCCGAAACATTCGAACCCAGCCCCGATGACGTGCCCGCGACTCCGACCTATGCCGCCGCCAAGCGCGAGTCCGAGCGGCGTTTTCGCGCCATCGACGGGGACCTCCGGATCGCGCGCGTCTTCTCGCTGACCGGTCCATACCAGGATCTCGGATCGGCGTTCGCGGTGCCCGATCTCATCCGGCAGGCCGCCGAGGGCGGTGCGATCACGCTCACGGGCGACGGCGGCGCCCGCCGCTCCTTCTGCTACACGACCGACCTCGCCGCGATCCTGCTCTGGCTCCTCCTGGGCGAGCCGAGACACGACGTCTACAACGTCGGGAGCCGCGACGGAACGGCCAGCATCGCCGAGGTCGCCCAGACGATCGCCGCGCTCTTCGGCGGCTTCGAGGTGCGGACGTCAGCGGAGTCCCGTCCGGGGCGCGACTACGTCCCGAACCTGGATCGCCTGTACGGGGAGTTCGTCCCGGCGGTCGGTCTCAGTGAGGGACTGCTCCGAACGTGCCACTCGATGTTCGCCCGCGGCGTCATCGGCCGCCGGCCCGCCGTCGAGCTCGGCTAGGTCCCTTCCATGCCGACGGGCGTGGCGAACGGCTCCATCTCGGTGATCGGCCGGCCGAAGGCGAGCTTCGGATAGGCGTTCGTCTCGGGCGAGACCATCACCTCGAGCAGCGCCGGCCCGGCTCGGACATCAGCCACGACACGCCCGCCTCGACGCCGTCCGGTGTCCCGACCGCGCTCGACGGGATCCCGTAGGCGGCGGCCACCGCGGCGAAGTCCGGCGCGCTGTAGCCCCAGACCGTGGACTGGAACCGGCTGTCGAAGTAGCTCTGCTGGAACTGGCGGACCATGCCGTGGGTCCGGTTGTTCGACGATCAGCATCTTGAGCGGGAGCTGGTTGCGGGCGACCGTCTGGAGCTCCTGGATGTTCGTCTGGAAGCCGCCGTCGCCGGCCACGAGGACGACCGGCCGGCCCGCGACGCCGAACGCGGCTCCGATCGCCGCCGGCAGCCCGAAGCCCATCGACCCCAGCCCGCCGGAGGTCAGGAAGCGCTGGTCGGCTCGCAGCTGGAGCGACTGGGCCGCCCACATCTGGTGCTGGCCGACGTCGGCGACGTAGACCGCGGCATCGCCGCCCACGGCCGACAACTGGTGCATGAGGACGTTCGGGTTGATGCCGTCCGACGCCGATCATCTCCTCCGTATCGGGCCACTCCTCGCGCAGCCCGCGGATCTCGTCCAGCCAGCCAGACCGGTCCGGCACCGACGCGGCGCGTGCGGCGGGCAGAGCAGCGGCGGCGAACGTCTTGAGATCGGCCAGGATCGCCGTGACACCGGTGATCCGGTTGTTCATCTCGCCGGGATCGCAGTCGACCTGGACGATCGTCCGGCCGGTCCGGAACGCCTCCGTCTCCGACCCGGTCTGCCGGATGTCCAGGCGGCTCCCGAGGACGAGCAGGAAGTCGGAGCGCCCGACCGCCAGGTTCGCCCAGCGGTTGCCGTAGCTCCCGATCATGCCGACCCGCAGGTCGCTCGACGCCGGCACGACGTCGACGCCCATGAGGGAGTTCACGACCGGGACGCCCAGCGACGCCAGAAGCTCGCGGACCGGTTCGGCGGCGCGGGCAGAGCGGACCCCGCCGCCGACGAGGACCAGCGGTCGCTCGGCACGTCCGAGCGCGGCCATCAGCTCATCGATCGCGGCCGAGTCGACGTCCGGACCGGGCGACGGGACGATCCGTCCCAGGCGGTCCTCCGGCACGTCCATCCGCTGGATGTCCATCGGGATGTCCAGCAGGACCGGTCCCGGGCGTCCGCTGAGCGCCGTCTCGAAGGAGCGGCGGAGCATCTCGGGCAGCTGCTCCGGCGTCTGCGACCTGCCAGGCGGCCTTGGTGATCGGGGCGGCGAGCGAGACGATCTCGGTCTCCTGGAAGCCCATCTGGCGGATCGCCCGGTCGCCCTTCATCTCGTTGCGGTTGACCTGGCCGGTGATGAAGACCGCTGGCGTCGAGTCGAAGTAGCAGCTGGCGATCCCGGTCAGCAGGTTGGTCGCACCCGGTCCGCTCGTGGCCATCGCGACGCCGGGGACGCCCGTGATCCGCGCGAAGCCCTCGGCGGCGAAGGCGGCGCCCTGCTCGTGATGCATGCTCACGATCCGGATCCGTCCGTCCGGTGGATCGAATCGAGCAGGTGGACGATCATCCCGCCGACGAGCTCGAACACGCTCTCGACGCCCTGCTCGACCAGGAATCGCGCGATGACGTCAGACCCTTTTGGCATCGGTCCCCGCCTCCGTGACGTCGATGTTGACCGCATCCGAGATGACGTACAGCGGTCGGTGCTTGGTCTCCGCGTAGGTGCGGCCGAGGTACTCACCCAGGACGCCGATGCCGAGGCTGTTGATCGCGATGCCGAGCAAGGCGAGCACGATCAGCGTGGTGATGCCGGCCGGCGGGCTCCCGGTCAGGAACAGCAGGACGTAGACGGCCGCGGCGAGCAGGCTCAGCGCGAGCAGCGCGAACCCGAAGTACACGAACATCCGGAGCGGCTTCACGGAGAAGCTCGTGACCGCGTTGAGCGTCGAAAACGATGAGGTAGCCGATCGGAGCCTTGCTCTCGCCGGTGGCCCGGGGACGTCGCTCATATTCGACGCCGGTCTGCTCGAACCCGAGCCAGGCGATCAGTCCGCGCATGTAGCGATTGGACTCGTGGCATCGGTCGAGGGCGTCCGCGACCCGGCTGCTGATCAGGCGGAAGTCGCCGGCGTTCTGCGGGATCTTCACGTCCGCCGAGGCGGCGATCAGCTTGTAGACGATCTTGACCATGCCGTTTCGCCACTTCGCGTCGCCGGGCCGGACGGTGCGCACGCCGTACACGACGTCGTAGCCCTCGCGCCACTTCTCGAGGAACCGCGGGATGACCTGGGGCGGGTCCTGGAGGTCCGAATACAGGACCACGATCGCCTCCCCGGATGCGACCTTGTAGCCGGCGGTCAGGGAGGCCTCCACGCCGAAGTCGCGGCTGAACCGGATGTACTTCCAGCGCGGGTCCCGAGCGCAGAGTGCCTTGACCAGCGCCTGGGTGCCGTCCGTGCTGCCGTTGTCGATGACGATGAACTCGAAGTCGTACGGCAGACCGGCCAGGCTCTCGCCCAGCTCCTGCTCGAGCGGGCCGATGTTGTCCTGCTCGTTACGGGCGGGGATGACGATCGAGACCAGCGTGCTCACGTCAGCTCACTCATGGGAGGCGGAGGACCTGGACGGCCCCGCTCGTGATGACCGGGAGCGCGTCCGGGACGAGGGCGTTCGGGTGCATCGTATCCGCGTAGACGTACTCGATTCCGTTGGCCTTGAGGAACGCGGCCACGCTCTCCGGCGACGGGCGCGCGTTCGCATCCGGGTAGAGCGCCCGCTGCGGCGCCCACTGGAAGAGCGGGTTCTCGTTGTCGGCGGACTTCTGGCCACCGACGAGCTGGCCGAAGAAGTCGGCCTCGAAGCACATCGGGACGATCCGCCGGCCGGTGTGCGCGTCGAGCGCGAGCAGCCGCGCGTCCCAGGGTGCGAGCTCCTCGAACGGCTGGCAGGCGTAGGCGAGCTTGGCGTCCGGCGGCAGGTCCCTGATCCCGGTGAGGACCTCCTCCGGGATCGGCGCGTACTCGTGCGGTCCGAATGCCTGCAGCTGGACATAGCTCAGGGCCGCACCGAGCTCGAGCTGGATGCCGCACAGGACGAGGACGACGATCGCCAGCGCCACCCGGCCGGCGCCGCGCAGGCGTTGCCAGATCGACCAGACGGCGACCGCGGCGGCCGGCGTCGCGAAGACCGCGATCCCGGCGAAGAACAGGTGGAACGTGTTGTAGTCACCGAGACGGGCGCCCCAGACCAGCGCCCCGACGACGAGGAGCACGCCCGTGCCGAGGTAGAGGTCTGCCTCCATCGGCGAGTCGCGGCGGGCGGCGATCCAGGCGAAGGCGATGGCGAAGAACACGCCGGCACCCAGGACGACGATGGCCACGGTCTGGGTCCACGTCGCGTTGAACGGCGCGACGCCGGGTGACACGCCGCTGCCGACGACCCCGTGGCCGGTCGCGAGACCCCACGCGACCGTGGCGACGAGCAGGACCCCGGTCGCGAGGAAGGCGCTCCGCCAGATGGGCGCGATCACGGGCAGGCGGCGGGTCGCCAGGAGCGACCGGGCGATGCGGATCGCCCAGACGCTGCCAAGGCCGATGACGCCGAGCACCGCGATGACGACGTGGGCGGGCAGGATCATGGCCACGGCGGCTGCCGCGAAGGCGGCCAGCGCCCAGGTCGGGGGACGTCCGCCCAGCGTCGCCAGCCCGTACATCGCGAGCAGGACGGCGGGCGCGGCCAGGCCGTAGAGCGTGATGCCGAAGATCAGGCCGACGGCCCACGAGCTGAAGTGCGGCCCGGCGATGATCGGGATCGGGGCCAGGAACAGGCAGGCGATGAAACCGAAGAGGAACGCGCCGGGCGACGTCGCGCCGGTCAGCCGCCGGACGAGCGTGCCGGTCATCGCGGCCGCCGCGAGGAGGATCAGCGGCAGGACGATGAAATGCCGGGCGTCCAGCGGCGCGGCCCCGAAGATCGAGATCGCGGCTGCCGCCAGCCAGGCCTCGCCCCAGTGATACCAGGTCTGGTCCGGCAGGCCGTCGATCTGCGCGAAGCCGCCGGGCGAGTAGATCGTCTCCGTGCCGGTCTGGGCCAGGTCGCGCCCGAGGATCGCGTAGTAGGCGGTGTCCATGACCTCGGTCGGCTGGACCCCGTCGCGCGGGCTCTGGATGAGGGTGGAGCCGTAGACCAGCGCGACCGCGACGACGAAGACCGCGCCGCCGACGACGGCCACGACCAGGTTGCGACGGCGGGTGGAGGCGGGCGTGGCGGGCGCGGCGCCGATCGGCGCGGCGTCCGTGGCCGGCTCGGCGTCGGACGTCTGCGCCTCGCGTCGATCCGCCGGCCGCCAGCGACGGACCGCAGCCAGCCCGACCGCGACCGCGAAGCCGACCGCGACCGGCGTGAACGAGCTCCGCCCACCCGACGCGATCGCCGCCCACCACGACGGCGAGGACCAGCAGCCCGGACGTCAGCCCGACGCCCGAGCGTCTCACCGGCCGGGCGCACCGGCATCGAGGAGCCCGACGAACCGCGCGATCCAGACGCCGAACAGGAGGCAGACCGCGCCGAACAGCAGCCCTTGGCCGATCGACAGCCAGACCGTCCCATCGGCGAGGGTGATCCCGAGCTCCGAAAACATCCGCCGGACTATACCGTCGGCCGTCCGCGAGCCACCGCGACCCGAAAGTCAGGGGATGCGAAGCACCTGCGTCTCGCCGTCGGTCGCGACCGGGACGGCGTCGGGCACGAGCGTGTTCGGGTGCAGCGCGTCGGCGTAGATGTACTCGATGCCGTTCGCCTTCAGGAACGCCCGGACGCTTGCGGGATCGGGCCGCGAGTCCGCACGCCGGGTAGAGCGGGCGCTGTGGAGCGTCCCGGAACAGCGGGTTCGGCGACCTCGCGCGAGATCGGCGTCCCGGTGATCAGCCCGAACGTCTCAGCCTGGAAGCACATCGGGACCACGCGGTCGTCCGG
This sequence comes from uncultured Chloroflexia bacterium, assembly GCA_963720495.1. Classification (GTDB taxonomy): domain Bacteria; phylum Chloroflexota; class Limnocylindria; order Limnocylindrales; family CSP1-4; genus SPCO01. The sequence goes on from CAVRFU010000009.1 coordinate 368,663, forward strand.
TGTGGGCGTTCAGGGCGAGGAGACTGCGCGTCCCAGAAGGCGATCTCCTCGAACGGCAGGCACGCGTAGGCAAGCTTCGCCGATGGGGGCAGGCTCCGGATCGCGTCGAGCGTCGCGACCGGCACCGGCGGATAGTTGCCAGGCCCGAAGCGCCAGGACCGGAGGACACCGAGCCGAGACCGAACTCGAGCTGCGTGACACAGAGCAGGAGCACCACGATCGCCAGGCGTCCGTGTCCGGTCGCTCGCAGACGCAGCCAGACCGGCCAGACCGCGACGGCCGCGACGGGCGTCGCGAAGACGGCGATCCCACCGAAGAACAGGTGGAACGTGGTGAAGTCGCCGAGCAGGGCACCCCAGACGACGCGCGCCGGTGACCAGGACCACGACCGTGCCGACGTACAGGGCCTCCTCGATCGACGCCTCGCTGGCGGACCATGAACCAGGCCACGGCGATCGCGAGGAACGCGCCGGAACAGGCCGTGGTGATCGCCACGGCCTCGCGCCACGACGCGTTGAACGGAGGCCACGCTGGGTGAGGAGCCGCTGGCGCCGATGCCGTGGCCGGTCAGCAGGCCCCAGCCGACCGTGGCCACGACCGCGACGCCGCGCGGCGATGTACGTCTCGTCGCCAGACCGGCGTCACGACGGGCAGCCGGCGCGTGGCGATGAGCGACCGGCCGATCCGGACCGCCCAGACGCTGCCGACCCCGACCGCGGCCAGCGCCGCGATCGCGACGTGGGCCGGGAGGATCGTGGCGGCGACGCTGCCGACGAAGACGGCCAGCGCCCAGCTCGCCGGCCGCCGCCCGACGACGGCGAGGCTGTACATGGCGAGCAGGACGGCGACCGCCGCCAGTCCGTACGAGGTGATGCCGAAGATCAGCGCCGACAGCCCACGCGCTGAAGTCGCTGGCCGGGATGAACGGCACGGGCGCCAGGAAGAGGCACGCGAGGAACCCGAACAGGAACGCGCCGCGCGACGTCGACCCGGTCATGCGCCGGACGACCGTGCCGGTCAGTGCGGCGCCGCGACGACGAGGAGCGGCAGCACGACGAGATGGCGGGCGTCGAGCGGCAGCCGTGCCGAACGACCGTGATCGACCGCGCGCTCAGCCAGGCCTCGCCCCAGTGGTACCAGGTCTGGGTCGGGCAGACCCTCGACGGCCGTCGAAGCCCGACGGCGAATAGAGCGACTCGGTCCCGGTCGTCGCCAGGTCCGCGCCGAGGATCGAGTAGTACGCGACGTCGTTGAACTCGACGGGCTGGACGCCGTCGCGCTGGGCTCGGAGCGTCAGCGTCGAGCCGTAGAGCAGCGCGACGGCGACGACGAACACCGGCACCGCCGACGACGGCGATGGCCAGATTCCGACGTCGACGCGTCGGGGGCGTCGGGGGCGTCGGCGGCTCGACCGCCGCATCCGCCGGAGTCGGGCGTCGCAGGCTCCGCGCCCCGATGCCGCCGTCGTCGGACCAGCGGCAAGCGCGATCGCGATGGCGAACCCGACAGCGACCGGGGTGAACGAGCTGCGTCCACCCGAAGCGACCGCCGCCCACCACGCCGCGACCACCAGCGAGCCCGGACGCCAGCCCGACGCCGAGCGTCTCGCCGGCCGGCGCATCGGCCTCCAGGAACCCGACGAACCGCGCGATCCAGATGCCGAGCAGGAGGCAGACAGCTCCGAACAGCAGCCCCTGGCCGATCGACAGCCAGACCGCAGCCGTCGGCGACGCCGTGATGGCGAGCTCAGCCGCGAGCGACTGGAGCCACCCCGATCAGCGTCGGGACTCCACCGCGACCCGATAGTCATGGGATACGCAGCACCTGGGTCTCGACCGTCCGTTGCGACCGGGACGGCGTCCGGCACGAGCGTGTTCGGATGGACCTTGTCCACGTAGATGTAGTCGATGCCGTTGGCCTTCAGGAAGGCCGCGACGTCGCCGGCGACGGCTTCGAGTCGCCGAGGCCGGGTAGAGCGCTCGCTGCGGTGCCCACGCGAACAGCGGGCTGGCGACGCTCGGTCGAATTCGGCGTTCCGGTCATCGCGCCGAACGTCTCCGACTCGAAGCACATCGGCACGACGCGCCGCCCGGTGTGGGCGTCGAGGCCCAGGAGCTGGGCGTCCCAGAAGGCGGCTTCCTCGGCTGGCCGGCAGCCGTACGCCAGCTTGGCGTCCGGCGGGAGGTTCTCGATCGCGGCCAGGATCGTCAGCGGGACGGGGACGTGGTCGTCCGGCGCCGAACAGCCTGCAGCCGACCGATCCCGAAGAGCGCACCCGAACTCGAGCTGGACCCCGCAGACGACGACCAGCGCGATCGCGAGTCCGCGTCCGCCCGGTCGCCCGGAGGCGCAGCCAGATGGACCACGACGGCGACGGCGGCGACCGGCGTCCGCGAACACGGCGAGCGCCGCCGTAGAACAGGTGGAACGTGTTGAAGTCGCCGAGCCGGGCGCCCCACACGAGCGTGCCGACGACGACGAGGAGCGACCGTCCCGAGGTACAGGCCGGCCTCGATCGAGTCGCTCCTTGCGGACCATGAACCAGGCGATGACGATCGCCAGGCATCGCGCCGGCGCTGACGACGACCGATCGCCACGGTCTCCCGCCAGAACGCGTTGAACGGCGACACATCGCGGCGAGAGCCCGCTCGCTCCCGATGCCGTGGCCGGTCAGGACGCCCCAGCCGACCGTGGCGACGAGCGGCGATGCCGGTCGGCGAGCGCACGTCCGCCGCCAGACGGGCGCGCACGACGGGCAGGCGCCGCGTCGCGAGCAGCGACTGACCGATCCGGATCGCCCAGACGCTGCCGACGCCGACCACGGCGAGGACCGCGATGACGATGTGCGCCGGCAGGATCACGGCGGCGGCGGTGCCGACGAACGCGGCGAGCGCCCAGTCTGGCCGCTCGGCCGCCCAGGACGGCCAGGGCGTAGATCGCCAGCAGGACCGCGACCGCTGCCAGGCCGTACATCCGTGATCTCGAAGATCATGCCGACCGGCAGCGGCGCCGGGGCGAGGAACAGGCAGGCGACGAACCCGAACAGGAAGAGCCCGCGCGACGTCGACCCCGTCATCCGCCGGACGAGCGTGCCGGTCAGGGCCGCCGCGGCGAGCAGCAGCAGCGGCAGGACGATGAGGTGGCGGGCGTCGAGCGGGCTCCGTGCCGAAGAGCGAGATGGCGACCGCAGCCGAGCCACGCCTCGCCCCAGTGGTACCAGGTCTGGATCGGCAGGCCGTCGATGCTCGGTGAAGCCCGATGGGCGAGTAGATCGATCTCGGTCCCGGTCTTGGCGAGGTCCGCACCGAGGACCGCGTAGTAGGCCTCGTCCATGAACTCGAGCGGCTGGACGCCGTCGCGCGGGCTCTGGCGCCATGGTCGAGCCGTAGAGCAGCGCCACGGCGATGACGAACACCGCGCCGCCGACGACCGCCACGAGCGAGGTCCGCGCAACCGGTCGAGCCGCGAGGAGTCCGGCTCGGGTCGTCGATCGTCGGCGCGATCGTGCCGGCGTCCGGCTCGACGTCACCGGCGTGCGTCGCCATCGCCGGACCGCCGCCAGCCCGATCGCGAGCGCGAAACCGATCGCCACCGGCGTGAACGAGCTGCGCCCGCCGGACACGATCGCGGCCCACCACGCGGTCAGCACGAGCAGGCCCGACGCGAGCCCGACCCCGAGCGTCTCGCCGGCCGGCGCGTCGGCGCGCAGCAGCCCGACGAAGCGCGCCATCCAGACGCCGAACAGCAGGCAGATCGCGCCGATCAGCAGGCCCTGGCCGATCGACAGCCAGACGGCGCCGTCGGCGATCGTGATCGGAAGCTCAGCAAACACGGGCCGGACTATACCGTCGGCCGTCCCGAGGTCACCGCGACCCGATAGTCAGGGGCTGGATCCGGGCGCCGGACGGGCTGCCACGTCGGTCGCCGAAGTACTAGGCGAGCGCGACCTTCGGGTCGGTGACTGCGACGCACCGGGCTGATAGAGTCGGCCGCATGACGGATCGATCCCTCGATCTCGACGTCGGCCCTGACGACGGCGGCTCGTTCGGCCTGCCGTCCTCTCCGCGTGCCCCGTTGGAGATCTCCGCGGTCGTCCCCGTCTATCGGTCCGCGGCGATCCTGCCCGAGCTGTATCGCCGCCTGACGGACGCGCTCGTCGCGCTCGCGGATCGTCACGAGATCATCCTGGTCGAGGATTTCGGCGGGGATGACTCCTGGTCCGTCATCGAAGGCCTCGCCCATCGGGACGACTGCGTGCGGGGCATCCGGATGAGCCGCAACTACGGGCAGCACAACGCGCTGCTCTGGCGGGATCCGTGCCGCGCGCTACCCGATCATCGTGACGCTGGACGACGACCTCCAGAACCCGCCCGAGGAGATCGACAAGCTGATCGCGGCGCTCGATGACGGCACGGACGTCGTCTACGGCACGCCCGAGAGCGAGCAGCACGGGTTCCTCCGCGACCAGAGCTCGCGGATCACGAAGCTGGCCCTCCAGGGCGCGATGGGCGCCGAGACGGCCCGCCACGTGAGCGCGTTCCGCGCCTTCCGCACCCGGCTTCGCGACGCATTCGCGACCTACCGCGGGCCGTACGTCTCCATCGACGTCCTGCTGACCTGGGGGACGACGAGGTTCTCGCACGTCACGGTCCGCCACGAGCCGCGGGCGATGGGCGCCTCCAACTACACGATCCGCAAGCTGGTCACCCACGCGTTCAACATGATGACCGGCTTCAGCACGCTGCCACTCCAGATCGCCAGCGTCATCGGCTTCCTCTTCACGTTCCTGGGGTTCCTGATCCTGCTCTACGTGCTGATCAGCTACCTCACGAACGGCGCGGTCGTCCCGGGCTTCGCCTTCCTCGCCTCGATCATCGCGATCTTCAGCGGCGCACAGCTGTTCGCGCTGGGGATCATCGGCGAGTACCTGGCCCGGATGCACTTTCGCTCGATGGACCGCCCGACGTACCTGGTCCGGGAGGTGACCGACGACGAATGAGCCTCGAAGGCTCGAGCGCGGTTCGAGGGAGCCGGCGCCATCCTCGAGTGCTCGCTCGTGCCGTGGGACACGGAGATCTTCGGGTTCCCGGTGGCGCAGATCGACCGGATCGAGCTCGCCCGAGGGCGCCGACCCGACGGAGGCGCTGGACGGCTTCGATGGCTGGTGCGCCGAGCACGCGGTGCGCCTCGTCTCGTGCCGGCTGGACCACGGTCGCGCTTCGGGAATCGATGGCCCTCGAGGCGGCTGGCTTCCGGTTCGTGGAGATGGTCTACGGCCCGCGGTTCGATCGGTTCGACGCGATCGGCACGCCCCGCCATGACATCCGCGCTCGCCGAGGCGACCGAAGCGGATGTCGCCGGCGATCGAGGCCATCGCGTCCTCGGCTTTCACGACCGGGCGGTTCCTGCTCGACGAACGCCTCGACCCGGAGCTGAGCCACCGCCGGTACGCGACGTGGGTGCGGACGAGCTTCGCGTCGGACCGCCAGACGGTGCTCAAGGCGGAGCTCGACGGTCGAGCTCGTCGGGTTCCTCATCGTGGAGCGTCGCCCCGACGCGAGCGTGTACTGGCACCTCACCGCGATCGCGCCCGAGTCGCAGGGCCAGGGCATCGGCACGAGCGTCTGGCAGACGGCTCTCCTCCGCCATCGAGCGGAGGGCGCGACGTCCGTCGAGACGACGATCTCCGGTCACAACCTGCCGATCATCAACCTGTATGCGCGGCTGGGCTTCTCGTTCGCGTCGGCCCAGATGACGTTCCACCGCCTGCGGGACGCGGACCGGTGAAGGTCTGCCCCGCGTGCGGTTCCGCCCGATGCGATGACGCCTGGGTCTGCGCGGACTGCGGGAACCGCCCGCCGCTCATCGACGGCTTCCGGGCGTTCGCGCCGAGCCTCGCGACCGACAACACGGGCTTCCGGGTCGAGTACTTCGAGGAGCTGGCGCGGCTGGAAGCGGACAACTTCTGGTTCCGTGCCCGGAACGACCTCATCGTCTGGGCCCTCCAGCGGTCCTTCCCCGACGCCCGGTCGTTCCTCGAGATCGGCTGTGGGACCGGCTTCGTGCTGCGCGGGATCCACGATGCGGATCCGTCGATCGAGCTGTCCGGCAGCGAGATCTTCAGCGCCGGTCTCGCCGTTCGCGGCGGCGCGCGTGCCGTCCGCCACAGTTCTCGCAGATGGATGCCCGACGGATCCCGTTTCGAGAGGAGTTCGACGTGATCGGCGCCTTCGACGTCCTCGAGCACATCGAGGAGGACACGACGGTCCTGGCCGAGGTCGCCAAGGCGCGTGCGTCCGGGCGGCGGGTTCATGGCGACCGTGCCGCAGCACCCGGCGCTCTGGAGCCTGCAGGACGAGCACGCCCACCACGTCCGGCGCTACACCGCGCGCGGTCTGCGGCGCAAGGTGGAGGCGGCCGGCTTCGAGGTCGTCCGGATGACGTCGTTCGTGTCCCTGCTGCTGCCGATGCTGGTCGCGGCACGCCTGCGGCCGCGGGGCGGCGCGAGCGACGAGGGCTTCGACGCGATGGACGAGCTTCGCCAGCCCCACGCCATCAACGTCGCATTGGAGGCCGTCATGACCGTGGAGCGCTCCCTGATCCGCCGGGGCGTGTCGTTCCCCGCCGGCGGATCGCTGCTGCTCGTGGCGCGGAAGCGGCCCGGAGCCGGCGCGGAGGCCCGCCCATGATCCCGTTCAACAAGCCGTTCATGACCGGCCGCGAGCTCGCGTACATCGCGCAGGCCCACGCCAACGGGCACCTGGCCGGCAACGGCGCGTTCTCGAAGCGGTGCAGCGCGTGGCTCGAGGACCGGATCGGCAGCCAGAAGGCGCTGCTCACGCATTCGTGCACCGCGGCCCTCGAGATGGCGGCCATCCTGAGCGGCGTCGGTCCGGGCGACGAGGTGATCATGCCGTCGTTCACGTTCGTCTCGACGGCGAACGCGTTCGTGCTCCGTGGCGCGATCCCGGTCTTCGTCGACATCGAGCCGGACACCCTGAACATCGACGCCACGAAGATCGAGGCGGCGATCACGCCGCGGACGAAGGCGATCGTCCCGGTCCACTACGCCGGCGTCGGCTGCGACATGGACGCGATCATGGACATCGCCGCCCGGCACGACCTCGTGGTCATCGAGGACGCGGCCCAGGGTCTCCTGGCCGACTACCGCGGCCGGCCGCTCGGCGGGATCGGCCACATGGCGGCCCTCTCGTTCCACGAGACGAAGAACATCATCTCGGGCGAGGGCGGCGCGCTGCTCGTCAACGATCCGCGGTTCGTGGAACGCGCCGAGATCGTCTGGGAGAAGGGCACCAACCGGAGCCAGTTCTTCCGCGGCCAGGTCGACAAGTACACGTGGGTCGACCTCGGCTCGTCGTACCTGCCCGGCGAGATCATCGCCGCCTTCCTCTGGGCGCAGATGGAGGAGTCGAGCAGCATCACGTCTCGCCGCATGGCGATCTGGGACACGTACCACGAGGCGTTCGCGGAGCTGGAGCGAGCGGGCCACGTGCGCCGGCCGATCGTGCCGCCGGATCGCTCGCACAACGCCCACATGTATTACCTGCTCCTGCCCGACCTCGCGCGACGGACCGCCTTCATCGACCGGCTCAAGGCCAACGACGATCCAGTCGGTGTTCCACTACATCCCGCTGCACTCGTCGCCGTTCGGGCGATCGGCCGGCCGTTCCCACGGCGACATGTCGGTGACGGACGACGCCAGCGATCGACTGGTGCGGCTGCCGCTGTGGCTCGGTCTCGAGGATCGAGCAGCCGCAGGGTCATCGATGAGGTCATCGCGGCGGCGCAAGCCGGCTGACCCGGCGCCCGACGGCGTCAGGGCTGGACGTCAGACGCGGGTCGAGGCCCAGTACCGCTCCGCGTGACCGTCGACCGAGCCGAGCTCGGCCATCGCGCGTCCGTAGGACCGGACCGCGTCGGCCATCTCGCGGGTGCCGTCGAAGAGCCGCTCCAGCTGGCTCTCGTAGATGTTGATGCCCATGATCTTGCGTTCGATCTGGTCGGTGATGTCGGCGAACTCGGCGATCACGCCGATATCGGCCGGCAGGGCGTCCAGAGGCGCGCCGGGCAGGTCGTCCAGCTGGCGGAAGTCGTTCCACCACGTGTACGGGAAGTCCTCGTAGAACGTGACGATGCCGGCGTAGTCCGGGCCGGGCATGACCCAGCGCCGGCCCTCCTGGAGCAGCCGGACCCCGACCTCGCGGCAGAGCTGGTGGTCGACGTGACCACCGACGCCGAGCGGCAGGTAGACCTTCTGGGGCTCGAGCCGCGCGATCTCCTGGCGAAGGAGCTCGAACGGCGCGTCGTCGTCGGCCCGCGGCGTCCCGAGCAGCTCGTCGTCGCCCTCGTAGCCGCGGAAGACGGCATCGGGCAGGTCGAGGAACACGATCGACGCCTCGGCGAAGTAGGCGAACCGCTCGTCCTCCAGCCGGCGTCGGGCCATCAGGTCGCCGGCCGCGGCCGCATCCATGATCTCGTCCGTGTAGACGGCGCCCTGCGTCGGGGTGTCGTCGGCGACCGGCTGGTCGGCCAGGGACTCGTTGCGGATGCTCGCCCGGCGGTACCACGACGAGCGCTGCCAGAACCGCTTGGCGGCCTGGTCGGCGTCGGACTGGGTGGCATCGAGGCGGTCGTTCGTGGCCGCCCAGGCGGGGACGAGGGCGGCGGTCGGCCAGTCGGCGAGGATGTCGCTGCGGTTGAAGGCCTCGGTCGCCGGCCACATCGCCTTGGACCCGAACCCGAGCGCCTCGCGCTGGTACGGGGTCATGGCGTCGGACGACCCGTCGCCCGAGAAGACGGTCAGGATCGTGACGGTCTGACCCAGCTCGCGGAGGCTGGCGATGAGTCCGCCGCACGAGAGCGCGACGTCGTCCGGGTGCGGCGCGACGAAGACGTGGGTCATGGCCGGGCGAGTATACCGAGCCGCACCGGCGGGTCGTCGGTCGTCAGCCCGCGAAGCCTTCGGCGCCGATGAGCGGGACGAAGACGCAGTAGCCGTCGGTCTCCTCGAGCCAGTCGTTGCCGTGCCGGGTGACGATCGTCAGGAGCTGCCGATCGCGTGAACCGACGGGGATGACCAGCCGGCCGCCCTCGGCGAGCTGCTCGCGCAGGGCGTCGGGGATCGACGGCGCGGCGGCCGTCACGATGATCCCGTCCCAGGGCGCCCCGGCCGCGTCACCGAGGCTGCCGTCGGCCTCGCGGATCTCCACCGAGCCCGGGAGGTCGAGCGCATCGATGCGCGCCTTCGCGGTCGGGATGAGCGCGGCCTGGCGCTCGAGCGACGTGACGTGGGCACCGAGCCACGCGAGGATCGCGGCCTGGTAGCCGGACCCGGTGCCGATCTCGAGGATCCGGTCGCCCGGCTGGACGTGGAGGTGCTCGGTCATCTTGGCGACCATGACCGGCTGGCTGATCGTCTGGCCGGCATCGATCGGCAGGGCCTCGTCGGCGTAGGCGTAGCGCCGGTTCTCGTCCGGGACGAACGCCTCGCGCGGGATGGCGCCCATCGCGGCCAGGACGCGCTCGTCGTGCACGCCGCGCGATCGGAGCTGGCCGGAGACCATCGCGGCGCGGGCCTGGGCTGGATCCGGTGCGGGACCGGTCATGCGAGCGAGGATACGCCGCACGACCGACCCCTCGATCAGGCCCGGGTCAGGACGGCGAGGGTGACGGAGCGGCGCTCGGAGCCGCGGATGGCGCCACCGAGGGCGCGACGGACGGCGCCACCGATGGCGCGGCCGACGGCGCGGCAGAGGCGGACGCCGCGGGCGACCCGCTGGCCGCGGCCGATCCTGACGGAGCGGCAGACGCGGAGGGCACGGCCGTCGCGGACGGTTCGGGCGTCGCGGTCGGGGTCGGGGTCAGGAAGCCGCCGTGGCCGCCGAGCAGGCCGTAGAGCAGGATCAGGACGAAGACCGCGACGCTGACGATGACGAAGTAGCGCGACGGACGGTCGGTCATCTTGGCCGCCCGCTCGCCGGGGGTCATCGGCCGGGGAGCGGGGGTGGTAGGACCTCGGGATCGGCGCGGCCCGGTCGCGGCCGCCGCGGCCGCTCCGGCGGCGGCTGCGCCGGCGGCCGGCGGGATCGCGCCCTCTTCCTCGGCTTCCTCCTCCGCGTCCTCGTCGGCCTCCTCGTCGTCGGTCTCGGAGTCGTCGTCGCCTCGCCTTCTGGCTCGGGTTCGGGTTCGGGCTCGGTCTGCGCGGCTCGGGCTCGGGCTCGGGCTCCGGCTCGCGGCTCGGGTTCCGGCTCGGGCTCGGGCTCGGGCGCCGCCGCCGGCTCGGGTTCCTCGGCCGCCGGCTCGAGCGCATCGGCCCCGGCCGCCGTCGGCGCCTCGGGTTCGCTCGGCTCCGTGGGCTCGGCGGGCGCCTCCTCCGGCGTGCCGTCGGGTCGTTCGGTCATTCGGTCGGGTCACTCCTGGCGGCCGCCTCGATCATCGGGCGCGGCGCGGGCGCCAGTGTACCGAAGGCACCGAGCCGTCGTCGCTCCGGAGCCTGCCAGCGGGCCTCACGCATCCCGCACCGCCGGGATGAACCACCCGGCCAGCCCGGCGACCACGGTGGTCAGGCCGAAGATCGCGATGACCGGGCCGGGGCCCACGATCTGGCCCAAGACCGATCCGAGCAGCATCGCGATCGTCATCGACTCCGAACACCAGGGCGAACCGGAGCCCGACGACGCGGCCCATCATGTCCGGCGGCGTCCGCTCCTGGAACATGGTCTGGCTCGGGATGACGAAGACCATGTTGGCGACGCCCTGCCCGAAGCACAGGCCGATCGCGACCGCCAGGTTGCCCGACAGCGCGAACAGGAACATCAGGACGCCCAACGCCACGTAGCCCGCGATGACCATCCGGCCCTTCGCGAAGCGCGTGCCGATGAGTCCGATGGCGAACCCGCCGATGAGGTTGCCGACCCCGATCCCGGTCTCGAGGAAGCCGTACGCGGCCTGCCAGCCGAAGCCCGACCCGCTGAAGGTGGCCTGGACGAACGATCGGCGTCAGGGCGATGAAGATGCCGAGGCTGAACTGGCCGACCGCGCCCTGCAGGGTGTTGGCCAGCAGGACCGTCTCGTGCCGCAGGAACTGCCAGCCGGCGGTCATCTCGGCAACGAGGTTGGCTCGGACCTCGGCCGCAGCAGCACGGACGGGGGCCGCGTTGACCACGATCGTGCCGAGCAGCGCCGCCGACGCGAGGTATGTCGCGCTGTCGAACCAGAACGCCAGCGGGACCGCGCGAGCCGAGGAGCGCGACGAAGACGCCGGCGAGCGGGTAGCCGACGACATCGGCGATGGTCTCGCCGACCCACATCGCGGAGTTCGCGCTCAGGAGGTCCTCCTCCGGGACGATCCGCGGGAGGATCGCGACCCGGGCCGGCCGGAAGAAGACCGAGATCGTCGTGACCAGGAAGATCAGCGGGTAGACCAGGAGGATGTTGGTCACCGCGGCGACGGGCAGGAGCAGCACGAGCGCCGCGCGGAGGAGGTCGCTGACGACCATGACCTCCTTGCGGTCCCATCGGTCGACGAACGCGCCGGCGATCGGGCTGAGGAGCAGGTTCGGCAGCGTCGCCGACGAAGAACACGAGCCCGGTCGCGAGGGCGGAGCCGGTCGTGATCGCCACGACCGTCGACGAGCGCGATCTGATTGAGCCGGTCGCCGAACAGCGAGATGAGCTGGCCCGCCCACAGCGCCGAGAACGAGCCGTTGAGCGCCAGCCGGACGTACGGGTGCTGCCGGACGCGTTCGACCGTTTCGATCGACGGCAGCGGGATCGTGACCGTGACCGAGCCGGGGGCGACCGCGTCGGCTTCGAAGGTGGACAGCGACGGCGAGGCCATGCCCGTCCCGGCGCTGCCCAGGACCAGCGGCCGCTGGAGAGCGACGGCGCCGGTCAGGGCGGGCGACAGGCCTGTTTCGGCACCCGGATCTCCGGCCCGCAACGGGCGACCCGACGCGGCGAGTTCGTCGAGACGCGTCCGGATCGCGGCGAGCTCTGCCTCGTCGAGCTCCTGCGGGACGCGGACGACGCGCGGCGAAGAGGAAGAAGGCGAGACCGAGGGTCAGGAAGACGTCGCCGATCGACGCGACGTTCTGGATGATCGGGAAGGGGATCGGGATGACGTCGGCGAACGGCCCGAGGTGGAGCAGGAACGACGCGTCGAGCGCCGGCGGCATGATCGTGTGGAGCGACGTCGTGACGTCGGCCGGATGGAGACCCGCGAGCAGCAGGCTGGGCAGGTAGATCGGCATGTAGCCGCCGTTGACCAGGATGACCACCCCGTTGGCCAGCACCCCGATGAACGCGAGGCTCATGCCCGGGTAGCCGCGGTTGGCCCACAGGGCGACGAGCAGGAGCGCGAAGGAGGTCCCCAGGAGCGGGACGCGCAGCGCCTCCGCGAGCGGGACGTGGGCGTTGAGCAGGAACTCCGTCCCGAACCGGACGATCACCGCGACGAAGAGCAGTGGGAGCCGGTGCAGCCGGACCGTGGCCAGGTTGGTGATGGACCCGCCGACGAGCAGGCCGAGGATCAGCCCGAGCGCGATACCGCCGATCAGCATGGGGCCGTGCCGCCGTGATTCACCGCAGCATCATGCGGTCGCGAGTCGGGGCGCGTCGGGTCCGGAGCGGAGCGGATGGGGCGGGCGGTGGGGTCGATCCGGCCGCCGACGGCGGGCGGCTCTGGTGCGAGGGCGGGTCTCAGACGCGCTCGGCCGGGGCGGCGGACTCCGAGCGGGTGGCGGTCATCCGGTCGGCGGCCTGGGCGATCAGCGGGATCTGGCGCGGCCCGGCCGGGCGGCCCGGGTCGGGGACGCCGTCCACGTGCGCGGTCCGGACGAAGGCATCCACGACGACCGGGTCGAACTGGACGCCGGCGAACTTGCGGAGCTCGGCGAGGGCCTGCTCGGTCGTCAGCGGCGTCATGCGGTAGGGGCGAGCGGCCGTCATGGCCTCGAAGGCATCGGCCACGTGGAGGATCCGGGCGAGCTTCGGGATCTCGTCGCCGATGAGCCGGTCCGGGTAGCCCGAGCCGTTGTACCACTCGTGGTGGTGGCGGATGATCGGCAGCTCCGGCGCGAGCTTGGTGACCCGCGCGATGATCTGCGGCGCCGAGGACCGGGTGCGAGTTCATGATCATCCGCTCGTCCCGGGTCAGCCGGTCCGGCTTCTTGAGCACATCGTCCGGGACGCCGATCTTGCCGACGTCGTGGAGCAGGCCGCCCCACTCGAGCGCCTCCAGCTCGTGATCGTTGACCCGCATCACCCGCCCGATGTCGACCGCGATCTCCTTGACCCGCTGGCTGTGCCGCGCCGTATACGGATCGCGCTTGTCGACCGCCTCGGCCAAGGCCCCGATCGTCTGCGTGAACATGTCGCGCATCTCGACGAACCGCTGCGAGGCCTGGCGAGTGGTGGCCAACGGCAGCGCGAAGAGCAGGGTCGCCCACCACGCCAATCGAGTAGACGATCGACATCAACCAACCCGAGGGGAGCTAGCGCCAGGCTGTTGTACGACGGTCTCACGCGAATCGCCAAAGAACACCAGCCTGAACGATTGGTTGGTTCGCAGTGAGCAGGACTCCGGCCGCGATGGCCACATTCAGCCCGTAGAAGACGCCGGCGCCGACCATGGCGGCTAGGAAGTTCGACAAGCAGCCATTCGTCTTGGCAAAGAAATCGCACCCAGGACCGCCAATTGCACGACGCCACCGACTATGGCCGGGAGCACCGCTCCAGCGTGGTTTGCCAAGGATCCATACCAAGGGATCTTGCCGCGCAGCTCGCGCATCTCGGTCGTTCCGAACGCCGCAACCCAGCCGCCGACCGCTGGTCCACCAAGAGTCATCGCTGCGACGATCGGCGCCATAGCGACGGCCTGGTGTGATCCCAAGAGGGAGCCGAACGGGAAGCGCGGAAGCCAGCAGGGTCAGCGCGGTCCAGAAAACGACGCCCGCGAGGATCTGGAGTTCAGTGGGCTGGGCAAGTGCCGCCCCGCCACCCAGGAACGTCGAAGCTGAAAGCGTTAGGGCGATCCCGACACCTGCCGGAAACAGAAAAGTCGCAGCGACGAGCGCAATAGCGCTCAGCGTCACGACTCCGGCGATGTATGCCCTGAGCGGTCGCGGCATTGATGCCTCGTACGAAGAGCGATCATCCGGAACTGTAGCCCCTGAGGGTTCAGCCAGGTAATCGCCCTAAACGTACTAGAAGCCTCGAAGCGAAGCTCCGCCAGCGAGTGCGATCATGGCGACACTTGCGAGCGCGACCATGACGCGGGTCATTCGGACCTTCATGGAAGTGTTCCTACCAGCCCTTGATGACGGATTCGGAATTCACGCTCGATCCTCCTTCGCGGCCCTCGCGTCCTCAGGAACACGAAAACCGACCAGACTCATTGGTCGGTCGGTTGCACTACTCGCTCTGCGCCACCCTAAGTGCCCATTTCAGGTGGAGCTTCTGCGCGTCCGAGCGTCTTACTGTTGCTTCCTAGTACTGGGGTACTACGAAGTTCCGGGACTATATGGATACCGGACCGACCCGGTCAATACGGCACCTTACCTATCCCTAGATAGCCTCAAGGGGAGGGGCATCGACCCCGAGCTGATCCTCGAGTCGGCTTGCGTAGTGACCGTACTGTTCGGCAGCCGCGGCGTGCGCCCCGCTGACCCGATAGAGACGCAGCAGGGAAACCTCGACGTGACTCGGCGCTTGGGTCGACATCCAGAGCCCTGCGAGCGACGCGGATCCCCCGATCAAAGTGGCCCGTGCCCAGGTCCGCCGCGACGGCACGTTCCACGATCTCGAGATAGGAAGCATGCAGCCAGTCGCGATACGCCTGGGTCCACTCCTCGTATTCGAAGTCGAGTGCGAATCGACCTGTGTACTGGCTCGACAGGCTCTCGAACCTCGTCCGGCGTGGGATCGGGACCCAGGCGCGAATTGATCAAGGCGCCGGCGGCACTTGCGACTTGAAACGAGTTCGCGGTCGAGCCAGATCAACTCCGAATCGTGGTGCAGATAACCAGGCGACAGGTCGTCGATGTAAGTCTTCCTCGAACACTCGGCGCATGAAGTACACCGTCTGATTCAAGGAGTTCATTGCGATCTCCGGCCCAAGGTCGGGCCAAAGCGCGTCGAGGACCTGGTCTCGAGTGCTGGAGAACTCGGGCCGAGTTAGCAGGTAAGCCAAGAGAGCGAGAACACGCCGACGGATGCTCGAGCCCGGGATTAGGCGCTGACCGACCCGAACCGAGATTCGACC
Organism: uncultured Chloroflexia bacterium; assembly: GCA_963720495.1. Lineage (GTDB taxonomy): Bacteria > Chloroflexota > Limnocylindria > Limnocylindrales > CSP1-4 > SPCO01. The sequence continues at coordinate 383,946 of CAVRFU010000009.1, forward strand.
GAGGTCATCCACGCGACCTTCGGCGCCAACCGACGCGCCAGGCTGCGGCCGAGATCAGAAGCGCCCGCGTGCGGCGCAACTCACGACGGGCGAACGTCCGAAGACGGGGTATGTCCGATTCGTCTCCGACGATCTCCAGACAGCCGGCCGCTTCGTAAGCGTGACGGCCCTGAGCGATCGCAGCATCTGTCGCTCGGAGATCGAAGCGCCACCGTCCGGGGCTGCGATTCCACAGCCGCATACACCACTTCGAGCGCAGGTCGTGTCAGCACATCAGTTCTCTGAACGAGGAGGTCCGCAAAGAAGGTCAGGTGCCACGGGCAGATGCTTCCGATCGCGTCGACGACTGCCGCATGAACTCATCGGGCGTCTTGCGTGTAAGCCAACAGCAGGTCGGCGACGCGCCTCCAGCGGTGCGCTCTGGAGGCCTTGCGCGGCGCTCTTCGCACCTCGTACGAGGGAGTCCGCGCCGTCGGATCCAGTCGCCACGGCGTAATGCGCGAGTGCGACCAATCTGGCGACGCCGAACGCCGGGCTTGTCCCTCCGAGCAGGAGTGCACGATCGAGCAGGGACTCTGCCTCGGCAAAGCGCGTTCGCCGCATCATGTACTGCCCACGACGCGCATCAGAGCCGCGCCTGCTTGGTTGGCAAATCGGCCTCGTGCGAATGGGTCCCTGGTCGCCATTCAAGATCGCTCGAGCAGATCCTACAGCACCGACTCGGGTCCAGTAGTAGGTCAGGTTCAGCGCGCAGTTCAGGGCGACGAAGTGTGATGGTCGACAAGGTTGATGCTTCGTCGACCTCTGCCCAGTTGAGCCAAGAGTCGCGACGCCTTAAGCACGAGCGTGGCTGCCGTCTGCAAGTCCAGCGCGCGACGTCGGCTCAAATGCCTGGACGGCCTCTTCCAGCTGAACCAGAGCCTCTCGCGGGACGATCCTGATGGATGGAGATCAGGGCGAGGTTGAGCATGGTCACGCCGTAGTAGTGCTTCTGGATTCCCTTGCTGTCGCGTCTGCCATCCCCTGGAGGTGGGCGGCGAGAGCATCGAGGTTTCCACCTGTCCCACCGGCCTCAATCGAGAGGCGAGCTGCCTCGGCGATGAGCTGCAGGTCTGTCGTCGGACGTGGCTTCCCGTAAGCCTCTCCGCAAGCGACGCCGCTTGCCGCACATCTGCCAGTGTTGCATGTGGAATGTGAGGAGATTGAGGAGAGCGTAGTCGCTCTCGCTCGCGACCGGTTGCCGCGATCAAGAACCGCATCCCGAGAGCCGCAACGGCACCTTCGTAGTCACCCTGCTGCATGCGGATCCGTGACTCAACGAGGCCCAGAACCCAGGCGGACGCAACTTCAGTGGGCATGCCGTCGATCAACTCCGACGCCGCGGCATGCATGGCCGCCGCCCATGATGTCGGGAATGGCGCCGACGATGACGTACGGCCGCGACCGCCGCAGGGTCGCCGGCCTCGCGGTAGTGGTAGGCGGCGATGCGCCAGTCGAGGTCGGTGGCGGCTTCGGCGACGCGATGGTGGAGCTGGGCTACGGCGGCGTCGCCGATCGACGAGCGAAGCCGCGCTTCGAGGAACTCGCGCACGAGCGGGTGGTAGCGACGCGGGCCTCTCGACGAGCGAGGTGGTCGGCTGAGGAGCGTCAGCCGCTCGGCCGCCGCGGTGAGGCGACCCACGTCGACCTCGTCCAGATCCGCCACGACGCCGGCCAGGTCCGCCGAGACCGCCTGCAGGATCGATGTGCGCATGAGGAACCGCTGCAGGTCCTCGGGAAGGTCGCCGACGACCTCCTCGGCGAGGTAGTCGTAGAGCTCCTTGTCGGCCCCGGTCAGGCCACGGACGAAGCGGCGGATCTCGCTGGGCGACCGGTCGCGCAGTGCTGCCTGCACCAGCTGCAGCGATGCCGCCCAGCCCTCGGTCCGAGCCGCGACGTCGGCGATGACGTCCGCTTCGAGGTCGCGTCCGTACGTCTCGGTGAACAGGCGGGCGGTCTCGGTCGCGTCGAACCGGAGATCGTCCGTGCCGATCTCGGCCACCTCGCCGGCCGTGCGCAGGCGGGCGAGCGGGATCGTCGGCGCGTGGCGGCTGGCGAACACGATCGACAGGCGCTCCGGCGCACGCGCCACGAGCTCGCGCGTGATCTGGCGGACGTCGGGCGATTCGTCGACGAGGTGGTAGTCGTCGAGGATCAGGATGGCGCCACGCTCGGCGATCGACGGCAGCTCCGACAGGAACACGTTCGGTCGCCGCCTCGCGGGTCGGTCCACCCATGGCAAGGTCGCTGAGCATCGCCGCCGTTCTCGGAGCGAACCCGGGATCGTGCTCCCGCCCGGACGCGACCAGGTGGCTCAGGAACGACATCCAGTCCCGGTCGTCGTCATCGAGCCGGTACCACAGGGTCCGGACGCGGGTCCGCCGCGAGAAGTCCGCCAGCAGGGTCGTCTTGCCGTAGCCGGCGTCGGCCAGGATCAGGATGACGCGGTGATGGATCTTGGCGGCGACCCAATCCAGCAGCCTGTCCCGGGCCAGCGTCTCGTCACGAAGCGGCGGCCGCTGGACCTTCGCGGGTTGGATCGGATACCCGGTCATGCCGTCAAGGGCTCCGAGATGGGGTGGGCCGTCGGCCGAGCGGCCCGGGCCGATGGCGGGCTGCCGCGGATCAGTGCGGGTCGCGAGTGGTGGGTGAGGCGGCGCGAACGATACGGATGGGTCGAGGTGGGTGTCAACGGAGGTCTCGGGGCCGGACATGGCCGCCATCATGGCCGGCTTCGCTCATCCCTCGATTAGCTGCGACCTCGGCGCCGGCGATGCCCGCCGACCCCGCCTAGCCGTCGTATTCGAAGCCGATCTTGACCTCGACCCGGTACTCGACGATCTCGCCGTCCTCGACGATCGCCCACGACTTCACGACGTCGACCGTCTGGATGTTGCGGACGGTCTTCGATGCGGTCGCGACCGCCTGGCGAGCCGCGTCGCTCCACGAACGCGGACTGGTGCCGACCATGTCCCGGATGATGATGACGCCCACGGCTGCCTCCCCTGCTGCTGACGAGCGGCCATCATGACACGAGGCCGGCCCGTTCCCGGACCGGCCCCGCGGCTGCTCAGTGGTTTCCTGGTCGGTGTCGTCGCTAGACGGTCGACCGACTGCGGGCATCGTGCCTGCCCGCACCTTGTCGAAGCACGCGCTGCAATAGACCGGACGGTCGTTCCGTGGCGCGAAGGGCACGACGGCCTGGCCCCCGCAGGCCCCGCAGATCGCGGCATGGAACTCGCGCGGTCCATCGGTGGATCGCGCTCGCTTGGCGACTGCCCTGCATGACGGGCAGCGTTGGGGGTCGTTCGTCAACCCCTTGCTGGCAAAGAAGGCCTGCTCGCCGGCGGAGAAGCTGAACTCCTCCGTACAGTCGCGACAGGTCAGGCTACGGTCCTGGTACACCCTCTCCAGCCCTCCTCGGCACGGACGCCTGAACGCTGAGGACCGCGCGACCGAGTGGGCAACGGGTCGGCGGCGGGCGCGGATTGAAGGGGGCGCGCCCGGGTCGGCCCGGGCTCAGCGCCCGGAACTCATAGCCGTGAATGTACGCGCGCCGTCAAGTGGTCAAAACGCCGTGAACCGCCTCGTGGAACCGTTTCGCCCGCGGCTGCGTCGGGGAGCCATGTCACAGCATGCCCGTGCGGCCGCCCTGGCCGTCCTCGTCCTCGTCGTCGTCGCCTGCTCCGGTTCGGCTTCGAGCGGGTCGCCGGGTCCATCGAATGTGCCGTCGGGCGCGCCCTCGAGCGCACCCAGTGCCTCGCCCGTCGGCGGCGTCGGCGCGATCGAGCATGCGACCGGCGCCACGGACATCCTGCTCCGGCTCGAGGAGGGCGGCGGGTTCGTCGCACCCTCGTTCCTGGCCACCCAGGCGCCGATCTTCACGCTCTACGGCGACGGGACGATCGTGTTCCGGAACCCGATGAAGGAAGGCCCGCCGCCGGTCGGCGACGTCTACCGCCTCAACCCGTTCCGCACGGCTCGTTTGAGCGAGGACCAGATCCAGGCGACGCTCGAGCGGGCGATCGGCGAGGGCGGCCTCGGCGCGGCCCGCCCCAAGTACGAGAACAACATGGTCGCGGACGCGTCGACCACGATCTTCACGGTCAACGCGGGCGGGCTCAAGAAGACGGTCTCCGTCTACGCGCTGGGGATGGACGATCCGACATCGGCGGATGTGCTCGCTCGGGCGGCGTTCCAGAAGCTGGCGGCCTCGCTCGGCGACTTCGACCACGGCGGGACGATCCCGAGCCAGCTCTTCGTGCCGACCGGATACCGCGGCATCCTGCTCGACGGCGGACCGGGCGAGCCGAACGCCCGCAAGTGGCCGTGGCCCGAGCTCAGGCCGTCCGACTTCGTGGCTCCGGCCGACCCGAACAGCTTCCAGCTGCCGGTCCGCGTCCTGACCGCCGCGGAGGTCGCGGCGCTCGGGGTGGACCAGGCGGAGGGCGGGCTGCAGGGCGCGACGCTCATCGGCCCGGATGGCAAGTTCTACGCCTTCTCGCTGCGGCCCCTCCTGCCCGGCGAGACCTCCTGACCCCGCTCGGCCGGTCAGCCGGCCTCGGCGTAGCGGTCCGCGGCGTAGCTGACGAAGCGGGTCTGGCGCTTCTTGAACCAGAGCTGGATCTCGCCGGTCGGGCCGTTGCGGTGCTTGGCGAGCTTCAGGTTGATGACCTCGCCGTCCTGTTCCTGATCGTCGTCGCCGCGCTCCTTGTCGCGCCACAGGAACATCACGAGGTCGGCGTCCTGCTCGATCGCGCCGGACTCGCGCAGGTCGGACAGGCGGGGCTCCTTGGACTCGCGCATCTCCGGCTGGCGGGACAGCTGCGAGAGCGCGATGACCGGGATCGAGAGCTCGCGCGCCAGCGCCTTGAGGCCGCGCGAGATCTCCGAGACCTCCTGGACGCGGTTGGCGTCGCGGTTCGTGGTCGTCGCCTGCATGAGCTGGAGGTAGTCGACGATCACGAGGTCGAGCCCGGCTTCCGCCTGGAGGCGGCGCGCCTTCGTCCGGAGCTCCATCGCCGAGATGTTCGGCGTGTCGTCGATGTAGACCGGCGCCTCCGACAGGGCGTTCATCGCCGGCGCGATCCGCGCGAAGTCGAGCTCCTCGAGGAAGCCCGAGCGCAGGCGCTGGGAGTCGATGTTGGCCACGCTCGAGAGGAGACGCAGGACCAGCTGCTCCTTGCTCATCTCGAGACTGAACACGCCGACGCTCTTCTTCTCCTTGACCGCGGCGTGCTCGGCGATGTTGAGCGCGAAGCTCGTCTTGCCGACGGACGGCCGGGCGGCGAGGACGATCAGGTCGCTCTTCTGGAGGCCGGTCGTGAGCGTGTCGAGGTCCGTGAAGCCGGTCCGGACGCCGCTGATCTCGCCGCGATGCGCGTGCAGGTAGTCGAGCCGGTCGTAGGCGTCGTGGAGGAGCGACTTGAGCGGGCTGAACCCCGCGTCGACGCGCTTCTGGCTGACCGCGAAGAGCTCGGCCTCGGCGCGGTCGATGGCCTCCTGGATCTCGGCCGGATCCTCGTAGCCGATCCCGGCGATCCGGCCGGCGGCGCCGATGAGGTTGCGCAGGACCGCCTTGCGCTCGACGATCCGCGCGTACTGCGCGACGTGGACGGCCGTCGGCGTCTCGTTGGAGAGGCTCGACAGGTACGCCCGGCCGCCGATCGCCTCGAGCTCGTCCTTCCGCTCGAGGGCCTCGGCGACCGTGACGATGTCGATCGGCTCGCGACGCTCGAACAGCTCGAGCACGGCCGCGTAGATCCGCCCGTTGGCCTGCCGGTAGAAGTCAGCCGGCCGGAGGAACTCGGCGACCTCGATGACCGCGTCCCGGTCGATGAGGATGGCGCCGAGCACCGACTGCTCGGCCTCGAGACTCTGCGGCGGAAGACGGTCGATCATCGTTCTGGCGGACTCCGGTGCGGGTGGGTCCACAGTGTCCGGGCCGGCGACCCGGACCCCTCAACAAAGCCCGACCAACCAGCCCCGCTCGTCCACCAACTTCACCACCCTGTTCGCGGGATGTGGACGATCCTGTTGATATCCACCGGCTGATGTCCACCGGGCCGATCGCGGACGGCGACTCGAGAATCGGCGACGTGGACGGTTCAGGCGAAGGCGGCCGGTGAGCACGAGAGCGAGCGCACTGCAGTGCGTGAGCGAACGCGCGGAGCCGGCCAACGCACGACTGGGCCGCCCACGTCGCCGCCCTCAATCAAGGCGGCGGATGACTCCGATGAGCTTGCCCTGGATGCGCACGTCGTCGTAGAACTGCGGCGGATAGGCCGGGTTGGCGGGCTGGAGTCGGATCTGGTCCTTCTCCTTGAAGAAGCGCTTGAGGGTGACGGCGTTCTCTTCGACCTGGGCGACGACGATGTCGCCGTTGCGGGCCGTGGTCTGCGGGCGGATGAGGACGAAGTCGCCGTCGGCGATGTGGGCCTCGATCATCGAGTCGCCGCGGACCCGGAGCACGTAGGCGTCGCCGCCGGGGGCGAGGATGTCCGGGATCGCCATCGACTCCGTCGCGTCCTGGTACGCCTCGATCGGTCCGCCGGCCGCGATCTCGCCGATGATCGGCACGACCACGGCGTCGCCGGCGGTCGCCTGCGGGACGAGCTCGCTGGTCAGGCCCAGGCGCATCGCGGCCGTCGGCGTGAGGCGGATGGCCCGCGACTGGGCGGCGCCGCGCTCGAGGTAGCCCTCGCGCTCGAGGATCTGGAGGTGGTGATGGACGGCCGACGTGGAGGCCAGCCCGACCGCACGCGCGATCTCGCGGACCGACGGCGGATAGCCGCGGGCGCGCAGCGTCGACGCGATGAAGTCGAGGATCTTGACCTTGCGCTCGGCGTCGTGCTTCGTCACTCGCGCCTCCTTGTCTCGTCATCATAGCGAACAGACGTTCGATGTCAAGGCGCGCTCCCGCACGTCGGTCGGTGCTTCCGGGACCCGATGCGGACGTTACGATCGCCGCATGGATCGGGTTCGTGTGCTGACTGCCGTCCGGCTGCTGTCGATCGTGCTCGTGGTGGCTGCGATCGTGGTCGCGGCTGCAAGCCTCGTCGACGAGGGCCGTTTCGACCCGACGCGCTTCTTCGCGTTCTTCACGATCCAGAGCAATCTCATCGGGGTCGCCGCATTCGCCTGGCTCGTGGCCAGTCGGGGCAAGCCGCGGTCTCGCGGCCTCGAGCTGCTGCGCGGCGCCGCCGTCGTGTACCTCACCGTGACCTTCTTCGTCGTGATCGTCCTGCTGTCGGGTGAGGACGTCCAGCTCGACCTCGTCTGGGTCGACGTGGTCCTCCACAAGCTCTTCCCGGTGGTGGTCGTGCTCGACTGGCTGGTCGACCCGCCGATGGTCCGCCTCACCAACCGCGACGCGCTCCTGTGGCTCGTCTACCCGATCGTGTGGGTCGTCGTCACCCTCGTCCGCGGTGCGGCCGACGGCTGGTATCCGTATCCGTTCCTGGACCCGGCGAAGGGCGGCTACGGGACGGTCGCGGTGGTCGTCATCGCCATCACCATCGGGTTCCTGGTGCTCGCGGCCGTCACGGCAGCCATCGGCGATCGCCTGGGGCGGCGCGCGACCTCGGCCGGGCCGGGGCCGACCTGACACAGCTCCCTGGCCGGCTTCGCGCGCGAGGCTGGTAGACTCCTCGACCCGGGAACAGGAGGAGCCACGGCGTCATGGCGCGCGAGACAGCACGACGAAGCAAGCGCTCGAGAGGCGGAGCCGGGTTCGGCCGCGCCCTGTCGCTGCTCGCCTTCCTGCCGATCGCCAGCCGCGTCCCGATGTACACCCGGCTGATCACCTCGCTGGTGATGGACGAGCGGATGCCCGTGCAGCGGAAGGCCCTGCTGGCCGGTGCGGCCGGCTACCTCGTCCTCGGACGGGATCTCATCCCCGACGACATCCCGATCATCGGCGGGCTCGACGACCTCGTCGTCGTCGTCCTGGCCGCGGAACTCTTCCTCGACGGCGTGCCGGACGACCTGCTCGACGAGAAGCTCGGTGAGCTCGGGATCGACCGGGCCGAATTCGATCGCGACGTCGCCCAGGTCCGGCGCTTGACGCCGGGTCCGGTCCGGCGGAGCATCCGCCGCGTCCCCGAGCTCATCGGTGGCGTCGGCGAAGCCATGAGGCAACTCGGTCTCGGGCCCCGGACGCGGGCCTGGATCAACAGGGAGGATCGCAACGCGTGAAGGTCATCCTCACGAAGGACGTGCCCAAGCTCGGCAAGAGCGGGGACATGAAGCAGGTCGCTGACGGCTACGCCACCAACTTCCTGATCCCGCAGTCGCTGGCCGTGCCCGCGGCCGGCGGCGCCTACCGCGCCTGGCAGCACGACATCGCCAGCCGCGAGGACAAGCGCGTCCGCGAGCGCGCCGATGCCGAGATCGCCGCGACCCGCATCGCCAGCACGACCCTGACCATGGGCGTGAAGGTCGGCGAGGGCGGCAAGCTCTACGGCTCGATCACGTCGAAGGACATCGCCGACGCGCTCGCCCGCCGCGGCATCGAGGTGGACCGCCACAAGATCGACCTCGAGGAGCCGCTCAAGACGCTCGGCACCTACAAGGTCGCGATCAAGGTCTTCACCGGCATGACCCCCGAGGTCACGATCGTCGTCGAGCCCAAGGGCTAGGCCGGGCGGCGGCCTCGGACGCGCAGCCGGGTCGGACGCGCCGCGGGCGTTCCTGGCAGGCACGCGATCCGAACAGCCGAGCGTGGCCCGACCCAGGAACATGGGGCGCTTCCCCGGACGGAGCGCCGCCGCCCGGACGCGGCGAAGCCACCGGCCGGATCCGGGCCGGTGGTGGTCACGCCGATGTGTCGCGGTCTAGAAGAAGCCGAGCGGCTTCGGGTCGTAGCTCACGAGCAGGTTCTTGGTCTGGGTGTAATGGTCGAGCATCATCTTGTGGTTCTCGCGCCCGACGCCTGAGGCCTTGTAGCCACCGAAGGCGGCGCCGGCCGGGTACAGGTGATAGCAGTTGGTCCAGACGCGGCCGGCCTTGATGCCGCGACCCATCCGGTAGGCTCGGGAGCCATCGCGAGTCCACACGCCGGCACCGAGGCCGTACATCGTGTCGTTCGCGATCTCGAGCGCCTCAGCCTCGTGCTTGAAGGTCGTGACTGACAGCACCGGCCCGAAGATCTCCTCCTGGAAGATCCGCATCTTGTTGTGGCCCTTGAAGACAGTCGGCTGGAAGTAGTACCCGCCGGCCAGTTCGCCGGGCAGGACGTTCCGCTTGCCGCCGATCAGGAGCTCGGCTCCCTCGGACTTCGCCGATCTCGACGTACTTCGGTGATCTTCGCGAGCTGGGCAGCGGAGACCTGCGGTCCCATCTGGGTGTTGAGGTCGAGCGGGTGGCCCTGACGGATCGCGGCGATCCGCTCGAGCGAGCGCGCCATGAACCGGTCGTAGATCGACTCCTGGATCAAGGCCCTCGACGGGCAGGTGCAGACCTCGCCCTTGTTGAAGGCGTAGAGCACGAGTCCTTCGATCGCCTTGTCGAGGAAGTCGTCGTCGGCGGACAGGACGTCCTCGAAGAAGATGTTCGGCGACTTGCCGCCGAGCTCCGTGGTCGAGGGGATCAGGTTGCCGGCCGCGTATTCCATGATCAGGCGGCCGGTCGTGGACTCACCGGTGAAGGCGACCTTGTTGATGCGCTTGCTGGAGGCCAGCGCCATCCCGACCTCGGCACCCGGGCCGTTGACGATGTTGATCGACGACCGGCGGGACGATCTCCTCGATGACCTCGGCCAGCTTGAGGATCGACCACGGCGTTGGGCTCGCCGGCTTCAGGACGGCGACGTTGCCGCCGGCGAGGGCCGGGGCGAGCTTCCAGGCGGCCATCAGGATCGGGAAGTTGAACGGGATGATCAGCCCGACGACACCGAGTGGCTCGCGGAAGTGGTAGGCGACGGTGTTCTTGTCGAGCTCGGAGATCGAGCTCTCTTCGGCGCGAATGACGCTGGCGAAGTAGCGGAAATGGTCCGCGGCGAGCGGGATATCGGTGGAGAGCGTCTCGCGGATCGGCTTGCCGTTCTCCCAGCTCTCGGCGACGGCGAGCATCTCGGCGTTCGCGTCGATCGCGTCGGCGATCGCGTTGAGGACGCGCGCGCGCTCGGTCGGGGAGGTCTCGCCCCAGGCGTTCTTGGCGGCGTGGGCCGCATCGAGGGCGAGCTCGACGTCCTCGACTGTGGAGCGCGGGACTTCGGTGAAGGACTGGCCCGTCGCCGGCGTCAGATCGACGGCGTACTGGCCCTTGACCGGGGCGACCCAACGACCGCCGATGAAGTTGTCGTACCGCTCGCGCAGCGGCACGGGACTTCCTGCCGCCCCGGGCTGCGCATAGGTGAATTCCTTGGTTGCGACGGTCATGATGCCGTGCCTCCTTTGTCCCGAGCGGGACAGGTTCGGACCGCACGGTTCGCGGGTCGCGGACGGATTCGGTCCATGGTGCACGGTCATGCCGCCGCGTCTCCCGACGAGCGGGGCGCCGGCGGGCGTCACGTGCCCGGTATCCGCACCGACTCACAGGCGGGACCGGTAGTTCTCGTCCATGGTTGCGCGGGTCCGAGCCGTTCGGTAGTGCCGAAGGTCACGACACTCGATGCCATGGCGCCTACTGGCCGGCCAGCCGCCAGATCGTGACGCCGTCCTCGTCGTAGACGGTCTGGAACTTGTCGCTCGAGGCGAAATCGGTCCCCGGCTGGCTGTCGCACGGGTTCCCGCCGCTCGACAGCACGTACGTCGCGCCGTAGACGGCCATCCGGTCGGCGGCCACGTCCGGGCCGTCGCAGTAGATCGCCTTCGTGTCGGCCGCGCGCGGCCCGGGGTCGTAGCCGAGGTTCGAGACGTACGGCCCGAACGTCGAGATGCGCAGGCGTCCGGCCAGGTCGACCGGGCTGTTGATGAAGTCGTCCGTGACGAACACCGAGCGTTGTGGCGTGTTGGCCGCGATCCAGTGCGCCGCCGTCTCCTGGGGCAGCCCGAGCGCGACCGTGTCCGAGCGCAGGTGCCAGACCGCGATGAGCGCCGGCGAGAACGCGCAGACGACGAGCAGCGCCGCCACGAGCGACGGGCGCCAGTCGCGGATCAGCCAGCCGGCCAGGATCGCCACCGCGATCCACATGATCTGGAAGTACTTGTTCATGTCGAACTCGACCGCGCTGACGACGACGATGTTCGGGACGATGAACAGGGCGACCATCCAGGCGACGAGGAACCAGCGCGCCGGCATCCCGCGGGCCAGTGAACGCGGCGATGACCGCCAGCACGGTCGGGATGCCCAGGTTGGTCAGGTAGAAGAAGGCGACCGCCGCCGGGCCGTCCTCGATCCGCGCCTCGCTCCACCACAGCACGAACCGGAAGGCGCCGATGTCGCCCTGCCGTGAGATCGCGTCCACGATGAACGGGGCGGCGAGGACGACCGGTGCCAGGAAGAGGAGCGGCGTCGCGCCAGACCGTCGCGCTCGCGCCAGCCGCCGGTCGTCAGGACGTACAGCGCCGACGATCAGGTAGGTCGCCGGGAACGCGAAGAACTGGAACGGCGCCAGCAGCGCGGCCAGGACGCCGGCCAGCAGGATCGCCGAGCGGACGTCGATCCAGGCAGGCGACCACGAGCAGCACGACCGTGACCAGCCCGGGCAGCCCGAGGGTCGTCGCCCGGTGGGGCAGGAACCCCGTCCCGAAGATCGAGGCGATCTTGAAGTACGGCCAGCCGTCCACCCAGGTGTTGTCGTAGGAGAGCCGGCTGACCAGGTCGACGACGTCGGCGTTGCGCGTTCGCCATCAGGTCGCCGATCAGTCGGATCCAGCCGAGCCCGCCGCCGAAGCAGACGAGGATGGCCGCGATCGTGGCGACCTTGCGCGCGCCGGTGAGTCGCAGGGCGAGCGCCCAGACGACGAGGCCGAGGACGCCGGCGAAGAGGGCGCTCGTCGCGAAGTAGGACGGGATGAGGTCGACGCCCGCGACGGTCGACGTGATCGCGCCCTGGAAGTCGGCGAACCAGTGGTAGGTCAGCGGGACGCCCGCGAAGTAGGGGACCTCGGGCGGGAAGTTGCCGGCCGCGATGCTCGAGCCGATCGCGACGTGGACGAGGAGGTCGCTCCAGTTCCAGCCGCCGCTGACCCAGCCGTTGGCCGTCTCGTGCCAGCCGTTGCCCATCAGGACGACGAACACCGCGAGGCCTGTCGCAGTGGCGACGATCCAGGCCGGTGCATCCGCCCGGAGGGCCGCGACGATGCCCGCTCCGGTCGGCCGCGGGATCGGCGTCAGCCAGCGATGGCGGATCTGCTCGACGACCACCGAGGCGAATGCGAGGATGACCGCGCTGACGATGATCGACTCCGGACCGAAGCCGGTCACCCGGGCGACGACGTTCACGAGGTGCGACGAGACGTAGACGCTCGTGACGATCGCGGCGCCGATCGACGCCCGGGACGGGCAGGTCCGGCACGACCCGCCGGATGACGACCCAGCCCGGGACGAAGAACAGGATCGGCCAGACGAGGACGATCGGCCAGCAGCGGCAGCTGCCACGGAGCAGGGCGAAGGCGGGGACGGCCAGGATCAGGGCGACCGCGCCGGCCGGGCTCAGCGGCGTCGGTCGCGGGTCGGCGACGGCACCGTCATCGGCAGGGGGTTCCACAGCGGGATGATGATAGCGACCGTGACCGAGCGGACGATCCTCCACGTCGACCTCGACGCCTTCTTCGCGGCCGTCGAGCAGCGCGACGACCCGGCGCTGCGCGGCCGGCCCGTGGTCGTCGGTGGCGCGGGCAGCGAGGATGCGCGGGGTGTCGTGTCGGCCGCGAGCTACGAGGCGCGCCGCTTCGGGATCCACTCGGCGATGTCGTTGCGCGAGGCCTACCGCCGGTGTCCGGACGCGGTGTTCCTGCCGGTCGACGGGCGCCGCTACCAGATCGCCAGCCGCGACGTCATGACGATCCTGCGGCGCTACACGCCGCTGGTCGAGCCGATCTCGATCGACGAGGCGTTCCTGGACGTGACGGGCTCGGCGGCGCTGTTCGGTGACGGGCCGGCGATCGCCCGCCGGATCAAGGACGAGGTCCGCGACGAGGTCGGCCTGACCGCGTCGGTCGGCGTGGCGACGCACGAAGCTGGTGGCCAAGATCGCGTCGGACCTGCGGAAGCCGGACGGGCTGGTGGTCGTGCCGCCCGGCGAGGAGGCGGCGTTCCTCGCGCCGCTCCCGATCGGGCGGCTGTGGGGGGTCGGCGAGAAGACCGCGGTCGCCCTGGCCGAGTACGGCGTGAAGACGATCGGCGACCTGGCGGCGCTGCCGCCGGACCTCCTCGTCCGCCGCTTCGGCAAGCACGGTGCGTCGCTGGTGTCGCGAGCGCGCGGGATCGACGCGGACCCGGTCCACGACGGCGACCCGGCGAAGTCGGTCGGCCACGAGCACACGTTCGACGTCGACACGAGCGACCCGGAGGTCATCGAGCGGACCCTCCTGGCCATGGCCGAGGGTGTCGCCGGCCGGCTGCGATCCGCCGGGGTCCGGGCCGGCACGGTCGCGGTCAAGATCCGCGACAGCGGGTTCCACACGATCACCCGCCAGCGCACGCTCGCCGAGCCGACCGACCTGACCGACCCGATCTACGCGACCGCGCTCGACCTGGCCCGGCCCGAGATGCGCGGGATGAAGGTCCGGCTGCTCGGCGTCACGGCCTCGAACCTCGGCGAGCGCGAGCAGCTGTCGCTGTTCGACACGACCGAGCCACGGCACCGGCGGGCGGTCGAGGCGGCCGACGCGCTGCGCCGCCGGTACGGCGAACGGACCGTCACCCGGGCGCGGCTGCTGGGCACCGGACTGCCCGCGCCGTTCGAGCGCGATCCGCGCAACCCGCTCGACCGACGGGCTCGTGGCGGGCCGGCCGCGCCGCCGGAACCGGCTGCGCCAGTCGACGGCGGCCGTGACACGCAAGGTGACACGGAGCTCGACGATATTCCGCCCGACGACGCTTGACATCGAACACCTGTTCGGTCTAGTGTCGACGTCGTAACCGAACAGACGTTCTGTCGAACGAGTGCCCCGGACGACACGACCCAAGCGCCCCCGGAAAGGAGCCATCTCGCATGGCATTCATCCGAGTCGAACCGGTCCAGGTCCAGGTCCGCACCGACTGGTTCAGCGGTCGACCTCGCGAGATCACGTGGGGCGATGAGCGACTCCAGATCACCCGTCTCGCGGTCGTCCGCGAGGAAGCCGCCGCCTACCCGGTCATCAGCGGGCCGCGGACGCTCTTCGAAGTCGACACGCCCAGGGCGCGTCTGTCGTTGACCTTCCAGCACCGCTCGCGCCGCTGGACCGTCACCGGTCTCGACGAAGCCGTTCGGACGCCGCGCCGCCTGACGCGGCGAACCATCGCATCGGCGAGCCGGGGGCTGGGGTCCCCAGGCACGCCGGCCCGACGGCGGGGCCGCCTCCCCGCTCCGCTGGTCACATCGTCGGGCTTCGGGGCGGGCGCGCCGGTACCGCGCCCGCCCCGGCTCCGACGACCCGCCCGCTGACGCCGACGATCCCGTTGCGGTCGCGTTCGTCGCCACCGTTTCGCAACGCGCTGGCCCGTACAATCGTTGCGTGGAGACGTCTGCGCCCGGTCGCTTCCGCGACCTGACCCTCGAGCGGGTTCATCGACGAGCTCGGATCGGCTGCACCCGTGCCCGGGCGGCGGCAGCGCCTCGGCGGTGGCGGCCGGTCTGGCCGCGAGCCTCGTGGCGATGGTCGCCGCCCTGTCCGAGGGCCGTCCGAAGTACGCCCAGCACACCGACCTCCTCGCCTGGGCGAACGAGATCCGGCCAGCGCCTGGCGGACCGGTTCCTGGAGCTCGCCGACGAGGATTCGACCGCCTACGCCGGGTTCGCCGCCGCGATGAAGCTGCCCCGCGACACGGAGGACCAGATCGCGAGCCGCACGTGCGGCGCTCCAGAAGGCCGCGCTCGTGGCTTCCGAGGTGCCGCTCCGCTGCGTCGAGGCCTGCGTCGAGCTCGTCGCGGTCGCGGAGTCGCTGGCCGGGCGGAGCAACGTCAACGCGTCGAGCGACCTCAACGTCGCGGCCCTCCTCGGCGAGGCGGCGGCCCGCGGCGCCGCCGCCAACGTCCTGATCAACCTGCCGTCGGTCGGCGACGCCGAGGTGGTCGACGCGATGACCGTGCGGGTCGACCAGCTGCTCCACGACGTCGAGCGGTACGCCGCCGAGACGCGCGAGAACGTGGCCCGCAACGAACCCCGCGAACCGATCGCACCGCAGGTCGAGGCCTGATCGAGGTGTCCCGGGCGCGACTCCTGGAGGGCGGTCCGCTCGCCGAGGAGATCCGTCGCGCGGTCGCCGAGGACGTCACGAGCTTCACGGCCCGCCGCGGCCGGGCGCCGGGCCTCCGCGTCGTCATCGTCGGGCCGCGATGCCCCGTCGGCCGTCTACCTCGAGCGGATCCTGCGCGGCTGCGCCAAGGTCGGCATCGACGCCGGCTTCGTCGAGCTCGAAGGCGAGGCGACGGAGGCCAGCGTCGTCGCCGCCGTCCGCGAGCTCAACGACGACCCGGCCGTCGACGGCGTCATCGTCCAGATGCCGCTCCCGCCGACGATCCGCCTGCGCGCGGTCGTCGACGCGATCGACCCGGCCAAGGACATCGACGGCATCCACCCGCTCAACGCCGGTCTCCTCCGCCTGGGCTACGACGGCTTCCTGCCCGCCACGGCCCATGCGGCGATCGAGATCCTCCGCCGGTCGGGGATCGAGATCGAGGGCCGCGACGCGGTCGTCATCGGCCGGTCCGCCGTGGTCGGCATGCCGGCCGCGTTCCTGCTCGTCCAGGAGGACGCCACGGTCACGGTGTGCCACTCGCGGACGCGCGACCTGGCCGCCCACGTCGCTCGGGCCGACATCGTGGTCGTGGCCGCCGGCCATCCCGGCCTCGTCACCGGCGCCGATGCTCAAGCCCGGCGCCGTCGTCGTCGACGTCGGGATCAACGTCGTCGACGGCCACATCGTGGGCGACGTCGATTTCGCCTCGGCGGTCGAGGTCGCGTCGGCGATCACGCCCGTGCCCGGCGGGGTCGGCCCGCTCACGAACGCGATCCTGCTGACCCACCTGATCCGCGCCGCGGAGCGCCAGGCACCGACCGACCCCCTGGCCACGATCGCGGCCCCCGTTCCCGTCCGGAGGAGACCGATGAGCTTCCCGTCCGACCTCGAGATCGCCCGAGGGGTCACGCCACGCCCGATCATCGGACGTGGCCCACGACCTCGGCATCGCGGACAGCGAGCTCGAGCTGTACGGACCGACCAAGGCCAAGGTGACGCTCGAGGCGATCCAGCGGCTCGAGACGGAGCGCCCGCGCGGCAAGTACGTGCTCGTGACGGCGATCACCCCGACCCCGCTCGGCGAGGGCAAGTCGACGACCTCGGTCGGGCTCGCCCAGGGGCTCAACCACATCGGGCGGAAGGCGGCCGTCAACATCCGCCAGCCGTCGCTCGGTCCGGTCTTCGGGATCAAGGGCGGGGCGGCCGGTGGCGGCTACAGCCAGGTCATCCCGATGGAGGACTTCAACCTCCACCTGACCGGCGACGTCCACGCGATCGGCGCGGCCCACAACCTGGCCGGCGCGTTCCTCGACAACAGCCTCCACCACAAGAACCCGCTCGGGCATCGACCTGCACGGGATCCTCTGGCCGCGGGTCGTCGACATCAGCGACCGGGCGCTGCGCCACGTCGTCATCGGGCTGGGCGGCCGGGAGGACGGGATCCCGCGCGAGACGGAGTTCGTCATCACCGTCGGCTCGGAGGTCATGGCGGTCCTGGCCCTGGCGACGGACCTGTTCGACCTGCGGGCGCGGCTCGGCCGGATCGTGCTCGCGACGACGACCGACGGCAAGCCGATCACGGCCGAGGACCTCGGCGTGGCCGGCGCGATGACCGTGCTCCTGCGCGACGCGATCAAGCCGAACCTGCTCCAGACGCTGGAGGGTGGCCCGGCCTTCGTCCACGCCGGCCCGTTCGCGAACATCGCCCACGGCAACAACTCGATCATCGCCGACCGGCTGGCGCTGGTGACCAACGACATCGTCTGCACCGAGGCCGGCTTCGGGGCCGACATGGGCGCCGAGAAGTTCTTCGACATCAAGTGCCGGGCGTCGGGGCTCAGCCCGGATGCGGCCGTCGTGGTCGCCACGATCCGGGCGCTCAAGATGCACGGCGGCGTGGGCAAGATCGTGGCGGGCAAGCCGCTCGATCCGGCCCTGCTCGAGGAGAACGTCGAGGCGGTCCGGCTCGGTTCCCAGAACCTGGCCAAGCAGATCGAGAACGTGACGACCTACGGCATCCCGGCCATCGTCGCGATCAACTCGTTCCCGACCGACACGCCGGCCGAGGTCGAGGCCATCCGCGAGGTCGCGCTGGCGGCCGGCGCGCGCGATGCGGTCGTCGCCACGCACTTCGTCGACGGCGGCGCCGGGGCGGCGGCCCTCGCCGAGGCGGTCTGGGCGGCGACCCAGGACGGGAGCGCCAAGTTCGAGCTGCTCTACCCGGACGGGATGGCGTTGCCGGACAAGATCGAGACGATCGTGACCCGGATCTACGGCGGCGCGGGTGTCGAGTACACGCCCGCCGCGCGCAAGTCGCTGGCGCAGTACGAGGCCATGGGCTACGGCCACCTGCCGGTCTGCATGGCCAAGACCCAGTACTCGCTCAGCCACGACGCCGCGCTCAAGAACCGCCCGACCGGTTTCATCGTCCCGATCCGTGAGGTCCGGCTGTCTGCCGGCGCCGGCTTCATCACGCCGCTCTGCGGGGAGATGCGGACGATGCCGGGCCTGCCGTCGAAGCCGGGCGGGGAGAAGATCGACATCGACGCCGAGGGCAACATCGTCGGCCTGTTCTAGGCCGGGCCTGGCCGGGCGTTCGCTCAGCTCGCAGTGGTCAGGGACGTCGCGAGGGCGAAGCAGAACGCGATGGCGACGCCGATCAGGAGCCCGACGATGCCGGCGCCCCAGGCCGCCCAGTCGATCGGACCGAGGGCCTCCTCGTCGGCGTGGGCATGGTCGTCATGGCCGTGGTCGTCGCCGTGATCGGTGGTCTCGTGGTGAGCGACCGCTCCGGCGTGGCCCGGGACGTCGCCGTCGTGCTGATCGTGGCTCATCGGGTCGTGGCCAACCTCCGCGGACATTCTGGCAGACCGACCGGAGCCCTACACTCCCCGGCGTGACCGTCCCCAGCCCGGAGAGCGCCCCGGACCCGGCGCCGCCCGCGGCCCCCGGCCCCGACCGCGGCCGCGGCCCCGCCCGGCCCACCGGACGCTGGACTCGTCGCGAGCCTGCGCGGACTGGATCGCAACGGCCGCCTGCTGTTCGCGATGCGGACGCTCCGGATGTTCGGTTACGGCTTCCTGGCGGTCGTCCTGGTCCTCTACCTCGCGGCCGTCGGCCTCGACCCGTTGGCGGTCGGGATCGTCCTGACCCTGACCCTGATCGGCGACACGATCATCTCGCTCTGGCTGACGACCCACGCCGACCGGCTCGGCCGGCGCCGCGTGCTCGTCGCGGGTGCGGCCCTGATGATCCTGGCCGGGATCGTCTTCGCCTTCACGAGCTTCGTCCCGCTGCTCATCCTGGCCGGCGCCATCGGCGTCGTCTCGCCGACGGGCAACGAGGTCGGTCCGTTCCTGGCCATCGAGCAGGCGGCCCTGACGCAGACCGTCCCGGACCGGCGCCGGACGGCGACGTTCGCCTGGTACAACCTCGTCGGCTACGTCGCGACCGCCACAGGCGCCCTCGGCGCCGGCCTGCTCAGCCAGGCCCTCATCGACGGCGGAACGGCGCCCGTCGACGCCTATCGCGCGATCGTCATCGGCTACGCGGTGATCGGCCTCGCGATGGTGATCGGGTTCTGGTGGCTCGGGCCGGCCATCGAGGCGCCACCGGCCAAGGTCTCGACCGATGGCATCCGGCGCCGGTTCGGGCTCGGCCGATCCAAGGGCACGGTGCTGAAGCTGTCGGTCCTGTTCTCGCTCGACGCCTTCGGCGGCGGCTTCATCCCGCAGAGCCTGATGGCCTACTGGTTCCACATCCAGTACGGCGCGGATCCGGCGCTGCTCGGCCTGATCTTCTTCGGGGCGAACCTGCTGGCCGCCGTGTCATCGCTGTCGGCGGCCCGGATCGCGGCCCGGATCGGGTTGCTGAACACGATGGTCTTCACCCACCTGCCGTCGAACCTCCTCCTCATCCTCGTGCCGCTGATGCCGAACCTCCAGCTGGCGATCGCGGTCCTGCTCGTCCGGTTCAGCCTCAGCCAGATGGACGTCCCGACGCGCCAGTCCTACGTCATGGCCGTGGTCGACCCGGACGAGCGTTCGGCGGCTGCCGGGGTGACGGGCGTCGCGCGGACGACGGGCGCGGCGATCTCGCCCACGTTCTCGTCCGTGCTCATGGCGAGTGCCGGCTACGCGGCGCTGCCGTTCTACCTCGCCGGCGGCTTCAAGATCCTGTACGACCTGCTGATCTATCGCGAGTTCAGCTCGGTCAAGCCACCCGAGGAGCGTCGCAGCTAGGCGACCGGACCTCAGGCGGTCGGGGCGGCCGGCGGGGCGTCCTCGCCCCCACGGCCCGGCCGGCCGGGCATCCCGAGCCGCCACCAGATGAACAGCACGACCGCCAGCGACGACGATGACCGCGATGGCCAGGTCGAACGGCTGGAGCATGTGCCGGATGTCCTCCCAGTTCTCGCCCAGGACCGTGCCGGCGTAGACCAGCAGGCACGACCAGATGAACGCCCCCGCGGTCGAGAAGATGATGAAGGTCGAGATCCGCATCCGGGCCACGCCGGCCGGGAAGCTGATGAAGGTCCGGACGATCGGCAGCAGCCGGCCGATGAACACGGTCGCGGCGCCGTGCCGGGCGAAGAACGAGTCGGCCAGCTCGATCTCGTGCGGTCGGATGAGCAGGTACTTGCCGTAGCGCTCGAGGAACGGCCGGCCCCCGTACGCGCCGATGGCGTAGGCGATGAGCGACCCGAGCGTGTTGCCGATGGTGGCCGCGATGACCACGATCCAGAAGTTCCAGGGCTGGCCGGTCAGCGGCTCGATCTGGCTCGGGTCGGACACGAGGAAGCCGGCGTACGGCAGGATCAGCTCCGAGGGCAGCGGGATCATCGCCGATTCGATGGCCATGGCCAGCAGCACGCCGACATAGCCGACGGCGCCGTAGAGGCTGTTCAGGAACGGGATGACGACGTTGTCGATGAAGGCGAGCACGCGGACCTCGTGATGGTTCTGGGTCGGCGCGGCGGAGCATAGCCGACTATCCTCGGGCGGTGACTGACCCGGACGTCCCGCACTTCTACCCGGACCGTTCGGGGGCCGGTGCGGTGGTCCTCACCGGGGCCGACCTGACCGTCGGCGACGTCGAGGCGGTCGCTCGTGCCGGGGCCGACGCGGCGCTCGACGTGCACGCGCGGGCGCGCATGCAGGAGGCGCGCGACCTCATCGAATCGCTCGTCGCCGAGGGCGCCGTGGTCTACGGCGTGACGACGGGGTTCGGGGCGCTCGCGTCGACCACGATCCCCCCGGCCGATGCCGGCCGTCTCCAGCAGAACCTGCTGATGAGCCATGCGGCCGGGGTCGGCGCGGCGTTCCCACGCGAGGTCGTCCGGGCGATGCTCCTGCTGCGGGCCAACACGCTCGCGCTGGGTCACAGCGGCTGCCGGCCGCTGCTCGTCGATCGCCTCCTCGACTTCCTGCGCCTGGGCATCCATCCGGTCGTGCCCGAGCAGGGGAGCGTCGGGGCCTCCGGCGACCTCGCGCCGCTCGCGCACCTGGCGCTGCCTCTCATCGGTCGCGGCGAGGTGGAGGTCCGCGGCACGCTCATGCCGGCGATGCTCGCGCTGCGCGAAGCGGGCCTCGAGCCGCTCACGCTCGAGGCCAAGGAAGGCCTGTCGCTCCTCAACGGGACCCAGATGATGAGCGCGGTCGGGGCGCTCGTCCTGGCCGATGCGGACCGGCTCGTTCGGACCGCGAGCGTGGTCGGGGCGATGAGCGTCGAGGCGCTGCTGGGCACGGATGTGGCGTTCGCCGCCGCGTACCAGCTCGCCCGGCCGCATCCGGGCCAGGTCGCCGTCGCCGCCGAGCTCCGGCACCTCCTGCGCGACAGCACGCTCCAGACCGGCCACCACGGGCACGACCACAAGGTCCAGGACCCGTACTCGCTCCGCTGCATCCCGCAGGTCCACGGCGCGGTGCGCGACACGCTCGACCATCTGCGGCGCGTCCTCGACATCGAGCTCAACTCGGCGACCGACAACCCGCTCGTCTTCCCGGGCGGCGGGATCGCCGACGAGGCCACGATCGCGACCGGCGGCGGCCGGGTGATCAGCGGCGGCAACTTCCACGGCGAGCCGATCGCGCTGGCGCTCGACTTCACCAAGATCGCGCTGGCCGAGCTCGGCTCGATCAGCGAACGGCGGACGGCGTTGCTCGTCGACCCCCGTCTCAACGGCGGCCTGCCGCCGTTCCTGGCGGCCGCGTCCGGGATCGACTCGGGGATGATGATCTACCAGTACACGGCCGCCGCCCTCGTGTCGGAGAACAAGGTCCTCGCCCATCCCGCGTCGGTCGACTCGATCCCGACCAGCGCGAACCAGGAGGACCACGTCTCGATGGGCTCGATCTCCGCGCGGCACGCCCGGACCGTGCTCGAGCACGTCGAGCGGATCCTCGCCATCGAGCTGCTCGTCGCCGGTCAGGCGCTCGAGCAGCGTCTGGAGACGTCGGCCGGCGCCGCTCCCGGGGACGGCGTCGCCGAGGCGCTGAGCCGGCTCCGGGCGCGGGTCCGCCATCTCGATGACGACCGCGAGCCGGGGCCGGACCTGGCGGCGGCCACCGCCATGGTCCACGACGGCTGGCTGGCCGACCTCGCGGGCTGATCCGGCCATGATCGAGACGGCCGATGTCGTCGTCGTCGGGGCCGGCGTCCAGGGCGCCAGCCTCGCGTTCCACCTCGCGCGGCGTGGGGCGTCGGTCGTCGTCGTCGAGCGCGAGACCGTGGCGGCGGGCGCCACCGGCCGGTCATCCGGCTTCGTCCGGATGCACTACGACCTCGAGAGCGAGATGCGGCTCGCCTGGCTGTCGTTCCCGTATTTCCGCTCATGGGCGGAGCAGGTCGGGTCGGGCGACCCGGGCTTCGTGCGGACCGGGTTCCTGCACGCGATGCCGGAGGCGCTCGCGGGCCAGATGCGCGCCAATATCGCCGTGGAGCAGGGTCTCGGGGTCCCGGTCCAGGCCGTCGATCCGGCCGAGATCGCCCGTCTCGTCCCGGGCGCCGTCACCGACGGCCTGGCGGTCGGGGCGTACGAACCGGAGTCCGGCTATGCCGACCCGTCGGGGACCGCGGCCGGGTTCCTGGCCGCCGCCCGGCGACTCGGGACCCGGCTCGTCCAGGGCAGCCGGGTGCGCTCGATCGCGGTCGAGGGCGGCGCGGTCAGCGGCGTCGACACCGATCGCGGTCGGATCGCCGCTCCGGTCGTCGCCGTCGCGGTCGGCGCCTGGGCCGCGGACCTCGCCCGGACCGCAGGCGTCGAGCTGCCGGTCCAGCCCTGGCGCCACGAGACGGCCTACTTCGGCCTGCCGGCCGGCCACGGACCGGACTTCCCGATCGTCATCGACGAGGTCAACGGGGTCTACTTCCGGCCCGAGGGAGGCGACCTCATGCTCGTCGGGCTGGAGGGCCGCAACGAGGTGGGCGGCTCGCCGGACCGGTCGCTCGACACTGCGGCTCCCGCCACCATCGAGGACATGGTCCGGCGGCTCTGCACGCGCGTCCCCTGGATGACCGAGGGCACGTTCCGCACGGCCCACGGCGGTCAGGACGGGATCACGCCCGACCAGCGCCCGATCCTCGGGCGCGCCGGTCCGGACGGCCTGTTCGTCGCATGCGGGTTCTCGGGAACCGGCTTCAAGACGGCCCCGGCCATCGGCGCCTGCCTGGCCGAGCTGATCCTCGACGGCCGGACGACGACCGCCGACATCTCGGCCTACGGCCTCGACCGGTTCGCGGCGGGCCGCCCGCTCATCGGCGAGCACTCGTACGGGGTGCTCTGGCGCTGAGCCGTGGCCGCGGTCAGCGCGACCAGCGACGGCGGCCCTTGGCGCGTTCGGCCGCCGGCGTTGGACCCGGCTCCGCCCGGTAGCCGACGCGGCGCAGCGTCCGGTCGATCTCGTCGAGATAGGGCCGGCCCTCGCTCCGATCCTCCAGCCACGCCAGGTAGCCGGGGTCGACCCGGGCGATCTCGCCGATCGACCAGTCGATGTGGCGCCCGAACGGCAGGACGGTCCCGGACGGGCGACCCGGCGGCGGACCGGCCCCGCCGGTGCCGTCGCGCTCCTCGGCCCAACGGTACCGACGGGCCTGGCTGTCGCGATGACCCGGGGAGGTCGCGCCTGGCGCGCCGGGCGCGGGATCAGGCACCGCGATCCCGTCGGCGATCAGCGCGGCGTCGTAGGCCGCACGAGCGTCGGCGTCGCGGATCCAGCCAAAGGCTGCGTTGATCCGGGACATCCGGCGCGTCGCGACCTCGCCCGCGATGTCCGGGTGGAACCGGCGCGCCAGGTGGCGATAGGCGGCGAGGATCTCGGTGTCATCGGCACCACGCCGGACGCCGAGCTCCTGATACGCGTCCTTGCCGGTCTGCCTGGTGGTCACAGTCCCTCGCTCGCCCCCTCGGCACTCTAACAACCCGGTCGAGCGACCGTGCGGCAGCCGGTCGTAGACTCGGGCCGATGTCCACGATCTCGATCCTCGACGTCACCGACGCGCGCGGCTTCGGCCGGGTGCCGCCCTGCGCGGACCCCGGCTTCGACCATCGCTCGTGCGACTACTGGGAGAACGCCGAGCACGGCTCGAAGGCGGCCCGCCTCAGCTGGCTCGAGCCGGGAGCGGCCGGGGAGAAGACGCCGGTCAAGAAGGCCCCGCCCGCCAATCCGTTCCTGGCGGACCTCGAAGCCGCCACGCCCGCGGCCAACCCGTTCGCCGTGGCCAAGCCCGCGAACCCGTTCCTGACGCCCGGCGAGGAGGACGAGGACGCGCCGATCGACAACCCGTTCGCGCCGCGCCCGGTTGCCCGCCCGACGGTCGGCAACGACGCGCCACGCAAGCTGCAGCTGCTGGGCCGCGGCCTGGGCGTCGCGGGCACCTACGCCAAGGTCCTGCTCCGCGACGACGTCCCGGCGGTCTACGCCCAGTTCGGGCCGCTGACCGCGTACCCGCGTGCCCAGCGCACCCGTGACCTCTACCCGTCGCTTCCGGACGCGCCGCTGCCCGCGGTCATCACCTGCATCGCGACGACGGCCGAGGCCCGTGGCGCCGGCCTTGCTCGCGCCCTGATCGCGGCGGTGTGCGACGACCTCACGGGGCGGGGCTTCACCGCGGTCGAGACGTACCCGGAGATCGGCGCCGCTCCGGATGCCACGAGCGCCGCGACCCCCGAGTTCTGGGAGTCGGTCGGCTTCGCGCGCGCGATCGCGGACGAGCGCTTCCCGGTCATGCGCCGCGACCTCGCCTGACGAGTACCCTGACCGCGATGACCGAGGCCATGAGCTCCGTCGGCGCGCGTCCGGTCCGCGCCCCCCGGGGCAGCGAGCTGACCTGCCGCGGCTGGGGGCAGGAAGCCGCGCTCCGGATGCTCATGAACAACCTCGATCCTGAGGTCGCCGAGGACCCCGACCACCTCGTCGTCTACGGCGGGACCGGCCGGGCGGCCCGGTCGTGGCCCGCCTTCGACGCGATCGTCCGCGAGCTGCGAGCGCTCGAGGACGACGAGACGCTGCTCATCCAGTCGGGCAAGCCGGTCGGCGTGCTGCGGACCCACCCGTGGGCGCCGCGCGTCCTGATCGCCAACTCGAACCTCGTCGGCAAGTGGGCGACCTGGGACTACTTCCGGGACCTCGAGCGTCGCGGGCTGATGATGTACGGGCAGATGACCGCCGGCTCCTGGATCTACATCGGGACCCAGGGCATCCTCCAGGGCACCTACGAGACCTTCGCCGAGGCTGCCCGCCAGCACTTCGGCGGCACCCTCCGCGGGACCGTGACCCTGACCGCGGGGCTCGGCGGGATGGGCGGCGCCCAGCCGCTGGCGGTGACCATGAACGACGGCGTGGCCATCGTCATCGAGGTCGACGAGGCGCGCGCCCGGCGGCGGCTCGACATCGGCTACGTCGACCGCCTGACCGGCCGACCCGGACCAGGCGCTCGCCTGGGCACGGACCGCGGCCGCGGACGGCGAGGCGGTCAGCATCGCTCTGGTCGGCAATGCCGCCGAGATCGAGCCGGCCTGGGCAGCCGTCGGGCGAGCGGTTCGACATCGTCACCGACCAGACCTCCGCCCATGACCCGCTGGCCGGCTACGTACCCGCGGAGATCGCGCTGCCCGACGCGCTCGAGCTGCGCGCCCGGCTGCCCGAGGAGTACGAGCGCCGGTCGCGCCGGTCCATGGCGGCGCACGTCCGCGCGATGCTCGCCTTCCAGCGCGCGGGGGCGATCGTGTTCGACTACGGCAACAACCTGCGCGCGTTCGCGGCGGAGGCGGGCGTGGCGGACGCGTTCGACTACCCGGGCTTCGTGCCGGCGTTCATCCGGCCGCAGTTCTGCGAGGGCCGCGGGCCTTTCCGGTGGGCCGCGCTGTCCGGCGATCCGGCCGACATCCTCCGGACCGACCGGGCGGTCCTCGAGCTCTTCCCGGACGACGCCGGGCTGCGCCGCTGGATCGAGATGGCCGAGGCGCGCGTCCCGTTCCAGGGCCTGCCCGCCCGGATCTGCTGGCTCGGCTACGGCGAGCGGGCCAGGGCGGGTCTCGCCTTCAACGAGCTGGTCCGGACCGGCGAGGTCTCCGCCCCGATCGTCATCGGTCGCGATCACCTCGACGCGGGCTCGGTCGCGTCGCCCAACCGGGAGACGGAGGCGATGGCCGACGGCTCGGACGCCGTCGCGGACTGGCCGTTGCTCAACGCGCTCGTCAACACGGCCGCCGGCGCGACGTGGGTCTCCATCCACCACGGCGGCGGCGTCGGGATCGGCTACAGCCAGCACGCCGGCATGGTCGTGGTGGCCGACGGGACGCCGCTGGCCGCCGAGAAGCTGGAGCGTGTCCTCACGACCGATCCGGCGATGGGGGTCCTCCGCCACGTCGACGCCGGCTACGAGCGCGCGATCGAGGTCGCCCGCGAGCGCGGGATCCACGTCCCGATGCCGCCGGACGCCTGAGCCACACGGCGGTACGCGCACCGACCCGTCGGTGGCCCGTCGCGCGGACTAGCATCCGTGTGTGCTGATCGAGTCCGTCCCGAACGTGTCCGAGGGGCGCCGCCTCGACGTCGTCGACCGGCTGGCGGAGGCCATCACCGACGGCGACGGGGTCTACCTCCTCGACCGGACGAGCGACGCCAGCCACAACCGGTCCGTGTTCACGATGGCCGGCGAGCACGACGCCGGTCATGGCGGCCCTCGAACGACTCGCTCGCGATCGCGATCCACGAGATCGACATGGACGAGCACACCGGGGAGCACCCGCGCATCGGGGCCGTCGACGTCATCCCGTTCGTGCCGCTCGCGACGACCACGATGACCGACTGCGTCGAGCTCGCCCGCGCCTTCGGAGAGCGGATCGCGCGCCGGTTCGAGCTGCCGGTCTACCTCTATGCCGAGGCGGCCAGCAGGCCGGAGCGGGTCAAGCTGGCCGACGTCCGCCGCGGCGGCTACGAGGGCCTGAAGCGCGAGATCGGCCTGCCCGGTCGCGGCCCGGACTTCGGGCCGGATCGGATGCACCCATCGGCGGGCGCCGTCGCGGTCGGGGCGCGACCGTTCCTGATCGCCTACAACATCAACCTCGACTCACGCGACGTCGAGCTTGCCAAGCGCATCGCCCGACGCGTCCGGGAATCCGGCGGCGGCCTGCCCCGGGTCCAGGCCAACGGGTTCTGGATCGAGGAGCTGGGCCGGGCGCAGGTCTCGATGAACCTCCTCGACTTCGCGACGACGCCGCTCTGGCTGGTCTGGGAGAGCGTCCGCGAGCTGGCCGCCGAGGACGGCGTCGAGCTCGCCGAGTCCGAGCTCATCGGGCTCGCCCCCCTCGCGGCCTTCCTCGCCGTCGCGGACCGGGCCGACGCCCCGAGCGAGGATCCGGTCGAACGCCGCCTGGCCGCCGCCGCCCGCTACCTGCGGCTGCGCGACTTCTCACCGATGCAGGCGCTCGAGCTCCGGCTCGAGGCCGCCCGGGCCGGCGGCCCGATCTCGTGAGCGGCGGCCCGTTCCGGCTCATCCACGGTGGCCGGAACGACGAGCCGACGCCGGGGCTCCTGATCGTCGGCGCGGCCGAGGTCGTGACGCTCGCCGGCGGCGTCCGGATGGGCGAGGCCCAGGCGCGACGTCGGCCGGCTGACCGCGGCGGACGTCGGCGGACCGGACGCGCCGGACGCGCCGGTCGTCGCCTGCTGGGAGGGCCGGATCGCGGCGGTCGGGCCCCGGGCGGCGCTCGAGGTCGCGCTCGAGGCGGAGGGCTACCCGCTCGGACGGTTCGCCCGGCTCGACGCCGGTGGCGGGACCGTCACGCCCGGGCTCATCGATCCGCACACCCACCTGCTGTTCGCCGGCTCGCGCGAGGGCGAGTGGCTCCTCCGCCAGCGCGGCGCGGGCTATCTCGAGATCCACGCCGCGGGCGGCGGGATCCTGTCGACCGTCGCCGCGACCCGGGCCGCCAGCCCGGACGAGCTGATGGCGCACGGCCGGCGGTGGCTCGACGAGATGCTCGGCCACGGCGTCACGACGATCGAGGCGAAGTCCGGCTACGGCCTCGACCTCGAGACGGAGATCCGGCTCATCGAGGCGGCCTACCGGCTCGGCGAGGAGGGCCCGATCGACGTGATCCCGACCTACCTCGGCGCCCACGCCGTGCCGCCCGAGTTCCGGAGCCGGCCCGACGGCACCGAGGCCTACGTCCGGTCGATCATCGAGGAGCAGCTGCCCGGGGTGGCGGCGCACGGCCGGGCCCGGTTCTGCGACGTCTTCTGCGAGGGCGGGGTGTTCGACCCGGACCAGTCCCGGCGGATCCTGGAGGCGGCCGCCGGCTACGGGCTGCTGACCCGGCTCCACGCCGATGAGCTGGCCCCCTCGGGTGGGGCCGAGCTGGCGGCCGAGCTCGGGGCCGCGTCGGCGGACCACCTGGCGACGCCATCCGAGGCGGGGATCGATGCCCTCGCGCTGGCCGCCGCGGAGGATCGAGCGGTCGTGGCGACCGTCCTGCCGGCGACGACCTGGTTCCTCATGAAGGACCACGGCGCGCCGGCGCGGACGTTCATCGAGCGGGGCATCCCGGTCGCGATCGGCACGGACTTCAACCCCGGCACGTCACCGACGGCCAGCCTGCCGATGGCCATGACCGTCGCCTGCCTGGAGCTCGGCCTGACGCCCGGACGAGGCGCTCAGCGCGGTCACGATCAACGCCGCCCGGGCCGTCGGCCTGGAGGACGAGATCGGGTCGCTGGAGCCGGGCAAGAGCGCGGACCTCGTGGTCTGGCGCGTGCCGACCTCCGCCCAGATCCCGTACTGGCCTGCCGCGGACCTGACCCGGACGGTCATCAAGCGCGGGCGGGTCGTCCTCGACCGGGGCTGACCCGGCGGACGGTCAGACCTGCTTGCCGCGCGATTCGAGCAGGACGGTCGTCGTCTCGGTCGGGAGGCTGGTGGCCGTGACCGACAGCTTGGGCTGGGTGACCGCCTCGGCGCCCATCTCGTGGAAGAAGCGCTTGAGCGCGTCGGCGCAATCGGCGTCGTCGTCGCAGATCGGCATCGGCACGACGATCTTCGGATCGAGCTGGGCGATGAGCGCGGCGGCGTTGGTCGGCGACAGCGATCCGCCGAGCGGCACGCACGCGATGTCGACCGAGCCGATGTCGCCGAGCTTCTCCTCGGACAGCAGATGGCCGATGTCGCCCAGGTGGATGGTGTGGACGCCGTCGACCTCGGTGACGAACGAGACCTGCTTGCCCGCCTCGGCCCCCCGGGCGTCGTCGCGGTAGGTCCGGACCCCGGTCACGAGGATCTCCTTGACCTCGTACTCGCCCGGCCCGTCGAGCACGAACGCGCTGTCCAGGCTCGACGGCAGCAGCGTCCTGCCGTCACGCGACGCCTTGCCCTTGCCCCGCGGCAGCGGCCGGTCGTCGGGATGGCTGAACGTCACGATGTCGCCGGTGATCCCGCGACCCGTCGGCCCCACCACCGACTGATACGGATCGGCGACCACGACCGCATCCCGTCCCCGGATCCGCACGCACGTGCGCCCATACCAAGTGAGTTCCATGCGCCCGATTCTGACACACGGACCTTCGCCGCGGATCGATCCGGGGATCAGCCGCCGGGCGTCTTGTCCTTGTTCTGACCCGGGGCTCCATCGACGCCCTTGCCGGGCTTGCCGTTGGCCATCCAGGGCTTCCAACCGGGGTGGGTCGGCCCGACGACCCATGGCCCGCCGGCCCACGGCGGCTTGCCGGGCGCGCGGATCGCCGTCCCGTTCACCGTCTCGACGTCGAGCTCGGTGCCACCTGCTTCCGAGGATCCGACGACCGTGACCGACTTGCCGACGTAGGCCTTGAGCGGGTTCTTGTCGCCCCAGAACCACGGCGGCCCCGCCGAGAGGTCCCAGGTCTTCGACCCGTCCGTCAACGAGAAGCTCGGACGGCCCTGGCCATCGACTCCCTGCTTGACGGTGCCCGTGACCGTGACGGTCACCTCCGGCTCCTTGTCGGCCTTGTCGGCCTTGTCAGGCTTGGCCGACTTGTCCGGCTTCGCCGACTCCGGCGCTTCGGACGGTGTCGCCGGCGCCGCCTGCTCCGATGGAGCAGCGGATGACGGCGCGGTGGATGGCGATGCTGCGGATGGCGACGCGTCGCCTGATGGACCTGGATCGGCAGACGGCGATGGGTCCGCACCAAGCACCGGGATGGCGATGGCCAGCGCGACGGTCGCCGCGACCAAGATCAGGAGGAACGTGCGGATTCTGGCGGGCATCCAGGAAAGTCTCGGCCGGTCACCTTTCCGCGAACCTTGCAGTCCCGACGTCACTCCATGACGGGTCGCGAACAGCCGGTGCACCCGAGCACCGGACCGGCGAACCGTGTAGCACCAGAACCGAGGATCGGCGAGCTGGGCGAGCCGAGCCGAAGGCGGAGGGGAGCATGCGAGCGAGCGCACCCGCAGGTGCGTGAGCGAACACGCGCAGCCGACAACGCACGGATCGGCCGTCCAGCTCGCCGCCGTTCGCCGCAGGCACGCAACAAAAAGAGACCGGGAGCGCCTGCCCAATCGGCGCCCCCGGTCTCGAGGGAGGGAGGGATGGAACCGTTTGCGGGTTCGTCCAAGACAAACAGTAGGCCGCGCTGATTCAGGGTCGAGGAGCCAAGCGGTTAAGAAAGCGATATCGGGGCCGCCCGGACCGGGATTCCCGGATACCCGTGCGACAATCCCGGCCATGTCCAGACCCACCCCTTCCGATCGTCGGCGCCTGCCGGCCGTCGCCGCCCTTCTGCTGGGCGCCGTCCTCGTCGTCACCGCCTGCGGAACGAACGCGTCGAGCGCCAGCCCGTCCAGTGCCGCGACCCCGTCGCCCGCCACCTCGGCCGCTCCGACGACCCTCCCGTCGCCCTCGGTCGCGCCGTCGCCGAGCGCCGCGTCCGCCCTCGATGCGATCTACGACACGGTCGAGCAGCAGGTCATCGGGATCCGCGGTCTCCAGCCGACCAAGCCGGTCGCGCGCCAGTTCATCACCCCGGCCGAGGCCAAGGCGATGCTCGCCAAGGACTTCGACACGGAGACCCCGGCCGCGTACCTCGCGGGCGAGCGAGCGGCTCTACAAGGCGCTCGGGCTCATCCCGGCCGGTTCGAGCCTGCGCGACCTGACGATCGACCTGCTGGGCGGGGCGGTCGCGGCCTTCTATCGCGATGTCGAGGGCAAGCTCTACGTCATCACCAAGAGCGGCCAGCCCGGTCCGGCCGAGCGCTTCTACTTCGCGCACGAGTACGACCACGCGCTCCAGGACCAGAACTCGACGATCTTCAAGGACCAGCGCGACGTGTACGACCAGGGCGACCGCCTCCTCGCCCGCCAGGCGATCTACGAAGGCGACGCGACCCTGCTGATGACCCAGTGGGCGGCGGCCAACCTGAACCAGTCGGAGCTCCTGGAGGTCCTCGCGTCGGGCAACGACCCGGAGAGCCAGGCCGTGCTCGACCGCACCCCGGCGATCCTCAAGGACACGCTGACCTTCCCGTACACGACCGGCTTGACCTACGTCCAGGCCGCGCAGGCCGCCGGCGGCTGGCCCGCCGTCAACGCGTTCTTCAAGACGATGCCGGAGTCCACCGAGCAGATCCTCCACCCGGACAAGTACACGGCCCACGAGGCGCCGGTGAAGGTCGAGCTGCCGGCGGACCTGGCGACCCGGTTGGGTGCCGGCTGGACGGTCCCGATCCAGGACACGTTCGGCGAGTTCCAGCTGGGCCTCTGGCTCCGTGAGTCGGGCGTCGATCCGCAGGCCGCCCGCGACGCCGCGGCAGGCTGGGGTGGCGATCGCCTCGCGGTCGTCGAGGGACCGGACGGCGCGTGGGCCGTGGCGATGCAGACCGCCTGGGACACCGACGCCGACGCCGCCGCCTTCGAGAAGGCCGCCTCGACAGCGATCAAGAAGGCGACCGGGGACGCGCATGTCCTGCCGGGCGCCGGCGGCAAGACGCGCTGGGTGCTCATCGCCAACGACGCCAAGACGTCGGGCAAGGTCGCCGGGGCGCTCGGGCTCGCCGGCTGAGGCTCGCCTACATCGAGTCGGGGGCGGAGATCCCCAACAGGCCGAGCGCGTTCGCCAGCGTGATCCGCGCCGCGCTCGCGAGCGCGAGGCGTGCCGCGGAGCGCTCGGGCGCATCGGCGTCCACGACCCGGGCGTCGCGATAGAAGCCGTGGAACGTGGTCGCCAGGTCGGTCGCATAGGCGGTGATGCCGTGGGTCTCCTCGGCCGCGACGGCGTCCTCGACCACCTCCGGATAGCGGGCGATCGCGCGCGCCAGCGCCGCCTCGGGCGCACCTGACAGGGCACCGTCCACACCGTTCGCCGGCGCCAGGCCCAGCCCGTCGGCCTTGCGCAGGATCGACGCGATCCGGGCGTGCGCGTACTGGACGTAGTAGACGGGGTTCTCGGACGACTGCTTCTTGGCCAGCTCGATGTCGAAGTCGATCTCGGTCGTCGCGGCGCGTGAGGCGAAGAACCAGCGGGCGGCATCCACCCCGACCTCGGCCAGCAGCTCGTCGAGGGTGATGAACTCGCCGGCGCGCTTGCTCATCGAGACCTCCTGGCCGTCGCGCACGAACCGGACCCACGAGTAGAGGAGGATCTGCACGGCCTCGCGGTCGTAGCCCATCGCCTCCGCGGCGTTGCGGACGCGCGCGACCGTGCCGTGATGGTCCGCGCCCCAGATGTAGATCAGCTGGTCGAACCCGCGGCCGAGCTTCTCGGTGACGTAGCCGATGTCCGCCGCGAAGTAGGTCGGCTCGCCGGTCGAGCGGAAGATGACCCGGTCCTTGTCGTCGCCGAAGTCGGTCGAGCGGAACCAGATCGCGCCGTCCTGCTCGTAGACGTGACCGCGTTCGCGCAGCCGCTCCACGGCCCGGGCGACCCAGCCCTCGTCGTGGAGCCGCGCCTCGCTGGTCCAGACATCGAACCGCACGCCGAGCGAGGCCAGGCTGACCTCGATCCCTTCGCGGACCCGACCCGCCGCCCAGTGACCGAGCAGGCCATCCGTGTCCGCGCCGGGCGCCGTCGCCGCCGACCAGACGTCGTCCGGGACGGCCGTCGCCAGCTCCTGCACGTAGTCCGCCTTGTACCCGTCCTCCGGGACCGGGTCGCCCCGGCGAAGCGCCGCAACGGACGCGCCGAGGTTCCGGATCTGACCGCCCGAGTCGTTGAAGTAGTACTCGCGCGTGACCCGCTGGCCGCCGGCCTCGAGGACGCGGCTGAGCAGGTCGCCGATGAACGCGCCGCGGGCGTTGCCGACGTGGAGCGGTCCGGTCGGGTTGGCCGAGACGAACTCGACGTTGACGGAGCGGCCCGTGCCCTCGGCGGCCGTCCGGCCCCAGCTCGACGGGTCGGCCAGGATCGCCGCGACCGTCGCCTCCAGCGCGTCGTCGCGCAGCCGCAGGTTGAGGAAGCCCGGTGCGGCGACCTCGGCGGAGGCGATCGGGCTGGCCGGATCGTCCGCGGCCTCCGCGGTCAGCTCCGCCGCGAGAGCCGCGGCGATGGCGAGCGGCGCCATCCGGTACGGCCGGGCGAGCCTCATCGCCAGGTTGCTCGCGAAGTCGCCGTGCACCGGATCGGCCGGGCGTTCGACCTCGACGGCCGGGCGATCGGCGTCGGCCGGCATCGCCGGCAGCGCTCCGCTCGCCACCGTCCGGTCCCAGGCGCGCTCGACCGCGGCGCGAACGATCCCGCGGATCGTCACGGCGTGGCTCGGGCTCGTCTGTGGGCTCGCGTGGGACACGGACGTCGATCCTCGTTCGGCGGCGCGGGTTGGTCCGCCGATGGTAACGGCCCAGCCCGCACGCGGTCCGGCCGATGGGCGGTGCCGCGCGTCACCGAAACCGCCGGAAGTCCCGCACGACCCTGGGCCAAAGGTCCCAAGTGCAAAGTGCCCTGCAAGGTCGGGCCGACGATGCTAGGGCGACGCCGGGGACAAGAAGGGAACATACGCCCGTGTCCATCCTGCCGGCGATCGCGGCCGTACACGCGGCCGCGGTCAGAGCCTCGTCGAGTTCGCGCTGGTCTTCCCGGTCGCCATCGCGATGATCGCCGGGGTCATCCAGTTCGGCGTCGTGTTCTGGGCCCAGAACACGTTGACGCAGGTCGTGCGGGACACGGGTCGCTGGGCCGCAACACACCCATGCATTCCAGCAAGCGTTGTGAGCAAGGAGGCAGAGATCGCCTCCAATGGCACTTACGCTCTCATCGGCACGCTGAACAACATCAGCGTTGTCTATTGGGACAACACCGATGGGTCTCAACCACAACCTCCGACGATATCTTCGCCACCGACGCCGTGTCCACCGGCGGACAATTCGACCGTCGCAAACGTCTCAGTGACGGTGTCGCAGAACGTGCCGACATTCTTTCCAGGGATGGAGTACCTCCCCTTGCTCGGCACGTGTGACCCGAAGTGTCACGTCCTCGTAAGCAGCACAGCGCAGTTCCGGATGGAGCCGCATCCATGAGCGAGCATCGGCGTGAACGGGGTCAGATCCTGGTTGTATTCGCCGGAGGGATGATCGGTCTGCTCGCCCTGGCGGCCCTTGCCATCGGCCTATCGTCCGTCTACAGCACGATGCAGACCGAGAAGTCAGCGGCTGATGCAGCCGCGTTGGCGGGGGGCCAAGACTTGCAGGTGAAAGGGTCACGTGCCCTGGGCGACACGACCGCAGCTCGTCGGCATGCGTTGCAGGACCTGGCTGGTCGATTTGGTGTGGCTGTGCCTGGTGTGGCTGTGCCGGATGCAACACGACTACGAACATCGTGGACTGCCCGCTGACCGGCACCGGATACTTGGTCTCGATCTCGACCCCGGCCCAGACTCCGACCTCGAGTGACCCGAAGTCTATTCAGGTGACGGTTCGGAACAACAACTTCAGCGTCCCATTCGCGACCCTGTTCGGCCAGTCCGGGTGGAACGTCGGACAGGCGTCTGTTGCCGTTGTTGACAACGCTCATGCGTACGCCTTGATGACGCTTCGACCACCCGCCACTGGATCGGTCAGTGACGTCAAGGACATTGCTATCAATGGCGGCACCCACGTCGCGATTCATTCGGGTGACGTTGGTAGCAACGCCAACATGATCTACGACGGGACGTGCAGTCCCGGTGGCAGCGTGTTGACACTCGACAGTGGCTACAAGATGTACTACTACGATCCGTTCAACCCCCCGGAGTGGTGCACGAACAACCCGGCGGCCAACAAGATTACGGCGCTGATCCAGGACCCGAAGTATCCGATCCCGTCTGAGACGAGTCCGGTGCCGCCGGCACGAACCGGCGCCGTGCCATCGAGCGACCCGGCGTGTGTCTCGGCGATTGCGGCTGCGAATGCTGACCCGTTCTACCAGACCATGGTCACCGCGGCAGGCTCCAGTATCGAGTGCCTCCTGAAAGGCAAATATGACCGACGACCCGTACCAGGGCGGAGGCTCTGGCGCCTAGCCTCGTGATTCTCGAGCCGGGCGTCTACTTCTTCGATGCAGGGCTGACCGTCAAGGGCAATCTCATCGGCGGCTACACGGCCGCGTCGCCCGGCGTGGCGCTGGTGTTTGCTGAGGCGACAAACCAGTTCCATGCCAACTCTGGCACGAACGTGTACTTGAACGCCGGCGCAAAGCTCGACGCCACGCCCGGTGCGCCAGGCATCGGCCGCGATCGATTTCGCTGGAAACCCTGTGCAGACCAATTCGGTCCCGCCGGTCCTCATGACCGTGATGGTGCAGCCCGATCTTGGCTGCGAGGGGCCCGGGACGAGTAATAACTCTGCCGATACCGGCCGCTTGCGCCATGCCCGAAACCAAGCGATCCGCCATCCAGTTGACTGGTTCAGCGAACCTATACCTCGCTGGCGTTCAATACGGCCCTACCGACAACATGAGCATCAATGCCTCGTCGGCGGTCGGGTACGTGGGTCAAATCGTTGCATGGACCGTGAAGTACTCGGGTGGCACGACGATCAATCAGGAAGGATTGGTCGTACCTACCAACGGCATTCTGCGACTTGACTCGACGTGTTCCGGCGCTGCCGGAGACTGCGTCCACCCGTAGGAGGCAGTCCGCTCCAGCCCGCGACATGAACTCGATCCCATGAAGTCGCCCGCACTCTCGGTCCGCGGCGAAGCTTAGTGGCAGTGGCCGGTGGAAGCGCCGGCCGGTCACCTGGCCAACGACGGTGCAAGCTGAAGATATCGCGACCGTTGGCGGTACTGATCTCCGCCTGCCGGACGGGGCGGCGGTACCAAGAGGCTATTCCCGCCAGGGGCAGAAGGCGTCACCGTTTCGGTATGACCAAGAAGCGTGTCGCAATCGTCATTCTGTGGACGTACTTCTGCTGGGTCGCCGGCGGGGTGGCTGAGTTTTTCATCGGCACATCTGCTGGCCTCGGTCTGGCAGTTGGTGTTGCTGGGGCGGTCTTCTTTGGACTCGACCCCTTCGGGGTGGTGTGGCCGAAGAAGTCGAAAGAGACTGGCAGCGCTGCGCGTCAACCGTCGATCGATGGGGGTCCGGCGATTGGGGATGTTCCAGGCGCGCTAGGACCTAGGCAGCCGACAAGTCAAGGCCCGTCCACTTTTGGACGGGCCTTTTACGTGCGACTCTCTCGGACGACGTTGTTGTGCCTTATACATTAGGCGATGGTGGACCTAAGAGGCAGAGTCGCGGACATCGCATCACCCGTTCGGTCAGCCCGATTGCCGGGTCCGCGCGATGCGGCCTTCGGGTCGAGCCAAGACCCGATCAGCATTTGAGAGCCTCGACCAAACGCGACTCTCACGCTCTCGATTCCGAGGGGCGCGTTCGTTCATTGGGGCCGCGCCGGATCCGCGGTAGACGGCCGCGACGAGAGTCGCGGCTCTTCCTTTTCGCCCCGCGCCGGCGCCCTCGGCAGGACTTTCGTTCGGTCCCTGCTGGGCCTATCGAATGACCTTTGTGCAATGTCGCCGGCAAGGTGACGTTGGGACGCTCAGGGTCGCCGGGGAACAAGAGGAATAGGTCCATCTATGTCCCTGCGTTCCGTGATCCGTCGCCGCGATCGTAGCCGCGGCCAGAGCGTCGTCGAGTTCGCGCTCGTGCTGCCGATCCTGTTGCTGCTGCTTGCCGCAACCATCGACTTCGGGCGCCTGTTCTACCTCTACGTGGCCGTCAACAACGCGGCCAAGGAAGGGGCGCTGTACGGCGCCCGCTCGCCCCTGTGCGACGACAACTCGAACCCCGCCTGCGGCGACCCGAACAACGTCGCCTGGCACGTCGCGAACGAGGCTTCGAACCTGGTCGATTCGAACGGGAACAGCCTGCTCGCGACCACGGTGGCGTGCCGCGACACGAGCGGCGTCCTCGTCCAGCCGATCAACAACTGCGTGGACGGCTACACGTACCAGGTCACGGTCACGTCGCCCTTCACGCTGATCACGCCGATGATCTCGAACATCGTCGGCCAGACGATCGTCCTCCGATCGGAATCCCAGGCGACGGTCATCTCCGATGCGTTCGACCCGACCGGGCTCGAGGCCCTCATCTGGGTCGACAAGACCGGATCCCAGAACGCAGCCGACATCACGACAGCCTGCATCCAGGCCAATTCCGTCTCGTCAGCCGGCTACTACTACCAGCCCTGCCAGGACGGCACGAACGTCGACAACTACCTGCAGTTCCAGGAGAACACGACCGTCAACTACAAGGTCCGGATCCGGAACACCGGCAACATCAATCTCACGGGCATCACCTACGCATTCACGATCAACGGCGTTAGTGTCGGCGCGCCGGGCAACTGCTCGACCCTGCCCGCGAGTCTGACGGCAGGGTCGGGGGCCTTCTATTGCACCTTCAGCCGAACCGCGACGTCGGTCAACCCGGGCAACGGCATCGACGACGACACCGTGTCGATCGCCGCGGCCGGATCGGCTGCCGGGCTCCCGACGGGGGCGACGAACGGTGGCGCGACGATCAAGGTCGCTCCGGCGCCGCACCTCGCGACCAACATCCAGGCCGCGCAGTACCGGTTGGGCGACGACGGCGATGGCAACAACGGCGTCGTG
This sequence comes from uncultured Chloroflexia bacterium, assembly GCA_963720495.1. Lineage (GTDB taxonomy): Bacteria > Chloroflexota > Limnocylindria > Limnocylindrales > CSP1-4 > SPCO01. Next base: position 421,871 of record CAVRFU010000009.1, read on the forward strand.
AACTACTCGAACGGCGGCATGGCCCTCAAGCGGGATACCGCATCGACGCTGCCCGAGATCCAGAACCCGACCGGGTGGTTCTACCTGACGGTCGTCAATTCGGGTGGCGCGGCGAGCAACTTCAGCGTCTCGGTGACGCAGGCCGGGACGCCGATCAGCCTGCCGAGCTCCTGCGTCGTCCCGACCACGCTCGCCGCGAGCGGACAACCGGGCGACACCTTCACATGCACCTTCCCGCGGACCTTCAACGCGACGCAGTCGTACGCACTGGCCGCGACGGCGTCCGCGACGAACGCCGTCACCGTCAGCGGTCAGCAGCAGACGGTCACCGTCACGACGTCCGCCGTGTCGACGTGCTCCGCCGGCCAGAAGGTCGTCCCCAACCTGGTCGACACGCTCGATCCCTCGGCGGACGGGACGAACAAGACGATCGGTGACGCGAAGGCCGCCTGGGCTGCTGCCGGCTTCACCGGAGCCTTCAACAGCATCCCCGCCGGAGTGACGAATAGTCACCACGTGCTCACCCAGGACAGGACCGCGTACACCTGCCGGAACACGACGAGCGACGTGACCGTGAGCGCCGACTGATGCGACGGGCTTCCATCAACCGGGTCGGTCAGGGTGCCGGCCGCCGTCCATTGGGCCAGGCACTTGTCGAGTTCGCACTCGTGCTGCCGGTCTTCCTGCTGATCGTGTTCGGCATCATCGATGTCGGCCGCTATGTCTACGTGAACAACGCGTTCAATCAAGCCGCGCGCGAGGCCGCCCGGTACGGCTCGGTCGAGCAGTGGTCGTACAGCTGCCCGGCGAGCGTCCCGGTGGCCTCCCAGAACCGGTTCACCTGCACGGCGGCTGTGGCGATCAATCGGATCGCCGCGGCACCGGCGTTCTCGGCCGCGGCCGTCACGTGCACCACCGATGGCTCCAACTCGGTGGCGGCCAGCGCGTGTCGCGCCGGGTACCTCTTGAAGGTGACCGTCGCCACGCCGTCCTCACCGGCAAATCAGCGGTTCCAGTTCTTCACGCCGGTCATCGGACAGATCCTCGGCAGTCCGGTGATCACCGGGCAGGCGTCGGTCGTCGTCCAGTGACAGGCATCCAGCCCACGCAACCCCGGAAAGGTGATCACATGAAGGGCAAGCGCACTCCGTCTCGACGCGAGGACGGGCAGATTCTCGCGATCTTCGCGGGAGCGCTCGTCCTCCTCATCCTCATCAGCGGGCTCGTCATCGACGGCGGCAACGTCTTCGTGACCCGGCGCGACAGCCAGGATTCGGCCGACATCGGGTCGATGGCCGGCACGAAGCGTCTCGCCGACTACTACGTGAAGAGCCAGACGTTCACGTCGACGAACAACGTGTACACCGCCGATCGCGACGCGGATGCTCCAGAACAACTGCTCCAACGCCGTCGGTTCGATCTGCTCGTGGACCGCTCGCTACGTCGGTCCACGGACCGGCTCCACGCTTCCAGGACCTCGGGCCTGTCTCGTCCACGGACACGGCGCCTCCCGGTGCCGCGAGCGGCCAGAAGGCCCTCGGGGTCAAGGTCAACGTCACGAAGACGCCGCAGACGTACCTTCTCGGGGTCATCGGTCAGTCGACCTGGACGGTCAACTCGATCGCGACGTCGATCACCGGTCAGCCGACCGGCGCGCCGGCGGGCCAGCTGTTGCCGATCGCCATGGTCGCTCCGACGACCATGAGCGAGGGCTCGATCTACGCATTGACCAGCGGCTCGAACGGGCCGGGCAACTTCGGCTGGATCTCCTGGGATGGGAGCAACGACGCCGGATCGCTGGCGACGAGCCTGTGCACGCCCGATAATCCGCCGTTCGTCCTGCCGTTCCAGTTTCCGGGGGATCCCGGCAAGACCAACGCCAGCTGACGTTCGGGCGTGTCTGGAGCAATGGGTGGACAACCAGCAGACGGTGCTGATCCCGATCGTCGAGTCCACGACCGACGACCCGAGCGACGTCAATCACTGCGACACCGGGGGCCACGGGCAACGGCTTCAGCTATTGCGTCGTCGCCATCGCCGCGTTCGTCATCACCGGCTACACGCAGCCGGCGGTCGACCAGATCAACGGCCGGTTCATCGGGACCATCCCGTATTCCGTCAACGGCAACTCGAGCGTGCCCGGCGGCGTCACCCAGCCGCCGCTGCCCGGCAGCAACTTCTACTACCTGGGCCTCGCGCAGTAGGCCGAGCTCCCAGCGAACCGCGGCTTCGCCCGAGGCGGAGTGGCCGGGGTCACGGATAGCGAACGAGGGGCCGGGCACCGCGAGGTGCTCGGCCCCTCGTGTTTTGCGCACGACCGCCGCCTCGAACGAGTGCCGGGGTGAAGAAACCTTCGTTCGTTGTTCGGACGCACCGAATCCGGTGAATCGGCGTCCGAACTGAAATGTTGACTGTAAGGTCCCCGTCGGACGATGCTCGCCGACACACCGCTGGGGACCTATACATGTCATTCCTGTCGCGCCGACGGCGCGCGCGTCTGCCCGATGGCGACGCCCGATCATCCGCGAACACCGGTCCGCGCATCCCTGCGCGTCCCAGCGCATCATCGCGCCGGGTTCCTCGTGACCTTCGTCACCGGCGCTTCCGCGGCCAGGCGATGGTCGAGTTCGCGCTCGTCATCCCGCTGTTCATGCTGCTCCTGCTGCTCGCCGTGGACTTCGGCCGGCTGTTCTTCTCCTACGTGCAGATCAACAACGCCGCTCGCGAAGCCGCCGCCTATGCCGCGACGGCGCCGACCGACAACACGGCGATCCTCGCGAAGGCGCGACTCGAGACGAACTCGCAGGCGCAGCGCGGTGAAGGCACCGTCACCACCACGACCAGCTGTGTCGACGCCGCCGGGACGACCATCGCCTGCTCCACGTCGTCGGCGGGAGCCGGCGCGGGGAGCCAGATCAAGGTCGTGGCCAGCGAGAACTTCACGTTCCTGACCCCGTTCATCGGTGGCTTCTTCGGGAACCCGTTCACGATCAGTGCGTCGGCCAGCTCGACCGTCCTCGCCTACGCGGCCTCGACGTCGGCGACACCACCGCCGGGAACCTGCGCCGCGCCGGTCCCGAGCTTCACGGTCACGGCGACGGGCCTGTCGGTCTTCGTGGACCCCAGCGCCTCCACGCCGAACAGCGGCATCTGCAACATCTCCGGCTACAACTGGGACTGGGGTGACGGCAGCGACGGCGACGTCGGTGATGCCTCGGGCTTCAACTACACGTTCCCGGCGCCCGGGATCTACATCATCACGCTCGAGGTCACCAACCAGGCCGGCAACGTGTCGACGCAGCGGTCCGTGACCGTGAACGTCGGGCCGACGCCGACCCCGGTCCCGACGCCGACCCCGGTCCCGACGCCGACCCCGGTCCCGACGCCGACCCCGGTCCCGACACCGACTCCTGTTCCCACCCCGAGCCCGACACCGACGCCCGCGCCGTGCACCATCCCGGTGGCGCACTTCACCTACACCTCATCGGGCAAGACGTTCAACTTCACCGATACCTCGACGGTCGCATTCCCTTCGCGATGCGGTATCCAGACCTGGGCCTGGGACTTCGATGACGGCACCCTGGGCAACGCCCAGAACCCGGTGCACACCTACGGCAACGCCAGCAACCACACGGTCACGCTGGTCGTGACCAACTCGGCCGGATCGTCCGCGCCCTATAGCCACACCCAATGAGCCACAGGAGCGATCCCACAGTGCCCGACATCGACTCGCGCCGGTCCGGATCCGGTCAGATGATCGTCCTCTTCGCCGGCGCCCTGACCGCGATCATCCTGATCGTCGGTCTCGTCATCGACGGCGGCAATGCCTTCGCCCAGCGGCGTGGCGTCCAGAACAGCTCCGACTTCGGCGCGTTGGCCGGGGCCCGGATCGTGGCCGAATGGGTCGGCGGCGACACGAACAACGGGACGGACGCGAACGTCCGGCTCGCGATCCAGAACGCACTCACGGCCAACAATGCGTCGACGACCTTCGGCTCGCCCGAACGGGCCGGTCTACGTGAATGAGAACGGTGCGATCGTGCCGACCGCGGGCGCCGTCGGCAGCTTCGTCGGCAACGGGACGATCCCGACCGGTGCGGCTGGCGTCAAGGTCAGCTCGGGCCGGAACTTCAAGACGTACTTCCTCGGCCTCATGGGTGTCGGGAACTGGGACGCGACCGCCTCGGCGACGGCGACGGGCGGCTACGCAGCCGGCGGTCCCGGGACCGGTGGCACGCTGTTCCCGGCCGGGATCTCGCTCTCGTTCTTCACGACCTTCCCGTTCTGCTCGGGTCCGGTCAGCACGGTCCCGACGGACGCGTGCTACCCACACCAGCTGACGCCCGGCAACCTCAACGTGCCCGGCGGCTTCGGCTGGCTCAAGTTCGGCTGCGACGGCTACGGGCTCGGACAGGATCCGCCCCAGAACGCCGGTGGCTGCTCGAACTCCAAGCCGTTCCTCCAGAGCGAGATCGGGCCGCCCAGCAACAGCTACGGCTGCTGCACCCAGGTCGGCATCTCGGGCCTCGATCGGATCGGCAGCCTGCCCGGCAACAAGGTCAGCGCTGACTGCTCCTACTACATCGACAACGAGATCACCGTGACCGTGCCCGTCTGGGATACCGCGGGCGGCAACGGCTCCGGCGGCTGGTACCACATCATCGGGTTCGCCGGCTTCCAGATCACGGAATGCCGTGGCGGCAAGGACATCGCGGGCGTCTGGCGCAAGGCGTTCTTCGTCGGACCCACGACCACGACGAACCCGACGCCGGGCTTCCCCGGCGCCGCGCTCGGCGTCCAGCTCGTCCAATGACCAGGCGATCCCGGCGACGGCGGACTCGGGGGCAGAGTCTCGTCGAGTTCGCGCTCGTGCTCCCGGTGTTCCTGCTCATGCTGTTCGGCTTGATCGACGGCGCGCGCTACGTGTTCGTCAGCAATGCCCTCTCCAACGCCGCCCGCGAAGGCGCACGCAAGGCGTCCGTCGAGGCGAGCTGGATCCAGAAGGCCAACACGAGCTGCGGCACGATCGGCGGACCCGTGTGTCCGGCCGATGCGGCCACGCTCAAGTCCCACGTCCTGACCGCGGCCAACCAGGAGATGGCACCGTTCGGTTCGGTGACCAACCTCTACATCAGCTGCGACGACTCCACGCCGCCGACCGGTCAATGGACGTCCGGGACGGCGTGCACGAGCGGGACGAAGTCCGGCCAGCTCGTGTCCGTGCGGACGACCTATTCGTGGTCCGCGTTCACGCCGATCATCAGCTCCATCATGGGCAACATCACGGCATCGGGCTCCACCACGATGTCGATCAACTGACCGCGTGATTATCCGGGGGGTCTGAGGGCCGAGCATCGACAGGTGCTCGGCCCTCACCCTGTCCGCGGATATCGCCGGTCGCGCAGCGAGCCCCGGCATGCGACCATCCGGACCGTGTCGAGCTCGTCGATCCCGCTCGTGTCATCGGTCGCGGTCCGGCTCCCGGATCGCACGCGTGTCCTCGCGCTGGCGCTGGGCGTCCTGGCATTCGGGCTGTACCTGTTCGTCGGCAGCCAGGGCAGCGGCACGGACGAGTTCATCCCGCTGGCCGGCGCCCTCCTCCGGGGCGAGTTCGCGGTCGACGCGCGACCCTGGGTCGAGCTCGTCCCCGTCGGTTCCCTCTGGTACGTCCCGTTCCCGCCGGTGCCCGCTCTGTTCTACATGCCGGTCGTGGCGATCATGGGCGTCCGCCCGTGGAACGAAGAGCTCGCGATGGGAGTCATGCCGGCGATCGTCGGCGCGCTCTCCGTCGGGGTCGCGTTCCTCCTGCTGCGCAAGCGCGGCGTCGCCGAGCGGCCGGCCATCTGGATCACCGCCGGGTTCGCGACCACCACTCTCCTGTGGGTCGCGGGCACCGGCGGCACCCATCACATGGCCCAGGCGAGCGCGACCCTGTTCCTGCTCGGGACGCTGTGGTTCGCGCTCGACCGGCGCCGGCCGTACCTCGCCGGCTTCCTGTTCAGCCTCGCGGTCGGGAGTCGTCTCCCGGTCGGCGCCGCCGTCCCGCTGTTCTTCTATCTCTACCGGCGCGACACGTGGAAGTTCCTCGTGGGTGCCGTCCCCGTCGCCGCGCTGATCGGGCTGTACAACCTGGCGCGCTTCGGGTCGATCACGGACTTCGGCTACGCCCGGATCCCGTCGAGCAGCTCGACCAACGGGCTCGTGACCGGCGAGCCCTGGTTCAAGGACGGGATCGAATCGCCGACCTACATCCCCCAGGGCCTGCAGGCGATGCTCTGGTCGTGGCCGACGATCGACCCGTCGCAGGCGCCCTTCATCCGGCCCTCCCTGCAGGCCGACTCGCTGCTGCTCGCGGCGCCATTCCTGTTCTGGTCGTTCCTTGCCCGCGGACGCGACGCCCTCGCGATCGGCATCGCCGCGATCCTCGTGATCACCGTGGACCTGATGCACGGGAGCGTCGGCTTCGCCCAGTTCGGCTACCGGTTCATCCTCGATGCCACGCCGCTCCTGCTCGTGCTGATCGGGCTGGCGATCCCGAACCGGACGCCGCTCCTCTTCAAGATCGCGGTCATCGTCGGGGCGGTCGCGACCGGCTATGCGCTGTGGGCCCTCGGCGCCGACTTCACTGCCTAGCGGGCGCGGGGACCGCCCGCCCTCCGTCAGGACGCGCTGACCGGGAGCCGGATACCCGTGTCGTAGACGAGTTCGACGGTCGCGATCGCGCCTGACAGGACGGTCACTGGCTGGGCGGCCGGTGTCCCCATCAGGCCGGTGACCGGCTGCGGCTCGATGGTGTAGTCGCCCGCCGGCAGCGTGGCGGCGAACGCGCCGGATGCATCGGTCGTCACCCGCGCGACCTCGGCGCCCGACGCGGCCCGAACGACGACCACGGCGCCGGCCACGGGACGATCGGCGCAGGACGGATCCGGCGGGTTCTTCTGGACCGGGCAGGCCGGACCGGCGGTGGCCGTGCCGGCGATCCCCGTCGCCGTCCCGGTCGAGGCTCCCGGCGCGGATGGCGACGCGGCACCCGCGCCGGTGCAGCCGGCCAGCACGATGCCAAGAACGACGAGCAACGAGAGGAGGGGGCGGCCGGCCGTCATACGCACGTGACGATGATGCGCCCTCGGTGGTTCCGCTACCCTCGGGCGGTCCAGCGTCGAACCGGGAGTCACGATCGATGGCCACGCAGACGGCAGCTGTAGACACGGGATCCGACGACGTCGGAGCCGAGCGACCGGCCGAGCTCCAGGCGCCCGGCTACGAGATCTTCATCGGCCTGCTGGCCGTCCTCTCGCTGATCAACCTCGCCATCAGCGTGCTGCCATTCAGCGAGGACACGAAATCCATCGCCTCGATCGTGAACGTCCCGTTGACGGCGATCTTCCTGGCCGACTTCACTTCCCGGCTGCTGCGGTCGCATCCACGACGGCTCTACTTCATCGAGCAACGCGGCTGGCTCGACCTCCTCGGCAGCCTGCCGGCGGGCTTCCGGCTGTTCCGGATCTTCCGCCTGGTCCGGGTCGGACGGCTCTTGAAGCAATACGGCTTCCGCAACATCGTCCGGTCGTTCATCAAGGAACGGGCCAACAACGCCCTCCTCGTCGTCGTGTTCATGGTCCTGGTCGTCCTCGAGTTCGGCAGCATGCTGGTCCTCTACTTCGAGGGCGAGGCCCCCGGAGCGAACATCACGACCGGTGGCGACGCGGTGTGGTGGGCGTGGGTGAGCATCACGACCGTGGGCTATGGCGACAAGTACCCGATCACCGAGGGTGGTCGCCTGTCGGCCTTCCTGGTCCTGGCGGCCGGCGTCGGACTGTTCGGCGTCCTGTCCGGCTTCCTGGCGAACTTCTTCCTCGCACCCGCAACCCCGGACGACGTTCCGGAGGCCCCGACGGCGACGACGCCGACGGAAGTCGATCAGGCCACCCTCTTGCAGATGGTCGACGAGCTCGAAGCGGGTGTGGCGGCCCTGCGTGCCCGGATCGCTGAGCAGGGTGGTGGGCCGCCGGCCCCGGCCTGAGGCATTGAGCTGCTGAGGCAGGTCAGCCGGCGACGGCGGTGATCGTCCCGGCGGAGATGGCCGCGACGAAGGCCGCGTGGTCGCGCTCGTTCTGGTCGGCGTAGGCCTCGGAGAAATCCGCGAGCGCCCCGTCGAACGTGTCGCTCGTGCCCAGGTACGCCGCGATCGCGACGGCGTCGCCGCTGCGCGCGTGGGCGCGAGCGAGGGATCGCGCGCACAGGCCGCCGTAGAAGCCCATGCCCGGTGCTCGCAGGGTCGTCGTGTCGACGGAGCCCTTCATGTCCCAGAGCTGCCGGAAGTAGAAGTCACGTCCGCCGGGACCGCGCGTCCAGCCGAGGAAGATGTCCGGCGTGGCCTGCATCAGGCGCTGGCCGACCACGACGCGTTCGCCATGGTTCGTGTGCTGGCTCGAGGTGACGTACGGATCCAACACGGATGCCGTCGCCTCCTTGGCCTGGAGCAGGAGCGGGTCGCCCTGGTCGCGACCCTCGAGCAGCACGACGAAGCACCGTGTCCCGACGCTTCCGACGCCCACGACCTTCAGGGCCACATCGACGAATCGATAGCGCTCGACGAGCTCCCGGCGGTTCTCGGCCAGCGTGCCACGGTAGTCGCTGAACGTCTTCGACAGCGAGTCCGCCCCTCCGGGGATGTTGATGTGGGAGACGGTCGGCGGATCATCGGCGATACGCCACTGCCCATCGACGACCTCGGTCAGCGAGCCCATGGCCTTGAGCTGGTCCTTGGAGCGGGCCTTCGAGAAGATCGAGTTCAGTCGCTGACGAGCGTCCTTCGCGCCACCCATCAAGCCCAACTTGCGACCCATCGCCATCATCTCGGTCTCGATCTCATCGGCGGTCGTCTGGTCGTACCAGATGTCGAGCAGCCGCATCCCGGAGAACGTGGCCATCTGCTCGCGATATGCGCGGACCGTCGTCATCACGGCCGTCCGGGTATCCGCGGGGCTGATGCCGTTCGTGCGGCAAGCGATCACGATGCTCGCGGCGAGTCGTTTGACGTCCCACTCCCATGGGCCGGGGATCGTCTCGTCGAAGTCGTTCGAGTCGAACACGAGGGTCCGCTCGGGCGAGGCGAAGAGCCCGAAGTTCGAGAGGTGGGAGTCGCCGCTGGCCTGGACGATGATGTCGCTCCGCGGCGTCGTCGACAGGTCGAAGGCCATCACCGCGGGGGCACCGCGATAGAACGCGAAGGCCGAGGCGGCCATCCGGCCGTGCCGGAGCGGCAGCAGGTCCTGCAGCCGATCGGCCTCCTGGGCAAGGATGATCGCGACCGGATCGCGGCCCTTGGCGAGCTCGAGCGCGCCGTGGGTCGTCCGGGGCGCGTTTTGACGGGCCAGCCGGCCGGCCGCCGCTCGCTCGGCCACCGGGACCCAGGGCCGCGGCGTCCATTGGTCGGGTCGCGGATCCGACGGCCTCCAGGCCGCCTCGAGCTCGCGGGCGCTGGGTGTGGTTCGGCTGGTCGTCTTGCGTCGGGTCGGGGTGCGGTTGCCGTCGGTCATGTGGTCGACTGTAACAGGACGTCAACGTGCCGCAACACGATCGAGCCGCGTACCATCACGACAGTGGCATCGGCCCGCGATGCAGACGGAGGTGGATCCAGGTGAGCGGTCCGAGCGACGACGCGCTGACCGGCGTGGCCGGCGACCCGCCGGGGACCGCCGCCACGGCAGACTCCATCACCGAGACCAAGCCGCCGAGTCGCCGTGACGCGATCATCCGGATCGGCATCGTGGCCGGCGTGCTGTCGATCGTGTTCGGCGTGATCCTGCCGCGGTTCGTCGACTACCGGCAGGTGCTCGACGCGCTCCAGGGCCTGAGCCTCCAGGACTTCCTGGTCGTCGGCATCTTCGGGCTCATCACGTGGGTCCTGACCGGGGCGATCTTCACGGCGCTCATCCCGGGCCTGGGCCTGGTGCGCGGGCTCGACGCGTACCTGATCCTGACGGGGATCGGCGCCAGCATCCCGCTCGGCCCGTGGAACATGGCGGTCCTGTGGGTCGTCATCCGCGGCTGGGGCCGGCCGGTCTCGACGACCACCGGCGGCATCCTGCTCTACGGGATCTTCGACCAGCTCAGCCGGTTCGGGCTGATGTTCATCGCCGGCATCGTCCTGGTCGTCGCCGAGTCAGCCGGTCGCGTCGCCGTCGAGAACGCGCTCATCGTCGGCTACCTCGTGCTCGGCGGGGTGCTCTTCGTCGGTCTCGGGGTCGGGCTCATCCTGGTCGTCCGCTCGGAACGCCTGGCGCGCAAGCTGGGGCATCTGGCCGAGCGCGTCATCGGCGCCGTCCTCCGCCGGTTCGGGCGGGCGGTGCCCGACGTCGAGGGCGCGCTCGTCCGGTTCCGGATCACCCTCGGGGACACGGTCCGGGAGCGCGGACTCGTCGCCTTCCTCGTCGCGATGGCCTCGAAGCTCGCGTGGTTCGTGCTGATGCTCGTTTCGATGCGCGTCGTGGGCATCACCGAACGGGAGCTGCCGGCGTCGATCATCCTGGCCGGCGTCGCCGGCGTGTTCGTGATCACCGTGCTGCCGATCGCGCCGGGCGGCGCCGGCGTCCCGGAAGTCCTGTACATCTCGTTCTTCACGGCCTACACCGGCGGCGCGGACTCGTCCGTGATCACCGCCGGCGTGATGCTCTTCCGGGCGTTCCAGTGGGCGTTGCCGATCCCGCTCGCCTGGATCCTCCTGGGCATGTCGCGACGTGGCAAGCCGCTGCTGCCGACCAAGGCGGAGTTCCAGGCCCGCGACAGCGGACCGGTCGCGGCCGGGGCATAGGCGCCGGGGATGACCGGCGTCCGGACGCGTTCCGCGCGGCTCGTCCTGCTGATGGCGTGCATCCTCGGCGCCGCGGTGGCCGGGTGTGGCGACGCCGCGGTGAGCCCGTCGCCGAGCGTCGCGCGCACGCGTCGGAGCCCGCGAGCGAGCCGAGCTCGACGGATGGGGCGCTGACCGGCCCGCTGCCGACCATCGATCCGGCGGTGATCGCCTCGCCGGAGCTGACCTGCGGCATCGACGACAGCCGCTTCCCGCCCGCGGCCCTCGACGGTCCCGGCGAGGAGCTCGCTCCCGACGCGGCCGCGGCGGCGCTGCGCGAATTCCTGCTGACCGAGCCGGCCCCGGCGTTCCCGTTCCCGCGGTCGGGCTGGCATCGGGTCGCCCAGACCGCGGACCGCGAGCTGTTCGTGGCGCCGACGCCGAGCGATCCGCCGTGGCTGGCCGTGGCCTTCACGCGGTCCGCCGGCGCGTGGGTCGTGGATGCGTACGGCGCCTGCGCGCTGTCCGTCGCGCTGCCCGGCGGGATCGGTGCTCGCGGACTGGTGGGTCGATCCCGCGGCGCCGCCACCCACGCCGCAGTCCACCACGATCGCGGTCCAGCTGATGGAGCGCGCCTGCGCCGGCGGGGGGCCTCCGAACGGTCGCGTGCTGGCGCCGGTCGTCGCGTATCGGCCGGATGCGATCGTCGTGACCATCGCGGTCGCCTCGATCCCGGGCGCCTCGGACTGCGAGAGCAACCCGAGCGTGCCGCTGACGATCCAGCTGACCGAGCCGCTGCGCGACCGGGCGCTCCTCGACGGCGGGACCGTCCCGCCGCACGTCCCGGTCCAGCCGAGCTGAACCGTCGCCCTCCCGGGCGGCGGGTCCCTGTGATTCAGCGGAGGTCGTACTCGTCGTGGCGGCGGATCCAGAGCTGGAAGCCATCGTCCTCTTCGCGGCCCCGGGGCGTCCGGTCGAGGATCGGGTAGTAGCCCATCAGGAACTCGAGCCCGCGCCACCCGGTCGCATAGGTCTGGTAGACGACCCCATCCTCGAGGACGAAGGTGCTGAAGCCGGGGCTCTCGGTCAGGTACCCCGCGATGTCGGTGCCGCTCGCGCTGGCGTTGCGTTCGACGATCGGCGGGAGTGACACGCCGCTTCCCTCGACCCACGCGCGAGTCTCGACCGGGTCGCTCGAGTAGCCGAGGTCGGCGTTGAAGTCGCTGTCGGCCGACGACACCCAGGGGATGCTCCAGCCCATGCGGCGCTTGTACGCCCCCAGCTTCTCGATGGGGGCGCCCGACGCCAGGATCATCGTCACGTCGTGCGCATTCAGGTGCGGGATGAGCCCATCGATGGTGTCCGCGATGGACGAGTTGATCGGGCAGCCGGCCCCGTAGCTCGGTCCGAACATGAAGTGGTAGATGGCCAGCTGGCTTCGGCCGTCGAACAGGTCCGCAAGGGGGCGCGGGCCGTCGGCGGTGTCGAGGACGTAGTCCTTCTCGACGCGGACCCAGGGCAGCTCGCGTCGCTGGCGCGCCAGCTCGTCGCCCAGCCGGGTGTGCTCCTTCTCGCGCACGAGCAGCTCCTCGCGGGCCGCCGTCCATTCCTCGCGCGTTCCGATCCTGTGGCCGGTCTCGGGTCGTCCATCTGCCGCCACCCACTCCGGGGGGCGTGTCCACGTGTCAGTCATGACTCTTCCTTTGCTTCCGTGTCGGATCCCGCCGACGCGATGGTGTCGATGTGCTCCGCCAATGCACCGAGCTGGCGATCCCAGTCCCGGGCGAGGGCGGCCAGGAACTGTTGCGCGACCTGCATCGGGGCCGAGCGGAGCCGGTAGCGGACCCGGCGCCGTTCGCCGGGTTCTGCCGCGACGAGTCCCGCATCGGCCAGGAGCGCGAGGTGTTTCGCGATGGCCTGGCGCGTGATGGGCAGGCGGGTCGCCAGATCCGTGGCCGTGGCGGGTCCGCCGGCGGCGAGCTCGGCCAGGATCTTCCGTCGGCTCGGGTCGGCCAGCGCGGTGAAGACCTCCTCGGCGACGGCCTCGAGGTCAGGCTGCCTTGGCATCGAGGTACACGACCAGCTCCCCCAGCTCGTTGGCCCAGCCGTCGGTGTTGGCCTCGAACGCGGTCCGGTATGCGTCGTCCGGCAGCTGCGCGAAGCCGGACTCGACCACCGTCAGCCGGGTGCCGGTCGGGGTCGGCTCGAGCGTGAACTCGACGTAGGTATGGCGCGGGTCGTCGTCGGGCAGGCCGTAGATGCCCCAGGTGAAGCCGAAGACCGTCGGCTCCTCGACGCGTTCGATGCGCATCGAGGCCTTCTCTCCGCCGCCCCACGTCATCTCGGCCGCGCCGCCGGGCCGCAGGTCGATGGTCGCCGCCTCGCCGAACCACGTGCCGAGCCCTTCGGCGGTGGTCAGGGCGGTCCATACCTTCGCCGGTGGATGCGCGATCTCGACGGTCCGCTCGATCCGATCGGGGAATCCCATGACAGCCTCC
>CAVRFU010000010.1:0-152939 GCA_963720495.1 uncultured Chloroflexia bacterium
TGCACAGCTTCCTCGGCGTGCCGATCAACGTGAAAGGCCGCTCGGTCGGCAATCTCTACCTGACCGACAAGGCGGGCGCAACCGAGTTCTCCGAGACCGATCAGCGCCTGGTCGAGACATTCGCCGTCCACGCCGGCATCGCCATCGAGAACGCACACCTGCACGAGCAGGTCCAGCGCCTGGCGATCGTCGACGAGCGCGAGCGCATCAGCCAGGACCTCCACGACGGCATCATCCAGAACATCTACGCGGTCGGCCTTTCCCTCGAGGACATCCCGGAGTTCCTGCGCGATGATCCGGACGAGGTCGAGCGACGCGTCGAGCGGGCGATCGACAGCCTCCACCTGACGATCCGGGACATCCGGAACTTCATCTTCGGCCTGCGGCCGGAGCTCCTGAGCGGTGCGACCTTGGTGGCGGGGCTGGCCGCCATCGTGGAGGAGTTCCGCCATAACTCGATCATCGATGTCGAGCTGCATGTCGGAGCCATGGACGTCGAACCCGACGCGACGATGACAGCGAACCTCCTGAGCATCGCGAACATCGGCCCTGTCCAACATCGCCCGCCACTCCGGCGCCTCGCGCGCGGAGGTCTGGGTCAGCGCGGGATCTCGACGGGAGCCTGCGGCTTCGGATCGAGGACAACGGGCGCGGGTTCGATCCGACGGGGGTCGGGAGCCCGGGCCACCAGGGTTGGCCAATATGCGCTCCCGTGTGGCGGCGGTTGGTGCGACCATGGACATCGAGAGCGACGCGACCGGCACACGGATCGAGATCCACCGACCGCCCCATGGACCCGACGCCGACGAGGAGACCGCCACGCCATGACTGATGGCCCGAGCCGACCGCTGACCCTCCTTGTGGTCGACGACCACGAGGTCGTCCGCCAGGGCCTGGTCGCCGTGCTCGATCGCCGAGCGGAGTTCCAGGTCGTCGCCGAGGCCGGCACGGTCGCCGAATTGATCGAGATGGCCAGGCGCTTCCAGCCCGACCTCGTCGTGATGGACGTCCGCCTCCCAGATGGCTCGGGGATCGAGGCGTGCCGGGAGATCCGCGCGGAGTTCCCGGCCACGCGGGTGGTGATGCTCACGAGCTACCCGGACGAGGAGGCGGTGATCGCCGCCATCGTCGCCGGAGCGAGCGGCTACCTCCTCAAGCAGGTCCGCGCGCGCGACCTCGTGGCCGCGCTCGAAGCCGTCGGCCGCGGCGAGTCACTGCTGGATCCGGCGGTCACCGGCAAGGTCCTCGAGCGGATGCGGCGGATCGCCACGTCGGACGAGCCCGACGAGCTGGGCCGCTGACAGCAGCAGGAACGCAAGATCCTGGCGCTCGTCGCTGAGGGCAAGACCAACAGGAGATCGCGGCCGAGGTCTTCCTGTCCGACAAGACGGTCAAGAACTACGTCAGCTCGATCCTCGCCAAGCTCAATCTCGAGCGGCGTGCCCAGGCCGCCGCCTACGTGGCTCGCATCAAGACCCACCCGTCCGACTGATCAAGCCTGGCACAGGGATCGCCGGCGGACGTCCGACCCTGACGAGACCGTCAGGCGCTTGGCGCACCACCGGGTGCCAGCTCACGACCGATGCCGTGCGCCCAGGCTTCGATGGCCTTCCAGTCGCGGTAGTCGCCCGTCGGGAGTGCGCGCCGGATCGCCGGGACAAGGCGCATGAACCGGTTCATCAGGCGTTCGGTGCCATTGGCCGGCGCCGCATCAGGATCGTACGCGCCGTAGAAGACCTGCATGCCGCGTGGCCGGAGCATGGCGGAGAACTCCTTGAACTCCTTCGGTTCGGACGTCTTCAGGAGGTCGCGGCCCTTGTCGTCGACCGCATCCCCGCTGGTCGGACCGCTGCTGAACAGCCAGACAGGCCGGCTGGCGAGGCCTTTGCGATTGCGTCGGACGAACGTGGTGGCTTCGCTCAACCAGCCGCCGAGGTAGACCGCGCTTCCGACGACGACCGCGTCGTACGGGTCGAGCGCACCGGCCGCATCGACGGATCTGAGCGTGACATCGAACCCGTCGCTCTCGAGGGTCGTGGCGATCTGCTCGGCGATCCCCCGCGTCGCGCCATGCCGGCTGGCGAATGCGACTAGGACTTTCATGGCCGTCCTCCTTCGACTCTCTCGCGACGCAGGGCCAGGGCGACGATCACCGCGCCCATCGAGATCAGGGCGATGGGCCAGAGCATGTCCCAGGACACCTGGAGCCAGACGGTGGCGACGCCCGCGACCCCGATCGCGATCAGCAAGCCGCCGAGGATGAGCACGAGCTGGCCTGCCTCGGCCTGACGGTCGCGGTCGTCGCGTCCTCAGCGGGGAGGACGATGGCCGCGATCAGGTACACGAACAGCATCGGGAAGATGCCGGTGAAGACCGCGAGCAGGACCGCAAGCAATCGGACGGCTCGCGCATCCGCACGGTAGTAGTCGGCGAGCCCGCCGCAGACGCCGGCCAGCACGCGATCCGATCGCGAGCGGTAGAGGGGCCGGACACCGTCGGTCGCGTGGCGGTCATGACCGACATCGTCGGTGGTCTGTTGGGTCATGTGATGCCTCCGATCCCGCACGAGTCGGGCGTGTCCGACGACTCGTCACTCACGCCGCGCCCGATGCGCCAGATGGATCGTCCGTCACGGGGCGCGCCCGGGCTACCGCCGAGCGGCACGAAACGGACGGGCCACTGATCCCATTCGGGCGAACCCGTGCATCGGGCATCGACTCCGGTCCGAATGTGCCCAAGGGTCCCGAGGGATCGGGCCGAATGGCACGCGGCCGACCCTGTCGCGATTCCGTACAACCAAGTCGACAGGGACACGTCGAACGGCGTGCCTTGGCCACTGTCGTCCAGGAAGACCATCACCACGAGGCGTACCAGCGTGACCGACGTCGAACTGCCCACGACCCCAGACCCACTCGAGCGGATCAGCCGCCGACGGCTTCTTGCGCTCGGTGCCATCACCGGTGGTGGCCTCGTGGCGACCGCGGTGGCCGCCTGCTCGCCGGCGGCGTCGACGACGGGATGGAGCTACGGTCCGGTCCTGAGCGCCGGACCGGCCGCGGCGGCATCCGCGCCAGCGGCCAGCGCGCCCAGCGCTTCGGTCGCGCCCTCGTCCTCGCACGATCCGTCGCATGCGCCGTCGGCGTCGTCGGCCCCGACCACCGACCACGACGCCCATGCCAAGGCCGCCGTCGATCGTTTCCTGGGCGGCGAGGGCGCGACGTTGCCGGGCCAGGGGAACCAGCCCCTGGCGCCGACGCTGGACGGCGAGACCAAGGTCTTCGACCTGACGGTCGACCCGATCAAGCACCAGATCGACGCGCAGGATCCCGGCGGTCGACGCGCTCGGGTTCAACGGGACGTGGCCGGGTCCGCGGATCGACGTGACCGAGGGCGACCGGATCCGCGCGACGTTCACCAATCGCATGGCCGAGTCCACCGGGATCCACTTCCACGGACAACGCCTGCCGAACGCGATGGACGGTGTCCCGCACGTCACCCAGGACCCGATCCAACCGGGCGGCAGCTTCACCTACGAGTTCGTCGCCAAGTCGAGCGGTTCGCACATGTACCACTCGCACCACAACGCCACCGACCAGGTCGGACGCGGCCTGCTCGGGGCCTTCATCGTCGAGCCGAAGGACCCGGCGCAGCGGTACGACAAGCTCTACGGTGCGACCCAGGACATCGTCTGGATCAGCAACGATGCCCTCGGCGGCTTCACGATCAACGGCCGTGGTTTCCCGGCCACCGCACCGATCGTCGCGACCCTCGGGGAGACGATCGTGATCCGGTTCATGAACGAGGGCAACATGATGCATCCGTGGCACCTCCACGGGATGCCGATGCGGGTCGTGGCCCGCGACGGCCATCCGCTGGGGAGCGCGGCGTTCACGTGCGACACGCTCGGCGTGAACCCGGGCGAGCGCTGGGACGTCGTCATCACCTGCGACGAGCCCGGTGCGTGGGCCTTCCACTGCCACATCCTCCAGCACGCGGAGGGACCCGACGGCATGTACGGCATGGTCACCGCGCTGGTGGTGCAGGATCAGGCCGCCGCCGTACAGCTCCAGGCCGCCGGCGCGCCTGCGTTCGCCTGTGTCGTCCCCGGACTCGGCCAGCGCGTCCCGACCCGGCTGAACGGACTCAGGCTGACCGGAGTCAGGCCACCCAGGGCCCACGCCCGGCTCGCCTGATCGTCTCGGCCACGACGGCCGGCGCCGAGAGCGATGCCTGCAACGAGCGCCCATTCCGCGGATGCCAGGTGCGTGGCACGAAACGCGTCCGCGAGCGGGGCACGAACGGGATGAGGACCTGGACCGCGACCGTGACGAGGCACGCGGTGAGTAGGAAGCCATTCCTTCGAAGGCTGACGACCGGCAGCACCAGGCTGCGGTTCGCATAGGCGCGGACGGCCTGTGCCCCCACGAGGGCAGTGAAGGCCAGCCAGCGGCCATGCTCGAGGCCGGCGCCACTCGCCGTCATCAGCCACAGCGCAGCGACCGCACTGAAGCCACCGGCGCCGGCGATCCGCGCGAGCAGCTCGCGCGTCAAAAGGGGCCGGCCGGGTTGCCGCGGCGACCGGGTCATGATGTCCGGCTCGGCCGGCTCGCGCTCGAAGGCGATCGAGGCGGACAGGTCGATGAACAGCTCCAGCCAGAGCACCTGGATCGGCAGAAGCGCCTGACTGGACCCCGCGATGGTCGCGATGAGGATGAAGCCGAGCAGTGCGACGTGGGTCGACAGGAGGAACACGAGGCCCTTCTGGACGTTGTCGACGATCCGCCGTCCTTCCTCGATGCCGTAGACCAGCGTCGCGAACGAGTCGTCGTTCAGGACGAGGTCGGACGCCTCCTTGGCCACGGCGGTGCCGGTTCCCATCGCAACGGCCACGTCGGCGGCGTGGAGCGCCGGAGCGTCATTGACCCCGTCGCCGGTGACCGCCACGAGGTGACCCGCCGCACGAGCGACCCGGACGATCCGCTCCTTCGTGGCCGGGATCGATCGCGCCACGATCGCGAGGCCGGGCAATGCCTCGGCCAGCGCCACGTCGCTCATGCCGTCGACCTCCGGTCCCAGGGCCACCCGACCTTTTGGCAGCGCCACCTGTCGCCCGATCGCGCTGGCGGTCGCGGGATGATCCCCGGTCACGACGACGACGTGGATGCCGGCCCGCCGCGCCGTGGCCATCGCCTCGGCGACACCCGCCCGAGCCGGATCGCCGAAGCCGATCACAGCCCGGAGTCGTGGGGCGCAGCCATCGACCTGACCGGCCAGCGCCACGACGCGCTGACCGTCAGACGTCATGGCCTCGATCCACGCTTGCCAGGCGACTAGCTCGGTAGGCGACGACCCGCTCGAGACCCCGACCACGGCCTCCGGCGCCCCGAGGATCAGCGTTTCGACGTGCCCCGACCGGTGCGCTGTGGTCGTCGGCATACGGGCCGATCATCGGTCGGCGGGGTCGAGTCGACCAGGTCGTCGGGATCGAGTGACGTGTCGCCGCCGGCTGCGAGCACGGCCTCGCGCAGGGCCCGCGTGAACGAGCTGGTCCGGATCTCATGGCTGTCGTCCCAGGCGTCGTCCTCGGCGCGGAGCGCATCGAGCAGCACGGCCGCATGTGCGGCGGGGTTCGGATCGGAACCGAAGGCGTCTGCGACCGAGATCACCTCGAGACGGTTCTGGGTCAGCGTGCCGGTCTTGTCCGTGACGATCACGTCGATCGCGCCGAGAACCTCTTCGGCGTTCAGCCGTCGAACGAGGACCGAGCGGCGGAGCAGGCGGTACGCCCCCAGGCCGAGGACGACCGCGAGCAGGACGGGCGGTTCCTCCGGAACGGCGGCGATCGCCGCCGTGATGCCCGCAAGGAGGTTGTCGGCGAGCGGGTTCCCGCGCGCGAACCCAAGCCCCACGGTGATGACGATGAGTCCGACCGCCACGAACAGCATCAGGCGGACGAGCCGATCGAGCTCGTGCTGCAGTGGCGAGCGGCGTCGCTCGTCGGTCGTCAGGCCGCTGGCGATGCGGCCGACCTGCGTGCCGGCGCCCGTGGCGACGACGATCCCCTCGCCCCTCCCGCCGACGACGCTCATCCCCGCGTACGCCATCGACCGGCGATCTGCCACCCCGCTCGCGAGAGCGTCGGGTTCCACGCTCATCGTTTCCGGGATGGACTCACCGGTCAGGACGCTTCGATCCAGGACGAGGCGATCGACCCGGGTCAGGCGAAGGTCGGCCGGGACGACGTCCCCGACATGAAGGAGCACGATGTCGCCCGGGACGAGCGCGGCTGCCGCGAGATCCTCGACGCGGCCGTCCCGCCGGACCTGGGCCTGCGGCGCGGAGGCGTGCCGCAGAGCCTCGAGAGCATGCTCGCCCCGGTACTCGGTCGCCACGTCCGCACCTACCAGGGGAACGAGTCCGGCCAGGATGAGCAATCCGTCCCGGACCTCCCCGATGACCGCGGCGGCGATGCCCGCGCCCAACAGCATGAGCAGGAACGGCTGCGTCGCGGAACGCAGCGCCAATCGCCAGACCTTCGGTGGATCCGGGGCGGACAGCTCGTTCGGGCCGGACTCGCCGGCTCGCTCCTCCGCGTCACGCGTCGACAATCCGATCCGTGGGTCCACCCCGGCTGTCTGGGCGACGGCGCCGGCCGCGAGCGCGTGGGCGACCTCCAGGGTCGAACCGGACGCCCCCTCAGCCGGCGCCATCAGCCCGGGGCGGGTCGCCCGCCACGGCCGACTCAGCGTGCAGGTAGCGGGCGATCTCGCGCGTCCAGTCGAGGATGTCGTCCCAGGGCCGGAAGTCGCCGTATGGCAGGTGCGTCGTCGTGGCGACGAAGCGCTCCGGCAGGCTCAGATCGCGCCCGATCAACCGACCCGGGAAGACCTGGAGATCCATGGCGCCCGTCGTCGTCTCGACGGCGACGGCGTCGGCCGGCTCCACCGGATGACGCGATGGATAGCCCAATGGACCGCTCGAGAACAGGAAGACCGGTCGTGTCGCGAGATCGTCGGCGTGCCGGGCGACGAAGGCCTGCGCCGGCTCCAACCAGTGGCCGGCGTAGACGGCCGATCCGAGGATGACCGCGTCATAGTCCGCAACGCTCGCGACGGCCTCCGGCGGGACGGCTTCTGCGTCGATATCCGACGATCGGAGGATGCCGGCGATGATCGACGCGATCTCGGCTGTCGAGCCGTGTCGCGACGCGGCCGTGACGAGGACCTTCATGACGTGATCCTTTCGGGGCGAGTCACGCCTGACCCAGCGATTGCGACGTCCAGTCCGCCACGAAGACGCCCCACAGGACGGCGAGGTTGGCGAGCAACGGAACGATGGACAGCGGGCTCAGGTAGATCAGGAAGAGCGTCGTCGAGCTGACGGCGCCGATGACGGCGGCCAGCGGCATCCACGTCGATGGAACGACGATGCCCCACAGAGCGGCGATCGCGACGATGAAGGCGATGGACGCGAGCCCCGCCGCCACCGTCACCAGGGTCAGCGACCCGACCGTGGCCGGCGACGCCGGGGCGATCGTGCCCTGCAGACCGTCGAAGACAGGCGCGCTCGCCCGACCGAATGGCCAGATCAGCCAGCCCCGTTCGTTCGGAACGTCCTGGGGCACGAAGAAGGTCGTCGGGAAGTGCCACGCGACGATCAACAGGATCGTCACGGCGATGCGGATCATCGGTCAGCCTCCTGCAGAGGGGGGAGCACCCCCGGCGCTCCCACCGGGTTTCGATCTGGACGGACCGCCGCGGTCACGCGGCGCCCGCGACGAGCAGTCCGGTCAGCATGACTCGGTCCCTCCAGAGTTCCGCCCTGAGCGTGAACCCCGGAGCCCGCTCGACCCAGCGCCGTTGGTCGCACCGGCGCGGGCCATTCGGCCCGAAGCAGCTGTGTCTAGACCAGGTGACGGCGGCTGGCATCCCGAAGGAGGTCGGCACGGAAATCAGGATGGGCGATCCCGATCAGTGCCCTGGCTCGCTCGCGCAGGCTCTTGCCGAACAACTCGGCGACTCCCCACTCGGTCACGACGGTGCGGACGTGGGCGCGGGTCGTGACGACCCCGGCACCCTCCCGCAGGGTATCGACGATCCGCGAGGCGGTCCCGCCGGCGGCGGTCGACGGGAGGGCGATGACGGAACGGCCTTCTGACGCCAGTCCCGCCCCACGGATGAAGTCCATCTGGCCACCAACGCCCGAATACATCGTGTGACCGATCGAATCCGCCACGACCTGGCCGGTGAGGTCGACCTCGATCGCGGAGTTGATGGACACCATCCGGCTGAACGACCGGATGACGTGCGTGTCATTGGTGAAATCCACCGGCCGCATCTCGACCATCGGGTTGTCGTGGACGAATGCGTAGAGTCGGGGCGAGCCCATCAGGAATGACGTGACGATCTTGCCGCGGTTGCGCTCCTTGGCGGCGCCTGTGACCACGCCGGCCTCGACGAGGTCGACGACGGCATCGGTGAACATCTCGGTGTGGATCCCGAGGTCGCGCTTGTCCATCAATGCCATCGCCGTGGCGGCCGGGATCGCGCCGATCCCCAGCTGGAGGGTCGCTCGATCCGGCACGAGGGCGGCGACATGGGCGCCGATCCGCTCCTCCACGTCGCCGATGACCGGGTCGGGGTTGGGCGTAGGGTGGGACATCGACCTCGACGCCGAGGTCGATGTCGTCGACGTGGATGAAGCTGTCTCCGAGCGTCCGCGGCATCGACCGGTTCAGCTGGACGACGACCGTCGTCGCCGCCCGGATCGCCGCGTGCATCGCTTCGACGCTCGTCCCGAGTGAGCAGAACCCGTGGGCATCGGGCGGTGTGGCGTTCACGAACACGACATCGAGCGGCAGCGCGCCGCTCTCGAACAGCCGCGGGACGTCGGACAGGAAGACCGGGACATAGTCGGCGCGTCCCTCGTTGACCGCTGCGCGAGCATTCGGGCCGATGAACAGCGCGCGATGCCGGAAGTGCCCGGCCATCTCGGGCGCCAGGTGCGGGCCCGGTCCCTCGGTGTGGAGGTGAACGACGCTGACGTCGCTCAACTCCTGGGCGCGATCGACCAGCGCCTGGAGCAGGACCGACGGAGTCGCGGCCGCGCAGTGCAGGTAGACGCTCTGACCGGACTGGACGACGCCGGCCGCGTCGGCCGCTGAGACGAGCCGCATCGGCACAGCCTACGCGTGGACGGCGGTCGCTCGCCGTCGGTTCGGTCTTCGTGACCGTGATCCGCGTCGGCCTCGTGATGAGCACCGAGGCCCCGGCGTGATGCATGACGGACCGCGCCGTGCTGCCGAGGAGGAGTCGCTTCAGGAGTCCGTTGCCGCGGGTGCCGACGACCACGAGGTCGGCTCGCCAGGACCTGGCCTCATGGATGATCGCGGCGGCCGCATGGCCTTCGACGGTGACCGTGCTCGCGGAGAGGCCGTCGGCGCGAAGCCGGGCTGCCATCGCCGCCGTCACGTCGCCGCCGCGCCGCTGGCCCTCCGCCGCGATGGAGGCGTAGCTGTCGAGCGCATATGCACCATCACTCGGGACGTAACCCAGCCACCACGTCGGATTGACATCGACCGCATGCACGACTCGCACGTGACTGTGACGGAAGAGCCCGCATCCGCCGACGAACTGGGCAGCCGACATCGCGACGTCCGATCCGTCCGTGCCGATCAGGATGCGTTCCGCAATCGGGCCTCGCGCCACGAGGACGGCACAGGGAGCCTGGTCGACGACCTCCGCCGACACGGAGCCGAGGAACGCTTCCTCGATCGCACCGTGGCCCCGGGCGCCAAGGACCACCAGATCCGCCCCGATGTCCCGCGCCGTGTCGACGATGACCGAGGCGGCACGGCCCTCGATCAGTCGAGTCGTGACGTCCAGCCCGAGCTCGCGGAGGGGAGCGGCTGCCCGCTCGAGCAGCGCCGCTCCGTCCGTCCTCAGGCCGTCCCGCGTGACGTCGGAGGGGACGTAGGCGACACCGGCGAGCCAGGGGCCGCCGATCCGCTCGGTCTCCGAGGGCAGGACTGTCAGGACCTGCAGCTCGGCTCCGGAGGGCCAGGCGAGGCTCGCCGCCAATTCGACGCCGAACGCCGATTCCGTGGATCCATCGATCGCGATCAACGCCTTCATCAAAGCCTCCTTTGACGCAAGCGTGGGCCGCGTGGCCACTGCAGGCACGTGCCAGTCGGACGGTCCTCACGGGTCAGTCGGACCCCCTTGGCGTGACCCCGGGCTCATGGTCCGGGCCGCGGCGCCATCGGATCGCCGGCTGCATCGGAAAGGCGACTTCCGGCCCCGGCGCGGCGTGACCTTCGGACCTGATTCGCGGATGCGCGCCGGTGTCAACTGGGGACATGACAACCACGCCGGTTCCAGCGCCATATCGGATGCGGTCGATCACGCCCCGCGATCAGGCCGCGCCTGGCGGCCTTCTACACGGGTCTCTCGCCGGACAGCCGAACCGCCAGGTTCCACGGCACGGCCCCGTGCATCCCCGACGCCACGGCAACGTTCTTCTGCGGACCGGATCACGAGCACCGGGAAGGGATCGTGGCGGAATGCCTCGACGCGAGCGGCGATCCCGTGATCATCGGTCACGTCTGCATCGAGCCGATCAGCGACGACGTGGCTGAGATCGCGATCGCCGTCACCGATGCGTGGCAGGGCCACGGCGTCGGTCGGGCGATGCTCGCTTGCGCGATCAGCTGGGCGCAGGCGCATGGGATCGCCCGCCTCGCCTCCCCCATCCTCATGACCAACACGGCCATGTTCGGTCTGCTTCGGTCGATGGGCTACCCGATCACATACGGCAGGTCGGCCGACGGCACGATCGACGCCTCGCTCGACGTTCGGAGCTCCCACCCGCTCGCAGCCTGACGACAGCACATCCACGACAGCGCCGCGGGAGATGTCCGCGTCTCAGGAATCGAGCGAGGCCCGCCGACCGAGTCGGTCGGCGGGCCCTCGCGTCCGCCTCGTGTCTCCCAGACAGTTCAGGCGGACATCGCCCCGTGGGTGTAGTGGCCGCCCGTGAGGTATCGCGTCGCGACCTCCACCACGAGACCCGCCACGAGACCACCGACCAGGGCCGGCACGAGTGCGAGTCCGTCGACGACAGGCCCGAATGCCTGCCACGCGACGATGAACTCGCTGGCGACGAGAGCGCCGATGCCCGCGGCGATCGCATCGACCAGCCACTCAAAGCCAGTACGTGTCTCGCCGACCAGCTGGGCGATCCCGCCGAAGACCAACGACCCGACGATCAAGATGGCCCAACCGCCGAGTCCAAGGGTGATGACGAACTCCATGAGGACCTCCTCCATGTACGTTTCCCTGCATCCATGGTCTGACTCGGGCCCGCTGGAGGGACAGTGCCCGCCGTCACGACGCGACGGTGACCTCACGCCTGAAACCCCCGGCACGACCCCGTGCCGAACGTCAGTCGAGGACGGCCGTGTCGAGCAAGGCGCCGGCTGCATCCCAGGCGTCCGGAGCAGACGTCCGCAATCGTGTCGCCTCGTGTCGCACGAGCTGGCCAAGAGGGTCGTCGACCGATGTCTGGGTCAGCCGCCCGAGGTGCCGCTTGTCGGAGTCCCGCACGAACGCGGCATACCGGGTCAATGGCTCCGCAACGGCGAAGTCGCGCTCGAAGCCTGGCTTGAAATCGACCGCGACCATCATCCGCGCGAAGAAGCCGCCGATGGCGTCCGCTCCCTCGTCCCACCCCTGCGAATGTCCGCCACGTCGCAGCAGCGGAGCCGGTGATGCGAACGCTGCCACGACGACGTCATCGATCAGTGCCGCGTCCAGGTGTCCACCGAACGTGAGGTACTCGTTCGAGACGCCGAGCCGGTCGACGAGCCGGATCGGGCCCCAGGAGAATTCCTCCGACCGGGGCATCGTGGTGTCGTGGGTGAGTGTCCGCCGGGACCCGCGCCCATCGTCGGCCACCCAGTAGTCGATCGCCTCGGGATCGTAGTGCTGCAGTGTCGGCACGGGCCGAAGGGCCACCAGCAGGAACGCCGGGCCGGGACCATCGGGCAGGTCCGGGTAGGCAAGGAACCCCCACTGGTCGACCTGGCCCGCGACCTCCGTCGCCCGAAGCCCGACGATGGGCCGTGGATCAGGAGGAAGGTCGGTGCCGGGCGTCAGTCCCGCCACTCCGGTTCCCACCCTTCGGCGTCGGATTCGAGCAAGGGAAGGAGGAAGCGTTCCTCGCGCTCGACAGTGGTCCGCAAGAGCATCTCGAGGCCCGACAGGTCCGCGATCAGCCTGACCGCGTCTCGCGACGGAAAGTGGCTCCCGGCGGTGGAGTGCGCAACCAGGCGCTCGGCTTGCTCCGTGATCTGCTGATGATCGAACCGGGCGTACCGGGTCGCCCATTGCGTCCGCGTCCGGCGATCGATCAAGGGAAAGAGCCAGTGCTCCTCCCACGCCATGTGAGGTTTGAGATCCGCCTCGACCCAATGCAGGACCTTGTGGATGCCCGCCGCCCGCTGGTCGACGGACATCGCGGCCAGCTCCTCGCCCAGCTCGTGGATCCGACAGATGCCGGCCGCCAGGTCCTCGTGTTCGTGCTCGGCGAATGTCCGGATCGCCTGTCGGCCTTCTGCGTTCGCTCCTGCCATGTCGCGACCTCCCGATGGATCCTGTGCACCTGCACCATCCGCCCCCGGAGGTGGCCGCACCAGTGCCGTGCGGCCCTTCCTCGACATGCATGACGACCCCTGTCAGCGATCCGATGATCGAGCCCTCGACGCCACACCTGCGCTGACGAGATGAACCGGCGTACGGGTGCTTCGGTCCGTGGGTGGCCCAGGGCGACCGGCGATGCCGGAATCGAGCTCGTCGGATGCTGTGGCAAGGTGAACGGAACGCCACAAGGAGGACGAGCCATGTCCCTTGCTCGCGTCCAGTTCTTCTCCGTGTCGCTCGATGGTTTCGGCACCGGCGAAGGTCAGAGCCTCGAGACACCGTTCGGGCACGCCGGCGAACGGCTGCACGAATGGATGTTCGAGACCCGGTGGTGGCACGCCAACACCGGCCGAGCCCGGCGGCAGCGGCGGCATCGACGACGCCTTCGTGCGCCTGCACGATCGCGGGGTCGGCGCCGAGATCATGGGTGCCCGGAAGTTCGGCCCGCCCGACTGGCCCGACGACCCGGAGTGGAAGGGTTGGTGGGGTCCCAACCCGCCGTTCCACACCCCGGTCTTCGTCCTCACCCATCACACGCGCCCGCCGATCGAGATGGAGGGCGGAACGACGTTCCACTTCATCGATGCCTCGCCGGCCGAGGCGCTCGCGACGGCCCGCGAGGCGGCCGGCGGCCTGGACGTCCGGATCGGTGGCGGTGTGACCATGATCCGCGAGTTCGCTTGCCGCGCGGCTCGTCGACCACATGCACATCGTCGTGGTCCCGATCCTGCTCGGCCGAGGCGAACGCCTCTGGGACGGCCTGGAGGGACTCGACACGGACTACGAGATCGAGGCCACATCCTCGCCGAGGGGAGTGACGCACGTGACGTTCACCCGCGCGGGGCTCTGAGCGTCAAGCCGGAGCTGTGCCTTCATCTCGGACGCCGCCGAGGCGAGGATCTCCCGCGACAGCGCCTCGTCATCGACCGCTCGCGCCATCGAGACCGCACCGACCAGCGTCGACAGCGCGTGATCGCGGTCGCTCGACTCCGCTCGCCCGACCGAAGCGCCCGAGGGTGGCTGCGGGGCTGCCGAGCCGGCCTGACGAACGCGGCTGTGGGTCAGCGGACGCCCGACCGCCATGGCGGCGGCCCGACGCGCCCGCTAGACTGCCGTCCCCGGCATCGACGCGGGACCGCGGCGAGTGGAGACGACCCGGGTCGGATCTGCCGGCAGACGAGGGGACCCAGATGGACCCAGCGAGCGCGGACGACGAGCAGCCGGGCACCGAGGCCGCCGCCGCCGAGCGGGTCATCGAATTGGCGAAGCGGCTCGGCGTCGAGCTGGATGCGCACCAGGCGGCCGAATGGGTGGCCGCCATGTCGACGGAGGCGAGCGGCGGGGACGTCGTCGTCAATGTCGATTCGGGGGTCTACGGGCATCGCGTCACGATGCTCGACTTCCAGCCGGAGGACCTCGCGCGCTTCCGTGAGATGTCCACGATCGTCGGGTTCGCGGATCGTCCCCCGCAGGTCCTGACCGCGCTCTCGATCTCCGGGTCCGCGGCGCAGAGCAAGATCAACGCCTACCCGGCGGACTGCGATTTCTTCGAGCGGGTCCACATCACGACCGAGACCCGGGCCGAGGCGTGCGCGATCCTCGCCGATCTGATCCGCCAGAAGGCGCTCGACACGGCGACGGGTCCGACTCATCGCCTGTGGGAGGTCAAGTTCGGCTCGCACCCGGTCGCATCCACGAAGGGCGGCGTCGCGATCGGGGCGGGTTCGCCGATGTCCTGGACCCTCGAGGAGGTCCGCGCCGGCCAGATGGAGGTGACGCTCGCCGACGGCTCGCTGCGCGTCTACACCTGGGAGGAGGCGTCCCACGAGCCGGGCTGGTGCAAGCTCGATTGGGTGATCGCGGACAAGACCCGCGGGCAGCTGGCCAACGCGAGCAACGTGCTGGATCCGACCTGGGAGGCGCCGGACGGGACGATCACCCCGCTCGACGGCTTCCTCGACCCCTACTACCAGGAGGTCTACCTCGAGGCGGACTCGATCCCGCTCTTCTCCCGCCTGGTCAAGGAGCTCTCGGCCGACTCCGTCGACGACTACGTGGAGACCCTCGAGCACGAGGTCTGGAAGTACACCGTCAAGGAGCCGAACTACGGCAAGGCCGCGCGCCGGATGTACAACGTCTTCCGGATGAACGGGAGCTACCGCGAGGCATCGTTCATCCGCGAGCTGTTCGACGAGCCCGTGACCGCCCTGTACCAGGTGTCGGCCCTCATCCGGACGCTCGACGATGCGGCGAACTCAGGCGAGACGTTCGACGCGGACACGATGGTCGCCCAGTGCGACGCACTGATCATGTCGGCGATCCAGGCACTGGATGGTCCCGAGGAAGCGACGATGGTCGGCCACCTGCTGAGCCTTCGGAACTCGCTCCAGGCGCATGAATCCCACGCCGAGCGGTCTGACGAGATGACGGGCATCCAGGATGCGGCGCTCACGTCGGTCAATGCGTACTTCGAGCGGGCGCTCCGGTCCGTCCCCGAGATCGAGACGTACCTGGAGGGCATCGTCGCGCGCGCTCCCTAGGGCGGCTAGGACCGCGACGTGCTTCTCGGGGCGACCGGCAGGATGAGCGCCAGGGCGATGTACATGAGCACGAGGATCCCGCCGGTGACCAGCGACTCAAGCACGATCCCCATGCGACCCGGCGAGTCCAGCTGGCGAGTCGCGATGCCGTTGCACACGCCGGCGACCTGCTGTCCCTGCTTGATCCGCTGCAGGCGGCGCCGGCGAGGCTGGTGACGGGTCCCGGTCCCCTCGGCCTCGGGATCGCGGGCGTCAACCCCGGATCGCGTTGTCGCACGGCACCGCCCCACACTGTCACGGACCGCACCTGCCCCGGGCGGACCCATCGACAGCACGGCCCGACCGGACGCAGAGCCGTCGTCCGAAGGTACGGGGCCGCACCGGCGGTGCCGGCGCCGATACTCGGGACGCGACAGGGGCCGGGGCCTGGACGCGAGAGTCCGGGGCGGAAAAGAGACATCTCGATGCTGAAGCTTCGATCGACCTGGCTGGCGGGTAGCAGCGCACTCCTCCTCGTCGTGGCCCTGAGCGGGCTCGCGGC
Source organism: uncultured Chloroflexia bacterium (assembly GCA_963720495.1). Taxonomy (GTDB): domain Bacteria; phylum Chloroflexota; class Limnocylindria; order Limnocylindrales; family CSP1-4; genus SPCO01. The sequence goes on from CAVRFU010000010.1 coordinate 15,780, forward strand.
CGCCGCCCCCCTCGTCGCCGACACGTCGCAGGGCTTCGTCGACCTCGATGGGAACGGCGTGTCGGACCTTTGCGAGACGGCCGTCGCGGCCGATCCGATCGCAGCAGCCGCGGCGTTCGCTGCCGTCGACACCGATGGGGATGGCACGATCTCGGTCCGCGAGGCTGCCCACAGCGGCTGGGTCGGCGGGAAGAATTGCAACCACGGCGGCTACGTGAGCTCGGTGGCCAACGCCAGTGGCGACACGTGCGACGCGGACACACCCGAGGCCGCTCCGGACGGCGACGCGGACGACGGTTCCGACGGATCGACGCCCGATGTGACGACCGTGAGCGCGACCGTCGCGTCGACGACCGATTGCGCCGAGGATCCGGCCGAGGATGCGAGTGACGCCGAAGCACCCGCTCCGGCCGTCTGCCCGGTGACGGAGCCCGTCCCGCCCGCCGAAGACGCCCCCGTCGACGTGGCCCCGAACGCCCACGGCAAGGCCGTCTCGACGGTCGCCCAGTCCGACGCCGTCGGTGGCAAGAACTGCAACCACGGCGGCGCGGTCAGCGCGGCCGCCAAGAAGGACCACGGCGCCGGCGCGGATGCGGCCACGGTCCACGGCAAGCCGGACAAGCTCGCCGCGAAGGGGGCCAAGCACGCCCACGGCAAGGGCCACAAGACACCGTAGTCAGCGCGCCGCCTCGCGCGGCGCCACGACGAACGAGAGCCCGGACCTCACGTCCGGGCTCTTTGTCATTCCCGGCCGCCGGGAGCTCGTGCGCACCGCAACAACAGGGAGCCGACGCGCTCCTCTACCATCCAAGGCATGCCCGATGACCTCCCGGATCCGTCCTACCGCGCCCTCCTGGAGGTCCCGCAGCTGGGCCGCGTCGTGGCGTCGATGGGGCTCGCCCGGATCGGCCAGTCGATGGTCGGCGTCGCCCTCGTCCTCTTCACGCTCTCGGTCTACGATTCACCGGCTCTGGCCGGGATCGTGACCTTCGTCAGCGTCGTGCCGGGGCTCCTCCTGTCGCCGATCGCCGGGGCCCTGCTCGACCGCCATGGCCGCGTCCGCCTCGTGACGCTCGACTACCTGGTCGCGATGCTGAGCCTGGCACTCATCGGCGGGCTGTCGCTCGCGGGACTGCTGCCGGCTCCGCTGCTCGTGATCATCGTCGCCCTCACGTCGGTGACGAGCATCCTGAGCGTCGTCGGACTCCGGACGCTCTTCCCGGTCCTCGTCCCGCGCCGGCTCTGGGAACGGATCAACGCGGTCGACTCGAACGGCTACGTGGTGGCGGCCACCCTCGGTCCTCCCCTGGCGGCGAGCCTCGTGGCGTTCCTCGGCGCGCCGACCGCGATCATCGTGATCGCGGTGCCGTTCGGGATCGCGGCCGTCGCCCTGATCGGACTGCGCGAGCCCGTCGCCGAGACCGCATCGACGGGCAAGCTCCTGACCGACGCGATGGACGGGCTTCGCTATGCCTGGTCGAACCCGACCATCCGGGGCCTCGGCGTCGCCCTGTCGTCGCTCAACCTCGGTTGGGGGGCGATGACGATCGTGGTGCCGATCATCGTCCTCCGCGAGCTTGGCTACGGCGATGCGGTCGTCGGCTTCGTCTGGGCCGCCGTCGGCGTGTCGGGGATCGTCTCGGCGTCGTGGTTCGGACGGCTCGACACGCGCGGTCGCGAATGGTCGATGCTGGTCATCCCGATGGCGCTCGTGGCGCCGGTGATCGCGCTGGCCCTGCCCGCCGCGGGCGTCCTCGGTCCGATCGCTCCCGAGCTTGGGCTCGCGCTCCTCATCGCCATGATGCTGGGCTACGGCGTGCTCAACGGCTCGGTGGACATCGCCCTGTTCACGGTGCGCCAGCGACGCACCGACCCGGCCTGGATGGGCCGCGCGTTCGCCGTCTCGATGGCCTTCAACTACCTCGGCTTCCCGGTCGGTGCCGTGATCGCCGGGATCCTGGTCACGGTGTCGATCCCGGCCGCGATCGGGGTCGGGATCGGGGCGTCGGTGGTGGCCGCGCTGGCAGCCGCCTTCCTCATCCCCGCGCGCGAGGCCGCCGCTGCGCCCGGCGGGGCCTGACGGCCGTCATCACGACGACCCGGTCCCCCGGGCACCGAGGGCGAGGCGATCAGCCGGGTCGGCCACCCTGGCGGGCCAGGCGCTCACCCGGCAGGACGGTGCCCGGGCCATGGCTCGGGCGGCCCTGGCCGCCGGCGGGACGCGGTCCGGGCTGAGCCGGCCGCGGCGCGCCGCCGTTGCCGATCCCCTGACCCGGTCGCCGCGGACCGGCAAAGCCGGCGCCACGATGGCCCTTGGGTCGATGCGCTCCGCCTGGTCGCGGCGCGCCATTCGGTCGCGGGGCGGCGGCGACGGCCGGGACCGCGCCGGGACGCGGGGCGCCGGCGGGACGCGGGGCCCCACCGTTCGGTCGCGACGCGCCGGCATGGATCGGTGCGCCATTGGGTCGCGGTCCCCCGCCCCGCGGTGACGCCGCGTGGCGCGGTGCTCCCTGCCCGGACATCGACCGGGACGGCCGGGTGCCGCCGAGCCCACCCCGAAGGATCGGCTCGGGACGGATGCGCGGATCGGGCTCGAAGCCCGGGATCGTCTCGCGCGGGATGCCGCGGCCGAGCACGCGCTCGATGTCGTTGAGCAGCTTGAGCTCGTCGACGCAGACCAGCGAGACGGCATCGCCGTCGACACCGGCCCGGCCGGTGCGGCCGATGCGATGGACGTAGTCCTCGGGCACCATCGGCAGCTCGAAGTTGACGACGTGCGGGAGCGCCTCGATGTCGAGGCCGCGGGCGGCCACCTCGGTCGCGACCAGGACGGCGAAACGGCCGGCCTTGAAGTCGGCCAGGGCGCGGACCCGCTGGGGCTGGCTCTTGTTGCCGTGGATGGCCGTGGCGGCGATCCCGTCCTTCTCCAGCTGGAGCGCGAGCCGGTTGGCCCCGTGCTTGGTGCGGGTGAAGACGAGGGCCTGGTCGATCCGGCCGGTCGTGATGAGATGGCTGAGCAGCTCGCGCTTGCGCTCGCGGTCGACCATGTGGACGACCTGCGTGACGAGCTCGGTGGGCGTGTTGCGCGGCGTGACCTGCACGGACGCGGGGTTGTCGAGCAGCCCGTCCGCGAGGCGCCGGATCTCGTCCGAGAACGTCGCCGAGAAGAGCAGGTTCTGGCGCTTCGGCGGCAGGATCGCGAGGATCTTGCGGATGTCGCGGATGAAGCCCATGTCGAGCATGCGGTCGGCCTCGTCGAGGACGAGGATCTCGACCCGCGAGAGGTCGATGGTCCGCTGGCCGATGTGATCGAGGAGGCGACCCGGGGTCGCGACGACGATCTCGGGACCGGCCCGCAGAGCACGGACCTGCGGATCGAAGCCGACGCCGCCGTAGATCGTGGTCGAGCGGATGGGGTTCTGGGCGCCGTAGGTCCGGACGCTCTCCTCGACCTGGAGCGCGAGCTCGCGGGTCGGGGTCAGGATCAGCGCACGGATGACCCGCGGGCCACCGGCTGGACGCGTCCCATGGAGGCGCTGGAGCATCGGCAGCACGAACGCGGCCGTCTTGCCGGTCCCGGTCTGGGCCCCGGCGAGGACGTCGCGGCCCTCGAGGACGAGGGGGATGGCCTTGGCCTGGACGGGGGTGGGTTCCGTGTAGCCCTCGTGGGCGACAGCACGGAGGAGCTCGGGCGACAGCCCGAGTTGATCGAAGGACATGGAGTGAGGCTCCTGACGAGGCCCTCCCGCTTCTTGCGGGGCCCGGTCAGGGCGCAAAGGTGGATCGAGGTCGAAACGGTGTGAGACCGGGGCGCTGACCGGAGCGCCTCATCGAGCACGAAGGGCTAGAGCATAGCCGATGCGCGCACGATCCGCGAACGAGGACCCGGCTAGTCCTTCCGTTCGAGGATCGGGCGGGCCGCCTCGGGATCGTCGACCACGAACGTGAAGGTCGCCCGATCGCCCCAGCGTCCGAGGAAGAGGTGCCCGTAGATGTTGACGTTCGCGTCGGCCAGTGCGCGCGCGAGCCGGGCCATCCCGCCGGGTCGGTCGTCCACCTCGGCCAGGATCGCCTCACCCTCGATGTAGGTGTAGCCGCGCTCGTCGAGGACCGCCGCGGCCGTCTCGTCGTCGGCGGTCGTCATGATCACGTGGCCGCTGTCGCCCATGCTCCCGCCGCCGATCGCGCGGAGGTCGACGCCGCGCGCGGCGAGGGCCTCGGCGAGCGTCGCCATCGCACCGGGCTCGTTCTTCAGCTGGACGACGAACTGCTTGGCCATGGAAGCCTCCGCGACGGGCACGCCGGTCCGGGCGAGTCAAGCGCCATCCTAACGGGCGGCGGCTTCGGTGCGCTCCGAGTGACCGGGCCGGAGCCGGCTGGTACCGTCCGCGCATGGACGACCTGCCCGCACCGATCCGGGCCAGCCTCGACGATCTGCCCGCCCCCGTCCGGGCCGTCCTCGCCGCGCCGGCGGCGATCGGACCGGGCGAGCGGTCCGTGACGGAGGCCGCCGGGATCCCGTTCGCCTCGATCGCCTGGGGCGAGACCGGCGGCCGTCCCCTCGTGCTGCTCCACGGCGTGACCGCGTCAGCCGCCATCTGGTGGCGGGTCGGGCCGGCCCTCGCCGCGACCGGCCGACGCGTCGTGGCACCGGACCTGCCCGGGCATGGCCTGACCGGGCACTGGGCGGGTCACCACCGCTTCCGCGACAACGCCGCCGACATCGCCGCGTGGATCCGGGCGGTGGGGCTCGACGTCCCGGAGGTCCAGATCGTCGGCCACAGCTGGGGCGCGATGACCGCCGCGGCCCTGCCCCGCGTCGGGATCCGGCCGTCGACCCTGGTCCTGCTCGATCCGCCTGCCGTCCCGCTGTCGATCATCGCCCGGATGGCGAACGACCCGGCCGAGGTGCCCGGCCCGGACCTCGCCGCGACGATCGCCGACCTGGCGGCACGGAACCCGGCCTGGTCGGCACCGGACGTCCGGGCCAAGGCCGAGGCCCTGCTCCAGCTGGACGTCGCCGCGGCGCGGGCCATCGTCCTCGAGAACGGCGACTGGGACGCGGGCCTGACAGACCTGTCCGATCCGTCCTCCGCCGGGATCCCGACGTGGATCGTCCGGGGCGACCCGGCCGCCGGCGGCTACCTGCCGGACGCGATGCTGCCGGCCCTCGCCGCGCGTGTCGGTGCGGACCACATCCTGACCCTGGCGAGCGCGCCGCACGCACCGCAGCGGCTCTTCCCCGAAGCGACGACGCTCGCCCTCCTGCGAGCGCTCGCCTGATCGATCAGCGGGGCCGGCTCTCCGCGGTCCGGCGGCGGAGCTCGATCGCGCGCTCGTACGCCTCCACGTAGCGCGGCGCGGAGCCCGTCACCCAGTCGAAGTCGACGGCCATGCCGCGATCCAGCAGGCCCTCCCACCGAGGTCCGCCGGCCGCCCGCAGGCGGACCGCCGCGTCGCACGCCGCGAGGAGGGCCTCGACCGTCGCCTCGCCGAAGCTGAACCCGGTGCCGGCGCCCGGGTGCGTCGTCTCGTCCACGACCGTGTCGGCAAGCCCGCCCACCCGGTGCACGATCGGCGGCGTCCCGTAGCGCAACGCGATCATCTGGCCCTGCCCGCATGGCTCGAACCGTGAGGGCATGGCGAAGAAGTCGGCCCCGGCGTAGATCCGCCGGGCCATCACCCGGTCGAACCGCTCGATGAACGCGACCTCGGACGGCCGTTCGACGGCGAGGGCGCGGAAGGCGTCCGCGAGCTCCGGATGGCCGCTGCCCTGGACGACCAGGCGCACGCCCCGATCGAGCAGGGCCGGCGCGGCGCCCTGGAGCAGGTCGAACCCTTTTTGGGGATCGAGCCGCCCGATCATGCCGATGACCGGTCGCACGTCGGTCGGATCGAACCCGACGGTGCCCAGGAGATCGGCGCGACAGGCGGCCTTGCCGGTGCGGTCGGCCAGCGAGTACGTCGCGGCCTGGTCCTGATCCGTGGCCGGGTCCCAGACCGTCGTGTCGAGCCCGTTGAGGATGCCGATGAACCGGTCGCCGCGCGCGCGCAGCGCCCCGTCCAGGCCCATCCCGAACTCGGGCGTCAGCGCCTCCGCGGCGAACCCCGGCGAGACCGTGTTGACGATCTCCGCGCGCTCGATGCCCGCGAGCAGCAGGTCGATCCCCGGCGCGTCGAGCCCGACGACGCCGTCGCCCGGCCGCAAGCCGAGCTGGGCCAGCCGGTTGCGCGGCGTCCAGCCGTGGTAGGCGAGGTTGTGCAGGGTCATGACCATGGCGGCGCCGCCGATGATCGGATCGTCGGCGTAGCGCTCGTCCCGGTAGATCGCGGCCGGCCCGGTGTGCCAGTCGTGGAGGTGGAGCACGTCGAGGGGCCGGTCGTCCGCGCGCAGGGCCTCCAGCGCGGCCCGGCAGAACAGCCCGAACCGCCAGGCGTTGTCGGCGTAGTCGCCCGCCGCGTCGCCGTAGAAGCCCTCGCGATCGAACGCGGCGGGATGGTCGACCAGACGGAGTCGGTAGCCGTCGGCGGCGACGTCCAGGATCGTGACCGAGCTGTTGCCCGACGGCGAGCGCGGATCGGGGACGCGGACCACGGTCGTCCCCTCGAGAACGGCCGGCACCGGCACGCCCCGGTAGCGGGGCAGGAAGACGTCGACCGGCGTCTCGACCGTGCCGCCCGGGAGCCGGCCGAGCGCCCGGGCCAGCGCGTCGACGACGTCGGCCAGCCCGCCGGTCTTGGCCCACGGTTCGCATTCGGAGGCGAGCATCGCCACGCGCATCGGCATCGGACGGCCATCGTACGCGCCGCCGAGGCCGGGCCGGGTGCCGGCTAAACCGGTTCACCTCGCCGACCGGACCGGGTATGATGCGCGCTCATGGATCCCGTCCGCGTGCCCTCGATCCCGGCTGCCAGCTTCCTGCTCCCGCCGAGACTCGAAGGACTCCGACGCCTCGCCTACAACCTCCACTGGGCGTGGCATCCCCGGACCCGCGGCCTGTTCGACCGGATCGACGGCGCCGCCTGGAACCGCTACCGGAGCCCCATCCCCGTCATCAGCGGCGCGACCGACTGGTCCCGCCTCCTCGACGACGCCAAGTTCCTGGCCGAGTACCACGACGTCCTGGCCGAGTTCGACGCGTACATGGCCAACGGCTCCGACCACTGGTTCCAGCGCCGCTACGCGGAACGCCTGCGTGGACCGATCGCCTACTTCTGCGCGGAATACGGCTTCCACGAGTCGTTCGGCATCTACTCCGGCGGCCTCGGCGTCCTGGCCGGCGACCACATGAAATCGGCCAGCGACATGGCCCTGCCCGCGATCGGCGTCGGGCTCCTGTATCGCAAGGGCTACTTCCGCCAGACGATCGACGCCGACGGGCACCAGGAGCACGACTACCCGGACTTCGACCTCGGCCGGCTGCCGCTCGGCCGGGTCCAGGACGCATCCGGCCTGCCGCTGACGGTGACCGTCGAGCTGCCCGGGCGGGACCTGTTCGTGGCGGTCTGGGTCGCCCAGGTCGGCCGGGTCCCGGTGCTGCTCCTCGACACGGACATGCCCGAGAATGCCGACGCCGACCGGCCGATCACCAACATCCTGTACGTCCGCGGACGGGAGATGCGGCTGCACCAGGAGCTCGTCCTGGGCATCGGCGGCGTCCGCGCGATCCGGGCGCTGGGCCTGTCGCCCGCGGTCTGGCACCTGAACGAGGGCCACTCGGCGTTCCTGCTGGCCGAGCGCGCGCGCGAGCACGTGGCCACCGGGATGTCCCTCGACGACGCCTGGCACGACGTCCGGCAGGACAGCGTGTTCACGATCCACACGCCGGTCTCGGCCGGCAACGAGCGGTTCGACAGCGACCTCGTCCGGCGCGTCGCAGGACCGCTGCTCGAGGAGGGCGGGATCCCGGTCGACGAGCTCCTCGAGCTCGGCCTGGCCGTCGACGGCGACCAGACCCAGTTCGACATGACGGCCTTCTCGCTGCGCCTGACCCGCGGGGCGAACGCCGTCAGCCACCTGCACGCCAAGACGGCCAACGAGACGTGGCAGGGCATCATCGATCACCCCATCCTGGGGATCACCAACGGCATCCACGGTCCGACCTGGATCGGGTCGCCGATCGCCGAGCCGCTCGAGGACCTGGGCGCCGACCTCGACGATCTCGACGCCAGCACCCAGCGCGGCCGGTTCTGGGAGCGGATCGACCGGATCCCCGCCCGCAACCTGTGGGAGGCGCACCTGCGCCAGAAGCGGGAGCTCGCCCACTTCGCGCGCGGCCGTCTGCGCAACCAGTTCGCCCGCCACGGCGAGGCGCCGAGCGTCCTGGCCGAGCTGGAGACGGCACTCGACCCGGATGTCCTGACGATCGGCTTCGCCCGCCGGTTCGCCACCTACAAGCGCGCCGGCCTGCTCTTCACCGACATCGACCGGCTGGCCGCGATGCTGTGGGACGCGGACCGGCCGATCCAGGTCGTCTTCGCCGGCAAGGCCCACCCGGCCGACCGGCCCGGCCAGCGCGTCATCCAGGAGATCTTCCAGCGCTCGCGGTCGACCCAGCTGCGCGGCCGGGTGTACATCCTCGAGGACTACAACATGCGGGTCGCCCGCTTCCTCGTCCAGGGTGTCGACGTCTGGCTCAACAACCCGCGCCGCCCGCTCGAAGCATCCGGCACCTCCGGGATGAAGGCGGCCCAGAACGGGGTCCCCAACGTCAGCGTGCTCGACGGCTGGTGGGACGAGGGCTTCGAGGAGGACAACGGCTGGGCGATCGGCGACCGGGAGACCGATCCGGACGAGGCCGCGCAGGACTGGCGCGACGCCCAGGACCTCTACCGGATCCTCGAGGAGGAGATCGTGCCGGCCTACTACGAGCGCGACCGGCACGGCCTGCCGACGCGCTGGCTGGCCGTCATGCGCCGGGCGATGGGCAGCGCCCTCTGGCAGTTCTCGACCACCCGGATGCTCCACGAGTACACCGAGCGTCTCTACCTCCCCGCGGCGGGCGTGCCCGTCGAGGCCGTCCCCGCCCCAGCCGTGACCGAGGCCGGCTGACCGCCGCGATGGCGCCCCGGATCTCGCTCGCCCTGGCGATCCACAACCATCAGCCGGTCGGCAACTTCGGGTGGGTCCTGGCGGAGGTCTTCGACCTGGCCTACCTGCCGATGGTCGAGGCCCTCGAGCGCCATCCGACCGTCCGCCTGTCGCTCCACTACAGCGGCCCGCTGCTCGAGTGGCTGCGGTTCGAGCGCCCCGAGTTCATCGAGCGGGTGGCCGCGCTGGCCGCCCGCGACCAGGTCGAGATGCTCGGCGGCGGCTACTTCGAGCCGGTCCTGGCGTCGCTGCCGGAGCGCGACCGGATCGGGCAGCTCCAGCGGATGAGCTCGGAGCTGGAGGGCCTCTTCGGCCGCCGGCCGCGCGGGGCGTGGCTCGCCGAGCGGGTCTGGGAGCCGGACCTGCCGACCTCGCTGGTCGCCGGCGGCTATGACTGGACGATCCTCGACGACGCCCACTTCCGGTCCGCGTCCATCCGCGAGGAGGACCACTGGGGGCCCTACTCGACCGACGACCAGGGCCAGCTCCTGCGCGTCTTCGGGACGGAGCAGGGCCTGCGCTACCGGATCCCGTTCCGCGACGTCGAGGAGGTCATCGACTACCTGCGCGAGCACGCCACCGACGAGGGCGAGCGGATCGGGATGATGGGCGACGACGGCGAGAAGTTCGGCTCGTGGCCGACCACCTGGCTCCACTGCTGGGGCAAGGATCGCTGGGTCGACCGCTTCTTCGAGGCCCTCGAGGAGAACGCCGGCTGGCTGACGACGACGACCCCGACCGACTGGCTCGAGACGCATCCGCCGATCGGGCGCGTCTACATCCCGACCGGCTCGTACGAGGAGATGGGCGAGTGGGCGCTGCCGGCCGACGAGAGCAACGTCTTCACGGCCCTGCTCAAGGACGCCAAGGCGCGTGACCTCCCGGAGGCCCGCTGGCTGCGCGGCGCGTTCTGGCGCAACTTCCAGGTCAAGTACCGCGAGATCAACGACCTCCACAAGCAGATGCTCCGGACGTCCGACGCGGTGGACGCGATGGCGCCCGGCCCCGCCCGCGAGCGCGCGCTGCACCACCTCTACCAGGGCCAGTCCAACGACTGCTACTGGCACGGCCTGTTCGGGGGCATCTACATCGGGCACATGCGGCTCGCGACGTACGAGCACCTGATCGCGGCGGAGGATCTCGCAGACACCGAGGCCGGCCGGCTTCATGTGGCCGAGCGACGCGACCTCGACCTGGACGGGCACGACGACGTGCGCCTGGCCGGCGAGGGACAGGTGGTCACCCTCGACCTGACCGACGGGGCCGGCATCGGCAGCTGGGACATCCGGCCGGTCCGCCACGCCCTCACGGCCGTGATGCGCCGCCGCCCGGAGGCCTACCACCAGACCCTGCGCGAGCACGACGCCAAGGCCGCCGGGCACCCCGACGCTCCGCGCGACGAGCTCGTCTCGATCCACGAGCTGGTCCTGACCAAGGAGCCCGGTCTGGCCGCCCGGCTCCACTACGACCCGTACGAGCGCCGCAGCGGGCTGGTCCGCTTCCTCGAGCCGGGCACCGATGCCGCGGCCTGGGCGAACGGCGAGGCGGTCGAGCTGGGCGACGCGGTCGAAGGCATCTACCGGCTGTCATCCCTCGAGCTCGACCGGGCGACGATGGTCCGCGATGCCGCGGTCGCCGCGGGCCACGACCGGCCGGCGATCGTGCAGGTGACGAAGGACCTGGTGCTCGGCGGCGACCGCGCGGCCCCGACCCTGGCGATGACCGTGACGGTCGAGAACCGCTCGGACCAGCTCGTGACGGCGATCCTCGGCATCGAATGGAGCCTGATGCTGCTCGGCGGGGGCGGCAATCCGGCGGCCTGGCTCGAGGTCGGCGGCGTGCGCGGCGCCCACGACGGGCGGGGCGTCGTCGCGGCGGTGACGACAGCTCGCCCAGGGCAACGACTTCGTCGGCGTCGCGATCGCGACGACCGTCTCCGAACCGGCCGATCTGTGGTGGGCCCCGATCGAGACCATCTCGAACTCGGAGGGCGGCTTCGAGCGGGTCTACCAGGGGGCCGGCCTGCTCCTCTCCTGGCCGCTCAGCCTGGCCGCCGGCGGGTCGCGCTCGGTCACGATCGCTCACGCGGTCTCGACGACCCATGACCGGGCGGCCGAGGAGCTGGCCCTGGATACCGCGTCCCCGGTCGCGGCGACGGCGTTGCCCGTCGCGCCCGTGGTGGCCACGTGAGCCGCGGCCGGCTCGTCGTCCACGGGCACTTCTACCAGCCGTCGCGGGCCGATCCGTTCAGCGGCGAGGTCCCGCCGGACCCGACCGCCGCGCCGGCCCGCGACTGGACCACCCGGATCAGCGCCGAGTGCTACCGGCCCAACGCGGAGCACGGCAACCTCGGCTGGATGTCGTGGGACCTCGGGCCGACCCTCGCGAGCTGGCTGGTCGACGGCGATCCGATCGCGTATCGCGGGTTCGTCGAGGGCGATCGCGGCGTCAACGGCCTGGCCCAGCCGTTCCATCACACGATCCTGCCGCTCGCCTCGGCGGCGGACCGGCGGACCGAGATCCGCTGGGGCCTGCGCGACTTCGCATGGCGGATGGGCCGGCCGGCGCGCGGGATGTGGCTGGCGGAGGGCGCGGTCGACGTGGCGACGCTGCGGCTGCTCGCCGAGCACGGTGTCGAGCACACCATCCTGGCGCCGTGGCAGGCGGGCGACCGCGTCGAGACGCGCCGCCCGTACCGGGTCGATCTCGGCGACGGCCGGAGCATCGTCGTCGCCCTCTATGACGGCACGCTGTCCGCGTCGATCTCCTTCGACCCGCGGGCGACGGCCGACGCCGACCGGTTCATCGCCGAGGACGTCGTGCCGCGGCTCGCATCAGGCTCCCTGCCCGACGACGAGCCGCCGCTCGTCGTGATCGCGACCGATGGCGAGCTGTACGGCCATCACCAGCCGTTCCGCGAGATGTTCCTCCAGCGGCTGTTCCAGCCCGTCGACGCCGATACGCGGGGGTTCGACATCGTCACGCTCGCCGAGGGTCTGCGCGAGTCGGCCGGCCAGCCCTTCCGGACGATCCGGATCTCCGAGCGAACGTCGTGGAGCTGTCACCACGGCGTCCTGCGCTGGAGCGGCGAGTGCCCGTGCGCGGCCGACGGGGCCTGGAAGGGCCCGCTGCGGGCCGCCATCGAACGTCTGGCGGCGGGCATCGACGTCGTGACCGAGCAGGCGATGCCGTCGCTGGCCGGTGCGCCGGACCCGTGGACGGCGCGCGATGCGTACGTCGACGTGGTCATCGGTGCGGAGAGTCCGGCCGAGTTCGCGGCGCGCTGGCTGGGCGCCGACGCGATCGCCCCGGACGGGTCCGTGTCGCCGGATGCGGTGACGTTCCTGAGCCTGCTGACCGCGCAGCGCTGGCGGCTCGCGATGTTCGCCAGCGACGGCTGGTTCTGGGACGACCCGGCCCGGCCGGAGACTGCCGCGGTCCTGCGGGCGGCGGCGCGCGCCGCACGCCTGGTCGACGATCTCGCCGGGACCGACCTCGAAGGCCGTCTCGTGGAGGACCTGGCGCTCTTCAGCTCACCCGGTCACGGGATCGATGGCGCCGAGATCTACTGCCATGCGCTGGCCGAGGTCGGCCAGCCGATGCCGCGGGGTTACGCTGAGCGGCGCGGATCGATCGAGTCGATCCGGCTGTCGACCCCGAACTGAATGGCCATGGCGCCGAACAGCGAGAGCGCTGCGACGATGATGAAGAGGACGACCAACGCGGGCATGTCTGGGTTCCTGCCTTGCTTGTTATAGTCGACTAGGCCAAATCCGACTGTAGTTGGACTAGCACACTATGTCAATGGATGAACGAGGACCCGCGCCGGTGACCGGATCGACCGGCAGCGCGCTCGACGTCGAGCGCGATTCGGACGTTCCCATCTCGACCCAGATCTTCTGGCAGCTGGCCTATCAGATCGACTCCGGTCGGCTCCTGCCTGGAGCTCGGTTGCCACCCGTGCGCGAGCTCGGTGCGGCCCTGCGAGTGAACCCCAACACGATCCGGGCGGTCTATCGTCGTTTGTCCGATGCCGGCTACGTCACGAGTCGTCATGGCGCCGGCACCCACGTGGCCGAACGGCCCCCGCAGCGCCGCGGGAACGAGGCGCTGGCCGGGCTGGTCGCCGAGATGCTCCGCCGCGCGTCGCATGCCGGCTTCACCGCGGACGAGGTGGCCGCGGCGACGTTCGCGGCCGCCACCGAGCGCAAGCGCCCCGGTCCGCTGGTGCGCGTCCTCTACGCCGAATGCACCAACGCCGACGCCGGCTACGACGCCGAGCGCCTGGTCGACGAGTTCCCGGGCATGATCGAGGCCGAGGGTGCGCTGCTCGACGACCTGCCCGACCGACTCGAGCGCTTCCACTACGACCTGGTGGCCACGACGACGTTCCACGCCGACGAGGCCCAGACGCTCGCGGCCGGTCGTGTCCCGGTCGTCGCGATGCTCGTCGGGCCGGCCTATGTCGAGCTGGTCCACGAGATCGCGGAGCTGCCCGCCGGATCCCGGGTCGGCCTCGTGTGCGCCTCGGGTCGTGGCGCCGACAACATCCGCGAGACGCTCGCGCTGTCGGGCACGACCGGCGTGGAGATCGTGTCCGCGCTCATCGGCCAGCCGGACGACCTGGAGCTGCTCGATCGCACCGCGGACGTGATCCTGATGTCGCGCGAGGCGCTCGCGGCCGGCCTCGACGGCTCGTTCTCGCGGCCCGATCGGATCCGGCCGTGGACGTACGACTTCGACCCGTCCGGACTGGAGCTGCTCCGCCGGGCGATCGAGCACGCCGCCGCGACGCGACCGGCCGACGGCCAGGCCGTCCCGGCCGAGCCCGCCCGCGAGGCGCTCGCGACCTGACCCGGTCCGGAGCCGGAGCCGCGAGGGACCGCGGAGAGCCCGATGACGCGGATGCCGCCGTGCGATGCTTCGGCGATGCGCGCCCACGACTTCCACGTCCGGCGTGAACCGCGCCAGCGGTACGCGCTGGACCGCCCGCTCATCGGGGTCCGCGGCGACCTGGTCGTGAGCGATACGGCCGGGCTCCGCCGGCTGGCCGCGCGGATGAACGCGGCTCGTGCGGCCGGCGCGCCGTCGGTCCAGGCCGGCGAGATCGGCGCACTCGGCCTGCTCCACGAGGTCGGCCATCTCCTGATCGCCCGCTACGAGGCGGACGTCCAGCCCGGGGCGATGGCCGCCGCGCTGGCCGACCTCGAGGCACGCCTCGGCCCGGAGGCCGGCCGGCTGCTGGACCAGTTCGGCGAGGAGTTCCCGGGCGCCGGCCCGGACCCGGAGCCACCCGAGGACCGGCTCGAGGAGATGCTCCTGACGCGGGTCGCCAACGAGAACCCGGCGATCGGCCAGCTCCAGGAGCTCGTCGACGATCGCGTCCTCGTCGAGGGCACCCGCTACCGCGACGCGATCGCCCGGCTCGAGAGGACGTTCGGCGACGGACCGCCCGTCGACGACCAGGGGACGTCGCTGCTCGAGCTGATCCGTCTGCCGGCCCGCCAGGCGCCGACCTCGCTGGCCGCGCAGCTCCGGTTCGTGCGCGCTCGCTGGGGCGTGACGCTCGGGGAGAGCCTCGAGGAGCTGATCCGGCGGATGGACATCGCCATCGGCATCCTGGCCGAGGAGGAGCGCGCGCTCCACCTGCGGTTCGGTGGCGGCGGGGGCGGCGGTGCGAATGCGCGCGGGGTCGACGCCGACAGCACCCAGGCGCCCTCGTTCGCGTCCGCGGCCGATGAGCCCGAGGCGTTCTCGTCCGATTCGGCCTGGATGCCGCGGGTCGTCCTCGTCGCCAAGAGCACGTATGTCTGGCTCGATCAGCTGTCGCGGGCGTACGGGCGCGACATCCGGACGCTCGATGGCATCCCGGACGAGGAGCTCGAGACGCTGGCCCGCTGGGGCGTGACCGGGCTGTGGCTGATCGGCCTGTGGGAGCGCTCGAAGGCGTCCGAGCGGATCAAGCGGATGCGCGGCCAGGTCGACGCCGTCGCCTCGGCCTACTCGCTCGACGACTACGCGATCGCCGAGGACCTCGGCGGCGAGACGGCCTACGCCAACCTGCGCGACCGGGCGTGGGGCCACGGCATCCGGCTGGCCAGCGACATGGTGCCCAACCACATGGGCATCGACTCGCGCTGGGTCATCGAGCACCCGGAGTGGTTCCTCACGGTCGACGAGCCGCCCTACCCGGTCTACGCGTTCACCGGTCCGGACCTGTCGCCCGATCCGCGGGTCGGCATCGTCCTCGAGGACCACTACTGGGACGACAGCGACGCGGCGGTCGTCTTCCAGCGGACGGACCGGGCGACCGGCGCGGCCCGCTACGTCTACCACGGCAACGACGGCACGAGCTTCCCCTGGAACGACACGGCCCAGCTGGACTTCCTCGACCCGGCGGTCCGCGAGCAGGTCATCCAGGCGATCATCGACGTCGCCCGGCGCTTCCCGATCATCCGGTTCGACGCCGCGATGGTCCTCGCCAAGAAGCACATCCAGCGGCTGTGGTGGCCGGAGCCGGGCACCGGCGGCGGGATCCCGTCGCGTGCCGAGCACGCCCTGACCAAGGCGGAGTTCGACGCGCGGATGCCGGTCGAGTTCTGGCGCCAGGTGGTCGACCGGGTCGCGGCGGAGGTCCCCGGCACGCTCCTCCTGGCCGAGGCCTTCTGGCTGCTCGAGGGCTACTTCGTCCGGACGCTCGGCATGCACCGCGTCTACAACAGCGCGTTCATGCACATGCTCCGGGACGAGGACACCGCCGGCTACCGGAAGACGATCAAGGAGACCATCGAGTTCGACCCGGAGATCCTCAAGCGCTACGTCAACTTCATGAGCAACCCCGACGAGAAGACCGCGATCGAGCAGTTCGGCAAGGGTGACAAGTACTTCGGGGTCGCCACGGTGCTGGCGACCCTGCCGGGCCTGCCGATGCTCGGCCACGGGCAGATCCAGGGCTTCGGCGAGAAGTACGGCATGGAGTTCCGCCGGGCGATGCTCGACGAGCAGCCGGACCCGTGGCTGGTCGCGCGTCACGAGCGCGAGATCTTCCCGCTGCTCCACAGGCGGGCCTGGTTCGCCGAGGCAGCCGACTTCCTGCTGTACGACTTCGCGACGACGGGCGGCCACGTCGACGACGCCGTCCTGGCCTACTCCAACGGCTCGGGGCGGGAGCGGTCGCTGGTGCTCTACCACAACCGGTTCGGGTCGACGACCGGGCGGATCCACCGCTCGTCGCCGTACGCGGTCAAGTCGGCGACCGGTGCCAAGCGGAAGGTCCGGCGGTCGCTGGCGGAGGGCCTCGGGCTGCCCAACGATCCGGCCGCCTTCGTCGCGTTCCGGGACGCCCGGACGGGCCTCGAGTACGTCCGGTCGTGTCGCGAGCTCTGGGAGCGCGGCCTGGAGATCTCGCTCGACGCCTACACGGCCCACGTCTTCTGGGAGTTCCGCGAGGTCTTCGACGGAGTCGCCGGTCAGTGGGCCCGGCTCGCCGGCCGTCTGGCCGGCCGCGGCGTGGCGTCGCTCGACGAGGCGATGCGGGAGCTCCAGCTCGAGCCGATCCACGGGCCGATGCGGGCGGTCTTCGCCGACGGCCTCACGGTCGCGGTCATCGACGGGGTGGCGACGCCGGACCAGCTCACCGATCTCGAGGGGCGGATCGCCGCGTTCCTGCGAGCCATCGCCGAGGCGACCGGCGTCACCGGCGACGCGGCCGCGATCGCCGCCCGGATCCGGGCACGGACGGAGCGGATCTTCGTGGGCGAGGCGCCGTCGGCGGCCGGCACGGATCGGAGCGCCGAGGCGGCCGATGCCAGCGGGCCACGCCGGCCACGGCGACGGGCAGAACGCCCGACGCCGACACGCCGCCCGTTCCATCCGCCGATGCACCGTCACCGCCGATCGGGCTGGCCCTGGACCGGCGCGATCGGGCGGTGCTGCTGGCCTGGCTGGCCCTGAGCGAGACGGGCCGGCTGGCCGCGCGCGACAAGCCCGCGGCGACGAGCCTGGCCTGGTACGACGAGCTCCGGATGCCAGGCGCCCTGGTCGCCGGCCTCCACGACGTCGGCCTCGACGAGGGTGCCGCGTGGGCGATCGCCGACCGCGTTCGGGTCCTGCTCGCGCTGCCGCGCCCGTCGACCATCGGGGCGCCGGCTCGCACGGCGCCGGCCCGCCTGCTGGATGCATGGCTGTCGGTCGAGGCGGTCCGGGTGGCGATCGGTCTCAACACCTGGGAAGGCGTGGAGTACGTCGACCGCGACCAGGTCGAGGATCTCCTCGGCTGGGCTGTGCGCCTCGACGCCATCGACGCAGAGACGCCACGGGCGGCAGCCGCCTCGTCTGCCGTCGCGGCCCGTCTGTCCGCGGCCGCCGAGGCCGCCGGCTATCGGGTGGACCGGATGCGGATGGCCCTCGCCGCGCCGCCGGCCGCCAAGCCCGAGGCCAAGCCGACGCCGAAGCGGACGAGAGCGCCGCGACCGCCGTCCGGGCGCCTAGCCCAGCAGGATCCGCCGGAGCAGCGACGTGGGCGGCGAGCCGTGGGCGATGACCGACTCGAGGTGCGGCCGGTAGGTGAAGCCCGGCGTCTCGCCGAAATCGCCGACGACCCGTGGCTCCGGAACGGCAGCCTCGCCGCGCGGGTCGCCGGACGCGACGGCCGCCCGGCGGCGCACCTCGCGCTCGATGTCCCACATCTCCATCGAGCCCGCGAAGTAGGTCGACAGCTGGGTCGACGACAGCCGCGCCCGGTCGAACTTCGCGCGCGCCTCGGCGTGCTCCTGGAAGCCGCCGTCGACCATCAGCCCGACCGCCTCGTCCTCGGTCATCCCCTCGCAGTGGATCTTCGCGTCGATGATCGCGTTGGTGACCGACCGCAGGTAGAACTTCCAGTGGACAAGCAGCAGCGCCGGGTCGTCCGCGCCGTAGCCGACGTCCATCATCACCTGGGTCACGTAGACCGCCCAGCCCTCGGCGAACAGGCCGCTGGCGAAGATCGCCCGGACGATCGACGGGCAGCGGTTCGCGTAGACGCCCTGGAGGTAGTGGCCCGGCACCGCCTCGTGGATCGTCAGCAGTCGGAGCATCCGGTCGTTGTCCTCGCGGAGGTTCGACTCGCGCTGCTCCTCGCTCCAGTCGTCGGGCATCGGGGTGATCGCGAAGAACGCCTTCTGGCCCCGATCCAGCGGTCCGGGTGACGAGAGCATCGCGCCCCCGAACGAGCGCAGGAAGACCGGCGTCCACTGGATCTCGAGCGGATCGTCGGCCAGGCCGATGAGGTCCCGCTCCATGCAGAACGCCTCGATCCGGGCGTTCTCCGCGCGGCAGAAGTCGAGCAGGTCGGCGGCTTCGGGATGCTCCGCGGCGATCGCGTCGAGCACGCCCCGGACGAGCTCGCCCTCGTCCGCCGGCGGCGGCGCATCGGCCCGCCAGACCGGCCAGAGCTCGCGCGCCAGGCGGACCATCTCGGTCCGGATCGCCACGTACTCGCGCTCGGCCGCGGCCATGATCCGCTCGGGCGTGAGCGTCTCGGATCGCATGGTGTGGCGCATCTTCTCCGCGAAGAGCGCCGCACCGAGACGGCCCTCGCCGTCGCTGGCGGGCAGGACGACGTCGCGCAGGTGGGTCTCGAAGGCGGCCACAGCGTCGCGGGCGGTCACGGCCGCGGCGTCGAGACGCGGTCGCAGGGCGGCGACCGCCGGATCGGCCGACGCCCCCTCGGCGGCCGACACCGCATCCGCGATCAGCACCTCCACGCCGGCCAGCTGACGCAGCGCGGTCTCGGTCTGGAACCGCCCGACCGGCCGGTCCGCGCTGCCGACCAGCGTCGCCCGGGCGGCCTCGAACACGGCCGGCAGCCCCTCCAGCCGCCCGGCGGTCGAGGTCAGGCGGTCGGCCAGCGGCGCGAACTCGCGGGCGAGCAACGTGAACAGCCCTTCCCCCGCGAGGTAGACCCAGTCGAGCGGGTTCCAGGTGTCCTCGCGCAGGACCGTCTCCGAGAACCGGGAGGCCTCCAGCTCGCCGATGAGCAGGTCCCGATCGATGGCGTCCTCGGCCGGCAGGTCGGTCATGGCGGCGAACGTCGCCAGCCAGCGCTCGGTCATCGCCTGCCGCTCGGCCCGCCCGGCCGGCGTCAGGTCCGGCCAGCGTGCGTCATGCGCGTGCTCGCCGATGCCCGTCGCGAAGACGGGCGCGAGCCGGAACGTCTCGGCCAGGAACGCCTCGACGGCGTCAGCGAAGGCGGTCACGATCGCGACAGCACGCCCATGTCGGCGAGGTCGTCGGCGAAGTCCCAGCCGCGCGTGTCGCCGGGCTCGATCCGCACGACGGTCCCGCCCCGGTCGTCGTCGTAGTAGTCGGATGCGGCCTCGCCGACGTAGCGGCTCGCGATCCGCCGGATCTCGGGACCGTACGGCACGTCCAGCATCCGGGCGACGCCGCGAAGCTCGAACCCGCGGTATGGGAACGCTTCGTCGGCGACCACGATGGTCACCCGCGGCTCGCGCGCGATGTGCTTGAGCTTGCCGTCGCCGGCGGCCACCCCGAGGGTGAACCCGCCGTCCTCCCAGATGTACCAGATGGGGGAAAGCATGATCGAGCCGTCGGCCCGGACCGTGGCAAGGGTCGCGAGGTGACGCTCGTCGAGGAGCCCGCCCAGCTGCTCGGCGGATAGGCCACGGTTCACCCCGGCATCCTAGCAGTCGCCCGGCTACCATCGGCCGGTGGCAGCGCAGACGTGGGTGGAGCCGGTCGTCCTCGAGGGCGCGCGCGTCCGCCTCGAGCCGCTTCGCGCCGACCACCTGGCCGATCTCGAGCGGGTCGCCTTCGACCTGCCGATCTGGCAGTGGACGATCATGGGTCCGCAGGACGCAGCCGGTCTGCGGCGCTGGGTCGACACCGCGCTGGCCAACCAGGAGGCCGGCACGGAACGGCCGTTCGCCACGATCGACGTGGCCAGCGGCCGGGCGGTCGGGAGCAGCCGCTACATGACCATCGTGCCGGAGCACAAGCGGCTCGAGATCGGCTGGACGTGGATCGCGACCGCGTTCCAGCGCACCGGCGCCAACCGCGAGGCCAAGCTGCTCCAGCTCACCCATGCCTTCGAGACGCTCGGCGCGAACCGGGTCGAGTTCAAGACGCATGCCCGCAACGAGCGGTCGCGCAACGCGCTGGCGGGGATCGGGGCGACGTTCGAGGGAGTCTTCCGCAACCACACGATCATGCCCGACGGTTCCCTCCGCGACTCGGCCTACTTCAGCGTGATCGCCGGGGAGTGGCCGGCGGTCAAGGCCGCCCTCGCCGCACGCCTCGACCGCTGACCGCGCAGACGGTCCCTTGACCGGGACATCCCCGCTGGGCGACCCTCTTCGATCATCGACGCCATCGTGGCCATGACCGTCGCGGGCGGCCAGGCCGTCCATCGCTCGGAGGCATCGCCTTGAGAGGCTTCATCGTCGGCACGATCGTCACGGCCATCGCGTTCTACGTCCTGACCAAGGTCCTGCCGCAGTACACGGGCTTCGACATGGTCACCTACGAGGGCGATCTCGTCGGCATCCTCGTCCTGTCGCTGATCTTCGGCGTGGTCAACGGCCTCATCGGGCCGATCGTCCGGACCCTCGCGTTCCCCCTCACGTTCATGACGATGGGCCTGATCGGGTTCGCGATCAACGCCGGCCTGTTGCTGCTGACGGCGCTCATCGCCAACTCCACCGGCTTCGACCTGACCGTCGGTGACTTCCCGCCGACGCTCCTGACGGCCGACACGATCGTCGCTGCGATCGTCGGGGCGCTCGTCCTGAGCCTGGTCAGCACGGCAGTCCGGCTTGTCGTCCGCGACTGAGGACGCCGTCTCCCCGACCGTTCCGGACGCGATCGCGACCGCTCTCCGCGACGTCGCCGACCGGAACGGCACGCCGGCCTATGTGACCGACCTCGCGGAGCTGGACCGGGCGGCATCGGCCGTGCGGTCGGCGTTCCCCGACCCGTGGATCCGGCAGTACTCGGTCAAGGCCAACGACGTCCCCGCGATCGTGGCCGAGGTGACCTCGCGCGGGTTCGGCGCCAACGTCGTGTCGCGCGGCGAGTGGGCCGTCGCCCGCCGGGCGGGCGTCCCCGACGACCGGATCTCCCTGGAGGGCGTGGGCAAGACCGATGCCGACCTCCGCGCCGCGATCCGCTCGACCGCGAGCCGGTGCGAAGCCGCTGCTGTGGGTCGCCCTGGAGTCCGCCGACGAGGGCGAGGTGCTGACCGCGATGGCCCGCCGCGCCGGTCTGGGGCGGCGTGGGCGGCCGCCGCTCGATGTGCTGGTCCGGCTCAACCCCGAGGTCACGCCGGAGACGATCGCCGGGCTGGCCGTCGGCGATGGGGCGTCCAAGTTCGGCATGACCGAGACGGAGGCGACCGGCCTGGTCGAGTGGCTCGCGACGCACGCGGACGGCGCGATCCGGCCGCGCGGGGTCCACCTCCACGTCGGCTCGCAGCTGCGCGCGGTCGACGCCTGGCGCGACGCGGTGCGGCGCGGACTCGCCGTGGTCGGCCTCCTGCGCGGCAACCTCGACACGTTCGACACGCTCGACGTGGGCGGCGGCTTCCCGGTCCTGCCGGAGGACGAGCCGGTGCCCGCTCCGGAGCGGTTCGCCCGCGAGCTGCCGGACCTCCTGGCGAGCGTGCCCGAGGGACGCCGTCCGGCGCGCCTCGCCATCGAGCCCGGCCGGGCGCTCGTGGCGCGGTCCGGCTGGCTCGTGGCCCGCGTCCTGCACGTGCGCGACCGCGGCGGACGCCAGGTCGTCATCGATGCCGGCATGACCGAGCTCATCCGCCCGGCGCTCTACGGCGCCCGCCACCCGATCGTCGCGCTCACCTCGCTCGGCCGGCCGCTCGATCCGGACACCGCCGGCGCGTCGACCACGACGCGAGCCGACACGCGTCGAGGGTCCCATCTGCGAGTCGACCGACGCCCTGGGCACGCACGACCTGCCGCCGCTCCGTCGCGGCGACCTCGTGGCCATCAGCGACGCCGGCGCGTACGCCGCCTCGCTCGCCTCGACCTACAACGGCCGGCCCGCGGCCGCCCAGGTCTTCCTCGACACGGACGGGTCCATCCGGATCGCTCGTCGCGCCGGTGCCCGACGGTGACCGCTATCCTGCCTGCGATGCGACGCCTCGCCGTCCTGCTGCCACTCCTCATCCTCGGGCTCATGCTGGCCGGCGTCGCCAACGCGGCGTCGCCCTCACCGCCCCCGGTCGGGCCGCCGTACCCGGATCCGGTCGACGGCCAGGCCGTCTACGACTACGCCGGCGTCTTCCGGCAGTCGACGGTCGCCCAGGCCGAGGGGATCGTCGACGCCATCGAGGCGCAGACGAAGGCCGAGGTCGCGGTCTACACGCAGGCCACCGGGCGCGATGACATCACGGCGTCGGAGGCCGAGGCCGACGCTGACGCGCTGATGAACCAGTGGGGCGTCGGGCGTGCCGGCATCAACGACGGCCTGGTGATCCTGTTCGATCTCGATACCAGCCTCAAGCACGGCCAGGTCCAGCTGTACGCCGGCTCCGGCTTCGCCGACCGGTACCTCACCACCGACGCGCTCCAGGCGATCTTCGACGAGGACATGGCACCCCTGCTCCAGGACGGCGACCTCGACTCGGCGCTGCTGGTCGGGCTCGCGAAGGTCGTGACCGGCGTGTTCGACGCGTCGCCCTCGCCCGGCACGGACCCGGTCGGCGGCCAGCCGGCGGTCAACGCCCCGCCGCCCGGCCCGCCGTTCCCGCCGCCGGAGACCGACCGGGCCGTCTACGACTACGCCGGCATCCTGTCGCCCGGACGCGATCGCCAAGGCCGAGGCCACGATCGATGCGATCGAGGCCCGGACCGCGGCCGAGGTCGTCGTGTACACCCAGGACAGCGGCACCTATCCCACGACGGAGGAGACCGAGGCGAAGGCGCGGGCCCTGATCGACCAGTGGGGCGTGGGTCGCGCCGGGTTCAACGACGGGATGGTCATCTTCTTCGACATGCAGCCGAACCTCGAGCACGGCCAGGTCCAGCTGTACGCCGCGCCCGGCTTCGAGGCGGCGTTCCTCTCGAACCAGGAGCGCCAGTCGATCTTCGACAACGACATGCTCCCCTACCTCCAGTCGGCCGACTTCGACGGCGCGCTCGGCGTCGCCCTCCAGAAGATCGACGCCGCCGCGACGCCCGCACACGCGGCCGAGCTCGAGCGCTCCCGCCAGGTCAACGCGGTCCTCGGCCTGGTCGGTGCACCGGTCGTCTTCCTGGGCCTGTCCGGCTGGGCGTTCTGGAACTGGCGGCGGTTCGGCAAGGACCCCGTCTACCTCGACGACCCGTCCGTGCTGATGCCGGCGCCGCCGCCGGACCTGACGGCGGCATCGGGCGCGCTGATCATGGACGGGGCCACGTCCCGACGGGCCCTGACCACGGCGATGCTGGACCTCGCCTCGCGGGGCCTGATCGCGTTCCGGCAGGACGACGGCGGGCTCCTCGGTCTGGGTGGCAAGAAGGTCGGCATCGACGTGGCGCCCGCGACCGGTGACGCGGAGGTCGAGGCCCAGCGGACGCGCAACAAGCGGCGGCCCACGGGTCCGGCCGAGGAGCTGGCCCTGCGCAAGCTCCAGACCCTCGGCGCGGGCGAGGACGGTGGGTTCATCACCTCGGAGGACCTGCCCAAGTTCGGGTCGGATGTCAGCGCCTTCGATCGCGCGCTCGAGGATCACGTCGTCAGCCGCGGCTGGTTCGGCGAGAAGCCGAGCAAGGTGGTCGCTCGCTGGGCGGGTCGCGGGACTCTCGCCATCGTCGGCGGCGTGATCGCGCTCATCGCCGGGCTCAACATCCCGATCTCGGGGCTGACCTTGATCGGCGTCGGCGCGATCGCCGGCGGCGTCGTGGTCCTGATCACCGCGCGGGCGATGCCGGCGGTCACGATGCCCGGAGCGATCATCCGGGCGATGCTGGCCGCCTACCGGCGCACGTTGCAGGCGACGATGGCCCAGGCACGTTCGATGCAGCAGGTGGTCGAGGAGGCGGGCCTGCCCTGGCTGGACACGCCCGACCAGGCCGTCGTGTGGGGCACCGCCCTCGGGCTGCAGGGCGACATCGAGGGCGTGCTCTCCCGCAGTCTCGCGGACGTCAAGGCCGGGACGGCGAGCAGCGGCGCGGTCCCCTACTTCCCGGTCTGGTACCAGACCTCGAGCGGCACGCCGTTCATGAGCTCGGACGCCGGTGGCAGTGGCGGCGGCCTGTTCTCGGACTCGGGCATCCCGGACGTCGGCGGGATGATGTCCGCGCTCGGGACGATCGGCAACTCACCGTCGTCGTCCGGCGGCAGCGGTGGCGGCGGGTTCGGTGGCGGCTCGTCGGGCGGTGGCGGCGGAGGCGCCGGCGGCGGCTTCTAGGCGGAGGCCGACAGGCCGGGGAGCCGTGGGCGCTAGGCCCCGAACAGCTCGCGGATCCCGTCCAGGCCCTCGATCGCGAGCGGCGGCCGCGGTCGCGATCGCCATCCCTCGGCGGTCATCCGGAACTTCTGGGTGACCCGGGCGACGCCCTCCGGTGCCAGGCTGCCAAACCCGTTCTCCTCGTAGCCGAGGGCGCGCGAGACCCCGTTGGACGGCAGGTTGTCCAGGAACGCGGACGTCTCCGCCACCTCGGCGCCCAGGCCGTCGAACGCGAACCCGAGGACGGCCGCGCGCATCTCCTTGCCGAGACCGCGGCCCTGGAACCGGCGACCCAGCCACGAGCCCGTGTCCACCGTCCGGTAGACGGCGAACCGGCCGGCCCGGACGGACTGGGCACCGATCGGCCCGTCCGCCGACTCGACCATCAGGTTCAGCGTCCAATCGTCGGGCGAGAACGTCGCCCGCGTGCCCCAGTAGTGCTGCATGAACCCGCGGTCGAACGCGGCACCCTGGAGCGACGTCCACGCCACCCCGAACGGCATCTCGTCGGGCGGATGGATCCCGGCCTTTGCGACCGCGAGGAGAGCCGGCAGGTCGTCATCGGTCGGCATCCGCAGGACGAGGTTCGCCGTGCGCAGCCGGAGCCCGAAGAGGGGCCAGGCGTCGGTCAGGGCGATCCCGGCATCCATGGGCGGCCGACGGTACACTCCGCCCATGGGTGCTGTCGAGACGATGGAAGACTTCTTCGAGAAGCTCAACGCGGGCGAACGCGAGGCGGCGGTCGCCCTGATGGACGAGAAGACCGAGATGCGGGTCCACGTCGGCGACAGCGTCCAGACGCTCCGCGGGGTCGAGCGCGTCGGGGGCTGGTTCCTCCGCGGCGAGAAGGGCCTGCGCATGATCCCGGGCGAGATCCGCGACACCGGCAACACCTGGGAGGCGGACCTCCTCGTGGTGCGGCCCGGGGCGCAGAGCCAGCACATCGACGCGACATTCCGGGTCGAGGCCGGCAAGATCACCGCGATCAACATCGCGCCTCGCTAGCGCGGCGCACACCGCCGTGCGTGCGGCGCGGGCCGGCGCGACGCAAAGGTCCCGGCGCGGCCACGACCGCCCACGAGCCCGACCCTAGGGCGCGGCAGAGGGCACGGCAGACCCCGACGGCGCCGCCGTCTCTGCGGCGGGCGGAAGCGGGATCACGATCTCCTGGCCGAGTGAGATCTTGTTCGGGTTCTTGATGGTCGGGTTGGCGGCCAGGATCTCGTCGAGGGTGAGCCCGAACTTCTTGGCGATCTTGCCCAGGTTGTCGCCGGCCTTGACGACATAGACCTGCGGCGTCGGCGCGGGCGGGACGGTCGGCGAGGGCTTGGCCGTTGCGACGGACCTGCTGGCACTGGGGTCCGGACTGCCCGATCCGCCACCGCCCCCGATCCCCAGCAGGGCCGGCAGCATGAACAGGGCCAGAGCGGCGATCCCGACCGCCGCCGCGACCAGCGCCACCCGCGACAGGCCCGGCATGCTCGGCAGCCCGGCGCGCGTCTTGATCTGCGGGTAGGCCTCCTCGCGGCGCATCCGTTCCCAGGGCGGGCCGGGGATCGGGTCACCGGTCGGGCGCGTGGAGCTGACCGCCGGCCGGCGTCCCGTGCCGGTCGACGGCGGACGGGGTTCGCTCGGTGGCTGGGTCGGTGGCACCGGCTCCGGGCTTGGCTCGGACCAGCCCGGCCAGCTCGTCGTCCGCAGCGGTCGACGGCGCCCCGGCCGCCGATGCGGACCAGGCGGCCGCGGCGGACCAGGCGGCCGCGGCGGGGACCTCGCCCCCCGCCAGCCGATCCGCAGCGCTCCCGGCCAGACCCTGGCCTTCGACGGTGCGGCCCGCGAGCAGGTCCGCGCCCGGGTCGGGTGCCGGGCCGCTCGGCGACCCGGGCTTCGTGGCCCACGGCGGCGGCGCCGCCCAGTCGCGCGGTGGGTTGCGGACGACGGGCGGCTCGGTGGACGCCGGGCCGTCGTGATCGGCGTCCCCGGTCGGCTCGATGTCGCGCTCGTCGTCGACGGCGTGACGGTCCAACGGCGCGGCCGCGACGGCCGTCGGGGCCGTCTCCGCGCGCTCACCGGCACCCCGGGCGTGCGCGGCCTCGCGTCGTGCCCAGTCCTGGAAGGTCGGGCAGACGGGGAACGCGCTCGACAGGCAGTACGCCTCCTGGTGCGCGACCGCTCGCGGCGCAGGCGGCGACTCCGCGAAGCAGCGGTGGCGGTGGTCGGGGCTCGTCGATCGGCCCTCGCGATCGTCGCCGAATGCGACGAACGGACAGGCCGGGGCACCGTCCATACCGGGCAGCGCTCGCTCAGTCATCCCGCGGATGATACCCGCCCGGTTTCAGTACGAACGACAGAGCATCCGTCGGGGGGTGGTGCGGAGAGGCAACGACTCCCGTTCTTATCGACCGGTGCGATGTCACCGTGCCGTCGGCCCGCCCGGACCTCGAGCGGTCCCAGACGGTCCGTTCGAGGCCGACGTCCGAAGACGTTGTCAGCTTGGTGACGTCGCTACGTTCCGCGATATGACGAGTACTCCTTTCGGCTCGCGAAGAAGCCGACTCCCCAGGTCCCGAGGTCGATCAACAGGGCGCCCAAGAGGAAGAGCCAGTTCAGGAGACTCAAGCCGTTCGGCTGAACCAACGCGTAGATCAGCGTCGTCCACGGGAGGAAGATGAACCCTCCCAGAAGCCATACTTCCGAACCGAAGATGGCCTTCCAGCCCGCCTGATCATTGATCCATCCCGCGAGGATCGCGAAGCGGGGCAGGATTGCCCCGAAGATCGCCATCATCAGACGCACCTCCTTGCGGCAGCCTCGGTCGATGGGCTCGACGGCAAGGCGCCGACGGCGCCCACGGTACAGGCCGGCGTCAAGCCATGTGAGAGGTCCCTGCGACCATGAAGCGTCGACGGAACCGTCGTCGACGGCGTGCTGATCGTCTGGATCCCGTGGCCCGTTTGACAGCCCCGGTCGCGGCTCGGACACTTCGAGGCACCCACAGAGACGAGGGCCGAACGCCCGCCTCCATGCCCAGAAGGAGTCCCATGTCTCGCATCACCGAGTGGCTCGCCCCGACGGCCACGGCCCACGCCCACTGCGACATCCCGTGCGGCATCTACGACCCACACGAGGCCGAGATCGCCGCCCGCACCGTCGCCCGGATGGTCGAGCTCATCAACGGCCTCGAGGGCGACGACACCGAGACGCGCAACAAGTTCAGCCGGTGCGTCCGGGTCAAGGAAGACCACGCCGAGAAGGTCAAGCACGAGGTCCAGGTCATCTGGTCGGACTACTTCAAGCCCGAGCACCTGACCGCCTATCCCGACCTCCACGACAAGGTCTGGAAGATCCTCAAGCTGGCGAGCAAGAACAAGCAGAGCGTCGATGCCGATGCGGCCGCGCAGCTCGAGGCCGCGGTCAAGGAATTCGGCGAGATCTTCTGGGCGACCAAGAAGTAGCGCCCGGCGCGGACCGTCCGACGCGGAAGCTCATCGGAAGACGCCCGCGTCGGACGACGTCACTGCCCGAGCGCGTCCGCGGCCCGTGGCGGATCGCGGTGGCCGAAGCCAGCATGTCGCCGGCCATCGCCGACGGTGACTGGCTGCTGGTCGACCCGACGATCGACCACTGGCCCCGCCGCGGCACGGTCGTGGTCTTCCGCGAGCCGGACGACGACACGCTCGCGGTCAAGCGCGTCGCGGCCGGTCCCGGCGACAGGGTCCCGTTCGCCGAGGGGTACCTCGAGCTCGCCGACGACGAAGCCTGGCTGGTGAGCGATGCCACGCCCGACGTGACCGCCGCGGCCGGCTTCGGGGATCCGATCGACTCGCGCCAGTACGGCCCGGTCCCGCTCGAGCTGCTCGTCGGACGAGCCTGGTTCCGGTACGCGCCGCTCCGACGCCTCGGCCGGATCCCGCGCGCCGGCTGAGGGCTCGCCACACCGGCGCGCGATTCAGCCCGCCAACGTCAGTCCGGCCGCTCGGCAATCCTCGGCGAAGGCCGCTTGGGTCTCGAGCGTCGGTGACCAGCGGGTCGGGAAGCACACCAGGCGATCGAGCCCCGTCGCGGCGAGCCCCGTGAGGACGTCCACCCGGGCCGAGCCGGCCTCGCGGAGCTCCTCGTCGCGGGCGTACAGCGAGAAGCGCAGGGTGGCCGGATCGCGACCTTCCGTCTCGCAGCGAGCGCGGACATCCGCTATGCGCGGCTCGATCTCGTCGGCGCGCAGGAACACGTAGTTCAGCTCGTCGGCGTAGCGGATCGCGTAGCCGGCGGTCACCCGCGCCCCGTTGCCGCCGACGATGATCGGGATGCGCGGCTCCTGGACACCCTTCGGGACGTTGATCGCGCCGCGGACGCTGGCGTACTCGCCGTCGTATGTCGCGAGACCGGGCTCGAGCATGGCCCGGATGACCTCGAGATTGTCGCCCAGGGCGTGCATCCGTTCGGCGATCGTCGGGAAGCCGTAGCCGTATGCCCGCCACTCCTCTTCCTTCCAGCCGGCGCCGATGCCGAGCTCGAACCGGCCGCCGCTGATGACGTCGATCGTCGATGCCATCTTGGCCGTGAGGGCGGGGTTCCGGAACCCGGCGCAGATGACCATGTGGCCGAGCCGGACGCGCTCGGTCGCCATCGCGAGCGCGGACAGGACCGTGAACGACTCGAACGTGATCTCCTCGGTCGGTCGCGGCACGGTGTGGAAGTGATCGAAGACCCACAGCGCCTCGAACCCGAGCTCCTCGGCCTGCCTCGCCAGCTCGATTGTGCGCGCCCAGGCGTCCGCCGGGCTCCAGCCGTCGTACTCGCCCTTCCAGCCCTGGGGCGCCAGCAACCCGACCCGCATCCCGACCTCCCGTGATCGCCGGTGCTCGCCCGGCATCGTCCCCGTTCGGGCATGGTGGACCATCGTGGACGAGCCCGCCGACGACGATGTCGCGCCGCGCGGGCCGCCGGTCCGAGACCGCGCGGCGCCGCCTATCCTCGGGCTCCGAGACAGGAGCCGACGATGACGACCGATGCGCCCTTCGACCCGACCGCTCCTCTGGCCGGTCCGCCCGAGCCCTGGGAATCAGCGCCCACCCCGAGCGCTCGGTCCGGCCCGCCCTATCACATGACCGACATGATCGCGGCCGAGCCGGCGCTGGCCGGCAGGATCCTCGATCGCCTTGCGGGTCCCGGCAGCAGTGCCGCGACGCTCGCCGCGGTAGTCCGGGCAACGGTCGCGGCGGGCGACCCGGTCATCGTGACCGGCTGCGGGACGTCCGAGCATGGGGCACTCGCGGTCGCGGCGATCCTGCGCGAGGCGGCGCGCGCCGGAGGCCTGGCGAACCCCTCGATCCGGGCGGAGCAGGCCTTCGAGCTCTCGCTGACGCCGCCGGCCCATGGTCTGGTCATCGGCATCACCCACGAGGGCGGAACGGCCGCCACCAACGCGGCCCTCGCGGCGGCCCGATCGGCCGGCGCGAACACCGCCGTCATCACCGTCAGCCGCCGCTCACCGGCGGGCGCGCTGGCCACGATCGTGGTCGAGACCGACGAGCTCGACCACGGCTGGTGTCACACGGTCGGCTACCTCAGCCCGATCCTGGCCGGCGCCGCGGTCGGCGCACATCTGTCCGATCGCCCTCTCGACGGGGCGACCGTCACGCGGCTGCTGGCCGATGGCACCCGCGACGAGACCCGCGCGACGGCGATCGCGGCGGCCCTCGCCGATGCGGCGCAGCTTCTGGTCGTCGCGTCCGGATCGGACCGCCCCGCCGGCCGCGAGCTCGTGCTCAAGGTCGAGGAGGCGTCGTGGCTGCCGTCGGCCTACCGCGACCTCGAGACGTACCTCCATGGCCACCTGCCCGCGACCGGACCGACGACGGGGCTCGTCCTGGTCCTCACGGATCGCGACCACCGTGACGAGCGGGTGGCGCGCGCTCGGCAGGCCCTCGCCGCGGCACGGGTGATCGGCCTTCGCGCTGCCGCCATCGTCGCCGCCGACCTCGACGGTGCGCTCGATCCCGAGCTGACGCCGGCCGGCCGTCTGCTGGTGTCGGAGGGCCCGACCCTGCCGGCTCCGGTGGCCGCACTCATCGGCACCGCCACGCCGCTCCAGCTCCTGACCGAGCGACTGGCTCGCGCACGCGGCACGAACCCCGACCTCATCCGGCGTGACGATCCCGTCTACCTGGCCGCCTCGGAGGCCGCCGACGGCTGAGGTCCGCCTATCCGGCCCGGGCTGCCAACCCGGCGAGGAGGACGGCCGAGATCTGACCGCGTGCCCGCTTGCGCGCCCATCGGTGGCGATGGCGAAGGTGGACGTAGCCCCAGCAGGCGGTGTTGAACGAGACGTCGGCCACGTCCTCCAGCCGGCCCCCCGCCGCGAGCGAGCCGTCCGCCTGTCCGTCCCGAAGTGCGCCGATGAACGGCCACAGGAAGCCGTGCGAGCCAGCGGGAAAGTCGCATCGCTCCGTCGCCCAGTGGAAGACCTCGTCGGAGACGGCCAGCAGGTCGAGGTGACGGTCCGCGACCTCGAACAGCGCGGTCAGGCACGCTGCGAGGCGGTCGCGACCCGTGCCCGAGCCGTTGAGCACCGGCCAGAACTCGCGCTGGAAGTCGTCGGAGAGGCGCTGGAGAAGGCCCGTGACGAGGACATCCTTGGTGATCCCCTGCCTCCACAGGGTCACGCGTGACATGCCGGCCCGATCGGCGACGCGCTCGAGGGAGATGCCCTCGAACCCGCGCTCGACCAGCACGGCCCGGGCGGCATCCAGCACCGTGTCGTCGACCCGAACCACGTCCATCGGTGGATCATAGCAGTTGCAATGATGCAACACATGTGTTTCACTGCACATCCGCCGCGCGCCGCCGGACAGGCCGCGTCGGATCCGGTTCGCCGGCCGTGTCCCGACGGCCGACCCAGCCTTCGAGGAAGGAGCCTGACATGGTGCTGCCCTACGAGGAACCCCTGACGCCCCGGACGCCGGGCGACCGCGTGATCCCCGAGCCGCCCCGGCGCGGCGAGCCGGGCGGCGAGCCGTGCGGGATCTGCGCCGGCGAGTCGACGCCGCCGGTCTGGTCCGACGACCTGTGGACGCTCCACCCGCCGGTGGGCGGCAGCCTGCCCGGAACGGTCTGGCTGGCCAGTCGAGCGCACGTCGACTCGTTCACGGATCTGCCGTCCGCTGCCGCGGCGGACTTCGGCGTGGTGGCCGCCCGGATCGAACGCGCCATCCTGAGCCTCGGCGATGTCGGCCGCGTCCACCTCTATCGGTGGGGCGACGGCGGGGCGCATTTCCACGTGTGGTTCGTGCCGCGACCCCTCGGCATGGTCGAGGCACGGGGCGCCATGCTGCCGCTCTGGGAAGAGGTCCTGCCCAACGTGCCGGACGAGGAGCTGGCTTCCGCGGCGCGCCGGGTGGCGGCCGCCATGGGCGAGGAGACGGATCCCGCCCTGCGCGGGACCTAGACCTGGCCGACGAGGACCTCGCCGATGACGTCGATCATGTCGAGGTCCCAGGGCAGGAAGTCCTGGAGCATGATCCGCTCGACGCCGGCCGCGGCGAACCGCCGGACGGTCTCGCGGGCCTGGTCGGGCGTGCCGGCGACCCACCGTTCGAGACGCTCCTCGATCCAGGCCGCCTCGTCCTCGCCCGCGGCGACCGCGTCGGTCACGGCCGTCAGCCGGGCGGCCAGCTCCGCCTCGTCCCGCCCGATGAGGACGCCGGCCATCGTCGAGTGCGTCAGCGTCGCCGGATCACGATCGATCGCGACGCAGGCGGCGTCCACCGCCGCGAAGGCCTCCCGTGCCTTGGCCGGACCAGATGAGCTGAGGTTGAACTCGTCGGCGTAGCGCGCGGCGAGCCGGTACGAGCGCGGCGACCCCTGCCCACCCACGAGCAGTCTCGGCCGGGCGCCACCGATGGGCGTCCGCGGCCGCCCCGGGACGTCGATCGGCTTGGGATGGAAGTCCGCGTCGCGGATCGAGACCTGGTGGCCGTCGTAGGACCAGCCGTCCGGCTCGCCCCACAGCCCGTGCAGGATCGCGAGCTGGTCCTCCATCAGGTCGGCCCGATCCGTGATCGGCGGGAAGCCCAGGCCGAGCTGTCGATGCTCCAGCTCGTTCCAGCCCGCCCCCACCCCGACCTCGATCCGGCCACCGCTCATCTCGTCGACCGTGGTCACGACCTTGGCGAAGCTGCCCGGATGGCGGAACGTGACCGGCGAGACGAGCACGCCGAGCCCGATCCGGTCCGTGTCGCGGGCGAGACCGGCCATGACGGTCCAGGCGTCGGTCGTGGGCTGGCCGGTCGGTCCGGGGAAGCTCGTGTAGTGGTCGGACCGGAACAGCGTCTCGAGGCCGTTCGCCTCGGCGCGCTTGGCGATCGCAACGTGGTCGCCGTAGCTCAGTCCCTGCTGTGATTCGAGCATGAGGGCGAAGCGCATCGGTGCCTCCGTTGATTATCGTCTTGACCGAGATCGTTAACACGAGTACGATAGTTCGGATGATACGAAGCATGACCCCGGAGATGACGAAGGCCGCGATCATCGACGACTTTCGGGCGTCGATGGGCGAACTCAAGTGCGTCGGCAGCGAACGCCTCGTCCGGCTCGGCATCAGCATGGCGCAACTGCACGTCATGCACCTGCTCGACGGCCATGGCGAGCTCGCGATGAGCCGGCTCGCGGACATGCTGGATGTCTCATTCTCGGCCGCCACGGGTCTCGTGGATCGCGTCGAGGAACGGGGGTTCGTCGAACGGATCCGCGTCCCGGAGGATCGCCGGATCGTGCTCGTGCGCATCACCGCGGCCGGTCGCCAGATGCTCGACGATGTCGAGCTGGCGCGGACCGCCCTGCTCGAGCGGGTGCTCGATCGTCTCGACGAGACGCAGCTCATCGGCGTCGCGTCGGCCATGGCCGACCTTCGGATGGCCGTCACGGAGACGATCGTGGATCCCGGCTCCGGCGCCCACCACAGCCACCAACCCCAAGGGAGGGATTGAACGACTCATGGAAGCATTCCCCACCGGTGACGGTGGGTTCGCACCGACGCTGGAGGACGACCCCGCCCTCGGCCTGACGCACCGCGAGAAGCTGGAGATCCTCTTCGCGGTCATGCTCGGGCTGTTCCTGGGCGCGCTCGACCAGACCATCGTCGGTCCGGCCCTGCCGACCATCGTGACCCAGCTGAGTGGCAATGACTACTACGTCTGGGCCATCACCATCTACCTGCTCACCAGCACGATCAGCGTCCCGTTCTGGGGCAAGCTGTCCGACCTCTATGGCCGCAAGCCGATCTACATGCTCGGCATCGTCATCTTCCTGGTCGGATCGGCGCTGTCCGGCCTCAGTCAGAACATGGGCATGCTGATCCTGTTCCGCGGCCTCCAGGGCATCGGCGCCGGTGCGCTGTTCCCGGTGGCGCTCGCGATCATCGGCGACCTGTTCAGCCCGCAGGAGCGGGGTAAGTACCAGGGCCTCTTCGGGGCCGTGTTCGGCATCGCGTTCGTCGCCGGCCCGCTCATCGGCGGCTGGCTGACCGAGAACCTGAGCTGGCACTGGATCTTCTACGTGAACATCCCGATCGGGATCGTCGCGCTGGTCGTCATCCAGCGTCTGCTGCCGACGGTCAAGACGGCTGCCGCATCGCGCAACTTCGACCTCATCGGAGGTGCGATCTTCACCGTCTCGATGGTCTTCCTCCTGGTCGGCCTCACCAACAAGCAGTTCGGCGATTGGGCCGAGCCGACCGTCGGCGGGTTCATCCTCGTCGGCATCATCGGGACCCTGCTGTTCATCGTTGCCGAGTCGCGCGCCAAGGAGCCGATCGTCCCGCTCCACCTGTGGAGAAGCCGGACGTACTCGGCGACGATGGTCTCGGTCTTCTTCGCCGCCTTCGCGTTCTTCGGTGCGATCGTCTTCCTGCCGCGCTGGTTCCAGGTGGTCGAGGGCTTCTCGCCGACCTACTCCGGCCTCGCGTTGCTCCCGCTGATGGTCGGCCTCATCGGCAGCTCGGTCGTGTCGGGCCTCCTCGTGTCGAGGACCGGTCGCTACAAGTGGCTGATCGTCGGCTCGGTCGCCCTGATGGGCTTCGGAGTCCTGCTCATGACCCAGCTCACCAAGGACACGCCGGTGCCTATCGTCTGGCTGTGGATGTTCATCGCCGGTCTGGGCGTCGGGACGACGTTCTCGGTGCCGACGATCGTCATCCAGAATGCCGTGCCGTTCAAGGAGCTCGGCGTGGCCACGTCGAACCTGACGTTCTTCCGTCAGATCGGCGGCACGATCGCGCTCGCCTTCGTGGGCACGATCTTCGCAACGTCCTTCCAGGACAACCTCATCCCGCAGATGAGCGCGGCCGGCGTGCCTCAGCAGGTGCTCGACGGGTTCGCCCAGGCGAGCAGCTCGGGGTCGTTCGACTTCAGCTCCCTGACCGGGGTCGGTGACCTCGGCGCGGCCATCCTGGCCGCCATCCCGGCGCAGTTCCAGCCGCTCGTCCAGCCGTACATCGGTGCGATGGTCGAGGGGGTCCATGGGGCCTTCAGCCTCGGTACCGCCCAGGCGTTCTGGCTGGGCGTCGTCGGCTCCGTCCTGGCCCTGGTCGCCGCCCTGGCGATCAAGGAGATCCCGCTTCGCAGCACGAACGAGATGCCGGTCGCGGCCGCCGCTCCCGCGGAGGCCCCGGCCAAGGCGACCAAGCCCGAGCCGGTCTCGGCCAACACGGTCGCCGGCGACTGACCGTCGCTCCTCCTCGCACTCGACGACCCCGGTGGACCCCACCGGGGTCGTCGTTCGTCCCCACAGGTAGGATTCGATCCGATGGATAGCCGACCCGCCAGCGTACCCACGTCAGCTCGAGACGCCCGGCACGGCCGACGCGTCGTTCGAGGCCGTCGCCGACCTGGCCGACCTGCCGCCCGGGACCCTCAAGCGGATCAGTCGCGGCGATCGCGACGTCCTGCTGGCCCATACGCCGGCCGGGATCGTCGCGACGGACGACCGCTGCCCGCACATGAGCGCGCCGCTGTCGATCGGTGAGCTCGACGGCTGCGTCGTCGCCTGCCCGCTCCACGAGGGCCGCTTCGACCTGTGCACCGGCGAGCCGGTCCAGATGCCGACGACCGGCGGCCTCGATCCCGACGGCACCTATCACCCGACCTGGTCGCCGGCCGGTCGCGACGCGAAGGTCGATCCACCGGGCAAGAAGGCGGAGGCGCGCCGATTGACCCGCGTGCAGCGGCTGCGCTACTACCCGCTGCGGATCGTGGACGGCCGGATCGAGATCGCCCTCCCGCCGGTCTGAGACCGGCTCAGCCGGAGCTGCCGCCGGGTCGATGGGCGCGGATGAGATCGACGACCTCGCCGGGGTCGTCCGTGACGTGGAAGAGGGCGAGATCGCTCTCGGCGACGGTGCCATGGGCCAGCAGGGTGTCGTGGATCCAGTCGAGCAACCCCGCCCAGTAGGCCCGGCCGACCAGGACGACAGGGAAGTGCCGGACCTTGCCGGTCTGGATCAGGGTGAGCGCCTCGAACAGCTCATCCAGCGTGCCGAAGCCGCCGGGCAGGATCACGAAGCCATCCGCGTACTTCACGAACATCACCTTGCGGGCGAAGAAGTAGCGGAACTCGACGCCGAGGTCGACGTACGGGTTCATGCCCTGCTCGTGCGGCAGCTCGATGTTGCAGCCGACGGAGAGACCGCCCGCCTCGTGGCAGCCGCGGTTGGCGGCTTCCATCGTGCCGGGTCCCCCGCCGGTGATGACCGCGTACCCGGCGTCCGCCAGGCGGCCGCCGATCGAGCGAGCAAGCTCGTAGACCGGATCGTCGGGCTTGGTCCGGGCCGAGCCGAAGACCGTCACGGCCGGGCCGACCCGCGCCATCGCGTCGAACCCGTCGACGAACTCGGACAGGATGCGCAGCGCGCGCCACGGGTCGGTCTCGGTGAAGGAGACGCTCGGCCCGCGTTCGAGGAGCTTCTCGTCCTCGGTCGACCCCGGGTCGCCCTCGAGCAGCCGGGCGGCCTTGGGCGTCACGGTCAGCCGGCCGGCCCGCCGGGCTCCGGGTGTCGGTTCGGGCGTCGATCCGTCCATCGGTCTAGGATGCCATCGAGGAGGTGCCGATGCGCATCCGCTGGATCATCGCGGGGATCCTCGTCGTCGTCGGGGCGGTCTGGATCGGCCAGGGCATGGGGCTCTTCAACGGCTCCGGCTTCATGGACAACAACCGGATCTGGGCCGTGATCGGGGCCGTCCTGATCGTCGCCGGCGTGGTCGTCGGATGGACGGCCGTCAGGGCCCGCCCCCAGGTCTGAGCCACGCCGCCCAGGTCGCCTCGGCCGGACCCGCGGTCACGTGTGAACCATGACGGGCCAGGGGCAGCCGAAGCAGGCTCGTGTCCGCCAGCAGCCGGCTGACGATGCCCGCCTCGTCGAGGCTGAGGTAGGCGAGGCCGAGGTCGCGATAGGCACGCGACGCGGGGTCCAGCAGAGCCGCGGCGCCGAGCCCCTGCGTGAACCGCCGGAGCTCGCCCGGGGCGATGCCGCGCTTCCTGAGGTCGACGTAGTGGACGGCCACGCGTCGCTCGCGGAAGAACCGCAGGGACGCCCGGGTCGCGGCCGAGTCGTCGCGGCCGAAGACCTGGATGTCGGGCATCTTCTTCGTCGGGGTCTTCGGGAGCGGGGCGGGCATGGGTGGCAGCGTACTGCGACCGGCCGCGGGTCCGGTGCCCGGGGTACCATCGCGGCCAACGCAGGAGGTGCCATGTGACGGTCTGGTTCACGGTCAAGCTCGACGACCGGCCGGGCTCGCTCGCCCGCGTCGCGACCGCCCTGGGTGAGCGCGGCGTGAACATCACCGGGATCGTCGGCGTCGCCGAGGACACCGATGGCGCGCTGATGCTGACCACCTCCGATCCGGTCGCCACGCGCGAGGCGTTCGCCGGTCTGGGGCTCGCCTTCGAAGAGCACGACCCGACGGGCGGCGTGGAGCCCGACGAGATGTCGGTCAGCGACCTCCGACCCGGCGCCGCCGGCCGCGGCACGCTGGGCTGATGCCCCGACGCCGCGCGGTGGAGACCGCGGCGATCCGGCTCGACATCGTCGATTCGGCCGCGGCGATGTCCGCCGTCGCCGCAACGGTGGCCGCGATCGACGGCCGGATCCGGGCTCTCGCCACGGTCCGCCGGATCGACGGCGACCCGCCCACTGGCCGAGGTCGAGCTCGAGGTCGAGGGCGTCACCGAGGAGGCCCTCGTCGCGGCGCTCGAGGCGCTGGTCGACATCCGGGCCGTCCACCTCACCCGCGCCCTCGACCGGGTCTTCGGCAAGCGGGTCATCGTGGTCGGCGGCGGCGCCCAGGTCGCGCAGGTGGCGCTCGGCGCGGTCAGCGAGGCGGATCGCCACAACCTCCGCGGGGAGCGGATCAGCGTCGACACCATCCCGCTCGTGGGCGAGGAGCACATCGCCGCGGCGGTCCGGGCCGTCGCGGACCTGCCCCGCGCCCGGCTGCTCGTGCTGGCCGGCTCGATCATGGGCGGCGACATCAGCGTCGCGGCGGAGGAGCTGCGGGCGGTCGGCATCCCGATCATCGCGCTCAACATGGTCGGGTCCATCACGGACCACGTGGACCTCGTCGTGTCCGACCCCGTCCAGGCCGGCACGATGGCCGTGATGGCCGTCGCGGATACGGCCACCTTCGACCTCGACCGCCAGCGCGGCCGGCGCTACTAGGCCGGCTCCGTGCGCATCGCGACCTGGAACGTCAACTCGCTCAAGGCCCGCCAGG
Organism: uncultured Chloroflexia bacterium; assembly: GCA_963720495.1. Taxonomy (GTDB): domain Bacteria; phylum Chloroflexota; class Limnocylindria; order Limnocylindrales; family CSP1-4; genus SPCO01. Next base: position 54,079 of record CAVRFU010000010.1, read on the forward strand.
AGGCCGTCGAGAACTGGCTGGAGCGGGCGGCGCCGGACATCCTCCTCATGCAGGAGACCAAGCTGACCGACGCGGACGCACCGGTGATGGCCTTCGGGATGGCCGGCTACCAGCTGGTCCACCACGGCGAGGGACGCTGGAACGGCGTGGCCATCGCGGCCCGGCAGGGGCTTGCGATCTCGGATGTCGTGACCAACTTCGGCGACGGGCCGGTGCGCGATTCCGGTCCGGGTGGGGCCGGCGCGGAGGTGGCCGGCGAGGACGACTTCGACCCGTCCGACGAGGCCCGGATGATCTCCGCCACGGTGGACGGGCTGCGCGTCGTCAGCCTGTACGCGCCCAACGGCCGGATCGTCGGATCGCCGTTCTACACCGGCAAGCTGACCTGGTTCGAGCGCCTGGCGCGCTGGGTGCGCGAGACGCCGCCGCCCGCCGGTGGGCTCGTGCTCGGTGGCGACCTCAACGTGGCCCCGACCGACGTCGACGTCTGGGATGCCGCGGCCGTCCACGGCGGCACGCACGTCTCCGAGCCGGAGCGGGCCGCGTTCCGGGCGCTCGTCGACCTGGGGCTGACGGATGCGTACCGGGCACGTCACCAGGAGCACGGACGGTTCTCGTGGTGGGACTACCGCGCCGGGAACTTCCACAAGAACTACGGGATGCGGATCGACCACCTGCTCGTCTCGCACGAGGTGGCCGAGCGGATCGTGGACGCCGAGATCGACCGCGCCGCCCGCAAGGGCCCGCCCGTCCCGTCCGATCACGCACCGTTGCTGGTCGACCTGGACGAGCCCGGCCGGCCGATCGATCCCGACTGGGAGGGTGCCCTCGCCCGGATCAGCGCCCGGACGAAGCCGCGCCGCTGACCGAGCGGCTCAGGCGATGGTGTGCCTGACGATCCAGCCGGTGATGTCGTCCGGGGTCCGCACGCGCAGGTAGCCCTGGAACGACTCGAGGATCTCCACCTCGTCGCCCCGGTCCAGCCGGCCGAGCTCGACCGATTGCACGACGTCCGGCTCGGAGCTGATCCGCACCTGGCGGTAGGTGATCTTGGCGCGCTCGACGCCCTTGGCGGGCTTCTTGGCGAACGTCCGGGGAGCGGGGGCCGCGGGGAGCGCTGCGGGTGTCACGGGGACCACGACGGCCGCGGGGGCCACGCCTGCTTCGGGCGTCGTGTCACCGGGCGCGGCCTTGGTCTTCTTCGTCCGGGCCTGCTTGGCGGCGACCGCGGCGGCAAAGGCCCCGATCCCGGCCTCGTCCGCGACCGGCGTCGGCGGTGGCACCGGCACATCGACCGGCGTGGCGACGGGCCCCTTTGGCGTGTTCTTCCGGACGTGGGCCAGCGGGTCGGTCCTCATCGACGGGGCCGTCCTCATCGAGCGTCGGATCGAGCGGCGCGACGGCTTCCGCGGGTTCGACGACCGGCACGGGCGGTGGCACGGCGGCGACCCGGCCCCGGCGTCGGGCGGCGACCGGCGGGACCGACGTCGCGACGGCTGCTGCGGCCATGGCCGGGGCCGGTGGCGCGGGTGGACGGGCGCCGCCGCCGCCACCGGACGAGCCGGTCGGGCCGATGCCGGCCAGGACGAGGCCGTTGGGCCCGCCCTCGTCACGACGCGAGCGACGGAACAGGAGCAGCAGCAACAGGCCGCCACCGATGCCGCCGATCAGCCAGGCGAGCGGGCTGGTCAGGCTCCGAGCGGGACCGCCGAGCTCGGCGAGGGGTCCGGACGAGCCGCCGTCCCCGCCGGGCGGGGTCCGGTCATCGATGGCGCCGACCACGACGGGGACCGGCGACGAGCTCGCATCGACGATGGCCTGCGAGCCCTCGGGCCTGACCGGCGAGGCGGACGGCGCGACCGGTCGCGGCGTCTTCGCGACGATCGGAGCGGCCGTCGGCTTGACCGGCTTCCTGGTCGGCTTGGCCGTCGGCCGGGCCGTCGGACGCGGCGTCGGCTTGGCCACGGTCTTCGCGGTCGGCTTGGGGGTCGGCCTCGGGGTCGCCCGCGGGGTCGGTCGCGGGGGGGTCGGCTTCGGCGTGGGCTTGGGGGTCGGCTTCGGGGTCGGCTTCGGCGTCGGAACCGGGGTCGGCTTGGGCGTCGGTGTCGGCGTCGCGGCCGGGCCGACCGTGAACGACCCGCCGGACACCTCGCATGTCGCCGGCGGGGTCGCGGTCTGGGTGCCGGGCGTGACGCGGAAGATCACGCTGCGAGTCCCGTTGGTGAAGCCGGACAGGACCCGGGTGTAGACCGCGCCGCCCGCGAGGGTGCCGGAGGTGAGGTTCAGCCGGCGGCTCGTGCCGTCGCTGAGGTAGACGCGGATCGAGTCCGGCGCCTCACCGGCGGTGTCCTGGTAGGTGACGGAGAACGTGAAGTTCGTCGCGGAGGTGCCCGACGCGGGCGAGACCGAGCCTGCCGTGAGGTTGCCGTTGTCCGGACAGGTGACCGCCAGGACGGGCGCCACGAAGGCGCCGAGGGACATCGCCAACGAGATCGCCAGCGCCATGGCGCCGAGGAAGCTCGCGCGGGTCCTGGATCGTGGTGTGAGTGACAAGAACGATGACAAGATGAAAGGAACCCCTATGGATGCCCCGACGATGGCACCACAGGCGGCACATGGTCCGTGGGAGAGATGTCGGCTCGCGCCGGTACTTTGGTGACCGCTCCACGCACGAGTGGTGCGCGGACGCGCCACTCGCCATCGGTCAAGCCGACGTTGCGTCGCCCGGGACGCTTCGCAGCAGGAAACGGCCACCTCGGATAGCCTCCGCAACGCGATGACGTCCCAGCCGTCCACGGCGTCCCCGGAGATCCAGCTGCTCGACCTCGAAAAGCGATTTCGGGAGGTGCGCGCCGTCGACGGCGTCTCGCTCGAGATCGGGACGGGGGAGTTCTTCTCGCTCCTGGGCCCGTCGGGCTGCGGCAAGACCACGACGCTGCGCATGATCGGCGGCTTCGAGCTGCCGACGACCGGCACGATCCTCCTGCGCGGGCGCGACGTCACCAACGAGCCACCCGACAAGCGGCCGGTCAACATGGTCTTCCAGAACTACGCGCTGTTCCCGCATCTCGACGTGGGCGACAACGTGGCGTTCGGGCTCAAACGCCGGAAGGTCGCCAGGGACGAGACGACCCGTCGCGTCGGCGAGGCGCTCGAGCTGGTCCACCTGACCGGCTACGCGAAGCGCAAGCCGAACCAGCTGTCCGGCGGCCAGCAGCAGCGGGTGGCGCTCGCCCGCGCGCTGGTGAACCGGCCCAACGTGCTGCTGCTCGACGAACCGCTCGGCGCCCTCGACCTCAAGCTGCGCCGCCAGCTCCAGGTCGAGCTCAAGCGCATCCAGACGGAGGTCGGGATCACGTTCGTGTACGTGACCCACGACCAGGAAGAGGCGCTGACCATGAGCGACCGGATCGCGGTCATGCACGCCGGCAAGGTCGAGCAGCTGGGGACGCCGGAAGAGCTCTACGAGCAGCCGGCGACGCGGTTCGTGGCCGACTTCATCGGCTCGACGAACCTTCTGCGGGGCCAGGTCGAAGGAGGCGGCCGGGTCCGGCTGACATCGGGGGATATCGCGCGGGTCGCCCACGACGGGCTGGCCGCGGGGACGGAGATCGAGATCAGCATCCGGCCGGAGGCGATCAGCCTCGTCCCGGCCGCCGCCGAGGGGGCGATCGGCGCGACCGTCCAGCAGGCGGCCTATCTCGGTTCGACCATCTCGTATCGCGTTCGAACGACGGGCGGGCTCGACCTGACCGTCATGACCCCCAAGACCGGGGTTCGACTCCCGGTCGGCAGTGATGTGGCCGTCAGCTGGTCACCGTCCGAGGCGCTCGTCCTCGGCCGGGGGCCCGGCGCGCCCGAGGAGGAGCAGGCATGAACGACCGACCCGACGGCGGCGTGGACCTCGAGCGGGAGCTCGCCCGGTACATGGCGGAGCACCGGATCACCCGGCGGATGCTTCTCGAGCAGGTCGCCAAGGTGGGTGCCTTCGCCGCGTTCGCCCCGATCATCGCGGCCTGTGGCGGCAGCGCGGCCTCGGCAGCCCCGTCCCCGACGGCATCGACCGCTCCACCGAGCGTCGCTCCCAGCGCATCGACGGCGGCGGTCGCCACGGCGACGCCGGAACCGACGCCGATCCCGACTCCCGAGAAAGAGCTGTTCATCTACAACTGGGACGGCTACATCGGCGAGAACACCCAGAAGCAGTTCGAGGACAAGTACGGGATCAAGGTCAAGTACGACAAGTTTCCGGATGCCTCCACCCAGATCACCAAGATCCGGAGCGACGGCAAGGGCGGCGGCTACGACCTGACCTACCCGGGTTCCGTGGACGTGGCACCGCTGGCCCGGGACGGGGTCATCGCCGCGCTCGACCACTCGCTGATCCCGAACCTGAAGAACCTTGGCACCAGCTGGCAGGACCCGGACTACGACAAGGGCAACAAGTTCTCGGTGCCCAACTATTGGTGGACGACCGGCATCGCCTGGAACCCCAAGAAGGTCAAGGAGGAGATCACCAGCTGGGCCGCCCTCTGGGACGAGAAGTACAAGGGCAAGCTCGGCATGCTGTCGGACCAGCAGGAGGTCTTCGCAGCCGGCGGGTTCCGCCTGGGCATCCCACCGAACACGACGGACGACACGCAGCTCGACGCGATCCTGGCATTGCTCAAGACCCAGAAGCCGCTGCTGCGTGACTACACCGAGGATGACATCGGGGACTTCATCGGCGGTCAGCTGTGGATGACCCAGGCGTGGTCCGGTGACTGGGTCCAGATGACCTACGACCCGGCCACGGAGGACGCCCGGTACGTCATCCCGAGCGAGGGCGCCATCCGCGGCTCGGACGTGATGGTGGTCACGTCCGGGGCGCAGCACCCGATCGCCGCACACCTCTGGATCGACTTCAACCTCGATGCCGAGGTCAGCGCCGCCAACTCGAACTACATCGGGTATATGGGCCCGAATGCGGCCGCCCAGCAGCTCATCGACCCGGCCATCCTGGCCAACCCGAACCTGAACCCGGACAAGGGCGTGTACGACGCGCTGGCAGAGCTGATCAGCCTCGAAGGCGAGGATCTCGACAAGTACACCCAGCGGTGGCTCGAACTCACCAGCTAGCGGCGGAGGGCGCCGAGCCCTCCCCGTCCATGCGGGCGCGCCTGTCCGGCGGCCTGCTCGTCTTACCCGGCGTCGGCTGGCTGCTGGCGTTCTTCCTGCTGCCGCTGTTGATCATCTTCGTGGTCAGCTTCGGCTCGAAGGACGCCACGGGCCATGTCGTGCTCAACGACCTCGGCCTGCGCAACTACATCGAGGCGACCAAGCCCGAGTTCCTGCCGGCCTTCGCCAACTCCGTCCGCTATTCGCTGCTGACGACGATCCTCTCGTTGGTCATCGGCTATCCGATCGCGTTCTGGATCTCGCGCTTCGGCGGACGCCACAAGATCCTGCTGCTCATCCTCGTCATGCTGCCGTTCTGGACCAGCTACCTGATCCGGACCTACGCGTGGATGATCATCCTGCGCGACAACGGGGTGGCCAACTCCCTCCTGATGGGCCTGGGCCTCACGAGCGAACCGATCCCGTTCCTCAACACGGACTTCTCCGTCGTCCTGGGCATGACCTACGGCTTCCTGCCGTTCGCGATCCTGCCCCTCTATGTGTCCATCGACCGGCTCGACGACAACCTCGTCCAGGCCGGCCGTGACCTGTACGCCAGCGGCAGGGGGGCATTCCTGCACGTCATGCTGCCGTTGACCATGCCCGGCATCATCGCCGCGGCCATCCTGACCTTCATCCCGGCGATGGGCGACTACGTGACGCCGGACCTCCTGGGCGGCGCCCAGACATCCACGATCGCCAAGGTCGTCCAGGTCCTGTTCACCAGCGGCCGCGACTGGCCGTATGGCTCGGCGTTGGGGTTCATGCTCATGGTCATCACCCTGGCCGGCACGTTCCTGGCCATCCGGGCGCTTCGCCAGGAGACGTTCGGGTGAGGCGCGGCACGAACCGCTGGCTGACCGCCTTCGCGATCGCGACGTACGCGTTCCTGTTCGCCCCGATCGTCGTGCTGATCATCTTCAGCTTCAACACGTCGCGTCGAAACTTCGTGTGGGCCGGCTTCACCACGGACTGGTACCCGAAGCTGTTCGCCAACGACGACCTCCTCGACGCGCTGTCGATCACGCTCCAGGTCGCGTTCATCGCGGTCATCGCGTCGACCGTCATCGGCTCGCTGCTCGGCCTGGCCCTGGCCCGGATGCGCTTCCGTGGCCGGAGCAGCTCCGAGCTGCTGGTCCTGCTGCCGATGGTCACGCCCGAGATCATCATGGGCATCAGCCTGCTGATCCTGTTCAGCCAGGTGTTCGGCCAGAACGGGTCGCTCGCCCAGATCACGATCGCGCACATCACCTTCTGCATCTCGTACGTGGCGGTCGTGGTACGGGCCCGGGCGCGGGGCATGGATCCGCACCTCGAGGAGGCCGCCCGCGACCTGGGCTCGTCGTCGTTCGGTGCGTTCTGGCACGTCACCCTCCCGCTCATCGCGCCGGCCGTCGCCGCCGGGGCGATGCTCGCATTCGCGCTGTCGTTCGACGACCTGGTCGTCACCTCGTTCAATGCCGGCGTCGGATCGACGACGCTGCCGATCTTCATCTACAGCTCGATCAAGTTCGGGGTCACGCCCCAGATCAACGCGATCTCCACGATCATCGTGGCGGTCGTCGCGATCGCCCTGTTCATCGCCTGGCGGCTGGGCACCTTCGAAGGCGACGATCCCCGGCGGGTCGACGGCGAGGCTGACGCGCCCGCCTGAGCGGCTACCATCCCCGGATGGACGCCCACACGACGCCCATCCTCGAGATCGGCCTCATCCTCCTGGCCGCGGTCGCCGCCGGCTGGCTGGCGCGCCGCCTGCACCTCCCCGCGATCGTCGGCTACCTGGCGGTCGGGCTGGGCTTCTCGCCGTTCACGCCGGGCTACGTCGCGGACCGCGAGCAGCTCGAGCTGCTGGCCGACGTCGGGGTCGTGCTGCTCCTGTTCGAGGTCGGCATCGAGGTCGACCTGACCAAGCTGCGACGCGACCACGGCGCGGTGCTCCTGGCGGGACCGGCCCAGGTCGTCATCTCGACGGTCATCGCCGGTCTCGCCTTCCTCGTCACCGGCCTCGAGCCGATCGCGGCCGCGGTGATCGGCCTGTCGGTCGCGCTGTCGTCGTCGATCGTCATCGTCAACATCACCCTCAGCCGCCGGCGCACGACCGATCGCCCGACCGAGGAGGCGCTCGTCGGCTGGGCGGTCATGCAGGACATCGTCGGGGTCGCCCTCGCGGCGATCCTGCTGTCCGTCATGGACCCGGGCGGGCGGTCGCTCGGCGAGGCGGCGCTCGGGCTGGCCGGGTTCGGGGTCGTGACCATCGTCGCGGCGCGCCTCCTGCTGCCGCGGGTCCTGAGGGGACTCCGTGACGAGCACGACCTGTTCCTGATCACCTCGGTCGGATCGGGCCTGGCCCTCGCGGGCGTCGGCGCGGCGGTCTTCGGCGTGCCGCTCGCCCTGGCCGCGTTCGTCGGCGGCCTGGCGGTGACCGAGAGCCACGAGGCCAACGAGGCCCGCCGCCGCCTGCGGCCGTTCCGCGACGTCTTCGCGGTGCTCTTCTTCGTGGCCATCGGGACGCTCGTCGACCCGAGCCAGCTTGGCGCGGCCGCGCCCTGGATCGCGCTGCTGCTGGGTCTCGTGGTCGTGGCCAAGGTGCTCGTCGCGTGGCTGCTCGCGAAGGTGCTCCGCCTCAACGTCCGGCCGCTCCAGCTCGCGGTCGGCCTCGGTCAGATCGGGGAGTTCAGCTTCGTGCTGGCGTCCGTCGCGGTCGCGGCGGGCACGATCGACGGCGTGCTGTTCATCGCGATCATCGCCGCGGTGGCCCTGAGCATCGCGGCGAGCTCGATCCTGGTCCGGCTCGTCCCGGTCCCGGCGGACGCCGCGCCGCCGGTCGCCGGGCGACACCGCGCCGCCGGTCGCCGGCGAGACCGGCTGATCAGCCGCCGGCCTTGACCCGCGCCCCGGTCCGGGCCTCCGTCGAGCGCGGCAGCCGGATGGCCGGTATGTCGCCCTCGAAGACCTCGTCCTTGGGCGTCGGCAGGTCGTAGCGCGAGCGGACGGTCCGGTGGCTGCCGATGCCGTCGGACGCGTACCGGTCGACCGCCATCAGGTCGAACGCGTGGACGCTCGGCTCCTGGTTGGAGTACCGGCCGGCGACCCAGCTGCGCGACCGCGTCCCCCGCTGCTGGAGCTCGCAGACGTGCCAGTCCTGTCGGTTGGTGAGGTCCCAGAAGGCGATCGCGTCGGACGGGTCGAATCCGGGGGCGGCGATGGTCGCCGGCTCGAACAGCCAGTCGCAGGTGATCCGGGTGTGCCCGGCGCCGGCCGGCTCGAGCCGGTGGACGAGCAGGTAGTCCGGGTGGATCGACAGGAAGGTCGACGGCCAGATCAGGTAGTAGTAGATCCGCCGGTCGTCCAGCGCGGTCATGCCGGCCATCGCCGGCCGGCCCGCCCGGTGGCCGCCGTCGAGGGCCATCGTCTCCGCGTCGTCCACGAGCTCCATCCAGCCGCCCTGCCACGGTCCGGCCGGCGCGAAGTCGCCGCCGAGGTCGTACGGCGTCAGCTTGTTGAGCTGGGGGTGGATGCCCGGGCAGTGGTAGCACTCGCTGTAGTTCTCGGCGATGAACTTCCAGTTGGCGTCGACCTCGTAGGTCTCGGTGTGGGCGACGCGCAGGTCGCTGAAGTCGAACCGGGCGAGGTGCGGGCCGAGGTCGCCCAGCCACTCATCCAAGGGCGCGGCGTCCGGGTCCAGGCTGATGAAGACGAAGCCCTGCCACGTCTCGACCCGGATCGGCCGCAGTCCGTATTCCGCGAAGGTGAAGTCGTCGAGATCGTCCGTGTGCTTGGCCCGGATCAGCGAGCCGTCCAGGTCGTAGATCCAGGCGTGGTACGGGCACTGGAACCGCACCGCCTTTCCGCACGGCTCCTCCACGACGGCCGTGCCACGGTGCTGGCAGACGTTGTAGAAGCCGCGCAGGACCTCGTCGCGGCCGCGGACCACGATGAGCGGCTCGTCATCGACGGTCGCGAGGCAGTACGTGCCGGGCGTCGCCACGTCCGACTCCCGGCCGACCACGATCCAGTCGCGCCGGAACCACTCGGTCCGCTCGAACTCGTGGATCGCCGGGTCGTGATAGGCGCGGCCGGGCAGCAGCGACGCGGCCCGATACGGCTTGCGGACGGCGGCGATCTCGTCGGGGGTGAGCGGGGATGCGGGGGTCACGGGGATCTCCTGTCAGGGAAGCCGGCTCAGCCGAGCGGCACGGTCTTCTTCGGGTCGAGGAACGGGATGCTGGCCGTCGTCGCCGGCCAGATGCCACCGTCGGGAGCGACGATCTCGAGGGCGTTGCCCGGGCCGGCCAGATCGATCGGCAGCCAGACGTAGCCGATGTTCTTCGCGAGCCGGGGCGACCAGATCAGGTCGGTGACGGTCCCGACCGCCTTGCCACCGGACAGTGCGTCGCACTTGCGCGAGAGCTCGAACGGCAGCGCGTCGCCTGCCACCTCGATCCCGACGAGCTTTCGGTCGACGCCCTTCACCCGCAGCTCCTCGAGCGCGGCCTTGCCGATGTAGTCGGCGTCCTGCGTCTCGACCAGGCGTTCCAGGCCCATGACGTGGAACGGCGTGTCGTTGATGGTCATGTCCGAGCCGTAGTTGAAGATGCCGGCCTCGATCCGGCGCGCCTCGCACGGCGCGATCGGCCGGATGTTGTGCGGCTTGCCCGCCTCCATCAGCCGGTCCCACAGGTCGCCGCCGCGTGACGGGTCGCGCAGGTAGACCTCGTAGCCGACCTCGCCGGTCCAGCCGGTCCGGCTGATCACGACCGGGATGCCGTCCACCTCCGTCGTCAGCGTCCAGTAGTACTTGATGTCGTCGACGGCCGGCCCGAACACGGTCCGCATGACGTCCTTCGACTTCGGCCCCTGGACCTGGACCGGGTAGACCTCCGGCTCGCGGACCTTGACGTCCATCCCGGCATGCGTCGCGACACCGCGCGCCCACAGACCCGCGTCCGAGTCGGCGAGGGCCATCCACCAGCGGTTCTCCTCGATGCGGAGGAGGACCGGGTCGTTGACGATGCCGCCGTCCTCGGCCGTGACGAGCATGTATTTGCCCTGGCCGACGGCGCACTTGGTCAGGTCGCGGCAGGTCAGCATGTTCGTGAACGCCGACGCGTCCGGCCCGGTGATCTCGACGATCCGCTCGACCGACACGTCCCACACGGTGACGTCGTTGAGCAGCGCCCAGTACTCCTCGATCGGGTCGGCGTAGTAGCCCGGCAGGTACATGTGGTTGTAGATGTCGTACGCGCTGCAGCCGGCCTCGAGCGTCTTCTCGAAGAACGGCGAGCGGCGGTACCACGGACCGAAGTAGAGGGTCGAGGACGCGTCGGTGGCGGGCGTCGCGAGCGGCGTGGTCACGATGCGGGATCCTCCTGGGTGGCTGGGCGGGCGGCCGCTTCGCGGCGCCGGTTGTGACGGCGTTCGCCGGTCCCGGAACCGGTGGCGAGGACGGGCTCGGGGGCGACGGGGATCTCGGGCAGGGGTCGATCGGGCTCCTTCAGCCCGGATCGGATGATCCGGCGGAGCTCGGCGTCGATGGCGGGATCGGTCTCGAGCTGGCGATAGGCGGCCAGCCGGCGGTCGACCTCGTCGCAGGCCCGCTGGTAGGTGTCCTTGGCGCCCAGCTTCGTCCACGCCTCGCGGTTGTCGCGGTCGACGATCGCGCTCGGCAGGTACAGCTCGGTCGGCCAATGGGCGGTCGTGTGGGCGGCCATGATCAGGTGCTGGTCGGCCAGGAGGTGGTCGACCAGCTCGCCCACCGGCAGGTCGTCGTGGGGCATGACCTCGCGGACGAAGCGCAGCGCCTGGCCGCACATCTCGTCGTCGAAGACGAGCTTGGGCAGGCTGAACACGAGCAGGAAATCCAGCATCCCGGGACCCGACACCGAATTGACCCCGGCCAGGGCGGCGATGAGCGCGCTGCCGAACGTCTCCGCGCCCGCCTGCGCGTCGAGGATCGGCGCGTCCGAGAGCGCCATGTACGACTGGGTCGGCAGGCCCAGCGACTTGCCGACCGCGACGTAGGCCGCATCGAGCTGGAGAGCCTCGATCGCGGACATCGGCGAGCTGGCGATCTTCATGTGGAAGGTCGCCGGCGCGCCGCCGAAGAGCACCGGGGCGCCGGGGCGGACGATCTGGGCCATGGTGATGCCGGCCAGGACGTCCGCGGTGTGGAAGACCGTGGCGCCGACGACGGTCACCGGGGCGATCAGACCCATCAGCGTGACCGGCACGATCTCGACCGCGATGCCCGCCTCGACGCAGTCGATCAGGTTCTGACAGGAATCCTCGCTGTACCGGAAGTTGCCGGTCGCCGTGATCGTGAAGATCGACATCGGACGCGCGATCAGGTCGGCCCGGTCCGCCCGGAACAGCTGCATCATCTCGACCATCCGCGGGACGCCGTGCTCGGTGAAGGCGCCCGACACGACCGGCTTCCGGGAGTTGGTCAGGGTCATGTACAGGCGCCAGGCGTCGGACACGCCGGCCTCGATGTCGTCGTTGGTCGAGAAGGCCGTGGCGAGGTACGGGATGTTCCCGAGGCCGTCGGCGAGGCGGACGTACTCCACGAAATCGGTCGAGTTCGCGAGACGCGTCTCGCCCGTCCGATGGTCGAGGACCTTGAGCCCCGAGGACCCCGGGATGAAGTGGACCCGGTCGCCGCCGAGGTCGGCGTGGGCGGCCCCGTCGCGGTCGTACAGGACGAACGAGCCCGGCGCGGAGGCGATGGCCGCCTCGACCACGTCGCGCGGGAACAGGACCCGGGTCCCGGTCGCATCGAGCGGCAGCCCATGATCGAGCAGACGCCGGCGCATCTCGGGCCCGCGGATCTCCATCCCGACCTCGGCCAGCACGCGCATCGCCTCGTCGACGATCCGGGTGATGAGCTCGGGCTCGAGGATGTTCAGGGACGGCCGCATCAGCGCTCCTCGGGTCGGTGCCGGGCTGGTCGCCATCAGCGTACCTTCCGGGCGAGCGAGCGGGCGATGGCCGTTCGGCCGGCGTCGGTCATGCGCCCGATGGTCCGGGATGGGATTCCTATTGCCTCTCGTGTCGCGCCTGATGCACCTCGAGGTTCCATCAGGCGGGACCGTCACGGGCCCTACCCGCGCGCCTCCAGGAAGCGGTCGCGGTCCCGAGGCTCGTCGAACGACAGGAGCAGGTCGGCCATGGCGGCGTGGATCACCAGACCGGGCCGCGACCCGCCGACCCGGACGAGTCGCACGATGCGGAGCGGGGCCGTCCGGCGGATGCGGACCGTCTGCGTCCGACCGCGCTCGGCGATCGCGACGTCCCGAGATCGGGCAGGTCCGGGACGCCGGCGATGGTCATGGTGCAGGCGAGCGGCCGGTCGCGGGCGACCTCGACACCTCCGATCCGACCACTCCAGTCACCGTGGATCGGCTCGGTCGGTGGAAGGCCGTCGGCCGGCGCCGCAGCCTCGGTCGGTGGAAGGCCGTCTGAGGCCGGGATCGGCGTCGCGCGGTCGCGGCGCACCACGGGGTAGCCCAGCCGAAGCCCGACCCCGATGACCATCGCGAGGACCGCGGGCGTCAGGTAGAGCCAGATCGGCTCGTCGACCGGCGGCACCGCGGGGTCATCCGCCACGATCGTGCCGACGACGCCGGTCGTCGCCCGTTGCGGGGACACCTGCCCGGTGATCATGGCCGGACCGGCCGGCGGCGGATGATCGGCGAAGACGATGACGTACCGGTCGTCCCTGGCCGGGTCGTGCAGCTCGGATTGCGTCCCCGACGCGGACGCGACGATCCGGAAGTCGCCCTGCAATCGCCCCCACGACGTGTTCGCCGGGAGCCGCTCGAGGCTCATGTCCTCGAACGTCAGGTTGGTCGGTCGCGGGGTGGTGGCCACCAGGCCGATCGGGATGGCGGTCAGGATCAGGAGCCCGACGACGACGACCCGCGCGGCGCCGGGCGAACCGCGGACGGCCCGCAGAACGCGTGACCCAGCCAGCCGGCGATCGCCAGCGGTTCGTCCAGCAGTCTCACGATCGCGATGCTCTCCGGCGTGCGGTCAGTCGAGCGTGACGCGCTCGTGCCAGTGCGGGATGTGGGTCGCGAAGCCCATGTCGCGCACCTTCGGTTCGAGCGCGACCTGCGCGTCCGGATCGCCGTGGACGAGGAACACCCGGCGCGGATAGCCGGCATCGCCCGGCCTCTTGCCGGCGGTGAAGTGGCCGAGCCACTCGAGCAGCTCGTGCTCGTCGGCGTGTGCCGAGAAGCCGCTGATCGAGCGGGTCTTGCAGCGGACCCGGCGGACCTGGCCGTCGAGCTTGACCTCGGTCGCACCCGCCTGGAGGTGCGCCCCGAGGGTCCCCTCCCCCTGGTAGCCGACGAACAGGATCGTCGCGGTCGGGTCGTCGATGAGATGGCGAAGATGACCGACGACGCGCCCGCCCGTCAGCATGCCGTTGCTGGCCACGATCATGTACGGCCGCGGCGCGAACTCGATCGCCTGCGACGCCTTGAAGTCGTTGGTCACGGTCTGGTTCGGGTAGTCGAGCGGCGTGTCGCCCTCACGCAGCAGCTTCGCCGTCTCCTCGTCGTAGTAGTCCGGATGGTGCCGGTAGATGTCGGACGCCTTCGACGCCATCGGCGAGTCGAGGTACAGCGGCAGGAGCGGGATCTCGCCACGCTCGATGAGGCGGTCGAGCTCCCACACGACCTCCTGCGTCCGCCCGATCGCGAACGACGGGACGAGCAGCACGCCGCCCGCGTCGCTGACCATCCGGACGGTCTCGGCGAGGACCCTGATGGACTCCGCCTCGGGCTCGTGCTCGCGGCCGCCGTACGTCGACTCGACCAGGACGTAGTCGGCGGCGGGCATCGCGGTCGGGTCGCGCAGGATCGGCGTGCCGGGCCGGCCGAGATCGCCCGAGAAGACGATGACGCGCTCCTCACCGCCGGCCTCGTCCTGGACCCGCAGATGGATGATCGCGGAGCCCAGGATGTGCCCCGCGTCGACGAACGTCGCGTGCATCCCGGGCGCGACCTCGACCTCCTCGCCGTAGCGGACCGCCGAGAAGCTGGCCAGCGACGCCTCCGCGTCCTTGGCCGTGTAGAGGGGCGCGTCGAGGTCGATGTCGAGGTGCGGTGGCTGGGCGCGCAGCTGGGCCTCGGGATCGCTCGGCCAGACGGGCGGCATCGGCTCGATGGTGGTCTCGACGTGCTCGGTCGCGGCGGCCGCCTCGATGGCTTCGACGGCCTCGGGCGGGCGGGGCGGCGCGTCGGGCACTCCCGCTCCGCCCGGCGCGTCAGGCACGCCCGCGGTCGGCGCGCCTGTACCTGCGGCCAGGGCGACGTCCCCGGCCGCTGCCAGGGCAAGGGCCGCCGCGTACTCGTCCGCCTCCTTGCGGTCGTCCGCCTCGACCTTGTCCGGATGGCGCTTCTCCCAGCGGGCTTCGCGCTTGGCGAACTCCTCGTGGAGCTTGCCGGAGTCGAGAAGGACCAGCCCGGCGAGTTCGATCGTGCCGGCCGTGGCATGGATCGCGCCGCGATAGCCGGCCTTGACCAGCAGCGGGAGGAGTCCGCAATGGTCGAGATGCGCGTGGGTCAGCAGGACGGCGTCGACCTTGTGCGGGTCGAACGCGAAGGGCACGCGGTTGCGGATCGATTCGTTCGGGCTGCCCTGGAACATCCCGCAGTCGATCAGGATGCGGGCCTGGGCGGTCTCGAGGAGGTACTGGGAGCCGGTGACGGTCGTGGCGCCGCCGAGGAAGTGGATCTGCATGGCCGCATGGTGACAGCGCGCGGGGTTCGCCGCGTATCCTCCGGGAGCATGGGGTTGACGGAGGTCGAGCGATCGTACGGGGAGCTGCTCGCCGCCTTCGGTGACGTGGTCGTCGCGCGGGGCCGCGGTGCGCCCGCCGAGCCGCCGGGAGGCTCGATCGCGTCGGTCGTCCGTCGGTACCGGAGGATGCGTCGCGCGTTCGGGCCGGCGCTCGCCGCGCTCTCCGAGCCCGCCCGGGCTCACGCGGAGGACCGACGCGCGCTCGCGACCATGCGCGCCACCCTCGCCTGGCTCGACGAGATGGAACCGACGCCGGGGACGCAGCCGCCGAGCGCCGGCAGCCTCGTCGATGACGACCCTGTCGCGGCACGCGCCCGGGCAGCTCTCTATCGCCGCTACGGGGCTGCGGCCGGCGCCCTGCGGCTCGGTGGCGAGACGCTCGACCGCCCGACGATCCTGGGCCGCCTCGCGACCGAGCCCGACGCGGACGCTCGCCGTCGCCTGTTCCTCGCCCTCGAGCCGCTCTGGCGAACGGTCGATGGGGATGGCGGCCCGGCGAGCCCCTATCGGCGCCTGCTTGGGTCCAGCGCGGGCCGGTGGCGGGCGCACGGCTCCCCGATCGACGCCAACGTCGCGGCGCTCGGGATGTCGCCGGCCGGGTTCGAGACGACCCTCCACGGCATCCTCGCCGGGTGGCGGTCGATCGTCGGACCGGACCGCCTCGAACCGTGGGACTACTGGCACGCGAATGGGGCCGCCGCACGGACGCTGGATGCGGTGGTGCCCGCGGATCGGCTCCTCGACCTCGACCACGGCTACCTGGCGGCCCTCGGGGCGGACGTGGCGGCCCTCGGGATCCAGTACGACGTCTATCCGCGCGACGGCCGGCCGATGATCCCGGTGGCGTTCTCGATCGGGATGGGCGGCTGGGAGGCCGATCAGCCGGCGACCGGGCCGTGGACACCGCGGCCGCCGTGGGTCTTCGCCACGTACGCGGAGGGCGGGCTGGGGGGTCTCGCCGAGCTGCTGCACGAGAGCGGCCACGCGCTGCACTCGGCGGCGGTGCGGACCCGGCCGGCGTTCCTCGAATGGCCGGACGACGAGACCGCGTTCGTCGAGGGCACCGCCGACGTGCTCGGCTGGGACGCCGACGAGCCTGCCTGGCAGCGTCACTGGCTGGGCGCGGCCGCCGCGCCGCGCGATGCCCTGCTGGCCCGCTACGGCGGCGTGATGCTCGACATCTGCTGGGCGCTCTTCGAGATCGAGCTTCACCGGCACCCGGAGCGACGCCCGAACGACGTCTGGACCGAGATCACCACCGACGGGTTGGGGATCGTCCCGCACCCGGAGTGGTCGTGGTGGGCGATCCGGGGTCAGCTGATCGACGCGCCCGGGTACCTGGCGAACTACGCCCTGTCCGCGATCATGGCCGCCGCCGTGCGAGCGCGGGTCCTCGAGCTCCGCGGACCCTGGTTCACGGGCGACCCGGGCTGGTACGGCTTCCTGTCGGAGCGGCTGTTCGCGGCCGGTGCGTCACGCCCGCCCGCGGACCTGCTCGGGGACTTCCTGGGTGGCCCGCTCACCGCCGAGCCGCTCCTCGCCGACCTGGGGCGGGGCGCGTAGCGCCCTCGACGGCCGCCGATCAGAGCGGGATCAGCACCAGCGCGTCGATCGCCACGGCGAGGAACAGCAGGCTCAGGTAGCTGATCGAGTACTTGTAGAGCCGGATCGCGCCGGCCGTCGAGGCCTCCTCGGACGAGCCGCGCCGCCACAGGCCGTACGCCTGCCACAGGAAGATCGCCCCGAGGACGACCGCCGCGACGAGATAGATCAGCCCCATCCGCCCGACGGCGAACAGCACGAGCGAGATCGCGACCATGAGGATCGTGTACAGGCCGATCTGGCGGGTCGTCTCCGGGATGCCCTTGACGACGGGCAGCATCGGCACGCCGGCCGCGGCGTAGTCCTTGCGGATCCGCAGCGACAGCGCCCAGAAGTGCGGCGGCGTCCAGTAGAAGACGAGAAGGAACAGGAGCAGCGCCGGGAGGCCGACGTTGCCGGTCACGGCCGCCCAGCCGATGACCGGCGGCAGCGCGCCGGCGGCCCCGCCGATGACGATGTTCTGGGGCGTCGAGCGCTTCAGGAGCATCGTGTAGACGACGACGTAGAAGCCGATCGCGAGCAGGGTCAGGAAGGCCGCCGTCAGGTTGACGAACCAGACCATGACGACGAACGACAGGACGCCGAGCGCCAGGCCGAACACGACCGCCCGCTCCGGGTCGACCTGGTGGGCGGGCAGCGGCCGGCGCCGCGTCCGGGTCATGAGCAGGTCGATGTCGCGGTCCAGGTAGCAGTTGATGGCGTTCGCGCTGCCGGCCGCCAGCGTGCCGCCGATCATCGTCCAGAAGACCAGCGCGCCCCAGTCGGCCCAGTTCACGCCGGCGACCGCGCCCGGCAGGTCGCGCGTGGCGAGGACCATGGCCGGCACGGTCGTCACCAGGAGCAGCTCGATGATCCGCGGCTTGGTCAGCGCGATGTAGGCGCGGACGGTGTCGCCCTTGGTGCGGGCGCCGGGGACCGTGACGTCGGGATCGGCGCCGGCGGTCTGGCCCCGGCCCGCCCCGAGGCTGACCCGTGCGGTGTAGTAGCTCGTGACGGTCAGGCCGGTCAGCATCGCCCAGATCGCCGCACCGAGGGCGAGATGGAGGGTCTGCGTCCACTCGGCCAGGTGGGTCAGCACCTGCGCCCCGCCGACGACGACCTGGATCGCGAAGAGGACGGCGGCCCCGACGGACAGCCGGACGATCGTCGGGTGCGCGCGTTGGGTCCGCCAGGCGACGACCGCGAGGCCGGCGACGACGAGCCCCACGATGGCCGCAACCCAGCGGTGGAGGATGTGGGCCGACGTCGCGTCGGTCACGTCCGGGAACAGCGTCCCGTTCATCAGCGGCCAGTCCGGGAAGACGAGGGCGGACGACGTGGCCGTCACGTGCGACCCGAAGAGGAGCAGGGCGAACGTGAGGGCCGTGGCGAACGCGGCGACGAGCGTGAAGCGCTGGCTGCCACCCCGGCCGCCGATCCTGGCCGGGTAGCCGGCGCGGACGGTCAGGAAGACCAGCAGCGCGACCAGCGTGAGGGCCGCGGCCAGATGCGCCGTCACCGACTCGCCGCTGTTGCCGAGGCGGACCGTCTCGCGCCCGAGCCACGCCTGGAAGCCGACGAGGCCGACCGCCGCCAGCGACGGCCACAGGATCGATCGGCGGTCGCGGTAGTCGCGGATGGCCAGGAAGGCGAGGCCGAGGATCTCGAAGCCGATGATCACCGCGACCGTCCGGTGGATCCATTCGATCCAGGCCTTCGTGTCGCCGAGCGACGGGACGATCTGGCCGTGGCAGAGCGGCCAATCCGGGCAGCCCAGGCCCGAATCCGTGGCGCGCACGATGACCCCGATCGTGACCAGCCCGAGAGCGGTCGCGAGGGTGAGCGCGGCGAGCTTCTGGAAGCGGTTCACGAGGCCGCCATTCTACCCCGGCGGCACGTTCCGACCGCTCGCGATACGCTGTCGCGGATGTCCCCCCGACGCCTTGCCGCGACCCTGTCTCTGCTCGCGTTGCTCGTGGCGGCCTGCGGCGCGTCGACCCCGTCCGCCTCGCCGTCGGCCGGAGCGTCCGGTGCGGCCTGCGCCACCGCCCCGGAGCCGAGCGACCTGAGCGCCTGGGGAGCTCCCAAGACGGCGCCGGCGTTGGTCCCCGTCCTCGTCACCAACGCGATCGGCTGCGGCAAGAGCCGGATCCTGATGCTCTACCTCGACAAGACCAACCGCCCCGCCAGCGCACCGGATCGAACGGTCAAGGCGGCGTTCTACAACCTGGCCCGGGATCCGAACAAGGCCGTCGCCACCGTCGACGGGTCGTTCGTCTGGACGATCGAGAACGAGCGCGGCATGTACGTCCTCGACGTCGACCTGCCCGAGGCCGGCACGTGGGGCGCGGAGTTCACGACCGAGGCGCCGGGATCGGCCGCCGAGACCGTCCGGCTCACGTTCGACGTCCGCGACTCGCTCCCGACCGTCCAGGTCGGCCAGGCGGCACCGGCATCGAAGACGCCGACCGCCGCCGACGTCGGTGGCGACCTCGCGAAGCTGTCGACGGATGCCGAAGCCGGATCCGGCCTTCTACCAGACCTCGGTCGCCGACGCGCTGGCCGCCCACAAGCCGTTCATGCTGGTGTTCGCGACGCCCAAGTTCTGCACCAGCCAGCAGTGCGGGCCGACGCTCGACCACTTCAAGCCGATCGCGGCGGCCAACCCCGACGTGACCTTCATCAACGTCGAGCCCTACCAGCTGAAGCTCGTCGACGGCGCGTTGCAGCCGGCGCTCGACGCCAACAACCAGCTCCAGGCGACGGACGTGACGGACCAGTGGGGCCTGCTCTCGGAGCCGTGGATCTTCGCGGTCGACCGGAACGGCGTCGTCCAGGGCTCGTACGAGGTCACGATCACGCCGGCCGAGCTGGACGCGATCCTGCCGGTCATCAGCGCGGGCGGCGTGACGCCGGCCTCAGGTCGCGTCCTCGAGGCGCACGGCGACCATCTCGTTGCCCTCCGTCCGGTACCAGACCCGGACCGGCTGTGCCGTCGCCTGGTGCTCGACGAGGTGACCCGGCGGGAACTCGGCCCCGTTCTCGAGGTCGCCGATGGTGAACACGAGGGTGCCACGATCCGTCGTCCGGAGCGTGAAGCCGTTGACCCGATCCAGACCCGCCGAGTCGACCCCGACGATCACCCCGACCACCGCCTCCGCCCCGGGGGGCGCATCGGGGTCACGGATGCCGCTCCCGCCGAGCAGGAACGCCGCCGCGCCGGTCACCACGACGACGATGACGAGGGCGAGCGCGAACAGGTTGCGGGTGCGCCGGTCCACCGGTCAGGGGTTCAGGATGCGGCCGCGCCGGTCCCGATGGTGCCCGTGCCGGTGCTTCCGGGTGCGTACAGCGGCGTCCCGTCCGCGCAGCGGGGACAGGTGGCGGGGCCGGGCTCGTAGGTCGGGAGGTCCAGCTGCCAGAGCGACCGCAGCGGATAGACGCGCCCGGTCGTCGGCGAGGTGAGGGTCGTCTTGCCGCCGCTCCGGTCGACCAGCACCACGCATTCGACGATCTCGCCGCCCATCGCCTCGACCGCGGGCAGCATCGCCAGCAACGATCCGCCGGTCGTCAGGATGTCGTCGACCAGGAGGACGCGCTCGCCCGGCTCGATCGTGAACCCGCGCCGGAACTCGCGCCGGACCAGCCCGTCGTCGCCGCGGACCTCCTCGGCGAAGATGCTCCGGACGCCCAGCTGCCGGGCCGTCTCGAAGGCCAGGATGACGCCGCCGGTGGTCGGCCCGGCGCACAGGTCGACCAGCGGCTCGCCATCGAGCCCGCGACCGTGGATCGCGAAGAACCCGCACAGCTCGCTCGTCGCGACCGGATCCTGGAGGACCTGGAACTTCTCGACGTACGCGTCGCCGTGACGGCCGCTCTTGAGCAGGAAGTGGCCTTCGCGGAAGGCGCCGGAGCTGCGGAACAGTGCCTCGGTACGGAGCGCGATCGTGTGGCGCAGCGCCTCGTCGAGCGCCGGTCGGACGGTGGTCATGCCCGGAGTCTACGGCGGCGCGTTCGATGCCGCCGGTCGCGCCCTACGGCCGGTATTCGACGCCCTTCGACGATGGCTGCGCCGGCTTCTTCGGGAGGGCCGTGCCGATCAGGTCCCGGTGGGTCGTCAGGCCGCGCCGCCCGCACTCGGCCGCCAGCTCGTCCACGAGCCGGACCGGCAGGGTCGGGTCGGCGAAGATCGCGGTCCCGACCTGGACCGCCACCGCGCCGACGGCGAGGAAGTCCAGGACGTCGTCCAGGCTCGTCACGCCGCCGATCGCCACGACCGGGATCTTGACCGCCTGGGCCGCCTCGTAGACGACCCGCAGGGCCACCGGCTTGACGGCCGGGCCGCTCAGCCCGCCGTAGATGTTGCCCAGCAGCGGGCGGCCGCGATGCGGCGCGACGGCGATCCCGGACAGGGTGTTGATCGCGGTCAGCGCGTCGGCCCCCGCGTCGGCGATCGCCCGTGCGATCGGCCGGATGTCGGCCACGTTCGGCGACAGCTTGACCAGCAACGGCAGGTCGGTCACGCGCCGGACGGCCGCGGTCACCTCGCCGGCCGCCCCCGCGTCGATGGCGAACTGGAGCCCCCCGGCGCCGACGTTCGGGCAGGAGATGTTGAGCTCGATGCCGGCGACGCCGGGCACGCCGTCCAGCCGCCGCGCGACCTCGACGTAGTCGCCGACCGATTCGCCCGCCACGTTGACCAGCACCGGCGTCTTCCAGGTCGTCCACGTCTCGGCGTACTTGGCGATGACCGCGTCCACGCCCGGGTTCTGGAGCCCGATCGAGTTGAGCATGCCGGCCGGTGTCTCGGTCACCCGCGGCGTCGGGTTGCCGACCCGCGCCTTCAGGGTCGTGCCCTTGCAGCAGATCCCGCCCAGCCGGTCGACCTCGACGACGTCGCCGTACTCCACGCCGTAGCCGAACGTCCCCGACGCGACCAGGATCGGGTTGGGCAGGACCAGCCCACGACCGAGATGCGACCGTCAGGTCGACCGCGCCGGCAGCGACCGGGACCGGTGGTGCCGCGCGCCCCGTCGACGGGACGATCGCCGCGCCCGACACCGCGCGGCTCGGCGGGCGCTTGGCGGCGGTCGGGTACTTCTGCTCGGCGACCCGCGGCGAGGAGGTGACGGCCCGGCGCTTGGCCTTCACCAGCCGTTCTCCCAGGCGATCTCCTCGGCGGCGAAGACCGGCCCCTCGCGGCAGACGCGCTGCGGCACGCCGGACGTGCCCATCACGACACAGCCGAGGCAGGCCCCGACGGCGCAGCCCATGTTCTGCTCCATCGACACCTGGAGGAACGCCTTCCGTCGCGCGGCCGGCGAGCCGACGGGATCGACCTTGCCGGCGCCACGCTTGCGCCCGAGCTTGGCGACCCCGAGCCGATCGCGCCGCCCGGCCGAGATCCGGGCCAGCGCCGCGAGCATCGGGGCCGGGCCGCACGCGAACGCCTGGTCCGCCCAGCCCTCGTACTCCCCCACCAGGTCGGTGACGTAGCCGTGATGACCGAGCGAGCCGTCGTCGGTCGCGACGATGTACTCCACCTCGTCCGGGAGCAGCGACGACGGGTAGACCTCGCGGGCCGACGCCGCCCCGAACAGCAGTGTCACCTGCCGTCCGTCACGGATCGCCTCGTCGGCCAGCATCCGGACCCCGGCCATGCCCAGCCCACCGGCGACCAGCAGCAGGTGACGGCTGCGCGGGTCCACCTCGAACGGGCGCCCGAGCGGCCCGAGCAGGTCGACCGGATCGCCCGGCCGCAGCCGGGTGAACCAGTCCGTGCCCCGGCCGATGACCCGGAAGTGGATGGTCACGATGCCGGTGGCGGCATCGGCCGTGTTCAGCGAGAACGGCCGGCGCAGGATCATCCCGGAGAAGTCGCCGGGCCGGGCATGGACGAACTGGCCCGCCCGCGAGCCGACCGCCAGGCCCGGCGCGTGATACGCCTGCAGCCACTGGCCCGGCAGGATCTCCCGACTCTCGACCAGCTCCGCGGCAGCCAGCCGCATCGTCACGCGGTGGGTTCGTCCTCGGCGTCGCCGTCGGCGGCGGCGGCCTCCGCCGGTTCGAGGTCCCCGGTGGCGTCAGCTCCCTCGCCGGTGCCGTTGGCCGAGGCGTCGGCCAGCTCCGGGGCGACGGCCGGGAAGGCCTCCGCGAGGGCGTCGGCCAGGTCGCCGAACACGTCGGTCGGGTCGTAGAACTCGACCAGCTCCTCGGCGCCGCTGAGCGTCCGCCACTCCTCGTCGGAGTCCTCCGGGATGACCTCGGCCTTGAACCCGCTCGTCGTCAGCGAGAGCCGCTCATCGTCGTCGTCGACGATGATCAGGTCGCCGATGACCGACACGAGGCCGACCGACGCGCCTTCGAACTCGTCGAGCAGGCGCGACTCGCTGCGCTGGCTGCGTTCCTGGTATTCGAGGGCCAGGTCGTACAGGCGGCGCGCCGCGGACTCGTCGTCGTCCTCCGACAGCGAGGCCGGCTGGGTCGAGGCCCACGAGTCGGCGGCGGCGGCGTAGGGGTCCTCGCTCAGCGAGACGCCCTCGTCGGGCGAGATCCCGGCCACCTCGAGCAGGTCGCCCTCGGCGGTCGGCTCGGAGGGCAGGCCCGCGGCCTCCCGGGCAGCTTCGGCGAACGCGGCGTAGATGTCGGCCGGGTTGTAGAGCTCGATGAGCTCGGAGGCGGACTCGATCACCTCGGTCTCGCTGACCCATTCCCCGGTCACGTCGTCGAGGTACCGGCTGCGGCTGCGGAACGACAGGTCAGGCGCGATCGACAGGTAGTCGGGCTCCTCGTCGATGAGCGTCAGCCCACCGAGGACCGCGATCCGCTCCTTGTGGTGGTCGAGGAAGCGGCGCAGCTGTTCGGTCGCCTGCACGATGAAGTCGGAGCGCTCCAGCGCGGCATCCGACGCGAGCTCCCCGAGCAGATCGTTGTGGCTGTCCATGTGGTCGCCTCCGTTGCTGTCGGGAAGAGTCTACGGGTGGTACTCGAGGTCGGGTCCCATCCGTTCGCGGAGGAACATCGAGTGGTGGCGTTCGAAGATCCACTCGCCGGCCCGATGGCCGAGGGCGCGAGTGGCTTCGTCTGCTTCGAGCTTGTCGAGGGTGGCGTAGTCGGGCAGGTCCAGCAGGATGACGTTGTCGAAATCCCAGCCGTGGGCGACGTTGAACCAGCCGATGAAGCGGATGCCGAACTTCTCCTCGTAGTCCTTCACCTGCTTCGGGAAGATCGTGCGCATGAAGAACTTGAAGAACGGATCGCGGCCGCGGCGAACGTTGAAGTAGGTCGCGAGCACGGGCACCGGCGCGGTCCTCCCTGGGCGAACGAACGAGCGCCCCGTGGGCGCGCGGTCGCCTATTGTCGCACGGGCCCTTCGTGCGGCGAGCATCGAGACGGGAGCACGACCGCCTGTCACAGTGGGACCCCTTCGCGTCCAGCAGGCGAGGACCCCGATGACCGAGCCGAACGACGAACCCGCGCCGCCGACAGGCGCACCGTCACCGCCCGCCGACGACCCGACGGCGGCGTCACCCCTCCCGCCCGAACCGCCGGCGGCCATGGTCTCCGCCGAGCCACGACCCGGCCGAGCCCACGGTCCGGCCGAGCCCGGGGTCCCGGCCACGCCCGGGCTTCCGGCGGCGCCCGCGCCTCCGGCCTCCGACGTGCCGGCGACCGAGGTCCCCGCCGCGCCCGTCTGGATCCCGCCCGACGGCGGTGACGGCGGTGGCCGGAGGCGTGGCTGCTGCCTGATCCTGGCCGTCGTCGGTGCGGGCGTCGCGGTCCTGGCGGTGATCGCGATCATCGGCCTGATCTTCCTGGGCGGTCAGATCCGGGCGCTCCAGGGAACGGTCAAGTACGAGACAGGGACGTCCACCGCCAGCTCGGATTGCTTCGTCAAGGAGGCGGCGACGACGTTCCCCGCGTCGGCGAGCATCCATTTCGTCGCCACGTTCACCCGTCCGGTCACCGCCGACGAGAAGGTCACCGTGATCGTGACCCTCCCGGATGGCACGACGAGGACGACCGACGATGCCTACCAGGGCGGCGGGATCTGCATCAGCGACACGCTCGATCCGGGCCTCGACACCGGGTCGTGGGCGCTCGAGTTCAAGGTCGGGACGGAGGTCCTCGCGAGCGGCGGGTTCACCGTCACGCCCTGAGGGGCGTCAGCGCCGGTCGGGCTCGTCGGCCGGCGTAGCGTCGGGATCCGGCGACGCACCGAGGTCTGGCGCGGCAGCCGGGCCGGCGCGGCAGCCGGGGCCGGCGCGGCTCGGCGGCCCTCGCGGCGTCCGCGGCCGGGTCCTCGCCGCCGGCCGGTGACGGGGTCGCCGCGGCGTCCTCGAGCTCGCCGACGGTCCTCGTGCCGCTCGCGAGCGGCCGGCGGCGACCGCGGCGATCGGCGCTCACCAGGCGAAGCAGGAAGATGATCGTCTGGCCGGTGAACAGCAGCAGCAGGATCACCGCGAAGAGCAGGATCGTGCTGACCACCGGCGGCCAGTTCCAGACGACGCTGAGGGGCGTCAGCACGATGAAGATCACGAGGATGACGACCTGGAACCGGAAGCAGCCGAGCCCCGGGCCGCGCTCCGCCTCGAGGGCATCGCCCTTGTACTGGACCGGGCCGGTCGTCGGCCGCGGGCGGCGGGGCGGCGTCGGATCGGCCCGCGGGTCGATCGGTGGCTCGGCGGGCGGGTCGGTCGGCTGGTCGGTCACGAGGCGGAACGATACGGGAGGTGGCCCGGGGGCGCTCGCGAGCGGCCCGGCCTAGTCGAGCCGGTAGATCTCCTCGTGCACGCCGTCATCCGCCACGGCCTCGCCGACACGGACGAACCCGCAATGCTCCACGACCCGTTGCGACCCGATGTTGTCGAGCACGATGTGCGCGAGGATCGGCCGATCCGGCACTTCGGCGAGCAGGAGCCGCAGCGCATTCGTCGCGATGCCGCGACCCCACCACTCCCGGCCGATCCAGTAGCCGACCTCGCGGTGATCGCCGGCGATCCAGCTGACGATGTCGCCGGCCACGACCCCGTCCGCCACGATCGTCCGGGTGATGTTCACCGGGTCGGCCCGGATGGTCGCCCAGTGCTCGTAGAAGACATCGGGTGCGCGCGTCGGGAAGGCGGCCATGGCGGCCGCGACCGGGTCGTCCTGGTGGGCGAGGAAGATCGGCAGGTCCGCGTCCTCGACCGGACGCAGGCGGACGGTCGGACGGTCCCTCATTCGACGGGGCGCGGCTCGTTCGCCAGGCCGTCCACGACCTCGAGGTTCGGCAGCGACCGCAGGATCGACGGCGCCGCCAGCACCTTCCACGAGCGCGATCCGCCGCCCAGGACGATGCGCTCGCGGGTCATCACGCGGCCGTCGACCCAGATCGGCAGCTCCGGCGGGAGCCCGAAGACCGTCACGCCGCCCATCACCATCCCGGTCAGGGCGGCGGTCTCCTCGGCCGGGGCGAACGACGCCTTGCGCGTCCCGAGCCGGTCGCGCACGGTCGCGGTTGACGTCGAGCCGGTAGGGCGACAGCGTCACGCACGCCGCGTAGCGCGGCGGATCGGTCTTGCCGATGACCACGATCGTGTTGGCCGAATCCTCCGGGTCGAAGCCATAGGCCGCGCAGAACGCCGCGGTGTCGGCGAGCGCCGGATCGCAGGCGAACAGCTCGTAGTCGACGCCCAGCGGGTCGAGCCAGGCGACGAGCCGGGCGCGCCCGGCGGGATCGTGGTCGTCCATCGGGCAAGCGTACAAGGCGGGACGGGGCCGCCGGGCCGCCACCCCGGCGACTACCATCGGCGTCCGATGACCGACGATCCCAGCGCGGCTCCGACCGACCCGCTCGCCCGCTTCGCCTGGCACCCGGAGCCCGAGCTGATCGGCTACGGCGACGCTGGCGCGCGGGAGGCGATGGAGCGGCTCGGCGCCGACACGTGGGCCACCGCCCTCGACTTCCTGTACGACCAGGCGGCGCACCGGGCGATGGGCGACCCGTCGCCGTACGCGGCCTTGCGGGCGTCGTTCTTCGGCGCATCCGGCGGCCCGTCTCCGGCCCCGGCCACGCCCAGCCCGATCGCCGACATCCTGGCCGAGTTCCGCGACCGCCTGGCCGGTGGCCAGATGAACGCGCAGCACCCGCGCCAGTTCGGCTACTTCACGCCGCCGCCGCTGCCGGTCTCGATGATGGGCGAGCTGCTCGCCCAGATGACGAACCAGGGCGTCGACGTCTGGCACGCCGGTCCGCTCGCGACCTTCGTCGAGGAGGAGGTCGTGCGCTGGCTGTGCGATCTCATCGGCTACGGGTCGCGGTCGTTCGGCCTGCTCACGTCGGGCGGGGTCATGGCCAACTTCATGGGCATGACCCTGGCCCGCGACATCCACCTCGGGCGGCTGCTGGGGGCCGGCCGGGCGCCGCGCGGGTCCATGCTCGAGGACGTCCGGGTCTACACCTCGGACCAGACCCACTTCTCGATCGCCCGCGCGCTCGACCTCCTGGGCTTCCCGCCGGAGACGCTCGTGGTCATCCCGTCCGACGAGCGGTTCCGGCTCCACGGTGCGCCCGTCGCCGAAGCCGTCGCCCGCGACCGCGCCGCCGGTCTCCAGCCGTTCGCGATCGCCGCGGTCGTCGGCTCGACCAACACGGGCTCGGTCGACCTCGTCGGCGAGCTGGCCGATGTCGCCGCGGCGGAGGACCTGTGGCTCCACGTCGACGCGGCGTACGGCGGCGGCGCGCGTCTGTCGGCGCGCGATCGCGACCGGGTGCGCGACCTCGAGCGCGCGGATTCGGTCACGGTCGATCCGCACAAGTGGTTCTTCCAGGCCTACGACATCGGCGGCCTGCTGGTCCGCGACGGGGCGCACCTCGGCCAGGTGTTCGGTGGCCGGGCGCCCGAGTACTACCGCGGCGGCGAGACGCCGGCGGCCGGGACCGCCGACGCGGCCGACCACGACGACCACGGCGACCAGCTCAACTTCTACAAGCTCAGCTTCGAGGGCACCCGCCGCTGGCGCGCGCTCAAGCTCTGGATGTCCTGGAAGCACCTCGGCACGGAGGGGTTCGGCCGCCTCGTCGAGGCCAACGACGACCTGGCCGCCCTGCTTGCCCGGCGCTGTGCCGAGTCCGACGACTTCGAGGCGATCCCGGCGACGCCGGAGCTCTCGGTCGTGTGCTTCCGCCACCTGCCCGGCGGGCGCGACGCGGCGATGGCGATGGCGCCCGAGGCGCTCGACGCCCACCAGGACCGGCTCCAGGCCGCCCTCGAGGCGTCCGGCGACGGCTGGCTGACGACGACCCGGTTGCGCGACGCGACCTGGCTGCGTGCCGGGATCGTCAACTACCTCTCGACCGAGGCCGACATCGACGGGCTCCTCGCGACGTTGCGGCGCCTCGCCGCGGATACCTAGCCGAAGGCGTCGCGCAACGGCGTCGCGACCTCCGTCGCGAGCCGGCGGATCCCGGCCGCACCGTCACGGGCCGGCGTGGTCAGCAGGATCTCCGAGGCACCCGCCCGTCCGTAGGCGATGGCGCGCTCGAGGGCCGCGCGCCGCTCGCTCGCCGGCGGCCGGGATGATGATCTGGACCGACAGCGTGAGCGTGTCCGGGTCGCGACCGATCGCCTCGCACTCGGCCCGCAACCGGTCGCGACGCTCGATGAACCCGTCGAGCGTCCCGGCGAGGTTCGATGCGTAGTTCCAGCCGTCCGCGTAGCGGGCGGCCAGGCGCAACCCGCGCGGACCCTGCCCGCCCAGCCAGATGTCCGGACCGCCGTCCGCGACCGGCCCGGGCTCCATCACGGCGCCATCGAGCCGGTACGGCGGCGCGTCCAGGGTGACCCCCGGCGCGGCCCGCGCCTCGTCGCTGAACAGCGCGCGAAGCACCTGGATCGTCGCCTCGAAGCGGTCGAACCGCTCGCGCAAGCGGCGGCAGGTCGATGCCGAACGATTCGTGCTCGCCGACGTGCCAGCCGGCCCCCAGACGCGAGGATGTAGCGACCCCCGGTCACGTGGTCGAGCGTGACCGCCTCCTTGGCCAGCATCGCCGGATGGCGGAACGTGGCGGCCAGCACCGTCTGCCCGACGCTCTTGCCCGGCACGTGGTGCGCCAGGGCGGCGAGGGTCGTCATCGTCTCGAAGCTCGGCCCGCCGCGGTCGCGGTTCGGGTCGGTCAGGTGATCGTTGAGCCAGCCCGAGTCGAACACGTCGTGGCTGACCCGCCTCCGCCCAGGCCGCGTCGAGGCTGGCCCAGTCGGTGTTCTGCGGCGACGTCCGGAAGCCGATCCTCATCGCGCACCCGATCGCAGCGCGAGACGATCCTTGAGCCGGTACCACTCGCCGACCACCGGCAGGAACCACGGTCGACCCTCGTACGGCGCCGGCACGAGCGGGAACTTCAGGCGCGCGAGCGCCGGCGCCTCGCCGCCGGCGAGCCACGCCCCGACCTCCGTCCCGAGGTGCGTCATCAGCGCGACCCCGGTGCCGCAGCAGCCCATCGCGTACGCGACGCCGTCGGTCGTCCGCCCGACGTGCGGCATCCGGTCGAACGTGAAGCCGACGTTGCCGCCCCACGCGTAGTCGATCCGACGGCCGGCCATCTGCGGGTGGACCTCGAGCAGGCCGCGGTGGAGGATCGCGCGCGGTCCGGTCGATCGACGTCGGCAGCATGCTCGCCCGGCCGCCGAAGACCATCCGCCGGTCCGCCGAGATGTGCCAGTAGTACAGGAAGTTCTTCGTGTCGAAGAACGCCCGGCCCTTGGGCGAGATGTCTCGGGACCAGGTCATCGGGGAGCGGCTCGCTGGCGATGATGTAGCTGCCGATCGGGATGATCCGCCGGCGCAGCGTCGGGGCGACGCCATCGGTGTAGCCGTTCGTGGCGACGACGACGTCGCGGGCCAGGATCGCGCCGCGGTCGGTCTCGACGACGAACCGGCCGTCCGCCTGGCGCCGGATGGTTCGCGCCCGGACGCGTTCGTGGAGGTCGGCACCGGCCCGATCCGCCGCGGCGGCCAGGCCGGCGAAGTAGCGGCCCGGGTGGAGCAACGCGCTGCCCGGCACGACGAGCGCCCCGTGGTAGGCGTCGGTGCCGATCTCCTCTCGGATGCGCTCGCGCGGGAGCATCGACGCCTCGACCCCGACCGACGCCAGCGCCGCCCGCTCGTGCTCGAGCCCGGCCACGTGCGATGCGGCGTAGGCGAGCTCGACGTGACCGACCTCGCGGAAGTCGCAGTCGATCGACTCCTCGGCGACCAGTCGCTTGACGGTCTCGTAGCCATCGAGCGTCTCGCGGTAGAGCGCCGCGCCGGTCGCCTCGCCGTAGCGCTCGATGAGCTCGCGCGGGCTCCATTTGTAGCCCGCATGGACGATCCCGCCGTTGCGGGTCGAGGCGCCCCAGCCCAGCGTGTTCGCCTCGAGGAGCGTGACCCCGACCCCGCGACGCGCCAGCTCGCGAGCGGCGTTGATCCCGGTGTAGCCGCCCCCGATGACGACCACGTCGGTCGTGTCAGGCAGCGGACGACCCGCACGATCCGGCAGTGCCGGCATCGTCGCGCTCCACAGCGAGCGGCGCTCGAAGTCGTCGTTCAGGATCGCGGTCGCCATCCCGGAAGCGTAGCCGGTGGCCTGACCGGTTGACAGCTGTCGCATGTGTGCTACGTTCGTCGCATGGCCGACGTCGCGTCCCGGGACCTCCGCAACAACACGCGTGCGCTGCTCGAGCGGGTCGAGGCCGGCGAGTCCATCACGATCACGGTGGACGGCCGGCCGGTCGCCACGCTGCAGCCCGCCGGTCGGCGGCCCCGGTTCATGGCCCGCGACCGGTTCGTCCGCGACGTCCTGGCACGTCGTGCCGACCCTGCTCTGCTGGCCGATCTTCGGGCGCTGGCGCCCGACTCCACGGACGACCTCCCGCTCCAGTGACGACGGGCCTCGCGGACACGACCGTCTTCGTTGCGGCGGAGACCGGCCGGGTCGCTCGACTCGAGCGCCTGCCGGATCGTCTCGCGGTCTCGGTCATCACCATCGGTGAGCTCCGGGCGGGCGTGCTCGCTGCGACCGACACCGCAAGCCGCGATCGCCGTCTTGCGACGCTGACCGGGGCGCTCGCCCTTGATCCGGTCCCGATCGATCAGGCGGTGGCCGAGACGTGGGCGCGACTTCGCGTCTCGCTCCGCGACTTCGGCCTGCGCATGCCGCTCAACGATTCGTGGATCGCGGCCACGGCGATGACGCTCGGGATCCCGGTCGTCACGCAGGACGACGACCATGTCCACGTCCCGGGCCTCGAGGTCATCCACATCTAGGAAGACGCGCCGAGTGTCAGGCGTCCGGCGCCTCGTAGGCGATCCGGCCGGCGGCGAACGTGACCATCACGGGGCCGGCCAGGTCCATCCCGAGCAGAGGCGTGTTCTTGCCGCGCGATGCGAGGGCATCCGCGGTCACGGTCCAGCGCTCCGACCGGTCGAAGACGACGAGGTCGGCCGGCGCGCCCTCGACCAGGCCGATCGAACCGGCTCGTCGGGATCGGTCGCCGAGCACGCTCGCCGGGACCCGTCGTGAGCGCCTCGATCGCGCGAGCGAGTGGCAGCCGCCCTGCATCGACCGCGGCGAGCAGGACGCCCAGGGCCGTCTCGAGCCGCTGATCCCGTTGGCCGCCAGGCCGAACTCGACCGCCTTGTCGACCTCGGTGTGCGGCGCGTGGTCCGTGGCGATCGCGTCGACCGTGCCGTCCAGGAGTGCCGCCAGACAGGCCGCGGCGTCCTCCGGCGGTCCGGAGCGGCGGGTTCACCCGCAGGGCACTCGCGTACGGCGCCGCGACGAGCGCCTCGTCCGCCCACGGGTCGCCGCTGGCCTCCCACGCCCAGCGACGCGCGCCCGGCGATCCACTCGTCGGTCAGCGCGAGGTGGTGCGGCGTGACGTCGCACGTCACGGGCAGGCCGGCCGCCTTGGCCCGGCGGACGAGATCCAGCGCCGCGCCCGTCGACACGTGCGTCAGGTGGAGCCGGGCGCCCGGCACGTCGCGGAGCACGTCCTCGAGGACCGCGAGGTCGCGCGCGACGGCCGCCGCTTCGGCCGCCACCGGCCAGCCGCGCAGACCGAGGACCGTGGCGACGAGACCGTCGTTCGCCTCGGCGCCCTCGGTCAGGCTCGATGTCCTCGGCGTGGTCGACGATCGGCAGCCCGAGGGCGCCCGCGTAGGCCAGCGCCGCCCGCAGGATCGACGCGGACCGGACCGGCGCGCCATCGTCGGAGAACCCGACCACGCCGGCGTCGGCCAGCTCGCCGAGCGCCGCCAGCCGCTCCCCTGCCCGCCCGACCGTCACCGCGCCGTGTGCCAGCAGCTCGACCGGCGAGCCCGACGCGACGGCCGCGGCTCGCACCCCTGCCAGCACGCCCGGCTCGTCGAGAGCACGGCGTCGTGTTGGGCATCGCGCAGACGGTCGTGAACCCGCCGTGGGCCGCCGCGGCCAGCCCGGACGCCACCGTCTCGGCGTCCTCGTTGCCGGGCTCGCGCAGGTGGGCGTGGAGGTCGATGAAGCCGGGCGCGACGACGACCCCGCTCGCGTCGATCCCGTCGGCGTCCGCGCCGGTCAGCCACGTGACGGCCTCGAGGATCCCGTCGCGTGACCACGATCTCGCCGGGGCCCTCGCGGCCCGACGCCGGGTCGACCAGCCACGCGCGGCTGATCTCGAGATCCGGGCCCTCCCCGCTCACGCGGCGCCGGTCCCGGTCGCGTGCGTGCCGGCGAGCAGGTACAGCAGCGCCATCCGGACCGCGACCCCGTTCGTGACCTGGTCCGTGATGACCGACTGGGCGCCGGCCGCGACGTCGGCGGCGATCTCGACGCCCTCGTTCATCGGCCCCGGGTGCATGACCAGGGCACCGGGCCGGGCCAGCGCGAGACGCGCCGCGGTCAGCCCGTAGCGGGCGGCGTATTCCCGCAGCGACGGCAGGAGGCCGGCCGCCATCCGCTCGCGCTGGATGCGCAGGGCCATGACGACGTCGGCGTCGCGCACCGCCTCGTCGACCGACGTCGTGACGTGGAACCGCCGGCCGGCCGCCGCGCTCCGGCCGGCCCACGCCTCGAACCCGCGGACGAGCGTCGCCGGGCCGCACAGCCACAGGTCGGCGCCGGCCGCGGTCAGCGTCCAGATGTTGGAGCGCGCCACCCGCGAGTGGAGCAGGTCGCCGAGGATGACGACCTTGCGGCCCTCGAGCGACCCGCCGGGCAGCCGCTCGCGCATCGTGTACAGGTCGAGCAGGGCCTGCGACGGGTGGGCGTGCCAGCCGTCGCCGCCGTTGAGCACGGACCCGCCGAACGTCTCGGCCGCGAGGTACGGCGCCCCGGACACGCCGTGGCGCATGACGAGCATGTGCGCGCCGAGCGCCTCGACCGTCCGCACCGTGTCGACCAGCGATTCGCCCTTCGAGACGGACGAGCTGGCCGCGGCGATGTTCACGACGTCGGCCGACAGGTTCTTGGCCGCCACCTCGAACGAGACGCGGGTCCGGGTCGAGGCCTCGTAGAACAGGATCGTCACCTGGCGGCCGCGCAGCGCCGGCACCTTCGCGATCGGGCGGGTCAGGACCTCGCGCATCGCGTCGGTCGTGCGCATCACGAGATCGATGTCGGCGCCGGTCAGGCCGCGACACGTCGAGCAGGTGGCGGTGCCGCCACGGAACGGCCTGGCTGCCGGGGACCGCGTCGACCGATGGGACGTCCGCCACCGTGGGTGCGACGCCCTCCGGGTCCACGACCAGGCTCACCCGACCGGCTCGGCCGCCGGTTCGACGACCAGCCGCTCGATCTCGACGCCGTCCTCGCCGTCGATCTCCTCGAGATGGACCTTGACCATCTCCTCGCGCGAGGTCGGGACGTTCTTGCCGACGTGATCGGCGCGGATCGGCAGCTCGCGGTGGCCGCGATCGACGAGGACCGCGAGCCGGATCGCCTGCGGCCGCCCGAAGTCGACCAGGGCGTCCATCGCGGCGCGGATCGTCCGGCCCGTGTAGAGCACGTCGTCGACCAGCACGATCGTCCGGCCGTCGATGCCCGACGGGAGGGCCGTGCCCTTGACGACGGGTTGCTGGGCGACCATCGACAGGTCGTCGCGGTAGAACGTGATGTCGAGGGCCCCGACCGGCACCTCCACGCCCTCGTTCTCGAGGATCGCGGCCGCGATCCGGTGGGCGAGCGGCACGCCGCGGCGCTGGATGCCGATGAGCAGCAGACCCTCGGTGCCGGCCTGCTTCTCGACGATCTCGTGGGACAGGCGGATCGTCGCTCGGCGGATCTCGTCCGCGGTCATGATCTGACGGCCGCTCATCGCTCCTTCCCGGCCTCACTGGGCCTCCCTGGCGGCCTCACGGGGCCGTGGCTGAAGGGACAGGGGAAGGATACCGCGCCGCGGTCAGCCGGTCAGTAGACGTAGACGGTCACCTGGGTCGTGCCGGACCAGGACGGACAGCCGCAGATCCTGAAGAAGTCCGGCCGGTACAGGTCCACCACCCGGCTCTTCTTCTGCGGCCCGTAGTCGTTGACGACGCGGGTGATGCAGCCGCCCTTGCCGCAGATCTTGACGACGGTCCCGCGCGGCAGGCGCATGGCGGTCGTGCCGTTGTCGTAGAAGGTGGCGCCGCCGGTCAGGGTCTTCTTCGGCGCCCCGTGGGCCGTCGCGGACCGGGCGCCGGGAGGAGCCTTGCTGACCGACGATGCCGCGGGCCGGGGCTGCGTGACGCGCGCCCGGGAGATGGCCACGGGGCCGGCGGCGCCGTCCCGCTCGACGATGGCCGTGTCCGGCGCGACCTGGGCGGCCGACACGAAGGCGTCGTCGAGCAGCCCGATCGAAGCCGTCGATCGCGATTCGTCCGCTGGGACCGTGAGTTGCTGGAACGCGACTGCCGGCACTGGTTCCACGGGGTTGGGAGCCCGAGAACCGGCGAGACCCGGAAGCGCGACCAGGGCGAGGGCCGCGGTGAGCACCGACCCTACGACCAACCTGCGAGGTCGCACGAGACCGTGACCATACGACGGATCGCGGTCGGCTGCACGGCCGTCGTGCAGCGGGAAGGGTCAGTGGACGACGACGACGCCTTCGACGGGGCCGCTTTCGACCGTCCCGACACCGCCGTCGGTCCAGGCCACGATCTGCACCCGGCTGCCCTCACCGCCCTGGCCGGGCGGGGTCGCCCAGGCCAGGCGGCCGTCGGCGATGGAGAACCCGGGCAGCGCGGTGACGTCCTGCGGGGCGCCGTGCGGCCGGTCGAGATGGCCGGTCGCCGGGTCGAGGTGGACGAGGCTGAGCCGGCCGATCGAGGGATCCTTCGCATCCGCGATCCAGATCGCGAGCCAGTCGCCGGTCTCGTCCCAGCGGACGTCGAACTCGGTGACCGCGCCGTCCACGACCGACACGGCCGGGCCGTCGGCGTCGATGCCGCCGGACCGCGAGAACTTGCGGAGGACCAGGCCGCCCGCGGCGGGCATCGGCGTGCCGTTGTCCTGATCGACCTTGACGGTGCCGTCCCAGACGATGGCCCAGTGGTCGTCCGGGTCGACGACCGGGCGCCAGCCGCCGGACGGGATGGGGGTCTCCTTGCCGCTCGACGGATCGAGGTAGAACGATCGCGATCCGACAGCGTCACCGCTGGTGGAGTCCGACGGCCGGCTGCCAAGCACCCGGTTGCCGACCCAGGAGCCGAAGACGCTGGCGTGATCGTCGGTCAGCCGCCGCGCAAGGTCGTCGCCGACCCGCCACACGTAGATGTCCGGACCGGTGTCGCCCTTCGACGGACGAGCGGTGAAGGCGAACCACGCGCCATCCGGTGAATAGGCGGCCGATTCGCCGACGACCTTGACGCCCTTGACGATCGCGAGGTTGGTCGGGATCGCCGAGGTCGGTGTCGGCGTGGCGACCGGTGTCGACACCGGGGTGGGCTCGGGCGTCGGCTCGGCGGTCGGCTTCGGCGTCGCCTCGGGCGTCGCGTCCGGCGTGGCGGAGGGGACGACGTCGCTCGACGAGGCAGAGGGTTCGACGCTCGGGCTCGGCTCGATGGTGGCGGTCGGTCGGGGCGTCGACGCCGGGGTCGGCTTCGGCGTCGGCTTCGGGGTCGGCGTCGCGGTGGCCTCCGCGGTCGGCAGCGCGATCACGAACACCGCGTCGTCGCCCTTGGCGTCCTCGCCGACGACGACCGCCTGCCCGTTGACCGGGGACTTCGAGATCGACTTGGGCCGGATCGAGATGTCGACATGGCGGGAGTCGTCGTCCGAGACCGTCGGACAGTCCGGCCGGCCCTCGACGGGACAGACCTCGTCGACCTTGGCGACGTTATAGGCGAGGGCGCCGTTGGCCGACGTGCCGACCCAGCGGACCGATCCGGCGGCCGGGACGGCGAAGGGCGTGGCATCCGGCGTGGCGGGGGTCGAGGCGATGGCCACGGCCGGCGGGCTCGCGGGCGGGACGATCGCGGTGGAGGGTGCCTGGCTGAACCCGCCGGACAGGACGGTCGCGCCGATGACGACTGCGATCACCGCCACGCCGGACAGGACGCCGAGCGCGGGTCGCGGCCGTCGCGACGAACCCGTCGCGCGCCGGCTCGCCCCGCCACGTGCCGATGACTCGCGCTCGATCGCCGCCGACGTCCGTGCCCACAGATCGCGTGGCGCCTCGGGCTGACGATCGCGCATCGCGCGCAGCGCCAGACGATCGGCCTCGTACGAGGCGGCCACGGACCGGCATGCGTCGCAGCCGGCGAGGTGCTCCTCGAGCCACGCGCCGTCCGCCGCGGTGAGCGGGGCATCGAGGCGCTGGGCGGCCAGGGTGCGAGCACGCTCGTGCGCGCCGGCGTGTCGTCGGCGGAGGCGCTGGACGCGGCTCATCGGTGACGCTCCACGGGATGGGAGGTGCCGGGCGTGTCGGCTTCCGCTTCCGCGGCGCGTTCGGCGGCGAGGGCCTGGCGAAGGCTCTCCCGGGCCCGGGTCAGGAGGGCCCGCGCCGCGACGTGGCTGACGCCGAGCGCGGCGGCCAGCTCCACGCCGGTCATGTCGTGCAGCTCGGCGAGCAGGAGCGCCGCCCGCTGCCGCTCCGGGATCCGGGCGAGGGCGCGCTGCATGTCGCCGGACAGGTGGGCGTCCATGACCAGGCGCTCGGCGGACGGGGCGGAGCCGTGCGATTCGCCCGTCCAGGGGAAGAACCGGATGATCTTGCGCCGGCGGATCTCGTCCAGCGCCACGCGATGGGCGATCTGGTACAGCCAGGCGCGCGCGTTCTCGGGCTTCTCCAGCGTCTCGTAGTTCTTGTACGCCTTGACGAACGCGTCCTGGGTGAGGTCCGCGGCCAGCTCCGGTTCACGCAGCATCCGCAGGAGGTACGCGTAGATCTCGCCGTGGTGCTTGGCGAAGAGCGCCTCGACGAAGACCCCGGCCTCCTCGTGGTCCCACATGCCGCTCATCGCGCCGGCTCGCGACCCGAGCATGGCGCGGCCGAGCGTGTCGCGAAGGTCAGCGAGGGCGGGATCGACGACCACAGGTTCTCCGAGCGGGATGATCCACGGAGCGCGGTCACTGGGCGGCGCGCGCTCGTCGGCCCAAAGACGGCGGACCTCACCCCCGTGTGACGCACGATCCGTGCCGGGCCGGACCAGCTCACCCCGTGCCGTCCACGCTGACCTCCGCTGGCGCCAGGAGCTCTTCGACGGCATCCTCGGGCGAGACGGGGTTGACCGGCAGGCCGGTGCCGAGCTCCAGCCCGGCGATCTCCCGCAGCCTCGGGTGGATCTCCCAGTGCCAGTGGTAGGTCGCGTCGACCTGCTCGCGAAGCGGGGCCGTGTGCAGGACGAGGTTGTACGGCGGTCCATCGAGGCTCGCGGCCAGCCGGGCGAGGACCTGGCGAAGCGCCTCGGCCGTCGACGCGACGTCCGGCGTCGTGGCGCGTCCGAAGTCCGCTTCGTGACGACGCGGCACGATCCAGACCTCGAACGGCGAGCGCGAGGCATAGGGCGCGAACGCGACGCTGTCGTTGTCCTCCCACACCAGTCGGTCCGGGCGCCGCGATTCGTCGCGGACGAGCCGGCAGAACGGGCACTCCCCTTCGCGGATCACGAACCGGGCCGCGCCGCCCATCTCCTCCGCGATCCGGTGCGGGACCTGGGGCAGGTCGTACAGGTCCAGGCACAGGTGGTTCGTGCGGGCACCCGCCTGGGCACCCCAGTTCTGGACGACCTGGAGGTAGTCGGTCTGGCCGGCC
This sequence comes from uncultured Chloroflexia bacterium, assembly GCA_963720495.1. GTDB lineage: Bacteria > Chloroflexota > Limnocylindria > Limnocylindrales > CSP1-4 > SPCO01. The sequence continues at coordinate 91,854 of CAVRFU010000010.1, forward strand.
ACCCGCGCCTCGGCCAGCGCGTCGCGGGCCGCCCCGACGAGCGCCTCGATCATGTCGTTGCCGACCGCGTGGAGCGCCCGGTGCTCGTCGGGCGGCGCGACGATCGTCCGCCAGCTGCCGGTCGCGCGGGCCTGTGCCAGCGCGACCTGACCGAGGCCGCGATCGAGCTCGCGGGCGTCGTCGTCGGTGCCGACGACGTGGAACGCGAAGTCCTTGAGCATCCGGACGCGGACCCCGTCGCCGTCCGGGGTGGAACAGTTGGCGCACCCGAACAGGCGGTCGTCGACCGGCTCGGCGGCGCGCGCGAACCGGTCGCGGTGGAAGGCGCGGTCGACGACCGTGGCGACCCACCAGCCGGTGATGGGGTCCTTGCGGAGCTCGAAGAGGCCGGCGGCCACCCGCTCAGGACCCCGCCGGCGCGGCGCCGAGCTCGGCGGCGAACGCCGTGGCGAAGATGCGCCCGGCGCGCTCCACCGACGCCGTCGTCGGCGTGGCGCCGGCATCGCCCAGCTCGCGCGCGATCGAGGTCGAGGTGACGCCCGGCATGCCGCACGGGTCGATCAGGTCGAAGTCGGCCAGGTCGACGGTCACGTTGAGCGCGATGCCGTGATAGCTGACCCCGCGTTCGATGCGGAGGCCGAGCGCACCGATCTTGCGCGGGTCGGCACCGTCCGGATCGCACCAGCAGCCCGGGTGTCCGTCGCGCCGGTCGGCCGCCACACCGAGCGTCGCGCAGGTCGCGACGAGGGCGGCCTCGAGGGCGCGGACGAGCGGCCGGACCATCAGGCCGCGGTCGGCCAGGCGCACGATCGGGTACGCCACCAGCTGACCCGGGCCGTGGTAGGTCACCTCACCGCCACGCTCGACCCGGACGACCTCGATGCCGCGGCTGGCCAGCGTTTCCGCGTCGGCGCGGACGTGGGCCGGGTCGGACGAGCGACCCAGGGTCAGGACCGCCGGGTGCTCGAGCAGGAGCAGCTGGTCGGGGATGGCGCCGTCGGCCCGCTCCGCCGCGAGGCGCTTCTGGAGCGCCAGTCCGTCGCGATAGTCGGTGCGCCCGAGCCATGACGCGACGATCGGCCCCGGCCCGGGGTCGACCCGCTCCGATCCGGGAGTCAGCGTCGCGATCGCCACGTCCGCACGATAGCAGGACATGGTCCGCGGACCGACCTGGGCGGCCGCGCGCGGACGCGACGTCCGCCGGTCAGGGCCGCCGAACCGGGGTCAGGCGGGCAGCGGCGACGGGGCGAGCGGCCCGCTCGGGAACGGCTCGGGCGCGGGCTGCTCGTCCGGCGCGTCGTACGGCTCGAACGTGAAGCCCGCGCCCGCAAGCCGGCGCACTCGGTGGAATTCGAGGGTGTAGCTCTGGTAGGCCTCGTGGGTCAGGGCTGCGGCCTGGGTGTGGGCCGGCCGACCGGCCGAGGCGCGGGCCTCGGTCCGGCTGTCCCAGAGGCAGAACGACATGCATCGGCCGTCGTTCGTGGTCGGGCCCTTGAAGTAGTGGACGAAGCCGGCGGCCCCCATCGCCTCGTGATGTGCCCAGTCGTCGTAGGCGGTCAGGCGATCCTCGTCCACGCCGGGCTCGACGGACCGACCGGAAGGCCACCATGTACCACTCGCCGGGATCCACCTGATCGGCGCACGCCGCCCAATCGAACGCGTCGGCCACGGGAAGGCTCGCGTACCGGTCGGAGACCGGGACCAGACGATCGAAGCGGGAGCGCGATCGATGTCTCATGTCGATGCAGCATAGCGAACTGCTCACCGGATTGCCATACCATGAGACAACGGTCTGCCAATATGCGAGATAGAAGTACCAGCTAGGTGGCGCCCTCCTCGGCGAGGGCGGCATTGATGGTCCTGGCGGCCTCCGCCAACGAGGCGGCCGGCACGGAGCTGCCAGGCCTCATCGCATCGGAAGGCCGGCCCGATCAGCCCGATCGCCCCGACGATCCCGTCCTCCCGGAAGACCGGCGCTGCGATCGCGACGGAGCCCTCGATGAGCTCGCCCTCGCTCACCGCCATCCCGGTCATGACGATCCCACCCAGGCCTGCCCGAAGCTCCTCCTCCGTCGGGGTCCGCTCCGTGATCCGCACCAGGTCCTGGGCCAGGACCTCGTCGAGGATCTCGCTCGGCGCGAACGCGAGCAGGACCCGACCGGGTGCGCCGGCGTACAACGGCGACATCGCGCCCGCCTCGAGGGTGACCCGCAACGCCTCGTCCGACTCGACCTGGTGGAGGCACACGGACGACAGGCCGATCCGCCGGACGACGATCGCGGTCTCACCGGTCTCGTGGACGAGCATCCGCAAGCGGTCCATCGGCATGGCGGATGAGACGCTCGCTGCTGACCATCGAGCCCGTGCCGATGAGCAGCTTCGGGCCGAGCCGGAACACGCCGCCGTGCCGGTCCACGAACCCGAAGTCGCCCAGCGTCCGAAGGTAGCGGTAGACGGTCGAGAGGGGCATGTCGAGGGTGGAGCCGAGCTCGTCCGCGCGCACCTCGCCCCGATCCGCCACGGTCAGGAGCAGCCGGAGCCCGCGGGCGAAGGAGGTGTCCTCGGCGGCCTCCTCGGGCGGGTGGTCGCGGGCGGTCGTCATCGGTCGGTAGGCCCCCGAATTCTCACGCGGCGGGAATCGGCCGCGAACGGCGATGGTAGCACCGCATGGATGGACGCTTGCCCGGGCGCTACGCTCTGTCGGAGAGGAGGCATCGATGACGCGCAACCGGACCGGCTCGCTGACGGCCGCGACGTGGCTGATCGGCCTTGGGATCGTCTTCCTCGTCCAGCGCGCGGCCGACCTGCCGTGGAGCCAGGCCTGGCCGATGTTCCTGATCCTCATCGGCGTCGCGAGCTTCGTGACGACGATCCTGCACGGCCGATACGTCTACGGCGGGCTGTGGGCCTTCACCTGGCCCGTCGCCTGGATCGTGGTCGGCTCGCTGCTGCTGGCCAGCACGACCGGGCGGATCGGCACGGAACCCGGGCAGCTCATCGCCGACTACTGGCCGTGGGCGCTCGTGATCCTCGGCGTCTGGTTCGTGATCGGCGCGTTCGTGCCCAGCGGCCGGGGCCTGACGGAGACGCTTCAGCTGCCGCTCGGCGGCGCATCGGAGGCACGTCGTCCGGATCGGCTACGGGGCCGGCAACCTGGCGGTCGGCTCGGCGGCCCCTGGACAGCTCGTCGACGGCCGGTTCGAGGGCGGCGTCATCCACAGGACGACGGGCACGGGCGCCGTCGAGCTGACCCAGGACACGCGGCCACGGGATGACCTGGCTCGAGCGGCCATCGCGGTGGACGATGGGGCTGACGACCGAGGTCCCGCTCGACCTCAGGGTGGATACCGGAGCCAGCAAGGCGACCCTCGACCTCGGGGGCCTGCGGCTGCGCCAGCTGGACCTCCACACCGGCGCAAGCGAGACGCGGGTCCTGCTGCCGCGGGGGGCCGGTGCGACGACGGTCACCGCCCAGACCGGCGCGGCCTCGCTCACGATCGAGGTCCCGGCCGGAGTGGCGGCGCGGATCCGGACGAGGATGGCGCTGGGGAGCAGCCAGATCGACCAGGTCCGGTTCCCGGTGAGTGGCAACGGCTATGAATCGCCGGACTATGCGACCGCCACCAACCGCGTGGACATCGACGTCAGCGGCGGGGTGGGTTCGTTCCGGGTGATCGGCGCGTCGGGCGACGCGGCCTGATCGGCACGACGGCCTGACCGGCCGTCCCTGCCGGCGGGGGAACCGGCAGGGACGGCGGCGGCGTGGCTTACTGGGTCGCGGGGCGGGTCCCCAGGACGACCTTGAGCTGGGTGGTCTGGCCGTCACGCAGGACGTCCAGGGTCACCGTCGAGCCCGGGGTCGACTGGCTCGTCACGATGTCGAGCGGGTGGGTCCGCGTCGAGGCTCGTGCCGTCGACCGCGGTGATGATGTCGCCGGGCTGCAGGCCGCCCTGGTCGGCCGGGCCACCGGCGACCACGGAGGTCCCACCGGTGCTCGCGTCCGCGGCGGACGGGATCCACGCACCCTCGGCGACCGGCAGGCTGTTGGCCTTCTGGACCGTGGGGTCGATCGTCTCGAACCGGATGCCGAGGTACGGGCGGGCCAGCGGCTGGCCGGCCGACGCCTGGGTCATGAGCGGGCGCGCGATGTCGATCGGGATGGCGAAGCCGATGCCCTGTGCGTCGGGCGAGCCGGCGGTGTTGATGCCGATGACCTTGCCGCTCGGATCGAACAGCGGGCCGCCGCTGTTGCCGGGGTTGATCGCGGTATCGGTCTGGATGAGGTTGGTCAGGACCTCGCCGCCCTCGACGGGGATCGTCCGACCGAGCGCGGAGATGATCCCGCTGGTGACGGAGTCGGTGAACGTGCCGAGCGGGCTGCCGATGGCGATCGCCTGCTGGCCGACCTGGATGGACGCGGAGTCGCCGATCGGAGCCGTGGGCAGACCGGTCGCGTCGACCTTGACGATGGCCAGGTCCGTGAGGGTGTCGATGCCGTAGATCGTGCCCGGGAACGTGCGCCCGTCCTGGAGGTTGACCGTCAGGGACTGCGGGTCGTTCGCGACGACGTGGTGGTTGGTCAGGATCAGGCCGTTGGCGTCGAAGATGACGCCGGAGCCGGTGGCCGTGCCGGTCCCGGTCTGGCCGGTCGTCGGATCGGTGGCGGTGATCCCGTCGGCCACGATCGTCACGACGGCCGGAGAGACGGCCTTGACGATGTCGACGACGGGTGTCTGACCGGCGGCGACGGCGACCTCGGTCTTCGCCCCGGCCGGGGCGCTCGTGACCGGGCGCTGGGCCGCGCTGACCGCGAGGTAGGTCCCGCCGGAGGCGAGCAGCGATGAGGCCAGGACCGCGCCGACGACCAGGCCGAGACCGGGGCTGCGGCGGCGAGCGGGGGTGGCGGGCTCGGGGGTCGTGAACGGTCCGACCGGGCCGGCGACCGGCGCCTGAGGCGGCGTCAGCGGCGGGGGCGGAGTCAGGGGTTCGTACATCGGTGTCGGTTCCTCCTGCCCGGCGGCCTCGTCATGCGCGAGGGCCACGTGCCAGGCCTAGGAGTCGATCGTTGGCTCGGTTCCTGAGAGTCTGGTGAGAGAACCCGAGCCCTTGCGAAACCTTATCCGGACCGATATCGAGGGGTCCCGGATGGGGTCGCGCCACCTGCGATACCGTGGGTCCCGACACATGGATCGCCAGCCACGGAGGCCCCGGATGAGCGACGTCGCCGTCTTCGAACACATCAACGCCCTGTCGGCGGAGGAAGAGGAGCTGTTCGCCTCCGCGAGCGACGGCGGCGGCCTGACGACCGAGGCGACCGAGCGCCTCGAGATCATCAAGATCGAGCTCGATCGCTGCTACGACCTGCTCCACCAGCGCCAGGCCCGGCGCGCGGCCGGCCTCGACCCCGACGAGGCGGAGCTTCGCCCGGCCGAGGTCGTGGAGCGCTACCAGCAATGAGCGCGGACGAGACCGCGAGCTGGTTCCACCCGGAGATCCCGCCATCCGGCCCCGGGTGCGTCGAATGCGAGGCGACCGCAGGCTGGTGGTTCCACCTCCGCCGATGCGTCACGTGCGGGCACATCGGCTGCTGCGACAGCTCGCCGTCCCAGCACGCCAGCCGCCACGCCCGCTCTGACGGGCATCCGATCGCCGGCTCGTTCGAGCCCGGCGAGGACTGGTACTGGGATTACGTCCAGGAGGATGTCGTCGACGGACCGGTGCTCGCCCCGCCGATCCACCATCCGCTCGACCAGACCGTCCCGGGCCCGGAAGACCGGGTCCCGGCCGACTGGGAGGATCACCTGCACTGATGGCCGCGCCCGTCGACCGCACGGCCGCGTTCCGCGCGCTGCACGAGGCCGGCTGCTTCGTCATCCCCAACCCATGGGACGTCGGCAGCGCCCGGTACCTCGAGATGCTCGGCTTCAAGGCCCTCGCGACGACGAGCTCCGGGTTCGCCTGGACCCTGGGTCGATCCGATACCCGGGTGACCCTCGAGGAGGTGCTCGGCCATCTCGAGGCGATCGCGGGCTCGGTCGAGATCCCGGTCAACGCCGACTTCGAGGGCGGCTACGCGATCGAGCCGGACGGTGTCGCGGCCAACGTGACGCGTGCCGCGAGGACCGGGGTCGCCGGGATCTCGATCGAGGACTCGACCGGTGACGAGGCCGAGCCGCTGTTCCCGTTCGAGCTCGCGGTGGACCGGATCCGGGCCGCGCGCCGGGCATTGGATGCGAGCGAGAGCGGGATCGTGCTCACGGGCCGCTCCGAGGGGTTCATCGCCGGCCGGCCGGACCTCGCCGAGACGATCCGGCGGCTGACCGCCTACGCGGAGGCCGGGGCCGACTGCCTGTACGCGCCGGGTCTGCGCTCGCTCGACGACATCAGGGCTGTCGTCCGGGCGGTCGCGCCGAAGCCCGTCAACGTGCTGGTCGGCAGCGACTTCGCGACGGTCGCCGATCTGGCGGCCGCGGGCGTGCGCCGGATCAGCGTCGGCGGCGCGCTGGCCCGTGCCGCGTGGGCGGGCTTCATCGCCGCCGCGACGGAGATCGCCGAGGACGGCACGTTCACCCGTCTTGGGGCCGCGGTCCCGTTCGCCGAGATCGACGGCACCTTCCGGGACCGGCGCTAGCAGGGACCCGTTCGGGCGCCGTCCGGACGCCTTCGCGCGCCCGATTTTGTAATGGGCGCTTTATGCGAATGGGGCCGTTGTTCCGTCACCGTCCCCTATCGACGACATCGCCGTCGTCGGCAACTCGGAGGGAACGGGCCTGCTCGGCATGGACGTCCTGACCCTGTTCATCGTGGTGGCGTTCTACCTGTTGCTCGCCGCCTCCATCCGCCAGTACATCCGGCACCCGCACGCGCTCGAGCTCGCGGTCGTCCTCGTCTTTGCGAGCACGGCCGGCATCTTCGCGATCAGCGCCTTCAACGTGCTGGTCCCGGCATTGACGCCGTTCCTCAGTCCGCTCGCCGTCGTGCTCCTCGTGGCGCAGCCGGCGCTCATGCTCCGCCTCGTCGGCCTGATCGTGCCGCTCGCTCGGTGGGCCGTGCCGGCGGCGATCGGGGGCTTCGTGCTCGCGGTCGTCGCCTATTACGGCACCGGCCGGAGCACACCGGCGGTGCTGTTCCTCGTCGCTGTACTTCACCGCCACGGAGTTCATCGCCGCGATCCTCCTGATCCGTGAGGGACGTCGCCGGATCGGCTTCCCGAAGATCAGGCTCACGACAGCGGGGCTGGCATCGATCCTGTTCGGGGCGGCGATCATGATCTCGGGCCTGGCCAGCGCGGCGCGCGGGGCCGGCGGCGCGAGCGACCCGGCCATCACGATCCTCTCCCGGCTGCTGGCGCTCGTGGCCGGCGTCGGCTACCTGGCGGCGTTCGCGCCGCCGCGCTGGCTGCGCAAGATGGGCTATCGGGCACTGGCGTTCGATCTCGTTCGCGCCATCGTCGCCCGCCCGACGGGCACCCAGCCACGGGTCCTGTGGGGCGCGCTCGCCGGCGTGGCCAGCAGCATCCTGGGGACCTCGGAGGTCCGGATCTCGACCCACGACGGGATCGAGTCCGTGGCCGCCGACGCCGAACCCGACCCGGCCACGAGCTTCGTCCCGGCCCGGGAACCGGCGACGGCGGATGCGCCGTACAGCCTGTCCATCCCGCTCGGCCCGGAGGATGGACGGATCGGTCTCCTCGAGGCGCGGCTGGCCGGGCGGCCGCTGTTCCTCGAGGACGACATCGCGCTCGTCGAGCTGCTCGGCTCGCTGACCGCCCGTGCCGTCGAGCGCGAACAGGCCATCGCGACCCTCGCCGATGCCGAGCGTGAGGTGTCCGAGGCCGCTGCGGTGCGGGCGAGCGAGGTCCGGTTCCGGGCCCTCCTGGACGCCGAGCCGAACGCGATGCTGAGCACGGATCGGCACGGCGTCATCCAGTGGTGCACCCGATCCGCGGACGAGATGTTCGGGTCGGAGTCGAGCCTCGTCGGCCGCCGGCTCGATTCGCTCCTGCCGCCAAGCGTCGGCACGTGGGGCGTGGATCACACGGGTCCGGGCGTCATCCGGTACGAGACAGTCGGGCGGCGCGGGGACGGAGGGACCTTCCCGGCCGAGGTGGCGCTGTCCGAGCTGGAGCTCGACGGTGAACCGGCCCAGCTGGCCGTCGTGACCGACATCTCGTGGCGCAAGGAGACCGAGGAGATCCGTGACCGCTTCATCGGTGTCCTGTCACACGAGCTCCGGACGCCGATCACGTCCATCTACGGCGGCGCGCAGCTGCTGCTCGCGCGCGGCGACCAGCTCGCCGAAAGCACCCGCAACGAGCTGCTCGCCGACGTCGCGGGCGAGGCCGACCGGCTGCAGCGAATGGTCGAGAACCTCCTGATCCTCGCCCGTGTCGAACGCGGCGCCGACGTCGCCGACGTCGGCCCCGTCCTGCTCCAGCGCATCCTGCCCAACGTGCTCACGCGCGAGAAGGCGATGTGGGGAACGATGACGCTGACGGCCGAGATCCCGGAAGGGTTGCCGTCGGTGTCCGGGGACGAGGCCTCCATCGCGCTGGTCCTGCGGAACCTCATCTCGAATGCCGGCAAGTACGCGGGCGACGGCGCACACGTCGGCGTCACGGTCACGGTCGAGCCCGCCGGCGAGATCGCGGTCCGGGTCCGGGACGATGGCCCGGGCATCGATCCGGACGAGGCGGACCGCCTGTTCACGCTGTACTTCCGCTCCGAGTCGACCGCCGCGGCGCCCGGATCCGGGATCGGCCTGTTCGTGTGCCGGGAGCTGATCGGCGCGATGGGCGGACGGGTGTGGGCGACGGCCGAGCCCGGCGCAGGAGCCGAGTTCGGTTTCAGCCTGCCGCTGTACGACGAGGCCGACGAGCGTGAGGCGGACCTCGCCGTTCCGATGCGCCCGGTGCCCGTCGAGGCGGTCGAGCCGGCGATCGCGGCAGCGACGAGGATCGAGCCAGACGCGGCGGAGCCGGGACCCGAGCGTTCATCCGGGCCGTGGCTCGACGGACCCAGCGCGGCGCCGACCGCGTCGCCGGCGTAGCCCACGCGCTCGTCAGCCGCCGTAGAGCTGTCCGTCGACCGTCGGCGGCGTCATCTCGGTCTCGGTCTCCTCGGCCGCCGCGACCTCCGCGAACGGAGGCGGCTCGGGGAGGTGTTCCCGATGCGCGGCATCGACGGCTTCCTGGTAGGCCGCCTTGGCGGTCTGCTCATCGAGATAGGCGTCCTGCCATTCCGCGCTGTCCGGGGTGGCGGCCTCCAACCGAGCGTGCGCAGCACGCCACGCGGTCAGGGCCTGGGCGGCGATCGCCCGATACGGCATGGATCCCCTCCGGTCGAGTGTGACGGCACGTCGTCGCTCGACTGTACGTGGTCCCGACGGCGACCGTCCATGGCTCCGCAGTCCCCGCTCCGCGGGCTGATGGCACACTCTGACTCGAGATGAGCGACGACGAGCCCACGCAGGAGCCAGAGCCTCCGCCCAGCCCCGGGCGCCGGGCGCCGCGCGCTCGCGCGGATCCGGTCGGGCGTGGCGGCCGCGAAGGATCCGGTGGTCGACCGGCTCGGCCAGGCCGTCGGGGACGTCGAGCGCAGCTGGAGCGAGCGGCCGGGCGCGCGGGTGCGGCGCGTCCGCCGGATGGCATCGAATCCGCTGCCGTTCCTGTACGACCTCCACCCGGAGGCCCGCAACGCCCGGCCCATCGACGTCGGCCTCCAGACGGTCGACATCGGCGAGATCGCGGGAACGGCGGTCGGTGGCGGCGCGCAGCGGGGCGGCGACTACCTGCCCCTCAAGCCATCCCGAACGGGCAACTGGGCGGGCCGCTGGCAGCGCCTGCGCGATGCCAACCAGGCGCTGGCGATCCTGCCCCCGATCGATGCCGTGAAGTACGGCGACCGCCTGTGGGTCGTCGACGGCCACAACCGCGTCGCGCTCGCGCTCTACGGCGGCCAGGTCGCCGTCGACGCCAACGTCACCGAGCTCGTCCCCTTGGGCGAGCGTCAGACGGCGCCGGTCGGCTCGCTCGCGGGATCGGTGGCCGCGTCGAGGGCCCTCCGAACGGCCGCGACCGGGCGCCGGCCCAGCCACGAGCTGACCCGCGAGGATGCGGTCACCACGGAACCGCCGGATGACGGCACGTGACCCGCATCCTGACCGTGCCCTGGCCCGATGCCCGGCTCTTCGCGCGGCGCAACGGCGCACCGGTCCGCCTGCTGGCGGTGTCCGATGAGGTCGACCCTGCCCTCGAGCACGCGGGCAATCGGGATGCGATCGGGCGGCTCGACGCGATCGTCGGCTGCGGCGACCTCGAGCCGAGCTATCTCTGCTTCCTCGCCGACGCGTTCGGGGTGCCCGTCGCGTACGTCCGCGGCAACCACGATCGCGGCGGCCTCTGGGCCGACCCCTCGTTCGATGCACCCCGTCACCTGGTGAGCGGGTCCGTCGTCGATGTCGACGGCATCACGGTCGCGGCATTGGAGTGGCCCGGCCTGCAGGAACGCCAGACCCGTCGCGACGAGTCCCGGGCCTGGCGAGACGTGATCCACGTGTCGTGCGTGCTCGGGCTGCGCGGTCTCCGCGGGCGGCGCGCTCCGGTCCTCGTCCTCAGCCATGCCCCGCCGCGCGGTGTCGGCGATCGAGCATCCGACCCGTACCACGTGGGGTACCGGGGGTATCGCTGGCTGCTGGAACGCCTCCATCCGCCGCTCTGGCTGCACGGCCACACGACCCGGGCGAGCGTCCCGGACTGGCGCGCCGGGCTGGGCACGTCGATCGTGGCCAACGTCACCGGTTCGGTGCTGGTCGAGCTGGTCCCGCCGCCGGACTGAACGCGCACGACGATCGAACTCGAGGAGACGCCGTCAGGCCGGGATCGGCGTCTCCGCGACACGTGGCTTCACGACCTCGATCAGCGTCTCCATCGTCTCGTCGTCATACGGGGCGGCGAGCTCGACGATGGATCGAGCCCACCCGATGCGCGCCGGACGAGCGGCACGCCCGAGCCGTTGCAGCCGAGGTGGTCGCGGGCGCGACGGGTGGCGAGGCACCGACGACGCGGACCCCGCCGTCCATGTAGCCCTCAGCCCGGCCATGGAAGTCGTACGGCAACGGCCGGGCTGCCGCGCGGGCTGACGAACGGGCGGATCGTCTCGACCAGGCCGTGAGCATCGGGCCCGGGAACGGCGCCCGGCGTCGGGATAGCGGCCATGATCGCATGCGGGCGGACCGCCCATGCAGGTCCGCCGAGGCGTCGTCCGGGCGCGGTCATGAGGTCCGTCTCGACGTAAGCGTACGGCCGTGTCCATCCGCCGATGCGTGCACGTTGCGGATGTGCTCATCGCCGCGGGATGTCCCGTCGCGGCATCCTCCGGTCGGCGACGGCCGCCAGTGCCTCTGCCCAATACGCGGCCAGGCGACGGGTGTGGTCGGGGCGGACCCCATGGCGGAATGCATGGCCAACGACCTCGTCGGCAAGGACTCGAGCGTGCCAGGCCTCCGCAAGTCGCAGGAGACCCTCGTCGCCGCCCGCTGCGTCATACACGCTAGGCATGGCTGAAGGATGCCACGGACGCACTGGCTCGAACATCGTGCACAGGCTTGACAGGAAACCATACGGTTTCCTAATATCGGGCTCATGGAGACAGTGTTCCGGGCGCACGCGGATCGGACTCGCCGTGCGCTCCTCGACGCGCTGGTCGAGACGACGGCCAGACTTCGTGCACTGCGGCAGCACGACATGACCAGGATCGCGGTCACGAAGCACCTGCGGTTGCTCGAGGAGGCTGGCCTCGTGGTGACCGTCGCCGGGGCCGGGAGAAGCTGCACTACATCAACCGAGTCCCGATCCGCTCGTCTACGACCGCTGGGTGACCACGTACACCGAACGGTGGGCGGCCGGCCTCGCCGACCTCAAGACCGAACTGGAGACAGCCATGGAGAAGGTCTTCGAGATCTACATCCGCACGACCCCTGAACGTCTGTGGGAGGCGATCACCGACCCTGCCATCCGAGCCAAGTCCACTACGGCGCGGAGGTCGATCGGCTGCGGCACCCGGTTCGCACTGCACGTTCGGTCACCCCCGCGCCGACGGTCCTCTGGCCGAGGGCGAGACCTCGTCGTCGAGCCGCAGCGCCGCCTCGTCCAGACGATGCATGTGCTGTGGAGCGATCGAGGCCGACGCGAAGGAACGTCACGCGTGACGTGGGAGATCGAACCCGTGGGCGACTCGTGCCGGCTCACGGTGATCCACGATCAGCTGAGCGAGACGGACCTGCAGGAGATTTAGGGGGGTGGACATGCCCATGTGGCGGGTGAAGACCGGTCGAACCGGCCGGGCCTCCGATCCCGGCGGCCATCATGTCGAGCAGGCCGTGCTCTCGTCGAAGGAGACGTTGTGCCGCCGACCACCATCGCCGGTCCGCACCATCGGCGTAAGGTCTCGACGAGGGCGCCACGGAGTACTATGTCGGCGCCCGGCGTTCGAGAAGCGGCTCGACGCCCCGATGAGCCCGACCATGCGCTCGATCGAGCAACACCCGGGAGCGAACACGTCCGTCGACTCAACCTCAACGACGGCGATCCGGGTCTGCACGGACACCGGCGTCCGGTTCACGGTGCCCGACGCGGAAGCCGAGCAGGAAGCGATGCGGGAACGCGGAGTGAACGTCGGTGCCGTGCTGCGCCTGGATGGTTCCGCCGATGTCACAGCGACGATCCCGATGGCAACCGCTTCTACGTCATCGGAGCGCAGCTGGGCGATCCAGGGCGAACGGTTGGGCCGGAGTCGGGCATATGGCGCGGTGGAGGTGTGGCGGCTTCGATCGCCGCGTCGACCTGCCGCATGAGCGCCTCCGCGGGACGGTTCCCGGCCGTCGTCGCTCGCGGTCCGGACGTTCGGACGGCTATCACGGACGCCGCGCGGATGCTGCCCCGAGGCGATGCAAGCGTCGCAAACGTGAACGGTGGTGCGATGATGTCCGCTCGCGCCGCGACCGGTTCGCGCGCGGCAGACCGGACCCATTCGGGCGACCGGCCAGCGGAGGGTAAGGGATGACTGCCAGCACTGCGGGCGCCTCGACCGGCGAACCGGTCCTTGCGTGGCTCGAACAACGAACCGCCAAGGACCGTCAGCACGAGGCCGACTTCGACGACGCGAGCCTCGAGTTCCGCCGACTGTTCAGCGAGGTCTGGGGGACATTCCTCCTGGTGCTCGTCGCCGCCGGCGGCGGTGTCGTGGGGGCCACCGCGTTCGGTGCGGATCTGACCCTGGCGATGAAGGCCCTGGCGCCCGGCATGATGGTCATGGGCATCATCTTCTTCATGGGCACGCATCGGTGGCGCCCACCTGAACCCGGCCGTCACGCTGGCGTTCGCCGTGCGCGGGAACTTCCCCTGGCGGCGTGTCCCGGGCTACATCGTCGCCCAGGTCATCGGGGCGATCCTCGCGTCGGTCTTCCTCGAGCTGGTGTACGGCGGCATCATCAACGGCGCCACCGAGCCGACCCCGGACGTGAGCCAGGGGGTGGCGGTCCTGACCGAGGCCGTGCTGACGCTCGGTCTCGTGAGCGTCATCCTCGGTACCGCCTCCGGCGCACGGAACATCGGCTTCAACGGCGCGATCGCCGTGGGCGCCTACATCGGCCTCGTCTCCGTGTGGGGCGCGCCGGTCACCGGCGCCTCGATGAACCCGGCGCGCTCCCTCGGCCCGATGCTCGTCGGCGGCGACCTGAGCAACTACTGGATCTACCTCGTCGGCCCGCTCCTCGGTGCGGCTGTTGCGGTCGTATTCGAGACGATCCTCCGCGGGAGGCCGACCAAGGCCGGCGCGGAGGCGGCACAGGGCATCCTCGATCCGGACGACCAGGCCGCACTCTGATGGTCGGCCCGGCGTGATGGGACGACCATGACCGAGTGGCCGGCCGGCTCGCAGCCCTCGCGAGCGGATCGGGCTGCGACCGGGGCAAAGCTTCGCGAGGGCACGCCGCCGGCTGCCCTCGGATCGTGGTCGCCGGAGCCCGATCGGATCGATCCGATCGGGCTGCTCGAGGGCCAGGCGGCCACACGGCTGCCGGACCTCGTGCCGGTCCGCTACGGCCGGATGTCGGTCTCGCCCTTCACGTTCTATCGCGGCGCCGCACTGCCGATGGCCTCGGACCTCTCGACGGGACCGAGGACGGACGTCACCGTCCAGCTCTGCGGCGACGCGCACCTGTCGAACTTCGGGTTGTTCGCATCGCCTGAACGCGACCTGCTCTTCGACATCAACGACTTCGACGAGACCCTGCCCGGTCCGTTCGAGTTCGACCTCAAGCGCCTGGCGACGAGCCTCGTCGTCGCGGGCCGCGAGATCGGGGTGACCGGCCACGACGCCCGGCACATGGTCCATCGCGCGATGCGCTCCTATCGCGAGCGGATGGCCGGCTACTCGACCATGCCGGCGATCGACGTCTACTACGCGCGCGTGGACGCCACCGGGATCCTTGCCTACGCCGACAAGGGATCGCGCGCGATGCTCGAGGGGACGGTCAAGTCGACCGCCCACCACGACGCCATCCATGAGCTGCCCAAGCTCACCGCGATCGTCGACGGCAAGCGCCGGATCGTGGAGCATCCGCCGATCCTCATCAAGCTCCCCGAGCTGACCCACATGCTGGCCGATGTCGCGCTGCGCGCCTATCGCGAGACCCTCCGGGAAGACCTGCGTGTGCTGCTGGAGCGCTATCGGCTGGTCGACTTCGCGCTCAAGGTCGTGGGCGTCGGCAGCGTCGGGCTGGAAGCTTTCGTCGGTCTGTTCACCGGCACCTCGGACGACGACCCGCTGTTCCTCCAGGCCAAGCGGGCGGAGGCGTCCGTCTACGAGCGGTACCTGGGACCCAGCACGCAGGGCAGCCACGGCGAGCGGGTGGTCACCGGTCAGCGTCGCCTCCAGGCGGCCAGCGACATCCTCCTCGGCTGGGCCGTCGGCGAGCGCGGCGAGCACGCGTATTTCCGGCAGCTCCAGGACCAGAAGGGCAGCGCGATCATCGACACGATGACGCTCGAGGACCTCGCGACCTGGGGCGAGCTCTGCGCGTGGGCGCTGGCGCGCGGTCACGCCCGCTCGGGCGACCCGGCACTGATCGCGGGCTACCTCGGCACCGATGACGCGTTCGACCACGCGATGGCGACGTTCGCCGAGGCATACGCCGACCAGAACGAGCGGGACCATGCGGCGCTGCTGGCCGCGATCAAGAGCGGTCGGATCGTCGCGAAGCTGGGCGCCTGAGCGCCTGCAGCTGACTGCGAGAATGGGCCCATGGACGACGGCCCCGGAACGACCCTGCGCATCGACGACCTGATCCTCCGTCCCTGGCGCCCGGATGATGCGCCTGCGGTGTTCGCCGTCTGCCAGGATCCCGAGATCGCCCGCTGGGTGACGATCCCGCAGCCGTTCGAGCGATCCGATGCCGACGCGTTCATCGAGAACGCGCTGACGATGTGGCGCGATGGCACGGGCGCCCCGTTCGCGATCGTCGACGCGGTCACGGATGGGCTGCTCGGCGCGGTGACGCGGTTCGGGCCGGAGGGTCACCAGGCGACGTTCGGCCTGTGGCTCGCGCCGGATGCACGCGGGCGCGGGGTCGGGGCGCGATCCCTCCGCCTCGTGTCGGACTGGACGTTCGCGACCACCGCGGCCATCCGCCTGGACGCGTTCATCATGGTCGGCAATGAGGCGTCCGACCGCATGGTCGAGCGGGCCGGGTTCCGCCGCGAAGGTGTCCTTCGCGCCTGGGATCTGCACCACGATGGCGTGCCGGTCGACTGCGTCGTCTGGTCGCGGATCCGCGGCGACAGCTAGGTGACGGGAGCCTGCGGCGATCTCGTTGAGCCGCGTCGTGGGCTCTGCTACGGTGCACCGATGGACACGAGGAGGCGTCCGTGACCCGCCCGCCGTCACCGAAGACAGAGCCCGAGGGCGCACCGAGCGACGAGGCCCTGTCCCGGATCGCCCGCGAGGCCGTCCACCAGCCCGCGGACCCGCGACTCGATCGTCAGCTCGCGCGACTGGGGGTCATGGATGTCCCGGAGACGGTCGATGCGGCGTCGCGCCGGACGCCCAGCGCGCCGGCGGCGACCGCGGCGGATGTCGCGCGCCTCGAGGCGAAGCTCGGGCGGACGCAGTCGATCCTCTGGCTCGTCGTCGTCGCGGTCGGGATCGTCGTCGTCCTCGAGGTGATCCAGCTCCTCCGCTAGGCGGCGGTCTCAGATCGCCGATGCACCGTCGAGCTCACGCAATCGCTGGCCGACGGATTCGAGGATGGCCGCCCGGATCTCGGGCGCGTTGTCGAGCAGCTCGTGGAACATCTGATAGGTCATGGACAGGAGATGGCAGTCGGTCTCGGCCGTCGCGGTCGCCGTGCGCGGGCCACCGTCGAGCAGGGCGATCTCGCCCAGGAACTCGCCCGGCCCGAGGGTGTTGATCGTCACGCCGCCCCGCTCGATCCGGACGGTGCCCGAGACGATCACGAAGAAGAAGCCCTCGCGGTAGCCCTCGTGGGTCAGCACGGTGCCGGCGCGGACGTCGATCTCATCGGCGATCCCGCCGAGCTCCTCGATGCCGGCTGCCGACACGCCCGCGAACAGCGGCACCCGCTCGAGCAGCTCCTGTTTCTGTGCCACAGCCCGCGCCTCCTGGCCATTACCGTGGAACGAAGCGGCTCGCGCGTCCCCGGCCGATGATACCGGCAGGGACCGTCCAGCTCGAGTCAGTCGGCGCCGGGGCGAGCACCACCATGGATAGCGTGGACGTGGCGCTCACGCGGCAGCATCCGCCGTCGGCGCGTGCGCGATCTCGGCGAGCGTTCGCCAGATCAGGGCAAGAAGGATGGCGGACCCGAAGAATGCGAACCAGAACGGCGCAGTGATGCCGTATCTCTGGGCGATCAGCCCGCCGATCACGACGCCGAGCGCCGAACCCCCGATGGCGCCGAGCATGTACACGCTCGTGACCCGGCCAAGGAGCGCGGCAGGGACGGCGCGCTGCCTCACTGTCGTGGATGTCGTGCCCCAGACGACGGCGTGTATCCCGAACAACGTCATCATCGCGCCGGCCACGATGGCGGACGTCGTGATCGCCAGGACAAGGTGGGTCACCGTTTCAAGGACCAGGCCAAAGCGCATCAGCGTCGCGAGCGCGAAACGACGTTCGAGACTGGGGTAGGCCGCCGAGCCGATCAGCCCGCCGACCGCGCCGGCCGTGATGAGGATCCCGAATCCCAGGTCGTCCAGACCAAGTCGTTCCTGGGCGAACAGGACGTAGACGGCCATCGAGGCCCCGAACGTGATGTTGAAGAACAGGATCGTGAGGAAGAGAACCCGGATCGGCGGGTGATGCCACAGCCACCGGATCCCATCCGCGATCTCGTGTCGGATGTGGCGCTTCTCGATCGTCGACGGATCCGGTCGGGCGACGACCGCGATCCGCGAAACGAGGGCCGCGCCCGCAAGCGCACAGGCGGCATCGACCCCGAACGGGAGAGCCATGCCAACGCCGAACAGCAAGGCCCCCATCGGCGGGCCGGCCAACGAGTTCCCCAGGATGGACGTGCCGGACAGCCGGGAGTTGGCGAGCCCCAGGTGAACCTTGGGGACATGCGTCGCGAGCAGGGCGCCGCTCGCATTGTCGCTGAATGTCTCTGCCGTTCCGATCAGGAACACCGAGCCCAGGACGATCGCGAGGTTCGCCGTCCCGGTCGCGACGGTCGCGGCCAAGGCGAGCAGGACGATGCTGCGCAGTGCATTCACGAGGATCGTCAGCCGACGGCGATCGACTCGGTCGATGATCGCGCCGGCCGGCATCCCGAACAACACCCAGGGCAGCTGTTGGAGGAAGACGGCCATCGCGACGGCAAATGGTTCTCGGGTGATGGTCGTGACCAGCAACGGACCGGCCGCGAGAAGCATCCCGTCGCCCAGGTTCGTGATGGTCGATTGGGCCCAGAGCCAACGGAAATCGGGACCGAGCATGCCTGGCGCTGCTCGCTCGAGCCAACGTCCGGGTCGGGACGTCACGTGGCGCCGGGATCGCATGCCGTCTACGCCGGCACAGCTGCCTGCGGCACATCGTCCGTCGGTTCGGCGACGTCGAGATCGAGGGTGCGCAGCGTCGGGACCATCAGGGCCACGGCGCCGACCACGGCCAGGGTGATCAGCCCGCCACCGACCACTGTCGGCACGGTCCCGAAGATGCTCGCGGCGACACCGCTCTCGAAGGCGCCGAGCTCGTTCGAGGCACCGATGAACACCCAGTTCACGGAGGCGACGCGACCCCGGATCCGCTCCGGCGACAGGACCCGGAGGATCGTGCTCCGGATGATCATGCTGAGTCCGTCGGTCACGCCGCTGAAGAAGAGCGCGACCATCGACAGCGCGAAGGTCGTCGACAGGCCGAACACGATCATGCTGACCCCGAACCCGGCGACGCAGATGAGAAGCGTTCGACCCGCGTGGCGACTGGGTGGCCGCCGCGTCGCGATGAGCATCACCCCGAGCGCGCCGACCGCAGGCGCAGTGCGGAGCAGGCCGAGGCCGACCGGACCGACGTGGAGGATGTCGGTGGCGAAGATCGGGAGCAGGGCGATCGCACCGCCGAAGAAGACCGCGAAGAGGTCCAGCGCCATCGACCCGATGAGCGCGGGCGTTCGGGCGACGTAGCGCAGGCCTCCGAGCAGGCTGTCGACGATCGACTCGCCCGGGACCGGCTCGGGCATCGGCTTGCGCGGGATGGCGAGCAGGCAGGCGGTCGCGATCGCGAGCAGAAGGGCGATCCCGGCGTACGTGCCCGCGACCCCCACGACCGCCACGGCGATCCCGCCGAGCACGGGGCCGAGGATGCCGCCGGTCTGGCTGACCGTGCTCTGGTAGGAGACGCCCTGGACCGCCTGCTCGCGGGGGATGACCTGGGCCTCGAATGCGGTGAGCGCCGGTCGCTCGAAGCCGCTGGCCACGCCGATCAGGAAGATGACGACAAGGATCGGGATCAGCGTCGCGGCGCTGCCGGCAGAGATCAGGGCGAGCGCGACGGAACAGGCCGTCGCGGCGGCGCTCGTGACGAGGATGATCGAGCGTCGGTCGCGCCGGTCCGCCACGTGACCACCGAACAGCATCAGGGAGAGCGCCGGGATCGCCTCGACGAGCCCGAGCCAGCCGAGCGCGAGCGGGTCCCTGGTGATGATGTAGACCTGATACCCGACCACGGTCGCGAGCGCGCTGGTCGCCAGGGTGGTCGTGAAACGCGCCCCGAGGAGCGCCCGGAAGTCATGCTGTCGAAGGAGGGGTGGCAGGGACGTCACCCGTCAAGCATGGCTAATCGGCAGCGCGTCGACAGGGTCATGTCGGCAGCGCCGCGACGCAGCTCGGCAGCGAGCCACTGCTCGCACGCGCCGCTCAGCTGTCCCGGGTGGCGCGAGGTCGCGGTGAGGAGTCAGAACCCTGGCATCCACTGACGACCCGCGAATTCGAGGTCGCCCGGAAGATCGTCGCGGGCCGGACCAACGCCGAGCTCGCGGAAGAGCTCGGGATCTCGCCCAAGACCGCAAACTCCCACGTCGAGCACATCCTGGCCAAGCTCGGTGTCTCTCGCCGCGCGGAGATCGCCGCGTGGGCGAGCGGGGTCATGTCGAGCCCGACGGCCAGCGACGTGCGGCCGGCCGCGCCCCGTCCCGCTGACGCGGACGGACCTGCCAGGGTCCCGGCGTCCGTCGATGGTCGGACTGCCACACCTCTGCGTCCATCGAGCGCGAGACCGTCTCCGTCGATCACCCGACACTCCGCTTGAGTCCCAGGAACCGGTCGACCACGGCCGCGGCCTCCTCTGGTTGCTCCATTTGGGGAAGATCTCCGGCGTGGTCGATCGTGATCCGTTCCAGGTTGACGTTCGCGGCGATCAGAGCTTCCGCGGCGGCGGGGTCGGTGAAGCGAGGATGGTCCCCGAAGACGAGGAGCGTCGCGTTCTCGAGCCGGCGGTAGGCGTCCTCCGCCCGGGGGTCGTTGAGCAATCCGGCCACGAACGCGAGTGGAGCCCGCCAAGCGTTCGGCTGCTGACACGTCCGCCAGGAGTACCGCTCGTAGGGCCGCGGGACCTGCTCCGGATCCGCGAAGGTCTGTCGGAGGAACCAGCGGATCACCTGGCGCCGAGCGAGAACCCCGAACAGCAGGCGACCGATCCCCGTCCGGCGCAGGAGTCGGTAGATGTTCCGGGAGGTACGCCCGGCATCGCCCTTGAAGCGGCCAAATCCGGTCGGACTGATCAGGACGATCCGGCCGAACCGTTCGGGATGCTCGGCGGCGGCGACGACGACGTACTGGCCGGGAAGCGAGAGCGCGACGACGTCGAGCGAGCTCTCGCCCGGCTGCAGACTGGCCGCCCGGATGCGCTCGAGCTGGTCGCCGTAGAAGTCCCAGCTGTACGGTGCGTCCGGCCGATCCGATGTGCCGAATCCGATCCAGTCGACCAGCACGACCCGTCTGTGTTCGGCCAGCCGTGTCGCCAGCGGCGCGAGCTCGATCCCCGAACCGGCCGCGTTGAAACTATGCAGGAGCAGGACCGTCCGACCCTCGCCCAGCTCGTATGCGGTGACTAGGCCGGCGGCAGTCTCCACATCGAACGGCACACCTGCTACGGGAGGGGGCAGGGGGATCACGACGCTCGTGCCCGCAGCGCTTCGATCAGGTCGCCGAGCTCTCGCGGATCCGCGACCCACCCGTCCGCACCGAGATCGAGCGCCATCCGTTTGTCCGGGATCGCGTGTCCGCCGAGCAGAAACGGCACCGACGGTCGTTCCCGACGGGCAGCGGCAAGGAGGCGTCCGGCGGCCGGGCGACGCGCGATGTCGACGACACTGACGACGACCGCAGCCAGAGGTCCCGCCCCGCGCATCGCATCGACGAGGGACGCAGTCGGCGTGTCGGGGCCAAGGTTGAGCACGCCATATCCGGCGTCGGCAAGGATGTCGGCGAGCATGGCCACGCCGAGTCCGTGACGCTCGCCGGGCGGCATCGCGATGATGACGACACCCTTCTTGCGACCCGGGTGCACGAACCGGGGACCCAAACGTCCGATCAGCGTCGTGGCGACACTGCTCGCGAGATGCTCCTGGTCGATGGAAACGCTTCCGGACTGCCACGACGCCCCGATGGCGTGCAGGGACGGCGCGAGCAGGCGGACGTAGATCTCGTCTGGAACGAAGCCCGACGCCAAGGCAGCCTCGATGACCTGCCAGCTACCGGCAACATCACCGACCAGCATTCGCGCCTTGAGCCGCTCCTCCCAGACTGACACGCCCGTATGGCCACCCTCCCGGCGGCGGCGACCGCGTTCGGGCGGTGTTGTTGCTCGCTCAAGGTCGGCAGGGTCGACCAACCAGGTACCGCCGATCTTGCGAGCCGGCAAGATCCCAAGCCGGACGCGACGGTAGACCGTCATGTAGTGGACCCCGAGGCGGTCGGCCGCCTCGTGCAGGCTGAGATGGCCGGAAGCGTCCGATGGAATCAACCTGCCATCGTCCCCGCGAACACCGGCCTGTCGACTGCCGACCTTGCGACGAGGCTTGACACGAAATAGGCCCTCTCGTCGAACAGGTCCCACGTCCGCCGCCCGATCCATCGGAGCTGGAGCCACATGGTAAGCGCGACGATGTTGAGAAGACGAAGAGCGAGACGACCATTCGGCGCGGTCATGAGCTGGTTGGCGTGGATCATGGGATGGTCCTTCGTTGGGACGAGGGTGGGGCCCGGAGGAGACGGGCCCCACCCTCGGGTGGGATCGGTGGTCCGCAGGGTCAGTTCGACGGCGGCAGGATGACCTTGTCGATGACGTGGATGACGCCATTGGAGGCCATCACGTCGGGCGTCACGACCTTCGCGCTGTCGTTCAGATAGACGGTTCCGTCCTTCACCGAGATGGCGATGGGCGATCCCTCGACCGACGTGGCAGAGGTGAGCCCAACGACCTTGTCGGCCGTGACCGCACCCGAGACGACGTGGTACAGCAGGATCTTCTTCAGAGCGGCCGGATCCTTGAGGAGGCCCTCGAGCGTGCCCGCCGGCAGTGCGGCAAAGGCCGCATCGGTCGGGGCGAACACGGTAAAGGGGCCCTTGCCCTGGAGCGTCTCAACGAGGCCGGCGGCCTTGACCGCGGTCAGCAGGGTCTTGAACGAGCCCGCCTCCGTCGCGGTCTCGACGATGTCCTTGGTCATGGCGGCGGCCGATGCCGACGGGGCGGTGCTTGGGGCGGCGGTGGTGGGCGCCGGGGTCGCCGCGGGAGCGGTGGTGGGCGCCGCGCTCGGTGAGGCCGCGCTGGAGCAGGCCGCGATCGCGACGGCGAGCGCTGGCACGAGGAGGGCGATGGTTCGTTTCATGACTGGATGACTTCCCTTCAGGCTTCGGACTGGATGTCGTCGGGTCGGGATGACTCGACTTGGCTAGTATTTAGCACTAAATCCAGATTGTCAACCACGGATCCCGACCGGGACTGGAACGACCCGACCGTCCCTGTACTCGGAGCTCAGCTCCCGAACCGTTGTGACTCCGTGGCGGCGGGTCCGTGTAGCTCGTGGTCTTAGGTCCGACTTCGCCGGTCCAGATCGAGGCGTGCCATCGGCGCGCACAGGCGACCGAGATCGCGGTCGCGGGCAGACTGCAGGGCCGCCGGTCGCACTCCGGAGTGATGCCGGCCGCGGCCAGGACGTCGCGGCCGGCCCGTGCCTAAGCAGACTCGTCGCCCCTAGGCCGCGTCCGCCAACGCGTCGGGGTCGACCGTGCGCTGGCCGGCCGGATGGGCCTGGGTCACCGTGCTCTGGCGGAGCACCGTCACCGAGACGACCAACGCTGCGACGATCAACACGGCCGAGAAGGTCATCGCCAGTTGTGCGCCGCCGGTCACCGCCGTCCCCAGGTCAGCCCCCGCCGTCGCGAGCGTCCCGACGCGAGTGGTCAGCAATGACGCCATCACCGCGAGGCCCAGTGAGCCGCCGACCATCCGGGTCGTGTTCACGAGGCCCGACGCCAGTCCCGCGTCGGCGTTGGTGGCCCCCGACATCGCGAGCCCGACGGTCGACGGGAAGGTCAGTCCGGCGCCGATGCCGACGAGCAGGAGACCCGGCCCGACATCGACCAGATAGGTCGCCTCCGCGGGCAGCCGCGCCAGCCAGAGCATCCCGGCGAGCAACAGGACCAGGCCGCCACGGAGCACGGCGCGTTGCCCGAACCTCGTGATCAGGGGCACGGAGAACACGAAGGACATCACGCCGATGCTCACGCTGATGGGGAGGAAGCCCACTCCGATCGCCAGGGCGTCGAAGCGCAGGACGCGCTCGAGGTACAGGCTGCCGATGAAGAACGTCCCGAAGAAGCCGGCGACCACGAGGACCATGATCAGGTTGGCCCCGGCGACGGCTCGCGAGCGGAAGATCCGCAGCGGCAGCAGCGGATCCGAGGTCCGATGCTCACGCACGACGAAGGCCGCGAACACGAGGGCGGTCGCCACGGCACCGACCAGGGTCTCGATCGAGAACCAGCCCACGTCGCTCGTCCGGATGATGGTCAGGACGCCCAGCATCAGGGCAGCGGTCACCAGGATCGCGCCAGGGACGTCCGCTCCCTTGCCGAGCCCCAGGCCGGCGTCGTCCTTGATCAGCCGCACGGCAAGGATGCCGGTCACGATCCCGATCGGGACATTGACGAAGAAGATCCAGTGCCAGTCGAGCAGCTCGGTCAGAACGCCGCCGGCGAGCAGGCCGATCGACGCGCCGGCCGCGGCCACGAAGCTGTACAGGCTGATCGCGCGGGTTCGCTCCTGGGGCTCGGTGAACATCGTGACGATCATCCCGAGGATGACCGCGGAGGTCATCGCCCCGCCCAGGCCCTGGATGAACCGGGAGGCGATCAGGACGGGACCGCTGGGGCTGAGCCCGCAGACGAGCGAGGCAAGCGTGAAGACCGTCAGGCCGACGAGGAAGATGCGCCGCCGGCCGAGCAGGTCGCCCAGGCGGCCGGCCAGCAGCAGGACGCCGCCGAAGGCGATGAGATAGGCGTTGACGACCCAGGCGAGGCTCGACTGGCTGAAGCCGAAGTCGCGCTGGATCGCGGGGAGGGCGACGTTCACGATGGTCGCGTCGAGCACGATCATGAGGGTGCCGGCGCACAGGACGGCCAGCGCGAGCCAGCGCTCGTCGCGTGCCGCGGGGAGACTGCGAGAGGGGATCGACATGCGGGCAAGGGCTCCTGGTGGCGAGAGGATGGGATCGGTCGCGGGTCTCGACCGGTGGTCGAGAACGTGCTACGATCGCCGCATCCGGAGGGTCTCTCCGGTTCTGCGTCACTATACGGAGACAGTCTCCGTTTTGCAAGGGCTCCATGCAACCGACACCGACACGCAACGTTTCCGCCGACATCCCTCCCGCCGGCCGGCCGCGCCGAGCTGACGCCCAGCGGAATGTCGAGCGTCTGATCGAGGCGGCCCGAACGGCCTTCGCCGAGGACGGGCCGAACGCTTCGCTCGACGACATCGCGCGCGCGGCAGGGGTCGGACCCGGGACGTTGTACCGCCACTTCCCCACCCGCCTGGCGCTCTTCGAGGCGGTCTATCGCGACAGCGTCGAGCGCCTCTGCGCGGACGGGGACCGCCTCGCGACGTCGGAGGCGGCCGGGCCGGCCCTCATCGATTGGCTGCAGGGCTTCGTGACCGTGATCTCGCAGAAGCGCGGCCTGGCCGCCGCCCTGACCGAGGAAGGCCGGACCAGCGAGCTCTTCGCCCAGTGCCACTCGATGATCAACGCCACGGGGGGGATGCTCCTCGATCGCGCGAAGGCCGAAGGCGCCGTGCGCGACGAGGTGGACCTCGACGACCTGCTGAAGATGACGAAGGCGTTCGCAGTGGCCGCCGAGACCTCGCCGGACGGGCCGGCCCTCGCGGAACGCCTGCTGGTCCTGTCGATGGACGGAATGCGCCCGCGCAGCCCTCGAGACGCCAAGGGCTAGGCCCGCCCCACGCGGCGCGGCCACGGGCTCGGGTCGGGCGCCAACGCCGGGTCGGCGGCGGCCCGCCGATCAGTCTCGGCCGCTCGAGTTCCTCGCCGACGCTCTCGCCGCGGCGCTGTAAGCCTGTTCCTACCGGCTTGACCCTAGTCCGGCGGAGGGATTCGCGGGCCGTCGACGAACTGCGCCAGCGGCTGCCCGATCTCGACGACGTAGGTCGAAAGCATCCGGCCCGTCTCGGGCCCAACATCCAGAGCGTTGTGTGGCGTGCGGGGTGGGATGAGGAAGCCATCCCCGGCGTGCAAGGTGAGCGTGCGCTTGCCGGCGATCCTCATCTCGACGGTCCCGGCGAGGATGTAGCCGACTTCCTCACCGGGATGTATGTGCCAGCCCGATTCGACCCCGGCTGGGATCTCGGTGAGGACCTGGATGATCTCGCGTCCGGGGATCGAGGACGGGCCATGCTGGATCTCGGAGCGCTTTAGCTTGCCGGCCAGCTCGTCTATGGGCAGATCAGCGTCCACGTCAGGCCGTCGTGCCGACTGCCGCCGGCTCCCGAAGGAAGGCCAGCAGCTCGCGGTTGACCTCCTTTGCGTGGGTGACGCACATGACATGTGGCCCGCCCTCGATCTCGACGTACCGAGCGTCCGGCAACGCCGCATGCAGGCGCTGTCCTTGGCCCTCGACGGACAGGATCCGGTCCGCTGTCCCGTGCAGGATCAGCGTCGGGATGTCGATGCGTTTGATGTCCTCGTGGAAGTCATCGAGCCACGTGAGGGGGCACGCCCAGGTCGCGAACGGCGACGCCCCCGCACCAGCGTTCCATGCATTTCGCACGGTCTCCTCGCTGACCCGCTTGCCGAGGTAGACGTCGAGGTTGAGGAAGTCACCGAGCAACCCTGTGAGCCACGCGGGCCGGTCGTCCAGGATCGCCTGCTGGACTGCATCGACACCGGCCTGGTCGACGCCCTTCGGGTTCTCGTCCGACTTCACGAACGAGGGGGCGAGGCTCTCGATGAAGACGCAGCTCCGCAGCCGGGCCGTGCCGTACTTGCCGATGTAGCGAGCCACCTCTCCGGTGCCGAGCGAGAAGCCGATCAGCGTGACGTCCCGCAGATCGAGGGTCGTCAGCAGCATGTCCAGATCAGCGGCCAGCGTGTCGAAGTCATACCCTTCGGTCGGCCGGCTGGATCGGCCGAACCCGCGCCGGTCGTAGACGATCACCCGATGACCCGCCTCCAGGAGCACCTGCGTCTGAGGTTCCCAGGAGCGGCTGTCGAGGGGCCAGCCGCTCAGCAGCACGACCACGGGGCCGCTGCCATGGTCCTCGTAGTACAGGACGATCGGCGTGGAATTCTCTTGTCCCACCGTGATGGTGCCCATGGCGTGCTCCCTGTGTTCCGCGGCTGGCTGGCCGGACAATCGTAGGGCCTGATTCGCGATGCAATTCGCCGACGCTGGTGGGTTGGTGCGGCCGCGAACCTTTCTGAGGTCGCGGTTGGTCGCTGCATGTTTGGAGCGTCCTGGTTGGTTCGGTCCTGCCCAGCGATTTGCTAGACTCAGGCCTCTCCCGAGCGGGAGTAACTCAGCTGGCAGAGTGTCTGCTTCCCAAGCAGAATGTCGCGGGTTCGAATCCCGTCTCCCGCTCCACTTCCCCGATCCTGACCTCCCTGAGGGCATCCGATGCTCGAGAACGTCGCGCCCGGCCCGCACGGTCCGCTGGCCAACGTCCTGGCCGTCCGGAGAGGGCCCGGTGACCCACACACGGGGGGCCTCGAGCACCGCGAGGCTCTGATCTACACGCTCGGCAAGGCGGCCGAGCTCGAGCACCTCGTCATGCTCCAGTACCTGTTCGCGGCAGTCTCACTCAAGCAGAGTGTCGGCGAGGGACTGACCCCGGAGGCGCTCGTCGCGGTGGGGCGCTGGCGCGCGACGCTCCTGGAGATCAGCGCGCAGGAGATGCTCCACCTGGCGCTCGTGCAGAACCTGCTCACGGCCGTCGGGGCAGCCCCGCGCTTCGCCCGGCCCGAACTTCCCGATGACCGCCTACGCCTACCCGGCCGGGGTGCGGATCGAGCTGATGCCCTTCGATGAGGCCGCCCTCCGCCACTTCGCGTTCCTGGAGCGGCCGGAGGGGATGGACGTCGAGGATGCCGAGGGGTTCGAGGCGATCGCCCAGGCCGTCGCGCTGCCCCACGACGAACATGACGAGATCGTCCCCCACCTCCAGGAGTTCGACACGATCGGCCAGCTCTACCGATCCATCGAGGCCGGCTTCACATACCTCGACGAGCGACTCGGCACGGACCGCCTCTTCATCGGCCCTCCCGATGCCCAGGCGACCGAGGAGCACTTCCGCTGGCCGGAGCTCATCGCCGTGACCGACCTCGCGTCCGCGCGGCGCGCGATCGACACTATCGTCGAGCAGGGCGAAGGGGCCCGCGGCGAGTGGCGCGACGCCCACTTCGGCCGTCTCCTGGGCATCCTCGATGATTACCTCGAGCTCAAGGATGCCGATCCGGGCTTCGAGCCCGCCCGGCCGGTCGTGGCAGCCAACGTCCGGCCGCAGTCCACGGGCATCGTCGTGCCGCTGATCACGGACCCGGGAACGACGCGCTGCATGGACCTCCTCAACGTGGCGTACGAGGTCCTGCTGCAGCTCCTGTCCCGGTACTTCGCCCACACGGATGAGTCACCGGAGCAGCTCGAGGTCCTCGCCAACGTCTCGGTCGGGCTCATGTACTCGGTGATCAAGCCGCTGGGCACCGTCGTCACGACGCTGCCGGTCGGCCCGGACCACCCGGGCGCCACCGCGGGTCCGGGGTTCGAGCTCTTCTACCAGGTCGACTACCTGCTCCCGCACCAGGAGGCGGCGTGGGTCCTGATGGAAGAGCGCCTGCGCGACGCGGCGGCGTTCGCCCGCCGGTGCGGTCAGCTGTGCACGATCGCCCTGATGGAGCCCCTGGCCAAGGCAGCCAAGTCTCTCGAGCGGTACGCCGACCAGCTGGCTGCCGCGAAGTAGCCCAGGTCGCGGCACCCTCGCCGGGACTGTCGAGTCTTCCGACATCCGCCCGAACGGCGCAGCGCCATAATCCGCAGCATGATCGGCGAGTCGACGTCCCCAGAGATAGAGCTCGCCGCTGCGGAGCAACGCATGATCCCCGACACCCTGGGCGAGGATCGATCGAGTGCGGATGCCTCGCCCAGTCGGGTGGCGGATGGCGACGTGCTCGACCCCGTCGTCGGGCCCCAATGCTCGCTCGCGGTCCAGCTCCGCCGCGCGTCGGGCGGAGTCATCGGCCGAAGCGCCGAGCTTGGGGCGATCTCGCAGGAGCTGGAGGAAGCGTCCGCCCGACTGTCCGCGGTCACGCTCGAGGGCGAACCTGGCATCGGCAAGACCCGCCTGCTGCTCGCCGCGGCCGAGCTGGCGTCGGCGGCCGGGTTCACCTGCGTCGCGATCACGGCCGACGAGGAGATCCGCGGGCCGTTCCTCCTCGCCCGGAGCCTGTTCGCGTCGGACGCGATCCGGGAGACGGCCGCGGGAACACCCGCGGAGGCGGCCGTCCGGCGCGTGGTCGAGGCGATCTCGGGACGAGACGAACCCGGGTTCGAGAGCCTGTCGCCCGATGCGAAGCTCCTCAGGGCATTCGATCTCGCAGGCGTTGCGATCGCGACGCTCTCGAGGATCCGGCCGATCGCGCTCCTCATCGACGACGTCCAGTGGGCCGACGACGACACGCTCCGGCTCCTGCGGTACGTCGTTCGGAGCGACTCGGACCAGCCGATCTTCCTGTTCATGACGATCCGACCTGACGAGTTCGCCACGGTCACCGAGGCCGTCAACTTCGTCGCCGACATGGAACGGATGGGTCTCGTCCGACGGATGCGACCAGGCCAATTCGGTCCCCTTGAAACTGCCGAGCTCCTGAAGCGGGTGCTCGCGGGCCCGGTCGAAGCCTCGTCTGCGGCGGCGATGCATGCCCAATCCGAGGGCGTTCCGTTCATCGTCGAAGAGCTGGCCCGGACCCACCGCGAGGCGGGAACGCTCCAGCAGGTGGACGGCGAGTGGCGCCTCGGCCGCAATGCGGCCCGGCTCGTCCCCTCAGCGGTCCGGACCCTCATCGACCGTCGTGCCGCACGACTCCCGGCCCGGACCAGGGCTGCGCTCGGCGACGCGGCGATCCTCGGCCGAAGCTTCAGCCTTCGAGACCTTCGCGCGATCCGCGCGCGCGTGGGCGACGGCGACATCTCCTCGGATCTGGCCGTGGGAGACCGTCCGACGGACCCGGGCCAGGGCGCTGACTCGCTCGCCGACGACCTCGAGCCCGCCGTCGCAGCGGGTCTCCTGCTCCAGGGGCCTGATGGCGGCGCCGCCGATTACACGTTCACCCACGAGCAGGTCCGGCAGTTCGCCGCCAACCTGCTCACGGCGGCTCGCCGGCGCCGGGTCCATGCTGCGGTGGTCGATCTGCTGCTCGACGGCGGCGACCCCGCTCCGGCCGGCCTGCCGATGCTCGCCCAGCACGCTCTCGCGGCCGGTGACACCGTCCGCGCCGCGCAGTTCTCGATCCAGGCCGCCACGGCGGCTCTCGGCGTCGAATGCTCCCGAGGAAGCGCTCCGCCTCATCGATCAGGCACTTCCGGTGATCTCATCGCCCGCCGAGCGGCAGACCCTGCTCGTGACGCGCGATGACGCGTATGCCGCCCTGCGCAAGACCGACGAGCGACTCGATGGACTGAGCGAGCTGACCGCCCTGGCCGAGGCGATGAGGGATCCGGTGATCGAGCTCGATGTCCAGCTCCGGCGCGCGTCGGCGCTCCGGATGAGTCATGACGAGGATGCCGCGGCGGAGCTCGCGAAACGTGTTCGGACGCGGGCCCGGGAACTGGGCGACGCTCGCGACCGAGCTTCGGGCGAACCTCGAGATCGGTCAGGCGCTGCTGCGGGCGCCACTGGGCGAATCATATGGCGGCGCCACACCCGAGACGGACCTCGACGGCGCCGAAGAGGCATTTCGCCGAGCCATCGAGCTCGCCGAGCAGGTCCACGACGATCGCGGCCTCGCCGCCGCGCTTCGCGAGATCGGGATGATCGACTTCGCGCGCGGGCGCGAGTGGTTCGCCGGCGAAGTCCTCGCCGGACGAGCCGGCGAGGTCATGTCCGCGGTCGCGGCGGGCGCCGACATCGAGACCCTGCTCATGGAGTCGGAGATCGGTCCGCTGCTGGTCGATGCCGGGCAGGTCCTCGAGCGGGCGCTGGCCATCTTCGAGCGCCTGAACGACCGGACGGGCGTCATGTCGACGGTCATCGCGATGGCCTACGCGAGCTACGGGCCGGTCATGCACCTGTCCTCCTCGGCCCGGCATCTCGAGGAGATCCGGCGCGTGACGAGCCGGTTGTCAGCGGTCGTCACCGAGAGCGAGCGCGACCGCCTCGATCTCCAGATGCTCTTCGGCGTGCACGTCTATTCGCGGGCCAAGGTGGTGCCGGACCTGGCCCTGTCCCGCGGCCAGGACGCCCACCGGGCGGCGAGGCTCCAGGGCGACCGCGCGATCGAGTTCCTTGCAGCAGGCGGGGTCGCGCTCTGCCTGCTCGAGTTGGGCGATGTCGCCGGGGCGGAACGATGGCTGGGAAACGCGAGCACCGCAGCGGCGGCCGCGCAGACACGCAGCCGCTCGATCCAGCTCGAGACCTGGCGCGGCATGGTCCGCGCGGGCGCCGGGGACGCCGAGGGCATGCGCGAGCATCTCGAGAAGGCCGTCACGATGGCGACGGAGAGCGGTCGGGCGTCGGCGCGCTGCGAAGCGCTGGCTCGCCTGGCCCTCGAAGCGTCGCGCCTGATCACCCCGGCGAGTGCGTCCGACTCGCCCCTCGTCGAGCTCGTCGAGCGATCGGCGGCAGGGGTCAAGGAGCTGCTGCCGCTCCTGCCGGGACACGCTCCATGGGGCGCGCAGGCGGACGCCGCGTTGTCCGCGATCGCGCTCGCCCGCGGCGACCTTCCCACCGCGGCGATGGCCGGAGGCGCTGCCCTCGCGGCATTGCAGGCAGGGCTCCACGAGGACGCCAGCCTCGAGATCGTCGTTCCCGCGGCCCGGGCGATCCTGGCAGGCGGCCCGCCAGAGGCGCATGGCCGGATGCGGGCTTACCTCCAGGAGGTGCTGTCGCGGATGGCCCAGGGTACGGCTGACGAGAAGATCCGGGTCGCGTGGCTGACCGGCCCCGTCGGACGCGAGATCGTCGAGCTCGCGGGACCGATGGACGTGACCGTCGAGGCGATACCCGGAGCCCGGAGCCGAGACCGACCTCGCTCCCGGCGACGTCGATGAGATGGAGGGCAGGCTGCTGCAGCTGCTGACCGAGGGCCGGACCAATGCCGAGATCGCGGCCGAGATCGACTGCACCGAGGAACAGGTGGCAGCGCGCCTGACCCGGCTCTTCGCACGACTCGGCACGTCGACCCGCGCGGAGGCGACCTCCCTCGCCTTCCGCGGGCTCGCGGCGGTCGGATCCGCCTGATGGCGATCCGGGCGCGCGTCGACCGCCACAAATGTATCGGCGCGGGGAACTGCATCACCCTCGCCCCGACGGCCTTCGACTGGCTCGCGGGCGATTACGGCAAGGCCGACGTGGTCGGGCCCGAGAGCGTCGACGAGGACGTCCTGCGCGCCGCGGCGTTCGCGTGTCCGACCGCGGCCATCATCCTCGAGGATGTCTCCGAGCTCCTGCCCTGGCAGCTGCGCGGCAAGGCGGGCCCCGCACGACGGGTCATGAAGACATTCATGTTCACGGACATCGTCGGCTCGACGACCCTCGTGGAGGCGCTCGGTGACGAGGCGTGGGAGGCGATCCTGCGCTGGCACAACACGGCGCTTCGGGAGGTCTTCGCGGCCCACACCGGCGAGGAGATCTCGACGACGGGCGACGGCTTCTTCGTCAGCTTCGACTCGCCTGATCTTGCCGTCACGGCGGCGATCGCGATCCAGCGGCGCCTGGCGGAGCATCGCGCCACACAGGGATTCGCGCCCCAGGTGCGGATCGGCCTGCATGCGTCCGATGCGACGTGGGTCGGCGGCGACTTCCACGGTAAGGGCGTTCACGAGGCGTCGCGGATCGCGGCCCTCGGCGGGGCCGGCGACATCGTCGCCAGCGTCGGGACGGTCGGCGAGTCGCATCGGACACCGATCCGCGAACTGCGACGCTCAGAGGCCTGTCGGGACCGATCGAGGTCGTCAACGTCGAGTGGCGCTGACACTCTCGATGTCGGGCCGGGCGGCAGGGACCGGAGATGCCGTCCGAGGCGACGCCCCTCGTCAGTGGCTCGGCGGGGCGGTGCTTTCCCGGACGATGAGCTCGGTGGACAGCTCGACGCGTGCCTGCTGTGTCCGCTCCCCGCGAGCGATCGCGAGCACGAGCTCGGCTGCGGTCTCGGCCATCTCGACCAGCGGCTGACGGATCGTGGTGAGGGGCGGACCGACCCACCGGGCGACGGGCAGGTCGTCGAATCCGACGACGCTGAGGTCTTCCGGGATGTGCAGCCGGAGGTCGCGGGCGACCTGGTAGACGCCCAGCGCCTGGAGATCGTCGCCGGTGAGGATCGCGGTCGGCGGATCGGGCATCCGCAGGAGGATCCGCGCGCGATCGATGCCCTCCTCCACGTGGAATCGGCCGTGACTGACGAGCTCCGGATCGATCGCCACGCCGGCCGCGTCCATCGCGGCCCTGAACCCGTCGACGCGAGCACGGCTGCACAGGATGTCCTCCGGCCCACCGACGACCGCGATCCGCGTGTGACCGAGCGCGAGGAGGTGACGCGTCGCCGTCAGGCCCCCGTTCCAGTTCGTGGCCCCGACGGACGCCGTGTCGTGGGCCAGCTCGCCGGTCGGGTCCACGATCACGAACGGGATGCCCCGCGTCCGGAGCTGGTGGCGCATCGTCTCGCTGAGGTCGGAGAAGACCGCGATCACACCGGTCGGCCGCCGGGCAAGGACGCTCTCGATCCAGCCGCGACCCGGGATCCGGCGCCCCTGCATCTCCGACAGGACCACCGACATGTGATGACGACTGGCCACACGCTCCACGCCCCGGACGATCTCGAGCGCCCACTCGCTGTCGAGCTCATGGAAGATCAGCTCCAGGATCGGGGCGACCCGCTGCTCGCGACCGATCCGCTGGTAGCCGTGCTCGCGGATGGCCGTCTCCACCCGCTTCCGGGTCTCGGGCGCCACGTCTGACCGGCCGTTGATGACCTTCGAGACCGTGGGCACGGACACGCCGGCCTGCGCGGCGATGAACGCGATCGTCGTGCCGTTGCCGGAGCGGCGGTTCTTGGGTGCCGTCGTGGACGCCATGGCCGCCAGTGTAGCGGCTGTGCGACCATTTCGAAAGTTTCGGCGGACACCGTGGCGACCGATCGCGCCAGCGGTCCTCGCGGTCGGACGGGAGCGCCCCGGTTGCGCGCCAGGGGGATTGACGGTGCCGGTCACGGTG
Source organism: uncultured Chloroflexia bacterium (assembly GCA_963720495.1). GTDB lineage: Bacteria > Chloroflexota > Limnocylindria > Limnocylindrales > CSP1-4 > SPCO01. The sequence continues at coordinate 125,364 of CAVRFU010000010.1, forward strand.
ACTACGATGCCGCCACCGAAAGCATTCGGACACAGTTTCGCAACTTTCGACGCACAGGAGGATGCTCGAGCGCGAAACGCCATGATCGATGACCCGTGCGTCGCGTCGTCCCGCCGACTTCTCCTCCGTCGGCGGGACGGCGCACACACCGTCATCGCGGCCGCGACCTTGACCCGGTCGCAGCGGCAGGACGATCTTGATCGTCTCGCATCACCCGTCCCGGCATCCAGGTCGACGCCCACGTGTCCAGGCGTCACGGTCCGCTCGGTTCGTCTCGGGACGAGCCGTCGGGATCGCCGCTCCGCTCCGGTCGGACCCCACCCATCACCGGTGAAGACACAAGGAGGCCAGGCCAATGATGTCCCGTCGAAGTGCCGCGATCGTCTTCGCGACCGCGGCCGTCGTGTTCGCCGCCTGTTCAAGCGGAGGCGCGTCGAGCGCTCCATCCTCAGCGGCGTCGGCCGCACCGGCGTCCGTGGCACCGTCGGCCGCCGCGCCGGCATCGCCGTCAGCAGCCGCAGTCGAGATCGACTGGTACCACGTCCAGAACAACGACCCGGGCAAGGCCCTCTGGCAGACCCTGGCCGATGAGTACACCGCGGCACATCCCAACGTGAAGATCAACCTGACCGTCCTCGAGAACGAGGCGTTCAAGACGAAGCTGACGACGCTTCTCCAGGCAGGCACACCGCCGGATCTGTTCCAGTCATGGGGCGGCGGCGGGCTGCGGGAGCAGCAGAAGGCCGGCCTCGTGAAGGACATCTCGGCGGACGTGTCGTCGTGGGCGAGCGAGATCAATCCCGGTGCGCTCGGGATGTACCAGGTCGACGGCAAGCAGTACGGCATCCCGTTCGACCTCGGCATGGTCGGCTTCTGGTACAACAAGGCCCAGTTCGCCACGGCCGGGATCACGGCACCGCCGGCGACCTGGGACGACCTCCTGGCCGACGTCGGGAAGCTCCAGGCCGCGAAGCTGACCCCGTTCGCGCTGGCCGGCAAGGACACCTGGACCGGCGCCTTCTTCTGGGCGTACCTCGCGGTCCGCGAATGCGGCAAGGCCGGCATGGACAAGGCCGTCACGACCGGCGACTGGTCGGACCCGTGCTTCGTCAAGGCGGGCGCCGACTTCAAGAAGCTGATCGATCTCAAGCCATTCCAGCAGGGCTTCCTGGCGGCGCCCTGGGACGGCGCGGGCAGCGGTGCAGCGGCCATGGCCAAGGGCGATGGCGCGATCCAGCTCATGGGCCAGTGGCTGCCCGGCACGGTCATGGCCAACTCCGCCGACAAGAAGGGCATGGGCGACAACCTCGGCTGGTTCGGGTTCCCGTCCGTGGCCGGAGCGCCCGGTGACCCGAATGACGGGCTCGGCGGCGGCAACGGCTTCGCGGTCGGCAAGGACGCACCGCCCGAGACCGTCGACTTCCTGCACTTCCTCGTCAGCAAGGACGCGGCGACACGCTGGGGCGCCCTCAACACGGGCATCCTGCCGACCACCGTCGGGACCGAGTCGTCGGTCACCGATCCGCAGCTGACGTCGGTCCTGGACGCCCGAGCCAAGGCCAACTTCGTCCAGCTCTATCTCGACCAGGCGACCACTCCGGCGCTCGGCGGGTCCATCAACGACGCGGTCGCCACCCTGTACGCCGGATCGGGCACGCCCGAGTCGGTCGCATCGGCGATCGCGACCGCCGCGAAGACCCAGTAGTCGCAACGAAGCAGCGAAGTTCGAACGGGCCGGCCCCCGGGCTGGCCCGTTCGGTATCGTCCGTATCCACGTGACGACGATGACGAGCGCCGAGTCGACCAGGCGCAGCCGGAGCGGCCCCGGCAGGCGCACGGTGATCGCCCTGTTCCTGCTGCCCGCCCTGGTCCTGTACGCCGTCTTCGTCCTCTTCCCGATCGTCCAGGCGGTCCACTACAGCTTCTTCAAATGGAACGGCCTGACACCGCTGACCGACTTCGTCGGTCTCGCCAACTACCAGCGGGCGCTGGCGGAGCCGGTGTTCCAGGGAGCCGTCCAGCACAACGTCTTCGTCATCGTCCTGTCGCTCCTCGTCCAGATCCCATTCGCACTTGGCCTGGCCCTGATCCTCAGCCGCCGCTTCCGGGGCCGCACGACCCTGCGGCTCGTCTTCTTCGCCCCGTACGTCATCGCGGAGGTCATCACGGGTGTCGTCTGGAGCCTTCTCCTGCAGCCGGGCGGACTCGCCGAGGGCGCGCTCGGGGCGGTCGGCCTCGGCTCGCTCTATCAACCGTGGCTGGCAGACCCGAGCACGGTCATGCTCGCGATGTTCTTCATCATCTCGTGGAAGTACTTCGGCTTCCACATGATCCTTCTGCTGGCAGGGTTGCAGGGCATCCCGCACGAGCTCGAGGAGGCCGCGGCGATCGACGGCGCCACCCGGCGCCAGGCGATCCGCTACGTGACCCTGCCGCTGCTCGGGCCGACCCTGCGGGTGTCCATCTTCCTGTCGATCATCGGTGCCCTCCAGCTGTTCGATCTCATCTGGGTCACCACCGGAGGGGGGCCGGTCAACGCCTCCAACACGATGGCGACGTACATGTTCGACTGGGGCTTCAAGCGCTTCCAGCTCGGGTACGGCAGCGCGGTCGCGGTGATCCTGTTCGTCTTCGCCCTGGTCCTCGCCCTCGCGTATCAGCGCTGGGTGCTCCGCCGGGACATCGAGGGCGCCATGACGACCGGAGGCGAGTAGCGACATGGCAACGCCCGTTTCCACCCCGACCACGGACACCACCCGGCCGATGATCGTGGCCGCGCGCGCGCCGGTCCCGACCTCCATCCGTCTGCGTCGACGACTCTCGGCGGTCGGACGCTACGTCCTCCTCCTGCTCGTGGCAGCGGTCATCATCGTGCCGGTCGGCTATGCGGTCCTCGGCGGCTTCAAGGACCCGGCGCAGCTCGCGAATGACCCGATCGGGCTCCCGAACCCGTGGGTCACCTCGAACTACACGGACACGCTCACCTCGCCCAGCTTCTGGCGTCAGCTGGCCAACAGCACGATCATCGCGGCGCTGTCGACGGTCGTGGTCGTCCTGTTCGCGGCCCTGGCGGCGTTCGTCTTCGCCCGGCGGGCCTTCCCCGGCCGTGAGGTCCTGTACACGCTGTTCACGCTGGGCCTGCTGTTCCCGGCTGCGGTCGCGATCCTGCCCCTGTTCATCCTCGTCCGTGACCTCGGGCTGCTCGACAACCCGCTCGGGATCGCCCTGCCCGAGGCGGCGTTCGGGCTGCCCCTGACGATCGTCATCCTGCGGCCCTTCTTCCGGAGCATCCCGACCGAGCTCGAGGATGCGGCGTACATCGACGGCTGCGGGTCATTCGGCTTCTTCTGGCGGATCCTGCTGCCACTGTCGCGACCGGTCCTCGCGACGGTCGGCGTGCTGGCCATCGTCGCCTCGTGGAACCAGTTCCTGCTCCCGCTCGTGATGCTGTCGAGCGAGTCGAACTGGACCCTTCCGCTCGGGGTGACGAACTTCTCGACCCAGTACACGACCGACACCGCGCGGATCCTCGCGTACACGACCCTCGCTCTCGTGCCGGCCATCGTGTTCTACCTCTTCGCCGAGCGCCAGCTGGTGGGCGGCCTCACGCAGGGATCGGTGAAGGGATGACGACCGCAGCGCCGCTCTACCGGGACCCGGGTCTGTCTACGTCGACACGCGTGTCCGACCTCGTCGCCCGGATGACCCTGGACGAGAAGATCGCCCAGCTGAGCGCCGTCTGGGCGTTCGAGGTGGTCGGCCAGGACGGACCCGATCCGGAACGGCTCCGGGCATTGGCGGGCCAGGGCATCGGTCAGATCACCCGTCTGGCCGGTTCCACGAACCTGCGCGCACCGGAGGTCGCTCGCGCGGCCAACGTGATCCAGCGGTTCCTGGTCGAGGAGACGCGTCTCGGGATCCCGGCCATCATCCACGAGGAATCGCTCCACGGGCTGCTCGCGCTGGACGCGCCGTGCTTCCAGCAGTCGATCGGTGCTGGGGCCACGTTCGACCCCGATCTCGTCGGCCGCGTGGCCGGCTCGATCCGCCGGCGGATGCTGGCGACCGGTGCCCGCCACGCCCTGAGCCCGGTCCTCGACATCGCGCGCGACCCGCGATGGGGCCGGATCGAAGAGACCTACGGCGAGGACCCGTACCTCGCCGCCGAGCTCGGCCTGGCGTACATCCGGGAGCTCCAGGGCCCCGATCTCCGCGACGGGGTGCTGGCCACCGGCAAGCACATGGTCGGTCACGGTCTGGCCGAAGGCGGTCTCAACCAGGCGCCCGTGCACCTCGGTCCGCGTGAGCTGCGGGACGAACAGCTCTTCCCGTTCGAGGCGGCGGTGATCGCAGGGCGGGCTCGCCAGCGTGATGCCCGCGTACTGCGACGTGGACGGGGTTCCCTGCCACACGTCGCCCGAGCTGTTCAGGACGATCCTGCGCGACCTCTGGGGGTTCGACGGCATCGTCGTCTCCGACTACGCCGGCGTCGAGATGCTCCAGACCGCCCACCATCTGACCGACGACCCGGCAGTCGTCGCGGCGATGGCGCTCAAGGCCGGCGTGGACCTCGAGCTGCCGCGGCTGTCCGCCTACGCCGGCCCGCTCCGGTCCGCCCTCGAGGACGGGCTGGTCGACGTGGAGCTCCTCGACGAGGCCGTCGGCCGGATCCTTCGGATGAAGTTCCGGCTGGGCCTGTTCGAGCGCCCGTACCACGACGAACCGACGGAGGCGCAGCTGGCCGGACTGGCCGTCGACGAGGCGCAGGTCGGCCTCGAGCTGGCTCGGCGATCGATGGTCCTCGTCGTGAACGACGGGGTCCTGCCGCTCGACCCGTCGCTCCGACGGATCGCGGTCATCGGGCCGGGGGCGGACAGCCCGCGCGAGCTGCTGGGCGACTACAGCCACCTGGTCCACGTCGAAACGCTGGTCCAGACGCGCCGGAGCGGGAACCAGGCGTTCGGGATCATCGCGGAAGGGGCGTCCGTCGTCGTCGAAGACGAGCTCGCCGGACGCCCGACCGTCCTGGACGCCCTTCGGGCCCGGCTCGACGGCTGCGAGATCCTCCATGCCCGGGGCACGAACCTCCACGACGGGTCCGACGCGATGATCGCCGACGCGGTCGAGGTCGCCCGCCAGGCTGACGTCGCGATCGTCGTGGTCGTCGAGCGGTCCGGACTGACCGCCGACGCGACGACCGGCGAGTTCCGCGATCGTCGCGAGCTCGGACTGTTCGGTCGCCAGCAGGAGCTGCTCGACGCGGTGACCGCGACCGGGACGCGCGTGGTCCTGGTGGTCGTCAGCGGGCGACCCCTCGCACTGGAGGAGGCGGCGTCCCAGTGTGCCGCCATCCTGCTGGCGTGGGTCCCCGGTGATGCGGGGCCGCAGGCGATCGCCGACGTCCTGACGGGCGCCACCGACGCGAGCGGTCGGCTCCCAGTGACGGTGCCCCGGCATGTCGGGCAGGTCCCGCTCACCTACCGGCACCATCCGACGGGCGGGCGCTCGAACCCGCTCGGCGACTACGCCGACGGCCCGACGAGCCCGCTCTGGCCCTTCGGCTTCGGGCTGTCCTACACGCGTTTCGAGCTCTCGGACATGCGCCTGGACCGGACGATCGTGCCGACGCTCGACGGCCAGCTGACCGTCGAGGTCGACGTCGTCAACGTCGGTGAGCGGGCCGGCGACGAGGTCGTGCAGCTCTATGTCCGTGACGAGGAGGCGACGGTCGCGCGCCCGGTCCGCGAGCTGTGTGGTTTCCGTCGCGTCCATCTCGCACCCGGCGAACGACGGACGGTCGCGTTCACCCTCGACGCGGAGCAGTTCGCCTATACGGGAGCGGACATGCGCCGGGTCATCGAGCCGGGGCGGGTGACCCTCTTCGTCGGACGGTCGTCGGCCGACCTGCCGCTTCAGGCGACGGTGGAGCTGGTCGGACCGGTCGTCGATCTGCCGGTCCGTCGCCACTACCTGACCAGGACGGCCGTGCGATAGGTCCGCGCTCGCTAGTCGACGGCGGGCGGCTCGGTGGTGAGGTGCCGACGCGCGGTCACGGCGCCGCCACGGAGGGACCCCCTCCAGCTCGATCTCGATCGAGAAGCTCAGGAACGTCCGGACGAGGACGATGATGCCCAGGATCACGGCGCTCTCGATCGTCGAATCGATGGTGATCGTCTTCACGATGTCGGCGATGATCAGGATCTCGTGCCCAGCAGGATCGGTCACGAGCGCGGCCTCGGCTACGGCGACCCGCCGGACCGTCGGCGCGAGGGCGGTGATCGCGATCCGTCCATCGCGGACGACGCCGCCCTCGAGCGACACGACCGCCGTTGCGCCGACGACCGCGATCTCCATCTGACGGCGGTACTCGAGCCGGACGTAGCAGCTGCCGGCGTCGGCGAGCTCCTGCAGGACGACGCCGACGATCAGCTCGTCCGGCCCCTTCGATTTCTGGGACGGTCGGCTGTGCCAAAGAGGACGAAATGGGTCTCGACACCGCGATCGATCGAGTGCATCATCGCGCTCCACTCGAGCAACTGAGGCACTCGATGGCCGCACCGACCGTGGCACGTCTCCCTCGCGTCGCCTTCGTGCTGGTCGCCATCCTGCTGGCAGGCACACTTGGGGTCGCTCCGGCTTCCGGAGCAAGCCCCGCGGCTCCGGCGTCGACCCTGGCCCCGATCGGACACAAGACCCCGACCGCTCTCGGCCCGGGTGTCCCCGCAACCGATCGTCCCGCCTTCGCACAGCCCTTCCACGCGCTCGATCCGGGTGCCCTGCGAGCGGCCAAGCTGCACGCCGCGGCCATCGCGTCGCGCGGCTCCAGGGGCCAACCCGTCGCCAAGGTGACGCCGCTCGCCGGCATCTTCAACAACACCAACGGCCCGGGCCTGAGCCAGCTGACCGTTGCGCCGCCGGACAGCACCGGCGCGATCGGTCCGACCAACTACGTTGAGATGGTCAACCAGCAGATCGGTGTCTACGACCGCAGCCTCAACCTGATCAGCAGCACCGACAATGGAACCTTCACCGGCGCCGGCGCAAGCTTGTCGGTGAGCGATCCGCAGATCCAGTGGGACGGGCAAGGCGGCCACTGGCTCTACGCGGCGCTTGGGGTGGCCACCGGCGCCAACATGCTGCTGTTCGGTTGGTCAAAGACGCCCGACCCCAGCGATCTGACGAATGGCTGGTGTCGCTTCGGCATCCCGCAGGGCAACCTGCTCGAGGATTACCCAAAGCTCGGACACGATGACAACTTCATCAGCATCGGGGCGAACGAGTACGACGACACCACGAACTACACCTTCCTGACGGCCAACATCTGGGTCATCCGGAAGCCGGCCGCGGGTGACGCGAGCTGCTCGGTCGGGACTGCCCTCTACGTCGCCGACGCTGCAAACCCCCTGCATAACGCGGACGGCTCCATCGCCTTCACGCCCGTCCCTGCCAACACCGCCGATCCGTCGGCCGTCGGCTACATCGTCGCCGCTCATTCACCGGTCGACGGCACGGGCAGCTCCGCGCCGAAGATCATGGTCTGGCACTGGGCCGACATCGGCGGTACGCCGACGCTGGTGAGTGATGGTGACGTGGCTATCTCCACGTTCGACATCCCTGCGCCGGTCCCGCAGCCGGGGACGTCCAATACGCTCGACTCGCTGGACGCCCGGCTGACACAGGCGGTCGCGGTCAACGATCCGGGAGCCGGCGGCGCCAAGGGGATCTGGACGCAGCACACGGTGTCAGGTCCAGGGGGACGCTCTGTCGTGCGCTGGTACGAGATCGTGGCCGGCACACCCGTGACGGTCCGTCAACAGGGCGAGATCGGAAGCCCGACGGACTTCGTCTTCAATGGCGCGGTCTCGCCGTCCATCGGCGGAGGCAGCGCTGCCGTCTTCTACAACAGAGGCGGAGTGTCGACGCTGGCCGTGATCGGCGCGCAGACGCGCGGCCCGTCAACGACCCTGGGAAGCCTGGATCCCGGCGAGCTTGTCCTCGGCCAGTCCAGCGCAGCCGATCTGGACTTCACCTGCGGCTATTCCAAGCCAACGGACCCGTGCCGATGGGGCGACTATGCGGGCGCCTCGCCGGATCCGCTGAACGATGGCGTCATCTGGGGGAGCAACCAGACGACTGGCCCCTGTTTCATCTTCTGCGGCCTCTTTGCCCAATGGCAGACCCGAAACTTCGCCGTGGTCGCTTCGGTGACGGCGACCCCCGTCCTGACCACGATCAGCGTGAGCCCGGCCAGCGCCTCGGTCCAGACCGGCGCGACCCAGCAGTTCAGCGCGACCGGCCGCGACCAGTTCGGCAACCCGCTGAATCCCCAGCCGACCGTTACCTGGTCGGTCAGCGGCGGCGGCAGCATCAGCTCGGGCGGCCTGTTCTCGGCCACCAACCCCGGCGGACCGTTCACGGTCACCGCCGCCAGCGGCGGCGTGAGCGGCACGGCCAGCGTGACGGTGACGGCGACCCCCGTCCTGACCACGATCAGCGTGAGCCCGGCCAGCGCCTCGGTCCAGACCGGCGCGACCCAGCAGTTCAGCGCGACCGGCCGCGACCAGTTCGGCAACCCGCTGAATCCGCAGCCGACCGTTACCTGGTCGGTCAGCGGCGGCGGCAGCATCAGCTCGGGCGGCCTGTTCTCGGCCACCAACCCCGGCGGACCGTTCACGGTCACCGCCGCCAGCGGCGGCGTGAGCGGCACGGCCAGCGTGACGGTGACTGATTTCTCGCTTTCCGCGAGTCCGACCACGAGATCGATCAAGCACGGTCAGGACACGACCTACGTCGTCACCATCACCCGGTTGTTCGGTTCGAACAGCTCCGTCGCGTTCACGGTCACCGGACTGCCGGGGAGTGCCACCGCCTCCTTCAATCCAGCGTCGACGACCGGGACGAGCTCGACCTTGACCGTGTCGACCTCCGGACGGTCGCCCAGGGGCACCTATAGCCTCACGATCGCCGGGACGAGCGGCGGCCTCACGCACACGACGACCGTATCGCTGACGCTCCGGTAGTTCTCGTCGCCGGGTGCGACGATCGACTGGCGACTGTCCATCGCAACACAGCGGGCGGACGTTGGCCCGCCGCCTGTCGCTAGTCGACGGCCGATGTCACCTCGGCGGGCGCCGTACCGGCTCTCACACCGCGCCGCCACGGCGGCGTGCCCTCTAATTCGATCTCGATCGAAAAGCTCAGGAACGTCCGTACCAGCACGATGATGCCGAGGATCACGGCGCTCTCGAGCGTCGAGTCGATCGTGATCGTCTTCACGATGTCCGCGATGATCAGGATCTCGAGGCCCAACAGGATCGAGCGGCCGACGTTACGACGCACCGCCTGATAGGCGCCCTCTCGCTCGCCGCGAGCGGCGAGGACGCCACCGGTCACCAGGGCGATGGCGGAACCGACTGCCAGCACCGCGACGCCGGCGATCTCGAACACCATGACCACGGTGTCCATCGCGTCATCGAACGTCATGGTCGCTCCTATAGCAAGAAGCCCCGTCGGCCCGAGGATAGCCCACGCTACGCCAGCCCTGATCCATGCACGGCGTGACGCCGCTGCCGAAGCGGTCAACCGCGACCGGATCGGGGCCTAGAGATCGGCCTCACGCATGACGCCCGCAGCCGAACGAACGGCCGCGACGATCCCGACGTAGCCGGTGCAGCGACAGAGGTTGCCCGACAGGCCGGCGCGGATCTCGTCGTCCGTCGGGTCGGGGTTGGCGGCCAGCAGCGCCGTCGCGCTGATCAGCATCCCCGGCGTGCAAAAGCCGCACTGGACCCCGCCATGATCGAGGAAGGCCTGCTGGAGCGGGTGGAGTGTCGTGCCCTCGGCCAGCCCCTCGACGGTCGTGACGGCACGCCCATCGGCCTGCATGGCGAGATACGAGCAGGAATTGACCGTCCGACCATCGATCAGGACCATGCAGGCGCCGCACTCGGAATCGTCGCAGCCCTCCTTCGTCCCGGTCAGGCCGAGCTCGCCGCGCAGCACGGACAGCAACGTCCGGTCCGCCTCGATCTCCACGGGGTAGCTGGTCTCGTTCACCTGGAGCGTCACCGGGTAGCGCATCGTCAGCGAGCTCCGAAGGTGCTGGCGCTGGCCGGGATCGTGATCGTCTCTCCGCGAGCCCGCGCGATCGCCACGGTGACGGCCCGGCGAACGACGACCGCCGCCATCGCCCGGCGGTATGTGAGCGACGAACGGACGTCGGAGATCGGCGCGCACGTGTCGGCGGCCAGGTTGCCCGCCGCCACGGCCGCCGCCGGTCCGCCATCCGTCCCGATGAGCGCTGCCTCGGCCACGGCGACCCGCCGGACCGTCGGGGCGAGGGCGGTGATGGCGATCCGGGCATCGCGGACGATCCCGTCCTCGAGCGACACGACCGCGGTCGCGCCGACGACCGCGATCTCCATCTGCCGGCGGAACTCGAGACGGACGTAGCAGCTGCCGGCGCCATCGAGCTCGGGCAGGACGATCGCGACGATCAGCTCGTCCGGACGGATGGTCGTCCGGCCCGGGCCGCTGAACAGGTCGCCGAGCGCGATGCGGCGCTCGCCCGTCGTCGACCGGACCTCCACCTCTGCCTTGAAGCAGAGCAGCGGCCCGCTCGTCTCGGCGGCCGGCGAGGCGTTGGCGATGTTGCCGCCGAGCGTCCCGACGTGGCGCGTGGCCGGCGATCCGATGATCGAGGCGGCATCCGCGATGGCCGTCCAGCGTGCCCGGATGTCCGGATCGACCGGCCAGCTCGGCGTGGCTGGTCGTCGCCCCGATCCGGAGACCGCCCGCAGTCCGGACGATCCCGCGCAGCTCCGCGATCCGGTCCAGCGCGACCAGGTTCTCCGGGAGCGACCATTTCCCCTGCCGCGTTCCCACGACGAGATCCGTCCCGCCGGCGACCGGCCGGTCCCCGGCCGCGGCGGCAACCAGCGCGTCCGAGAGCGTCGTCGGAGACGTGAACCGCACGTCCACGTCAGGCCTCGGACCCCGCCGACGCGATCGCGTCGAAGACCCGCTCGGGCGTCATCGGCAGCTCCAGGACACGCGTACCGATGGCCCGGGCGATGGCGTTCGCGATCGCCCCGGGCGTCGGAACGCACGGCGGCTCGGCGATGCCCTTGAGACCCTTGGGACCGGCGTTCGGCGACGGCGCGTCGACGAAGTCGACGGTCATCGGCGGCACGTCGGCCGCGGTCTGGAGCTTGTAGTCGAGGAGATACGGGTTGCGCTGCCGGCCGTCCTCGGTGAGCTGGACGCCCTCGCTGAGGGCCTGGCCGATCCCCATCGCCACGCCACCGTGGATCTGGCCCGCGGCCCCGATCGGGTTGATGACCATGCCGGATTCGTGGGACGCCGCGATCTCCAGGACCCGGACGACGCCGGTGTCGCGATCGACCTTGACCCGGGCGGCGTGGGTGAAGAACGTCGGCGCGGCGAACGACTCGCCACCGAGACGACCGACGCAGCTGGCGGCGTTGACCGCCGGGGTGGGCGGCGGCTGACCCGAGCCGCGGCCGAGCAGCAGGCCGGCGCCGGCCGCTTCCGACGCGAGGTCGGCGATGGTGACGGACGAGGTCTGGCTGCCCTTGACCCGGACCATGCCGTCGACAAGCTCGAGGTCGGCCCGGTTCGCCTCGAGGAAGTCCGCGGCCAGGTCGAGGAGCTGCTCGCGGATCTCGTTCGCGGCGGCGATCACCGCGCGGCCGTTGTTGAAGGTCGTCTGCGAGCCGCTGGCCCCGCCGTCGTACGGCCCCGCGTCCGTGTCCTGGTACAGGATCCTGAACTCGTCCGGCCGCATCCCGAGGACCTCGGCGGCGAGGATCGGCAGGGCCATCACGGAACCGGTGCCGCATTCCTGGGCGCCCGTCACGATCGTCCCGCTACCGTCGGCGTTGATCGTCAGGTGCGCGCCCGATGGGCCGGGGAAGGACGGCCACCAGCCGGTCGCGATCCCGACCGCCTCCCCATCCTCGAGCGGCCGGTCCCAGTCGATCGCCGCCGCCGCGTGCTCCAGGGTCTCGATGACGCCGATCCGTTCGAAGACCTGGCCGGTCGGTCCTTCGTCGCCCTCGTGGACGAGGTTGCGACGCCGGAACTCGACGGGGTCGAGGCCGACCCGCTCGGCGACGACGTCGTGGTGCTGCTCGAGCGCCCAGCAGGTCGTCGGGCCGGTCGGCGCGCGGACGGAGCCCGACGGCTGCGTGTTCGTGTAGACGACGTCGGCCGCGACGTCGACGTGCGGGATCCGGTACGGCCCGACCGCGAACATCGCGGCCATCTGGCCGAGGAACGGCTCGTCCATGCTGTACGCGCCGTTGTCGATGATCAGGTGGCCTTGGCGGGCCACGATCGTCCCGTCCGTCCGGACCCCGGTCGTCAGCTCCATGATCATCCGTTCGCGGCGGTGGTCGGGCAGCAGGAACTCCTGGCGCCGCGAGAAGACGACCTTGACCGGCCGGCCGGCCGCCTTCGCGAGGGCCGCGACCTGCGGCTCGAACCCGAGCTCGCACTTCGCGCCGAAGCCGCCGCCGAGGTGGGGCACGATCACCCGGACCTGGTTCTGCGACATGCCGAGCGTCTCGGCGACGCCCGACCGCACCGCGAACGGCACCTGTGTGGACGACCAGATCGTGACGTGGTCGCCCTGCCACTCGGCGAGGATCGCCCGCGGCTCGATCGGGACAGCGTGCGAGCCATCGGCGACGTAGCGGCCCGTGACGACGATGTCCGCGCCGGCCATGGCAGCCGCCGCATCGCCCTTGACGATCGTCGAGCGCGAGGCGACGTTGCCGTCGCGGGCGAGGTTCTCGTCCGTCTCGTAGGTCGTCCAGGCCTCGTGGACGAGCGGGGCGTCCGGGCGCATCGCCGCCTCGAGGTCGGTCAGGGCCGGCAGCGGCTCGAAGTCGATGTCGATCAGCGCGGCGGCCTGCGCGGCGATCTCCGGGGTGGCGGCCGCGACCGCCGCGATCAGGTCGCCCTCCCAGCGCACGACGTCGCGAGCGAAGAGCGTCCGGTCCTTCAGGAACGCGCCGTAGCGGACCTCGGGGACGTCCGCTGCCGTGATGACCGCATGGACGCCTGGCAGGGCGCGCGCAGCCGTCGTGTCGATCCGGCGGATCCGGGCGTGCGGCAGGTCGGCGACGCGGAGAGCGCCGTGGAGCATCCCGGTCACGGTCAGGTCGGCCGCATAGCGACCGCTCCCTGTGACCTTGTCCCGGCCGTCCTGGCGGATGAGCGTCGGGGCGAGCGTCGCGGTCATGCTGTGCTCCGTCTTCGATGGGACCGCTCGGTCGAGTGCGCGCGATGGGTGCGGGACCGAGGATATCGCACGCCTGACGTCGCACGAGCGCCGCGCGCGGCGGATGATCCGGGTCGCCGGGGGCCGCCTCGGGTCCGGACGGGACGCTAAGGTTCGTCGCGACGTCCCGACGCACCACCGTCTCGAGGGAGCCCGTGGACCTTCGCACTCTTGCCGACCAGCTTGCCGGCGACATCGTCCTCCCGGCGGACGCGACCTGGGACACGGCGCGGCAAGCCTGGAACCTTGCCGTCGGCCAGCATCCCGTCGCCGTCGTCTATCCCGAGTCGGCGGACGATGTCGTCGCGACCGTGCGCTTCGCGGCCCAGCACGGTCTGCGCATCGCCTTCAACGCCGGCGGTCACAACACGGGCCCGATCGACTGGACGCGTGACACCCTGCTCCTCAAGACCGAGCGCATGCGCGGGATCGAGATCGACCCGGAGCGGCGGCGCGCACGCGTCGAGGCAGGGGTGCTGTCGAAGCCCCTCGCCATCGCGGCCGGCGAGCACGGGCTGGCGTATCTCGCCGGCACGTCGCCGGATGTCGGCGTCCTCGGCTACGCCCTCGGGGGCGGGATGAGCTGGATGGTCCGCAGCCACGGCCTGGCCTGCAACACGATCGTGGCGGCGGACGTGGTCACCGCCGACGGACGGCCCGTCCGGATCGACCGCGACTCGGAGCCGGAATTGTTCTGGGCGCTGCGCGGTGGCAGCGGCAACGTGGCCGCCGTGACGGCGCTGGAGCTCGAGCTGTTCCCGGTCGCCGAGATCTATGCCGGTGCCATGCTCTGGCCGATCGAGCGCGCGACGGAGATCCTGAACGCCTGGCGCAACTGGATCGAGACCGCCCCCGACGCGTGCGAGTCATTCGGGCGGATGCTCCAGCTGCCGGACGTCCCATTCCTGCCGGATGAGGTCCGTGGACGGTCGTTCGTTCTGATCGAGCTCGCGTTCATCGGATCGGCGGCGGACGGCGCGGCACTCGCCCAGCCGCTGCGTGACCTCGAGCCGGAGATCGACAGCGTCGCGCTGATGCCGCCGAGCGAGCTGAGCGTGGTCAACATGGATCCGGAGCTCCCGCTGCCGTATTACGGCGAGGGGATCCTGCTCACGGACCTGCCCGCGGCGGCGATCGACCGGATGGTCGAGACCTTCGTCGGATCGGCCCTGCTGCACGTCGAGGTCCGTCACCTGGGCGGTGCGGCCGCGGCCCGGTCGCCGGACCATGGGCTGCTCGATGCGATCGACCAGCCGTTCCTCGCCTTCACCTTCGGGCTCGCGCCGGATCCCGAGTCGATGCTGGCCGTGGACGGCCACGTCCGTCGGCTGCTCGGGGCGCTCGGTCCGTGGGACAGCGGCCGGCGCTACCTGAACTTCGCCGAGTCCCGGATGGACCCACGCTCGATCTTCCCGACCGAGACGTACGAGCGGTTCGAGCGGGTCAAGGCGCGCTACGACCCGACGGGCATGTTCCGGGCCAACCACGCCATCTGAGGCCCGGCGGCCCCGGCACGCCGTCAGAAGACGTGCAGCTTCGCCAGCAGGCCCATGGTGTCGCCGACCGATTCGAGCAGGTCCTTGTTGTGCTTGATCATCTGGGTCCGCATGTAGACCCGCAGCCACTGCCGGTACATGAACGCCTCGTACCGCTCGAACACGTCCTCGACGGGCATCGCCCGGTTGCCGATGTGGCCGGCCAGGAAGAAGGCGCATTCGAGGCCCAGCGAGATCGACTGGAAGTACGGCGATCCGATCGCGGAGTCCCCGAGGAGGAAGACCGGCGCTCGCGCCAATGGGTGATCGTCTGAGCCGTAGACCGCGCCGGCTCGTCGTGTTCCGAGCGTGGTAGACGTCGAGCGGGATGCGGGTGATCTCCAGGTCGCCCGCCAGCTCGCCGTGGGTCTCCGCCTTGACCTTGTCGATGAACCGGTCCATCGACAACGCGACGCCCGGGAAGTTCTCGCGCAGCCACGTGCCGTCGAACGTCGGCGGCATCGCGTCGAACTCCTCCTTGCTGATGGTGACGATGCCGGTCACGTGGCTGGTCGCGCCGTCGTACCAGGTGCGGTGCACGGCCGGGATGAACTTGTAGTGGCGTTGTCGACGTTCTTGTAGTACTTGCAGAACTCGTCGCACGCGTAGTGCTGGTCGTACAGGAAGGTGACGACCAGCGCGTACTCGAGCCGGAACCGGGTCGTGTTCCGGCCATGGACGGTCGGGTCGATGTCGCCCGGGACGAGGAGGTCGCGCAGGACGGAGCGCGAACCGGTGCAGTCGACCAGGATGTCGCCGGCCTCGAGCAGCGCGATCGCACTCGCGGCGTCCACCTCGCCCATGACCCGCTCGACGGTCCCCGTGGCACGGGTGTCGATCAGCTCGCTGAGGGTGCGCTCGATGGTGTTCAACGGGACGAACCCCTGCGTCCAGGCCTCGAGGAGGGCCCGCAGGTCCGGGGCGAGCGTGCGGCGGTAGGCCAGGCGCGTCTCGAGCTCGATCGGGTCGAAGATCGCCTCGACGCTCTGGCCGTCGATCGTGTCCGCCTTGTAGCTCTCGATCGAGTCGGCGATCAGGAACTCGGCGAGGGACACCATCCGGGTCCGCGTGTACGCGTCGCGCCGCTCGTAGAGACGGACGGCCTGGCCGTCGATCGACTGGAGGAGGGCGGTCAGGAAGAGGCCGACCGGTCCCGCCCCGAGGACGTGGACGCGGCCCATCGGACGCGTGGTCGGGGCAACGAGTGCGGCTGACGCGAGGGACATGTGGGCACCTGGCTGGGGTCTGCGCCGCGCGGCGCTCATCGCCCGATGGTAGCGCCGGCCGGATCGCTCGGCTGATCGCGTCGGCGCCCGTTCCGCCCGCGGACGATCAGAGTCGAACGACGAGCCGGACCTCGACCGTGTCGCCCTCGGTCAGGTGCTCCCCGAGCCGGACCGCCTTCTTGATCGGCACGAGGTAGCCGCCGTCCTTGGGGAACAACGATGTCGACCAGGCGCGGTCACCGAGGCGGACCTCGACCGGGATCACGCCCCAGCCGTACGTCACGGCATTCGCCACCGCGTGGATCGCCACCGACGCATCGGCCGGCACCTTGATGAAGTAATAGGGCGCCGGGCCGCGCCACTGGAAGAGCTCGCCGCTGAACGTCAGCTCGAGGCTGTCGAGGTCCATCCGGTCATCAGCCGACGATCACCAGCGGCTCGAGCCCGGCGAGCGGGCCGTCCGCGCGTGGCCGGGCGAGCTCCGGCTCCGGACCGCGGTCCGCGTCCCGGGCCGCGAGCTCGGCGTCGAGCTGGGCGACCAGGCTCGGGAGCCCCGACTCGAGCGCACCGCCGTAGGCCGGGCCGATGACCGTCATCAGCTCCTTCTCCCGCTTCGTCCGTGGTGCCGCGTACCGGAAATGGATCGTCGTGCCGGCTGCGGTGGGCTCGAACTCGACGGTGTGGAGCAGCTTGATCGGCCCGCTCGGCGCGTCGAGGACGGTCCGGTCCGTGACGTAGTCGTACGGCCGCCAGTCCAGGATCTCCTCGACGACCGCGTCCTTGCCGTGCATGCAGTGATTGGCCGAGCCTGGACCGCGACGACCGCCCGTGGCGCCCAGGACGGTCACCTCCGTGACCCACGGCTGCCAGCTCATCCGCTGGCCGGGCTTCGTGATGAACTCCCAGGCCAGCTGCGGCGGCACGTCGGTCTCGACCGACACGATCAGGATCGACGCCTCGGGGGTCACGAAGGTGCGCTCTCGCGCCTCCTCGTCCCCCCAGCGCCGGCCCAGGTCGTGGACCCAGGTCGCGACCTCACCGATCCGGTCGTAGGTCTCGGTATGGGCGCGCATCCCGAGCGCCACCGGGTCGAGACCGGACGCGTCGATGCAGGCCTGGCTGAACAGGGCGTACGCGGGCACGCCGAGCCCCTCCACGACGTCGTTCTTCAGCAGGCGGTGGACGACGATGACGTCCGAGCCGAGGAGCTCCTGGCGACCGGCCACCTTCTGCTGGATCGCCTGACCGTGATGGACGACGAACTTGAGGTCGAGGTCCGGGATCCGGACGCACGCGTTGCACTCGCACGAGGTGGCCTGGCGGACGTCGCGGCGGCGCCGGCGGAACCCGAAGTAGCAGCGCTCGATCGTGTCGAGCAGCATCGACCCGTCGACCGTCTCCGCGACCATCGACATGAACGCCGCGTCACCCTCCAGCTTGGCCAGCCGGAAGTCCGGCCGGAGCGCGGAGACGACGGCACCGATCAGGTCGGCCAGGATGTCCTGGGCGTGGTCGAGCTCGACATCGGCGAGGTAGCCGGTGTACCCGGAGATGTCCGCGATCAGGAAACAGGTCGGCTGTGCGGTCGAGAGCATCGCTACTCGGCTGCGGCACCGACGGCTTCGAGGGCCTCGTCGGACACGTCGTGGACCTCCGGGGTCGCTCCCAGCGACGCGAGCTTGGCCGAGATCGGCGGCGCGTCCATGACCGGGGCGAGGATCCCGACGGCCGCCTTGCCACCGGCCAGCTCGGCGATGATCCGGTCGCGATCTTCCTGGCTGAGGCCGAGGCCCTTGTGGTGGAAGTGCCCGATCACGCCGCCGCCGACGATGCCGGCGAGGAGGGTCGGCGGCGCGATGACGGCCAGCACGAGCCCGATCCCGGCGCCCTTGCCGCCGCTCCGCCGGCCGAGCTTGTGCTCCTTGATCTGGCCCTTGTCGTCGACGACGAGCACCCCGACCGACTCGAGCTCGATGTCGATGTTGTCGTCGTCCCAGGTCTTCAGCGCCTCGACCGCCGCATCCGCGGCAGCCTCGTCAGCGAAGATCCCGAGGATCACCTGCTTCGGGTCCGCCATGTCCACCCTCCATCCTCTTCTGTCGAGGACCAGTATGGGCCAGCGCGGTCAGCCCTCGATGCCGAACGGCACATCCGGTCGCCAGTCGGACGGTGACACCGAAGCCAGCGGGTCGAACGGGGTCGACCAGCCGCGTCGCACCTCGGAGGGCGGGAACGGCCTCGGCCACGTAGATCGACTCCCGCGCGATCTTGTCGCCGCGGAACCGGATGACGCTGACGCCGAACATCGGTGGCGACCCGTTGTACGAGACCAGGAGCTCGATGACCCAGAGCTCGCCTTCGCCGGTGATCCGGCGGATCCGGTAGTCGACGCTCGCCGGGTACTGCTTTCGCCAGGTCAGGAAGCTGGCCAGCCCGACGAACCGCTCGCCCGATTGCGGGAACTCGAGGATCGCGTCCTCGTGGTAGAGCTCGTGCGTCTCGTCGAGGTCGCGACCGTCCTCGAACTGTCGGACCAGTGCTGCGCGGATCGCCGCGTCGTCCATGTGGGCACCTCCCCCTGGCCGAGACCGTAGACCGGTCCTGCCCGGACGGCCACCGACGAATGTCAGGTCCCGCCGGCCGTCATTCGGCAGAGGGCGCTACGTCCGGTGAGGCGTCGTCGCCGGGTCTGCGGCACGGCGACGGCGCTAGCCGGCGTCGGCAAAGACCGTGGTCCAGTCGTCCTTGATGCTGATGATCGTCCAGTCGCGGTCGCGGGCGTTGGCTGAGGCCTCCTCGGCGCCCGCCGTGTAGTCGAACTCGCGATCCACGTCATCGTGGAGGAGGAGCAGGCGCAACCCGGTGCGCGCCGGGCCGTGGGCGAACCGGAGCATCTGCAGGTCGCCGTTGGAGTTGCCGACCGCCACCAGCGGCCGCCGGCCGATCCGGCTCCAGATCCGGACCGGCTTGGTCGGACCGTCGTCGAAGAAGTCCATCTCGGACTTGTACAGGACGTCGTTGCCGTCCTCGGTCTCGAGGTAGTCGATCGCGAGGGCGCTGCCGATCACCCGCTCCGGCGGGATCCCGTACATCTCGTCCGCGACGACCCGCATGAAGTCGCGGTCGCCGCCCGACGCGATGTACGTGGCAAAGCCGTTGGCCTCGAGGTAGCGCAGCAGCTCGACCATCGGCTGGTAGCCGCACGACCGATACGGGCGCTTGAGGGTGGGATGCGTCGCCGTCGTGAAGTACTCGAGGATCTTCGCCGCGTAGGCGTCCACAGTCATCGCGGCGAACGCCCGCGGGATGGCGCCCATCAGCAGCATCATGTCGCCGTCGTCGCCGTGGTAGTGCTTGACCATCGCAGCGCCCAGCCACGCGAAGTCGCGCTCGTAGCACGCCTTCCATGGCTGCTGGTCGCGCAGCGTCGGGTCGGTCTCGGCCATCTCGGCCAGCCGGTGGAGCGTGAAGTCGAGCTGGATCGGCATCGGCTTCTCGCACCACAGCGTCCCGTCGTTGTCGAAGACTGCGATGCGCTCCGGCGGCGGCACGTAATCCGGGCCGCCCTCGGTGGTCACACCCTCCACGAACGCGACGATCGCGTCTCGCGTCGCGGTGTCCGCCCAGGAGTCGAGGCCGGTGGCGTCGCCCGTCATGGCCGGCTGATGCAGCGGAAGCCCAGGTGGGCCATGGACGTCTCGATCGGACTGGGGCTGCCGCGCCGCCGGCCGATAGCGGAGGCAGTAGTTCGGGGCACAGAGGTGCGAGCCGCCCTTGACGACCATCCGCGGGAACTGGGCACCCGGCTGGCCCACGTTGTACGACCCCTCGGGCGTCGTGACCCTGGGGTTGACCCGTGGTCCGGACGGACCGCAGCAGGCGTGGAGCGCGACCTCCGGGTGGGACGAGCGGTAGAAGTCCGTGGTCCACTCCCAGACGTTGCCGGCCATGTCGAACAGGCCGTAGCCGTTCGGCGGGAAGGCCTTGACCGGCGACGTCCCCGCGTACTTGTCGGTGCGCAGGTTCTGCCACGGGAACTCGCCCTGCCAGGTGTTGGCCATCATCCGGCCCTTCGGGGCGAACTCGTCGCCCCATGTGTAGACCGCACGGTCGAGCCCGCCACGCGCCGCGTACTCCCACTCCGCCTCGGTCGGGAGGGTCTTGCCGGCCCAGGCGGCGTACGCCGTCGCGTCGTCGTAGGCGACGTGGGTCACCGGGTGGCGGTCGCGACCCGCGAGGTCGCTGCCGGGGCCCTCCGGGTGGCGCCACTGCGCGCCCGGCACCCAGTGCCACCAGTTGCGATAGTCGTCGAGGTCGACCGGGCCGCGCGTCGACCGGAACACGAGCGACCCCGGGACGAGCAGGGCGGGGTCGGCGTCCGGGTAGTCGGCGGGCTCGAGGCCGCGTTCCGCGACGGTCACGTGCCCGGTCGCCTTCACGAACCGGCGGAACTCGGCCACCGTCACCTGGTGATCGTCGATCCAGAATCCGTCGACCTCCACCTCGTGGACCGGTCGTTCCTCCGCGTAGTGCCCGTCTGAGCCCATCGCGAACGTGCCGCCGGGATCCACGCCATGTCACGGCCGGGCGGTTCGGTGCTCGGTCCGTCGGCTACGCCAGGGACGGCTGTCATCGACTCGGAGCTCCCCCATGCGTGTCGCCTGTCCGTCGCCTCGGCGGTGCATCCGAGGCGGTCCTCGGCAGGTCGGCGAGCCCTGATTCAACCAGATGTCGCACGGGGCTGCCGAACGCGGCGGCGGCACGTCACCCGCTGGCCGGGGGCGCGGGCGAGCCCGACCGGACCCCGGTCGCGTTCGCCGATCAGCTCGTCGGCACGCCCGGGGTGAGCGTCGGGTCGGGGTCCGGCTCGTCGGTGATCGGGTCCGAGATCGCCCGTTCGCGCCGCGCCAGGAAGATGAACGGCACCGCCAGCGCCTGGAGACCAGCGGCCACGAGGTACGACGCCGCGTAGCCGTTCACGTCGGCCACCCGGCCCAGCGCCGGCTGGGCGACCACGCCCCCCACCGAGCCCATGAGGTTGTCGAACGAGAGCACGGTCGCCCGCTGCTCGGACGGGATGAGCCCGTTGATGTAGGCCTGCCGCAGCGGCGCCTCGAGCGCGAAGATCAATGCCCAGGCGACGAGCAGGATCAGGGCAAAGCGGAAGTCGCTCGTCAACCCGACCAGCGCGAGCAGGACCGCGGTCGCGACCCCGGCCGTGAGGAGAGCATCGGTCCGGCGCTTGAACAGGCGGCGGACGCGCGTGACCGTCAGGCCGCCGACGATCTGGGCGCCGGCGATGACCGCCGCGGCCAGGCCCGCGACGCCATACGCGGTCGGGTCGCCGTAGAGCTGGAGGAGGTACGGCTGGAACGCGTAGAAGGCGTAGATCCCGACCCCGACCGTGAACGGGGCGGCGAGCATCAGCCAGCGGACCGGCGGGTTGCGCAGGCCGCCGTCGATCGAGCCCTTGAGGACCGAACGCACCTCGGTCACGACGCCCTCTCCCCGGCTCGCGGTGAAGCCGATGTCGTGCATGAACCACCAGGCGATGACCATCGTCACGCCGAGCAGGCCGGCCCGGATCAGGTACGGCACGCCGATCGAGGTGGCCTGGGCGATGACGCCACCGAGCACGGATCCGGTCAGCATCGCCACGCCGCTGACGATCTGGGCCCTGGCGAAGATCGATTCGAGGGTCCCGGTGAACCCGGTGGCACGCAACGCGTCGACCAGCCACGCCTCGGTCGCCCCGGAGAAGAAGGTGAACCCGAGCCCGAGCAGGATCGAGGCGAGCGCCCAGCCGAGCAGGCCTGCCCGGATCTGCCACATGAGCAGGTACAGCAAGGTCGCCACCAGCAGCGTGCCCGCGCCGAGCAGGAACGAGAACCGCCGGCCACGGGTGTCGGCCACGATCCCGGTCGGGATCTCGAAGAGGACCTCGCCGACGGTGAAGAAGGCGTTGACCGTGAACGCCTGGGTGTTGTCGAGCCCCGCGTCGAGCAGGAAGAGCGTGTTGATGCCCCAGATGAATGACGCCGACAGTGTCGTGAAGAGGGTCAGGGTCAGGTAGGTCCGCTGGACCGTGCGCGGGGTATCGGTCATGCCGACCGCAGTCTAGCCGTGGCTCGGACCCGCTTCGGAGGGTCCGACGGCGGGGATGTCGCGCGCCTAGAGTAGCCCCGAGACGAGCCGGGCCGGCCGCCGAGGGATGCCGGCCACGATGCCCGACCAGGCGGAGATCGCCCAGATGAACGAGAACCTGGCCAAGGGAAAGTACCGCGCGTTCTACGAGCGGCAGCTGGCGTTCATCGCCGCGAAGGACGTCGAGGGCCTCATCCGCACCAACTACACCGCGGATGCGGAGCTCCTGAACTTCGACGACGACATCAGGGGCACCGACGCGCTCATCGAGTACTTCAAGGGCTACATCGACGGCCTCGGCTACATCAAGCTCCTCTCGACCGACAAGTACACCGAGGGCAGCGACTCGATCTTCTTCGAGGCAACCGTCGAGACGGCCGGCGGCATCGCCCAGGTCATCGACGTCTTCGTCATGCGCGACGGCAAGATCTGGCGTCAGTTCCCCGGCCTGCGCAGCTTCACGCCCAACCCGCCGGCGGCGCGTAACCGGACCTACCACTGGCTCGCCGGTCGACCGCCGGGCGCCGTCGTCCCGATGGCCCAGCTGGCGGACCTCGCCGCGGCCTGGTGGGGCGACCGGCTTGCGCCCGACTGGCGACCCAGAACGCGCGACGAGAGCCAGGCGATCCTCGAGCGGGTGGGCCTGACCGGCCCGTTCTGGCGGCTCCCGTAGCCGTCGGTCGCCGCCGTATCATCGGCCTCGTGCCACGGACCTCGGCTGGATGACGGCCACCGGAACGGACGTCGTCGTCATCGGTGGCGGGATCGTCGGGGCGTCCGCGGCGGCGTTCCTCGCCGAGGCGGGGGCGACCGTCACGCTGGTGGAGCGCGACGGTCTGGCGTCCGGGGCATCGGGGGCGAACTCCGGCATCGTCCAGCACCCGTTCGACCCGATCCTCGCGGCGCTCTACCGCGAGACGGTCGGCCTGTACCGCGAGCTGACCGCGGCCGATGTCGGGTTCCGGCTCGGCACGGAGCCGGCGGGCCTCATCTACGTGTCCGCGGACGAGGTCTCCGTCCGCGCCGTCGACCGGTCGTTGGCGGATGCGTTTCCCGAGCTCGAGCGTGTCGTGGCCGGTGGCACCGAGCTCCAGGCGATCGAACCGGCGATCGCGCCCGGCGTCTGGGGCTGCCTTGTCGGGATCGGCTACCCGGTCGCGCCGGCCGCTTCGACCTATGCCTTCGCAACCATCGCCGAGCGACGCGGCGTCCGGGTGCGCGCCGGTCGGAAAGCCGCCCTCGACCGGCGCGGCGAGACGGTCGTCGGGGTCGTCGTGGATGGCATCTCGACAGCGGCGGACGCGGTCCTCGTGGCGGCCGGGCCGGGATCGCCGGCGGTCGTCGACCCGACCGGCGGGTGGCTGCCGATCCGGGCGCGCTGGGGCGTCGTGGTCGAGACCGAGCTGCCGACCGGCCCGGCCCACATCCTGGAGGAGGCCGAGATCGGCGCGGCGATCGGCACCGGCTCGACCGGGGTGGCCGACGACGAACCGGGCGTCCATCTCAGCCTGGTGCCGCTCGACGGGGTCGCCGCGATCGGGTCGACGTTCCTGGCGCGCGAACCGGAACCGGCGGACTGGATCGAGCGGATCCTCACCCGGGCGAGCACGTTCGTCCCGGCCGTGACCGACGCGCCGATCCGGGGGACGCGCGCGTGTGCACGGCCGCAGAGCATGGACGGCCGGCCACTGATCGGGCGCATCGCGGAGATGCCCGGCCTATTCATCTGCGCCGGCCACGGCGCCTGGGGGATCTCGACCGGGCCAGCCTCGGCGCGGATGGTGGTCGACGACATGCTCGGCAGGTCTCCGGTCATCCCGATCGAGCTCGATCCGGGCAGGTTCGGGAGCGTCAGCCCGGCTCCACGACGATGACCTCGAGCCGTCGCGGGCCGTGGACGCCCTCGACGCGCTGGAGCTCGATGTCGCTGGTGGCGGACGGACCGCTGATCCAGGTCTGCGGCCGCACGGGATCGAGACGGGCGAGCGCCTCCGGGACGGTTCCGACGACCTGCTCCGCACGGACGACGCAGACGTGGAGGTCCGGCAGCAGGCTCAGCGCGCGACGACCCTGACCCGGACCGGCATCGAGCACGATCGTGCCGGTCTCGGCGATCGCGACGGCACAGCCGGTGACGACGCCATCGAGAGCGTCGAGATCGGCCGAGGTCAGGCGCGGCTCGGCATCCGGGACCGCCACGACCGTCGCCGCAGCTGCCAGCCATGCCGACGGGAGATCCGCAGGGACGGCGATCCGACCGGCGCCGTGGCCGGCCAGGACGTCCGCGACGACCCCGGGCAGGCCGGCCGTCGTCGTCCGGTGGACCGTCGCGCGGTAGTCGTCGACCCGTTCGACGAACAGACCGAGGACGTCGACGCCGGCCGGCAGCGTCATGTCGTAGTCGCGCGGGACCGTCACCGCCGGCGGGCGATCGGCGATGGCAGCGCGGATCCGCCCGAGGATGACCCCGCGCGCGTCGTCCATCAGTCCCCTCGCCGCCCGCCGTCGGTCCGGCGCCACCAGGCGCGGAACGATTCCCTGGCCGGGACCCTGAGATCACGCGCCCGGAACCACCCACCCAGACCCGGTCCCGGCAGCCGGCGGATCCGTCCGTGCCGCCCCACGACGCGGCCACCGAACCCGGCCAGCCGCTCCGCCAGGCCCAGGCGTCGCGGGCTGCGCAGCGTCCAGGCGGCTGCCCCCATGGCGACACCCTCGCCGCTCGGGAGGCGGTGGCTCGCCTCGGATCCGCGGACGACCTGACCGCGCAGCTGGACGAGGATCTCCGGGATGTCGATCCGGACCGGGCAGACGTCGAAGCACGCGCCACACAGCGATGAGGCGAAGGGCAGCGACGCGGTCTGCTTGTCGACCGGGTGGCGGGCGATCCCGCGCAGCTGCGGTGTGAGGATCGCGCCGATCGGGCCGGGATAGACCGAGCCGTACGCCTGGCCGCCCGTCCGCTCGTAGACCGGGCAGACGTTCAGGCACGCGGAGCACCGGATGCAGCGCAGCGCCTGGCGCCCGAGCGTGTCGGACAGGACGTCGGTCCGGCCGTTGTCGAGCAGGATGAGGTGGAAGGCTTGCGGCCCGTCGCCGGGCGTGACGCCGGTCCAGATCGAGGTGTACGGGTTCATCCGCTCCGCGGTCGCCGAGCGCGGCAGCAGCTGCAGGAAGACCTCGAGGTCGCGCCACGTGGGGACGAGCTTCTCGATGCCCATGACCGTGATCAGGACCTCGGGCAGGGTCAGACACATCCGGCCGTTGCCCTCCGATTCGACGACCACGACCGAGCCGGTCTCGGCCACGGCGAAGTTGGCGCCCGAGACCGCGACCTTGGCGCGCAGGAACTTCTCGCGCAGGTGGAGCCGGGCGGCCTCGGCGAGCTCGGGCGGGTCGTCGGTCAGGCCGGCCGGGGCGGGCCGCCCGACGCGGCCCATCTCGTCGATGAAGATGTCCCGGATCTCGGACCGGTTGCGGTGGATCGCCGGGACCAGGATGTGGGACGGCAGGTCGTGCCCGAGCTGGACGATCATCTCGGCGAGGTCGGTCTCCCAGACGTCGATGCCGGACTGGAGGAGAGCCTCGTTCAGCTCGATCTCCTGGGTCGCCATCGACTTGACCTTGACGACCTCCGTCGCGCCGTGCTCCTGCGCGAGGCGGGCGACGATCGCGTTCGCCTCCGCCGCGTCGCGTGCCCAGTGGACGGTCCCACCGGCCGCCGTGACGGCGCGTTCGAGTCGGTCAAGCAGCGCCGGCAGGTCGCGCAGGACCTCGTCCTTGATCGCCGCTCCGGCCATGCGCAGCGCCTCCCAGTCGGGCCGCTCGGCGACCACCCGCGCGCGCTTGTCCCGGATCGTCGTCGTCGCGCGTCCCAGGTTCGCCCGGAGCTGCTCATCGGCAAGGGCAACGCGGGCCGCCTCGGGGAACGGCGGTGTCCCGGCGAACGACGGCTCGTGACCGGGTCGCGGTCGGGTCGGCTCGGGTGCGGCGGGCCCCGGGGCCCCGGTCACGGTCACGCGGGTGTCCCGGTGGCGGCCAGGATCTCGGCGAGGTGCATGACCCGGACCGGCGAGCCGCGCCGGGACAGCAGCCCGCCGATATGCATCAGGCACGACGTGTCGCCGGCGGTCAGCACCTCCGCGCCGGACGCCAGGACGTCGTCGACCTTGTCGAGGCCCATCGCCACCGACGTGTCCGCGTTCTTGACCGCGAACGTCCCCCCGAACCCGCAGCACGCCGCCGAATGCGGGAGGTCCACCAGCCGCAGGCCCTCGACCGCGGCGAGCAGACGGGTCGGCCGGTCGCCGACGCCCAGCAGCCGGGTGGAGTGGCAGGTCGGATGGAACGCGACGGTGTGCGGGAAGCGCGCGCCGACGTCGGTCACGCCGAGCGTGTCGACCAGGAACTCGCTCAGCTCGAGCACCCGCGGCGCGACCTCGGCGACACGGTCGGGCAGGCTCGCATCGGCACCGGGCAGGCCGGCGACGAGCGCGTGGTGGTGACGGACCATCGAGGCGCACGAGCCCGACGGCGTGACGATCACGTCATAGCCGGCGAACGCGTCGACGAAGCCCTCGACGAGGGGCACGCAGGCGTCCTGGTAGCCCGAGTTGTAGTGCATCTGGCCGCAGCAGGTCTGGGCGGCCGGGAACTCGACCTCGTGGCCGAGCCGGCGCAGGAGCGTGACCATCGCGCGGCCGACCTCGGGGAAGAGCAGGTCGTTGTAACAGGTGATGAACAGCGCGATCCGCACGTCAGGCTCCGTGCCGGGCCATCGTCGCCCGCGGCTCGTAGCGCCGGACGTTCTGGGTGGCCCGGACCAGTGCGCGGAGCGTCTCGAGGTCGCCCGAGAGGAGCCCGCTGGCGCGTGCCTGCACGAGGACGTTGCCGAGCGCCGTCGCCTCCACCGGCCCGGCCACGACCGGCAGCTCGCAGGCGTCCGCGGTCAGCTGGCAGAGAAGGGTGTTCCGGGCGCCGCCGCCGACGAGGTGGACGACCTCCACCGGTCGCCCGGACAGGCGGGCAGCGTCCCGGACCGCCCGGCCGAATGCCGCGGCGAGGCTGTCGAGGATCGCGCGGACCAGTCCGGCGCGGCCCCGCGGCTTGGGCTGGTCGGATCGACGGCAGACGGCGGCGATCCGGGCCGGCATGTCGCCCGGTGCCAGGAACGCCGGATCGTCCGGCTCGAACACCGGTCCGCCCGCTGGCAGGTCGGCCGCCGCGCTGAGCAGCGCCGGCAGGCTCTCGGGGGTGCCCTCGAGCTCCCACGTCCGGAGTTCTTGCCCGTTACCACGCTCTATCAGCTCGCGGCGGCACGAGGCACGGCCGCCCTCGACGCCGGCCGCACGATGCTCCTCATGCT
>CAVRFU010000011.1:0-260238 GCA_963720495.1 uncultured Chloroflexia bacterium
CATCGGTATGTCGGCTCCAGGTGTCGTGGGGACGCGATAGACTTGTGACTTGCAATCTACTACTGACTGCGAGCCGTGACAAGCCCCGACCTCCCACCTACCATCGAACCCATGGCCGAGCCCGCCCCCAACCGTGACGCGTCTCCCCTGGAGGCCGCCCTCGAGCGCGTCGGCGACCGGTGGAGCCTGCTGATCGTCGAGGCGCTCCTCGACCGAGCTCCGCGACGGTTCAACGAGCTCGGCGGCGCAGTACCGGGGATCGCGCCCAACATCCTGACGGACCGGCTGCGCCGGCTCGAACGCGAACGGATCCTCGTCGCGACGCCGTACCAGCAGCGCCCGCCGCGCATGTCCTACGCCCTGACGGCTGACGGTCATGACCTGGCCTCGGCGCTCCGGATGTTCGCCGACTGGGGCTCCCGCAGCAGTCCGGCCGCCGAGCCGACCCGCCACGGGCGCTGCGGCACGCCGCTCGAGACGCGCTGGTTCTGCCCGACCTGCGAGGTCGTCGTGGACCGCCCGGACGCGGACGAAGCCCGGACGTTGTAGTCGAAGGCGTGACGTCGCGGCCGCCGGCCGAGCGGCCGTGGACCCGACCATCGCGCCGACCCCGGCTACACTCGGTGCGATGGAAGACGAGCGCGCTGGGAACCCGGGATGCCGGTCCTCGATCGGCAGCCCCTGCGCGCGCCCGACGGGCCCCCCGATCGGGACGTCGACCCTGCCCCCGAGCCTCCAGGTTCTCCCGCCCCGCTCCGTCCCGGAGGTCGCACCGACCCCGCTCCAGCACCACTACGTGCTCCTCAGCGTGCCGGTGCTCATCGCCGGCACGATCGCCATCACGGCCATGGAGCTCGGCGCCTCACCGGGCAGCCTCCTCGTCAAGCTGTGCGTGCTGATCGGTGCGCCGCTCCTCGTCATCACGACGGCCGACGCCGTCGTGCGCATCTGGCGGTCGGCCTGGGCGTGGATGCCGATCGATCGCGGCAAGGGCCTGTTCCGGCTCGCCTGGGTGGTCGTCAGCCTCGTCGGGCTCGCCGCGCTCGTCGCCGCGTCCGTGCTGGTGATCCTCGCGTGACCGCGGCGGGACGGTGACGGACATCGAGCCGCTCGGGCGCGGCCCGGACGGGCGATCGACCGACCTGCCCTCGGGCGGCGGCGTTCCGCGCTGGCTCGCGGAGTCGCTCAACTTCTGCTCCCGGTGCGGGGCGCCGCTCGTGTTCGGCAGCCTCCCGGACGAGGACCGCGACCGGCTGGCCTGCCCGGCCTGCGGCCACATCGCGTACGTCAATCCCCGCCTGGTGGTCACGACGTTCCCGATCACGGACGCGGGCGAGATCGTGCTCATCCGGCGGGGCATCGAGCCCGGCAAGGGGTCGTGGGCCCAGCCGGGCGGCTTCCTCGAGGTCGACGAGACGGTCCACGAGGCCGCCGTCCGCGAGACCCGCGAGGAGACGGGCCTGCTCGTCGAGCCGGGCCGGATCGTCGGCCTGTACACGCGGTTGGAGGCGGCGGTCGTGACGATCGCCTTCGAGGCACGGATCGTCGGCGGCGAGGCCGCGCCCACGCCCGAGGCCACCGAGATCGTGGCCTACGCGCCGGAGGACATCCCGTGGGCCGGCATCGCGTTCAGGACGACGCAGTGGGCACTCCGCGACCTGCTCGGTGGCCTGCGGCCCGACCTCGAGCTGCCATCGGTGATCGGCGGCTACTGAGCGGACGGCTCCGCGCCTCGGCCGACGGCGTGACCCTCAGCCGAGGTCGATGAAGACGTTCTTCGTCTCGGTGTACAGGTCGAGCGCCGACATCCCGAGCTCGCGCCCGATGCCGGACATCTTGTAGCCGCCGAACGGCGCCTCGGTGTGGACCGAGCTGTTGGTGTTGACGCTGATGACCCCGGCCTGGAGCGCCTTCGCCGCGCGCAGCGCCTTGCCGATGTCGCGGCTCCAGACCGAGCCGGACAGGCCGTACGGCGTGGCGTTGGCCAGCCGCATCGCCTCCTCCTCCGTGTCGAACGGGATGATCGACACGACCGGCCCGAAGATCTCCTCGCGCGCGATGCGCATGTCGTTCGAGACGCCATCGAACACGGTCGGCATCAGGTACGCGCCCCCGGCCAGTGCCGGGTCGGTCGGAGCGTCGCCGCCGACGACGAGCGTCGCGCCCTCGGCTAGACCGATCTCGATGTAGTCGCGCACCCGGTCGCGCTGCTTGAAGCTGACCAGCGTGCCCATCTCGGTCGCGTCCTCGGACGGGGCGCCGACCTTGACGTTGCGGGTGGCGGCCGCGAACAGCTCGACCACCT
This sequence comes from uncultured Chloroflexia bacterium, assembly GCA_963720495.1. Taxonomy (GTDB): domain Bacteria; phylum Chloroflexota; class Limnocylindria; order Limnocylindrales; family CSP1-4; genus SPCO01. Next base: position 2,306 of record CAVRFU010000011.1, read on the forward strand.
CGTCGTGGGCGGACCGCTCCACGAGGATCCGGCTCCGGGCGCAGCAGTCCTGGCCGGTGTTGTCGAAGACCGTGTAGGGCGACTCGCGCGCGAACTTCTCGAGGTCGGCGTCGGCGAAGACGATATTGGGGCTCTTGCCGCCGAGCTCGAGCGAGATCTTCTTCACGTTGCCGGCGGCCAGCCGCATGATCTCCTGGCCGGTCGTCGTCTCGCCCGTGAAGGCCACCTTGCCGACACCGGGATGGGCCGCGATGGACGCGCCCGCCGACCCGCCCGGGCCGGTCACGATGTTGAGGACGCCGGCCGGGATCCCCGCCTCCAGCGCCAACTCACCGAGGCGGATCGCCGTCAACGGGGAGTAGCTGGCGGGCTTGAGGATCGCGGTGTTGCCCGCGGCCAGCGCCGGCGCCACCTTCCACGAGGCCATCAGCAACGGGAAGTTCCACGGCACGATGAGCCCGACGACGCCGATCGGCTCGCGCAGGGTCAGGTCCAGCCCGGGCTTGGACACCGGGATCGTCTGGCCGAAGATCTTGTTGGCGGCACCCGCGTAGTAGTCGAACACGAGGCTGGCGCCGATGATCTCGCCGCGGGCGGAGGTGATCGGCTTGCCGACGTTCCGGCTCTCGAGCTGGGCCAGCTCCTCGCTGTGGTCCTTGATCAGGGCGGCCAGCTTGGCCAGCGAGCGACCGCGCTTGCCGGCCGCCCAGGACGCCCAGCCCTTGCGCTCCTCGAACGCCGCCTGGGCGGCCGCCACGGCCCGGTCGACATCCTCGCGACCGCCCTGCGGCACGCTGGCCATCACGGTGCCGTCGGCCGGATCGACGACGTCGAACGTCTGGCCGTCCGCCGCGTCGACGGGCTGGCCGCCGACGATCATGTGCGCGGTCTGCACCCCGGCGCGGGTCTCGGTCGTCATCGGGTAGGCCCTCTCGGCGGTGGGATCGGGCCTCGATGATACGCCCGCCCTCCCGGGCCGGCCGCCACCCCGCCGGGCCATGGCCGGCAGATCCGGTCAGCCCTCGCCGGACGGGATGGCGGGGAACACGGATCCGGGGCGGGCGGGCGGCAGCGCCGTCTCGGCTGCGATGATCGCCGCGCCGATGATGCCCGCGTCATTGCGGAGCGTGGCGGCGACGACCGGGCAGCGGACGGTGAGCCGCGGCACGAACCTGTCCGCGCTCTTGCTGACGCCACCGCCGATGATCATCAGGTTCGGCCACATCAGCTGCTGGATCCGGTCGAGATGCTCGTCCAGGTCGGCCGCCCACGCCTTCCACGAGAGCCCGCGCCGGACGCGCGCGATCGCCGCCGACCGGCGCTCCGCGGCCCTCCCGCGGATCTCCATCTGCCCGAACTCGGTGTTCGGGACGAGGACACCATTGTTGAACACGCCCGACCCGACGCCTGTCCCGAGCGTCAGGAAGATGACGACCCCCGGCTGGTCCACGCCGACCCCGAAGCGCATCTCGGCGATGCCCGCCGCGTCTGCGTCGTTGATGATCGCGATCGGGCGCTTGATGAGGCGGCCCATCCGATCGACCACCGGAAAGTCGATCCAGGCTGGGTCGATGTTGGCGGCGGACTTGAGAACCCCATCGATGGCCACGCCGGGCAGGCCGATCCCGACGGGGGTGGCGTCCCCGAGACCGGACGACTTTGTCAGCCGCTTGACGACACGAGAGATCGATGCGATGACGGCATCGGGTGTGGACGGGGACGGGGTCGGCACGCGGATCCGCTCCGACCGGAGCCGGCCGCTCTCGACGTCGACCACCGCTGCCTTGATCCCGCTGCCACCGACGTCGACGCCGATGGCGATCCGGCCGTTGGCCATCTCGGACGTGTCCTCCGACATCGATGCCTCCCGGTCCCCCGGCTAGAAGTAGTTGACCGTGATCCCGCCGTCCACGACGAGCGAGGCGCCGTTCGTCCAGCGTGACTCGTCCGACGCGAGATAGACGGCCATGTGGACGATCTCCTCGGGCTTGCCGAACCGGCCGGTCGGGTTGCGGGCGAGCCGGAGCTGCTTGGCCGCCTCGTCCTTGACCAGCCAGTCCATGAGCAGCGGCGTCTCGACCGGTCCCGGGCAGATCGCATTGGTCCGCACGCCCTGCGGCCCGAACTGGACGGCCAGGCTGCGGGTCAGCGAGAGGACCGCACCCTTGGACGCCGTATAGGCGTCCTGCGGGACGCTGCAGCCGAGCAGGGCCACGAAGCTCGCGATGTTGATGATCGACCCGCCGCCGCCGTCGACCATGGCCGGGATGGCGTACTTGCAGCCGAGGAAGACCCCGCGGACGTTGACGGCCATGACCGAGTCCCACGTCGCGACGTCCGTGTCGGTCACCGAGTGGTCCGCCTCGGGCATGATCCCGGCGTTGTTGTAGAGGCAGTCGAGCCGCCCGTAGGTCGCGAGGGCGTGGTCGACCATCGCCTTGGCGTCGGCCTCCTGCGAGACGTCCGCCCGGATGAAGGTCGCATCGCCGCCGGCCGCCCGGACGAGCTCCACGGTCTCCGCCCCGGCCGCCTCGCCGTACTCGGCGACGACGACCTTGGCGCCCTGGGCCGCGAATATCTGGGCGGCCACCCGGCCCATCCCGCCGCCGCCACCGGTGATGATCGAGACCTTGCCCTCGAGCCGCATCGATCTCCCTCTCGCACGTCCGTGGCGGTCAGAGTAGCGCTCGGCCGAACCTGCCGCGCACCGTGGGCGATCCGGCGGCGACGGTCAGCGGCCGTTGGCGGCGCGTGGGACGATGCGGCCCGGAGGGACGACCCGATGGCGACCGCACAGGACATGATCACCGCCGTCACGACCGACGACGCGACACGGGTGGCGGCCCTCGTCGCCGAGGACCCCGCCCTGGCGTCCACGCGCGATCGCGATGGGGTGTCGGTGCTGATGCTGTCGCGATACCGGTTCGATCGCGGCACGACGGACGCGCTCCTGGCGGCCGATCCGGAGCTGGACGTCTTCGAGGCGACGGCGCTCGGCTACATCGACCGGTTGCGTGAGCGCCTCGACGAGGACCCGGGCCGAGCCGTCGCCTGGTCGGCCGACGGGTTCACCGCGCTCCATTTCGCTGCCTTCTTCGGCAAGGCCGAGGCGGCCCGGACGCTCATCGACGCCGGGGCCATGGTCGACGCCGTGTCGGGCAACGAGATGCGCGTCCAGCCGCTCCACAGCGCCGCCGCCGGCCGCCACCACGAGGTGTGCCGGCTGCTCATCGCGTCCGGTGCCGACGTGAATGCCACCCAGCAGCACGACTTCACGCCGCTGCACGCCGCCGCCCAGCACGGCGACGACGAGCTGGTCGAGCTGTTCCTGTCGGCCGGCGCGGACCCCTTGGCACGGACCGATGCCGGCGACACGGCCGCCGACATCGCCGAGGCGGCCGGCCACGTCGACGTCGCGCGTCGCCTCCGCCAGGTCGCCGAGGATCGCGCCGCGGGCTGACCGGCTCCGATCAGCCGCGCTCGAGGTAGCGCTCGCGGTCCCACGGGTGGACCATCGAGTCGTAGGTGTCCTGCTCGACCCGGGCCGCGTTGAGGTAGTGGTCGACCACGTCCTGGCCGAGGATCTCGACGGCGGCCTCGGACCGTTCCAGCTCGCGGATCGCCTCGTACAGCGCGCGCGGCATCCGCTCGACGCCCGTCGCCAGGTAGCCGTTGCCCTTGAACTCGGGGTCGAGCGGCAGCTCGTGCTCGATGCCGTACAGCCCGGCGCCCATCATCGCGGCGTAGGTCAGGTAGGCGTTCATGTCACCGCCCGGGAAGCGGTCCTCGACGTGCAGGCCCGGCCCGCGACCGACCAGCCGGAAACCGGTCGTCCGGTTGTCGCGGCCCCAGACGACGTTCACCGGCGCCCACGACAGGGACGCGTAACGCTTGTACGAGTTGATGAACGGCGCGACGAAGACGGCCAGCTCGCGCGACAGCTTCATCATCCCGGCGACGAAGTGCTGGCCGATCTCGGACAGGCCGTACGGGCCGGCCGCCTCGGCCTCGGCCGCGTGCATCAGCGGAACATCCCTGGCGGCGTCCCACAGGCTCATGTGAAGGTGCCCGGACGAGCCGGTCCAGTGATGATCCGGCTTGGCCATGAACGTGATGCCCCAGCCGTTGAGGTAGGCGATCTCTTTCGCGCCGTGCTTGAAGACGACGCTCCGGTCGGCCAATTCGAGGACGTGGTCGTAGCGGATGTTGACCTCGTGCTGGCCGTTGGCCGCCTCACCCTTGCTGAACTCGATCGGCACGTCCGCCGCGGTCATCTGGTTCCGCAGGAGCCGGTGCAGCGGTTCGGCCTTGGTCGCCTGCAGGAGGTTGTAGTCCTCGTTGTAGTGACCGAACGGGCGGGGCACCGGCCAGCCGCGGTCGGCCAGGTCCTCCCAGGAGTCCTTCAGGACGTAGAACTCGAACTCCGAGCCGGCCTTGAGCGTGTAGCCGGCCGCCGCCGCCCGTTCGACCTGGCGCTTGAGGATCGTCCGCGGGGCGATCGGGATCTCGAGCCCGGTCTCCTCGTCGATCGCGTCGGCGAGAACCATCGCCGTGCCGGGCAGCCAGGGCAGGACCCGGAGCTGGTCCCAGACCGGCTCGGCGATCCAGTCGCCGTAGCCCGTCTCCCAGTTCATCAGCTTGAAGCCTTCGGGCGTCGTCATCTCCATGTCCGTGCCCAGCAGGTACGTGCAGAAGTGGGCGCCGTGCGAGATGACCCCGTCGAGGAACGCCTGGCCCTGGACCCGCTTGCCGACCAGCCGGCCCTGCATGTCCGTGATGGCGACGACGATCGTGTCGATCTGGCCATCGCGGACCATCTCCTCCAGCTCGAGGAGGCGCCGATGCTTGGTGGCGTGGCCCGCGTCGTGGTCGCTCATGGTGGGCCTCCGGTTCGATGCCCGATGGTCGCGGGCCGACGGATGGAGTCCGGCCGGCTCAGTAGAGCATCGTCGTCCCGGTCGGGAAGACGAAGGTGAAGGCCGTGCTCGGGAGCGGGGCGTCGGGCTGGAGCTCGGTCGCCTCGGCGTGGCGGGTGACCGTGCCGCCGATGGTCTCGACCAGGCGCGCGATGACGCCCGTCTCGCGATCGACCGCGATGGCGATGTGGAAGTCGGGCCGGTCGCCGGCCAGCTCGGTCGTCCGCGGGTGGTCGCATTCGAGCAGGATGGCCTCGCGACCGGACACGAGGTCCGTGCCGGTGACCGTGCACCGGCCGGTCGCGAGGACGTTCTGGCAATAGCCCGCCGGGTGGACGAACGTGTCGGGGAGGGTCTCGGCCGGCAGCGACGTGATCGGCTCGTACACGCGGGAGGGGCCGGGGAAGTCGCGGTCGGCCAGCCCGCGCGGCCGGTTGCGGATCGGTCGTTGGGTGCCCAGGCCGTGGGCGCTCGAATAGGTCCGGACGAGCTCGCCGTCGGAGATCCAGACCTCGTATTCGGCCCGCGCGCCGTCGACGTCGTGGGTCGTCGTGACCCGCGCGTCGCCCGGGTGCCGCAGGACCGTCTCCATCGTCACGAGGTCGTCGCCTCGCGTGGTCTGGCTCCGCTCCTCGATCCGCAGCCGCAGGGTCCCGAAGCGGAGCTCGGCATCGCGCATGAAGTCGAACAGCTCGTCGACCGTCGGCAGCTCCGAGGCCAGGGCCACGATCTGGGGCAGACGCCGCCCGTCCGTCGTGGCCGGAACGACGGCAGCGCGGTCCCACAGGCGGGTGTCGGTCATCGGGCGGATTGTAGCCGCGAGGACGTTGCGTCGGCGGCGTCTCGTGGCGGCGTGAGGCGGAGCTTGGTTGGTGGCGTGATGCTCGCCGATGGCGGCGACGGGTCGGACGACTCCGACCAGGCGCGATCAGCCACCGCCGCCGGCGCCCGACCCCAGGCCCGGCTCGGTCATGGCCGCCGGGTCCAGCAGCCGATCCAGCTCCGCCGCGTCCATGCCGCGCTCCAGCGCGAGCGCACGGATCGTCCGGCCCGACTTGAACGCCTCCTTGGCCAGCGTCGCCGCCTCGTCGTAGCCGATGACCGGGGCCAGGGCGGTCGCGAGCATCAGCCCCTGCTCGACCAGCTCCGGGCCGCGATCGGTCGCCTGGACGCCCTCGACGCAGCGGGCGCTGAAGTTGTCGGTCGCGGCGGCCAGCAGCGTGATCGACTGGAGCAGCGCGTCGGCGGTCACCGGCAGCATCACGTTGAGCTCGAGGAAGCTGCCGGTCTGGCTGAACGCGATGGTGGCGTCGTTGCCGACGACCCGGGCGACGACCATCGTCAGGCTCTCGACGATGACCGGGTTCACCTTGCCCGGCATGATGCTCGACCCCGGCTGGGTCTCCGGCAGGGCCAGCTCCGCGATCCCGGCGCGCGGGCCCATCCCCATCAGCCGCAGGTCCGAGGCGATCTTCCACAGGCTGAGGGCGATGGTCCGGATCGCGCCGTGCGCGGCGATGGCCGCGTCGAGCGTCGCCTGGGCGTGGAAGTGGTTCGAGGTCTCGCGGACCTCCAGGCCGGTCAGCGCCGACAGTCGTGCGCAGGCCCGTCCCGCGTACTCCGGGTGGGCGTTGATGCCGGTCCCGACCGCGGTCCCGCCCAGCGGCACGTCGAGCAGCTCGGCCTGGGCGGCGCGCGCCCGCCGGATCGACGCCTCGACCTGCCCGGCATAGCCGCGGAACTCCTGGCCGAGCCGGATCGGGGTCGCATCCTGGAGATGCGTCCGGCCGGTCTTGACGACGGGCCAGAACGCCTCCGATCGCGCCGCCAGGGCCGCCTGCAGCCGCTCGAGGGCGGGCAGGAGCTCGTCCTCGATGGCGACGGCCGCCGACAGCTGGAGGGCTGTCGGGATCGTGTCGTTCGAGCTCTGGCAGCGGTTGACGTCGTCGTTCGGGTGGACCTTTCGGCCGCCCAGCCGGGCGCCGGCGAGGTGCGCGACGACCTCGTTCATGTTGGTGTTGGTGGAGGTCCCGGATCCCGTCTGGTAGATATCGATCGGGAACTGGTCGTCGTGGTCCCCGTCGGCGACGGAGGCCGCGGCCGCCGCGATCGCATCGGCGACGTCGGCGTCGAGCAGCCCCAGGTCGCGGTTGGTCTCGGCCGCCGCGAGCTTGATCAGCGCCAGGGCTCGCAGGAACCGACGCGGCATCGGCTGGCCGGAGATCGGGAAGTTGAGGACGGCCCTCTGCGTCGACGCGCCGTACAGGGCATCGACCGGGACCTCCATCTTGCCCATCGAATCGCGTTCGGTGCGGGTGGCCGGTCGGTCCATCTTGGTCATGCCCGCGATTGTAGGTTCCCGGGTCTCCGCGGTCATGGGCCGCCGGCCGGCACTGCCACTAGACTTCCGGCCATGGGAGCCCGCACCACGAACGCCATCGATTCGGACACGTTCCGGCGGGTCATGGGTCACTTCGTGACCGGCGTGACCGTGGTGACCGCGCTCGACGGCGAGCGACCGTTCGGGATCACCGTGAACGCCCTGAGCTCGGTCTCGCTGGACCCGCCGCTGGTCATGGTCGCGCTGGACCGGCGCCGGTTCCTGACCCCGATCGTCCGGGCGGGCGGCCGATACGCCGTGTGCATCCTGTCCGAGGACCAGCAGGCCACCTCCGATTGCTTCGCCGGCGCGGCGGTCGAGCCCGGTCGTGACGACTTCTGCGGGGCCGCCTGGCATCCCGGACCGACCGGCCTGCCGCTGATCGACGGTGCCATCGCCACGCTCGAGTGCACGGTCGTCGAGACGTTCTCGGCGGGCGATCACGACCTGTTCATCGGGCGGGTCGACTCGCTCGACAACGAGCATCTGCACGCGATGCCGCTGCTCTACTACCGGCGCAAGTACCTGCGCATCGAGCGGGCCGCATCGGCCGAGGTCGAGGGCAAGCCCGAGCGCTAGCCGGGCCACGATGTCGACGCCGGAGGGGTTCGCGGACGCCCGTTTCATCACCACGGCCGAGGCGGGCGAGGTCGCCGGCGCGGTCGTGGCGGTCGACGTCCTGCGCGCCTTCACGACGGCTGCCTACGCGCTCGCCGGCGGAGCGCGGCACATCTACCTCGTCGCGACGGTCGCCGAGGCGCTGGCGATGAAGGCGGCCGATCCGGCGGTCATCGCGATGGGCGAGGAGCACGGCCACCGGCCCGCGGGCTTCGACCTGTCGAACTCCCCGGCGGCGGTGGTGGCGGCCGGTGCCGGCCTGCGCGATCGGATCGTCGTCCAGCGGACCTCGGCCGGGACCCAGGGCGTGGTGGCGGCTGCTGCGGCGACCCGGCTGTGGTGCGCCAGCCTCGTCGTGGCGTCCGCGACGGCCGCCGCGGTGAGGGCCTCCGGTCTGGGACCGCCGGTCTACGTGCTGACCGGCCGGAACCCGGCCGCCGGCCCCGAGTCGGGTTCGGACGACCGATCGACCGCCGAGCTCATCGAGCGCGCCCGGCTCGGGCTGCCGTTGGACGCGGAGCGCGCCGCCCGCGAGGTCGCGACGTCGGCGGAGGCGGCGCACACGCTCGCGCTCGGACCGGCCAGCGCGCCGCCCGACGACATCGAGCTGGCGACCCGGGTCGACGCGTTCCCGTTCGCGATGGAGGCCGTCCGCGTCGGGGGCGGGATCCGGCTCGAACGGCGCGAACCGGGGCAGTAGCATCGCGGCGATGCCGCACGTCCGCGCCAACGACCTCGACATCGGCTACGACGTCATCGGCGACGGTCCGCCGATGGTGCTGCTCCACGCCGCGACGTCCGTCGGGCGCGAGACGTACGCCGCCCAGATCCCGACCCTCGCCGCCCGGTTCCGCCTCTACCTGCCGGATGCGCGCGGGCACGGCCGGACGCGCTGGGACGTGGCCGATGGCTTCGAGGCCGGCTGGCTGGTGGACGACCTCGCGGCCCTCGTCGACGCGCTCGATCTCGATCGCTTCCATCTCGTCGGCTACTCGATGGGCGGGATGACCGCACTCGGCGTCGCGGTGCGCGCGCCCGAGCGGCTGCGGAGCCTCGTCGCGCTCGGGATCGCGACCGCCCGGGAGCCACGCGCGAGCGTGGCCGGGCGGCTGATGGATCCGGCCCGCATCCTGCGCGACGACCCGGCCTGGGCGGCGGACCTTGCCCGGCTCCACGATCCCGTCCAGGGCACGGGTGCATGGCAGCGCCTCCTGCCGGCTGTGGCCGATGACGTGGCGCGGCAGCCGTTGCTGGGGCCCGCGGACCTGCGCCGGATCAGCCCGCCCACCCTGGTCGCGTGTGGCGACCGGGACCCGCTCGTGCCCGTCGCCCAGGCCGCCGAGCTCGCCCGGCATGTCCGCGACGGTCGTCTGCTCGTGGTGCCGGGCGGTCATGACATCCTCAGCCAGCAACCGGCGCTGGTCACCGAGGCGATGACCGGCTTCCATGGCGCGATCGAGCGAGGCGCCGAGCCATCAGCCGCCAGCCCATCGGAGGGACGCCCATGACCACGTTGCTCGCGCTCTACCGCCGACCCGATGGCGGCCCCGACGCCCAGGCCACCTTCGAACGGCGCTACACGACGGAGCACCTGCCGCTCGTCGCCGGGACCCCGGGCCTGCGCGAGACGCGCGTGCACCGGGTCGTCGAGGCTCTCGGCGCCGAGACGGATCTCATCCTCGTCACGGCGATGCGGTTCGACGATCGGGCGGCGCTCGATGCCGGGCTCCGGTCCGATGCGATGCGGGCCGCCGGGCGGAATCTTCGCGAGATCGCGCCCGGGCTGGCGACCATGCTCGTGCTCGAGACCGTGCCCGAAATGGAGGCGGCGGCTTCCCCGGGCGTGGATACTGTCTGAACGAAAGTCGAGGAGCGTTCGTGACCGTGACCGCGCCCAGGGACGATCCAGCGAGCCGCGTCGAGGTCGACGATCGGCGTCCGCTGGTGCGCGTCGAGTTCCCGGCACCGGCCCCCGCGTCCGCGGCGCCAGCCGGCCATCTGCCCGGCGTCGCCCTCGTGACCTTCGACCGCCGCGAAGCGCTCAACGCGTTGAGCTTCGACCTGCTCGACGAGCTGGCCGCCGCTCTCGAGGCGCTCGACGCGGACCCCGCCTGCCGGGCCATCGTCATCACCGGCGCCGGGGGGCGGGCGTTCGCCGCCGGTGCCGACATCCGCGAGCTCGCGCCGCAGACGAACGCATCGCTGACCGACGGCGGCCGGTTCGGCGTGTGGGATCGGCTCGATGCGATCGGCCTGCCGCTCGTCGCCGCCGTTCGCGGCGTCGCCCTCGGCGGTGGCTGCGAGCTGGCGATGATCTGCGACATGATCATCGCCGCCGAGGACGCCGGCTTCGGCCAGCCGGAGATCCGGATCGGCGTCATGCCGGGGGCCGGTGGCACGCAGCGCCTGACCCGCGCCATCGGCAAGGCCCGGGCCATGGAGCTGATCCTGACCGGCCGGACGATGACCGCCACCGAGGCCGACGCGCACGGGCTGGTCACCGCGGTCGTGCCCGCCGAGGCGACCGTGGACGCCGCGCTGGAGCTCGCCGGACGGATCGCGACGATGCCGCCGCTGGCGGTCCGTGCGGCCAAGCAGGCGATCCTCGATGCGGGCCGGCGTCCGCTGGACGAGGGCCTGATCCGAGAGCGCGAGGCCTTCTTCCGCCTGTTCGACACCGACGACCAGGCCGAGGGGATGGCCGCCTTCACCGAGAAACGCCCGCCCGTCTGGTCGGGACGATGAGCGCAGCGCGCAGCGAGGAGAGACGCTGATGGAGCGAGACCCCCAGGGCGGGTCGGACGTGGGGCTCGACTACGAGCGCGATCTCGGCGACGAGGTGGGCACCGCGATCCGCGACAGCGCGCCGGACTACCTGGCGCCGATCGACGCGGACGCGCCGGTGAGCGGCCACCAGCCCGCCCCGGAACAGAGCGCCTCGCCGGCCGACGCTCCGGAGCAGGACTGGGCCACCGCGAAGGATCTCCTCTACCCGGCCTTCCGCCCTGTCGGTACCCAGGGTCTCGCGCTCGACAGCATCGACCGGGCGAGCCTGGCCGCCCACGGCACGCAGAGCCACGCGCAGCCGATCATCGACGAAGGCCCGGCCGGCTTGCCGGTCGTCTACACGATCGACGCCGGCGCCTACGACATCGTCGTCAACGGCGATCACCTGCTGACCTGGGGCATCGAGCCCGTCGAGGTCCAGGACGCGGCGATCCGCAACCTCGCCGCCTGGTCGGCGACGGCGCCGTGGACCGACGAGGTGTCGGGCGAGCGCCGCCTCATCAGCTCGGACACCGGCAACGGCTGGGATGCCGCGCGGATCCTCCTGCCGGAGGTCGTGGCCCATCTCGTCAACGAGCTCGGCTCGTTCGGCCGGATCCTGGTCGGGATCCCCGAACGGCACCTGATGACAGCCGGGTCGCTGCGGCCGGGCGACGACGACTTCGCGAGCCTGTTCGCCGAGTTCATCGTCGAGCAGTCCGGCGGCGCAGACGAGCCGATCGACCGTCGCGTGTTCGAGCTGGTGGACGGACGACTGGTCGAGTTCGCCGGCATCTGAGGGCGCCGGGCGTGGCAGATGGGGGAGCGGCGCCGAGCGTCGCGACGGTGCGCTACGAGGTCGCCGACGCGATCGCGACGATCACCCTCGATCGCCCCGATGCGCTCAATGCGCTGACCGTCCCGATGAAGCGGGAGCTGTTGGCCGCCCTGCGGAGGGCGGGCCGCGACCGGGGTGTCCGGGCGGTGGTGCTGACCGGCGCCGGGCGCGCCTTCTGCGCCGGCCAGGATCTCAAGGAGCGGCTCGAGCCCGACGCGGCGCCGCTCGCCGTCGAGGTCCGCGAGCGCTACAACCCGATCATCGCCGCGATGCGCGCCATGGACCAGCCGATCGTCGGGGCGATCAACGGGGTGGCCGCCGGGGCGGGCGCGTCCCTGGCCTTCGCCTGCGACCTGCGGGTGGCCGCCGAGACCGCCACCTTCGTGCTGGCCTTCGGCCGGATCGGGCTGGTGCCCGACAGCGGCGCAACCTGGTTCCTGCCGCGGCTCGTCGGACCGGCCAAGGCGGCCGAGCTCGCGCTCCTCGGCGAGAGCCTGTCCGCGACGGAGGCGGAGCGTTTCGGGCTTGGTGGCCCGGGTCGTGGCCGCGGACGCCGTGGCCGGCGAGGCACGGGCGATCGCGGAGCGGCTCGCGGCCCTCGCCCCGCGGGCACTGGCCCTGACCAAGCGCGCGCTCCAGCGCAGCTGGTCGGTGGACCTCGATGCGGCCCTGGAGGACGAGGCGTACCGGCAGGGGATCGCCGGCGCGACCGCCGATCACGCCGAGGGGCTCACCGCCTTCCTGGAGAAGCGGCCACCGCGATTCACCGGGGAGTAGCCACGGCCGCGCGGCTTGACGCACGTCCGGGCGCGGCCTAGGCTGGCGCCCTAACGAGCGTTTGTTAGGAGCCCCGCGGATCGGTGGTCGAAACCAGTCGACGGCGCGAGATCGAAGACGCCGCCAGTTCCCTGTTCCACGAGCACGGCTATTCCGGCACGAGCGTGCGCGACATCGCGCGCGCCGTGGACATCCAGGGCGCCAGCCTCTACGCCCACGTGGCCTCCAAGCAGGAGGTCCTGTGGTCGATCGTCGAGCGGACGGCGTCTCGCTTCGAGGCCGCGGCGGACGTGGTCGAGGCAGCCGACCCCGGCTCGCTGGTGTTCGGGCCGGGCGTCCACCTCATCTCGCTGGTCCGCGCCCACGTCGGGGTCGTGACCGACGACATCGAGCGGGCGAGCGTGTTCGTGCACGAGTGGCGCTCCCTGGACAAGGGTCGTCGTGACGAGATCGCGCGACGACGCGACGCCTACGAGGCGCGCTTCCGGGCGGCCATCGCCGACGGCATCGAGAACGACGTGTTCGGGCCGGTCGACCCCGCCCTGACCGGCGCCTACATCCTGACCGCGCTCAACGGCCTGGTCGCGTGGTATCGGCCGGACGGCCGTCTGCCCGCGCGCGAGATCGCGGACGCCTACGCGGACCTGACCCTCCGCGCCGTCCAGGCCCACGGTGATCACGCGTGACGGACCCGCTCGCGCTCGAACCGATCCTCGGCCCGCTGGACCGCGGCCGCCTCGCCTTCAACGAGGACCTGCCGCACGACGAGCGGTTCGCCCTGTTCGAGGCCCACGTGGCGGCCGGCCGCAAGGTCGAATCGACCGACTGGATGCCCGACGAGTACCGCACGTCCGTCCTGCGCTTCGTCGAGATGCACGCCAACAGCGAGCTGATGGGCGTCCTGCCCGAACGCGAGTGGCTGATGCGCGCCCCGACCCTCCGACGCAAGCTGGCACTGACCGCCAAGGTCCAGGACGAGGTCGGTCACGCGCAGCTGCTGTACCGGGTCGCCGAGGATCTCGGCAAGAGCCGCGAGGCGATGTTCGACGACCTGCTGGCCGGCGTGACCAAGTTCCACAACGTCTTCCACTACCCGACGGTCGGCTGGGCCGATGTCGGGATGATCGCCTGGCTGGTCGACGCCGCCGCGATCGTCGCCCAGCAGGCGCTCCGCGACTCGTCCTACGCGCCCTATGCCCGGACGATGCGCAAGATCTGCTGGGAGGAATCGGTCCACATCATGCACGGCCGCGACGTCGTGGTGACCATGGTCACGGGCAGCCCGGACCAGCGCGCGGCCATCCAGGACGCGCTCGATCGCTGGTGGGGTCCGCTCATGCAGATGCACGGCCCGCGCTCCCCGCGCGAGACGGATCGCGACCTGCACTGGCGGATCAAGGCCAAGACCTCCGAGGAGCTCCGCCAGGAGTTCCTGACCATCTACGTGCCGCGGATCCGCGAGCTCGGGCTGGTCATCCCGGACCCGGAGCTGCGGTTCGACGACGCGGCCGGGGAGTGGCGCTACACGGAGCCCGACTGGCACGAGCTCCGGACCGTCGTCACCAACCACGGACCGATGTCCGAGGCACGGCTGGAGTTCCGGCGGCTGGCCCGGGAGGAGACCCGCTGGGTGCGCGAATCGATCCTCGGCGTGGCCGCCGCGGCATGAGCGAGCCGGTCATCGAGGCCTGGGAGGTCTTCCGCCAGGAGAAGGACGGCGACCCGATGCGCCACGGCGGGAGCGTCATGGCGCCCGACGCCGAGCTCGCCGTCCACTACGCGCGCGAGATGTTCGGTCGCCGCCAGGAGAGCATCCGCCTGTGGGTGGTCCGGCGCGGCGACGTCCTGGACCTCGACGATCCCGACCTGCTCCAGCCGCCCCTCGATCGGTCGTTCAAGAAGCCGGGCGGCTACGTGATGCGCGACAAGCTGGCCGCCGCGCGCGCCCAGTCCGGCCAGGCCAAGCCCAAGGCGCGATCGTCGTGACCTCGGCGGCCACCACGTGCCTCGGCGGCCCCGGCGCCGGTCGCGCTCGAGCTCGCCGGCCTCCTCGCGTCGATGGCGGACGACGAGTTCGTCATCGGCTTCTCCGATTCGGAGTGGACGGGCATCGCGCCGCTCCTCGAGGAGGACGTGGCGATGAGCTCGATCGCGCAGGACGAGCTCGGACACGCGGCCGCGCTGTACGGGCTGCTGGGCGACCTGACCGGGACCGACCCGGACGTCCTTGCCTACGATCGCGAGCCGGACGAGTACCGCCACTGCCGGCTGCTCGATCACGGTCGCGGCGACTGGGCGATGACGATCGCCCGGCGCTTCCTGTACGACTCGTCCGATGTCGTGCGGCTCGAGGCGCTGGTCGACGGCGCGTGGGCGCCGCTGGCCGAGCTCGTCGGCAAGCTGCTGCGCGAGGAGCGCTACCACCGGTTGCACGCGGGCACGTGGCTGGAGCGGCTGGCCCGGAGCCAGGGCGAACCGCGCGAACGCCTGCTGGCTGCTCTCGCCGAGCTCTCCGAGGACGCGGGGACCGTCTTCACGCCGCTCGACGGCGAGGAGGCGCTGGTCGACGCCGGGATCCTGGCCGCGCCGATGACCGAGCTCGAGGCGCGCTGGCGGGGGTCGATCGCGCCGACGTTCGCGGCTCTCGACCTGCCGATGCCATCGGCCGCGCCCGCGGACCCCGACCGCGGCCGTCGCGACCACGGCGAGCCGTTCCGATGGCTGTGGGGCGAATTCACGAGCGTCCGTCGCTCCGACCCCGGAGCGACCTGGTGAGCGAGGCCGGCACGCAGGTCGGGATCGCGCGGCTCCGGGCCGGCGCGGTCGTCGGCGGTGCGCGTCCGACCGCCCCGGCGCCGGTGGATGAGGCCGCCGTCCGCGCCGCTCTCGCCGAGGTGATGGACCCGGAGCTGCCGATGCTGTCCGTGGTCGACCTCGGGATCGTCCACCGGGTCGAGGTCGACGCGGCCCGCGGCCCGATCCGGGTCTGGATCCTGCCGACGTTCGTCGGCTGCCCGGCGCTCGAGCTGATCAAGACCTCGATCGCCGACCGGCTCGCGGGCTTCGGCCGGCCGGTCGAGGTCACGGCCACGTTCGAGGTCCCCTGGACCTCCGATCGGATCAGCCCGGCGGGACGCGCCGCGTTGGCCGCCGCCGGGATCGCTCCGCCGGCGCCGGGCGCGGACTGGTCGATGGGCGGGCCGGCCCTCATCGACCTGGAGCCGCGCGTTCCGTGCCCGCACTGCGGCTCGCGCCGGACCGTCGTGGAGAACCTGTTCGGGCCGACCCAGTGCCGGACGATCCGCTACTGCGCGGACTGCCGCCAGCCGTTCGAATCGATCAAGACCGTCTGATGAGCCGGGCCGCGCCGGGGTCGGCCGGCGACCCGCGACCGGTCATCGTCGGCATCGTCGGTGCCGGGACGATGGGCTCGGGGATCGCGCAGGTCGCCCTCGAGGCGGGCTGCGAGGTGGTCCTCTATGACGTCGACGACACGGCCCTCGAGCGCGGGCGCGAGCGGATCCGCGATGGTCTGACGCGACGGACGGCGAAGCTCGGCCTCGATCCGGACGGGAGCGACGCCTGGGTCGCCGCGCGGCTGGACCGCCTGCGACACGTGCCGACCCTGGACGGGCTGGTCGACGACGCCGACCTCGTGATCGAGTGCGCGCTGGAGGACCTGGAGCTGAAGCGGACGGTCTTCCGGACGCTCGACGACGTGGCCGATGCCCGAGGTGATCCTGGCCACCAACACGAGCGCCCTGTCGGTCACGGAGATCGCCGAGGCGACGACCCGTCCGAGCCGCGTCATCGGCCTGCATTTCTTCAACCCCGCGCCGCTCATGGCGCTCGTCGAGGTGGTCGCACCGGCGCTGGCCGACCCGGCGGTCGTCGCCCGCGCCGTGGCGATCGTCAGCGCCTGGGGCAAGACCCCGGTGGTGTGCGCCGACCGGCCCGGCTTCATCGTCAACCGGGTCAACCGGCCGTTCACCATCGAGGCACTCCGCATCCTCGAGGCCGGCGCCGCGCGCGTCACCGAGATCGACGAGGCGCTCCGCGCGGACGGCTTCCCGATGGGTCCGTTCGAGCTGATGGACCTGACCGGGATCGACGTCAGCCTCGCGGCCGCGACCGGGATCTGGGACGGCCTCGGGCGGCCCGAGCGGCTGCGCCCGTCGCCCATCCAGGAACGGCTCGTCGAAGCCGGCGACCTCGGCCGCAAGACGGGCGCCGGGTTCTACCGATACGCCGGTGAGAGCCGGATCGGCGAGGCGGGGCCACCGCCGACGTCGAGCCCCGACGAGCGCCTCGCGCCGACGGCCATCCGCGACCGGATCGTGGAGGCCATCGCCGAGGAGGCGCGGCTCGCGGTCGCGGAAGGAGTGGCGCCGCCGGACACGATCGACCTCGCGCTGCGCCTGGGCGCCGGCCACCCGCGAGGCCCGTTCGAGCCTCGGGTCCGGGCGTGACGGACTCGGGTTCACAGACCGGACTGGCATGGCCTCCAGGCGGCGGGGGCAGGTCGTCGCGGATACGATCAGCCGCGTGAGCCGCGACCTGAACCGTCCCCTCCGCGAGGCCTGGATCGTCGAGGCCGTCCGGACGCCGATCGGCCGCTACGGCGGCGCCCTGGCGTCGGTCCGGCCGGACGACCTTGCCGCGGCCGTGCTGCGCGCCGTGGTGGACCGGGCCGGGCTCGATCCGGCGCTGGTCGAGGACGTCATCCTCGGCTGTGCCAACCAGGCCGGGGAGGACAACCGCGACGTCGCGCGGATGGCCCTGCTCCTCGCCGACTTCCCGGTCGAGGTCGGCGGCCTGACCGTCAACCGGCTGTGCGGGTCCGGCCTCCAGGCGATCAACTCGGCGGCCCATGCCATCGCGGTCGGGGACGGCGACGTGTTCATCGGCGGCGGCGTCGAATCGATGACCCGCGCCCCGTACGTCCAGCTCAAGGCCGAGGGGCCGTGGGATCGCGGCCCGCGCGAGATGGCCGACACGACCCTCGGCTGGCGCTTCGTCAACCCGCGGCTGGCCGAGCGCCACTATCCGTACTCGATGGGCGAGACCGCGGAGAACGTCGCGGAGCGCTGGGGCGTCTCGCGCGAACGCCAGGACGCCTTCGCGCTCGAGAGCCAGCAGCGTGCCGTCGCTGCCATCGATGCCGGCCGCTTCACCGACCAGATCGTGCCGATCGCCGTCCCGCAACGGAAAGGCGAGGACCTCATCATCGAGCGGGACGAGCACCCCCGTGCCGACACGAGCATCGAAGCGCTCGCCAGGCTGCGCCCGGCGTTCCGGCCCGACGGCGGGTCCGTCACGGCCGGCAACAGCTCCGGGATCAACGATGGCGCCTCGGCGGTCCTGCTCGTCGAGGCGGAGCGCGCGCGTGCCCTCGGCCTCAAGCCCATGGCGCGCGTGGTCGCCACGGCGGTGGCCGGCGTCGACCCGGCCGTCATGGGCATCGGCCCCATCCCGGCCACGCGCAAGGCGCTCGAGCGGGCCGGCATCGGGATCGAGGACCTCGACCTGATCGAGCTCAACGAGGCGTTCGCCTCCCAGTCGCTCGTCTGCATCGACGAGCTCGGCCTCGATCCAGCCAGGGTCAACGTCAACGGCGGCGCGATCGCGCTCGGCCATCCGCTGGGCATGAGCGGCGGGCGCCTGATCACGATGCTGACCCACGAGCTGCGCCGGACCGGCGGCCGATACGGACTGGCGACGATGTGCATCGGCGTCGGCCAGGGCATCGCAACGATCGTGGAGCGCCACGACGGCTGAGAGAAGCCAGGGCGATGGGACGACCTGTCCGCACGGCTTCGATGTCGAGCGTCCGGTGCAGGCCGAGGTCTCGTCGTCTGGCTGGCCGACGACCACCTGGAGCTGACCGGTCCGCGGAGCGGCTCCGTGGCTCCTCGAGCGGGCGCCACGGATCACCCGGTCGATGTCGTCACCCGGCTCGTCAGCGGCGTCGTCGGGGAGCCGCTGTTCTCCGGCCGCCGTCGCAGCGGAACAACTCTGTACATACCCTTGACACTCTGACCCAGACCCGGATATCCTTGGCAAACCCTAGACAAAGGGTGGACATCCGCCAGTCGGAGAATGGCGGCGGGTCCCGATCACACCAAGGAGTCTCGGATGCGAAAGCTCATGTCCATCGTCGGTACGGGTGTCCTGCTGCTGACGCTCGCGCCTGCCACGCTTGCAGCCTCGCCGGTCGTGCCACCGTCCAGATCGTCCGGCTCGATCGTCGGCATCGCCGTCGCCAACGGCAACTTCACCACCTTGGTCGCCGCGGTCGGGTGTGCCGATCCCGCGGTCGCCACAGCTCTCACGAGCGGGCAGCAGCTGACGGTCTTCGCTCCGACTGATGCGGCCTTCCTCGCGTCACCGTTCGGCCCCCTCACCGCCGCCAACGTTTGCAGCGTCCCGCAGGGCGTGCTGACCGACATCCTTCTCTACCACGTCGAACCCGGCCGCCATTTCTCGAACAGCGTGCTGCCCAAGAAGGCCGGCCAGAGCAAGATCATCGACACGCTTCTCGGCCAGTCGTTCAAGGTCAGCGCGAACGGAGCGATCAGGACGACGGGCGGGCTGACGACTCCGACGATCGTCGCGGCCAACGTCGCGGCCACGAATGGTGTCATCCACGTCGTCGACGAGGTTCTCGTTCCGTCCCTGTAGTCCGGCGGCGGCGCCGCGTCGAGCGGCTGGAGTGATCCGCAGCTTTCCTCCCACGAAGCCGGCCTGGCGGGGGTCAGGTCGGCTTCGTCACGTTCGGGCGCCGCCACACAGTCCGAGAGTTTCGGCGCGGGTGCTTGTCGAAACCCGTTGCCGTGCGTACGATAAGGACCGGCACCGCGCGATCGGCGCCCCAACCTCGCTCCCACGCTTCCCCGGAGGGTCACGCTCGATGATCGACCAGCAGCCGACGACGATCGATGTGCAGCCGTTGACGACGACGGTGGTCTCGCTCACCGACGCCGCGGTCAGCAAGCTCACGGAGCTGACCAAGGAAGAGACCAACCCAGCGATCGGCTTGCGCGTCTACGTCTATTCCGGCGGCTGCTCCGGCTTCCGCTACGGGATGATGCTCGAGGATGCGCCGACCCCCGAGGACCGCGTCCTCGACGTGAGCGGCATCAAGGTCTACGTGGACGGCCAGAGCGTCGACCTCCTCAAGGGGTCGCAGATCGACTATGTCGACACGCTCATGGGGGCCGGCTTCACGGTCAACAACCCGAATGCGGTGGCCGCCTGCGGCTGCGGCTCCAGCTTCCGGACCGCCGACGATGGCGGCGCTCCCAAGGGCTGCGCGCACTGACCCACCCACCCGTGCCGTGAACGACGGCCAGGTCGCAGACATCTCGATCGAAAGCCGCCGGGCGACCGGCGGCTTCGTCGTTTCCGGCGACGTCCGGCCGCTCATGGCGCACGACCATTGGTCACCGCGAACCGGTACGCCGGGGCCATGGGCGGTCGGGGCCACGCGACGGAGCCTGTCGTGGGGCAACCAAGCTTTCAGGACCGCCGCCGCCATGTGATGCCGATGACTCGAGCCAGCAACCTGCGTGTGACCCTGCCGATGGCCTATCTCGCCATCGGCGCGCTGCTGGTCGTGGTCCACGCGACGCTCGAGACCGGCAGCCTCCCGCAGAGCCTGCTCTATGACGTGATCGGCGCGTCCGCGGTCACCGTCGCCCTCATCGGTGTCTGGCGCAACAAGCCCGACCGTGCCGCGCCGTGGATCCTGATGGCCATCGGCCAGGCCCTGTTCGTGGCCGGCGACCTGCTCTGGAACTGGTACGAGGTCATCGGCGAGGACCCGTTCCCGTCCATGGCGGACGTGCTGTACCTCGCCGGCTACCCGTTCATCGCGCTCGGGCTCCTGATGATGATCCGCCGCCGCGTCGGCGGCGGCGACCGTGGCGGTGCGCTCGATGCGGCCATCCTCACGACGGCAGCCGCGATCCTGTCCTGGACGTTCCTGATCCAGCCGCAGCTGGTCGGCTCGGAGCTCGACAGCACCTCGCTCCTGATCACCCTCGCGTACCCGGTCGCCGACCTGGTCCTCATCGGTGTGGCGATGGGCCTCCTGACGACGCCCGGCGCCCGCACGCCGTCTTTCCAGATGCTCGCCCTGAGCCTCGGCCTGATGCTGGTGGCAGACCAGATCTACGCCATCCAGAACCTCGACGGGACCTACGTCAGCGGCGGTCCGATCGACACGCTCTACCTCATCGCGTACCTGCTCTTCGGAGCGGCCGCCGCCCACCCGTCGATGCGCCGGTTGACCGAGCCGCATCCGGTCCCGGTCACGTGGCTCGGGCCCGTCCGGCTGGCCTGCCTGGCCGCGGCGATGATCACGGGCCCGCTCCTGGTCACCTTGGGCCCGGGCACCGACGGCGGCCTCGCGGTCGTGGCCGCGGGCACCGCGGTCCTGTCGCTGCTGGTCCTGGCCCGCCTCGCCGGCCTGGTCGGGATGCTCGCCCGTGACGTGGCCCAGCGCCGCGCTCTCGAGGCGCAGCTGAGCTACCAGGCGTTCCACGACCCGCTGACCGGGCTGTCCAACCGCCGCCGGTTCGTCGAGGCCGCCGAGAAGGCGCTCGAGGCCAAGGTCGGCACCGGCTCGGTCGCGGCCCTGTTCCTCGACCTCGACGACTTCAAGACCGTCAACGACAGCCTCGGCCACGCCGCGGGCGACAGCATGCTGATCGCGGTCGCGGCCCGCCTCCGCTCCGACCTGCGGACCTCGGACGTCGCCGGCCGGCTGGGCGGTGACGAGTTCGGCGTCCTGCTCACCGACCTCCCGGACGAGGCCTACGCGGTGGCCGTCGCGGAGCGGCTGCTGGCACGGCTGGTCGAGCCGATCGAGGTGGCCGGCGTCTCCATCGAGGTCGGCGCCAGCATCGGGATCGCGGTCGTCGCGGCGGGGGTCGGGACCGTGGACGACCTGCTGGGCGACGCCGACGTCGCGATGTACCAGGCCAAGGCCCGTGGCAAGGGCCGCTACCAGGTGTTCGACGCAGACAGCGGCGAGGAACGGGCCGGCCGGGTCCGTGCCTGGGCCGAGCGCGGCCCGACCGTGCGCCGGCCCGGGTCGATCGGCACCGTACGCCTGGAGCCCGGGGCGGGCTAGACTCGACGCAGCGGCCGGTCGGGCCGCCAATCGCACCGAACCGCGAGGCACGGTCGATGGAGATCCCGCTCTTCCCGCTGCACACCGTCCTCTGCCCCGGCATCGTCCTGCCGCTCCACGTGTTCGAGGATCGGTACCGCGCTCTGACCCGGCACTGCCTCGACACCGGCGAGCCGTTCGGCGTCGTCCTCATCCGCGATGGCCAGGAGGTCGGACCGAGCCGGACGCTCGCGCTGGCCGCGGTGGGAGCCCTGGTCGAGATCCGCGAAGCCGGCCGCTATCCGGACGGGCGCTACGACCTCCTCGCGGCGGCGACCGGCCGGTTCGCCATCGACACGGTCGATCCGGCCCGCGAGCCCTACCTCGTGGCCGACGTCACCCCGCTCGAGGACGAGGTCGGCGACGAGGCCCGGGCGGAGCGCCTGGCCGCCTCCGCCATCCGCCGGTTCGTCCGCTACCTCGAGCTGATGCGGGCGCGCGACGGCGAGACCAGCGAGGTCCTCGACATCCGGGTCGAGGTCGAGACCGCCCCGTTCGAGTCCGACGACTCCGACGAGGCGACCGATGATGACGACGACATCACCGATGACGACATCGTGGCCGCCATCGAGGACGCGGCCGCGACCGGCGTCGTCCCGGAGCCGATCGAGTCGCGCGCCGACGACGACGCCGGGTCGTCCTCGGGCGAGCGCCGGCGCGACCTCGTCATCCCCGACGATCCGACGGTCCTGTCGCACCTCCTGTCGGGGATCATCGGCATCGAGCTGCCACGCCGGCAGGCCCTCCTCGAGGCGCACACCACCGTCGAGCGGCTGGAGGCCCTCATCCGCCTGCTGGATCGGGAGCTGCTGCTCCTGACGAGCCGGTTGCGCCTGTTTTCGCCCGATCAGCGCCTGCTGCGCGGCCCGCGCCGAAGCTGAGCCCGGCCGCCCGGTCAGCGCGTCTCGAACGAGCGCTTGGACAGCCCGTAGAAGTAGCCCTCGATCGCGTAGTCCGGCGCCTGGTCCGGCTTGGCCGCCGCACCGAGCGTGACGAACAACGGGGCGAGATGCTCGACGGTCGGGTGCGCGTAGGGCATCCCGGGCGCCTTCTCGCGGAAGGCGAACAGCGTGTCGATGTCGCCGCGGTCGAGCGCCTCGGTCGCCCACTGGTCGAAGTCGATCGACCACTGCGGCGCCCCGGGCTTGCCCATGAAGTACTCGTGGATGAACGGCAGCCCATGGGTCAGGAAGCCGCTCCCGACGATCAGCACGCCCTCGTCGCGCAGCGGCGCGAGCCGGCGACCGATCTCGAACAGGTGCCCCGGGTCGAGGTCCGGCATCGACATCTGGAGGACCGGGATATCGGCGTCGGGGTACATCGCCTTGAGCGGCACCCACGCGCCGTGGTCGAGGCCCCGCGTCTCGCGGTCGAGGACGGGCTCGTTGACGGGCATCAGACCGCGGACCTTCGCCGCCAGGTCGGGCGCGCCGGGTGCGTCGTAGGTCATCTCGTAGAACCGCTCCGGGAACCCGTAGAAGTCGTAGACCAGCGGGACGCGACGGGTCGCACCGATCGCCATCGGCGCCGTCTGCCAGTGCGCGCTGACGATCAGGATCTCCTTCGGGCGCGGCATCGACGCGGACCAGGCGCCCAGCTCGTCCATCCACGCGGGATCGTCGAGGAGCGGCGGCGCCCCGTGACCGAGGTAGATCGCCGGCAGGGGAGCGGTGGGGTCAGGACTTGGGTCGGTCATGGGCCGTAGTGTGGGCTCAACGCGCTTTCCCGGTCTTGACGCCCGCTCCGCGCGGGCCAAGGATGCCCTGTCGGCCGGTCGTGTCGCACCGGTCGCTTCGCAAGGTGGCGCCATGCTTGTCGATTCGATGCTCGTGACCACGGTCGCCGTGGTCGACCTCGAGGGGGCCAGGGCGTTCTACGGCGACCGGCTCGGTCTCGACCTGCTCGAGGAGGGGCCGTTCGCCATCCGCTTCGGTGCGGGCAAGGGCACGCAGGTGTCTGTCCGGCGCGGGCAGCCGAACGTGGGCCAGACCGTCGCGCATTTCGAGGTGGACGACATCGAGACCGTCGTCCGCGAGCTGATCGCGCGCGGCGTCGCATTCAACGAGTACGAGACGCCAAAGACGGTCGACTTCATCGCCCAGGTCGGGCCCGCCCGCGGCGCCTGGTTCAGCGATCCGGACGGCAACGTGCTCGGGATCCGCCAGGGGCCGCCCCCAGCCTGAGTCCTGACTCGCGAGCCCCGCTCTGATCTCGTCCGCGACGGACTACTCGCTGAAGCGCTCTTCCTTCCAGGGGTCCGCATCGTTGTTGTAGCCGTAGCGCTCCCAGAACCCGAGCTGGTCGTGATCCAGGAACTCCAGGCCGCGGATCCACTTGCTGCTCTTCCAGAAGTAGCGCTTGGGCACGAGGAGCCGGAGCGGGTAGCCGTGCTCCAGCTCGAGCGGCACGCCGCCGAACGTGTCCGCCAGCAGCACATCGTCGTCGTCGAGCACCGAGAGCGGGAGATTGGCCGTGTAGCCCTGCTCCGCGTGCGAGACGACGTGCGTGGCGCTCGGTCGGACGGCCGCCATCTCCAGGATCGTCTGGATGGGCACACCCTCCCAGGTCGTGTCGAGCTTCGACCAGCGGGTCACGCAGTGGATGTCCGTCTGGACCGTCTTGCGGGGCAGCTCCTTGAACTGCTGCCACGTGAGGGTGAACGGGCTGTCGACCTCGCCCCAGACCTTGAAGTCCCAGGTCGCGAGGTTCGTGTGCGGCACGGAGCCGTAGTGGAGGACCGGGAACTTGTCGGTCTTGTACTGGCCGGGCGGGATCCGGTCGGCGACGGCGGTGTCCTGTTCCTTCCCGCCGAAGAGTCGTTCGAACATTGCATGTCCTCGGGCATGTGGGCTGCTCCAGTCATCGTCTCATACCTGCCGTGCCGATCCGGCGGCCGTGCCATCGGCCCGGGCTGCGGTACCCTTCGCGCGTGCCCCAGCCCGACATCACGCCCGAGCCCACTCCCGCGTCCGCCGCTGCCCCGCCGCGGGTGATCATCGTCATGCCCGCCTACAACGCCGCCCGGACGCTGGAGCGGACGTACGCGGACATCCCGCACGATCTGGTCGACCGGATCATCCTCGTCGACGACGTGTCCCGCGACGAGACCGTCACGATCGCCCGACAGCTCGGGCTGGACGTGATCATCCACAGCCAGAACCGTGGCTACGGCGGCAACCAGAAGACGTGCTACGACGCCGCCCTGGCCGCCGGCGCCGACATCGTGGTCATGCTCCACCCGGACTACCAGTACGACGCGACCCGGATCCCGGCCCTGATCGCGCCGATCGTCGACGGCGCCAGCGACCTGATGCTCGGCAGCCGCTTCCTCGGCGACCCACTGGCGGGCGGCATGCCTCGCTGGAAGTACGTCAGCAACCGGTTCCTGACCGGGGTCGAGAACGTCGCCTTCGGACTTCACCTGTCCGAGTACCACACGGGACTGCGCGCCTACAGCCGGCGGCTCCTGGAGACCGTCCCGTACCAGCTCAACAGCGACGACTTCGTCTTCGACCAGGAGCTGATCGCCCAGGTCGTGGCGGCGGGCATGGCGGCGCGGATCGGCGAGGTCGGCGTCCCCACCCGGTACTTCGAGGAGGCATCCTCGGTCGGGCTCAAGCGGAGCATCGTGTACGGGCTGTCCACCCTGCGCGTCGTCGCCCGCTACCTGCTCCACCGGTTGCGCGTGCGCCGCTCGCCGAAGCTCGCTGCCCGACGCCGCCACGACTGACCGGCCGATGAGGATCAGCCGGAACGCTCTGCTGCGGGCCACGCTCGGGATCGCGATCAGCGTCGTCGCGATCGTCATCCTGATCAACTCGGTCGATATCGAGGCGGCCCTCCAGGTCCTCCGCACCGCATCGCCGGCCTGGATCGCGGTCATGTTCGTGACGGCGATCATCGACATCGGCGCCCGGGGCGGCCGCTGGCGAGCCCTCCTCGAGCCGATCGCGCCGCTGCCGTACAGCCGGGTCCTCGGCTACACCTACATCGGCTACCTCGCCAACAACGTCCTGCCGGCACGGCTGGGCGAGCTGTACCGGAGCCACGCCCTGGGCGAAGGCGAGGGCATCAGCCGGCCGACGGTGCTCGGCACGGTCGTCGTGGAACGGGTCGTGGACACGGTCATGGTGGTCGCGATCGCCGCGATCGCGGTCCTGGTGCTGAGCGTCCGCGGCGTGATGACGAGCGCCGTGCTGCTCGGGCTCGCCTTCGTCGCCTTGCTGGTCATCGCGCTCGGGCTGGGCATCGTGGCCCACCGGCTGCCCGGTGCCGATCGCGTCATCGCGATCATCGCCCGACGGCCGCGACTCCTCGAGCTGGCGCGTCGCCTGCGCGACGGCCTCGCCGTGGCGCAACGGCCCCGCGTGATCGTCGTCGCGCTCGCCTTCAGCGCCGTGGCCTGGACCGCGTCGACCGCCACGTTCCTGGTGGCCGGCCAGGCCGTCGGGGTCGAGCTGTCGGTCGCCCAGGCAGCCCTGATCACCAGCGGCGTGGCGCTCGTCTCGATCGTCCCGTCCGGTCCCGGCTACGTCGGCACGTTCGAGCTGACCGTCGTGGCCATCGCCGACGGGCTCGGCATCCCGCGCGATCCGGCGTTCGCGCTCGGCCTGCTGGTCCACGTCGTGGTCCTGCTGGTCACGTCGGTCGGTGGCGTGATCGCGATGCTCGCCCTGCGCCGCCGGCGCGAGGCCGCGGCCGGATCGGCCGCCGCGGTCCCGGGGAGCAGGCCCGCGCCGTGACCGAGGTCGGGAGCTTCCCGAACGTCCTCGCGCCCCTCACCCTGCGGCACCGGACATTGCGCAGCCGGATCAACTTCGGGGCGCACACCACCAACATGTCCGAGGAGGGCCTGCCCGGGAAGCGCCACATCGGCTACTACCGCGAGCGGGCGCTGGGCGGCGTCGGGATGATCGTCGTGGAGCCCGTCCCGGTCCACCGGACAGGCGTCCTGACCCGGGGCAACTTCCGCCACGGCGACGACGCGATCATCCCCGCCTTTCGCCGCCTGACCGACGCCTGTCGTGAGGCGAACCCGGACATCGTGATGATCCACCAGCTGTACCACCTCGGTCAGCACAACGACGCCGACAACTCGTTCGCGCCGAACTGGTCGCCGTCCGGCCTGCCCTCGTACCACGACGCCGACGGCAGCCACGCGATGACCGAGGCCGAGATCGAGGAGCTGATCGCGGGGTTCGTCGCGGCCGCCGGCCGGGCGCAGGCGAGCGGCTTCGACGGGATCGAGATCTTCGCCGGCTACAACGGCGCGGTCGACCAGTTCTGGACGACCTGGACGAACCGGCGGACCGACCGCTGGGGCGGATCGTTCGAGAACCGGATGCGCTTCTCGTCCGAGATCCTGCGACGGATCCGCGAGCGCTGCGGCGACGACTTCATCATCGGCATGGGCGTCAGCGCCGACCCCGACTCGCCGGCGATGCTGTCCGTCGAGGAGCTGGCCCGGACCGTCGGCTGGCACGACGAGCGACGGCTGATGGACTACGTCTCGTGCGGCACGGGCTCGTACTTCGACTTCTTCAAGATCATCCCGCCGTCGCTCTTCCCGCAACGGCTCGGCGAGCCGTACGCGGCGGCCCTCAAGGCCGTCTGCCGGAACGCCCTCGTCCAGGCCGAGAGCCACATCCGGACGCCCGCCGCGGCGGAGGCGGTCCTCGCCGCCGGTCATGCCGACATGGTCAGCATCGTCCGCGGCCAGATCGCCGACCCGCACCTCGTCGCCAAGACGCGTGCCGGCCGCGCCGACGAGGTCCGGCCGTGCATCTCGTGCAACCAGCTGTGCTGGGGCCGCCGATCGCGCGACTACTGGATCTCCTGCCTGGTCAACCCGTCGGCCGGCCGCGAGTGGGAGTGGGACGGCGACCGGTTCGAACCCGCGGCCAGGCCCCGGCGCGTCCTTGTCGTCGGCGGCGGTCCGGCCGGGCTGGAGGCGGCTCGCGTCGCGGCGGAACGGGGCCATCACGTGATCCTCATGGAGCGCGGGCCGGAGCTCGGCGGCCAGTTCCGTCTGGCCGGGCGCCAGCCATCGCGCGGCCAGATCACGGACCTCATCGCCTGGTTCGGCCGGCGGTTGGACGCCCTGGGCGTGGACGTCCGGCTGGGCGTCGAGGCGAGCGCAGCGGACGTGACGGCGGCCGAGGCGGACGAGGTCATCGTGGCGACCGGGTCGCGCCCGCCGCTGACCGGCTTCCAGCGGGCCCTGCCGGAGCTGGACCGGCTGCCCGGCGTGGACGGCCCCGACGTCGTCCCGGTCCAGGCGGTGCTGGATGGCGCCGTCCTCGCGGGCCGGCGCGTCCTCGTGCTCGACGACGTCCAGGACTGGCGGGGTCTCGGCACGGCCACGTTCCTGGCCGAGGCGGACCACGACGTGACGATCGTGACCGCCGCGGCCGTGGTGGCGGGCGGCCTCTATCACAGCGCCGCCGACGGACCGCTCCGGAAGCGCTTCGCCGAGGCCGGCGGACGATCCATCACGTCGGCCTGCGTCCTCGAGTGGCGCGCGGGTGTGGCCACGATCCGCTCGACGCTGACCGGCGAGGTCTCGACGCTCGAGGCGGATGCGCTCGTGATCGCCGAGACGCCGGTCTCCGAGACGGGGCTGGCCGCCGACCTCACCGCCCTCGGCGTGCCGTTCCACGAGATCGGCGACGCGGTCGCGCCCCGTCGCGCCAGCCTCGCCTTCTTCGAGGCCCGGGAGCTCGCCCGCCGGCTCTGAGGCAGTGGCGCGCCGTACCATGGACCAGGCACGATCCCGCGACACGGCGCACGGCACCCCGAGGAGATGCGAATGACCGCTCCCGACCTCGAACACCCCTCGGTCCGCCGCGGTCGTGCCGCCCGCCAGACGGAGCGCCTGGCGCGAGCCATGGATACGGTCCCGTACCTGACCCGCACCCTGCAGCCCGTCGAGGTCATCTCGACCGAGGGGCTCGAGCAGATCGAGGCGAACGCGGACACCCTCCTGGAGCAGGTCGGCATCGAGATCGTCAACTTCCCCGAGGCGGTGGAGATCTTCCGCGGCGCCGGCGCGGAGATCGAGGGCCAGCGGGTGCGCTTCCCGCGCGGGATGTGCCGCTCCCTGGTCATGGCCTCCGCGCCGACGGTCTTCACGCAGCTGGCCCGCAACCCGGCGCGCAGCGTCCGGATCGGCGACCCGTACATGGTCCTCGTGCCGACCTACGGCTCGCCGTTCATCCACAACCTCGATGACGGCCGGCGCTACGCGACGATCGAGGACTTCCGCAACTTCGTGAAGCTGGCCTACACGAGCCGGACGCTCCACCACGATGGCGGCACGCTCTGCGAGCCCGTGGACCTGCCGGTCAACAAGCGCCACTTCGAGATGGTCTACAGCCACATCCGCTACTCGGACCGGGCGTTCATGGGCTCCGTGACACACCCCAGCCGGGCGCAGGACTCGGTCGACATGGCCCGGATCGTGTTCGGGGCCGAGACCACGGAGCGGGAGCACGTCATCATGGGCCTGGCCAACGCCAACTCGCCCATGTCGTGGGACTTCAACATGCTCGGCTCGGCCAAGGTCTACGCCGAGAACAACCAGATCATGCTCATCACGCCGTTCATCCTGGGCGGCGCGATGGCCCCGGTCACCGTCGCGGCGCAGGCCACCCAGACGCTGGCCGAGGCGCTGGCGGGCATGGCCTTCTGCCAGATCGTCCGGCCTGGGGCGCCGGTGATCTTCGGCTCATTCGCGTCGTCGATGTCGATGCAGACCGGCGCGCCGACGTTCGGGACGCCCGAACCGCAGCTCGTGCTCTTCGTCCTGGCCGCGCTCGCCCGGCGGCTCAAGGTGCCGTTCCGGAGCGGGGGCAACTTCACGGCCTCCAAGGTGCCCGACTACCAGGCGGCCTACGAGAGCGCCATCAGCTACATGGCGACGATGCAGGCCGGGGTCAACTTCAACCTCCACACGGCGGGCTGGCTGGAGGGCGGCCTGGCCATCGGCTACGAGAAGTTCATCCTCGACGAGGACCAGGCGTCGATGACCGAGGCCTATGTCAAGGGTGTCGACGTCAGCGACAACGGCTACGCACTCGACGCCATGCTGGCCGGCGGTCCGGGTCAGCATTTCCTGGGATCGCCCCACACGCTGGCCAACTTCGAGAACGCCTTCTGGCGCTCCGAGCTGTCGAACAACGACAGCTTCGAGCAATGGGAGCTCGATGGCGCGCTCGATGCCGCCCAGCGCGCCAACCTCCGCTGGAAGAAGCGCCTGGCCGAGTACGAGATGCCGGCGATCGACGACGCCGTCCACGACGAGCTGGTCGACTGGATGGACCGCCGCAAGGCGAGCTTCCCAGACTCCGATGTCTGAGCCGCGCGTCCGTCAGGCGGGCGGCTTCGGCCGATCGGGATCGTCCGGTGCCGGTGCCGTGGCGTCGGACCCGGCGGCGGCCACGACCGCCTCGGCCGCGACTTCGCCAGAGGCCTCCTCAGTCGCCGGCGTGGTCAGGACCGGCGCGTCCGCGTCGGTCGAGCGCCGCTGGAGCCGGCGCAGCTCCTCCAGCGGGATGTGGCAGCTCATCAGGTGACCCGGCTCGACCTCGACCAGCGGTGGCTCTGTGACCTCGCACAGGCCGCGAATGACGCGCGGACATCGCGTGTTGAACACGCAGCCGCTCGGCGGGTTGGCCGGGCTCGGGATCTCGCCCTCGAGGATGATCCGCCTCCGGTCCTCGCCGTCCACGTTGGGCACTGCCGACAGGAGGGCCTCCGTGTAGGGGTGGTTCGGGCCACGGAAGACGGTCTCGGAATCGCCCACCTCCATGATCCGGCCCAGGTACATGACCGCGATCCGGTCGGCCAGGTAACGGACCACGCCGAGATCGTGCGAGATCAGGAGATAGCTGGTCTTGCTCTTGAGCTGGAGCTCGGACAGCAAGTTGAGGATGGCGGCCTGGACCGAGACATCGAGCGCGCTGGTGGGCTCGTCAGCGACGACGATCCGCGGGTCGCCGGCGAACGCGCGGGCGATCGCCACGCGCTGCTTGAGCCCGCCGGACAGCTGCCGTGGCTTGAGATCGAGGTGACGCTGGGTCAGGCGCAGGTCGGCGGCCAGCTTGTCGACCCGCTCGTCGACCGCTTTGCCCTTGAGTCCGGTCAGCTTGCTGACGGAGCGGGCCAGGATGTGGCGCGCCGTCCAGCCTCGGTTGAGTGCCGAGTCCGGGTTCTGGAAAACCATCTGGATGGAGCGCTTGTCCTCGGTCGGGCGGCTCGACGACTGGGCCGCGAGGGCGTGCTCGTCGAGCTCGAGGGTGCCGCCGGCGTCGGGGCTCTCGATGCCGAGGATCGTCCGGGCGAGGGTCGACTTGCCGGAGCCTGACTCACCGACCAGCCCGAGAGTCTCGCCGTCGAACAGCTCGAGGTCGACCTTGACCAGGGCCGGCACGTCGTGGCCGCTCTGATGGAAGGTCTTGGAGACGTGGTCGACGGCCAGCGTCCGCTCGCCGTGGATCGTGTCCGCGCCGACGATCGAGGGCGGCTCGACGATCTCGGCCAGCCGGTCGCGATGGTGGCAGCGCGTCCACTGGCCACCGCCGACGTCGACGATCGGCGGCACGACCGTGCGGCACAGCTCATCGGCCAGGGGGCAGCGGTCGACGAACACGCAGGTCGGCAGGTCCGTCCCGATCTGGGGAAGGTTGCCGGGGATCGTCGAGAGCGCCCGTTCGGACTTGCGGATGCCACGCCGCGGGAGCGACCGCAGCAGGCCCAGCGTATAGGGGTGCTGTGGGTTGGCGAAGACCGCGGATGCCTCGCCTTCCTCCACGATCTTGCCCGCGTACATGACGCCGACGCGGTCGCACAGCGTGCGGATGACGCCGAGGTTGTGGGCGATCAGGAGAACCGCCGCGTTGGTCTCCGCCTGTAGGCTCCGGACCAGGTCCAGGACGCTCGCCTCGACCGTGGCGTCGAGCCCGGTCGTGGGCTCGTCGAGGACCAGCAGCTTCGGGTTGGAGGCCAGCGCGATCGCGATGACGATCCGCTGCTGCATCCCGCCGGAGAGCTGATAGGGATATCGCTGAGCGACCCCCTCCGGATCGGCGATCTGGACCCGCTGGAGGGCCTTGAGCGCGCTTTCCTGCGCTTGCTTCTGGTCCTGGCCGAGGATCGTGAACGCCTCGACGACCTGCGGGCCGACCTTGGTCGTCGGATTCAGCGCAGCGCCCGGATCCTGATAGACCATCGAGGCGTGATGGATCCGGAACTGGCGAACCTCGTCGTCGCTCATCTTGGTGATGTCGTCGCCCGCCACGAGGATGCGGCCACCCGTGATGACCGCGTTCCTCGGGAGATACCGAACCGCTGCGTAGGCTGTCGTGGACTTCCCACAACCCGATTCCCCGACGAGACCGTACGACTCCCCGGGTCGAACCTCGAACGTCACCCCGCGCAGGACGGGGCGCTGTATCCCGCGGACGACATAGGCGAGCGACAGGTCTTCGACCTTGAGCGCAGCCGGGGAGGCCGCGGGCCCCCCTGGGGCGGAGGCGGGGCCAGCTCGGTCGTCATTCGCTCAACACAGACTGCAGGGAGTCCGCGATCAGGTTCACCGCGACGACCGTGCTCGCGATCGCCAGCGCGGGGAACAGGGTCGGCCACCACGCCCCGCTGATCATGTTGTTGTACTCCTGGCTCACGGTCAGACCCCAGTCCGCGGACGGCGGCTGGATCCCGACGCCGAGGAACGACAACGTGGCGATGGTGAAGATCGCGTAGCCGAACCGTACCGTCATCTCGACGACCGTCGGTCCGAGGACGTTCGGAAAGATCTCCCGGGACAGGATGAAGAAGCCCGTCTCGCCACGGAGCTTGGCCGCGACGACATAGTCCAGCTGTCTCTCGGACAGGACCGCCGAGCGAACGGTCCGGGCGACGATCGGCGTGAACAGGATGCCGACCACGCACACGACGACCAGCGGCGACGTGCCCAGCACGACGAGTGTCAGGAGCGCGACGAGGACGACCGGCAGGGCCAGGAATGCCTCGACGATCCGGCTCAGGACGTCGTCGATCGTCCCGCGGTAGTACCCCATCACGAGACCCAGGAGGGTCCCGGCCGCGACCCCGAGCAGCGCGGCAAGGGGGGCGAACAGCAACACGTCACGCGAACCGACCATGACCCGCGACAGAACGTCACGACCGAGTCGGTCCGTGCCCATGAGGTGCTCAGGGCTCGGCGGCAGGTGGCCGGCCGCGAAGTAGTTGAACGGATCGTAAGGCGTGATCCGTTC
The DNA here is from genome assembly GCA_963720495.1 of uncultured Chloroflexia bacterium. GTDB lineage: Bacteria > Chloroflexota > Limnocylindria > Limnocylindrales > CSP1-4 > SPCO01. The sequence goes on from CAVRFU010000011.1 coordinate 35,052, forward strand.
GCCCAGAACGGCCGTGATGATCCAGCCGATGATGACGATGTTGCCGATGATGAAGGCTGGCCGCCGGATGAGCACCGCGAAGGTCTCCCGGCGGGCCTGGGACCGCTCGGAGGCTGCTGGAGCCGCCATCGGCGCGGTCGGCTGGGGCTCGATGATGACATCGACCATCAGGTGTTCGCAGTCCAGTCGGATCCGTGGGTTCATCCAGGCGATCGTCATGTCCGCCACCAGCGTCGCGAGCATATAGACGATGCCGATGATGATGACGCCCGCGGTGAGCATCGGGATGTCCTTGCGCTGGGCGGCGAACAGCATCGTCTGGCCCATCCCGTTGTAGTTGAAGATCTTCTCGACCGCGATGATCCCGCCGAACAGGTAGCCGACCTGGACGGCGATGACCGCGACGGTCGGGATGAGGGCATTTCGCAGGACGTGCTTGCGCATCACCTGGCTCGTGCTGAGACCCTTCATCGTCGCAGTCCGCGCGTAGTCGGACTGGAGGACTTCGATGGTCCCTGCCCGCGTCATCCGCGCGATGTAGCCGAAGTACACGATCGCCATCGCGGTCGCCGGCATCAGGAGGTATTGCACCTGGGTCAGGATGCCAGCGTTGGGCGGTGGTGTTGCGAGGACGGGCAGTGCCTTGAGGCCGACCCCAACCACCACGACAAGGATGGTGCCGGTCACAAACTCCGGGATCGACGACGAGGTGACGCCGAGGAGGACGATCGCCCGATCGGTCGGCCGATCGCGACGCCTCGCGGCATACAAGCCGGCCGCGATGGCGAGGGGGACCGTGATGGCGAGCGCGAGGCCGGCCAACTTTGCTGACCGGGCCATGGCGGCCACGAGCTGTGGGAGGACCGGCTGGTCATTGACGTATGAGTTCCCGAAGTCGAGCGTGACCACGCTCTTGATGGTGTCGAGGTACTGGACGATCAGGGGCCGGTTCGTCCCGAGTTTCTCGTTGAGCGCGTCGACGCTCTCCTGGGGTGCGAATGGGCCGAGGATCGTGCGCCCGACATCATTGGGCAGCACATTCGCGATCACGAAGACGATCGTGACCAGGATCCATATCGTGATGAGTGAGAGGAGCAGTCGGCGCGTGATGAACCGTGCCATCGGCTACCTCTGCCCAGGATTGCGATGGGGCAGACGGAGGCCGGTGGATCCGTCCACCGGCCTCACGTTGTGCGTGTCAGGCGACCTTCGAGGCCGCCGAGAAGACCATTTGGCCGAGCCCGCTGGCGTACAGCGGCCCGTTGAACTTCTTCGAGCTGCCGGCGAGATAGTTGTAGAAGTAAGGCAGGCCGATGGCGGTGTCCTCGACGAGGATCGTCTCCATGTTCTTGCAGGCCGCCTTCTGAGCGTCGACGCCGACTGATGTCTGGAATGCCTTGAAGGCGTCGTCGAAGGCGGTCGATCCGTACTGCGACGAGTTCCAGATGCCCTTGCTCTTGAGCGCCGCGTTGAGGAAGACGTCCGGCGTGCCCCGGTGCCCGTAGTCGACGATGCCGAGCTCGGCAGCGCCGGAGCACGGCGGGTCGGCCGGATCAGCCGGGCACCACTGGGCACCGTAGAAGGTGTCCAGGCTTTCCACCGCGACGTTCAGGGTGATGCCCGCCGGGGCGGCCTGGCTCTTCAGGAGCGTCGCGAGGTCAGGGATCTCGAGCAGCTGGCCCGCATGGAGCGTCGCGGTCAGGTTGCTGACGCCGGCGTCCGCGAGCAGGGCCTTGGCCTTGTCGATGTCCTGGGTGCGCTGCGGGACGGTCGAGTCGAAGTACGGGTAGCCCTCCCAGATCGGATGATCGTTGCCCAGCTGTGCCTTGCCCTGGAAGAGCTGCTGGATGAGGGCGGGTCGATCGAAAGTCAGCGCGAGCGCCTGGCGCACACGCTTGTCCGCGAACTGGCCCTTGTCCGTGCGCATCCAGATCTGCCGATGGAGGGCGGCCGGCGCGGCGATCGCATTGAAGTTCGGGTCGTCCAAGAGGGATTTCCCGGACAGGATGTCGAACTGGATGATCGCGTCGACCTGGTCGCCCTGGTACGCGGTGACCATCGGACCGGTGGCGTCGAAGAAGATGAACTCGAGGCCGTCCAGCGGGGTCTTGCCGCCCCACCAGTCCTCGTTCCGGACGAACGACGCGCCGGTGTTCGGGTCGTACTTCGTGAGCTTCCAGGCACCCGTTCCGGCCGGGACCTTGTCGAGGGTCGTCCCCGCGACGTAGGCCTTCGGGGTGATCAGGGTCTGCGCGTTGAAAACGGAAACCAGATAGGGGAAGTTGCCGTTCGCGCCGATGAGCGTGAAGACGACCGTATTGGCGTCCTTGGCCACGGCGCCGCCCGACCCGAGGATCCCCTTCAGGCCGGAGTTGCCAGCGGTGACCAGGCGCTCCATCGTGGCGACGACGTCGTCGGCGGTGAAAGGCGATCCGTCGTGCCACTTCACGTTCTGGCGGAGATCGAACGTCCAGACGGTCCCGTCAGCGTTCGGCGTCCACTTGAGCGCGAGGCCGGGACCGATGTCGACGAGGTTGTTCGGGGTGAGCGCGCACAGGAATTCGAACGACTGCGAGGTGATGCCGTAGCCGCCCAGGTCCTGCATGGCGACCGGATCGACCTTGACCGGCTTCTGGGCTGCGATCCGCATCGTGCCGCCGATGGCGGCCGACCCGGCCGGCGCGCTGGCACCCGCCGGCGCGCTGGCACCGGCCGGTGCGCTGCCGCCGGCCGAGGCGGCAGGGCTGGCGTTGGTGCCGCCGCATGCGGCGATGACCATGCTGATCGATGCCATGGACAGCCCGACGATCGCGCCCCGTTGCATGAACTCGCGACGGCTCAGGCGGCCGGCGGCGTACGCCTCCACCACGTCGAGCTGCAACGGCGCTGCCGAGCGGCGGACCTTGTCCAGCTTGGGATAGTCCATCGTTCTGGTTCCTCCGGGAGCAAGATCACCTGACGGCGACGAGCACCTTGATATGCATCGATCGCATGGGCCTCGCATCGCCCGGAACGGTTTCCTCCAGCCGGGCGACGGATGTCTCGGAACGGTACTTGCGGCCATTCCCACTGTCAACGAACCCGGCCGGTGCGGCTGGGTGATACTCCGCACGTGCGTATCACCGCGATCCGATGCGAGCGACTGGTCGTGCCGCTGGACCCGCCCTTCCCGGCCGCCTGGGACCCGATCCCGCGCCGGTCGTTCGCGGCCACGATCGTGCGGGTCGAGACGGACGAGGGCGTCGTGGGGATCGGCTCGGGTGACACGATGGATGGCTTCGACGCGTTCGAGCACCTGTTCATCGGCGGAGACCCGCTGGCCATCGCCCGCCACGTCCGGGCGATCGAGACGATCGACTTCCACGCCGGCCGCTACTGGCCGCTCGAGGTGGCCCTGTGGGACATCATCGGCCAGGTCGCGGGGCTGCCCGTCGCCACGCTCTTCGGCGGCGCGACGGACGCCATCCCCGCCTACGCCTCGTGCGGGATGCTGCTGCCGGCCGCGGAGCGTGCCGAGTCGGCCGTCCGCCTGCGCGAGGAGGGGTTCACGGCCCTCAAGATCCGGATCGATCCGCGCCGCCTGGACGAGGGCCTGGCCGCGGTCACCGCGACGCGGGCCGCGATCGGCGATTCGATGGCGATCATGGTCGACCTCAACCAGGGCTGGCGGATGGCCGGCGACCTGTCCGCCTCGCTCGGTCCGGTCGGCGCCCGCGAGATCGCGGCACGCTTGGCCGATGAGGGCGTCCTCTGGCTCGAGGAGCCGCTGGCCGGCACGGACCTGCGGGGGCTGGCTGCGCTGCGCGCGTCGGCGCCCGGGGTCCGGATCGCGGGCGGGGAGATGACCCGGACGTTCACTGAGACGCTGGCCGCCATCGAGGCGGACGCGTATGACGTCTTCCAGCCCGACGTCGTCCTGACCGGGATGCTCCGTGCCCGGACGATCGGCGAGCTGGCGCTGGCGCGCAACCGCTGGTTCACCCCGCACACCTGGACGAACGGGATCGGCGTGCTGGCCAACCTGCATGTCGCGGCCGGGGTCGGGGGCGGCCCGTTCCTGGAGTATCCGTACGACCCGCCCGGCTGGACCGCCGAGCGCCGCGACTTCATGCTCGCCGAGCCGGTCCGCCCAGGGCCCGACGGCCGTCTCCGCGTGCCGGCCGTGCCGGGTCTCGGGATCGTGCTCGACGAGGCCGCTGTCCGCCGGTACGCGGCGTGACGGCCGACGCGACCGGCACGTGCTCTCGGGCGGCTGAGCGCGTTTTCAGGGCTGTCGCCGTGCGACCGGAGCGGTACACTCATCGTTCCTCAACTGAAGAACGGTGTCGCCGAGGGACCGAGGATCGTCGCAGGGGTGGTTGCCATGACTGAACCGAGGGGGACGGCGCCCGCGAGCGCCGCAGGGGCCGAGCCGACGGCCACAGAGCCGACCCAGGCCGAGATCGACGAGTGGGCCGCCCGCGAGCGTCAGCGCCGCGAGGCGTGGCTGAAAGGCCCCACGGCCGAGGAGCGCGAGGCGTACGCCCTCCGTCTCCGGCAGCGCCGCATCGCCGACACGTTCGACGACGGTGAGGCGATGCTGGCCGAGAGCGTCCGGCGCGGGATGCGTCTCGGACGCGAGGGCCAGCTGGCCGCCGAGGGCGCCGTCGCCCTCGCGTTCAAGCTCTCACGGCGGACGTTCGCGGAGCTCATCCGGGCCGGTCGCGAATGGGAGGAGGAGACCTCCCTGCCGACGCGGCGCAAGCGCGTCTCCATGGATGACGAGGGTTCCTGAGGGCTCCAGCCCCGCGCCCGGGCCACGGGTAGCGCTCGACTCCCGGCGCAGAACCTCTCGGCGGCGCGCCGCTGCTGATCGGCCCGACGCCACGTGAGAACGCTGTTCAGGCACCCGCGTCGGGTCTGGCGCGTCCTCATCGTCCTGTTCTCGTTCCTTGTCGCCCCGGCCCTCCACCTGCCGGGGTCCGACCGGCGCCCCGGCCCGGTGCGGCTGCGCCTCGCGTTCGAGCGCCTGGGCGGCGCCTGGATCAAGCTCGGCCAGATGCTGGCCCTGCGGTTCGACCTGCTGCCGGCGGCGTATTGCGACGAGCTCTTCCGGCTGCTGAACCAGGTCGAGCCGTTCTCGTACGACGAGGTCCGCGCGATCGTCTTCCAGGAGCTCGGGGCGGACCCGGAGATCATCTTCCGGTCCTTCAGCCACGAGTCGTTCGCGGCCGCCTCGATCGGCCAGGTCCACCGGGCCGTCCTCCACAGCGGCGAGGCGGTGGCGGTGAAGGTCCAGCGGCCCGGGATCCGGACGACTCTCGCCGCGGACATCGCGCTGATGTACTCGACCACCCGGATCCTGGACTGGAGCCACGTCTTCGGGGCGACCCGCAGCCGGGAGGTCATCGACGAGTTCGCGCGTTGGACGGCGGACGAGCTTGACTACCTCGTCGAAGCGCGCCAGGCCGTGCTGCTCTACCAGAACGCGCAGGGCGACAAGGTCGAGCAGATCGCCCGGGTCCATCGCGACTACACCACGTCGCGCGTGCTCACCACCGAGCTCATCGTCGGTATCCCGCTGATCGACATCATGATCGCCAAGCGGGAGGGCAACACTGCCTATCTCGAGGCGCTCGCTGCGCGCGGCCACGACCTGGACCGGATCGTGCGCAACCTCGACTGGAACATGCTCAACCAGGTCTACGTGTTCGGCTACTTCCACGCCGACCTGCACCCGGCCAACCTGTTCGTCCTGCCGGGCGACGCGATCGGCTACGTCGACTTCGGGATCGTCGGCCAGCTGCCGAACCAGGTCCGCGACTCCCTGACCCGCTACAGCTGGCTGCTCTTCCGGGGCGAGGTCGAGTCGGCCGTCCTGGAGCTCATGCGCTGGCTGGCGCCGGGTCCGGAGACGGATGTCGCGACCACCCGGTGGCAGCTGATCCGCGTCCACCAGGCATTCCTGTACGACACGGTCGCGGATCGGCAGCGGACGACGACGGAGGCACCGGGCCCCGCCCAGCACGCGGAGAACCCGTACTCGAAGCTGGCCGTCGACATCCTCGACACGATCCGCACGCAACAGCTGACGATGTCGGCGAGCATCGTCGGCTACCTCAAGATGCTGGTCACGCTCGGCACGCTGCGCCATTCGCTGGCGGTCGACTACGACCTGCAGGTCAACGTCCGGCGCTTCGTCCGCCGCCTGGCGCGCCAGCAGGGACTCGCGCTGCTGGACCCGCGTCGCACGTTCGACCGGCTGTACGCGGCACCGGGCGCGTCCAGCGGGCGCTCCAGTTCCTGGAGTTCATCGAGGCCCAGGAGCCGGTCATCACCGAGGCCACGAGCATGCTGTTCGGCTACCGGAACAGGATCAGGCGGGTCAAGGCGCGCCTGATCGGCTTCGGGACGGCCGTGCTGGTCGTCGGTGGCCTGCTGTACCTGGTCCTCGTCTTCCCCGACGACACCCGGCGGATCCTGCCGCACGAGATGGACTACACGTGGTTCCAGCTCGGCCTGCTCGCTGTGCTCCTCGTCCTCATCGTCAATCTCATCCGGAACATGCGCAGCATGGGCGGCGACGATTAGCCCGAGCCGGCACCCGGCCCGGCCCGCTCCGGGGCTTCCCGCTAGAGTTGGACCGGTGGTCGACCGTCGCCGGCGCGGCGGGTCACGACACCACCCTGGGAGGCCTGCGTGACGGATATGGAGACGCCCGCGGGCGAGGGACTGCGGCGACGCCGCGGCGGTGGCCGGGAGGGCCACGCCCGGAACGCGCTGCCGCAGCAGCCGCCGTGGGCCCAGCCCCGGATGCGCTACCGCCCGACCGAGGTCGTGTCGGCCGACGAGCTGGAGGCCATCCACATCGGCTCGCTCCGCGTCCTGTCCGAGATCGGCATGGACTTCCTCGATGCGGAGGCGCGCGAGGTCCTGCGGGCGGCCGGCGCCCAGACCACCGAGGGCTCGCTGCGCGTGCGGTTCGACCCGGACATGGTCACCGAGCTCATCAAGACCGCTCCGGCGACGTTCACCCTGCACGCCTGGAACCCGGAGCACGACCTGGAGCTCGGCGGCGACTGGGTGGCGTTCGGGACGGTCGGCAGCCCACCCAACGTCGCCGACCTCGACCACGGCCGGCGGATCGGCAACCGCGCCGACTACCAGAACCTGCTCCGCCTGGGCCAGTCGCTCAACTCGGTCCACTTCCTGGCCGGCTACCCGGTCGAGCCGGTCGACATCCACCATGGCGTCCGCCACCTCCACGCCACCTTCGACGCGCTGACGCTGATGGACAAGCCGATCCACGCCTACAGCCTCGGTCGCCAGCGCAACATCGACACCCTCGAGATGGTCCGGATCGCGCGCGGCATCGACGCCGAGCAGCTCGATCGCGAGCCGTCGATCTTCACCGTCGTCAACTCGAGCTCGCCGCTCCGGCTGGACGCCCCGATGCTCCAGGGGATCATGGAGTTCTCGGCCCACAACCAGGCCGTGTGCATCACGCCGTTCACGCTGTCCGGCGCGATGGCGCCGGTCACCCTGGCCGGCGCGCTGGCGGAGCAGAACGCCGAGGCGCTGGCCGGGATGGTCCTGACCCAGGCGGTCCGGCCCGGGGCGCCGGTGATCTACGGCGGCTTCACCTCGAACGTCGACATGCAGTCGGGCGCGCCGGCGTTCGGGACGCCGGAGTACATGCGGACCGCGATGATCGGCGGCCAGCTGGCGCGCCGCTACGGCGTCCCGTACCGCTCGTCGAACGTCAACGCGGCCAACGCGCTCGACGCCCAGGCGGCCTACGAGTCGGTCTTCTCGCTGTGGGGCGCGATCCAGGGCGGGGTCAACCTGCTGATGCACGGGGCGGGCTGGATGGAGGGCGGGCTCCACGCCAGCTACGAGAAGATGATCCTCGACGCCGAGCTGCTCGGGATGGTCGCCGCGTTCCTCGAGCCGGTCGTCGTGGACGAGGAGACGCTCGCCTTCTCGGCGATGCAGGAGGTCGGCCCGGGCGGCCACTTCTTCGGCGCCGAGCACACCCAGTCGCGCTACCGGACCGCGTTCCACAAGCCGATGCTCAGCGACTGGCGCAACTACGAGACCTGGCAGGAGGCGGGCTCGCCCGAGCTGCCCGCCAAGGCCAACCGGATCTGGAAGGAACTGCTGGCGGCGTACGAGCCGCCGCCCATGGACCCCGCCGTCGCCGAGGAGCTGGAGGCGTTCGTCGCCCGGCGCGTGGCGGAGGGCGGCGTCCCGACCGACTACTGAGAGGGACCGAGCGGATGAAGAACGAGTTCCAGGCCGTCGTCATCGGTGGTGGCGTCGTCGGGGCGAGCGTCCTGTACCACCTGACGAAGGCGGGCTGGAAGGACGTCGTCCTGCTCGAGCGTCGCGAGCTCACGGCCGGCTCCACCTGGCACGCGGCCGGCGGCATGCACACGCTCAACGGCGACCCGAACGTCGCGCGCCTCCAGCAGTACACGATCAACCTCTACCAGGAGATCGAGAAGGTCTCCGGCCAGAGCTGCTCGATCCACCTGTGCGGCGGGCTGATGCTGGCCGACACCGAGGAGCGGATGGACTTCCTCCGGATGGCCGTCGCGCGGGGCCGCTACCTCGGGATGGAGCTCGAGATGATCACGCCCTCGGAGGCGCGGGACATCTTCCCGGTCATGGATCCGCAGTACTTCGTGGGCGCGCTGTACGACCGCGTCGAGGGCCACGTCGACCCGACGGGCGTCACCCAGGCGTACGTGAAGTGCGCCCAGATGGCCGGCGCGGAGGTGCGCCTCCACACGCTCGTCACGGGGCTGTCGCAGCGTCCGGACGAGACGTGGGACGTCCAGATCGAGGGCGGCGACCCGATCCACGCCGAGCACGTCGTCAACGCCGGCGGCCTGTGGGCCCGCGAGGTCGGCCGGATGGTCGGTCTCGAGCTGCCGGTCCTGGCCATGGAGCACCAGTACGTGCTCACCGCGGACGTGCCGGAGATCAAGGCCTTCAACGAGTCGACCGGCAAGGAGCTGCCGATGACCATCGACTTCGGCGGCGAGATCTACGTCCGCCAGGAAGGCGGCGGGATGCTCCTCGGCACCTACGAGCAGGACGCCAGGCCGTGGTCGCCCAAGGTGACGCCCTGGGACTTCGGGTCGCAGCTCCTCAAGCCGGACCTGGACCGGATCACGCCCGAGATGTCCGTCGCCTCGAAGCACATCCCGTCGATGGCGACGGTCGGGATCAAGCAGGTCGTCAACGGGCCGTTCACGTTCGCCCCGGACGGCAACCCGCTGGTCGGGCCGATCCGCGGGCTCCGGAACTACTGGCTCGCGTGCGGGGTCATGGCCGGCCTGTCGCAGGGCGGCGGCGTGGGGCTCGCGCTGGCGGCCTGGATGTCGGCCGGCGACGCGGGCGATTCGGGGATGGACATCTTCGGCATGGACATCGCCCGGTTCGGCGACTACGCCAAGCTGGCGTACACGAACGCGAAGGTCCAGGAGAACTACAAGCGCCGCTTCCAGATCACCTTCCCGAACGAGGAGCTGCCCGCCGCGCGGCCGCTCCGGACCACGCCGATCTACGACCGGTTGACGGCCGCCAACGCGGTCTGGGGCGCGTCGCTCGGTCTGGAGCATGCGCTCTGGTTCCAGGAGGCCGGTCTCGAGCCGAAGGAGGACGTGACCTTCCGTCGGTCGAACGCGTGGGAGTGCGTGGCCGGCGAGGTCGCGGCGGTGCGCGAGCGAGTCGGCGTCACGGAGATCTCCAACTACGCCAAGTACCGGGTGACCGGGCCGGGGGCGGAAGCCTGGCTGTCGTCCCTCCTGACCGCGCGGATGCCGCGGCCGGGCCGGATCGTCCTGACCGCGATGCTCAACGAGGCCGGCCGGATCGTCGGCGAGTTCACGGTCGCGCGGCCGACCGAGGACGACGAGTACTACCTGTTCGGCTCGCTCGCCGCCGAGGTCCACCACGCGCGCTGGTTCGCCGCCCACCTGCCGGCGGACGGGTCCGTGACGTTCGAGGTGCTGGGCCTGTCGCTCGTCGGCCTGTCCATCGCCGGCCCGCATGCCCGGGACGTCCTGGCCGCGCTCACGGACGAGGACCTGTCCACCGCGGCGTTCCGGTTCATGGACTTCCGGCGGATCGAGGTCGGGATCGTCCCGGCGCTCGTCGGCCGGATCAACTACAGCGGCGAGCTCGGCTACGAGCTGTGGGTCGCGCCGGAATACCAGGAGGCGCTGTTCGACCGGATCATGAGCCGCTGGCGAGGAGCACGGGATCCGGCTCTTCGGGTTCCGGGCCCTGATGTCGTTGCGGCTCGAGAAGAGCTACGGCACCTGGTATCGCGAGTACCGCCCGATCTACACGCTCCACGAGGCAGGCCTCCAGCGCTACGTGAAGCTCGACCACGAGTTCATCGGCCGGGCGGCGTACGAGAAGGAGGCCGAGACCGGCCCCGAGCGCCGGCTGGTCACTCTCGTGGTGGAGCCCGACCCGGACGCACCGGCGGACGTGATCGGGGACGAGCCGATCTGGCACGACGGCGAGGTCGTCGGCTGGGTCACCTCCGGGAGCTACGGCCACCACGTCGGGAAGTCGATCGCGCTCGGGTACGTGCCGACCGCGCTCGCCTCGCCGGACGCCGGGGACGGCCGTTTCGAGATCGAGATCATCGGCCGGCGCCGGCCGGCCCGGCTCCAGCCCGAGCCGCTGTTCGACCCCGAGGGCCTCCGGATGCGCCAGTGAGCGAGGTCACGACGGAGGCACCCCCGGCGCTCGCCGGCGCGGCGGCGGGCGGATCGTCGTCGACGGGCGGCCGGTCGCGTTCGAGGCGGGCGACACGGTCGCGATCGCGATCCTGCGCGGCGGCGAGGTCCCCGGGCGGGGCGGCACGCTGTGCCTTGCCGGCGATTGCGGCAACTGTCTCGCCGAGGTCGACGGCACGGCCTACGTCCGGACGTGCCAGACCGCCGCCCGCCCCGGACTGCGGGTCGCCCGGCATCCGGTCGATTCGATGCCGGCACTCCCCGTGGTGGCCGCCACGGATCTGACCGCCGACGCCCCTCCCGGTCACCGTCGAGCTGCACCATCTCGAGGTGGACGTCGCGGTCATCGGCGGCGGCTCGAGCGGGCTCGCCGCGGCCGCCGAGGCGGAGCGGGCGGGCAAGTCCGTCCGCGTCCTCGACGCCCATGCCGGCGAGGAGGTCGTCGCGATCTACGCCGGGCCGATGATCGTCGTCCGCACGACCCACGGCATGCTCCACGTCCATCCGGGCGAGATCGTGGTCGCGACGGGCGCCGCCGAGATCCATCCGGTCGTGCCCGGGCAATCGCCTGGCGGGGATCGTCACGGCGCGGGCCGCGGAGCAGCTGCGGACCGCCGGCGTGGACCTGGGCCGGGTGGTCGCGGTGGACCACGACCTCGTGCGGTTCGAGGGCGACGGTGGGCGCGTCCGGGCTGTCGTGACGGCGGACGCGACGGGCGTCGAGACCACGACGCCGGCCGACACGGTGCGGTCGACCTCGGCCTGGCGCCACGCGATCTCCTCGCGCGGATGGCCGGTGCCGTGCCGGTGAGCGTCGTCGGCGACGCGGCCGCCGACCAGCCGCTTCCCCCGCCACCGACCGAGGGCGTGGTGTGCGGCTGCATGGGCACGACGGTCGCCGACCTCGGTGCCGCCTGGGATCGCGGCTTCACCGAGCTCGAGCTGCTCAAGCGCGCCAGCCAGGCGTGTCTCGGCCCGTGCCAGGGCGGCGCGTGCCTGCCCCAGGTCCGATCGTGGATCGCCGCGCGGACGGGTGAGGTCCCCGATCCGTTCACCGCGCGGCCCGCGTCCCGCCAGATCACCCTCGCCGAGGCCGGCGCGGACGGCTACGTCGACGCGTTCCGGCGGACGCCGCTCCACGACGAGCACCTGGCGCTCGGGGCGCGGATGGACCGGTTCGGTGGCTGGTGGCGGCCGTGGCACTACGGCGACGCGGTCTCCGAATACTGGGCGGTCCGCGAGGGCGTCTCGATCGGCGACGTGTCGACGCTCGGCAAGCTGGTCGTCTCGGGCCCGGACGTCGTGGAGCTGCTCGAGCGGATCTACCCGTGCACCGTGGCGGACATCAAGCCCGGCCGGTCGCGCTACGCCCTGCTGCTCAACGAGCGCGGCCACGTCATGGACGACGGGATGATCCTGCGCGAGAGCGAGACCCGGTTCGTGCTGTCGTTCACGTCCGGCGGCGCGGCCAACGCGGAGATGTGGCTGCGCGACTGGATCGAGGTCTGGGGCCTCCGCGTCCACGTGCTGGACCGGACGATGTCGCTGGCCGCGATCAACGTCACGGGACCGCTGGCCGGGGCCTTGCTGCAACGCGCCGGGCTGGCCGACCCGCCGCGCTTCCTCGGCCACGTCCACGCCGACGTCGCCGGGGTGCCGTGCCACGTCATGCGCCTGTCGTTCACCGGCGAAGCCGCCTTCGAGCTCCACCACCCGGTCGACCGGTCGGTCGAGCTGTGGCGCGCGCTGCTGGACCTCGGCGCCGACCTCGGGATCCGGCCGCACGGCCTCCAGGCGCTGTTCGGGCTGCGGCTGGAGAAGGGCCACGTGATCATCGGCATGGACACCGAGCTCGACACGACGCCGCGCCGGCTCGGGATGGACTGGGCGGTCCGGATGGAGAAGCCGCGGTTCATCGGCCGGGCGTCGCTGGAGCGGACCGCGAAGCTGCCCGACCACCGCCGCTGGGTCGGCTTCACGATGCCCGGCGTCGCGCCGGCCGAGGGCGCGCCGATCTGGTCCGGCGGCGAGGTCGTCGGCAACGTGACCGGCAGCTGGACGTCTCCGCTCCTCGGTCAGGCGCTGATGCTCGGCTGGCTCCGGCGGACGCCGTTCCCGGAGCGCGTCGAGATCGACGGTCGCGAGGCCGTCGTCACGTCCACGCCGTTCTACGACCCGGAGGGCCACCGTGCCCGCGCTTGAGCCGTTGCGCGGGCTGCGCGTGGTCGCGGACCCGGCCGCCCTCGACGGCGCCCGCTGGCACGGCCCGGACGTGACCGTGCTCCGGCTCGCACCCGACGACGCCTTCGCCATCGGCGCCGAGACCGTCGACATCGACGACGAGCACGCGATCGTCGAACCGGAGGCCGGGTTCGCCGGCGTCTGGCTCCCGGTCGAGGTCATCGCGCACCACCTCGAGTGGCCGCTCCCGGCCGAGCGTCCCGCCCTCGCCCAGGGGTTCGTGGCGACCGTCCCGGCCAAGGTCTGGCTGCCCGACGACGGCGAGGCGTTGCTCCTCACGGCCGCCGCCTACGCGGACGAGCTAGCGGGGCGACTCCGATGAGCGCCTACACGGACACGCTGCCGGCCCTCCGCCGGTACGAGCCGAAGTCGAGCTACGACGTCGTCATCGTGGGCGCCGGCGGGCACGGCCTGTCGACCGCGTACTACCTCGCGACGCGCCACGGGATCACCAACGTGGCCGTCGTGGAGGCCGACTACCTCGCATCCGGCAACACCGGTCGCAACACCACCATCATCCGGGCCAACTACGGCATCCCCGAGGCGGTCCGGTTCTACCAGCATTCGCTCGAGATGTACCAGGGCCTCGAGGCGGAGACGGGTGCCGCGATCCTCCACCAGACCAAGGGCATCTTCTGGGTCGCCCACACGGAGATGGCGATGCGCACCGAGCGCGCCCGGGTGGCCATGAACACGGCCTGCGGCGCGAAGACCGTGATGGTCAGCCCGGCCGAGCTCAAGGAGCTGGTCCCGCAGGTGGACCTGACAGGCGGCGGACGTTACCCGGTCCTGGGCGCCTCGCACCATCTCGAGGCCGCGACCGCCCGGCACGACCGGGTGGCCTGGGCGTTCGCCGCCGGCGCGTCGCAGCGCGGCGTCCACCTCATCGAGCACACGCCGGTGACCGGCCTGCTCCGCGACGGGGACCGGGTCGTGGGCGTGGAGACGACCCGCGGTCCGATCGCGGCCGGCGTCGTCCTGCTCGGCGGTCGGTGGCCGGGTGACGAAGATGGCGGCCCACGCCGGCGTCCGGCTGCCGATCCGGACCCACCCGCTCCATGCCTTCGTGACCGACGACTACGCGCAGGGCTTCTCGCCGATCCTCGCGAGCACGGAGCTGTCCTGCTACGTCTCGCAGACGGAGCGCGGCCAGATGCTGATCGGCGCCGAGTTCGACTCGCAGCCGTCGTATTCGCGCCAGTCGTCCTTTGCCGCGCTGCGGAGCTATTCGTACAAGATCACCCGGCTGCTGCCGTTCCTGCGCGAGCTCCGGATCCTGCGGACCTGGGCGGGCATCTGCGACATCTCCGCGGACTACTCGCCGATCATGGGCGCGACCGGCGTGGACGGCTTCCTGGTCACGACCGGGTGGGGGACCTGGGGCTTCAAGGCGATGCCGGCCGGTGGCGAGGGCATGGCCGAGCTCATCGCGACGGGCCGGCCCTCGGCCCTCATCGCCCCGTTCAGCCTGGACCGCTTCCGGCGCGACCACGTCCTGGCCGACCAGGGCTCGGCGGGGACGCGCTGATGCTCTGGCTCGATTGCCCGCGGTGTGGCCGGCGGCCACTCGAGGAGTTCACGTTCGGCGGTGAGCGGCGACCCGTGCCCGACACGATCACCGATCCCGACGAACGCGACTTCGACGAGGTCTGGATCTTCGACAACCCCGACGGCGAGACGACCGAGCGCTGGTTCCACGCCGCCGGCTGCCGGCGCTGGCTGACGGTCCGGCGCGACACCTCGACCGACACGGTGCTGGAGGTGCTGGCATGACCCGGCTGGCTGACCGGTCGATGGAGATCGTGCTCCGCAACCGGGTCCTGTTCGGGGTCGGCGCCCTCGAGCGGCTCCCGGAGGCCGTCGCGGCCGCCGGTGGCACGCGCGTCTTCGTCGTCACGGACCCGGGCGTGCGTGGCGTCCGGCGTGATCGACCGGGTGCTGGCCATCCTGGCCGCGGCAGACGTGGAGGCGTCCGTGTTCGCCGGCGTCGAGCCGAACCCCGGCGCCTCGACGGTCGAGCGCGGCGCCGAAGCGCTCCGCACCTTCGGGCTGGGCGGCACGGTGGTCGTCCCGGTCGGTGGCGGCTCGTCGATGGATACCGCCAAGGCTCTCGACCTGCGCGCGACCAACGACCAGCCCGTCTGGGATCTCGAGTACGACGGTCCGGACCTCGAGCCCGGGCGCCCGGTCGTGGCGGTGCCGACGACCGCCGGGACCGGTGCCGAGACCAACTCCTTCGCGGTCATCACGGACGAGGACGGCCGGACGCAAGGGCTACATCGGCCATCCGTCCCTGCTGCCGGTGACGACGATCCTCGATCCGGCGCTGACCCTCGGGCTGCCGCCGGCGGCGACGGCCGCGACCGGCATCGACGCGATGACCCATTCGCTCGAATCGCTGCTCTCGGCCAACCCCAACCCGTTCGCCGAGGCGATGGCGCTCGGCGTCATCAGGACCATCGGCACGTGGCTGCGGCGTGCGGTCGCGGACGGCACGGACATCGAGGCGCGATCCCAGATGCTGATGGCCTCGCACCTCGCCGGTGTCGGGCAGGCCAGCGGCACGGGTGTCGGCCTCGTCCACGCGCTGGGCCACTCCATCGGGACGCGCGGGGCCGTCGCCCACGGCACGGCGCTCGCGGCCGTCCTCCCCGAGGTCCTGCGCTTCTATCTCGGGACGCGCGACCGCGAGCTGGCGCTGGTCGGGATCGCGCTGGGGGTCGCCACGAGCGCCGAGTCCGAATCGACCGCCGCCGCCGTCGCGATCGGCGCGATCGACAAGCTGCTCCGAGACGTCGACCAGCGCCCCAGCCTGCGGGGCCTCGGCCTGGCCGACGATGCCGCCATCGACCGGCTCGTCACCGACACCCTCGACGACGCGGCCATCCGCAACTCGCCGCGGCTGCCGACCGCGGTCGAGGCGCGCGCGATCCTCGAGGCCGTCGCCGGCTGACGGGCCGGGCTACAACAGGGGCACGACCTCGCCGATCCACCGCTCGAGGGACTCGGTGTCGTACGGCGCCGGGTGCTCCGAGATGAACGTCCGGAAGCCGAGCTCGACGTACGGGCGCATCCGGTCCGCGATCTCCTCGGGCGTGCCGTTCCAGAACGTCTGATCGTCGGCGACGTCGGCCATCGGCGTCCGGTTGTGGGCCATCGCGGCCGCCCAGACGCGATCGGCCTCCGCCTTGGTATCGCGGATCGTGACCTTGAGCCCGAACGTGAATTCGATCTCGGCGATGTCGCGCCCCACCGCGTCGCAGTGGCCGCGCAGGACCTCGATCTTGTGGGTCATCCGCTCCAGCGACCCCATCCCGTTCCACATGTCGGCGTAGCGGGCGACCGTCCGGAGCGTCTTCTTCTCGCCGCTGCCCCCGATCATGATCGGCAGGTGGGCCTGGACCGGGACGGGCAGGTGCTGGGCGTCCCGGAACGCATAGTGGCCGCCCGGCGCCGAGCTGACGGTCTTGCCATCGAGGAGCCCGCGCATCGCGCCGACCGATTCGTCGAGCCAGTCGAGCCGCTCACCGAACCCGCTGCCGAAGTCGATGCCGTGGGCCGTGTGCTCCGGCTCCATCCACGCGCCGCCGACGCCCAGGATCGCCCGGCCGTTGCTGGCGTGGTCCAGGGTCGCCACGGACTTGGCGACGATCCCCGGGTTGCGGAACGTGTTGGCGCCGACCAGGAGGCCGAGCCGGGTCCGCTCCGTCTCGCGCGCCCAGCCGTTGAGCAGCGACCAGCCTTCGAAGATCGGCTGGTGCGGGTCGCCGAAGATCGCGTAGACGTGGTCCCACGTCCACAGATGGGCGTAGCCAAGACGGTCGACCAGCCGGGCGGCGTCGAGCATCTCGGCGTAGGTCGCCGCCTGGCTCCAGAGCAGGATCCCGAGCTTGATGTCGGACATGGGACAGGCCTCCGGGCTGGGCGTGTGGAGGGCCCGAGTGTAGGCGTCGGCCTACGGCAGCGTCGCCAGGTCGCCCTCGATCAGCTCGCGATCGTCCCGGTCGGCGATCCCGTCCAGGGCCGCCGTTGCCCTTGCCTTCCAGGCGGCGACCTCGGCGGCGTCGCCCGCCACGAGGTAGGCCCGGGCCATCGCCTCGTACGCCGAGGCGATGTCCCAGTCGACCGAGCCGGCCGCCTCGTTGATGGCCAGGCACCGGCGCGCATGCCACAGGGCCGGCTCCGCCCGGCCGAGGACCGCGTAGACCCGTGAGCACTGCCATTCGCCGCGGGCGAGGTTGACCGGGTCCCGGTCGGCGACCTCGCCCCAGTGGTAGCGCGAGGCGTGGGCGCTGTGGATCATCTCGTCGTCCTGCTCGGGCGTGCGGTCAGGCAGCTCGAGCAGGGTCCAGGTGTGGTTGAACAGGTCGGCGGCGAGCGTTCGACGGGTCGTCGCGTCGAGCTCGGTCGGGGCGGCGGATGGGGCGGTCATGGCAAGCGGGTCCTCCGAGCTGAGCTGGCCGAGGATGTGCAGGACGCGCTGGAGCCGGAACGTCCGGGCCTCGATCCGGGCGCGGTGCTCGCGCATCAGCCGCCGGCGTTCGGCCGGGTCGTCGGCGGCGAGGAACAGGCGGATCGTGTCGAGCGGGACCTCGAGATCCCGCAGTCGGACGATCAGCCGCGCGGTCTCCAGCTGGCCGCGTCCGTACAGCCGGTAGCTCGTGAACGGGTCGGTCCGGGCCGGCCGGAGGAGGTCGAGCTCGTCGTAGTGGCGCAGCGCCCCGACACTCAACCCGGCCAGCCGGGCGAACCGCCCGATCGTCAGCAGGTCGTCCATCGAGCGCATCGTGGACCCTCGGCCGACCCGAGAGTCAAGGGCCTTGGCGCAGCCGCCGGAACCTGGCCCTCAAGCGTTGTCCAGCTCGCGGTCCACGGCGCGGAGGATGAAGCGGGCGGCCTCGGCGCTCTTGCCACCGAGCTTCTCGCCCTCGTCCTGCTCGAGCGCCAGCATCAGGTCGTTGAGGTACTGCTCCATCGCGGCCGTCCGCGCCAGGTCGCCCGCCGCGAACGCCTCGTCCAGACGCGCCACCGCGGCCCGTGCGTTGTCCACGGTGTGGCCCTTGGCCGCGATCAGCTCGCGAACCTCGGCCCGGGCCGTGGCCGCTGCGTCACCCTCCGTCGTCATCGCCACCGCCCGAAGGTCCGGCGCGATCGCTCCGCCGCCCCGACCTCGACGACACCCGGCTCCTCCACGCCCGCCTCGGTCGACGGGACCGTCAGGCCACCGTCGCGGCGCGCCCGCCAGTCCGACTCGAGGACGCTCATCGCCAGCTCGTCCCACCACCGACCGTCGCGCCAGATCGACTCGCGCGAGCGGCCCTCGACCACGAACCCGCAGCGCTGGTAGGCGCGGATGGCGCGGACGTTGAACTCGAAGACGTACAGCGCGATCCGATGAAGGCCGAGCGTCCCGAAGGCGTGATCGACCATCAGCTGGGTGGCCTCGGTGCCCATCCCGCGTCCCCAGGCGTCCGCCTCGCCGATCGTGATGTGGTAGAGCGCGGAGCCGTTGTCGCCGTCGAGCTGGCTGAACGCACAGGTCCCGATCGAGCCGGTCGGTCGCCTTCTCGTGGACGGCCATCGCGAGCGCGTCGGTGCCGAGGACACGCGCCGCGAAGAAGCGCTCGATCTCCTCCGGTCGCATCGGCGTCGGCTGGTACCGCGCCAGCCGGGCGATCTCGGGGTCGGCGTACCAGCGCTGGAACGCGGCGATGTTCCCCGGCGCGTGCCTCCGGAGGACGACCCGCGAGCCGATCAGCGCCTCCGGGAACCACGGTTTCTGCACCATCCCGGGCACGGTATACCATCCCTCCATGCGTCGCTGGAGCGAGCTCGCCGAGCGCCTCGCGGCGACCACCCGGACCTCCGAGAAGACGGCCATCCTGGCCGACTACTTCCGATCGGTCACGCCCGACGAGCTCCCCATCGCGGCGGTCTTCCTGACCGGACGCCCCTTCGCCGAGGCGGATCAGCGCGCGGCGGGGCTCGGCTGGTCGGCCATCGCGTCGACCGTGACCGACCTCGGCAAGGTCCCGCGGTCCGCGCTTGGCGAGGCGTACGACCGGTCGTCCGACCTGGGCATCGCCGTGGCCGAGGTCCTGACCGCCGCCGGCCACCAGCCGCCGCCCGAGACGAGCCCGACCCTGCCCGAGGTGGCGGCCGCCTTCACCGAGATCGAGCTGGCCTCCGGGCCGGCCCGCAAGTCGGCCATCCTGCGCTCGCTCCTCGAGCGGGCCGACCCGCTCACGGCCAAGTACATCGTCAAGGTCCTGGGCGGCGACCTCCGGATCGGCCTGCGCGAGGGCCTGGTGGAGGCCGCCATCGCGAAGGCGTTCGACCGCCCGCTCGACGACGTCAAATGGGCGGGCATGCTCGTCGGCGACGTCGGGCGGCTGGCCGGCCTCGCGCGTGACGACGAGCTCGGCAACGCGGCCCTGGCCCTGTTCCATCCGCTCAAGTTCATGCTCGCCTCCCCGGCGGAGGACGCCACGGAGATCGTCACCCGGCTCGGGCCGGAGGTCTGGGTGGAGGACAAGTACGACGGCATCCGCGCCCAGCTCCACAAGCGCGGCGCGGACGTCCGTCTGTACTCGCGCGACCTGCACGACATCAGCACGGGCTTCCCGGAGATCGTCGAGGCGGCCATCCCGCTCGGCTGGGATGGGATCCTGGACGGCGAGATCCTCGGCTGGCGGGACGGGATGGTGCTGCCGTTCATCGCGCTCCAGGGGCGGCTCGGCCGGAAGTCGCCGTCGGCGGCGATCCAGGCCGAGGTGCCGGTCATCTTCGTGGCCTTCGATGCGCTCGCGGTCGGCGCCGGCGGCGACGAACCGGTCGAGGCACTCCTGCGGGAGCCGTTGACCGAGCGCCGGGGCCGCCTGGACGCACTGGACCTGCCGCTCGTCGCGGACGGCGGCCGGTTCACCCGCTCGCACCTGAGCGTCGCGGCGGACGTCGACGCGCTCGAGACCGCGTTCGCCGATTCGCGTGCGCGGCGCAACGAGGGGCTCATGGTCAAGGACCCGGACAGCATCTACGCGCCGGGCCGGCGCGGCCTGGGCTGGCTGAAGATGAAGAAGGCGCTGGCCACGATCGACTGCGTGGTCGTCGGCGTGGAGGTCGGCCACGGCAAGCGTCACGGCGTGCTGTCCGACTACACCTTCGCCGTGCGCGACACGGAGCACGACAAGCTGGTCAACATCGGCAAGGCGTACAGCGGACTGACCGACGCCGAGATCGCCGAGATGACGCGCTGGTTCGAGGCTCACACGATCGCCCGCTTCGGCCGCTACCACCAGGTCGAGCCGACCGTCGTCGTCGAGATCGCCTTCGACGTCATCGTCCGCTCGAACCGCCACGGCTCGGGCTTCTCGCTGCGCTTCCCGCGGATCGCCCGGCTGCGGCCGGACAAGACCGTCGACGAGATCGACACCGTCGAGACCGTGACCGCGCTGTACGAGGGGCTCCAGCACGGCGCCGAGCTCCTCGTGACGGCCGGCTCGAAGGCGCGCCCGGCCGGCTAACCGCTCAGCGGTCGACCGGCAGGTCCATCCGGTTGCCCCAGTCCGCCCAGCCGCCGTCGTAGACCGCGACGTCCTCGTGCCCGAGCAGGGTCAGCACGAAGGCGAGCTTGGCCGCCGCGACCCCGGACCCGTCGTAGCAGACCATCCGCCGGCCGCGGGTGACGTTGGCCCGGTGGAGCAGGTCGCGCAGCGCCGCCCCGTCGCGCAGCCGCTGGCCGCCCGGCTCGCTGGTCGCCCCGACCGGCACGTTGACCGCGCCCGGGATGTGGCCGAGCCGCTTGGTGTTGCCCTCGAAGCCGTGGTACTCGGCCGGCGCCCGGGCGTCGAGGAGGGTCACGTCCGGCGATCCGAGCAGCCCGCGGACGTCGGTCGTGGTCAGGCGCGTCCGGTTCGGGCCGCGGACGGTGAAGCCGGCCGTGCCGGGTGCGACCTGCGCGTTGGAGACCGGCCGGCCCTCGGCGACCCAGTCGCCGTAGCCCCCGTCGAGGACCCGGACGGATTCGAGGCCGTACGCCCGCAGGCTCCACCAGGCGCGTGCCGCGAACAGGCTCTGGCTGTCGTCGTAGACGACGACCGTCGTGTCATCGGTGATCCCGGCGCGCACCGCCAGGGTGGCCATCCGGTCCGGTCCGGCGAGGAGGATCGTCTCGCCGTTGTCGCCGTCCTCGATGAGGTCGTGGCGCCAGTCCACGAGCGCGGCACCGGGGATGTGGCCGCTGGCGTGGACCGCCGGAGCGCTGCCGTCGGGGCGCCAGCGGAGGTCCAGGACGCGGACCCCGAAACGGTCGAGATTCTCCGCCAGCCACTCCGTGGTGGCCAGGATCTCTGGACGGGCCAGGCCACTCATCGCCGGTATCATACGGCCGTGGTCGTCCCCTCCATGCCGGATCCGGAGAAGCTGGCGGCCGTCCGGACGGCCATCCCGTCCCTCGCCGCCGGCATCTACCTGAACACGGGTGGCGTCGGTCCGCTCCCGGCCGAGACGGCCGCGGCCATGGCCGACATCGCCACGTACGAACGCGACGTCGGGCGGGCGCACCCCGACTACTTCGCCGAGTTCCTCGGCCGGATGGACGAGGCGCGGGCCGGCGTGGCGGCCGTGCTCGGCACGGACGTCGCCGCCGTCGGCCTGACCCACGCCGCGACGGACGGGATGAACGCCGCGAGCCTCCTGCCCGACTGGCGGCACGGCGGCCGGATCGTGACCACGACCAACGAGCACGCCGGCGGCCTCGGCCCGCTGTACGCGCTGCGCGAGCGGTACGGCGCGGAGATCGCGTTCGTGAACGCCGGCGCGGACGGCGACGACGACGCGACGATCGCCGCCTTCGACGCCGCGATCACGCCCGGTACCCGGCTGGTCTCGCTCTCGCACGTGCTGTGGACGACCGGCGCGGTCATGCCCGTCGCCGCGATCGCGGCGCTGGCCCACGACCGCGGCGCGTTCGTCGTCGTCGACGGCGCCCAGGCCGCCGGCGCGATCCCGTTCCGTTTCGACGAGCTGGGCGCGGACGCCTATGCCGTGCCGGCCCAGAAGTGGCTCCTCGGCCCGGAGGGGATGGGCGCCCTCGTGGTCGATCCGGGCGCGATCGAGCGGCTCGTCCCGGCGCTCGGCGGCTGGTTCACCTTCGAGGAGGCGAACAGCACCGGTCGGGCGCGCTGGTGGCCGGACGGCCGCCGGTTCGAGGCGACCGGCTTCCACCGGCCGTCGGTCGTGGGGATGGCCCGCTCGATCGGCTGGCTGTCGATGTTCGTGGGCCTCGAGTTCGTCTACCGACGCGGGACGACGATGGCCGCGGCGGCCGCGGCGCGCCTCGCGGGGATCCCGGGTGTCACGGTCCTGACCCCGCGCCACGCGATGGCCACCCTGGTGACGTTCCGGATCGCGGGCTGGCCGGCGGAAGCGGCCCTCGACGAGCTGGGGTCGCGGGTCTTCGCGGTCGCACGAACGATCGAGCCCCTCGACGCGATCCGGATCAGCGTCGGCTTCTTCACCACGGACGCCGAGCTGGAGCGCCTGGCCGAGGCGGTCGAGCTCCTGGCCGGCAGCACGCCCGCGACGCTGCCGCCCCGGCGCGTCCTCACGATCCTCGGCGAGGGATGAGCGATCGCCGCGATCCGGCGACGATCCCGCCGCGCCGGTCGTGGGCGGAGATCCGCTGGCGTCAGTTCCGGCACGCGCCGCGACCCGTCGTGCGCGCGGTGGCGGCCAGCCTGAGCGTGGCGGTCGTGCTCGCGATCGCGTACCTCGTGTACGACCTCGCCCTCAGCCGCGGTGCGGTCCTGCCGGGGGGCGACCTGCGCACGCTGGCCGTCGCGATCTACGTCGTCCTCGTGCTCGTCATCGGCAGCCTCGTCACGTATCTCGTGGTCCCCCAGCCGACGGGCTCGGGAACCGTCGTGCGTCGGAGCGCCTGGAGCGCGGCGCTGGGGTTCTTCGCCGCCGTGCCGATCGCGTACCTGGTCATGGTCGTCGCCGTCCAGGTGATCCGGCCGCTGTTCGGCTGACGGCCCGAACCGGCGGTGCCGAGGCGCACCGTTTCTGTCATGCGGCTGCATGACGGCTAGCCCATCAGTACCGATACGCGGTACTCTCCACTGCGACATCATCCGGGGTGCGACCCACGTTTCGGGCGCATCGCCTTCATCGAGGATTCGCGCGTGTCCATCGACGAACAGCACGTCGCGCTGCCGCAGCTCTACGGTGCCCCGGCCTACGCCCGGCCACCGCTTCTCGTCCCGGAAACGGAGCGCCCGTTCGACCCGGACGAGCTGCCGATCGAGGCCGAGCGGACCGAGGAGGAGCGGGAATTCACGGCTGCACTCCCGGAGTACGCCTGGACGACACCCGGCGGCGTCAGGATCGGTCGTGACGGGAAGCCGACGACGGACGAGGGCCAGGCCCGGCCTCGAAAGCTCCGGCTGCGCGGCATCAGCGGACGCTTCCGCAGCGGCGGCTGACGGACCGACCGACGCGCACCCGGGTGTAGCATCCCCCGACGGGGGAGTAGCTCAATCGGTCAGAGCGGCGGGCTTATATCCCGCTGGTTCCAGGTTCGAGTCCTGGCTCCCCTACCAACCGCGCCGGGCGTCCTCGGCGGCGGCCGTCCGGACGACCGCGACCAGGCGCGCCAGGCGACGCTCGGTCAGGCTCCGCTGACGGGGCAGCGACGCGATCCATGCCGGGACCTGGTCGCGGGTGATGACCGCGCAGGCCGACGACCGCGTGACGGGCGCGTCGGCGATCACGATCGCCGCGTGGACCCGTGCGATGAAGTCGAGGTCGGCCTCGCTGAGCTCGTGACGGAGGCGGTCGGCGTGGCGCGCCGCCCGATCCAGCGGTGGCTCGGTGGGCGTCCACCCGTACGCCGTCCGGGCTTCCCACGACGGACCCGCCTGGCGGATCGCCGTGAGCGGAGCCATCTCGTGCAGGACCGCGACCCCGAACGACCCGACGACCAGCCGGGAACCGGGCCGTCCGTCGCGGCTTGGGCTGCCGTCGACGACGGAGACGTCGTCGGGCAGGCCGGCGAGGACACGGGCGAGCGGTGTGGGCCGGCCGGCGCCCGATCGCATGCCCGTCAGAGAGGCGGCCAGCCGGCCGGCACCCGACACCAGCAGGCTGCCCCCGGCCGCGATCGCCAGGGCCCAGACGAGCAGGGCGGCCGACGAGGAGGATCCGGCAGCGCCGCCCGGCATCGCCCGCGCGACGAACGGCGTCTGGATGGTCAGGACCGCGAGGGTGACACCCGTGACGGCGAGCGCCGCACCGAGGAGCGTCCCGGTCAGCGGCGAGGCGGTCTGTCCGTCGGGGCGGGACGAGGCGGTGGGATCCATCGGGCGGAGCGTAGGGCCGGCCGCCTCCCGGGGGCCATGACGATTCCGGGCCATCGACCCGCGGCGGTCGGACCATCCGCCGGCCCAGACCGCACTGCACCGTCCAGCGCCCGTTGACGCGGGACAACGGGCCACTCTCGCGGCCTACCTGACGGCGGTTTCGACCC
Source organism: uncultured Chloroflexia bacterium (assembly GCA_963720495.1). Classification (GTDB taxonomy): domain Bacteria; phylum Chloroflexota; class Limnocylindria; order Limnocylindrales; family CSP1-4; genus SPCO01. The sequence goes on from CAVRFU010000011.1 coordinate 59,559, forward strand.
GGACCCCCGTACCATTGCCCGCCCCCTCCCCGGCCGACATCCTCGAGCTGGCATCGGGCGTCGCCCGGGCCTGGAGGCTGATCCTTGCGCGTCGGGAATCGTCGTACGACAACAAAGGTGGCCTGGTGGCTCGGGGCAGTCGCCGCCGCCGCCCTGCTGCTGGCCGCGTTCGCGGCGCCGATGTCGGCCGCCCCGAACAAGACGAGCCTCTCCGCCGCCGTCGTCTCGCCACGAAACGGGACGACGGCGACCACGATCCTGATCAGCGCTGTCTATCGCAACGTCAGCGGATCTCGCGCGGACCGGGTGACGGTCCGCGTCGGCGGCAGCGACCACACGATGGTGCGGACGAGGATCGGCGCCTGGGGCACCGGCGTCACCTACGCGTGGTCGGGCACCCTGTCCGCAGGGACCCACACGGTGGTCATCTCGGCCACCGCGAACGACGGCAGCCAGGCGTCGCTCGCGGCCGGCACCGTCACGATCGCACCGGTCGCCACACCGACCCCGAAGCCGACGGCGACGCCGAAGCCCACGCCGGCGCCGACGCCCAGGCCGACCCCACGGCCCACGCCCGCGCCGACCATCGAACCGCGAACCGCGCCCAGCCCGACGCCGCGGCCCACGCCCCGCCTGACTCCCCGGCCGACGGCCACCCAGCTCGTGCTCCCGCCGCCGACCGCGACGGCGGACCCGACGGCCGAACCGACGCCGACCACCGACCCGCTCGCCGGTGTGCCGCCGGTGGGACCGATCGTCGGCGACCCGACCGCGACGCCGGTCGTGACGCCGCTCCTCCCGAGCGCGACCCCATCCGAGGGGCCGAGCGATCCGCCACAGGTGGCCATCGTCACCGGCACCGACCCGGGGAGCGGGTCCTCCGGGGGCTCGGCCGGCGGCTCGAACGGCCCGGCCGGCCCGGGCACGACCGGTCACGGCGGTCAGCCGGCCGCCTGGGGCCCCGTCGCGGCCGTCATGGCGATGACCGGTCTCCACGGCCCGACACTCCCCCCGATGGGGCTCGCACCGACGCTCGTGACGACGACCGGGGCCGTGACCGCGGCGATGGCGCTCGGCCTGTTCGGTCGCAAGCGCCGTGACGACGACCCGCCGGACGAGGGCGTCCTGGCCACGGCCGTGGCGGCCGGCGTCGGGGCCATCCCGCCGGGCGTGGCCTTCCCCGCCTCCGGCATCGGGGTCATCGACCGCCCGGAGCCCGGCGAGGAGGCCGGGGACGTCGCCGACATGGAGCTGCTGCTGCCACGCTGGCGGCGACCGTCGCTGCTCCTGGCCCGCAAGGCCGATCCGATCCGGGACTCGACGCCCGCGGCGCGCCTGACCTTCGATGCGGGCCTGGTCGGCCCGCTGGCCGGACGGGAGCGCCGGGTCATCCGCTACCGCGTGGTTCGCCTGCTCGACTCGCCGGACGAGCTGCGCGGGGCCGAGATCGGATACCTCGACCAGGGCGACGAGGTGCAGCTGATCGAGAAGTACGGCGCCTACTGGCTGGTCCTGAGCCCCGACGGCCAGCAGGGCTGGCTCCACAAGATGACCCTGAGCGACACGGCACAGGAAGAGGAGCCGGCGCCGGACATGCCCGTCGCGACGATGCCCGCGACACCGGAGACGTGGACGATGGGCGAGTCGGACCTCGACAGCGACGTCTTCGAGGCCTACCTCGAGTCGCGCCGCCGGCGAGGCTGACGCGCGCGTTCCTTGCGCAGCACCAGGATGTGCTGGTGGACGATGTTCGGGACGAAGGCGCGCGGGTAGCCGTACGGACGCAACCGGCTGCCGGCCTGGTACCAGATCAGATCGCCCTTCGGGACGAAGCCGACCGCGCGCCGCCCGCGCGGCCAGGTCCGAGCCGGTGAAGAGGTATCGCCCGTCCTGGTAGGCGTCGCGCACGATGACGACCGCGTAGCGATCCTCCCGCAGCACGCGGAGCAGCTCGCCGAAGACCACCTCCATCCGGTCGAGGAAGGCCGGGTAGTCCGCGGCGTTGGCCAGATCGAGCGGTGAGTCGGTGACCATCGCGTAGTCGGTCCGGCGATTGGCGTGCGCGACGGACAGGGGACCGCCGGCCATCGTCATCGGCAGCTGCAGGTTGTACGGCGGGTCCGTCGCGATGTGGTCGATCGATCCGGTCTCGATCGTGGGCAGGACGGCGAGCGCGTCGCCGACCCGCAGCTCGAGGCCGCCCGGATCGAAGCCTCGCACCCCGCCCGGGTCGGCCGTGCCCAGGTCGGCCAGCACCGGACCCGCGCCGTCGCGCTCACCGGCCAGCTCCCTGACGACCGAGTCGAAGACGGCCGCCCAGCGCGGCTCGAGCTCGATCCCCAGCGCGCGTCGGGGGCCGCGCGCGATGGCCGCCCCGAGCAGTGTGCCGCCGACGCCGGCGAACGGGTCCAGGACGAGGTCGCCGGTCTGGCTGAAGAACTCGATGAGCCGGGCCATCAGGCGCGGCGGCTTGTTGGCGCCGTGCACCCGTCGCGCGGCGTGACCGAGCTCCGACGGGTAGGCCGTCGTCAGCAGCGACTTGGTGAAGTACAGCCACTCCTCGCCCGGCAGGTCGTTCAGGGTGTTGGCCGGATGGGGCGCGTTCCGTGCGACGGTCATGACGGCCAGCCTAGCCCACGCGGCCCGTAGAATGCGGCCATGCCCGCCCAGTACACGAGCGAGCGGTTCGTCGGCCGCGATGAGGCGTTCGAGCGCCTGGCGGCGCGCCTCGACGACGCCGCCGGTGGCCGGTCGCGGACGATGATCGTCACGGGCACGTCGGGCGTCGGCGTCACCCGGTTCCTCGACGAGGCGACGGTCCGCATGCAGGCCCTCACCCAGCCGATGACCGTCCTGCGGGCCACGGCCTGGATCGGCGGCGTGGACGAGCCGTACGGCGCGATCGTCCGGGCCATCGGCCCGGCGCTCCGGGCGTTGCCCGACGACGTCCTGGCGGACCGGCTGGGCTCCGGCGCCTCGGAGGTCGTCCGCCTCCTGCCCGACCTGGGCGACCGGCTCGAGCCCAGCGGCGCCTGGACCGGCGACCGGAGCGTCACCGCGCCCGAACGACGGCAGGCCCGGACGCTGGAGAGCATCCTGGGCGTGCTGGGCCGCCTGGGCGAGCACAGCCCGGTCCTGCTGGTCATCGAGGACCTCCACCGGGCCGACGCCGCCACCCGGGCGCTCGTCACGTTCCTGGCCCGGATCTCGCGCGACCAGCGGCTGGCGATCGTGGGCACGTTCCAGCCGGACGTCGTCGGGCGCGACGACCCGTGGCTGGCGGACCTCGCCGCGATCACGTCCAGCCCGCGGCCCCCCACCCGGCTCGACCTCCCACCGCTCGATCGCGACGAGCTGGCCGCGCTGATCGAGGGCATCCAGGGCGAGCGCGCCTCGGCCAGCCTGCTGCTCCTGGTGGCCGAACGGTCGGGTGGCCTGCCGCTCGTCGCGGAGGAGCTCCTGGCGGCCCGACGGGAGCTGCCGAGCAGCTCGCTGACCGGATCGTTCGACGACCTCGTGATCGCCCGGATGGCGATCCGCTCGGTCGAATGCCGGCGCGTGGCCCGGCTGATCGCGCTCGCCGAGCGGCCCCTGGATCGGCTGCAGCTCGCGGCCCTGGCCGCCGCCTACGAGCTCGGCACGGACCGGTCGGCGCCGCGCTCGGTGAGCGGCCCGCGCGCGGGTGACGGCGTCCTGGACGCGGACCTCCTGGCGGGTCTCGAGGAGGCCGTCGCGAACGGCTTCCTGGTCGAGACCGAGGAGGGGATCGCCGTCCGCCACGAGGGGATCGGCCGGGCGATCGCCAACGACCTCCTGCCGATCGCGCGGACGCGCAACCACGCGGCGCTGGCGATGAGCCTCGACGGACCACCGTCGGTCATCGTCAGCCACTGGCTCGCGGCACACGAGCCGGCGGCCGCCCGCGCGGCCGCCATCGACGCCGCCGCCTTCGCCGGCGCCCGGCATGCCGCCGCCGACGAGCTCGCCGCGCTCGAGCTCGCTCTGTCGCTGTCGGACACGCCCGCCACGGCCGGTCGGGGCGACCATCGCCGGTCCGGACCGTCGGACCTGGTCGACCTGCAGGTCCGCGCCTCCGAGGCGGCCTTCGCCACGGGCCGGACGGCGCGGGCCACGAGCTTCCTCGAGGCGGCCATCGGCGGGCTCGACGCGCGCAAGGATCGCGTCCAGCTGGGCCTGCTCCACGGCCGCCTGGGTGTCATCCGGCGCGCGGCCGGCGACCCGGCCGGGGCGATGCTGGCGGCCCGCCGCGCCGTCGAGCTCGTGCCCCGGGACGTGTCGCCGGAACGGGCCACGGTCCTCGCCACGCTCGCCCAGCTGAAGATGCTCGACGGGATCTTCTCCGACGCCCAGCGGCTCGCCCGGGAGGCGATCCGGGTCGCGCGCGCGTGCGACCCGCCCGCCGACAGCCAGGACGTGCACGCCACGACGACTCTCGCGGTGGCGCTCGCCTGGGGCAGCGACCCGAACGCCGCCATCGACCTGCTCCACCAGGCCGAGGTCGGGGCGACCGCCCTCGACGATCCCGAGGCGCTCTTCCGGATCCGGGCCAACCTGACCACGGTCCTCGACCTGGTCGGCCGGCGGGCCGAGGCGGTCGACGTGGCGTACGCCGCGATCGAGGACGCCAAGCGGGTCGGGCTCGAGGCGGTCTACGGCAACTTCCTCGCCGGGAACGTGGCCGACTCGCTGTTCATCCTCGGCCGCTGGCCGGAGGCCCGGGCGATGAGCTCCCGGGCGATGTCCTGGCTGACCGTCGGGGTCGTGTACATGGAGGCCGTCCTCGTGCTGGCGGCGGTCGAGATCGAGACCAATGCCGGCGAGGAGGCGTCACGGCTGCTCGGCCAGACCGTGCTGGAGCTGGCCGCGGTCCGGGAGCCCCAGCTGGCCGGGCCGTACTACCTGGCGGCTGCCTCGTTCGCCCTGTGGCGGGGCGACGTCAGCGACGCGAGCCGATCGGTCGATCGCGGCTGGGCGAGCGTGCGCGAGACCGAGGAATGGGTCCTCGTCGCGCGCATGGCGGCGATGGTCGCCCAGGTCGATGCTGCGGCCGCCGCCGAGGCGCGCCATCACCGTCAGCTGGCGCCGCTCGCCACCGCCCGACAGCGGACCGCGGACGTGCTCGCGACCGCGATCAAGATCGTGCGGGCCGCCGGCGCGCCGAAGAGCGCCGGATCACGGCAGGTGGCGGAGGCGTCGCTGGCCACGGCCCGTGCCTACCAGCGCCGGCTGGAGGGCAAGGACGACGGACCCGCCTGGCGGGCGGTGGCCGAGACGTGGGAGACGCTGACGGCTCCGTACGACGTGGCGCTGGCGCGCTGGCGCGAGGCCGAGGCCTATCTCGGGAGCGGCACCGGACGGACGGGCCGGACGAAGGCCCAGGAGCCGCTGCTGGCTGCCGTCGACCTGGCCATCGGCCTCGACGCGAAGCCGCTCCTGCGGGAGCTCCGCGAGCTGGCCGGACGAGCGCGGATCGCCTTGCCGGTCGCCGTGGACGAGCTCCTCGCCGACGCACCCGTGCCGGTCGGCATCCCGATCGACGCCAGCGGCGCGACTGCGCAGCCGATGGCCGACGCGGTGGACGGCGCGCGGTCGGACCTGGTCCGGGCCGTGGCGGGCGATCCGCCCGCGGCGCACCGCCGGACGGACACGTTCGGGCTGAGCAGCCGGGAGCGCGAGGTGCTGGCGCTCGTGGCCCAGGGCCGGACCAACCGGGAGATCGGGGAGCGGCTGTTCATCAGCCAGAAGACCGTCGGCGTCCACGTCGGGAACATCCTGGCCAAGCTGGAGGTCTCCGGCCGGGTCGAGGCCGCCGCCGTCGCGATCCGCCTCGGCCTGACGGAGCGACATTGACCCCCGGACGCCGCGAGACCCGGAGGGAGGTCTCCGGGTCTCATCGGGGTCGTTTGGTTCCTCTCCCGGCATGAGGCCGGAAGAGGCGCGAAGATCAGTGAGGGATCAGTGCCACTTCATCCCGGCGGCGAGGCTCAGCGCGACAGCGGCGAGCGGGCCGACGGTGATGACGATGCGCCAGGCGCGGTGGGCTGTGTCCTTGATCATTGCGACGACTCCGGGCTGGAACGAATAAGTGCACACCCCAAGAAAACGAGGTGGATGGCGAGCCTACGGCCGGCATCACCCCTCCCACAACCGGCCCTTTGGTACCGGCGGGGGGTGGCCCGTCAGTACTAGGACCTCCCTCCACGGCCCCGCACCCCTCCGCACGAACCTCGCGACAGGAGGTCGTCGGTCGCGGTAGATTCCCTGAGCCACCCGGTCCTGCCCGCCAACCCAACGAAAGGCCCAATCGCTCATGCGTCATGCACGGCTCCTGTCGGTCGCCATCCTGGTCGCGGCGGTCGTGAGTGCCTGCACGACGGCGAGTGCCGGGTGGACCTACGCGCCCGCGCCGAGCAAGACGGCGGCGCCCAGCACGGCGGCGTCGGCCACCGCCCCGGCCGAGCCGGGTGGATCGGGCAACCCCAACCTGGTGATGATCAGCGCGCTCGGGATCAAGTACGAGCAGACGACGGTCACGGCCCCGGCGGGGGTGCCGTTCCAGATCGTGTTCGACAACAAGGATGCCGGGACCCCGCACAACGTCTCGCTCCACCTCGGCGGCTCGACCGGTGCGGAGCTGTTCAAGGGCACGATCTTCAACGGCATCGAGAGCCGGACCTATGACGTGCCCGCGATCGACGCCGGCCAGTACGCCTTCGTGTGCACGGTCCATCCCACGATGATCGGGACGCTCAACGCCCAGTGACGTCGAGGGCGCCATGACCCCGACCGGCGAGCAGCTCTGCTATACGGACGCCTACGCCCGGACCACCGAGGCACGCGTCGCGGCCGTCGACGCCGGCGAGGCGACGCTCGTCGTCCTGGACCGGACGGTCTTCTACCCGGGTGGCGGCGGCCAGCCGTCCGATCGCGGCCTGCTGCTGCGGACCGAGGACGGACGGACGTGGACGGTCCGCGCCGCGCGGAAGGCCGGCGGCGAGATCGTCCACGAGCTCGAGCCCGAGCGACGGCGACCCGCCGCGCGTCGGCGACGCCCTGACGGTCGACCTCGACTGGGCGCGGCGGCTGGCACTGATGCGGACACACACCGCGTTGCACGCCCTGTGCGGGGTGGTCTGGCGCGACTACGGCGCCCTCGTCACCGGCGGCAACATGGAACCGGGCTCCGGCCGGATGGATTTCGAGTTCGAGCGGATGTCCGGCGACCTCGTCGACGCCATCGAGGCGACCGTCAACACGGAGCTGGCCGCCGCGCGCGACGTCCGGGTCGCGGTCCTCCCGCGCGAGGAGGCCTTCGCCATCCCGGACCTCATCCGGACCAAGGTCAACCTGCTGCCCGAGGGCATCGAGGAGATCCGGACGATCGAGATCGTCGGGCTCGACCTCCAGGCCGACGGCGGGACGCACGTGTCGAACACGAGCGAGGTCGGCGGGATCCGGGTGACCGGCTACGAATCGAAAGGCCGGATCAACAAGCGCATCCGCATGGAGCTTGTCGACCCGGCCTAAGCCGGCGGTTACGCTCTGGTCTTGGCCAGCTTCGCCAACGTGTGACGGATGCGGACCGTGCCGAGGACCCGGCGCTCCACGCGCTCCGTGCCTCGCGAAGCACGCATCGTGCCGCGGAGGAGCTCGCGTCGGCGGGCGACCTCGGCGTCCAGTGTCGGGGGCTGCAGTTCGAACATCTCGTGCCCTCCTTCCTTGATGTACCCACTCTAACACCGAAGTATCTCGATGTCAAGATACTCGACATAAAGAAGCACGATATCGTGCAGCACGATGTGAAGTGGCTTGACGTCGACGTTCACGAGATCGATACTCGGCCCATGGCGACGCCAAACGACCCGGACGAGCTGGACCGGCTCGACGACGCGTTGGCCATCTGGGCCCGCGAGATCCCCGACCTCGACCCGCTGACCGAGGGGATCGTCGAGCGGATCCAGGAGCTGGCCCATGGGTTCGACGATTCGGCTGCCGCCACGCTGGCCGAGTTCGGTCTGGACCGGCGAGCGTTCAAGATGCTCATGCGGTTGCGCCGGGTCGGACCGCCCTACCGTCGATCGGCGGGCGAGCTGGCCGACGACATGCACCTCTCGAGTGGCGCCATGACGAACCGTATCGACCGGATGGAGGCCGCCGGGCTGATCCGCCGGCTGGCCGACCCGAACGATCGGCGGGGGACGCTGATCGAGCCGACGGAGGCTGGTCACCGCGCGTGGGACGAGACCGCCGGGACGCAGGGCCGTCGCGAATCCGCGATCACCGCCGTCCTCGACCCGAAGGACCGTGAGCAGCTCTATCGCCTGCTGCGCCGGCTGATGAGCGCATTCCCGGACGGGCTGGACCACCATCGTCACACCAAGGCGACCGAGGCGGACCCGGACGGATCATGACCGGCACGACCGGTCCGTCGACGGCAGCGATCTCCGCCCTTGAGGCGGCCGGCGTCCCGTTCGAGGTCGTCCGCACGGAACGCGCCTCGAGCGCGGAGGAGAGCGCGGCGTTCCAGGGGATCCCCGTCGAAGCGCTCCTCCGCACGATCGTCGTCCGTCGTGGCGAGGACGACTACCTGTTCGTCCTCGTGCCCGCCGGCCGCCGCTTCGACTGGCCGAAGCTGCGCGCCCATCTCGGGGTCAGCCGGCTGTCGCTGCCGGACGCGGACGAGGCCCAGGCCGCGACCGGGTACGTCCGGTACACGATCACGCCGTTCGGCTCGACCCGCGCCTGGCCCGTCATCGCGGACGCCGCGATCGACGGGCTCGAGGTCGTCGCGATCGGGGGCGGCGACTTCGGGGTCAACCTCCACCTCGCCCCGGCGGACCTCGTCCGGGCGCTCGATGCGGTGCTCGTCGACGTCACGATCCCGGAGCCCGACCACCAGCACTGACGCGACCGCCCGTCCAGGCGCTCCAAGGGCGCGCCGACGGTTGACGTGGACCCGCCCGGGTATGGCACGATCGTGGACCGATGCCGTCCGTGCCGCTCCCCCCGGTCCTGGCCAGCCCGATCATCCGCCGCGTGGCGTGGCACCTGCGTCGCATCAGCGGTCAGCTGGACCGGCGCTTCTTCCTGTCGCTGGCCGAGGGGATCGTCTTCGTGGTCCTCATCGCGGCGGTGCTGATCACCCTGTTCGAAAAGGACTGGACGTTCCAGTCGCTGTTCGACTCGTTCAACTGGGGCATCGCCACCGTCCTCGGCGCCGGCGACTCCACCTTCGTGACGTCGCCCGGCGGACGCATCGTCAGCTGGCTGCTTATCCTGTTCGGGGTCGCCATGCTCGGGATGATCACCGGTGCCCTGGTCGCCATGGTCATCGACTTTCTGCTCAAGGAGGGTCAGGGCTTGGGTTCCTCCGGTCACAAGGAACACATCATCGTGTGCGGCTGGAACAGCACCGCCCGCGACCTCGTCGACGAGCTCAAGGGCGACGATTACCCACAGAAGGTCGTGGTGCTGGCCGACCTCGACAAGAACCCCGCGGGCTCCGGCGTCTACTTCGTCCGGGGCGACGCGACGAACGCGGAGGACCTGGAGCGGGCGGGCATCTCGGATGCCTCGGCCGCGATCGTCTTCCCCATCGATGGCTCGGACGAGGCCGACATGCACTCGATCCTCGCGATCATGGCGATCGAGTCCATCGCGCCCCAGGTGCGCACGGTCGCCGAGGTCAACAACCCGAAGCACGAGCCGCACTTCGTTCGCGCCGAGGTCGACGAGCTCCTCGTCACGTCCAAGGTCGCGTCACGACTCCTGGCGCGCTCCGCCCTGTACCCGGGCCTGTCCGCGATCGTGACCGACATCGTGTCCGGTGGCGACGGGTCGGAGCTCTATCGGATCGCCCTGCCGGACGACTATCTCGGGCTGCCCATCGACGAGGTCGCGTCGCGGCTGCGCAACGACCACCACGCCACGCTCCTGTCCGTGAACCGCGGCGGCCGCGCGTTCGTCAACCCACCGAGCGACTTCGTGCTCCAGGCAGGCGACGACGCGATCGTCGTCGCCGAGGGCCTGGGTACGCTCGCCCCACTGCAGATCCGCGACATCACGGCCGTGCCGCGGACCGCCTCGGTGGTGCCCAGCGCCTGACCCGGCGACGGGCGACCCCGAGCGATCGCCCTAGAGCGCCTTGACCGCGGCGGTCAGCGCCGCCAGCCCATCCTTCGCGTCGGCGAAGAGCATCCCCGTCTTGGGATCCGCGTACAGCTCGTTGTCGATGCCGGCGTAGCCCTTGCCCATCGAGCGCTTGATGACGACGATCGACTTGGCATGGTCGACGTCGAGGATCGGCATCCCCGACACCGGCGATCCCGGGCGGCGTGCGGCCGGGTTGGTCACGTCGTTGGCGCCGATGACCAGGGCGACGTCGGCCCGGTCGAACTCGGGGTTGATCTCCTCCATCTCCTTGAGCTGGGGGTAGGGCACGTTGGCCTCCGCCAGCAGGACGTTCATGTGGCCCGGCATCCGGCCCGCGACCGGGTGGATCGCGTACTTGACGTCGACGCCGCGCGCCTCGAGGAGCTCGGCCAGCTCGCGGACGGCGTGCTGTGCCTGGGCGACCGCGAGGCCGTAGCCGGGCACGATGATCACGTGGCTGGCGTAGGCCAGCTGGATCGCGACGTCGTCGGCGCCGATCTCGCGGACCGTGCCGCCCGCCCCGGTCGCCGCCCCGGCGGCGGCGTCGCCGCCACCGAAGCCGCCGACCATGATGTTCATGATCGAGCGGTTCATCGCGTCCGCCATGAGCTTGGTCAGGATCGCGCCGGACGCGCCGACGAGGGCGCCGGCGATGATCAGGACGGGGTTGCCCAGGACGAAGCCGGCCATCGCCGCGGCGGTGCCGGTGAACGAGTTCAGGAGGCTGATGACGACCGGCATGTCGGCGCCGCCGATGGGCAGGACCATCGTGACCCCGAAGATCAGGCCGGCCAGCACGACGACGAACAGGAGTGCCAGGGTCGCGCTGCTGGTCAGGGTGAGGACACCCGCCGCGCCCAGGATGAGCGCCGCGGTCCCGAGGACCGCGATGATCGCCAGGGCGATCGTGACCAGCTGGCCGCCCGGCACGTAGATCGGCTTGCCCGGGATGAGGCCCTGGAGCTTGCCGCCCGCGATGAGCGAGCCGCTGAACGTGACCGAGCCGATGAGCGCGCCCAGGACGACGAAGATCGTGGTGTCGACCGGGGCACCCGAGTTGAGCCGGATGAAGTCGTCGATCGCGACGAGGGCGGCCGCGCCGCCGCCGACCGCGTTGAACAGCGACACCAGCTGCGGCATCGCGGTCATCTTCACGGTCCGCGCGGTATAGAGGCCCGCGCCGCCGCCGATCAGGAAGCCGACCACGATGATGACGATGGCCGTCCCGCTCAGGCCGCCTTCACGGGTCAGGAGGTAGATGAAGGTCGCCCCGACGGCGATGACCATGCCGGCCGCGCTCAGCTGGTTGCCGCTCCGGCCGGTGGCCGGCGAGTTCATCCGGTGGAGGCCCAGCACGAAGCAGGCCGCCCCCGCCAGCCAGGCGAGGTAGACGATGGTGTAGATCCACTGCTGTGACATCGGCTCGCTCCTCGGTCAGGCGCCGGGAGCGCTGTCGGCGCCCTCGGTGGTGGCCTTGGGGGCCGTCGGCTTCTTGCGGAACATCTGGAGCATCCGGTCCGTGACGACGTAGCCGCCGACCACGTTCATCGCCCCGAACACCATGGCCACGAAGGCGAGGGTGTAGCTGACCGGGTTGTCGGCCTCGGCGGCGATGATCATCGCGCCGACCAGGACGATCCCGTGGATCGAGTTGGCACCCGACATCAGCGGCGTGTGGAGCGTCGCCGGGACCTTGCTGATGACCTCGAAGCCGACGAGGATCGCCAGCGTGAAGATCGCCAGCGAGGTCAGGAGTTCGTTGCTCACGCGGGTCCTCCAGCGGCCGGCGGCGCCGGCTCGAGCAGCTTCTTGACGGCATCCGAGACGACCGCGCCGCCCTGGCTGATCACGGTCGACTTGGTGACCTCGTCCTCGAAGTCGAGGTTGAGGGCGCCGTCCTTGACCATCCCGAGCAGCAGCGCCGAGATGTTGCGGGCATAGAACGCGGACGCGCCGGCCGGCATCGAGGCCGGCAGGTTGTCCGGCGCGATGATCGTCACGCCGTTGGGCGACTCGACCGTCTCGCCGGCCTTCGACAGCTCGACGTTGCCGCCCAGCGCCGAGGCCGCCATGTCGACGATGACCGAGCCCGGCTTCATCTTGCCCACGGCCTCGCCCGTCACCAGGAGGGGCGGCTTGCGACCGGGCACCTGGGCCGTCGTGATGACGATGTCCATGCCGCCGATGACCTCGTTGAGCTCGGCCTGCTGGGCCGCTCGCTCCTCGGCCGTGAGCTCGCGGGCGTAGCCGCCGGCACCGGTCGCGTCGATGGTCGTCTTGAGCTTGACGAACTGGGCGCCCAGGCTCTCGGCCTGCTCGCGCGTCTCCGGCCGGACGTCGTAGGCCTTGACCACCGCCCCGAGGCGGCGGGCGGTCCCGATCGCCTGGAGCCCGGCCACGCCGATGCCCAGGATCAGGACGTTGGCCGGCTTGGCCGTCCCGGCCGCGGTCGTCAGGAGCGGGAAGTAGCGGCCGTAGGCGTTGGCCGCGATGAGCACGGCCTTGTAGCCACCGACGTTGGCCTGCGACGACAGCGCGTCCATCGTCTGGGCGCGTGACAGCGTGCGCGGGATCGCGTCCAGGCTGATCGCGGTCACGCCGCGGTCGGCCAGGGCCTTCGCGGTCGCCGGATCGATGAGCGGGGAGAGGAGGCCCAGCACGGCCTGGCCCTGTCGCAGCCGGCCGACCTCTGCCGCGGACGGCTTGGCGACGCGCAGGACCGCGTCGGCGTCGCGGTACAGGTCGTCGGTCGAGACGACCGTCGCGCCGGCCTCTTCGTAGGCCGCGTCGGGGATCGAGGAGCCGGAGCCGGCACCGCGTTCGACCAGGATGTCGAGCCCGGCCGCCTTGAGCTTGCCGAGCACTTCGGGTACCAGGGCGACGCGCCGCTCGCCGGGCGCGGTCTCCTTGGCGACACCGACCTTCATGGGCACCACCTTGACTTGGAGCGTGGACGGGGGCCGCGGACGAGGTGGGTCCGCGGGGGACACGTTGGGGTCGGCCGAAGGATAGCGCTGCGTCGCCCGGACCGCGTGGAGCCACGGCGGGTTGCAGTTCGGGTCCGGTCGGCGCGAGCGCGCCGGCCGGTCGCGCCGGTATCATCGGCCGGGTGAGCAGCGACCGCGCGCGAACCTACGAGGACCTGCGCCGGTCCTTCCGCTGGGGGGTGCCCGAGCGGTACAACATCGCGGTCGACACGATCGACCGCCACGCCGCCGCCCGGCCGGACGCACCCGCGCTCATCGCCGAGGACGAGACCGGCGCGGTCAGCGGCTGGACCTTCGAGGACGTCCGGCGGGCGTCGAACCGGCTGGCGAACGTCCTGGTCGGCCACGGGCTCGTGCCCGGGCGATCGGGTCGCGATCCTCCTGCCCCAGGCGCCGGAGACGGCGATCGCCCACGTGGCCGCCTACCGCGCCGGGCTCATCGCCGTCCCGCTGTTCGTGCTGTTCGGCCCGGACGCCATCGAGTACCGGCTGGCCGATTCGGGCGCCGTCGCGCTCGATCACCGACGCGCGCCAACTGGCCCAAGGTGGCCGAGGTCCGCGACCGGCTGCCCGACCTGCGCACGATCGTCGTGGTCGACGGCGGCGGGAGTCGACGGGACGCTCGACTACGCCGACGAGCTCGGCGCCGCCGCCGACCGCGTTCGCGACCGTCGACACGCGGCCGACGACCCGGCGATCATCATCTACACGTCGGGCACGACCGGCCCGCCGAAGGGCGCGCTCCACGCCCATCGGTTCCTGCTCGGCCACCTGCCCGGCGTCCTGCTGCCGCAGGAGTTCCCGCCGCAGCCGGGCGACCTGTTCTGGACGCCGGCCGACTGGGCCTGGATCGGCGGCCTGTACGACGTCCTGTTCCCGGCCTGGCACTGGGGCCTGCCCGTCCTCGCCCACCGCGCCCGGAAGTTCGACCCGGAGCGCGCGCTCGACCTGATGGCACGGCACGCCGTCCGCAACGTCTTCCTGCCGCCGACCGCGCTCAAGCTGATCCGCCGCTCCGGCGCGCGGCCCGGCCCGGACCTCGCGCCTGCGGTCGGTGGCCAGCGGCGGCGAGACGCTCGGCGGCGGAGCTCCTCGACTGGGGCCGCGAGTCCTCGGCGTCGACGATCAACGAGTTCTACGGCCAGACCGAGTGCAACCTCGTCGTCTCGAACGTCGACGAGCATCATGCCGATCCGGCCCGGATCGATGGGCCGCGCCGGTGCCCGGTCACGAGGTCGCGATCATCGACGACGACGGGGCGCGGTCGCCGCCCGGCGACGGTCGGGCGAGATCGCCGTCCGCCGGCCCGACCCGGTCATGTTCCTCGGCTACTGGAACCGGCCCGAGGCGACGCTCGCCAAGTTCAGCGGCGACTGGCTGCGGACCGGGGACCGGGCGAGCATGGACGATGACGGCTACGTCTGGTACCAGGCCCGCAACGACGACGTCATCACCAGCGGCGGCTACCGGATCGGCCCCGGCGAGATCGAGGACTGCCTGCTCCGCCACCCGGCCGTGGCGATGGTCGCGGTCGTCGGCATCCCGGATCCCGATCGGACCGAGATCGTCAAGGCCTTCGTCGTGCCCGCCCCGGGCGTCGATGCCATCGCGACGGCGCTGACCGCCGAGCTCCAGGCGTTCGTCCGCGAGCGGCTGGCGGCCCACGAGTACCCGCGCGCGATCGACTACGTCGCCGAGCTGCCGCTGACGGCGACCGGCAAGGTCATGCGCCGGGAGCTGCGCGCCCTCGGCTGATCCCCGGTCGCAACGGACCTGCAAGCCGTCCGGCCGAGCGTCGGGAGTGGCCTCGATGAGGCCGGTGCGACGATGCTGGGACGCCAGTCCAGGGGAGGAACAACGATGGCCGAGCTCGACACTGCCGAACGCGACCGCCTGCGCGACAGCTCATTCGCCTACATCGACCACGAGGGCGAGCGCCACCTGCCGATCAACGACGCCGCCCACGTTCGCAACGCGATCTCGCGGTTCGATCAGACGGACTTCGAGAGCAAGACAGCGAAGCACGCCGCTGCGACGCGCATCCTCGCCGCCGCCAAGCGCCACGACATCGAGGTCGACCAGGACTCGGACGTCGCTAGGACGGCTCGGTCCTGATCGGTCCAGACGGCCGTCCGCGGCTCAGCTCGCGGCGAGGGTGAGCAGGGTCAGGATGTAGGTGTGCCCGATCGACCCCCACACGATCGAGCGGGTCCGCCACGCCAGCCAGCCGTAGACGAGCCCGCCGCCGAGGGTCGAGAACAGCTCCAGCTCCGGCTTGCCGAGGTGTGAGAACACGAACGGCATGGTCGCCACGAGGACGCCGAACGGCCCGATCAGCCGGACCAGGGTGAGCATGAGGAAGCCGCGCAGGGCGAACTCGGTCGCCGTGAGGTCGAGCGCGTTGGTCAGCAGCACGCGGCCGGGCGCGGCGCCGGCCGGGCCGTAGAAGGCCCGCGCGTCGGGCGTCGTCGCGAACCACAGCACGATGGGGGTCATCACGACGCACCCGATGACCACGAGCGCCGCGCCCCAGCGCCACTCGCCGATCGTCAGGCCGTAGCGTGACGGGCGGTCGCGGAAGCCGAACAGGACGACCAGGAGCGGGACGAGCCCGAAGAGGATGACCCGCTCGATCGACGTCATGAGCATCGCGTCGGGGCCGCGCCCGGCGTTCGCGCCGCCGGGGATGAACGTCCGCGAGTAGTCGAACAGCAGGGCGAACGTCACCACCGCGATGGCGACGCTCGCCCGCACCGGGAGACGCAGGCCGACGAGCGTGACGGTCCGCAGGTCGGCCGGCTCGGCCGGGTAGTCGGGACCGGCCGTGAACGCCGCCCAGAGCCGCCCGACTGCCGACATCGCGAGAGCGTACGCTCCCGGCCATGACCGGATCGTTCCCTCTCGACGGCATGGAGCTCACCCACATCCTCGTCGTCGCCGACGTGACCCGGGCCCGCTCGTTCTACCGGGACGTCCTGGGCGCCGAGGTCTACCGGGAGTACGGCGGGACGTCGTGCGTGCTGCGCGCGTTCGGGACCTGGCTGCTCCTGGTCACCGGCGGCGGGCCGACGGACGACAAGCCGACGGTCACGTTCGCGCCACCGGACGATCCCGACCGGGTCAGCCACTCGATGACGATCCGGGTCCCGGACTGCCGCGACGCCTACCGGACGCTGGTCGCCCGCGGCGCCCGGTTCCTGACGCCGCCGGTCGAGTCGGAATGGGAGATCCGCGCCTTCTTCCGCGACCCCGACGGCCACCTGATCGAGATCAGCGAGGCACGCTCAGCCGGGTAGGGGCTCGTGCGGCGCCGGACGAGGATGCCGCTGGCGGCGGCCATCGCGCCCAGGATCAGGCCAGCTCCGAGGAGCCCGGCCGGCGACAGCCGGTCGCCCAGCACGACCGCCCCGATGACCGCGGAGGCGACCGGGGTGAGCAGCAGCGCGGCCGACGTCCGTCCCGCCGGGACGCGCCGGACCGACGCCATGAGCAGGAGGTTCCCCGCGGTGCTCGACCCGAAGGCGATCGTCAGCAGGGCCACGATCGCGGCCGGATCCGGGTCCGCCGGGATCGACCCGACCCGGGTCGAGGACGACGGCCGCCGCGAGCAGGAGCGGTCCCCGGCCGATCAGGTTGGCGATCGTCACCAGCGTCCCATCGAGGCGGTAGGGCACGCTCCACCGGCGCGCGAGCACGACGTACAGCCCGAACATCGCGGCCGCCACGAAGGCCAGCAGCACGCCCACCGGCGAGGTGCCCGTCGGCACGGTTCCGGCCAGCAACGCGGTCCCGGCGAACGCGAGCCCGAACGCGACGAACGTGGATGCCCGGACACGCTCGCCGAGGAGCGGGATGGCGAACAGCGTCCCCAGGACGGCGTAGAGCGGTGCGACGAAGCCGGTGATGGTGGGGCCGCTGATCGCGACGGCGATGTTGACCCCGACGATGAACAGGACCCCGCCGAGCAGCGCCAGGATCGTGAGGCGAACGAGGCGCGGCCCGGTCAGGCCGTCAACGGCCGGCCGGGGCAGGACCCCGGCCAGGGCCAGGCCGATGACGGTGACCAGGGCCAGCGTGCAGGAGATCCCGGCCACCGCCAGCGGCGAGAAGGATCGAAGTGCGACGGCCGTGGCCGGATAGGCGGCGCCGTAGACGATGGCGGCGCCGGCCGCCGCGGCGACCCCGAGACGCTCCTCGCTCGCCCGGGACTGGTCGGCGGCGAGGGTCGTGACCGGGGCGGTGGGTGGCACCGCCTGAGGGTACCCGCGCCGCCGGCCCCCGACCCGGCGCCGCAGCCGAGGTCAGCTGATCTCGAAGACGACCGTGACGGTGGCGCTCAGGTCCTGGGTGCCCGGCTGGACGGGTGTCGCGACATCCGGGATCGCGGCGGCTCCCTTGAGCCCGCCGTAGCCGTAGTAGATCGGCGAGGACTGGGTCGCGTCGGTGATCGAAACGACGGCACCGAGCGACACGTTGCCGGCGCTCGCCATCGCCTGCGCGCTCGTCCGGGCGGCGACGACGGCGGCGGCTCGCGCGTCGTTCGTGGCCTTGACCGGGTCGGCCAGCTCGAACGAGATGCCGTTGACGTTGGTGGCGCCCGCGGCGGTCGCCGCGTCGACCACGTCGCCGGCCTTGTCCAGGTCCCGGACCGTGACCTCGATCTGCTCGCTGATCTGGTAGCCGACGACCTTCGGCGCCGAGCCGCTGCCGTACTGCGGGTTGAGGCTCACGTTGGTCGTCTGGATGTCGGCCTCGGCGACGCCGAGGGCCTTGACCGCGGCGATGATGTCCGTCATCGCCTGCGCACCGGCCTGCCGGGCGGCCTTGACGGTCGGCTTGGTGACCGTGACGCCGAGGTAGATCCGCGCCACGTCGGGCACGACCGTGATCTTGCCGCTGCCCGAGACCGTGATCGTGTGGGCCGCTGGCGCGTCGGTCGCCGGCGCCCCGGCGGCCGGGCCGGGCCGGACGGACAGCGCGGCCACCGCCACGATGAAGGCGCCCAGTGCGGCGGCGCCGAGGGTTCGAACGGTCTGCGACATCGAGGATCACCTGCTGCCTGCCGCCCGGTGCGGGACGGTCGTGCGGCGGAGACGATGCGGACGGCCTCTCGGTTCCTCAGTACTCCGGCCGCGTCAGGCAGACGGTCAGGTCGAAGGTGCGATCGCCCGTCCGCAGCTGGAACTCGTAGCGACCGATCGGCCACGGCGTGCGATCGATGCGCTCGATCGCGGCGATGCCCGACTGGTCGCGCATCGCCACCACGGTCACGGAGTCGTCGATCGAGGCCGCGCGTCCGCCGTCCGTCCACCAGCCGGACCAGCCGTCACCGACGTTCGAGCCCCGTCGGATGTCCACCGGCAGGGTGACCGCGACGATCGTGGGGTGGTCGTCGGTCACGGGCACGTCGGTGCACAGACCGGTGCCGGGCCAGATCAGGACATGGCGAGGCAGGCCATCCTGGGCCGGTCCCTGGACCACCTCCGGTTCGATCGCCGTCCAGTCGACCCACGTCTCATCGCGGGAGAGGCGTGGTCCGACGCCGATGACCCCGACTCCCCACGTCCCCCGCCGCACGTCGAGCATCGGGAGCGCGCTCTCCGCCTGGGCCGACACGAGCGTCGGACCGTTCAACGGTCCGGGCGGCACCGGCCAGGTCGGAACGGCGGCCGGCGTGGACTCCGGGGCGGTCGTCGCCGTATCCGTGGCGGTCGGACGGGGCGACGCCGCCGTCACCGCGAGGACGGTCGGGTACCGGCTTGGCGGGTGCCGGCTGCGCGTTCGCCCATGGCTTGGCGATGACGACGGCCAGGACGAGCACCGCTGTCCCGACGAGGGCCGGCACTCTCCGGGACCGCGTGCGCCCGACGCGCTCGGGCTCCATCTCATAGCCGGTATCCATCGAGCCTACCTGGGATCCGCGACGACCTTGCTACCCGAGCATACGTCGCGTTGCGCTCGCAGGATCGCGGGCCCGATGGCCGAGCGCCGGGTCTAGCGGGGCTGGTCGCCGGTCGTCGTCGGTGCGAGGCCGTAGCTCACCGGCGTCGGCGCCGGCTCGTCACGCCGACGGAGGCGCTGGACGAGCTGGTAGGCCTCGAACAGCAGGAGCAGCGGCATGATCCGCCGTGGCAGGAATCGCAGGAGCAGGAATCTGATCATGCCGGCACCGTACGGTGGTCCGGTCCGGGCTGTGGATACCGTGGGCGTCGCTCGCGTTGCATCGGCGTCGCAGGTGCCGCCCGATCATGAGGTCGCGGCGGCTTCACGTTGCGATGGAGTCGCAAGCCGCCCGGGCGGCCGCATGTCGCCGGCTGGTCGCCGGTCGGACGAGGATGTCCGCCTCGCATCCGACCAAGGAGACTTCATGGACGCACTCGACCGCCGCAGCCGCGGCCTCATCCCCGGCCTGCGGATGGCCGGCATCGCCGTCGCGCTCGCCGTGGCGCTCGGTGCCTGCTCGGCGTCGACCGCCTCGCCCTCGCCGGCGGGCACGTCGACCACGCCATCGGTCGCCCCGGCCGACTCTAGCGCGCCCGCCGACTCGAGCGGCCCCGCCGCCTCGGGCGCTGCTGAACCGTCGTCGGCCGTCTGCCAGGACCTCGACGCCACCAAGGCCGCGATCACCGCACTGGCGACGGTCGACGTGAAGACCGCCGGCGCCGACGGCGTGAAGGCGGCCATCACGACGGTCCGGACCAGCCTCGACACGTTGAAGGCCAGCGCCGGCGCCGAGCTCGCGCCGGCGGTGACCGGCGTCACCACAGCGCTCGACAACCTCCAGACGACCGTCGAGGGTGCCAACGGGGACATGAGCTCGGCGGCAGCGCCGATCGCCCAGTCCCTCCTCGGCGTCGCCGCCGCCGTGACGGTCCTCGAAGCCTCCGCCAAGAGCGCGTGCGGCTAAGGCAGCCCCCGACCACCCATCCAGCACGACAGGAGCACTCCCATGACCACGCAGTTCCCGAACCAGACCCCATCCGACACCGAGCCGGAGGTCGTGCCCGCGAGCGATCTCGTCCCGACGCAGCCGGGCCCCGACGAGCCGGCCGCGACGCCGGTCCGCCAGCTCGACTCGATCATCGAGAACCTGGCCGGCTACGCGGTCCCGGTCCTGCGCGAGATCGCGGCCCGTGCCGCCGATCTCGCCGCGAAGGCGGGTGAGGCCGCCGGTCCGATGGCCCACAAGGCGGCCGACAAGACCGAAGAGGTCGGTGGCCGCCTGGCCACCAAGGGCCGCGAGGTCGCATCGGACATGCGTCGGGATCCGGCCGAGGCGGCGACGCCCTCCCCGCTGAACCCGACGACCACGGAACCGGAGACCCAGGAGCCGGTCGCCGCCGAGGCGGGGCTCCCTCCGCGCTGATCGGGCGCCCGGCCGCGGGCGAGACTGACGCTCGCCCGCGCGCCGTCCGCTCGCCCGCGCGCCTCCGGCGGCGTGCGGAGGTGGGAGACTACCTCCGATGGGCGTCGCAGCACCGAGCACGTCTGCATCTCGACTGACGCGGCTCGTCCCGATCCTCGACTGGTCACGACGGTACGACCGGCGGTGGCTTCGCGGCGACCTGATCGCGGGCGTCGCCGTCGCGGCGATGATCGTGCCGAAGAACCTCGGCTACGCGGGCATCGCCGGCATCCCGGTGGAGAACGGGCTGTATGCGGCCGCCGCCGCGGCGATCATCTACGCGATCTTCTGCACGTCGCGGCACATCTCGACCGGTCCGAGCTCGTCGCTCGCGGCCGTCGCCGGCGGCGCGGTCCTGGTGACCGGCTCGAGCGGCATCGAGGCGGCGCAGCTGGTGGCGGCCATCGCGATCGCGACCGGCGCCCTGTTCCTCCTGGTCGCGATCCTCAAGCTGGGCTGGCTCGCCAGCTTCCTGTCGCGCGCGGTCGTGACCGGGTTCCTCGCCGGTGCCGCGATCGACGTCGTCATCGGCGAGCTGCCCAAGCTCACCGGCACGTCGTCGGATGGCGTGAACGCGTGGCAGGAGCTCGCGTCGTGGGCCCGCGGCCTGGGCGGACTCAGCGTTCCGACCCTGTTCGTGGGGATCGTCGCGCTCGCCGTCATCCTCGGGCTCCGTTTCCGGCTGCCGAAGGTGCCCGGCGCCCTCGTGCTCGTGGTCGGCGGTCTGATCGCGTCCGTGCTGTTCGACCTCGGCGCGCGTGGCGTGGCATTGGTCGGCACGGTGCCACGCGGTCTGCCGGTCCCGCAGTCTGCCGCCGCTCGAGCTGGTGTCGCAGAACCTTCCCACCGTCGTCATCGCGGCCTTCGCGCTGCTGCTGATCGGGTTCTCCCAGACCGCCGGCGATGCCCAGGCGTTCGCCACGAAGCATCGGTATCGCGTCGACCTCAACCAGGAGTCGGTGGCCCAGGGGATGGCCAACCTCGGGGCCGGCGTGTTCCAGGGGATGCCGGTCTCGACGAGCCTGTCGGCGAGCTCCCTGAACGAGTCGGCCGGGGCGCGGACGCCGGTCGCCTCGCTCGCGACGGGCGCGGTCGTCCTCGGCACGCTGGTCCTGCTCGCGCCCCTGTTCTCCGAGCTCCCCAAGGCCGTCCTGGCCGCGATCATCATCGATGCGGTCGTGTTCGGGATGATCGACCTCGCCGAGTTCCGCCGGCTTCGCCGGGTGAAGCCGTTCGACTTCTGGATCGCCATCGCGGCGGTCCTCGGTGTGCTCTCGGTCGGGGTGCTGCTGGGCGTCGTCGTCGGTATCGTGCTGTCGCTGCTCTGGTTGATCCAGGTCGCGACCCGGCCGACCATGCCGATCCTGGGTCGTGAACCCGGCACGCAGGTGTACCGCGACCTCGTCGAGCACCCGGGGGACGAAACGGACCCGGGGGTCGCCGTGATCCGCCTCGATGGCGGCCTCTTCTTCGCGACGGCGGCGGCTCTTGACGAACGCGTCCGGTCGATCCTCGCCAACCAGTCCGAGCTCCACTCGGTCGTGCTGGATCTCGAGGGCGTGAACTTCGTCGATTCACAGGGCGCGGCAAAGCTGACCGAGCTGCTCGAGCTGACCGAAGCGAACGGGATCGACCTCCGCCTCGCCCGCCTGAAGCCCAACGTGGCGACCGTGCTGGCGGCGGACGGGCTCATCGACCGGATCGGGCCCGACCACATCCACGGCAACGTGCATCGTGCGGTCGACGCCGCGCAGGCGGCCCACGCCGGGGGGCAGACTGTCGAGAGCCGCCCGGTCGCGTCCGAGCAGTGACCCGGGCCGGCGAGTCGACCGAGCATCGAGGTCATGCCGTGGATCTGAACGAGGTCATCCGCTGGGTCCTGAGCAACGGGGCGCAGCTCCTGCTCGGCGCGGTGGTGCTGCTCGTCATCTATCGGGTGGGGGTCTCGGCCATCCACCGGGTCGTCCCCGCCGTCATCAATGCCCAGGCGGCGCACCTGCCGTCGGAGACGGGCTCGACGATCGAGGTCGGGAAGCGCATCCGGACGATCGAGGATCTGCTCCTCAAGCTGCTCCGCGTCGGCGTGCTGGCGGGGTTCGTCGTCGTGACGCTGGCCGTCCTCGAGTTCTGGAACATCCTCGCCGCCATCGTCGTCCTCATCGTCGCCATCGTGTTCGCCACGAGGGACGTCGTCCTGGACTACGTGATGGGGTTCCTGATCCTCGTCGAAGGTCCTTACTTCAACGGCGACTACGTGGCCGTCAGCGGCCACCCGGGCGTCGAAGGCGTCGTGGAGGAGATCGGGCTGCGCCGGACGGTGCTGCGCGATGCGTTGGGGTCGTCGCACGCCGTCTCGAACGGGTTCATCAGGATCTCGTCCAACCTCACGCGGCTGTTCTCCGTGGCCGTGGTCGACCTCCAGGTCCTGCACGCAGCGGAGCTGGATCGAGCCCTGGCGATCGCCGCGCAGGTCGCCGCCGACATGCGCGCGGACGCGGACTGGGCCGACCGGTTCGCCCCTGATGCCCCGACCGACATCTCCGTGACGGGGATCGGCATGGACGGTGCGTCGATCAGGCTCCAGCAACGGGTCCCGACCGGGGTCCAGGCAGCCGTCGCCAGTGAGCTCCGACGGCGGCTGGCCGGGGCCCTGGTGGAGGTCTCGATCGCGACGGGCCGCTGGGATACGCCGCTGCCGATCGTCAACCAGGCGCCGTCGTAAGCCTCCGGACCCGGCGGCGAACTCGCGCGCCGTCGAACCTCAGACGATCGTCCCGATGAACGCCGCGTTCAGCAGCCATGCGGTCCCGAGGACGATCAGCACGAGAGCGACGGCCGACACCACGGCGCGGTTGCGGTGCGGCGAGAACTCGATCGCTCCCGCGAGACCGAGCGTGGCGAGAGCGACAAGGGCGAGCAACCCGATATTCAGGAGCGTGTTGATGCTGCCGGTCACGATCAGCACGACGGCCGTGGCGATGACCGTGACGATAGCGACGCCGACGAGGATCCGGCGCGCCTGAAGTGGGAGGGCCGGCATGGCGTCCTCGGCGGTGGAGCCCGCCATCGCCCACAGGCCGACCGCCGCGGGGATGCCGAGGACGGCGGCGAGGGACACCGCGACGACGCTGAAGACCTTCCCGAATGCCGCGCGGAGCCAGCCCTCGACCTCCGGCGGATCGCCGAGCACCTGGATCGCGATGGCGAGCCCGAGCAGCACGACGGCTGCGATGAGCAGCATCGTCAGGACGAGCCGGGATGCGTTGACGAGGGCCGTTCGGTGCATCGGTGCTCCAGTGGCGGTCTGACTGCGGCCGAGTGTCGGCTCGGCCGTTTCGATGGTCAAGCCGTACCATCGACCGCGTTCGACCGACCGTCGGCGGCCGTGTCCCGTCGTCCGATCCCGATCCGGGGCCGGCGCCGACGCGCGCCGGCGCGATGGTCTCCCGGATCGCCGCTACTGAGCGACGACGATCGTCGCCTTCATCTGCGGATGGATCGTGCAGTGATAGGCGATCGTCCCGGCAAGGTTCGCGATCGTGGAATAGGTCTTCCCGACGTCAACGTTCCCGCTGTCGAAGCTCGTCGTCGTCGGCCGTCACCGTGTGTGCTGTCGCGCCGGTGTTCGTCCACGTCACGGTCGTGCCTTTTGCGACGGAGATGCTCGCGGGTTGGAACGCGAAGTCGATGATCGCGACCGCGCCGCCGGCCGACGACCCGGCCGGGGCCGCCGCGCTCGGGGCGGAGCTGGCCGAGGAGCCGCAGGCGGCGAGCACCAGGGCCAGTGCGACGATGGGGCCGACGATCCGTCGGTGGTGCTGGATGGAGGTCATGTGGGCCCCTCCTTCGAGCGTCGGCCACCATGGGCCGATCTGGCCCGCCCGGAGGGATTCGAACCCCCGACCTACTGATCCGAAGTCAGTCGCTCTGATCCACTGAGCTACGGGCGGACGACGACATTCTATCTTTGCGCGGCCCGCAGGCCTACTCTATCGAGACGGTGGGCGATTTCATCGCCCGGCCCGTTGAGCAGAAAGGGGTCGGTCGTGGGCATCATCTCCTGGCTCGTCGTCGGAGCGATCGCAGGGTATCTCGCGGGTTTCCTGGTCAAAGGTGACGAGAGTCTCGGAGTCATCGGCCACGTCGCGCTCGGGATCGTCGGCGGATTGGTGGGCGGCTTCCTCGCCGGTCTCCTCACCGGGGGCAAGGACTTCACCACGGGTATCAACGTCACGACGATCGTCGTGGCGATCATCGGGGCGGTCATCCTCGTGGTGGGCTACAACCTGATCCGTGGCCGCATGGGCACCGGCGGCAGCATCCGTCTGAAAGTCTCTCGCCAACGGCTCCGACGCCGCCCGTTCGCCTAGGCGGACTGGCGCTGGTCCTCCGCGCGTGCCGCACTCGGCCATGAGCAGCTCGCGCCGGCGCATGTGGCTGAGCTCGTACCAGGACAGCGTGGCGCGGTTGATCGCGCTCGGGCTGACATCCGGGCCGCGGGCGATGACCGACGCCCGGACCGCAGCGCTGACCAGGACGGCCGTCACCTTGGCCGCGATGACCGTGGGCGAGTCGCCCGCCAGGCACGCGGCCGCCTCGATGTCGGCGGCGCGGGCGAGGGCCGCGCAGACGAACGCGTCGGCGTACTCGGCCGACAGCAGGCTCGCGCCCGACAGGAGCAGCGCATGCGCCGCCTCGGTCGCGCCGAGATCGGCGCCATGGGCGTTGCGCAACGGGATCTCGCGGCCATCGAAGCCGCGGAGGGGGAGGCCGAGGCGGAGACGCTCGGCGAGGAGGGGCAGGTCGTCGGTGGCTTCGGGATGCATCGGAGCGGCGTTCCTTCGGGCGGCGCGGCCTGCACCAGGCCGATCTTCCCGAACATAGACGGCGCCGGTAGCGATGCGGTTGCCGGAACGATGAAGAACTCGCTATCGATCCCGGCCGGCCTCCGGCGCCCGCGTCCAGTCAGGTAAGACCTGGCGATCGAGCCACTCCTCGGGCTCCTGCCGTGGCCGGATGAGCTCGGCCCGGCCGGCCCGGACCGCGACCTCGGCCGGGATCGGGTGCGACAGGAAGAGCGGCATCGACTCGGTGAAGCCGTACGCCCCGACATCCAGAACCGCGACGAGCTCGCCGACCTCCGGTGGCGTCATCACGGCCGCCTGGCTGAAGACGTCGAGGCCGGAACAGAGCGGCCCGGCGACCGTCACCGGGACCATCCGGGCCGAGCCGGGACCGTCCTCGCGGTCGCGGCCACCGCCCAGCGCGCGGATCCGATGCTCCTGGCCGACGAGCGCCGGCCGGAGCACGTGATGGACGCCGCCGTCGAGGATGACGACGACCACCCCGTCCACGGTCTTGCGATCGACCACCCGGGCGACGTACGCACCGGACGAGCCGACCAGGAACCGTCCGGGTTCGAGCAGGAGACGCGCGTCGCGCAGGACCGGGTCGGTCGGCCAGTCGTCGACGATCGCGGTCAGGCCGGCCCCGAGACGCTCGAGATCGAGCGACGACTCGTGTGGCTCGTATGGGATGCCGAGACCGCCGCCCGCGTCGACCAGCCGGAGCGCCACCCCGACGGCCATCGCCAGGCGGCGCGCGGTCCGGACCGTGTCGCGGACGTGCTCGACCAGCGCGCCGGCGTCGAGCACGTTCGATGCGCCGAACGCGTGCAGGCCGAGCAGCTCGAGATGGGGCGAGTCGACCGCCTGCCGCGCGGCGACGACGAGGTCCGCCGCGTCCATGCCGAACTTGCCCGCCCCGTCGTCACCGACCAGGCGGACCCGTTCCAGCCGGGCACGTTCGGAGACCGCGACGCGCAGCATGACCGGCTGGACCCGGCCGGCAGATCGCGCGATCCCCTCGAGTCGCGCGAGCTCACCGGGCGACTCGACGGTCACCGCACGGATCCGGGCGGCGACCGCGGCGGCGAGCTCGTCGTCTCGCTTGCCCGGTCCGGTCATCACGATCCGGTCGGCCCCGATCCCGGCCCGGCCTGCCAGGGCGAGCTCCCCGCCGGACGCGACGTCGGCACCAAGGCCCAGGCCGCCAAGGTGCTGCACGACAGCCAGCGCCGGGTTGGCCTTCACCGCATACGCGAGGTCCACGACCGGCGGCAGCACGCCGGTGAGCGCCGTGACCTGCCGCTCGACGACGTCGAGGTCGTACACGTACAGCGGCGTGCCGAACCGGGTGGCCAGCTCGTCCGGCGCGATCCCTGCGAGCCGGTTGGCCCGCAGGATCTCGTTCCGTGCCGGCGGCCGTCCCCGACGCGGGCGAGGCGCGATCTCGAGACTCACCGGAGGGCACCTTCGAGAGCCACGCGGGCATCCGTCCCGGCGTCGCGGTCCTTGACCAGCAGCGCGACGGACACGGCCAGCCCGTGGTCGGTCGCGAACCCGCCGGCGAGGGTGCGCGCGCCGGGGATCACGACGGCGTTCGGCGGCACGACGAGTGGCGCGGCGGCCGTCCCTTGCAGGACGGTCTCGCGAACGAGGTCGTACACGCGCGACGTCCCGGTCAGCGTGACCCCCGCGCCGATGACCGCACCGCGCCCGACGAGGACGCCATCGAGCAGGGCACAGCCCGCGCCGACGAACGCGTCGTCCTCGACGATGACCGGGCGGGCACCGGGCGGCTCGAGGACGCCGCCGATGGTCACGCCGGCGGCGAGGTGGACCCGCGCCCCGATCTGGGCGCACGACCCGACCAGCACGTGCGAGTCGACCATGGTCCCCGGACCGACCCAGGCACCGACGTTGATGTACGACGGCGGCATCACCACGACGCCGTCGCCGAGGTGGGCACCGCGGCGGACGGCCGTGCCGCCGGGCACGATCCGCCACGGCCCGCCGTGCAGATCGTGCCGGGGCGGGACCCCGGCGCGGTCGCGGAACTGCAGCGGGCCGGCCGCCGAGTCGATCATGGTCCTGTCGGCGAAGCAGGCGAGGATCGCGGTCTTCACGTCGGGCCGGATCCGCCAACCGTTGGGGGCCGTCGGATCGGGCTCGGCAGCCCGGAGCCGGCCGGCTTCGAGGTCCGCAAGCACGGTCGCCGGGTCGATCGCCGCGGACGAGCGGTCCACAGCGGTGTCGGTCGGGATCATCAGCGCGCTCATGCGACGGCCTCGTGTGTCGCCGTCCGGAGTGCCGTCGGGATGGCCGCGATCCGGCCGCCGGCCGCCTCGACCAGGCCGAGCCCCCGCAAGGTCGCGGTCATCGCCTCGACACCCGCTGCCTCGAGGGGCAGGAGCGGCGCCCGCACCATGTCCGAGGCGAGCAGGCCCATCAGGACGAGCGCGGCCTTGACCGGGACCGGGTTCGGGCCGCCCCGGAAGTTGGCCAGGAACAGAGGGAGCCAGCGTTCATGGATGCGCCGCGCGGCGGCCCAGTCCCCGGCGTGCGCGGCCGCGCACAGCGCGACGAGCTCGCCCGGGACCTCGTTGGACGCGACGGAGACGACGCCGTCGCCGCCCATCGCGAGCACCGGCAGGGTCCATGCGTCGTCGCCGGCCAGGACTGCGACGTCGCGCGGCCGGTCGCGGCAGATCCGGGCGATCTGCTCGAGGTTGCCGCTGGCCTCCTTGATCGCGACGATCCGCGGGTGCTCGGCGAGTCGCAGGAACGTGTCCGCATCGACGTTGGCCCCGGTCCGCGACGGGACGTTGTAGACGACGACCGGCAGGTCGCCTTCGTCGGCGATCGCCCGGAAGTGCGCGTCGAGCATCCGGCCGTCGGGCCGGTTGTAGTAGGGGGCGACGACGAGCGCGGCGTCGGCGCCGAGCTCGGCGGCCCGGCGGGTCGCGCGGATCGTGGCGGCGGTGTCGTTCGTGCCGGTCCCGGCGACGACCGTGATCCGATCGCGCGACGGGCGCTCGGCGGCGACCTCCACGGTCGTGGCGATGAGCCACTCGCGCTCCTCGGGCGACAGGGTGGGGGACTCGCCGGTCGTCCCGCACGGGACGAGGCCGTCGATGCCGGCCAGGATCTGCCAGCGCACGAGCCTGCGGAAGGCCGCCTGGTCGAGGGTGCCGTCCGCCTCGAACGGCGTGACGAGTGCGGTCAGCGCGCCGCGAACCTGCGGGCGGGTGGTCATGGCCGGCCGGGTGGTGCCGGTCTCGCGGGTGGGGGTCATCGGTCGGTCCTTTCAGGCAGCGATGGGGCGGCGAGCGATGAGCTCGTCGACGATGGGGTCGAAGGCGTGGATGCCGGGTTCGCGTGGCGCGCGGGTGAGCCAGTCGCCGGCGGCGAGGATCCCGGCGGCGTAGGCAGATCGGTCGCGCGCGGTCAGCCGGAGCTCGACGGTCTCGCCGGCGGCGTCGAACCCGACCAGGTGCATGCCCGGCGATGACCCGGCGCGGACCGACACGACCTCGAGGTCATCCCGGTCGTCCAGGCGCGGGTGGCCGGCGACGATCCGCGCGGCGAGGTCGGTGGCGGTCCCGGACGGCCGGTCGCGCTTCCCCCGCCGATGCCACTCCAGGAGGTACGGGTCGAAGTCGTCGAGCGGCCCGAAGAGCGCGACCGCCGTCTCCACGAGACGTCCGAACAGCGCCACGCCGAGGCTGAAGTTCGAGGCCGCGACGGCCGTCGCGCCGTGGTCGCGCATCGCTCGCTCCACGGCCGGGCGGTCCTCGGCCCAGCCCGTGGTCGCGATGACGAACCGCCGGCAGCCGGCCTCGAGCGCGGCCGTCATGTTGGCCGCGACGGCGTCGCCGCGCGATGCCTCGACGACGAGGTCCGCCCCGGCCAGCCGCGCCGGATCGTGCGTCCCGGACGGTGGCCGGCCGAGGACGTCGACGCGGGTCGGGTGGCCGCCGCGGCCGCCGTTGACGCCACGGCCCGGCGTCCACCGGTCGCGGGCGGCCGTCTCGACCGCGCGGCCGAGCCCGCCGTCACCGAGGATGAGCATCGTGTCCATGAGGTTGGTCCCTTCCATCAGCTGTGGAGGGGGCCGCCGGGTCGGAGGTCGTGTCCAGGACACGAAAAAGCCGCGGTCACCGTCGTGGTGCCGCGGCCCCTGGAGCCTCCGTTCCCTGGAGGCCCCGGATCGTCTGTCGAACGCGCCGGCTAGAGCCCCAGGGCCCGTGCCTCCCGGCAGGGCCGCCAGAGCTTCTTCTTGGACTCGTCCGAGAAGGTGCGGCGGTTCATGCAGCAAACCATACGCATATCGGTTGGATGATGCAAACATTTCCGCAGGCCCGTTTGCGTCCACGGCCCGCGGGTGATACACATCGCCGGTGCCGCAACCGCTCCGACGCTCGAGACGATCGCGCCTGCTCGTCCCCGTCGGACTGACGGTCGTCATCCTGATCGGCCTCGGGTCGATCGCTGCCGCGATGGGCCGGGCACCCGCCATGACGCTCGACGGCGGGGTCGCCGGGACGACCGACAGCGCGCCGAGCCCCACGGCGACCGCGATCCCGGAGGCTCCCGCCAGGATCCCTGCCGTCGCGATCGCGCCGGCCGACCGCGCGACCGCGCCGCCGGAGCATCCCCCACGCCACGGCGGCCCTCCCGATCGCCGCGCCGCCGGCGTCGAGCCTGACCGGCTACCGATGGCCGATCCCGCGGCCCCGGATCACGCTGCCGTTCGGGGATACGCCGTGGGGCGACTGGCTCGTCGCCGACACCCCGGTCCACGACGGCATCGACATGGCCACCTTCTGCGGCGACAAGGTCCGGGCCGCCCACGCCGGGACGGTCCTCGCCGCGGGGCGGCACTTCGACGACCACCTCGGCTGGGTCGGCGACCTGTCCGCGTACTACGCCCGGCTCGACAAGAAGAAGCTCTGGGGGACCCTGCCGATCGTGGTGGTCATCGACGACGGCAATGGCTACCGCAGCGTCTACGCCCACTTCGGCAAGATCGTGGTCAAGGCGGGCCAGGTCGTGAAGGCCGGCACGCTCCTCGGCTACGAAGGCCGGACCGGCCATGCCACCGGCTGCCATCTTCACTACGGCCTGTTCAGCCCGTTCGAGGCGGCGACGTTCACGCTCGATCCGGCCGTCGCGAAGCGGATGAAGCTGCCGGCCGCGGAGATCGCCCGGATCGACCCACGGCTCGTCCTGCCGCCATGGTCGAACCCGGTCGCGACGAGTCCGAAGGCGTCCGGCGTCCCCGCCGCCAGCCCGGTGCGCTGACCGACGCGATCGTCAGGGACGGCGCCGATAGCGGCGCCCGATCAGCCAGTACGCCGGGATCGAGGCCAGCGCCGCCGCCACCGAGGCATTCGACCCGTCGCGCATCTCCAGGGCCAGCAGGCCGTCCGTCGAGGCCGCGTCCGACGGCCGGGCGTCGACCTCGGCCAGGTCGATCGCGACCCGCCCCGGCTCGGACCGGGCCGAGGCTCGCCACGAGCGCCTCGGGCCGGCCGTCACGCTCGTACTCGGCCCGGATCTCGGCTTCGGCACGCCAGGTCGGCCGGCGGAGGAGGATCGCCTCCCAGCCCTCGGCCACATCGCGGGTCACGGTCCCGTCGCCGGCCGACGGGTGGTCGGCGATCGCCTCGCCCCGTGCCCAGCGGGCGGCCCGGTGGAGCAGGCCGTACTCGTCGAGGTCGGCGTAGTCGTCGAGCCGGTCGGCCGGCGACCCCTCGCCGAAGATCGCCCGGACGCTCGGACCGAAGACCCCGCCGAGGTCGAGGTCGATCGCGCGCACGGTCCGATGGAAGTAGACCTGCTGGTACATGAACCGGCGCGACGTGAGGAACATCTCGAGCGCCGGCAGGCCCGGCTCGAACAGCGTCAGGCCCCGGTCCGAGATGAACGAATACCGGCGCAGCCGCTCGACGTCGACGGGTCCGACCGCGACGCCGGTCAGGTAGGCGTCGCGCCGGACGTAGTCGAGGTTGTCGACGGTGAACACGCCCGACAGCAGCGGCTGGAGCCAGCGCACCCAGCGCGGCATCGCCGCGTCGGCGAGCGCCGGCTTCGAGACGAGGAACGCGACCCAGGCCGGGTCGATCGTCTCGTCGTCGGCCAGGGCATCGCGCTCGGCGACGGCCCCCGGCGCGCGACGCAGGCCGCGGATGAGGCCGCCCAGCTCGCCCTCGATGATCAGCTGCGAGAGGTCCTCGTGGGTCAGGCTCTTGCCGGCCGGCCGGCGAGGATCCGCCGGTGCCGCGAAGGCCGCCAGCACGTGGTCGTCGAAGAAGTGTGCGAACGGGCCGTGCCCGACGTCGTGGAGCAGCCCCGCCATCCGCAGCGTCTCGACGACCAGGCCCTCGGACGGGACCGGCTCGCCGGCCGCCGCGAGCGTCGTGCGCAGGCTCGGGTAGAGCGAGCGCGCCCACAGGCCGGCCTCGTGCATGACCCCGAGCCCGTGCGTGAAGCGCGAGTGCTCCGCGGTCGGGAAGACCCACCGGGCGCTCTGGAGCTGGCTGATCCGGCGCAGGCGCTGGAGCCAGGCCGAGTCGAGCAGGTCCTCCTCGGCCACGCTTCTCGTCCGGCAGTCCGGCCGCACCGGACTCGTCCGACGTGAGGCGCTTGGTCAGCTCCACGTAGCCGTGGATCGGGTCGCTGATGAGGTTGACGGCAGCGAACGGGTGGCGCGCCATCAGTCGTAGCGGGCCAGCGCCCGGCGGTGCGTGTCGGCCACGTCGGCCCGGAGGGCGGGCGGCGCGAGGACCTCGACGTCGTCGCCCCAGGACAGGATCCACAGGCGGATCTCGATCGAGCCGGCCACGGTCGCGCGCCAGCGGAGCGAACCATCCGGCTCGGTCTCCACGGTCTGGGTCGGGTGCCAGGTCGCCTCGAGCACCCGGCCGGCGACCTTGGGCACGAAGCGCAGCTCCACGTCCACCGGATCCTGGTCCGCGATGATGTCCCACGCCGCCCGGAGCGCGGAGGTGGTCGTCGCCGGATCGGGCGGCTCGAAGGTGCGCGGCGTGAGCGCGGCGGTCCGGATGCGCTCGATCTTGAACGTCCGGATCGCCCCGCGCTCCTCGTCGAAGCCGATCAGGTACAGGGCGTGGGTCTGGAGCGACGGCTCCAGCAGGTACGGCCGGACGGTCGCCCGTCGCGGCGTCGCGCCACCCTCGAGGTGGGCGGGGGCGTAGTCGAACGTCACGACCCGCCGCTCCGCCCAGGCCCGGGTGAGCAGCCGGACGTTGGCGCTGAAGCGCTCGTCGCGGGGCGCCTTGGACAGACCGTCGAGCGTCCGCTCGACGTGCTCGGCGAGCGGCGAGGGGAGGCCGCGCTCGAGCTTCTCGAAGGCGGCCGCCAGGTCGGGGTCGTACTTGTCGGCGTAGCGGACCATGAGCCGGGCCGACAGCACGACGGCCATCGCCTCCTGCTGGGTCAGCTTGAGCGGGGGCAGGAAGGCCTTGTCCGAGTCGATCCCCCACACGCCGTCCTCGCCCCAGACCGGCAGGCGCAGCTCCTCCTGGAGCGCGGTCAGGTCGCGGTAGACGGTCCGGACGGACATCCCCACCCGTGTCGCGATGTCGGAGGTCCGGATGCCCTCCGGATGGGCCTGCAGGATCGAGACGAGCCGAGTCAGCCGAGCCAGCCGGTCGCGCTTGGTCGCATACCGCCCGCGGTCGTCATCGATGGTCATGGACCCGGAGGATAGATGACCGAGTCGCGGCCTCGCTCCGTGGCGGTCAGGCGCAGGTCGATCGTGCCGTTGAGGGCGTCCGGGACGATCCCGGCCGCCTCGCCGTTGGCGCTGCCGGCGACCTGGCCGAGCTCGCCGTCGAGGAAGATCCAGTAATCGAGCTGGCCGCGCCACCGATGGAGATCGGCGTCGCCGACGAGCCGGTCGATCTCGGGAAAGGCCGCCCGGAACGTCGTCCCGTCGATGGCGATCCGGCAGCGCCGCGCGCGGGCGCCCTCGATGACCTCGATCCCGTGGTCTTCCGCGGCGGCCCGGTAGTCCGGGGTCAGCGCGACCTCGAGGGCCTGCACGTCCACCGTGTCGTCGACGACGGTCGCGGGCGTGGTCCTGGTCCACCCGGCTCCGGGGGCGACCACCCACGCGCCGTCGCCGTCCCGAGCGGCACCGTACTGGCCGAGCTCCTTGGTCGTCGCGACGTACGCCAGCCAGCGGAAGGCCGGACCGACCCGCAGCCCGGTCAGGTCGACCGTGCCGGTCGGGCGCAGGTCGACCGTGGACGACAGGTGGAGGTTGAGGCGGGCACTCGTGCCGGCGCGCAATGGTCCGTCGCACAGCGGCGGCTCCTCGACACCCGTGGTCGGGCCGAACCGCGAGGCGGACGGCGGCGTGTCGCGCAGGGCCGTGTCGTTGGCCAGCGCGACCGCCGCGAAGGCCATCCCCGCCACCGCGGTCATGGCCAGGGCGATCGCGCCGCCGGTCACGAGCCGTCGGCGGCGCAGGGCCGTCCCGCCCTGGAGGCGGCGGGCGATGCCGAACCCGGAGAACAGGCTCGTCGCGACGAGCGCGACCAGCCACGGATAGATCGCCTCGAGCGACGGCAGCAGGGTCCGGGACCCGAAGGCCAGGAGCTGGGTGACCACGCCCGCGATCGACGGCACCAGGCACAGCAGGGCGAGGATCCCGAGCCAGACGATCGCGGGGAAGGCGATGTCGCCGCGCGCGACGGGTGGCCAGACGGCCCCGGCCAGCGCGATGGCGATCGGCGTCATGGCGGTCAGACCGACGATCAGGTCGAACGGGCCGCCGGGCCGATAGGCGAGCAGCACGAGCCCGGCCGCGATCGTCCAGCACACGACGAGGGCGACGGCGATGAGGCGGAGCTCGAAGGTGCGGACGCGCATCGCCCGAGTCTAGAGGGAGCGGGCGCGGGGGCCGTCCGGCGGACGTCCGCAAGTACCGGCCACGGGGGTGACCGCCGGGTCATCGCAGCCGGTGCAGGCCCGCGCCACTGTGCGCATACCGCACCGGACCCACCGTCCGGGTGAACAGGAACTCGAGGACACGTGGGACATGGACGGCCGGCCACAGCGCGGATCACCGGGTCACGGGCGATCATCTCGCCACGGCTCGTCATCGCGTCGGGCAGGGGCGGCCTCCGCGGCCGGATCTGGGGCCGTCACCACATCGACGAGCCGGCCGGCCCAGGCGACTCCGGCGGCCCCGAGCGCGCCGGCGACCCGCGCCGTCTATCGGCTCCTGGTCATGAAGGGCATGACCGCGACTGAGGCCGCCAGCCTGACCGCGTTCATGTGCGGCCTCCCCACCTCCGACCTCCAGTGGTCGCTCAAGCAGGTCAACCAGCTGCTGTTCCTGCGCCGGATGCGCGAGATCGGCCGGTTCGGCGATACCGACGGAGGCGCCGCCCGCCCGCACTGACCACTACCTACATCACCGGTCTGGACGGCGACCCTCCTCCCGCCGTCACGATCGTCCGCCCGAAGCGGCGCCGAGCCTCCTCTCGTCGCCGCTTCGGCGCGTCAGGGGCCGGGATGATGGCGGTCACAGCGGAGGCCCCTGCGTCCCCGGCGACTGGGGGTCGTCGCCGACTAGATGAGGCCTCCGCTGTCGGGATAGGCAGCTCCGGTCCCGACGGTAGCCGCCGAGGGGTATCCGAAACAGGATGAAACCTCGTGCTTTCGGTTGGCGAGGGATGGGCGTAGGCTGCTCGTCTGCCCCGGGCTCGTTGCGGGTCCCAGCCTGCAGAGGGGCGAACCCGGGGCTGGGGGTTCGGCGCGTCAGGGCACGGTCAGCGTCGGTCGGCCGGCCCGCGGGCGGCGTCCACGAAGACGCTGAACAGGCGATCGAACGCCGGTGGGGTCGACTCGATCCGCTCCGGGTGGCACTGGACGCCGAACAGGAACCGGCCGTCGGCGGCCTCCAGGCCCTCGACCAGGTCGCCGGCCGGGCTGCTGGCCCATGCGTTGGCGACGAGGCCCGGCGCCAGACCCGAGGCCAGCACGGCCTGGTGGTGATACGAGTTGACCTTCAGGACCCCGCCGCCGGCGTTGGTCGGGAACAGGATCCGGGCCAGGCGCGTGCCGGGCGCGATCCGGAGCGGATGGGTCTTCGCCGGGCCCTTGCCCCAGCGCGGACCCTGGTGGCCGTCGACGTGCTGGACGAGCGTCCCGCCCGAGAAGGCGTTGATCGCCTGGAGGCCCCGACACAGCCCGAGCACCGGCAGCCCGCGCGATTGGGCCGCCTGCCACGCCTCCCACTCGAGCGCATCACGGTCCGGCTCCATCGTGGTCGAACCCCGGCTGGGCTGTCCGTAGCGCTCCGGGTGGAGGTCCGCGCCGCCGCTGATGAGCAGGCCATCCATCGCCGCGAACGCGGTCGCCCGGTCGGCCGCGCTGGACGTCGCGTCGAGGACGACCGGTGTCGCGCCGTGGCGCGCCACGGCCGCCGCATAGAGGTCGTTCTTGCGGGCGGCGAGGTCGGGCTCCGTCTGGCGCGCCGCGACGGCGACGGTCACGACGATGCGGGGAGCGGACGAGTCGGCTGGCTGCACCGCGTGAGGGTAAACGAAGCCCAGCGAAGCGGGGTCGGACGTGGCTGCGCTCGCCGCCCCGGTCAGTCGACGGCGTCGGTCGGCGGGTCGGACGGCCCGTCGACGGGCTCGTCGGGCGCGGAATCGCCGGGCACGACATCCTCGCCGTAGTCGTCGGTCGGCTCGGCGGTCGGTCCGCTGGCCGAGCTCGGGTCGGGCGACTCGCCCGGCAGGTTCTCCGGATCGACCTCCGAGTTCGGGATCAGCTGGAGCTTCCAGCCGACCTTGATGTAGTTCGGGCGGTACTTGCCGGAGTCCGGGTCGAGCGACGGATACGTCGTCCGGTTCCAGTAGGCGATGCTCTTGCCGGTCGTCCCGAAGTGCTTGGCGATCTTCTCGAGGCTGTCGCCCGAGGCGACCGTGTACACGAAGAAGCTCGGCTGCGGGGTCGGCGTCGGCCGCACGTACGACGGGATCGGGGTGGGTCCCTCGGGGGTCGGGATGGGTGTCGGGCTCGGCGTGGCCACGACGGCGTCGGCGGACGGGCTCCCGCGCCCGGGCGGGTCCGGGACGCAGGCGGCGAGCAGTCCCGCGATGACCAGGACCCCGATGAGTCCGCCTCGGATGCGCATGTCGGTGATGTTGACGACCTCGTCCCGCGATGGGTGACGCCGGGTCAGCCGGCGACCGAACCCGTCGGCCCGGCCGAATCGACCGGTGTCGGCTCCTGGAGGGACAGCTCGGCCGCCAGGGCGAGGCCCTCGGCGGAGGTCGCGATGCGGTCTCGACCGCCGCCCTTGGCGACGTAGCAGGCGCGGTCAGCGGCAAGGAGGACGTCCGTGGCGGTCGCCCCATCCTGCGGGAAGGTCGCCACGCCGACCGACGCGGTGATCGCGCCATCCGTGGCGAGGACGGCCTTCCTCGCACGCTCCGCGACGTGGAGCGCACCGGACTCGTCCGTGTTGGGCAGCAGGAACGTGAACTCGTCGCCGCCGTAGCGGAAGACGAGATCGGAATCGCGACCGGCCCGGACGAGCTCCGCGGCGATCAGTCGGAGCATCGCGTCGCCGGCCTGGTGCCCGAGGTCGTTGTTGACGTTCCGGAAGTCGTCGAGGTCGAGCATGATCAGGCTGAACGGGATGTTCTCCCGGACGTACCGGTCGAGCCACTCCTGGAACGTGCCGTGGTTGAGCAGGCCGGTGAGGTCGTCCGTGCGCGCCCGGATCTCGACCGCCTGGAACACCTCCGCGTTCTGGAGCGCGATCGAGACCTGCGCCGCGAACAGCTGGACCAGCTCGAACTCCTCGGCCGTGAACGCGTTGCCGAGCCCCAGCCGCTCGATGGTCAGGACGCCGATCGCGCCGCCGCGACCGCGCAGCGGCACGACGATGAGGCTGCCGTCCACCAGTCCGACGTCGCCGCGGAAATGGTTGACCCGTGGATCGGTCCGCTCGTCCGCGATGTAGGCCGGCTCGTTGTGCTCGACGACCCAGGTCGCCACGCCCGTCTCGCCGGCTGCCCATGGCTCGAGGTAGTCCGCCGCGTGCACGCCGCGCGCCGTGAGGGGCACGAGCAGGCCGGTCGCCGGCTCGACCACCTCGATCGCCACGTTGTCGCACGCGATCAGGCTGCCGAGTCGGTCGGTGATGCTCTCGAGGACGCCGCGCGAGTCGAGCGTCGTCAGCAGCGACTCGGTGATCTGGAGGAGCTCCCGCTGACCGCGCAGCTGCTGCTCCAGCGCCAGTGTCTGCTCGCGGAGGCGCATCGTCGTGTCGGCGTTCGCCATCGCCTGCGCGGCCAGGCTGGCGTAGATCACGAGCAGGCGGAGGTCGTCGTCGGTGAACCGGTCGAGGCCGAGCTTCGAGAGCACGAGCACGCCGAGGACCTGGTCGTCGAAGACCATCGGCGCGAGCAGCATCGATTCGTCGAGGTCGTCCTCGGTGCCGGGGATGGTCGAGGCGCGCGGGTCGGCGGCGGCATTCCCCAGTCGCTGGGCGATCCGGTGCTCGGCGACCCAGCCGGTGATGCCCTCACCCAGCGCCACCCGCAGCTGGTCGGGCGTCTCGTCGACGTACTCACCGACCTGGCCGAGCATCGCGACCGGGATGAGGTCACGGTCGATGAGCCGGTACACCCGTGCGTTGTGGTAGTCGATGAGCTGGCGCAGCTCGGTCGCGATCGACTGGCCGATCTCGGCCACGCTCGACAGGCGGCTCAGGCGGGCGCCGAGCTGCTGGATCGACTGGAGCTGGGCCGCCCAGGTCGCCATCCGTTCGTAGTCCTGGGCCGCCCGGATGGCGACGCTCGCCTGGGTCGCCAGCGCCCCGACCGTGTCGAGGTCGTCGGCCGTCCACTGGTGCGGCTGGTCGTGGTAGACGTTGAGCATCCCGAGCAGCTGCGTGCCGTCCAGGAGCGGTGCCGTGCACAACGTGTCGAACCCTTCCTGGACCACGGCGGCGCGGACGTCCTCGCCGCGCGGGTCGTCGCGGTAGCCGACCGAGAAGAGCGGCCGGCGCGCGGCGACCGCGGCCGCCGCCAGGGACCGGGCCGGGACGTCGCGGACGCTGTTCAGATAGGACGGCGACAGGCCACGGCTGACCTCGGCCGCCACGTGGCCGTCGCCCTGCTCGAGGAAGACCGCTCCCCGGTCGCCTTCGAACAGCACCATGGCGTGGTCGACGAGCCCGGCCAGGATCCGGTCCAGGTCGAGCCGGCTGCCGATGTCGCTGGCGACCCGGCTGAGCGCCTCGGCCCGGTGGAGCAGGTGCCCGACCGCTTCCGCCCGTTGGGCGCCGCTGACGATCGCGCCGATCCCGTCACCCACGACGCGGGCGACGTCGAGGTCACGCGGATCGAGGGAGCCGCGCGTCTCGCCGATCACCAGCAGCGCGCCCCACGGACCGCCGTCACCCGGGATCGCCACCGCCAGCTCGGGCCGTCCGTCCGGCACGACCGCGAGCGCGGCATCGCCCGGGTCGTCGCCCAGCAGGATGGCGGAGAGGGGCCCGCGGCTGCGGCGGTCCCGGCCGGTGGCGAGAGCCAGCGTCCGACCGAGCAGGCCGGCTCGCAGCGGGACATCGAGGAGACGCTGGGGACCGCTCATCGCGCCGAGCTCGGCACCCGCCACCGCCCGCGGCGTCAGGTGATCGCCCTGCGCCTCCCAGACGGCGACGAGATGGTGGCCGTACGCGTCACGGACGGCCCGGACCACCGCGTCGAGGGCCTCGTCCGGGTCGTCGGACGCGTTGATCGAGCGGGCGACCGTCGCCAGGATCGTCAGGTCGAGCTGGTGCCGCTCGGCGTCGAGCGGGTCCGCCGGCGCCGGCAGCGCCTCGCCCCGCCGGCCGCTGGCGAACCGGGCGGCGGCCGCGGGATCGATCGTCCGCCGGCCGCCCCACGCGCCGGTCGCCGGCGAGGGGATGCCGTCGACCGCGCCGGTCTCGGCCGCTGCGAGGAAGCGCTGGAGATCGCTCAGCCGGTAGCGTCGGTCGCCGCGCGGGTTGATCCGGTAGTAGCGCAGCCGGCCGGCGTCACTCCAGGCCCGGACCGTGTTCGGATGGACGCCAAGCAGCCGAGCGGCCTTGGTGACCGACAGCGTGGCATCGGTTGGTCTGGGCGGCAGGGAGGTCGGCACGATCTCATCAGAGGAAATGTGAAGTTGGTGGCACGAGCCTAGCAATCTCACAGTTCTTGCCAATAGGACGATGGTCCTCGAGCGTCCCCCGGCCTAGCCGGCGCGTCGAGCGGTCAGCCGGACGTACACGACGGTCGCCAGCAGCGACAGAAGCCCGATCGCGACGACCGCCAGCACGGCGAACCCGGGATCGCCGACCAGGCCGGGTCCCTGCCCCGCGCTCCGTGGATCGCCGCCCGCCGGGTCCGGGCTGGGCGACGCGGCCAGGACGGTCAGAGCGGTCAGGAGCCAGACCGCGCCCGCACCGGCCAGGGCGGCGATGAGCCGACGCGCGGCCCTCACGACACGGCGCCGATCACGGCCAGGACGAGCCCGACCGCGATCAGTCCGAGGCCGCCGCCGAGGCAGACCAGCGCGACGAGCGGCCGCCGCCGTTCGCCCTCGGCCAGGACCCGGATCGCCTCGTCCGGCTCCAGGGTGGTCAGGATGAGCGGCCGGCCAAGCCCCGCCGAGATCCGCGGCGCGCCCGCCTCGTCGAGTCCCGGCACGCCGATGACGATGGCATGCTCGACCGAGGAGACCTGCTCGACCCACAGCCGGACCGGGGCGGTGGACGCAGTCCCGGCCGGGACGCGGTCGGCGACGTCGGCGGCGGTGCCGACCGATTCGCGCGGCACCACGACGAGCCCGACATCGAGGGCGGCATCGTCGACGGCGATCCCGTCCAGGCCGTCGCGGACCTCGAACGGGACGCGCCGGCGGTCGTCCTCGAAGTCGACCCAGCGATCGTCCCGGCGGACCTGGAGGCGCGTCCGGCGAAAGACGAGCGGCCGGTGGGCGTCGTCCTCGAACTCGTCCTCGGCATCGATCCGGCCGCTGATCCGGACGTAGCGTGCCGGCCCCGCCGCCATGGCCACCGCCTCGGCGACGCCGACCTGGGGCGTGGAGGCGAGCAGCCGTCCGACGCGGTATCTCGGACCGTAGGTCCGGAGGACGAGGACGCCGGCGACGAGCGCGGCGATGCCCGCCAGGACGGGGACGAGGGGAGACACGGCGGCGATGATACGCGCCGGACACGAAAAGGCCCGAAGAAACCTCCACGACACGTGGGCCTTGAGGCGATCTCAGCCGTTAGTGACGCTCGGCCTCTCCGGGCTGGTCCTGACGGTAGGGGCGGGGTCCGGTCGCGTCAATCCGCCTCGTCCACCGTTTGCGGCCGCGACCGCGGAGGTTATCCACAGCCCGTCCACAGGCCGCGCCGCCGGACGGTCAGCCGGCGGTCCGTCCGGTCGTCGGATCGAGGGCGGTGACCTGGCCGCCGAAGCCGGTCAGGACCAGCCTGCCGCCGACCAGGTCGGCACCGACGACGACCTCGGAGTGGGCCAGCCGCCAGGCCACGGTCCCGTCCGGTTCGATCGCGAACGTCTCGACCTCGGACTGGACCAGGACGTGCGCCAGCCGCGGCGACGCCAGCAGCGCGACGATCGGGCTCGCGGACCGGTGGTCCCAGCGGGCCTCGCCGGTCGCGGTCTCGAGGCCGTACGTGTGGAAGCCGTACGCGACGACCAGGAGCCCGGCGCTGTCCCAGTGCAGCGCACGCGGATCGTCGTGGATGAGCGACGCGAACCGGACCGTCCAGGCGCCGCGCGGTCCCTCGATCCGGAGCTCCGCCCGGCACAGGGCATCGGGATCGGACGAGACCGTGGGACCCAGGTCGATGAGCGAGCCGCCGGCCTCGGTCAGGGCGAAGACCGCCGGCCCGGAGCCGCTGCCACCCCAGCGCCACCGCGCTCGCAGCCCGCCCGGATAGGTGACCGTCGCGTTGCGCGGCTCGTCGCTCACGGCCGCCGTGCCCGGATCAGGCGCCGGTCGCCACCGCCACGTCGGCCTCGCGATCGACGTCAGGGCGGTCTTCCGCGATCGGCGCCACCGTGGCGTTGGACAGGATCCGCAACGTCGCCGGGGGGACGCCGAAGACGGCCGTCGAGAGGCCGGCCGCGGCCCACACGACGGTGTAGCGGCCGAGGTCCGGATCCATGATCACGCGGACCGGCCGGAGATGACCGATGGGCGGGATGCCGCCGATGGCGAACCCGGTCAGGTCGTGTGCTTCCCGCGCGGACGCGCGCCGGAGATCGTTCGCCCCGGTCACCGCGGCAAGACGCGCGAGGTCCACCCGGTTGTGCCCGGCGACGAGGCAGATGAGCGGCTCCGGACCGGTCTCGCCCGGCACCACGAAGACCAGCGACTTGACGATCTGCGCGAGCTCGACGCCCAGGGCCGTCGCGGCCTCGACCGCGGTGTGGGTCGACTCGTCGAAGGTCACGACCTCGAGCGTCACGCCCTTCCGGGCGGCGGCGTCCAGGACGCGCTGGATC
The DNA here is from genome assembly GCA_963720495.1 of uncultured Chloroflexia bacterium. GTDB lineage: Bacteria > Chloroflexota > Limnocylindria > Limnocylindrales > CSP1-4 > SPCO01. The sequence goes on from CAVRFU010000011.1 coordinate 101,524, forward strand.
GAGGGGTGGACGGTCGTTTCGGGCACGGGCCGGAGTCTAGCATCGGACCGGCCGGGCCGGACCGACACGGGCGACCGGGACGTGCCGGCCGCGCGCACCGCGTAGCATGGCCCCGATGGTCGCCCTGATCCTGGCCGATGGCGACGCCCCCACGCGCGCTCGACTCGACACGGCCTGGCCGGACTGGGCCGACGGGATCGACCTGGTCATCGCCGCCGACGGCGGGGCGCGGCATGCGGACGATCTCGGCGTGGTCATCGACCTGTGGGTGGGTGACGGCGACTCGCTCGGTGAGGCCGGCCTGACCGCGCTGGCCGCGACGGGGGTGCCGATCGAGCTCTCCCGCCCGGACAAGGACGAGACCGACACCGAGCTCGCCGTCCGCGCCGCCCTGGCCCGGGGTGCGGATCGCCTCGTCATCGTCGGCGCCCTGGGTGGCCCGCGGGTCGATCACGCGCTGGCCAATGTCGGCCTGCTGGCGCTCGCCGAGCTCGCCGGCCGGCCGGCGGTCATCCTCGAGGCCCGGTCGCGGATCTCGCTCCTGCGCGCGACGGGCGCGCCCGCGGGCGTCGTCCGGGCCGCTCTCGGCGGGGCGCCGGGCGACACCGTGTCGCTGCTGCCGCAGGGCGGCGACGTCGAGGGCGTCACCACCGACGGTCTCGCCTTCCCGTTGTCCGACGAGCCGCTCGCGCTCGGTTCCACGCGTGGCGTGTCGAACGTCATCGGCCGCCGCGGCGCGACCGTCGCCGTCCGGCGCGGGCTCCTGCTCGTGATCGAGTCGCCTGCTACCCTCTGACCATGAGCATGCCAGAGGTCGGCGACGTCGCTCCGGAGGTCGCTCTCCCGGACGAGACCGGCACGGTCCACCGGCTGGCCGACCAGCGTGGCCGCTGGACGATCCTCTACTTCTACCCCAAGGACGACACGCCCGGCTGCACCGTCGAGGCGTGCGAGTTCCGCGACAGCAACGCGACCATCCATGAGCGCGGCGCGGACGTGTGGGGTGTCAGCCCGCAGGGGAGCGCATCCAAGCGCGCCTTCCGCGAGAAGTTCGACCTGCCGTTCACCCTGCTCGCCGACGTCGACCACGCCGTCGCCGAGGCATACGGCTCGTGGGTCGAGAAGCAGAACTACGGCAAGACCTACTGGGGCACGGCGCGGCGGACGTTCCTGGTCGATCCGGAGGGTCGCATCGCGCGCGTCTGGCCGAAGGTGAAGCCCGAGGGTCATGCCGCCGACGTGCTGGCGGTGCTCGACGAGCTCCAGGCGGCCCACGCCTCGTGACGCCAGCGTGGCACGAAGCTTCGCCCGTGGGGGGATACGGGCGAAGCCTCGACCGGAAGGGTACTGCCGGTGTTGACCTCGCGCAACGGATCTGCGCACATCGGGTGACGTTGTCCGGGGCTCGATGACGGACGCCGCGCCGCGCGAGCACCACGCCTGGCGGCCCGCCCGGTTCATGGTCATCGTGGCCCACCCCGACGATGCCGACTTCGGCCCGGCGGGGACGGCCGCCCGCTGGATCGACGAGGGAGCCGAGGGCTGGCTGGTGTGCTGCACGAGCGGCGACCAGGGTGGCGAGGACCCGACCGCCGACCCGCTCGCCCTGGCCGCCCTCCGTGAGACCGAGCAGACCGCGGCCGCCGCGATCATCGGCTACGCCGGCGTGAGCTACCTCCACCAGCCCGATGGCGCGCTGGTCAACGACCTGGCACTGCGCGAGCAGCTCGTCCGCGAGATCCGGACGTTCCGCCCGGACGCCGTCTTCGCCACCGATCCCGAGACGGTCTTCTATCGCGGCGGCGGCATCAATCACACCGACCATCGCGCGGCCGGCATCGCCGCGGTCGACGCCGTCTACCCGGCCGCCCGCAACCCGATGGCCTTCCCGTGGCTGGCGCGCGACGGGCTGGCCGCGCATCGCGTCCGGCGCGTCTACCTCTTCTGGTCGGACCGGCCGGACACCTGGGTCGACGTGGCCGGGACGATCGGACGCAAGATCGACGCCCTGCGCGCCCACGCCAGCCAGATCCACGACGTCGAGGGCCTCGAGACACGGATCCGGACCTGGGCGGCGGAAGAGGGTGAGCCGATGGGCACGACCGCGGCCGAGGGCCTGCGGGTGGTGGTCATCGATGACGATGAGGACGAAGGCCCGGGCTGACGTCGCGCGGCGACCGGCCGGTCAGCCCTCCTCGAGCAGCAGCGGGCGGATGCGGCCCCACTGGTTCCAGACCTCGGCCAGGCCATCGGCCCGGCGCCCCAGCATCGTCACCATCTCGGCCAGGGTCAGGTCGCCGGCCACGCCGGCCAGGTACTCGTCGGCCGCGACCGTCACCTCGCGGTACAGGTCGACGGTCTCGTCCGCGGTCGGCCAGTGGCGGATCCGCATCGGGTCGAGACCCGCGTAGCCCAGGGCAAGCGACAGGTCGCGCTGCGACGGGAAGCGCTCGTCCGTCCAGCCGCCGAGCCCATCGAAGCGATAGCCGAGCGACGACAGGGCCTGGCTGACGTCGCGTGCCTGGGCCTTCGTGAACGGTCCCCAGAACGGATGATCGATGGGGAACTCCAGGGCGGCCGCCTCGATGGCGTCGGCGATGATCGCCTCGACCAGCGAGGTCATCAGGAGCTGCCAGTGCCGGCGGGCGTCGGGATCGTCGCCGGCGAGGCTCGCGACGAGCGTGGTCATCGCGTGGCGGTCACCGCGCAGGAGCCGGAAGATGCACGGCGCCGTCCCGGCCTGGAGCGCGAGCCCGAGCGATTCGTCCTCGTCGAGCCGGGTCAACGGGGGTTCGGGTGTCGCGGCGGCTGTCACGGCCGCCGCTGCCACTGGCGTCTCCGGCGCGGCCGTGGCGGCTCGCTCGTCGCACTCGGCGACCGCCGACCGTGCCGCCAGGCATGCTGCGTCCGCGTTCTCGGCGCCGATCCGGGCCGAGTCGGCCTCGAGGCTGAGGCGCTCGAGGGTCGCGCCGATGGCCGCCGCCGCGGCGTGCTCGGCGGCCGCCTTCGCGCTCGCGTCGCGGGCCTCGATGTTGATCCGGTTGATCTCGTTCAGCCAGTCGCGCGCCGCGGTCTCGAGGGCATCGGAATCGGTCGAGGCGCCGACCGCCGCACGGAAGGCCGCCTGGGCCGTGTCCTTCGCCTCGTGGATCGCCCGCGGATCGGCTCGCCAGGACGCCGTGACGGCCGCCGACTCGTGCTCGTCGTAGGCGCGCTGCGCGGATCGGAGGGCGGCCACCGCGGCATCGGCCTGGGCGCGGGCGCGGGTGGCCAGCTCGCATCGTTCGTCGGCACGGCGCCGTTCCTCGGCGCATCGCTCGGGGGCGGCGGGCGCCGGATCCTGGGCTGCCGTCATGGCCGCTCCGAGCCGGTCCGGCCGGTGGTCGCCTCCTCGCCGGACGAGATCGGGATGCCCACCATCCGACCCGGTTCCGTCCTGGCCGGCTCAGGCCCGGTGAGCGGAAAGACCGGCTCCATGATCTCGCCGGGGACGGGCGGATCGGACGGTCGTGCGATGGGGATCGCGCCCGCCATCGAGGGCCCGCCGGCCGTCGTCCCGGGCGCGCCCTGACCGGCTGGTGCGGCCGCCTCGCTGAAGCGAACGGTCGTTCGACGTTCGGAGCCGCCGGCGGGCATCGAACCGCCGATCAGACGCCGGTCGGCAGGCCCGCCGCGGGCCGGTTCCGGGCCGACCGCGACGAAGGCATCGTCGGCCAGGGTCGTCGCCCGGCGGGGGATCGCGTCGTGCGCGACGGTCAGCTTCACCTCACGCGGCGCGGGCGGTCGAGCACGGATGAACTCGACGAGGGCTGCACCGGTGACGAGGCCGAGGACGAGGCCGAGCGCCAGGAAGCTGAACTCGCTCGCTGTCACGCCGTCCGCATCCCGAGGCTGGAGCTCCTTTGGGTTCGCGAGACCATCGCCGGGCCAGCGTAGCTGCGAGTCTGAGAGCCGTCAACTTCGGCGAGGCCCGCCGCGGCCTCGTCACGACCCTCCGGCCGTGCACGCTCAGGGGGGTGGATGGTAGATTCGGGACGTCGGCGAGTCGGCCGATCCTCCGTTCGCGCCCGAGTCCTTCCGACAGGGAAAGGCACGCCCCGCTTGGTGATCGAGCAGCCCCAGGAATTCCTCGTCCAGCCCGTCGACGCCTCCTGGCTCCAGTGCAACATCGAGTGCCAGGAAGCGTGTCCGGTCGGGACGAACTGCCGCGGCTACCTCAACCTCGCCGCCGAAGGCCGGTTCGAGGAGGGCTACATCCTGTCGCGCGACCCGAACCCGGTCGCCGCGATGTGCTCGTACGTGTGCTCCGCGCCCTGCGAGCGGGCCTGCCGGCGCGGCGACATCGACCGGCCGCTCGCGATCCGCGCGATGAAGCGGTTCCTGGTCGAGTGGCACGAGGCCTCGGGCATCCCGGACGTCATGCCCCAGATCACGCCGCGCGAGGAGCGGGTCGCGGTCGTCGGGGCCGGCCCGGCCGGGCTGTCCGTCGCGCGCGAGCTCGCGACGAAGGGCTACCAGGTCACCGTCTTCGACAGCCTCCCGTACGCCGGCGGCACGATGCTCATCGGCGTCCCGGCCTTCCGCCTGCCGCGCGAGGCGATCGAGATGGACGTCCGTCTGATCGAACGGCTCGGCGTCCGGTTCGTCTACGACACGACGATCGGGGTCGACATCACCTTCGACGAGCTGCAGCGCGACTACGACTCGATCGCGATCACCGGCGGCGCGATGGACGCGGTGGCCCTGGACATCCCCGGTGCCGACCTCGAGGGCGTGCAGTACGGCGTCGACTTCATGAAGAAGGCCAACCTCGGCCAGCCGCTCGACGTCGGCCAGGACGTGGTCGTCATCGGCGGTGGCTACACCGCGATGGACTGCTCGCGCACGAGCCTCCGTCACGGCTCGGACCACGTCTCGATCGTCTACCGGCGAACCCGGTCCGAGCTCGTCGTCGACGAGGAGGAGCTGGGCGAGACCGAGCGCGAGGGCGTCCGCCTGGAGTTCCTGGCCAGCCCGATCGAGATCATCGGCAAGAAGGGCAAGGTCGCGGGCGTCAAGTTCATCCGCAACCGCCTCGGCGAGCCGGACGCCTCCGGCCGGCGGTCGCCGGTCCCGATCGAGGGCTCCGAGTTCGTCATCCCGGCCCAGACCGTCATCCCCGCCGTGTCGCAGGCGGCCGACCTGACCTTCCTGCCGGTCGAGGCCAAGTTCGAGATCAACCGCGGCCGGGTCAAGGTCGACCCGGCGACCTACGCCTCCAACGTCCGGGGCGTCTTCGCCTGCGGCGACTTCGTGACCGGTCCCACGACCCTGATCGAGGCCGCCGGCCACGGCAAGAAGTGCGCCTACGCGATCGACCGCTACCTGTCCGGCCGGACGGACGTGACCGTCGCCGCCAACGTCAAGATCACCAGCTCGTGGCGGCACGACATGCCGGAGTTCTACGACGTCCTGCCGCGCCAGCACATCCCGATGGTGCCGCTCACCGCGCGGATGCCCTCGACCGAGCCGGTCGTCAACTTCAACACCCCGGTCGAGCTCGGCTACGACGCCAACGGGGCGGTCGCCGAGTCGACCCGCTGCCTGATGTGCAACTTCAACATCTGGTTCGACCCGTTCCGCTGCGTCCTGTGCGGGGCCTGTGCGGATGTCTGCCCGGAGGGCGTCATCCACATGGTCGACATCAACCAGCTCAAGTCGGAGGGCCTGCTCCCGGAGCTCGAGGAGGCGTACGGCTGGGACAACGGCGGCGCGATGATCCTCGACGAGGAGCGCTGCATCCGCTGCGCCTTGTGCGTCAAGCGTTGCCCCTTCGACGCCATTACGATGGAGCGGTTCGAGCTGCAGGAGATCTCGACCGACGGTCGGCTCTACAAGGAGTCCTACCGTGACGCGCAGCTGGCCGGGACGCCCGGCGTGGCAGGAGGACCCCGGTGAGTTTCCTCGAGCGGGTGGACCAGAGCATCCGCCGAAGCGCCGTGTGGCGCTCGCTCTTCCGCCAGCCCTACCCGCGCGACGAGCGGTCGCGCGCGTACGCGGTCATGAACAACGTCTTCCTGCACATCCACCCGGTCCGGGTCCGCCAGCACGCGGTCAAGTTCGCCTACACGTTCTGCCTCGGCGGCCTGAGCTTCTTCCTGTTCCTCGTGCTGACCGTGACCGGCGTCTACCTGATGTTCTTCTACGTGCCCTCGGCGACCCAGGCGTACACCAACATCCTGGAGATCCAGAGCCAGGTCACGTTCGGCCTCTTGACCCGGAACGTGCACCGGTGGGCCGCCCACCTGATGGTGTTCTTCGTCTTCCTGCACATGATGCGGGTCTTCTACCACGGCGCCTACAAGCCACCCCGCGAGTTCAACTGGGTGGTCGGGGTCGTGCTGCTGTTCCTCACGATCATGCTCAGCTTCACCGGCTACCTGCTGCCGTGGGACCAGATCGCCTACTGGGCGATCACGATCGGCACGAACATGGGCGGCTACGCGCCGCTGTTCAACACGCCGACCAAGCTGATCCTGCTGGGTGGCCTGGAGGTGGCGCAGAACACGTTGCTGCGCTTCTACGTGGGCCACGTCATCTTCCTGCCCCTCATCGCGGCGATCTTCCTGGCCGTCCACTTCTGGCGGATCCGCAAGGACGGTGGGATCAGTGGGCCGCTCTGATGAGTGACGTGAAGAACCCGCCCGAGACGGAGAAGCGGGTCGTCCTGCCGGTCGACCCGGCGCGCCGGACGGAGATCGACAAGCAGCGCGTGCCGATGTCGGCGCGGCCCTACCGGCTGCTGGCGCTGGTCAAGCAGGATGCCGTCGTCCGCGTCCAGAAGGAACCCGACGACACGGTCATGACCTGGCCGCACCTGCTGACGATCGAGTTCCTGGCCGCCGGCGTCATGAGCATCTTCCTGCTGATGATGGGCCTGTTCATCAACGCTCCCCTCGAGGAGCTGGCCAACGGCAACGTCACCCCGGCCGTGGCCAAGGCACCGTGGTACTTCCTCGGCCTGCAGGAGCTGCTGGCCTACTTCCACCCGACCGTCGCCGGCGTCCTCGTCCCGACCTTCGTGCTGGTCGGGGCGGCGCTGATCCCCTACATCGATCGCGAGAACATCCTGGCCGTCCGTCCATCGGAGAGGAAGACGGCGGTCATGCTGTTCACGATGTTCTGCTGCCTCGGACTGATCGTCACGTTCGTCGGCATCTTCTTCCGCGGCCCCGGCTACACGTTCGTCATCCCGTACGTGACCAGCCCCGGCCTTCACTTCGCACTATGACGACCCCTCGAAGGACCCGGATATGAGCAACTACCACGTCGAACTCGTCGACAAGCCCGCCGCCCTGACCAAGGAGGCGATCAAGTCGCTGCGCAAGGCGCAGGTCCAGGGGCTGTCACGCCGACAGCTGATGCGGACCGCCATCGGGACCGGCATCGGGCTGTGGCTGCTCGAGGTCACCGCCGGCACGCTGGGCTTCGCCTGGCCGAACCTGAAGGGTGGCTTCGGGGCGCCGATCCCGATCGGCGACCTGGACACGATCAAGCTCCAGAACTCGACCCTGCCGATCGAGGAAGGCTTCCCGGCGTACTACCCGGAGGCACGGGCCTTCGTCATCCTGTACGACCCCGGACAGCAGCGGTTCGTCGCCGGCGAGGACACGACCGGCAACGGCGAGGCGCTCAACGTCCGCGCGCTCTACCAGCGCTGCCCGCACCTCGGCTGCAAGCCGAACCCGTGCCTCAAGAACTTCTGGTTCGAGTGCCCGTGCCACGGCTCGCGCTACGACCGGCTCGGGACCAAGGCCGATGGCGCCCAGTTCGGGCCCGCGCCGCGGAGCATGGACCGCTTCTCGATCACGGTCGACTCGGCCGGCGCCCTGACCATCAACACCGGCAAGATCACGCTCGGCCCGCTCCCGGTCGCCCTCGGCCAGCCGGGCCTCATCCCGCCGCGCACGCCGACGGGCTGCATCTGATGACCGGATCGTGCCGTCCCGCCCGCCGAGGGGACCGATGACCGATACGCCCGAAGGGGAGCCCGAGCAGCGGCTGCCCGTCCCCCGGCCGCCGGCCGAGCCGGCGCCCGTCGAGCGGTTCTCGTCGCCCCCGGCCACCCGCAGCGTCGAGCTGAGCCCGGAGCGGGCGGCCCAGGTCGTCCGCCAGTCCTCGAACGCCCGCTGGGTCGGCTTCCTGACGGTCGTCGTCGTGATCCTGTTCATCACGGTCTACTGGTTCTACGAGCTCGCGCCCCTCGGCATCCGTGAGCCGCGGCTCGACGCGGAGGCCAACTCCCAGCAGGTCACCTCGGTCGAGCGCGGCTACAACCTGTACGAGGCCAACTGCGCGCGGTGCCACGGCGCCAACGGCGAGGGCGGGATCGGGCCGGCGCTCAACCGCCAGGACAAGCTGTACGCGCACCTGTCGGTCGACTACCTGAACAACATGATGGTCGCCGGCGGGCGGTATGCCTGCGGCAACGTCAACTCGGTCATGCCGGTCTGGTCCAACGAGGGCCATCCGCCCGGACCGCTCAACTACATCCAGATCGACGACCTGATCTCGTTCATCCGCGCCCCCAGCAACGAGACCTACACGATCCGGGATCCCGTCGCTCGGCGAGCCGAAGCGCGATCCCGATCACCAACGAGGTCCGGACGTTCAACGGGTGGGTCGACGTCAACTACAAGCCGGCACCCGGCGCGACGCCGTTCCCGGCCTGCTGGTCGGACGAGTTCACGCGCCGTCCGGGGCACCGTCGGGCGCGCCGTCGGGCTCGGCGCCGCGGCCGTCGGTCGATCCGAACGCGCCCAAGGTCGACGTCACCGCGTCCGGCATCGCGTTCACGACGCCGGACGTGACGGCGCCGGCGGACAAGCCCTTCGTGATCGACTTCGACAACCAGGACGCCGAGCACGCCGCACAACATCGAGATCAAGGACTCGACCGGTGCGGTCAAGTTCACCGGCGCGACGTTCAACGGCGTCGCCACCCAGCCCTACCAGGTGCCGGCGCTCGCCGCCGGGACGCTATCCGTTCCTGTGCACGGTGCACCCGACTCGATGACGGGGACGCTCACGGTCAAGTGATGTCGCCGCCGGCCAGCTCGGCCGGCGGGTGAGGATGGAGGACGATGGCGCAGCAGGCGCTCGGACCGGGAACCGCGGTGCCGCGACGGCGGGCCGTGTTCGGGCTGCTCGACGCCGACGGCTGGGGCTGGGCCTCGGTCAAGGCGTTCGTCTGGCTGATCTTCATCATCTTCATCCTCGGCTACCTGCCCGATCGTGCGTACTACCTGACCGTCGGGCGCACGGTCGACCTGGGCGTCCTCGTCTGGTCGCCGATCAACCTGTGCCCGCCGTCGAACGAGACGCTGCCCTGCCCGGCGCCGGTCGGGCGCCCTCGTGCCGTGGCAGGCCTCCCCGCCCGAGCTGAACCTCCCGGAGCCGCGCACCGACGGCTCGGCCATCCAGGTCGGGACCCAGATCTTCTATATCGGCGGATCGGACGGGCAGACCGCGAAGTCGGACCTGTTCGTCGCGGAGACCGTCCAGACCGGCAACTTCGACAAGTGGGCGAAGGGTCCGTCGCTGCCCGAGCCGCGGGCCGACGCGAGCGTGGTCTTCGTCGCCGGCAGCATCTACGTGATCGGTGGGCGCGATGCCTCGGGCGCTCCGACCAAGACCGTCTTCAGCCTCAGCCCGGACAGCCAGACCGGCGCACTCGGCGAGTGGAGCACCGTGGATGCGCTGGCGCTGCCGGACGCCCGCAGCGGTGCCGCGGCCGCGATCACCCCGGATGGCCTGCTGCTCGTCGGCGGCCGGAACGCCGACGGGCCGGTCGCCACGACCTTCAAGACGCTCCTCAACTCCCAGGGCGCGCTCGGGGCGTGGTCGCAGGAGCAGTCGCTCAACACGCCACAGGCCGATGCGACCGCCGCGCTGGTGGGCGACTACCTGTGGCTGTACGGCGGCAGTGACGCCAACGGCCCGACTGCCACGATCCAGCGCGGGGCATTCGGCCAGGCGGCCGCCGAAGGTCTGCCCGCCAACCCCGACGTCGGCAAGCTCATCCGCTGGGACGTCAACGCCTCGGCCAACCTGCCGGCACCCCGCACGAACGCGTCCGGCTGGACCGCCAACGGCGCGATCTACCTGGCCGGCGGCAACGACGGGGGCGGTCCCCGGAGCGAGCTCTACTGGGCGGTCCCGACGACTGCAGGTGACCTGCCCGAATGGAAGCACCTGGCGGCGAGCGACCTGCCGGCCCCGCTCGAGGGCGGCGCCCCGGTCATCACCGGTCCCGACGCGGTCATCGTCGGCGGTGTCACAGGCCCGGCTCAGGCCGCGCCGGCCGCCACCGTCGCGCCGGCTGCGAGTGGATCCGCGCCCGCGGCCAGCGCATCCGCCCCGCCCGCGAGCGCCGCACCGACCGTGCCCGCCGGAGGCAGCGTGGTCGCGACCAGCGTGCGGGCCAACACATCACCGCTCAGCCCGTTCTTCCAGCTCGGCCTGGTCGGGGCGACCGTGCCCGGCATGAAGATCGAGGGCGAGATCGGCCAGCAGCTCGGCTATCTCAACGCGGCCGGGGTCGGCACGGTCGACTTCATCCTGCTGATCCTCATCGGCGTCGCGTTCGCCCACAAGGCCCAGACCCGGGCGCTCATCGGGCGCATCTTCCACCGCGGCCCGCGCGGCCGCTGAGGCGTCGGCGGCGCGGCCCGCGCGGCCGCTGAGGTCGGCGGCCGCGAGGGCCGACGAGGTCTCGCGTCAGCCCGGGAGGTCGCCCTCGCCTGGCTCGAGCGGACCGCGGCGGACCGGCAGCCCGGCTCGCTCCCACGCCTCCATCCCGCCCGCGACGTTGACCACATCCGTGCGACCGGCGCGGAGCAGATAGCCCGTGACGGCCGCGGACCGGCCGCCGACATGGCACACCACGAGCAGCGGCCGGTCGGCCGGCAGCTCGCCGACGCGGGTCATGAACGAGGACGTCGGGACGAGCACGGCACCGGGCGCCCGGACCTCGGCGAACTCACCCGCTTCGCGGACGTCCAGGAGGATCGGCCGGTCCGGATCCTCGCGGAGGCGCCGCTCGGCCTCGGTGACGTCGACGGTCGGGATCGGCGGCGGCTGGTTCACGGGAGGCTCCTTCGCAGCTCGGGCGGACCCAGGGTCGGGCCATCGGGGTGATCGGCGAGGTCGGCCAGCCGGAGGTCGATCGCCGCGATCAGGGCGTCGACGTCGATGCCGGCCGGGTTCCCGGCGGGTCCGGTCGACCGGGCCTCGACCAGCAGGGCGCGGGCGCCTTCCAGGTTCCGGGTGATCCCGGGCGGGTTGCCCCGGACATCGTGGACGTAGGCCGCGGCGACCTTGATCAGGCCCTGGAGGAGGGCACGCTCGGCGAGGTCCGGGCTGGCCATCCAGGCCGGCTCCAGCTCCTCGTGCGCCTCGAAGAAGTCGCCCCGTTCGTAGGACGCCAGGCCCGCTGCCAGCGCGGCCGCTCGTTGTGCCTCCGGCAGTGGCCGGTACGCCTTGGCCCGGCCGTCGCGCCCGACGACGACGGAGCGCTCCGTCACTCGAGCTCCGCCAGCGGGCGCCGTCCCGAGAACCCGGTGTCGAGCCCGTGCCACCAGCCGATCGAGGTCTCCCCGAGCTGCCAGCACAGCCAGACCTGGCGGCCCGAGACGAGCGCCGGGATGTCGACGAGCCCGTGCTCGATGTCGCGCAGCGTCAGGCCCAGCGCATCGATCCGGGCGACCCCGGCCGCCATCTGGTCGATGAGGCCCTGCATCCGGAGCCGGGTCAGGCGGAGGTCGTCGGCGATCGGCGCCTCCGTCGGCCGCTCGGATCGTTCGGCCAGCGCCGTCGGGGCGCCGTCCCCGCCGCCACCGCCGCGAGCCAGGACCTCGTCCCGGAGGCGGACCAGCTCGGCGCGCTGCTCGCCGAGGACGCGGACGATCCCGGTCAGCTCCGGGACCGCGCGATCGGCCTCATCGAGATCGTAGTAGCGGGTCATCGCCGCGATTCTAGCCCTATGGTCGCCTATCATCCGGGGAGGCCCGACCGGGCCCATCCTCGGAGGTCCCGATGCGCCGCGTGTTCCTGTGGGCCGCTCGCAACCGCTGGCTGAAAGAGCGTCTCCCACGGCTGCCGTTCATGCGCCGGGCGGTGCGCCGGTTCATGCCGGGCGAGACCCTCGAGGATGCCCTGGCGGCCGCGCTGCCGCTCCAGGCGGCCGGCATCGGAACGCTCTACACGCGGCTCGGGGAGAACCTCGAGGATCTGGCCGCGGCCGAGGAGGTCGCCGCCCACTACCTCGAGGCGATCGACAAGATCGTGGCCGCCGGGATCACCGGCGAGATCTCGGTCAAGCCCACCCAGCTCGGGCTCGACCACGACGCCGACGTCTGCCTGGCCCACCTCGTCCGGATCGCCGAGCATGCCGCCGCGGCCGGCTCGTACCTCTGGATCGACATGGAGGGCAGCGCGTACGCCGAGTCGACCATCGCGCTGTACGAGCGGCTGCGCGCGGTCCAGCCGCGCACCGGGATCTGCCTCCAGGCGTACCTGCGCCGCACGGCGGCCGACATCGAGCGGCTCCGGCCGCTGGACCCGGCGATCCGTCTGGTCAAGGGCGCCTACGACGAGAAGGCCGCGATCGCCTACACCGACCGCCGCGGCGTCGATGCCAACTACGTCGGGCTCGCGGTCCGGTTCCTCCTGGACGGCCGCGGACGGCCGATCCGGCTGGGGCTCGGGACGCACGACGTGGCGCTCATCGAGCAGATCGCCGAGCAGGTCGGGCCGGCCGGCATCGAGCGCTCCGCGTTCGAGGTCCAGATGCTCTACGGCATCCGGACCGATCAGCAGTTCCGTCTGGCGAAAGCGGGCTACCGCGTCCAGGCGCTCATCGCCTACGGTGAATTCTGGTATCCGTGGTACATGCGGCGACTCGCGGAGCGCCCGGCGAACGTCTGGTTCGCCCTCCGTCAGATGCTGCCGTGAGTTCGGAGGTCTCGATGCGTCTCGCAGCCCGGATGGGCACCATCGGCACGGAGAGTGCCTTCGAAGTCTCGGCGCGCGCTCGCGCGCTGGAGGCACAGGGCCGGTCGATCGTCCATCTCCAGATCGGCGAGCCGGACTTCGACACGCCCGCCAACGTGCGCGAGGCGGCCAAGCAGGCGCTCGATGCCGGCGCGACGCACTATCCGCCGTTCGCCGGGATCCCGGCCCTGCGCGAGGCGATCGCCGCCGACGCCTCGGCCCGCAAGGGCTTCCCGGTCGAGCCGTACCAGGTGTTCGTCACGGTCGGCGGCAAGGGCGTGATGCTGTACGCGATCCTCGGCCTGGTCGACCCGGGTGACGAGGTCCTCGTCCCGGATCCGGGCTATCCGATCTACGAATCGCTGACCCGGTTCGTCGGCGCGACGCCGGTGCCGATCCCGATCCGGATGGAAAACGACTTCCGCCTCGACGTCGACGAGCTGGCGTCGCTCATCACGCCGCGGACCCGGGTCCTCGTGATCAACTCGCCGGCCAACCCGACCGGCGGGGTCCTGACCCGCGACGACATCGAGCGGATCGCCGCGCTGGCCATCGAGCACGACCTGTGGGTGCTGGCGGACGAGATCTACGGCCGGATCCTGTACGACGGCGCCGAGCACGTCTCGATCGCCTCGCTGCCGGGCATGGCCGAGCGGACGATCGTGCTCGACGGGTTCTCCAAGACCTTCGCGATGACCGGCTGGCGGATGGGCTACGCGATCGTCCCGGAGTCGCTCGTGGCGACCTACAGCCAGCTGATCATCAACACCATCAGCGGCGTCGCGACCTTCGCCCAGGTCGGTGCGGTCGAGGCGCTCGTGGGGCCGCAGGACGCCGTCGACGCGATGGTGGTCGAGTTCAAGGCGCGCCGCGACCTCATCGTCGACGGGCTCAACGCGATCCCGGGCATCGAGTGCCGCCGGCCGACCGGCGCCTTCTACGTCTTCCCGGACATCTCCGGGATCGGCATCACCGGCGCCGACCTGGCCGAGCGGCTGCTCCACGAGGCGGGCGTCTGCGTCCTCCCGGGCTCGGCGTTCGGCGGGCTCGGCGACAACCACATCCGGATCAGCTACGCGAACTCGCAGGCCAACCTGAACGAGGCCCTGGGCCGGATCCGGACGCTCGTCGAGCCGCTCGTGGCGGCCCGGGTGTGAGCGGTCCGACCGACCGGCCGCGCGTCTTCGTCTCGCGCCGGATCCCCGACGAGGGGCTGTCGGCCGTGCTGGCCGCCTGCGACGCGGACGTCTGGGAGGACGAGCTGCCGCCGCCCCGCGACGAGCTCCTGCGCCGGATCGCCGGCCGCGACGGCGTCCTGAGCCTGCTCACCGACCGGGTCGACGACGCCTTCCTGGACGCGGCGGGACCGCAGCTCAAGGTGGTCGCCAACTACGCGGTCGGCTTCGACAACATCGACGTCGCGGCCTGCGCGCGGCGCGGCGTCGCCGTCGGCAACACGCCGGGCGTCCTGACCGAGACGACGGCGGACCTCGCCTGGGCCCTCCTGATGGCCGCCGCCAGACGGCTGCCGGAGGCGGATCGGTACGTCCGGGCCGGTCAGTGGCGGACATGGGGGCCGATGCTGCTGCTCGGCCCCGACGTCAACGGCGCGACCATCGGGATCGTCGGCTTCGGGCGGATCGGCCAGGCCGTCGCGCGACGCGCCCAGGGGTTCGGGATGCGGATCCTGTATCACGACGTCCAGCGCCTGCCCGATGACGTGACGGAGCCGCTCGGGGCGAGCTTCGTCACCCTGGACGAGCTGCTCGCCGAGAGCGACTTCATCTCGCTCCACGTCAACCTGACCGAGGAGACCCGGCACCTCATCAACGAGCGGACGCTGGCCGCGATGAAGCCGACTGCGGTCCTCGTCAACACGTCGCGCGGGCCCGTCATCGACCAGCTCGCGCTCGCCGACGCGCTCCGTGGCGGCGTCATCTGGGCGGCCGGCCTCGACGTGACCGATCCGGAGCCGATCCCGATGGACGATCCGCTGGTCGGCCTCGACAACTGCCTGATCGTGCCGCACATCGCGTCGGCGTCCCGGGCGACCCGCGGCAAGATGGCGGCGATGGCCGCGGCGAACCTGATCGCCGGGGTTCGCGGCGAGCCGCTGCCGACGCCGGTGACGCCGCCAGGCTGAGCGCTCGACGGTCGCCGCGCTATCCTCACCTCGGGCCGGTAGCTCAGCGGCAGAGCACGGGACTTTTAATCCCTTGGTCGTGGGTTCGAATCCCACCCGGCTCGCTGATCCCGCAGATCCTGGGCGTCGGCGGCGGACTATGTCGGCAGGTCGGCCCGGATGACGGCGTCACCGTCGACGTCGGCCGCCCAGAACGAATCGAAGGCGACCAGCATCGGTGCGCCGTCGTTGCTCGGCGGCAGGCCCGCGTAGACCGTCCACGCGGGCGGCCCGCTGAGGTCGAGACGGCCGACCGTCGCGCCCGTGTAGCGGACCCAGACGCCAGGGGCGGCGTCCAGCATCGACACGCTGTCCTGGGTTTCCGGTGACGACAGGCTGTATTTCGCGCCGTCGAACGTGCCGGCCGGCGGCGGGGGCACGACCGCCTCGACAGTCATGGCCGCCGGATCGACGACGACCGCGCCGCCCTCGTCATTCGGCATGACGATCCGATCCGCGGCCCAGAACATCGAGTGCGGGCTGCCGACACCATCGAGCTCGCCGACGACCTGACCGGTCGTCGGGTCGATCTTGCACAGGTGGCCAGAACCGGACACGAGCCAGACGGAGCCGCCGCCCGCCACCGGCGTCGATCCGCACGCCGGGTCGACGGTGAACCGCGTGACCGTGCGCGTCTTCGGATCGATCCGGATGAGCTCGTGCGAGTCGTTGCCGATCGCCCAGATGGCGGCCTTGTCGCCGACCAGCCATCCGCCATCGATCCCGACCGGGACCTTGGCCACGACCTTTCGGGTCGCCGGATCGACCCCGACGACCTGCTGGTCCGTGAAGTCGAGCGCCCACAGCTTGCCGTCCGCGAGCACGCCGCCCGTTGCGTAGGAGCCACCGAGCGAGACGGTGTCGGTGATGGCGTTCGTCGCCGGGTCGATCCGGGACCATTTCGCGTCGGTGTGCCCGAGTGCCCAGACCGCGTCGTCCGCGGCGACGAGCGCCGCGGGGAACGCCACGCCGTCGACGGTCGCCGTGAGGTTGCAGGCCCGGCAGATCCGCGCCGGAGGGGCCGGCGGACGGGACCACGATCGACGCGACCGCGGGCGGGCTCGAGGGATCCGTCGCGGCGCCGGCCGCCGCCGACGGCGCCGCAGGCGCGCCGCTGCTGCAACCGGCAGCGAGAAGAACAGCCCCGGCAAGGGCGGCGACCATCGAGACGCGGGCCATGAGACCTCCGCCCCCGGATCAGCCCCCGTCCATGCCAACCCCGCGTCGCTCGATCGTAGCAGAGCGTGTGGTGGATCCCGTCAGTACCGACGGCCTCGTGACAAGCCCACCCGTATGCTGGGTCGGCATGGACATCCGTCGGTTTCAGGACGTCGACGCCTACCTCGAGGCGGCCGGGCCCTTTCTCGTCGCGCGCGAGGCCGAGCACAACCTGATCTTCGGGATCTGCTCGAGCCTGCGCGAGACGCCGGAACGGTACGGGGAGCCCTACCTGGCCGTCGTTGACCGCGAGGGCACCGTGGTCGCTGCCGCGATCCAGACGCCGCCGTTCCGGCTGGTCCTGTCCGAGGTCGACGATCCGTTGGCGATCGACGCCCTCGTCGAGGACACCCTGGATCGGACTTTGCCGGGCGTGACCGGGCCGGCCGAGCGGGTCGGCGTCTTCGCGGCGACCTGGAACGCCCGGGGCGGGCCGACCGCCACGCTGGCGATGTCGGAGCGGATCTACCGGCTGACGTCGGTCGTCGCGCCTCGCCCGATCGCCGGGATGTCTCGGATGGCGACGCCCGTCGACCGCGACATCGTCCTTGCCTGGACCGAAGGGTTCATGCGCGAGGCGTTCGGCCAGGTCGATCGCGCGGAGGTCGCGGCCGACGTCGACCGCTGGCTCGCCCGCAGGGCCCGGACCATCTACCTCTGGGAGGACGGTGAGCCGGTGTCCCTGTGCGGCGTCGGCGGGGAGACGCCGAACGGCATCCGGATCGGGCCGGTCTACACGCCGCCGGACCTCCGCGGACGCGGCTACGCGAGCGCCCTCGTCGCCGCGGTCAGCCAGGCCGAGCTCGACGCCGGGCGACGGTTCTGCTTCCTGTTCACCGACCAGGCGAACCCGACCGCCAACCACATCTACCAGGCGATCGGCTACGTGCCGGTCCGCGACGTGGACGCGTATCGGTTCGAGGTCGGCTGACCGTCAATCCGGTCGCGTCGGTCGCACCAGGCGGAGCGGCTCGAGGAACACCAGGTACGGGCCGATCACGCCGATGGCCATCAGGCCGCCGAACAGCATCGCCGCGGTCGGGGACGCCCAGGCGCCCTCCCGGAACGCGTGCCAGACCACGGCGCCGACACCAGCCACGAGAGCGCCGACGACCCCGACGGCGATCCGGTGCCGTCGCGGGCTCAGCGGTGACCGGTCGACCCAGCCACCGAGCCGTGCGGCAAGGCCCCGCGCCCCGACCGCCTCGACGATCGCGCCGACCTCGTCGATCAGGTCCGGCTCCGGGTCGGGCCGGGGCGGCGCGTGGCGGAGCGTGCCGCGGGCCCCCCAGATCGCGGCGAGCCCGAGCAGCACGTTGCCCGCCGCGAGGACCAGGAGGGCGACCACGATCGGAACGGCCGGATCACGCCGCGGCAGTCCCACGACGACCACGGCCAGGATGTCCGACGCGACCGCGATCGCGACGATGACGATGACGATCGCGGCCCCGAGGGCGATCCGGCGCGCGACGGCGGGATCGTAGGGACCGCCCCGATGGCCGATCGCCCGGACGATCGTCGCGCCACCGACGATCGCGATGGCGATGACCGAGAACCACGTGACGGCGTCGTACGGGTCGTCCGTGAAGGGCAGGACGGCCTGGATGGAGTCGACCTGGGTCGTGACGAGGACCAGCAGCAGGAACGCCGCGCTGGTCGCGGCGCCGGTCCACGTGACGAACCGGAGGTCGTGCTTCGCGGCGATCTCGTCCTCGATCACCGCGGCATCGTACTCCGGCTCCATCCGCCGGCCAGCCGACCCCGGCTCGCAACCTCGCGTGACGACGATCCTGCGTGCGGCACCGAATCGACACCTTCTCGGCCCTCCGGCGGGCACGACCCGCGCGGACCGTCTCCCTAGCCTTCTGCCATGCCCGGGTCCGTCCTGGGCCATGCGTCGGAGGTCCTGATCGACGATGGACACTGGAGACACCGCGTGGATGCTGATGTCCACGGCGCTCGTCATGGTCATGCTCCCGGGACTCGCCCTGTTCTACGGCGGGCTCGTCCGCCGCAAGAACGTGCTGTCGACGACCATGCACAGCTTCTTCGGGCTGGCGCTGGTGAGCATCGTCTGGGTGATCGTCGGGTTCACCCTCGCCTTCGGGCCTGACGTCAACGGGCTGGGCCTGATCGGCGGTCTCGACTTCGCCTTCTTCAACGGCGTCGGCCAGGAACCGTCAGCGGTCTACGCCGTGACCATCCCGTTCATGTTGTTCGCGATGTTCCAGCTGATGTTCGCGGCGATCACACCCGCGCTCATCACCGGCGCCTTCGCCGAGCGCAAGCGGTTCGGCTCCTTCGTCCTGTTCACGATCCTCTGGTCGATCCTCATCTACTCGCCGATCGCCCACTGGGTCTGGTCGACCGACGGCTGGCTGTACAAGCTCGGTGCACTCGACTTCGCCGGCGGCACCGTCGTCCACATCAGCTCCGGTGTCTCGGCGCTCATCGTCGCGCTCATGATCGGCCGCCGGCGCATGAACGGCGAGAGCTCGGAGCCGCACGACGTGCCGATGGTCGTCCTCGGCGCTGGGCTCCTGTGGTTCGGCTGGTTCGGCTTCAACGCGGGGTCCGCGCTGACGGCCGGCGGTCTCGCCGCGAGCGCCTTCACGGTCACCAACATCGCCGCCGCCGCCGCGACCATCACCTGGGTCCTCGCGAGCTACGCGCATTCGCGCAAGGTCAGCGTCGTCGGGGCCGCCTGCGGCGCCGTCGCGGGCCTGGTCGCGATCACCCCCGCGTCCGGCTACGTCACGCCGGGCGGCGCCCTCGTCATCGGCCTGGTGGCCGGCGGCCTGTGCTTCAGCGCCACGCTCCTGCGAGCCCGCTCCCGCGTCGACGACGCCCTCGACGTCTTCGCCGTCCACGGCGTCGGCGGCATGTTCGGGGCGATCGCGACCGGCATCTTCGCCTCGAGCACCGTCCAGGCCGCCTATTCCGGCCTGCTCGACGGCAACCCGCAGCAGCTCGTCACCCAGGGCGTCGCGGTCGGCGCGACCGTCCTCTACGCCGCCGTCGGCACGGTCGTCATCGTCAAGGTCGTCGACGTCCTGCTCGGCATCCGGGTCAAGCCGGAGGTCGAGGAGATGGGCCTGGACCTGTCCGTCCATGGCGAGGCCGCCTATCAGGTGTGACGACCCGGGTCGCTCATCGCGACCCACGTCACGAATGCTTCCGCCGGCCGTCCGTCGACTCCTATCGACGGCGGCCGGCTCGTCCCTTCTCCGGAGCACAGCCGTGAACCAGCCTTCCCGGTCCCGACAGCAGCGCAGCCCGACCCCGCTGTACGACGCGCGGTTCGAGCATGACGCGTGCGGGGTCGGGTTCGTCGCAGACGCCGGCGGACGGTCGCGCGAGCGGGTCCTGCCGCTGGCCCTGGCCGGGCTGGCGGCGCTCGGCCATCGCGGCGCGTTCGGCGCGGACGGCGAGTCGAGCGACGGCGCCGGGGTCGCGTTGCCCCTGGATCGATCGCTGCTCGAGCTCCTGGCCGGCGACCGCGCGACCGAGCGGCCCGGTGTCGTCCAGCTGTTCCTGCCGCGCGGTCGGCTCGCCGAGCGCCGGGCTCGCGCGCTGGTCGAGACGATCTTCGGCGAGGCGGGGCTGGCGATCGTCGCCTGGCGGCCCGTGCCCTTCGACGTGACCGCGCTCGGCGCCGCAGCGGCCGCATCGCGCCCCTCGTTCCAGCAGGCGATCGTCGGCCGGCCGACCCGTGACGCCGACGACCCGCGACCCATCACCGACGAGGCATTCGAGCGACGGCTGGTCGTCGCCCGGCGACGGCTCGAGACGGCCGCCCGGTCCGCGGGCGGGACCCTCGCCGAGCTGTCCGTCCCGTCCGCCTCGGCGCGGACCATCGTCTACAAGGGTCTCGTCATCGGCGGTCGGTTGCCGGACCTCTACCCGGACCTGCGGGCGCCGCTGTCCGTCGACTACGCCGTCTTCCACCAGCGGTATGCGACGAACACCCATCCGGTCTGGCGTCTCGCCCAGCCGTTCCGCTCGATCGCCCACAACGGCGAGATCAACACCGTGCGTGGCAACCGCGAGCAGGTCCGTGGACGGGCTGCCGACGGCGGCGGCTCCGCGATGGCGCGCGAGCTCCTGGCCGCGGGTGAGCTGCTCTCGGCGGACGGATCGGACTCGCTGTCCCTCGACGAGGCGCTCGAGCTGCTGACGACGACCGGCTGGGAGCTGACGCCAGCGCTCCTGACCGCGATCCCGGAGGCGCTGGCCCTGCGTCGCGCGCCGCATCCGCACGTCGCCACGCTCCGCCGTCGCACGGCCGGCCTCCTGGCACCGTGGGATGGCCCTGCGGCGATCGTCTTCGCCGACGGCCGGCACGTGGGTGCGCTGGTCGACCGCAACGGCTTGCGACCCGCCGCCTTCGCCGTGACCCGCGACCGGCTGGTCGCCGTCGCCTCCGAGACCGGCGCCGTTCCGTTCACGGCCGCCGAGACGGTCCGGCGCGGGCGCCTCGGCCCGGGCGAGCTCCTGCTGGTCGAGCCGCGCCGGCGGGCGATCCTCGAGGACGCCGAGGCGAAGGCGCGGGCCCTGCGCGCGTTCCCGATCCACGATCTGCCGCGGCCGGCGTTCGAGGACCGGTGGCAGGGTCCGGGCGCGGGCGCCCCGGTCCACGGCGGCGCCACCACCGACCACGTCATGCGCTACCTCGCCGGTCTCGACGCCGAGCGCGCCCGGCTGGATATCAAAACGATGGCGCTCGAGGGCCACGAACCCCTCTGGAGCATGGGCGATGACACGCCGACGCCCGGTCGCGGCCGGCTCGATCGCCCCGTCGCCGACCACCTGCGTCAGGCGTTCGCCCAGGTCACCAACCCCGCCATCGACCCCGAGCGAGAACGGGTCGTGATGGACCTGCGGGTGGAGCTCGGCCGCCGCCCCGTCCTCCTGGGTGGGCCGCCACGGGCGCCACGGACCGTGCGCCTGTCGCGCCCGATCGTCATGGATCTCGACGGGCTCCTCGCGACGGTCCGCGCCGGTCGCACGAGCGTCGTGACCCTCGACGCGACCTGGGACCCGGCCGCCGGCCCGGCCGGTCTCGAGGCCGCGCTCGACCGTCTCGGGACCGAGGCCGTGGCGGCTTCGCGGCGCGGCGCCGGCCTGGTCGTCGTCAGCGACGCGGCCTGGTCGATCGACCGGCTGCCGGTGCCCTCGATCCTCGCCACGGGTGCCGTGCACACCGCCCTGACCGATGCCGGCCTGCGCGGCCGGACGGACGTCGCGGTCAGCGCCACCGACATCCTCGACGTCCACGCGATGGCCATGGTGCTCGCCGTCGGCGCGACCGCGGTCCACCCGCGACTCGCGATCGAGCTCGCAGCCGAGCTCGCCGGGACCCGCGGCGCGGAGGCGATGACCCCCGCCGAGACCGCGCTCGGTCTCGTGGCCGCGTTCGAAGCCGGCCTGCGCAAGACCCTGGCCCGGATGGGCATCAGCGCCGTCGCGTCGTACATCGGCGGCGCGCTCATCGACGTCGTCGATCTCGATGCCGCGGTCGTCGCGCGCTGCTTCCCGACCGCGGCCGCCTGGCCCGGACGGACGACGCTGGCCGACCTCGCCGAGCGGCAGATCCGGCGGCGCGACGCCGCGCTGGCGATCCCCGAACCCGCCGCGGGCCGCGAGCCGCGGCTCCCGGACCCCGGGTTCGCCCGGTTCCGCGCCGACGGCGAGGCGCATCTGTTCTCGCCCCGGATCGCGGGCGAGATCCAGGTCCTGTCCGGGCATGGCGAGACCGCCGAGGCGACCACCGCCGGCGTCGACGACGCCCTGGCCCGCTATCGCGCCGCCCTCGCCCGACCCGCCGCGGAGCGCTCCGTTCCGCGTGACGAGCTCCGGGTCCGGACCGCGGCCACGCCGATCCCGCTGGCGTCGGTCGAGGACGCCCGTGCGATCGTGCGCCGGTTCGTGGTCTCCGCGATGAGCGTGGGCGCGCTCAGCCCCGAGGCACACCAGGCGCTGACCATCGGCATCCAGCGCGCCGGCGGCTCGGCCAACACCGGTGAGGGCGGCGAGGACCCGGCCTGGTACGCGCCGGGACCCGATGGCAAGCGCCATGACGCCCGGATCAAGCAGGTCGCCTCCGCCCGCTTCGGCGTCACCGCGACCTATCTCGCCCGCGCGGACCAGCTCGAGATCAAGGTCGCCCAGGGATCGAAGCCCGGCGAGGGCGGCCAGCTGCCCGGTCGCAAGGCGACCGCCTACATCGCCGCGCTCCGTCGCGGGCAGCCGGGGCAGAGCTACATCAGCCCGCCGCCGCACCACGACATCTACTCGATCGAGGATCTCGCCCAGCTCATCGCGGACCTGCGCGCGATCAATCCCGCGGCGCGGATCGGCGTCAAGCTCGTCGCCGGGCGCGGGGTCGGCACGATCGCGGCGGGTGTCGCCAAGGCCGGCGCGTCGTACATCCACCTGTCGGGCCACGCCGGCGGGACCGGCGCCTCGCCGCTGTCGTCGATCAAGCACGTCGGGGCGCCCTGGGAGCTCGGCCTGGCCGAGGTCCACCAGGTCCTGCTCCGCAACGACCTGCGCGACCGGGTCGCGCTGCGGACGGACGGAGGTCTCCAGACCGGGCGCGACCTGCTCATCGCCGCCCTGCTCGGGGCCGAGGAGTTCGCGTTCGGGACGGCTGCGCTCGTCGCGATCGGCTGCGACATGGCCCGCCAGTGTCATCTCGACACCTGTCCGACCGGCATCGCCACCCAGCGCGAGGACCTCCGCGCGAAGTTCGCCGGCACGCCCGACGCCGTCGTCCGCTACTTCACGGCGATCGCCGAGGACCTCCGTCGCGAGCTGGCCGCGGTCGGTGCGCGGTCGGTCGGCGAGATCGTCGGCGAGAGCCGGCGGCTGCTGCGCGCGATCCCGGTCGCCCGGGCCGAGCTCGCGCCCGTCATCGGCGCCGCGCCGTGGCCGGCGACCGCCGCCCGCCGCGCCGACCCCGCCGGCGCGGGACGCGGTATCGGCCACGCGCCGGCGTCCGCGCTGGAGGTCGGGATCGCGTCGGCGTTCCGCGGCCAGGGCTCGGTCAGCGCCGCCGGCCTGCGCGTCACGACGGCGGATCGGTCGTTCGGGGCGGGTCTGACCGGTGCCCTCGAGCGAGGCGAGCTGCACGGCCCGATCCGGCTCGACCTGCGCGGCGTTGCCGGGCAGTCGTTCGGCGCGTTCGCCGGTCCCGGCGTGGAGCTGCGGCTGACCGGCCAGGCCAACGACTACGTCGCGAAGGGGCTGTCCGGCGGCTCGATCACCGTCGCGCCGGAGGCCGACTTCGGCGCCGACGCCGCGACCGAGGCGATCGCCGGCAACACCGTGCTCTACGGCGCGACCGGCGGCCGGCTGCACCTCGTCGGTCGGGCGGGGATGCGGTTCGCGGTCCGCAACAGCGGCGCGGAGGCGGTCGTGGAGGGCATCGGCCCGCACGGCTGCGAATACATGACCGGCGGGACCGTCGTCGTTCTTGGTCCCGTCGGCGCCAACTTCGGTGCCGGGATGACCGGCGGCCGTGCCTATCTCTACGACCCGAGCGGCCGGCACACCGCCGCCCTCGACGAACGGAGCGTGGGCGCCGTCCGGCTCGCGACCGCCCTCGCGGACCGGCCCGACGGTCAGGCTCGCGTGATCGAGCTCATCCGGCTGCTCGAGGCGCATCGCGGCGCCGGCTCCGAGCTGGCCGGCCGCCTCCTCGATGGGGCCGACATCGCGGCACAGTTCTGGCTCGTCGAGCCGATCGCCGTCGAGCCGGCAGTCGCGGCGACCCCGGAGCCGGCTTCGACGCGTGCGGTCCCGGCCGAGCCGACGCAGACGGGGGTCTCCGCCGTCCAGCTCTAGAGGTAGCCCTCCGGCACCGGCCCGGTGACCTCCATGTCGTACCGGAGAGCGATCTCGTCGAGCCGTGCCGGATCCGATTCGCCGGCCGTGATCGACGCGCTCAGCTCGTCGAAGTAGCCGACCATCCCCGCGGGTGCGTACAGGTTGAGCTTCCGGCTCGGCACGCTCCCGACGCGGAAGCCATGGCGCAGCCCTGCCGGGATGTAGATGAACGATCCAGCCGCCGACGATGATTCTTGGCTTGACAGCTTTTCTTGTCGGTGGCAGGATGCCGGCATGCTGGACATCGCGGTCATCGAGGATCCCGCCACGGCCGAGTCACTCCTCGACCCGGTGCGGACACGTCTCCTGGAGGCGCTGGCCGAGCCGGCGTCCGCGACGATGCTGGCGAGCCGCGTCGGCCTGCCGCGGCAGCTCGTCAACTACCACCTCCGGACGCTCGAGCGGCATGGGCTGGTCGAGCTCGAGGCGGAGCGGCGCAAGGGCAACGTCACCGAGCGGATCATGCGGGCAAGCGCTGGCTCGTACGTGATCTCGCCCGCGGCGCTGACCGGCCTCCAGCCGGATCCGGCGCCGCTCGCCCGATCAGCGCTCGGCCGTCTGGCTGCTGGCGCTGGGGGCCCGTCTGGTCCGCGACGTCGGCGCGCTGCTGGCCGGCGCGACCCGCGAGCGACGACCGCTGTCCACCTTCGCCCTGGACGCCGAGGTCCGCTTCGCCAGCGCCGCGGACCGGGCGGCGTTCGCGGACGAGCTCGCGGCCGCGGTGACCTCGCTCATCGCCCGGTACCACGACGACGCGGCGCCCCGCGGCCGGATGCACCGGGTCCTCGTGGCCATCCACCCCAGCATGCCGACCAACGCCCCGTCACCTGCCCCGAAGGAGGCCTGACATGACGCACCCGTTCCGGATCGACGTTTCCGTCGAGATCGAGGCCACGCCCGAGGAGGTCTGGGAGGCCCTGACCGTCGGCCAGCAGCTCGATGGCTGGTGGATCGGCGCCCCCAACGATGTCGAGCCCAGGCTCGGCGGCACGGTCCGCCAGACGTTCGGCGACCAGGTCTCCGAGTCGACGATCACCGCCTGGGACCCGCCGCATCGCTTCGCCGACGCGGGCACGCCCGGGCCGGACGGCGTGGTCCACGCGCTGGAGTTCACGGTCGAGGGCCGTTCGGGGACCACGACCGTGCGGCTCGTGCACAGCGGGTTCCTCGGCGATGACTGGGAGGCCGAGTACGAGGCCCTGAGCGAGGGCGACCCGATGTACCTGAACCAGCTGGCCGAGTACGTCCGCTTCTTCCGCGGCCGGCCGGTGGCGGTCATCGAGCACTTCCAGCCCGGGATCGCCGACCGCGAGGCGGCGATGTCGATCCTCCGCGGCGGGCTCGGCGTCGGCGACGGGGTCGCGCTCGGCGACACCGTGCGCGTCGAGCCGGCCGGCCTCGCGGCCGTCGAGGGCACCGTGGACTACGTGGCACCGAGCATGATCGGCCTGCGCACGGACGACGCCCTGTACCGGTTCGCGTTCATCCCGATGGGTGGCGGCATCTACATGGGCCACCACGTCTACCGGGACGACGTCGACGTCGAGGCCGTCACCTCCGCCTGGGCGGCGTGGCTGGACGGCGCCGTCGCGGCCGGCGAGACCGCCTCAGCCCGCTGAGATCGGCGGCGCCCGGCCGATCCCGGATCGGCCGGCGCCCGCCGGGACGCGCTGGCGCCGCAACCGCACCGCAACCCCATCGTTCCCGTCTCGATGCCGACGTGGCACGCAGCCTCCACCTACCCTCGGTCGAACATGGGGCGGCGTCACCCGCGGGCGGCGCGGTCCCCAGACCCCAGGTCCGCCCCAGCCCTGCCGCAGCCCCCGGAAAGGTGTCCCCGATGATCCATCCCTCCAATTCCGAGATCCGCCGGACGTCCGCGGTCCGCGACGGGCGCGATGGACCGGTCACCTGCGCTGCCTGCGGCTGTCGCCTGACCACGACCGGCGAGGCGTTCTTCCACTTCAACCCGATCGGTGGCCGGGATGCGCGCGGATGCCGCGTGGCCTGTGCCGACGCCGCGCACGATGCGGCCGGCCGCCCGATCGCCGTCGCCGTCTGATCGACCGGCGGATCCGGCGCCCTCCCCGCCGCGATCCGCCTTCCTACCGCGCGACCCGATCGAGCTCAGGGCTCGGTCGGGCCGTCCTCGGCGACGATCCGATAGCCCACGCCGCGCACCGCCACGACCTGGGGGCCGCCGGCCGCCATGACCTTGCTGCGCAGGCGCGCGAGGTGGGGCTTGAGCCAGAGCAGGTCCGGGTCGGTCTCCGCCGGCCAGCCGGCGCGTGCCAGTTGCAGGTGCGGGACGATGTCGCCGCCCGCGCGCACGAGCGCCTCGAGGAGGCGGAACTCGGTCGGGGTCAGGGCCAGGGCCGTCTCTCCGACGCGCGCCTCGTGACGGCCGGGCTCCAGGACGAGCCCCCCGGCCGTCAGCGGCCCGCCGCCGCTCGTGCCGGGCCCGGTGCTGCGGTCCACCCGGCGCATGACCGCCGAGATCCGCGCCAGCAGCTCGGCCTTGCCGAAGGGCTTGGTCAGGTAGTCGTCCGCGCCGAGGCCGAGGGCGCGCACCTTGGCGGCCTCGCCGCTCTCGCCCGAGACGATCAGGATCGGTGCCGGCCCGACCGCCCGCATCTGGCCGGCCACGTTGAACCCATCCGGCCCCGGCATCGCCAGGTCGAGCAGGACGAGGTCCGGGTTCTCCTCGCGGAAGCGCTTGACGGCGGTCAGCCCGTCGTAGGCGGTGATGACCTGGTGGCCCTCGGTCCCGACGAGGGCGGTGATGGCCCCCACCATCGCCGGGTCGTCATCGACGACGAGGATTCGAAGGGGGCGGGTGCTCATCGTGATCATGGTCCTCGCTCTAGCGGTTCAAACGGCCACGGCGGCCGGCAGCGCCACGACGAATCGGGCGCCATGTGGCAGGGCCGGCTCGCACCACAGGTGCGCGCCCATCGATTCCCCCAGCCGCTTGGCGGCGTAGAGACCGATCCCGGAGCCGCGGGCGGTATGGGTGTCGCGTCGGGCATACGGCTCGAAGATGCGCTCGCGCCACTCGTCGGGGATGCCCGGCCCCTCGTCCGAGACGCCGAGCTGGACGAGCCCCTCGTTCAGCGACCAGTCGATCCGGATGGCCGTCTCGGGCGGCGCGTACTTCACCGCGTTCTCGACGAGGTGCTCGACGATCTGGCGGAGCCGCGGCGGATCGGCCAGCGCGTGCAGGCGGACGCTCGGCAGGACCTCGACCGGGTGGTGCTCGAGGATCGGCCGGAGCGACGTCACGACCTCGTCGACGAGGGCGCCGAGATCGACCGGCGTGACCGAGGCCGGCCCTTCGGGGACGACCCGGACCGACGCCAGGATCGAGTCGACCAGCCGGTCCAGCCGCTCGATCTGCTCCAGGGTGGCGCGGTGCCACGCGGCGCGCGTCTCGCGCCGGGCCATGTCGCGCGACTCGCGTCCGCGCAGCGGCGGCTCGTCGGCCAGCAGGTCCGCGTAGGCACGGACGATCGCGAGCGGCGTGCGCAGCTCGTGGGTGACCAGCGCGATCAGCTCGCTCCGCGCCTCGTCGATCGCCTTGAGCGCCTCGACCCGGGCCTCCGCCTCGGTCTGCTGGCGGCCCTTCTCGATGATGCCGGCGAGCAGGTCGGCGACCGCCCCCAGCTGGGCCACGTCGTGATCGCTGAACGTGCGCGGCTCCTCGGTCTGGACGTTGAGGACGCCGACCGTCTGGTCGTGCCAGGTCAGCGGCACGGACAGCATCGAGGCCACGAAACGCCGCTGGTCGATGCCGCGCACCCACAGGAATCGGGCGTCGGCCTTGACGTCCGGGATGACGAGCGGGCCGCGCTCCGCGGCGACGCGACCGGTGACTCCTTCGCCGTAGGGCACCCTCGCCCGGCCGATCTGGAAGCGGTCGAGGCCGTTGGTGGCCGCCAGCGTCAGGTACGCTCCATCGCGGTCGAGCAGGTAGAGCGAGGAGACGTCGGCGTGGAGGATGTCGCGGGTCCGGTCGACGACGGTCTCGAGCAGCTCGTCCCACGTGCGCGCCGTCGTGGCCAGGCGCGCCACCTCGTGCAGGAACCGCAGCTGCTCGAGCTGATCCTCGGCGGCCTCGGCCGTCTCGCCGGCGCGCCCCGAGGCGGCTGGACGGGGAGCGGCGGACGCGGATCGCGTGCTGGTCACGGGCATCACGATACAAGCCTAGAGAAAGGTTGCGGCCGGAAGGTTGCGATCCGGAGGCGGCTTGGGCGCGGTACGGTCCGTCCGCGGCCGCCGCGTGAGCGGCTCATGAGCACCAGGCCGTCGCCGGCGGTCGCGGCCGAACCGCTCGGGATCGGCACGGCCGGCGCCCGCGACCCGCTCGCGGTCGAGGTCCGGCTGCTCGGCGCCCTGCTCGGCCAGGTCATCGCGGAGCAGGCCGGCCCCGAGCTGTTCGCCACCGTCGAGCGCATCCGGCGCCGGACCATCGCCCTGCGCCGCGACGACGATCCGGGCGGAGCGGGCGCGGCTCGACGAGGACCTGCGAGCGCTCGATCTCGGCGACGCCGAGGCGGTCATCGGGGCGTTCGCGCTGTACTTCGGCCTGGTCAACCTGGCCGAGGCCAGGGGTCGGGTCCGGGCCCTGCGGCGGCGCGAGCGGGCGGCGCGTGACGGCGTCCTGGACGACTCGATCGCCGACGCCGTCGCCGGCCTGCGCCGACTGGGGCGGACCGACACCGAGCTCGACGCGCTCGTCGGGCGGCTGGCCGTCGGGCCCGTGTTCACGGCCCACCCGACCGAGGCGCGCCGGCGGACGACGCTCGTCGCGCTCCGTCGCTGCGCCATCCTGCTGGCGCGGCTTGACGACCCGCGGCTGACCCCGTCCGAGGATCGCGAGGTGCGCCGCCGGCTGCGCGAGGAGATCACGCTGCTGTGGCGGACGTCCGGCCTGCGCCTGGTCCGCCCGACGCCGCTCGACGAGGTCCGGACGGCGATGGCCTTCTTCGACGCGACGCTGTTCACGGTCATCCCGCGGCTGTACCGGGCGCTCGACGCGGCCCTCGATCCGCCGACCGGCCGGGCGCCGGGACCGGCCTCCGACACGGGCCGGACCGGCACCCGGGCGCCACGCGTCGGGTCGTTCCTGCGACCGGGCAGCTGGATCGGCGGCGACCGCGACGGCAACCCGGGCGTGACCGCCGAGATCACCCTCCGGACGTTGCGGATCCACGCCGATCACGTCCTGCGCGGATACGAGGCGGTGGCGACGAGGCTGATGCAGACGGTCGCCGCCGCGACGCCGTCGGACCGGGTCGCCCGGCCGCTCGCCTCCCGTCTCGCGCGCGACGCGGAGGACCTCCCGGAGACCGACCGCCAGCTGCGCCGGCGCTTCCCGGACGAGCCCTACCGCCAGCGGTTCGGGTTCATCGCCGAGCGGCTGCGCCGCACGCGGGCCGCCCTCGTCGGCGAGCCGGCGCCATTGACCGGGCGGTACGGTTCGGCCGCCGAGCTCGAGGCGGAGCTCGCCGAGGTCTCCGAGGCGCTCGTGGCCGACGGTCTCGACCGCGTGGCGTTCGGCGACGTGGCCGAGCTGCGCTGGCAGGTCGGGACGTTCGGGTTCTCGCTCGCCTCGCTCGAGATCCGCCAGCACGCGGCGGTCCACCGGGCCGCGCTGGCGGCGATCCGGGCGGAGGCGCCGGGAACCACGGAGCTGTCGCCGGGCGTGACCCTCGACGAGGTCCTTGCCACGTTCCGGGCGATCGGCGAGGCCCAGGCGCGGTTCGGCGTGGACGCCTGCCATCGCTACATCGTCAGCTTCACCAGCGCCACCTCGGACGTGACCGACGTGCTCGAGCTGGCGCGTCTCGCCGTGGCTCTCGACCCGGCGTCCGGCGACGGCGCCCGCGCCGAGCCGCCGATCCTCGACGTCGTCCCCCTGTTCGAGTCGAGCGAGGCGCTCGCCGACGCCGGCGGGATCCTTGGTGCCCTGCTCGACGATCCGGGCTACCGGTCCGGGCTGGCCGCGCGCGGCGATCGCCAGGAAGTGATGCTCGGCTACTCCGATTCGAACAAGGAATCGGGCCTGGTGGCGGCGGCCTGGATGCTCCACGAAGCCCAGTCGAGCCTGTCCGCGGCGGCGCGGGCGCGGGGCGTGGAGCTGACCCTCTTCCACGGCCGCGGCGGGGCGCTGGGTCGCGGCGGCGGACCCACCAACCGGGCGATCCTCGGCCAGGCGCCAGGCTCCGTGGATGGGCGGCTGAAGCTGACCGAGCAGGGCGAGGTGATCGCCGCCAACTACGCGGACCCGACCATCGCGCTGCGCCATCTCGAGCAGATGACCGGGGCGATCCTGCTGGCATCGACGCCGGAGCACGACGCACGGCTCGAGCGCGCCCTGGTCGACGGGGCGCCGATCATGACCGAGCTGGCCGCATCGGCCCGTGCCGCGTACCGTGCGCTCGTCCACGACGACCCGGGCTTCGCCTCGTTCTTCCGCGACATCACGCCCATCCGCGAGCTGTCCGACCTGCGCCTCGGGTCGCGGCCGGCGGCGCGCGGTCGCGACGAGGCGCCCACGATCGATTCGCTCCGTGCGATCCCCTGGACGTTCGCCTGGTCGCAGTCGCGGATCAACCTGCCCGGCTGGTTCGGCCTGGGCCACGCGCTCGAGGCGTACCGGCTCGCGCACGGCGACGCGGGTCTCGAGACGATCGCCCGCCTCGCGCGCGACTGGCCGTTCCTGTCGAGCCTGCTGGACAACGCCGAGATGAGCCTGGCCAAGGCGGACATGGGTGTCGCCCGGCTCTACGCGGCCCTCGCCACCAACCCGGGCGACGACCGCCGCTGGGACGCCATCGAGACCGAATACCGGCGCACCGTCGGCCTCCTGGCGCGCGTGACCGGACGCGAGCGGCTGCTCGACGGGGCGCCCGTCCTCCAGCGCGCCGTGGCACTCCGCAATCCCTACGTCGACTCCCTGTCCGAGCTCCAGGTCCGCCTGCTCGCCCGGTTGCGGGCTCTCGCCCCGACCGATCCGGACCGGGAGCGGGTGCTCCGCCTCGTCCAGCTCACGGTCAACGGCGTCGCGGCCGGGCTCCAGAGCACCGGCTAGCCGTGGACCACGCCGACCACGTCGGCCTGCTCCGCGCGGCCGTGGACGCGGGCGGGACGTGGGCGGACATCGGAGCGGGGGAGGGGGCGTTCACGCTGGCCCTCGCGGATCTGCTCGGACCCGGCGGCCGGATCGTGGCCGTCGATCGCGACGCCCATGCGCTCCGGACCAACGAGGACCGGATGCGGAAGCGGTTCCCGACCACGGACCTGACGACGCTCGTCGCGGACCTGACCGGACCGCTGGTCCTCCCCGAGCTCGACGGGCTCGTCGCCGCCAACAGCCTCCACTACGTCCGCCCCGAGCGACAGGTCGAGGTCATCCGGACCCTTGCCGGACACCTTCGGCCGGGCGGCCGGTTCGTCGTCGTCGAATACGACGCCGATCGCGGCAACCCGTACGTGCCGTTCCCGTTCAGCGTCGCGTCGTGGCGGCGCCTGGCGACAGAGGCAGGGCTCGTCGAGACGGCGGCGATCGGCCGCGTCCCGAGCCGGTTCCTCGGCGCGATCTACTCGGCGGTCAGCCGCCGCGCCTGAGGGCTGTCTGACAACCGGCGTCGCGTGACCTCACGCCTCTCTCACGGGGCGTCTCCAGTCTCGAGCTCGAGGGTTCGTCACGGGAGGCCCACTCGGAGGCGCGTATGCGGTGATCCACGACGACCAGACAGGCACAGATCCAGAAGGAGTTCCCATGGATGACGTCCTCAGGCCGGTCGAACCGGCCCAGCCACCGCCGCCGGCCGTCGAGCCGGTCGAGCCGCGTCGGACCGGCGGGATCCGCCGGGCCGTGATCACGGCCGGCATCTCGGCCCTGCTCCTGGTGGGCGGCGCCGCGGCCGCCGTGTCGGCGGCCAGCCCGGATCCGTCCGCGGCTCCGAGCACGACCGCCCCGTCCAACGGCGGGTCGTCGACCACGCCGCCGAAGCACGCCGGCGGGTCGACCGCGAACTGCCCGAACATGGGCGGCTCGAGCGGCTCCGGTTCGAGCGGCTCCGGGTCGTCCACGGCCCCGAGCACGACCACGCCGAGCACCGTCCCGGCACAGTGACCTCGTCCCTGGCGGTCCGCTTCGGTGGGCCGCCAGGGCGTGCGTCCTCGGGCCAGTCCGGATGCGACGAACCAGCGCGCTCCTCCTCGCCATCGTCGTCCTGGCCGGGTGCACGACCGCGGCAGCCGGCGTCTCTCCGACCGCCTCGGCCGGCACCGGCTTGGTCGACATCGGCGCCGGCCTCACCGGGCCGGCCGGCCTGACCGCCACGGTCGCGGCCACGGGGCTCGCCCACGTGTCCGCGTTCGCGTTCGACGCGGACGGTCGCCTCTGGGCGGCGACGGCCGGCTACGGGGACGACGGCAGCGACGCGGTCTACCTGGTCGGGTCGGACGGCTCGACACCGGTCAAGGTCATCGCCGGTCTGCACACGCCACTCGGGCTCGTCTGGTCGGACGGGACGCTCTACGTCGCGTCGGTGGGGCGGGTCGACGCCTACCGCGATCTCGCCGAGAGCACGTTCGCGACCCACACGACGGTCCTGGCCCTGCCGTCGGGTGGCGGCGAGGTCAACGGCCTGGCGCTGTCACCGGCCGGTCGGCTCGTCCTGGGCGTCTCTGCACCGTGCGACGCGTGCGTGCCCGCGTCCCTCTACGACGCCGCCATCCTGTCGTTCCTGCCCGACGGTTCCGACCTGCGGGTCGAGGCCCGCCGGATCCGCGCCCCGGTCGGCCTCGCGTACGACCCGACGACCGAGGATCTGTTCGTCACGATGAACCAGCGCGACGACCTCGGCGAGGCAACGCCGGGGGACTGGCTGGCCATCGTCCGATCCGGCCAGGACTGGGGGTTCCCGGATTGCTACGGCCAGGGCGGGAGCGCCTGCGACGACGTCCCGACGCCGGTCGCCGAGCTGGACGAGCACGCCGCGGTCAGCGGCGTGGCGATCGTCACCGGGCAGCTCGGCACCACGGTCGGGCACGCGGCGCTGGTCGCGGAGTGGTCCACGGGGACGGTCATGCAGGTCGGGCTCGGGGCCGGTGCCGGGACCTCCACCGTGTCTGCGACGCCCATGCTGACCGGGCTGACCAACCCGATGCCCGTTGCCGTCACGCCCGACGGTGCTGTCCTGATCGGCGACTGGGGGACCGGGACGGTCTACCGGATCGCCGTCGCCTGAGCCCGTCGTCGGAGGGCGGCGGCGAGCCGCTCGTAGTCCGCAAGCTCGTTGTAGCGCTGGGCGGAGATGCGCAGGAGGACCGTCGGCTCACGGTCGCCGTCGCGGGCGGCCGGGACCGGCCAGGCACCGACGGGGACCTGGATCCGATCCTCGGTCTCGAGAGCGTCGTGGAGGGCGTCCGCCGCATCGGCGGCGACGCCCGGCACGGGCAGCGCGGCCATCGACCCGAGCATCGGATCGGGCGCCGGCGCCTCCACCCCGAGCGCGTCGGCGATGAGGTCACGACCGGCGACCGCCAGCGCATGGTTGGCGGCGAGCACCGCCGGCCAGCCGCCGCCATCGGGTGCGGCGACGTCGCGCATCCAGTCGATCGCGGCGGGGAGTGCCAGGAACCCGGTCGGGTCGGCCGTCCCGACCCAGTCGAACTCGTGGCGGAAGCGCGATCGACCGCCGAGCACGGCGTTGGCCCCATGCGACACGACCAGCGGGTGGATCCGCTCGCGGCGGTCCTCGCGAACCCACAGCATCGCCGTGCCCTTCGGCCCGCACAGCCACTTGTGGCCGTTGGCCGTCCAGTAGGCCGCCCCCAGCGCGTCGACGTCGACCGGGACCATGCCGGGTGCGTGGGCCGCGTCGACGAGCGTGTCGATGCCTCGCGCGTTCAACTCGGCGACGAGCTCGCGGACAGGAAGGACGATCCCGGTCGGGCTGGTGACATGGCTGACGAGCACGAGCCGCGTGCGCGGGGTCACGGCGTCGAGGATCGCGGCCAGCGCCACATCGGGCCCGGTGATCGGGAAGGGGATCCGCGCGACGACGACCGCCGCTCCGGCCCGCGCGGCCACGAAGCGCATCGCGTTGATCGTCGCGTTGTACTCGTGGTCGTTGGTCAGCAGCTCGTCGCCCGGCTCGAAGCGCAGCGACTGCAGCACGGTGTTGACCCCGGTCGTGGCGTTCGTGACGAAGGCGAGGCCCTCGGGATCCGCCCCGAGGAAGCCCCCGATCGCCACCCGCGCCTCGTCGAGCAGGCCGGGCAGGTCGCCGGACAGGAACCGGACGGGCTCGGCCTCCAGCCGGTCGCGCCACGCCCGCTGGATCGCGAGGACCGGCTCCGGGCACGCGCCGTACGAGCCGTGGTTGAGGAACGTCACGGCCGGATCCAGCCGCCAGCCGAGGTCCGTCCTCACCGGCGCCTCACCGCGGGGTCGTGAACGTGCCGCCCGGCGGCGTCACGACGGTCGAACCGCCGCGGACCGGCTGCCACCGGACCTCACCCTCGCCGACGACGTGCCAGACGATCGGGTCGGTGGTCGGGTCATCCGTGATCGCGGCCGTGCGCTCCGGGATGCCGAGGAGCCCGAGGCCGGCGGGTGCGCCCGCCCCGAACCGCTCGGCGACGGAGTCCCACGTCGCGGCATCCGCGTGCGGGCGGACCACGATGCCCGGGACGACGTCGAGACCGGTCGTGCCGCCCGCCGGCGTCCACGTCCACGGGGCCATCGCCATCGCGCCCGCGCTGGCGCCGCCCAGGACGGCGCCGCCCTCGTGCGCCCGGACGATGGCGGCCCAGGCCAGAGAGCCTCGGAGCACCGACGGGATTCGATCCGGGTCGCCACCCGGGAAATAGACCAGGTCGGCGTCGGCCAGGCGGCCCGCGATGTCCGGATCGGCCGCCGACGCCTCGTCGACGATCATGGCCGGCGTCGCGATGGCCGCGATCCCGGCCTGGGCCGCGACTCGCTCGAAGGCCCCGACGCCGTGTGCCGCGGATGCCGCCGGGCTGTACCGCGCCGCAGCCGTCGGCACCACCCAGATCCGGATCGCTCGTCCAGCACCGGCGTGACGGGCGGCTCGCTCGACCATCGCGGCCAGGCACGGCTCATCGCCGGCCTCGAACTCGCCACCCCCGTGGAGCACGACCGGGCCGCTCATCCAGGCGGGGCGGGATCGTCCGGCGGCGTGACGTTCTTGATCGGCCGGGGCGGCTCGTCACGCGGGCCGCGGATCCGTCTGACCAGCGTCGTGACCCGCTCCGGCGCCGCGATGAAGGGCGCGACCCAGGCGATGATCAGGATCGGGATGAGGAACCGCGCGGCGAGCGGCCGGATCGCCAGGAAGAACGCGAGGGCCCAGACGCAGACCGCATACAGGCCGATGATCCGCCCGGACACCCCCGCCAGGTGGAGGCGGCGAGCGGGCAGCAGCACCACCAGTGCGAGGACGAGGCCGATGGCCAGGTACAGGGGATTCAGCACCACGCGCTGATGGTAGGCCCGGCGGCCCGGCACCGCGAGACGGGACCCCGGACGGGCGTCGTGCCCTCGCCGCTACCCTCGCCCCATGCCATCCATCGGCCTCGTCGGCCGGATCAACGCCTGGACCGAGCGCTGGGGCGACGTCGTCCCGTTGCTGCTCGCCGAGTTCATCGTGTGGCTCGGTTTCGGGGCGCTGCTGCCGGTCCTGCCGCTGTACTTCACGGAGCAGGGCGTGGACCTCGCCCTCCTCGGGGTCGTGATCGCCGCGTGGCCGGCGGCCCGCCTCGTCGGCGAGCCGCTGTTCGGCTGGCTGGCGGATCGGACTGCGCGCGTCCCGCTGATGGTCGGCGGGCTCATCGCCACGGGCGTCTTCAGCCTGCTGCCCCTCGTCTTCACCGGCCCCCTGGCGTTCCTCATCCTGCGCGCCGGGGCCGGCCTCTCGACGGCGGCCTACGACCCGGCGGCCCGCGGGTACCTGACCGACGCGACGCCGCCGGCCCGCCGCGGCGAGGCCTTCGGGCTGTACGGCGCGTTCCAGATGGGCGGGCTGCTCATCGGTCCGGCGATCGGCGCGCTGGGCGCCACGTGGTTCGGCGGGATCTCGTTCGTCTTCGTCTTCGGCGGCGTCGCCGCGTGGCTGGCCGCCATCCCCATCGCACTGCGCGGACGCGAGACCGGTCAGCGGACGCACCCGGCCCCGTCGGCGGACGCGACCGAGTTCCCGCCCGACGCCCCCTCGACCGCACGCCGCGCGGCCACCGACTTCGACGCCGACCGGGATGCCGGCGGTGAGGACCGCCGCAGCGCACCGGCCAGCCTCTGGAACCGCGGCCTGATCGCGGTCCTCGTGATCAACGCGGGCGGCTACTTCGCGGGCGGCACCTACGAGGTCATCTGGAGCCTGTTCCTCCAGCACCTCGGCGCCGGACTCGACCTGATCGGGCTGACGTTCGCGATGTTCGGCCTGCCGGTCCTGCTGCTCTCGCCGTTCGCCGGCCGCCTGGTCGATCGACGCGGCGCGTTCGCGTTCATCGTCATCGGATCGGTGCTGCCGGTGATGACCGGTCTCGCCTACACGCGCATCGCCGATCCGCTCCTGGCCGTGCCGCTCATCCTCATCGAGGCGACCGGCTTCGCGATGCTCAATCCGGCCCTGTACGCGGTGGTCGCCGCGAACTCGCCGATCGGGCGGTCGTCCACGGCGCAGGGCATCTTCGGAGCCGCCGGGACGGTCGGGTTCATCGTCGCTTCGCTCATCGCCGGGGTCCTCGCCTCGACCAACATCGTCTACCCGATGTACGTCTTCAGCGCCGTCCTGCTGTCCAGTCTCGTGATCGGGCTGCTCATCGGCGGCCGGCGGCGATTGTCCGGCCGAAGCGCGATGCCGGCCGCCGGATCCGCCGCGCGTTCGGCCGCTCCGGCTCAGGACGTTTGACCGAATCGGCCGTGCGCCCTAGAGTTACAGGTCGCGGGGTGGAGCAGCGGCAGCTCGTCGGGCTCATAACCCGAAGGTCAGAGGTTCGAATCCTCTCCCCGCAACCAAGACCGCATTCACCTGAACCCCGGGCCCGACCACCCGGGGTTCTTCCTTGTCCGGAAGCGGCGCGGTCGGCGCCGCGGTCGATCAGCGCGCGACGCGTTGCCAGCTCGAGACTCGCAGCCCACGCTCCAGTCGAGCTGACGTGAGCGTCTCGCCGGTCGCGACGTCGATCGAGGGTCGGACGGGCGATGGTCTGGCCGGTGGCGCCAGTGAAGCCTCCGTCAGCGACCCGGCAGGACAGGATCGTGGTTCCGTCGGGCGACCACTCGATGAGCGCGCCATCGGAGATCGGCGCCGGCCCGACGGTCGATGACGGCACCGCCGCGAGGCTGCCACGATCGCGATCGGTCGGACGCTCCAGTCGTCCGGTCGCCGGATCCGTGCTGCCAGCGGTTGAACGCGATGCGGGTGCCGTCGGCGACCAGGCGGATCGTTCTCGACCCAGGCGCCGACTCGTCGGCGAGCTGCCGGAGACTGTGCCGTCGGCGATGTCCAGCACGCAGATGCTGCGCCACATCCGCGTCGTCGACGCGGCGCAGCGAAGGCGACCGATCGGCCGTCGGGCGACCATCGTGCGGGCCGCCGCCAGGCGAGCTGACTGCCACGCGCAGCGCGCTCGTCGGGATCGAGAGGCCTGCGCGGCCGGATCCGTCGGCGTTCATGATCCACAGGTCGATCTCGGGCGTCATCGGCGCTCGTACAGGATCTGCGGCCCGTCGGGCGGCCGAACCGCGTCCGGCTCGACGAACCGAACGCCCTCGCGACGGTCACGGGCTGGCTCGCCGATCCAGTGGCACGAAGTGGCGGGTCAGCGACGCCGTGACTGTCGTCCACCAGGATCGACCGCCGAGTCCGGCGCCCATTGCGAGCAGTCGTCGTCGGGACCGGATCGGACCAGCGTTGAGACCCGCGCGCCGGTCCCGTCGGCGCGCCACGACGAGGTCGAACTGCAACGGTCTCGTCGGCACTTGGCGCGGAGGAAGACGACTTGCGTGCCGTCGGGGAGAAGACTCGGGTTGGCGGTCGAGCTCGTCGGGCCGGTGACGACGCGCTTGACACGTCCCGCCCACGGGATCGACCGACGAAGATGTCGCCATCGAGGGCCCACGTGATCAGGCCGTTGCCGGCCAGGCCGAAGGGCGGCGGGATCCTCGTCTGTCGCGAACCGACGACGACGACGGTCGCGACGAGGAGCAGCGCGACGATCAGGAGAACGGCCCCGATCGCGCGCCAGCGGCAGGCGTGGCGCGGGCACGGAGCGGACCGCGTAGTCAGTCACGGGGAGCCACCTTTCGGGAAGGTCCAGGCGGGTCGCTGCCGCGTGGCCGCGAGCGGCCGTGGAGGTCGTCGAGGTAGTCGGGTCGGCGCGGGGTAGCCAGGTCTTCGAGGATGCCCTGGAGCTGACGTTCGAAGCGGGCGTTCGGAGCCGGTCATGCGAACTGCTCCCCGTGACGGGCCGGGGCCGTGTCAGGTCTCGACCGTGACGGCGATGCGCATCGCGCTCAGCGCGCGGTGCAGGCGGGACTTGACCGTCCCGACGGGGATGTCCAGGGAGGTCGCCACCCGTCCGGCAGCGGCAGCCCGAGGTAGTAGTGCAGGACGACACGACCCGCGACTGCCGGGTCCAGGCTGCGGAGGACCGAGTCGACGAGCTCGCGGTCGGCCACCGCGCGGCGACGTCGATCAGCGATCGGCGCGTCGATCGGCGTCAGCTCGACCTCGATCGGGCGGCGCCGGCGGTGCCGGAGTGTCGATGCAGGCGTGGACGACGAGGCGATGGAGCCAGGCGTCGAAGCGCTCCGGATCGCGCAGACCGGGGAGATGCCGCCAGGCTCGGATGTAGCGCCTCCTGGACCGCGTCGCGCGCGAGCTCCGGGTCCCGGAGGATGAGCCGGGCCGCCGCGTCCAGCCGCACGACGGACGGGTCGACGAGCTCGGCGAAGGCGTCATGATCGCCCCGCTTCGCTCGCTCGACGAGAAGTCGCTGGTCCACGGCCGACCTCGCTCGGTGCGACGGGTCCCGTGCACAGCGTATGGCGTCGGTGTCTCGGATCCGGTTCCCGATTCCCGGCGGGTGTGGCGCCGCCGTGCGGGCTAGCGGCTCATCGAGGTGTAGCGGCGCACGCCCAGGGGTGCGAAGACCCCGATGATGATCGCGAACCAGATGAGGGTCACGAGGATCGGCTCGGTCGAGGCCAGCGACGACCCCGGGAACGGGTTCGGGTTGCCCCAGAGCGTCCGGAGCGACGAGGTCAGGGTGCTGATCGGGTTCCATTCGGCGAACGGCTGGAGCCACGTGGGCAGGCTCGCGAGCGGGACGAACGCGTTCGAGACGAACGTGATCGGGAAGATCACGATGAACGACGACCTGCTGGGCGACCTCGACGGTGGGGACCGAGGTCCCGAGCCAGACGCCGATCCACGACATGCAGAAGGCGAACAGGAGCAGCAGCACCACCCCGAACAGGAACTCCGGCAGCGAGGTGTGGACGCTCCAGCCGACGAAGAGGCCGGAGATCATCAGGACGACGAGGATGCCGGCGTTGTAGATGACGTCGGCAGTCGTCCGGCCGGTGAGGACCGCCGAGCGGGCCATCGGCAGCGACCGGAACCGGTCGACGATGCCCTTGTTGATGTCCTCGCACATGCCGATGGCGGTGGTCGCCGCGGCGAACGCGATGGTCTGGGCGAAGATCCCGGGCATCAGGTATTCGCGGTAGGCATTCGGGTCCGAATAGCCCGGGATCGGGATCGCGCCACCGAACACGAACGCGAACAGGAACACGAACATGATCGACTGGAAGATCGCGAAGATCGCGAGCTCCGGGATGCGCGGGATGCGCATCAGGTTGCGCCCCATGACGATCAGGCCGTCCGACACGGCCTGACGGAAGCCGCCCTGGGGTGCGGCGGTGCGGACGCTGGCGCCGGCGGTCATGCGGCCTTCCCGTCCTTCGCGGCCGCCATCGGATCGTCGTCGTCTTCGTCGTCTTCGGTGACCGCGTGACCGGTCAGCGACAGGAAGACG
Organism: uncultured Chloroflexia bacterium; assembly: GCA_963720495.1. Taxonomy (GTDB): domain Bacteria; phylum Chloroflexota; class Limnocylindria; order Limnocylindrales; family CSP1-4; genus SPCO01. The sequence goes on from CAVRFU010000011.1 coordinate 141,928, forward strand.
TCATCGAGCGTCGGCCGGCGGAGGCCGATGTCGTCGATGGCGATCCCCGCTTCGTCGAGGTTGCGGACGACCTGCGTCAGGTCCGCCGCCCCGTTGTGGGCCGGGATCGTGAGCCTGCGGGTGTGCAGGTCGAGCGTGCATTCACCGGCGAGACAGCGGACGAGGACCTCGCGTGCGCGCTCGATGTCGTCACGGGCATGGACGACGACCTCGACGCGGGCCCCGCCGACCTGTTCCTTGAGCTCGTCGGCCGTGCCGCGGGCGATGATCTTGCCGTGGTCGACGACCGCGATCGAGTCGGCCAGCTCGTCCGCCTCCTCGAGGTACTGCGTGGTCAGCAGGAGCGTCGTGCCCTCGCGGACGAGCGCCCGGATGACGTCCCACATGCCCAGCCGGCTGCGCGGATCGAGACCGGTCGTCGGCTCGTCGAGGAACAGCAGGCTGGGGTGGCCGATCAGGGCGCTGCCGAGGTCGAGCCGGCGGCGCATCCCGCCCGAATAGGTCTTGACCACGCGCGTCGCCGCATCGGTCAGCTCGAACTGCTCGAGGAGCTCGTCCGCCCGGCGCTGCGCCTCCACCTTCGGGAGCTGGTACAGCCGGCCGAACATGACCAGGTTCTCGCGACCGGTCAGGTTCTCGTCGACGGCCGCGTACTGGCCGGACAGGCCGATGACCCGGCGCAGCTCCTGCGCCTGGCGGACGACGTCGAACCCGGCGACCGTCGCGTGGCCGGCGTCCGGCTTGAGGAGGGTGGCGAGGATCCGGACCGTCGTGGTCTTGCCGGCGCCGTTCGGCCCGAGCAGGCCCAGGATCGTGCCCTCGGGTACCTCGAGATCGACGCCGTCGAGGGCGCGGACCTCGTTCTTGCGCGACTTGTAGACCTTGACCAGGCCTTCGGCGGAGATGGCGTTCACGGTGTCCCCCAACACGTCCCTGCGCGGCTGGGGGCCTGCGGCAGGGTCGCCCAGTATACCGACCGGTCCCGACCCGGTCAGGTGGCGGCGCGCCCGGCCGCGCCGCCTCGAACCCTCAGGCCCGCGCGCGGTCCTTCAGGATCCGTTCGGCGGCGAGCTTGCCCGGGGCGCCCATGACGCACCCGCCCGGATGCGTGCCGGAGCCGCACTGGTAGTAGCCGTCGATCGGGGTGCGGTACTGGCTCCAGCCCGGGGCCGGCCTGAAGAAGTACATCTGCGGCGCGAGGAACTCGCCGGCGAAGATGTTGCCCTCGGACAGTCCGACCGTCCGCTCGATGTCCAGCGGGGTCACGACCTCGCGGTGCAGGACCAGGTCGCCGAACCCCGGGAAGAACGACTCGAACGTCGCCTGGACCGTGTCGCCCAGGTTCTGGCGCTCGGTGTCCCAGTCGCTCTCGCGCAGCTTGTACGGCGTGTACGCGATGAACGTGCTCATGACGTGCTTGCCGGGTGGCGCCATGTCCGCGTCGATGGTCGACTGGATCGCGCAGTCCATGTACGGCCGCTGGCTGTACCAGCCGTACTTGGCCTCGTCGAACGCGCGCTCCAGGTACTCCATGGACGGCCCGATGTTGGTGAAGCCACGGAACTGGTCGCTGCGACCGGGCAGGGCCGGGTACTCCGGCAGCCCGTCGAGGGCGAAGTTGACCTTGGACGACGTGCCCTGGAAGCGGAACCGCTGGATGTTCTCGACCAGGTCCGTCGGCAGCTCGCGCGGGTTGACGAGCTCGAGGAACGTCCGCCGCGGGTCCAGGGCGCTGACCACGGTCGTGGCGTGGTACTCGGTCCCGTCCGCGAGCGCGACGCCGGTCGCCCGGCCGTTCTTCGTGATCACGTTGGCGACCGGCGATTCGAGGACGATCTCCGCCCCGAACGACTGCGCCGCGCGTGCGAGCACCTTGGTGAACCCGCCGTTGCCCCGCTTGTGGAAGGCCCACGCCCCGAACTCGCCGTCGTGCTCGCCGATCGAGTGGTAGAGCAGCACCAGCCCGGACCCCTGCGAGTACGGCCCGACCTTCGTCCCGATGATGCTCGACGAGGCGAGGTAGCCCTTCAGGATGTCCGACTCGAAGTAGTCGTCGAGGAAGTCGGCGGCGCTGCCGGTCAGCAGGCGGACCGTGTTGTGGAGCGTCCGCTTGTCCATGCCCCGGAACCGCGCCCCGAGCGCGGCCAGCGCCAGGAGCTCGTCCGGGTCGTCGCTGAACAGGTCCGGCGGCGCCGAATCCATGAGCGGCTTGATGGCCCGGCAGACCATCTCCATGTCGTGGGCGTACTGGTTGTACGCGTCGGCGTCGTGCTTGCTGTGGCGCGCGATCTCCTTGAGGTTCTCGCCGTGGTCCTGGCCGAGCCACAGGTAGTCGCCGTCCTCGGTCGGGGCGAACGAGGACGACATCAGGAGCGGCATGAAGCCGTGCTTGGTCAGCTCGAGGTCGTGGATGATCTCCGGCCGCAACAGGCTCAGGGCATACGAGAAGGTCGTGAACCAGAACCCCGGCTGGAGCTCCTCGGTGATCGCCGCGCCGCCGACGTTCGGCCGGCGCTCGAGGATCAGGGTCTTGAGCCCGGCCTTGGCCAGGTAGGCGCCGTTGACCATCCCGTTGTGCCCGGCGCCGATGACGATGGCGTCGTACGTCCGGTCGGACGCGGATGTCGCCGGCGCCCCGGCCTTGGCTGTCGAGGCCTTGCGGTCGGCCTTCTTCGTGCGCTTGTCGGTCGTCATGTCAGGCCGTCTTTCGTGCTGGGTTGTAGAGCGGGAGCCGGGCTGTCCGCGCCGTGACGTACTCATAGCGGTGGTTGACGTCGAGCTCGAGCTTGACCGCGTGCCCGGGTGCCGCGAGCTCCGGGCGGACGCGGGTCAGCGCGATGTGCCGCTGGAGCATCGGCGAGTACATCAGGCTGGTGGCATAGCCGACCTGGGTCCCGTCGTCGTCGTAGACGAAATACTCGTCGTGGACCGGCGTGTGGTCCTTGGGCGGGATGAGCCCGGCGCGGTCGTACGTCCGGTCGTAGTCGTCCCAGTCGACGATGAGGCCGGTCAGGCGCCAGCGCGACGTCGACTCGGCGATCTCGCGCTCGATGGCGCGCCGGCCGATGAAGGCGCGGTCGTCGTCGGCGAGCCCGCGGAGCATCCACGACCAGCCGAGCTCGATCGGCGTCGAGCGATCCTCGTCGGTCCAGCCGAAGCGGCTCGACGTGAAGTCGACATCGAGCAGGAGCAGGCCCGCCTCGATCCGGAGCATGTACAGGGCGTCCAGCCCGAACGGCAGGACGCCGTAGCCCTCGAACGACGACCACATCGCGTCCCAGACCTTGAGCGCGGACCTGGCCGGGATCCAGACCTCGTAGCCGAGATCCCCGCTGTAGCCGGTCCGCGAGATGGTCACCGGGACGCCGGCGATCGTTCCCTGGACGAGCCCGAAGAACGGGATCGAGGCGACCTCCGGGACAAGACGCGCGAGCAGGTCGCGTGAGCGCGGGCCCTGGACGGCGAGGACGCCGATCTCGTCGCTGACCTCTTCGATCGCGACGCGGTCGCGCCCGATGAGGTCCTCGAACCACGCCATGTTCGGCTCGGCGGCGGTCAGGAGGAACTCGTCCTGCCCGGGTCGCAGGATGACGCCGTCCTCGATCACGAACCCGCGGTCGTCGCACCAGGCCGTGTACTGGGCGTTGCCCGGCGCGCACGTCCGGATGTCGCGGGCGAGGATCCCGGCCAGGAACCGCTCCGCGTCCGGGCCGGTGATCCGGTACTTGTACAGCGGCGACGAGTCGAAGACCCCCGCGGCGTTGCGGACCGCGAAGTACTCGAACTTGTCCGACATCTGGTAGCGGTTGGTGGCCAGCGTCCCGGACCAGTGCTCCCAGAGACCGGTCTCGTTGAGCGCGCTCGTCCGCTTGTGGAAGGGGGACGTCCGGATCATGCGGTCCTCGCTGCGGTGGTCAGCCGGGAGGATAGCCAGCCGTCGCGCCGGTCGGGGCGAGGCGTCCCACTCCCCGCATCAGCGCGGGTGGCCCGGCGACAGCGGGAGACTGTCGCCGGGCCCGGGACTACCTGGGTCACGACACCTTGGTGGTGTCACATATCCAATGAGTGGCGGCCGGGGGCGGAACGTTCACCGTGCCCCGTCGATTGACGCGCCACGCTCGCAGCGCCTAGGCTCAGGCATGGGCGTTTGCGTCGCGTGTGCGGCCTGCCCGGGTTGGAGGGCCTAGCACCATGATCCGCCGGATCACCGGGATCGTCCTTGGCGTGCTGGCGTTCTTGCTGGTGTACTGGCTCACCAGCGCGACGTCGACACCATCGTCGCCGAACTGGGCCTTGTCGCTCCTCGTCGGGCTCGTCGTGGCGCTCATCTGGCCGTGGCTGTTCGGGCTCTACATGGTCCGGCGCGTCAAGCAGAACCGCCAGAACGAGATCGACAAGGAAGTCCAGGACCAGCTGGCCAAGCAGCAGAACAATCCGCCCACCTGATCCTCGGGTCCCGTGCGCGCGGCGCACGACGCACGGGTGATCGCGTGACGCAGGGGTGATCGCGAGCGCGAACGATCGCTTCATCCCGCGGCTCCTTCTCGACGCACCCGACTTCCGGCGGCTCTGGCTCGGCCAGACGATCTCCGTCCTGGGCGACCAGGTCACACCAGCTCGGACTGCCGCTGGTCGCCGTCCTGACCCTCGGGGCGGACGCGGGCCAGATGGGGACGCTGACCGCGGTCGCTCTGCTTCCGCATCTGCTGTTCTCGCTGCCGGCCGGGGTCTGGCTCGATCGCGTGCGGAGCCGGCGGCGGCTGATGATCGCGGCCGACCTCGATCCGGGCCGCGGCCATCGCGAGCATCCCGCTCGCCTTCGCGATGGGCGTCCTGGGGATGCCGCAGCTGTACGTGGTCGGGTTCGCTGGCCGGGTCGTTGTCGGTCGTGTTCGACCTGTCCTGGAACACGGTCTTCGTGTCGGTGACGCAGCGGGAGCGCTACGTCGAGGCGATGTCGCTGCTCAACGGCAGCCGGTCGCTCGCCGCCGTCGCCGGGCCGACGATCGGCGGCCTGCTGGTCCAGGTCCTCGGGGCGCCGCTGGCGATGCTGGCGGACGCCCTCTCGTTCCTCGGCTCGGTCGTCTTCCTGCGTCGCATCCGATCGCCCGAGCCGCCGATCGAGCATGAGGCCGAGCCGATCCGCGAGCGGGTCACGGCGGGCCTCGCGTTCGTCCTGCGCGACCCGATCATCCGGCCGTCGATGCTGGCCGTCACGACGGTCAACCTGTTCAACTTCTCCTGGGCCGCGCTGTTCATCCTGTACGTCGACCTCGACGCTGGGCGTGTCGCCGGGCGCGCTCGGTCTGGCTCTCGGGATCGGCGCGATCGGCGGCCTGATCGGTGCGGTGGTCGCGTCGCGGATCGGCCGGCGGATCGGTCTCGGACCGGCCTACGTGCTGGGCTGCTTCATCTTCCCGGCCTCGCTGATCCTCGTCCCGGTCGCCGCCCCGGGCATGCCGATGCCGGTCATCCTCGGCCTGATCCTCCTGTCCGAGTTCGGGGCCGGCCTCGGCGTGATGATCCTCGACATCAACATCGGCTCGATCAACAACGCCCGGATCGGCGACCGGATCCGGGCCCGGGCCAACGGCGCCTATCGGATGATCAATTACGGCGTGCGGCCGATCGGGCGCTCTTCGGCGGGTTCCTGGGGACGGCGATCGGTGTCCGGGAGGCCCTGTTCGTCGTCTCGATCGCCGGGTGCTTCGGGATCCTGTGGATGGTCGGATCGCCGATCCTGGGTCTGCGCGACCTGCCGGACGCCGTCGAGTAGAGGCGAGGCGCGCGTCCCGGTCACTCCCAGCGGAACGTCCGGGCGGCGAGGACGACGGTCACGATGCCCCAGACCGCCAGGATGACGAGCGAGGTGGCGAGATCAGGGACACCCGTCCCGGCCCCGAGCGCCACCCGGAACGCGTCGGCCAGAGCCGCGGCGGGCAGCACGCCCGCGAACGTCGCGAGCGGCTCGGGCAGGTGCGAGACAGGCAGGACGATCCCGCCCAGCAGCAGGAACGCGATGAACAGGCCGTTGGCGAGCGCGAGGGTCGCCTCGGCCCGGAGCGCGCCCGCCATGAGCAGGCCGAGGCCGGCGAAGGCGAGCGTCCCGAGCAGGAGGCTCGCGACGAAGGCGGCGGGGGAGGCCCCCGGTCCGGCGGTCCAGCCGAGCGCGACGATCGCGATCGCGACGAGCAGCACGACCTGGGCGATCTCGACGAGCAGGACGACGCTCATCTTGGCGACCAGGAGGCCGCCCCGGGTCAGCGGCGAGCCGCCCAGGCGTTTGAGGACGCCGTAGTTCCGCTCGTAGGCCGTGGCGATCCCGAGGTTGACGAGGCTGGTGGCGATGACCGCCAGCGCGAGCGCGCCGGGCAGCAGGAAGTCGACCGGCCGGCCCGTCCCCGTCGGCAGGACGCTGACCGAGGCGAAGAACAGCAGCACGACGACCGGGATGACGATCGTGACCAGCACGTTCTCGCCGCGACGAGCCGTGAGACGCAGCTCCATGCCGGCCTGGGCGAGGGTCGCGGCGGGGAGGGAGGCGGGACGGCTCATCGGTCGTCTCGGGGTGTCGTGGCGGCGTCCGCGGTCGTCGCGCCGCCCGCGCCCGCACCCGTCGCGTCGGCACCCGCCGAGCCCGCCGCCGACCCCTCGCGACCCGCCGCCACCAGTCCGAGGTAGACATCCTCCAGGCTTCCCCCGCTCGTCGCCATGTCGACGATGAGCCGCCCGGCGTCGAGACACCACGTGGCGAGCGCCGCGACGACCGCGGCGTCCGGTGGCACGCCATCGACCCGATACCGGCCGCCATCGCCGTCGGCCTCCACGGATGCGCCCGGCCGGACGGCCGCCACCGCGCGCCCGAGCGCGACCAGCTCCGTCTCGACCAGCGGTCGCTCCAGCCTGAACCGCAGCCGTGGGGTCGCCCCGGCGCTCAGCTCGGCGGGCGTGCCATCGGCCACGATCCGGCCGCCGTCGAGGACGCAGATCCGGTCGGCGAGGCGCTCGACGTCGGTCAGGTCGTGGCTCGTGAGCAGGATCGCGGCACCCTCGTCACGCAGACCGGCGACGATCGCCCGGGTCGCCGCGCGGGCCTCCGGGTCCATCCCGGCGGTCGGCTCGTCCAGGAGCACGACCTCGGGCCGCCCGACGAGCGCCAGCGCCAGACCGAGCCGCTGCCGCTCACCGCCCGACAGCCGCCGGTAGCGCGTCCCGGCGACCGCGCGGAGCCCGACGAGGTCGAGCAGCTCGTCGGCGTCCCGTGGCTCGTCGTGGAACCGGCCGTACTGGCGAAGGGTCTCGCGGGGCTGGGCTCGCGGGTCGATCCCGCCGCCCTGGAGCATGAGGCCGACCCGCGCCCGGAGCGCGCGTCCGCCGGTGGCCGGATCCGTCTCCAGCACCCGGACCCGTCCGCCGTCGGCCCCCCGGTAGCCCTCCACGATCTCGACGAGCGTGGTCTTGCCCGCGCCGTTCGGACCGAGCAGGGCCACGAGCTCGCCGGCGCCGACGGTCAACGACACGCCATCGAGCACGACCCGCTCGCCGTAGCGCTTGACGAGCCCGTCGACGACGACCGGCGGGTCGCCGCGGGTCATGAGGCGATCTTGGCGTACTGGCGCTCGAAGTCCGCGTCGGTCAGCTCGCCGACCTGGATCGAGCGGATGACCCCGGTCCGGTCGACGAAGTAGGTCTGCGGCCGGGCGATGACGCGGTACGCGCCCTTGACCGCCTTGTCCGGGTCGATGACGGTCGGCCACGTCGCGCCGTACTGGCTCACGAAGTCGCGCGCCGGCTCGGGCGGGTCGTCCGTCAGCACGCCGACCACGGTCAGGCCGTCGGCGGCGTGCTGGGCGAGCTTGGCCTCGAGCAGCGGGAACTCGTCCCGGCACGGGACGCACGATGGACCCCAGAAGTTGATGAGGACCGGCTTGCCGGCCAGGGCGGCGAGGTCGAACGGCGCTCCGTCGAGGGTCGTCCCCGCGAGCGCCGGCGCGGGATCCCCGACCGCGGCGTGGGCTCCGGATCCCTGCCCGGAGCGGACGAACCAGACGAAGCCGGCGCCCACGGCGACGGCGATGAGCACCGCCACCAGGATGGTTCGACGCGGCATGGGTCCCGTCCGGCTATTGGATCGTGGCGGTCCCTGTCATGGCCGTCGGATGGACGATGCACAGGAACTTGTAGGAGCCGGCGGTCAGCGCGGGCACGTCATAGATCTTGGTGTCGACGCCGTTGAAGACCTCGCCCTTGAAGGCCACCCCGCCCGAGGCGTCCTGGATCTCGATGTTGTGGGGCGTGCCCTGGTCCTCGTTGTCGAACGCGATCTTGAACGGCTTGCCGGCCGGTGCCGTGAACGTGGTCTCGACGAACATGATCCCCTTGGCCTGGATCTGGACGTCCGCGGCGCCACCGGCCGGTGGCGGTCCGCCCGAGGCCTCGCCGCCGGTCCCGCCCGATGCCGCCGGGCCGCCGGACCCAGCCGGGGGCGGGGCCGCGGGAGCGCCGGATGCGCCGGGAGCGCCACTCGCGCCGGGAGCGCCGCTCGCCTCACCGATCGCGAAGGCCGACACCTGGAGCACGGCCGCCCCGAGGATCAGGATGACCAGCCCGCCGAACAGCCGCGACGGCACCCCCGATTCCGGGATGTTGGCGAGGTGGCCGGTCGTGTCCGCCCGGACCGTCTCGCGATACTCCTTGACCGCGTCGGACAGCCAGCCGACCAGGGTCGCGATCAGCGCGATGATGCCGGCGGTCAGGACCCAGCCGCCGAAGACGAGGCCGAGGAAGAGGGCGAACACCCCGAACGCGCCCAGGAACGGGCGCCACGACGGACCGGGCATGTGGACGCCGGGTGGCGGACCCTGGCTGACCACGGCCGGAAGCTGCGGCTCGGTCGGCCCGATGTCGTGGTCGTAGATGCGCACCGCCTCGGCGAGCCAGTACAGGAGCGTCAGGCCGAGCGCGATCGCCCCGAGGACCAGGGTGAACCCACCGAAGACGAGCCCGAGGAACAGCAGGAACACGCCGACCGCCGCGAAGGCCGGGGCGAAGGAGGGGCCGGGCATGTGGATGCCGGCGGGTGTGCTCGGCTTGATCCGCTGCTTGCCGCGACGGGCGGCCGGCTGGATCCACAGCCGCCGGAACACCCCGATGAGGATGGCGATCACGATGACCGCGAAGAGGACCGGCAGCACGCCGATGATGGCGCCCCAGTCGGGCGTCACGAACTCCGCGGTCAGCTGGAGGAGGCGAGTCCAGATCCGTTCGAGCAGCATGGCTCAGGCGATGCGCGTCGGGCGGCCGCCGGCGATCCCGATCACTCGTCCGACGACCCGGCGACGAGGACGTAGGCCATGATCGCCATCGCGACGCCGAGGAACAGCAGGAGCGTCGTGCCCGCGGCGATGTCGTAGACCGGCAGATCCAGCCCATCGGCGTAGGGGATGGCGTAGTACACGATGGCGATGAGCGACGAACAGGATCCCGACGAGGGCGGCGTTGCGTGGGTGTCGGAGCGGATGCATGGCGATCGACTCCTACGTCGTCGGCGTCTTGCCGGGCAGCAGGTACAGCAGCGCGAACAGCAGGATCCAGACGACGTCGACGAAGTGCCAGTACAGCGAGGCCCCCTCGACCGCGTCGTAGTGCCTGCTGCTGAACTGGCCGACCATCCCGCGGTAGAGCACGACCGACAGCATGATCACGCCGCCGAAGACGTGCGCGCCGTGGAAGCCGGTCAGCGTGTAGAAGGTCGTGCCGTAGGTACCGGACGAGAGGGTCAGGCCCTCCGACCCGAGGATCGCGTAGTCCGTCAGCTGCATGAGAAGGAAGATGATGCCCAGGGCGATCGTGACGGCCATCGCGCGGAGGAACCGGGTCCGGTCGTCGCTCCGGATCTTCCAGACCGCGTACTGGCAGGAGAACGAGCTGAGGACCAGCAGGATCGTCGCGATCAGCACGAACGAGTAGGACGTGACGCCGTTGGTCGTGACGACGGGCAGGACCTGCAGATGGAACGCCTCGTTCGTCTCGGGGTTGATCGGCGGCCACTGGGCGGCGCTCGCGCGGATGCTGAAGTAGGCCGCGAACAGGCCGCCGAAGAACATCACCTCGGAGGTGATGAACAGCAGCATCCCGAGGACGGGGTTGCTGATCCCGCCATGGGTGTCGTGCGGCATCGAGGCCAGCGGGTTGTGCTCGACCGGGAGCTGGACCTGGCTGTCGGTGGTCATCGTCTCGGCCCGCTCAGTGCTCGACCACGGCCCGGCCGTGCCGCGCGTCGAAGACCGGCCGCTCGGACCGGATCTCCGGCAGGTGATCGAAGTTGTACGCGGGCGGCGGCGACGTGGTCGCCCATTCGAGGGTGTTGCCCTCCCAGGGGTCGTCACCGGCGATCGGGCCGCTGCGCAGCGACAGGAACACGTTCCAGAGGAAGAGGACGAAGCTCGCGGCGATCGTGAAGCCGCCGATCGTGGCGACCAGGTTCAGGTCGTTCCAGCCGGCGCTCGACGCGTAGTCGGCGATGCGCCGGGGCATGCCCAGCAGGCCGAGCTCGTGCATCGGGAAGAAGGTCAGGTTGAAGCCGATGAACATCAGCACGAACTGCACCTTGCCGATGGTCTCGTTCATCATCCGGCCGGTGATCTTCGGGAACCAGTAGTAGAACCCGCCCATGATCCCGAAGACCGACCCGCCGAACAGGACGTAGTGCAGGTGGGCCACGACCCAGTAGGTGTCGTGCAGGGCGAAGTCGACCGGGACCGAGGCGCTGAACGCGCCGTTGATGCCGCCGATGAGGAACATCGACAGGAAGCCCAGGGCGAACAGCAGCGGCGTCTTGAGCATCAGCTGCCCGCGCCACATGGTGAACACCCAGTTGAACATCTTGACCCCGGTCGGGACCGCGATCAGGAAGGTCATGATGCTGAAGAACGGCAGGTAGACCGCGCCGGTCGTGAACATGTGGTGCGCCCAGACCGAGAAGCCCAGCGCGCCGATCGCGGCCGTGGCGAAGATGAACGCCTTGTAGCCGAACAGCGGCTTGCGCGAGAAGACCGGCAGGATCTCGCTGACCATGCCCATCGCCGGCAGGACCATCACGTAGACGGCCGGGTGCGAGTAGAACCAGAAGATGTTCTGGTACAGGATCGCGTCGCCGCCACGCGCCACGTCGAAGAAGGACCCGCCGTAGTTGCGGTCGATGAACAGCATGATCAGCGCGCTCGTGATGACCGGGGTGGCCATCAGCACGAGGACGGAGGTCACGAGCATGGTCCAGACCATGATCGGCATGCGGAACAGGGTCATCCCCGGCGCGCGCATCTTGAACATCGTGACCAGGAAGTTGATGGCACCCAGGATCGAGCTCGTGCCGATCAGCACGATGGCCACGATCCACAGGTCCTGGCCGGTCCCGACCGCCGCCAGGGGCTGGTCCTCGGACAACGGCGCATAGCTCGTCCAGCCGGCCGCGGCCGAGCCGCCGGTGACGAAGCTGAGCAGGAGGAGGATCCCGCCCAGCGGCAGCATCCAGAAGGACAGGGCGTTGATCCTCGGGAAGGCCATGTCCGGCGCGCCGATCTGGAGCGGCACGATGTAGTTGCCGAAGCCCGCCAGCATCGGGATGACGAACAGGAAGATCATGAACGTCGCGTGCATGGTGAACGCTTCGTTGTAGCCGGCGGCCGTCAGGAACTGCAGGCCCGGCTGGGCGAGCTCGGTCCGGACGGCGAGGGCGAGCATCCCGCCGATGAAGAAGAAGACGAACGAGTTGACGATGTACAGGATCCCGATCTTCTTGTGATCGGTCGTCGTCAGCCACTCGTAGAGCGCGCTGCGACTTCGGGCGGCGGTCGGCGTCAGCGTGGTCGTCGCCATCGATGGCTCCTTACTGGACCGTCAGCGTGCCGGTCATCGTCGGATGGACCGTGCACACGAATGCGTAGCTGCCGGCATCGAGCGCCGGGACGTCGTAGACCTTGGTGGCGACGCCGGTGAAGATCTCGCCCTTGAACACCTCGGCGCCCGTGGGCGAGCCCTGGTGGATGGCGACGTTGTGGGGCGTCCCCTGGTCCTTGTTCTCGAACTGGATGTGGAACGGCGCCCCGGCCTTCGCCGTGAGCGACGACTGCTCGTACTTGATCCCTGACGCGCTGACCTGGAGCGTCTCCCCGGCCGCGCCGCCGCTGGGCGCCGGGCCACCGCTCGGCGGCGGGGGCGGCGTGGCGTTGGCCTCGGCGACCTTGCCCGCCAGCCACGCGTCGAAATCGGTCTCGGTCAGCGCCTTGACCTCGAACAGCATGGTGAAGTGGCCGACGCCGCACAGCTCCGCGCACTGCCCGCGGAAGGTCTGGCCCGCGTCGGCGGCGTCGACGGTGAAGTCGAACGAGGTGTTCCGACCCGGCACGACGTCCCGCTTGAAGAGGAACTGCGGGACGTAGAAGGCGTGGATCACGTCCTTGGGGCTGACGAAGAGCTGGAGCTGGACCGTCCGCCCGGCCGGGACCATCATCCCGCCGCCAGCGCTCACCAGCGGGATGTTCTCGGTGTAGAGGACGGTGTTGCCGTCCGGCGACAGGTACTCGAACTGCCACTGGAACTGGCCGGCCACGGCCCGGATCTTGGTCTGGGCGTCAGGCGAGCTCGTGTCGACGGCGTTGAGCGTCTGCCAGGACACGATGAACATGAAGATGACGATGATCGTCGGCACGACCGTCCAGACGAACTCGGCGATGTTGTTGCCGTGGGTCTGGGGTGGCAGGTTGACGTCGGTCGGCTTGCGCCGATAGCGGATGACGGTCCACAGGATCAGGCCCTCGACGACGAGGAAGATCACGACGGCGATGATGAAGACGACCGTGTACAGGTCCCGGATCTGGGCGCCCTCGGTCGTGACCGCGATGGGCGGGTAGAGGCTGCCGACGAACTGGCCACCGGCCTCCAGCACGTTGATGCCGAGGGCGAGCAGGATGAGCGTCAGCCCGATGATCGCGGCGCCGATGGCAAGGGCGAAGATCGCCGTCTGTGAGGTTTGCGACCTGGGGGAGTCCGACATCAAGGCCCTCGAGGATGGCCGCGTGCCTGGACGGGGCGCGACGACCGATGCGTACAGCAGGCGCGGCCGACCCCTGGGTTGGTCAGGCCGCGGCCATTCTACCCGGAGCGTCGACGTCTCGCGCGCCCCTCTCCGCGCTCCGGCCACGCTCGGCACATCAGGCCCCGGATGCCATCGTCGGGCGGTTCGTGCGACCATGCGGCCGATGCCCGGACGACGCTGGATCCATCGGTCGCTCGCGGGGCTCGGGGCCGTCGGGGCCTCGATGGCGCTGGCCACGCCGGCGCTCGCCCACGGCCCGGTCCCGGTCGACCCGCCGACGCCCGCCTCGTTGCTCCTGGGCTGGACGTTCGAGCCGCTGCCGACCCTCGGCCTGGCCGCCGTGACCGTCTGGTGGCTGTGGGCGGTCCGGCGGGTGAACGCGGTCCACCCGGCGAACCCGGTCCCGCGCCGCCGGACGATCGCGTTCCTCGCCGGCATCCTGGCCCTGGCCTTCGCACTCCTGTCCGGGATCGGCCGCTACGACACCGCGCTGTTCTCGATCCACATGGTCCAGCACGTGCTGCTGATGCTGGTCGCCGCGCCGTTGCTGGCGCTGGCCGCGCCGATCACCCTCGTCCTGCGGCTGAGCTCGTCGGCGACCCGCCACCGCTGGATCCTGCCGGTCCTCCATTCGCGGATCGTGCGGTTCCTCGGCCACCCGGTCACGGCCTGGGTCGTGTTCGCGGGGATGATGTGGGCGGTCCACTTCTCGCCGCTGTTCAACGCGTCGCTCGAGGACCCCGTGATCCACGACCTCGAGCACGTCGTGTTCCTGACCGGCGCGCTCCTGTTCTGGTGGCCGGCCGTCGCCCTCGATCCCGCCCCGTGGCGGATGGGCCACCCGGCCCGGATCGGCTACCTGTTCACGCAGATGACCCAGAACACGTTCCTGGCCGTGGTCATCCTCAACGCGACGGTCGTCCTGTACCCCCATTACGCGACGCTGGTGCGGCCGTGGGGGATGGCCGCGATCGACGACCAGCGGCTGGCCGCCGGGATCATGTGGATCGCCGGCGACGCGATCTTCCTGACCGCGATCTTCGCCGTCATCGTCGGCTGGATGCGGGCGGAGGCGCGGGACGAGGCTCGCGCCGACCGCCGGGCCGACGTGGAGCTCGCGCAGATCCGGATCCGCGAGCGACGTCTGGCCGAGCGCCTCGCCGACGAGCGGGAGACCGGCAGCTAGGACGGCGCGGCCGGCCTGGTCAGCCTTCGGGCGGGACCGGTGCCGCGAGGTACTCGCGATAGCTCTCCGGGTCGACGTTGCCGCCGCTGACCACCGCGACGACCGACCCATCGAGCCGATCCAGGCCGAGCGCGGCCGACCGGAACGCGATCGCCGCGACGCCCAGCGCCCCGGAGGGCTCGACGACGAGCCGGCTTCGCTCGGCTGCCAGACGGACGGCGGCCGCGATCTCGACCTCGGTCACGGTCACGATCGAGTCCAGGTGGGCACGCAGGTGGGCGAAGGTCCGGGGCCCGAGCGCCTGCGTCCGCGTGCCGTCGGCGATCGTCCGCGAGACGAGCTCGGCCGGCCAGCGCGACGATCTCGCCGGCGGCCAGTGAGTCGCGGGCGTCGGCGGCGAGCTCGGGCTCGACGCCGATCACCCGGACATCGGGTCGAAGCGCGCGGACGGCCGTGGCCACGCCGCTGGCCAGCCCGCCACCGCCGATCGGCACGAGCACGGCCGCCAGGTCGGGCAGGTCCTCGACGAGCTCGAGGCCGACCGTCCCCTGGCCCGCGATGATCCGGTCGTCGTCGTACGGCGGGATGATCGACAGGCCGCGTTCGGCGGCGATCGCCTCGGCCACCTCCCGCCGCTCCTCGCTCGAGTTGCCGACGATGACGATCTGGGCGCCGTCGGCCGCGACCCGTTCGCGCTTGATCGCCGGCGCGTCGGACGGCATGACCACGACGGACGGGGCGCCGAGCAGGCGGGCGGCACGGGCGACGCCCTGAGCGTGGTTGCCCGATGAGTAGGTGATGACCCCGCGGCGCAGTGCCTCGGGCGGCGAGCGAGGCGACCGCAACGTAGGCGCCGCGCAGCTTGAACGCGCCGATCGGCTGGAGCGATTCCGCCTTCAGGGATCGACCGGGCGCCGGGCCGAACGGCACGAGCGGCGTCCGGATCGCGATGCCGCGCAGGCGCTCGGCGGCGGCGCGGATGTCGTCGATGGTGACGAGGTCGGGGACGGGTTCGGCGGTCGTGGTCATGACGGTCAGCGGTCCCGCGCCGCCAGGCGCTGGCAGTCGATGCAGCGGGCGGCCCAGGGGAGGGCCTCGAGCCGGTCGGGCGCGATCGGCCGGCCGCACCGAACGCACGTCCCGAAGGTCCCGTCGTCGAGCCGGGCGAGGGCCTCGGTCACGAGCTCCAGCTGCTGGTCGGCCCGGTCGCGCAGCGCCAGGTCGCGTTGCTGGGCGAAGACCTGGCTCGCCGCGGCGGCCTGAGAGCCGTAGGTCATCTGGCCGGGCGCGACGATGGCCTCGCCGATCTCCTCGACGAGGCGGGCGCGCTCGTCGAGCAGGACGCGTCGGATCGCGTCGAGATCGGGGCTGTCCATAGGCGCGATGGTACGTCGGCCGTATACTCCATGGGAGTACCAACCGAGGAGGATCCCATGGCCATCGCGATCGATCCCGTGTGCGGGATGGAGGTCGACACCGCCACCAGCCTGCTCTCGTTCGAGCACGAGGGCGTCACCTACTGGTTCTGCGGCAAGGGCTGCCTGCTGGACTTCCAGGAGGACCCGGCAGCCTTCCTCGCGGCGGACCACCAGCCGTCGATGTAGGCCTCGCGCGCATCGGCAGGTAAGTCGGGGATAAGGGGCGCCTGACAGACTCCGGGCGGTGGTCTCGGACCGGGCACTCCACGGAGGGGTCGGCCACCCGAAGGTCGCGCCGGCCGTGCCGGCGGAGGTGCCCACATGCGTCGCTCCCTTGGCAGCGCCATGGCCGCGTGGTCGGTCGCGGTCCTGACGGTCTTCGTCGGGATGAAGTGGTAGGGCCGGCTCGCGGGCTGCGCTGGGATCAGGTCCTGGCGCCCGGCACGGCGGACGGATCCGCGGTCAGACGCGCGGCCACGTAGACCGGGACGATCGAGGCGATCAGGACCAGGACGGCCGCGACGTTGACCAGCGGCAGCTGGTTCGGGCGGGAGTAGTTGCTGAAGATCCAGATCGGCAGCGTCTGGACGCCCGGCCCGGCCAGGAAGTTCGTGACGATGATCTCGTCGAACGACAGGGCGAATGCCAGCAGGCCGCCTGCGACCAGGGCGGTCCGGATGGCCGGGAACGTGACCCGGCGGAAGGTCATGAACGTGTCCGCGCCGAGGTCGGCGGATGCTTCCTCGAACGACCGCGAGGTCCGGTTGAGGCGGGCGATCGCGTTGTTGTACATGACCACGACGCAGAACGTCGCGTGGCCGACGATGATCGTGAACAGCCCGAACGGGACGCCGATCTGCCGGAAGGCCGTGTTCAGGGCGAGGCCGGTCACGATCCCGGGCAGGGCCAGCGGCAGGATCACCAGGAACGAGATCGACTGGCGCCCGAAGAACTGATGGCGGGCCACCGCCAGCGAGAGCAGCGAGCCGAACAGGAGCGCGAGCAGGGTCGCGCCGACGGCGGCCTGGATCGAGTTGCCGACGCTGTCGCGGATGCCCTGGTCGCTGAACGCCTTGACGTACCAGTCGATCGTGAACGAGGTGATCGGCCAGGTCGCCACCTTGGCCGCGTTGAACGAGTACAGGACGATGATCCCGATCGGGATGTAGATGAACGCGAGGATCGCGATCGTCGACGAGGCGCAGGCCCGCCCGGACCCAGCGCGGGATGCCCATCACAGCGCCTCGAAGGCGCCCAGGCGCCGGGCGACGAGCAGGAACACGAGCATGATCGTGACCGGGACCATCGTGTACGCGGCGGCCAGCGGCGAATTGCCGGCGACGCCGACCAGGTCGTACACGACGTTCCCGATGAACTTGGTGTTCGACACGAGGGTCGGGGTGATGTAGTCGCCGAGGGTCAGGCTGAAGGTGAAGATCGAGCCGGCGATCACGGCCGGCAGGACCAGCGGCACGACGACCCGTCGGAACGTGATGCCGGCCTTGCCGCCGAGGTCGGCAGAGGCCTCGAACAGCGAGCTCGGGATGCGCTCGAGGCCGGCGTAGATCGGGATGATCATGTACGGCAGCCAGAGGTAGCTCTCGACGATCCAGACCGCCTCGATGCTGTAGCCGGGACCTTCCAGCCCGAAGGGTGCGAGAGCCCAGTTGAGGACGCCGTTCTGGCTGAGGATCAGCCGCCAGGCGTAGACCTTGACGAGGTAGCCGGACCAGAGCGGCAGCAGGATCGAGACGAGGAGCAGCCCGCGCGTCCGGGACGACGCGATCCGGGCCATGTAGAACGCGATCGGGAAGGCCAGGACGATGCAGGTCAGCGTGACGACCGCCGCCATGATCACGGTCCGCACGGTGATGACCTGATAGACCGACCCGCTCAGGATCCGCTGGTAGTTGGCCAGGGTCGGCTGCGTGATGATGTTCCCGGACAGCGAGTCGACCGACCAGAACGACGAGATGAGGAAGATGGCCAGCGAGCCCAGGTAGGCGATGACGAGCCAGCCGACCGGCGCTGCCAGCAGGGCGGCCACCTGGATCCGCGGTCGACGGTAGAGCGCCGCCGCCAGCCGCCGTGCCGGGCTGGCACGTGGCGTGGCGACGGCACTCGGGGTCGTCATGACGGTCGCACGGGCGTGGCCCGTCCGGTCCGATCGCGGCTGGTTCGGGTGGCTAGCTGCCGGTGATCTCGGTCCACGCCTGGGTCCAGGCGTCGAAGTCCGTGCAGATGTCGCCGCGCCCGTCGAGGCAGGTCACGGTCGGCGTGTTCCAGTACCAGATGTTCTTGAAGTACTGCTCGTCGGCGGCATGGAACTGCTCGCACCAGCCCGCCGACCTGCTTCTCGGCCTCGGCGCAGGCCGGCGCGCTGACCGGCGCCTCACCGAAGAAGACGGTGACGTCCGCGTTGGCCTTGGGCGAGATGATGTAGTTCATCCACTTCAGCATGCAGTTGGGATGGGCGGCCTTCGACGAGATCATCCAGGTGTCGGACCAGCCCGTCGCCCCTTCCTTGGGCGTGACGCTGGCGACCTGCTTGCCCTTGGCCGCGTTGATGGTGTTCTGCTGGTAGAGCCAGGCGGTCCCGATCGCCATGTCGCCGTTGGCGAACCCGTCGATCTCCTCCTGGGCGGTGCCCCAGTACTTGCCGATGAGGCCGCGCTGGACCTTGAGCAGCGCGACGGCGGCCGCGAGCTGGTCCTTGTCGAGCGCGTACGGGTTGGTGATCCCGAGCGCGGGCTGGGTCTTCATCAGGTACAGCGCCGCGTCGGCGATGTAGATCGCGTAGTTGTAGGCGGTCACCTTGCCCTTGTAGGGCGAGTTCGCGTCGAACACCACGCTCCAGCTGTCGGGCGGGGTGGTCACGACCGTCGGGTCGTACATGAGGACGTTGGCGCCGCGACCGTGCGGCACGCCGTAGCCCACGCCGTTGACCGTGTTGTAGGGCTGGTTCTTGAGGCCCTCGAAGACGTCCTTGTAGTTGGGGATCTGGGCGAAGTCGACCGGCGCGACATCGCCGCCGGCGATCAGCCGGAGCGTCGCGTCGCCGGACGCGGAGACGCCGTCGTACTGGCCGGTCTTCATCAGCTGGACCATGTTCCCGGAGTCGAGGCCGACCTTGACCGTGACCTTGCAGCCGGTCTCCGTCTCGAACGGCGTGACCCAGTCGTAGCCCTGGACCTGCTCGCCGCCGGTCCCGCCGACGACATACCCGGTCCACGCGACGAGGTTGAGCGCGCCCTCGCCCTCGCCGACGGCGGCCGCGCTCGGCGCCGCACTGGCCGCGGCGCTGCCGGCCGCACTCGCCGCGGCCGAGGCCTGCGGGGTCGGCGCGGCAGCCGACGCGGCCGGGCTGCCCCCGCTCGTGCCGGCGCTCGAACACGCACCCACGACGAGCGCAGCCGTGGCGGCCAACGCCGCGATCCCTCTGATCCGCATGCCGATCTCCTCCTCCAGGTTCACTCGCCGTCCGCGACGGGGAGCTGATGCTGTCGCTTCCACACGAGGCGGACAGCCTTGCCCTGCTGCGCGAGCGCCTCGGTCGAGGACGTCGCCAGGTTCTGCTGGGTGACCACCAGGTCGGCGCCCGCGTCGAGCGCGACGAGATACCGGGTGTCCGGGCCGAGGTAGACGACCTCGCGGATGACCCCCGGCGCGGACGCCTCGTCGGCCGCGACCGCGGCATCCGGGTCGGCCAGGCGGATCTTCTCGGGCCGGATCGTGAACGTCCCGGCCTCGCCGAGGATGCTCGCGGCGACCTCGCCGCGGAGCAGGTTGGAGGTGCCCACGAAGCCGGCCACGAACCGGGTGGCCGGTCGCTCGTAGACCTCGGCCGGTGACCCGAGCTGCTCGATCCGGCCCTTGTTGAAGACGGCCAGCCGGTCGCTCATCGTGAGCGCCTCTTCCTGGTCGTGGGTCACGTAGATGAACGTGATGCCGACCTGCTGCTGGATGGCCTTGAGCTCGATCTGCATCTCCTCGCGGAGCTTGAGGTCGAGCGCGCCGAGCGGCTCGTCGAGCAGGAGGACGCGCGGCCGATTGACCAGGGCACGGGCCAGGGCGACCCGCTGGCGCTGGCCACCCGAGAGCTGGCTCGGCTTGCGCGACTCGTAACCCTCGAGGCGGACCATCCGCAGGGCCTCGGCGACGCGCGTCCGGCGCTCGTCCTTGCCGACCTTGCGCACGACCAGGCCGTAGCCGATGTTGTCGCCGACCGACAGGTGGGGGAACAGCGCGTAGTCCTGGAAGACCGTGTTGACGTCACGGTCGAACGGCGGCACGGTCGTGACGTCGGTCCCGTGGAGCAGGATCCGGCCCTCGCTCGGGAGCTCGAAGCCCGCGATCATCCGGAGGGTCGTGGTCTTGCCCGAGCCCGACGGCCCGAGCATCGAGAAGAACTCGCCGTCGTACACGTCGAGATCGACGCCGGCGACGGCCACGACCGGGAACGTCCCGTCGCCGGGCACGAACGTGGCCACGCGCCGACCGGTGTCGTCGTCCCCGAATCGCTTGACCACCCCCTCGAGGCGGACCGCGACCGACCGACCCCCCTCGGGTGCCGGATCGCGGATTTGGGCCGGGATCGTCAACGAGACCTCGTCTGGGGCACCCCGGCTTCATCCGCGCGCCGGGTCCGAGTCCGCCGCACTGTGCCGCGCACCCATGAGCGTGTCAAGCCGCGTCGACGCCCGTCCCGTTCGGCGCGTCATAGACTTCGCGCCGTGTCCCTCGTCGTGCTCCCGCGCCGCGTGGCGACCGTGCGTTCCGCCGCGGCCGGACTGGTGCTCGCGATCGCCCTGTCGGCCTGCGACTCGGCGGCTGCCACGCCGACGCCGCCGATCGTGCCGGGCGCCTCGGCCGCTCCGCGCGCGGTCAACATCATCGCCAAGGACTACGCGTTCCTGCCCGATGCGATCGACTTCGTCCCGGGCGAGACGGTCCTCCTCCACGTCATCAACGGCGGCCTCGAGGTCCACGAGGCGGTCATCGGCGACGCGTCGGTCCAGGACGCCTGGGAGGTGGCCGAGGCGGCGACGGCGGGATCGCCCCCGGGGCCGACTCCCGTGGTGACGGTGCCGCCCGGCGTCGCCGGCGTCCGGATCGTGGTCAAGTCGGGCGAGCTGGTCGACCTGGTCTGGACCGTCCCGGCCGATGGCCCGGCGTCGGCGACGCCCGTGGGTCGTGGGCTGCCACATCCCCGGCCACTGGGCTCGCGGCATGCAGGTCCCCGTCCGGTGGGTCGTGCCCACGCCCGCCTCGTGAGGGCCTCGGGTGGTACGCTCTGAGCCCGCGCCGCGAGCGTGCGTCGACGGTGAGCCTCGAGGAGGATCCTGAATGGCCTATGTGATCGCCGAGCCGTGCATCGACGTGCTCGACGTGTCGTGCGTCTCCGTCTGTCCGGTCGATTGCATCCACTTCGACGAGGGCACGGATCGCAAGCTGTTCATCGATCCGAACGAGTGCATCGACTGCGGCGCGTGCGAGCCGGAATGCCCGGTCAACGCGATCTTCCCCGAGGAGTCGCTGCCGCCCGAGTGGGCCAACTACACCGCCATCGACGCGACGTGGTTCACCGACAAGGCGGCCGCCCGGGCCGCCGTCGACGAGCTGAAGCCGCGCTGACCGCGACCCCGGTCCGCCGGCCGGGCTGACCGGCGCCCCGACCCAGCGATGCGCATCGTCTCGCTCCTCCCGTCCGCCACCGAGATCGTGTGCGCCATCGGTCTCCGCGACGAGCTCGTCGGCATCACCCATGAGTGCGACTTCCCGCCGGAGGTCGAGGGCATCCCGGTCATGACCCGGAGCGTGCACGACCTCGGCACGTCGTCGTCGCGCGACATCCACCGGCTGGTCACCGCGTCCGTCCACGGCGGCTCCTCGCTGTACACGCTGGACGAGGAGGCGCTCGCCGCCGCGGAGCCCGACCTCATCCTGACCCAGGAGCTGTGCCGGGTCTGCGCGGTCAGCTACCGCGAGGTCAACGACGTCGCCCGGGCGATCGACGCCGACATCACCGTCGTGTCCCTCGAGCCGACCTCGATCGAGGGCATCTTCAACACGATCAGCACGGTCGGCGCCATGACCGAGGCGGAGGACGCCGCCGTCGACCTGGTCGAATCGTTGCGCGAGCGGCTGGGTGCGGTCGAGGCCAAGGTCCAGTCGCGGCGCGACGCCGGCGGCCGGTCGCCCCGCGTCGTCGGCCTGGAATGGCTCGATCCGCCGTTCGCATCCGGTCACTGGGTCCCCGAGCAGATCCGGCGGGCGGGTGGCTGGGAGCTGCTCGGCGCGGACGGCGACCGATCCGTCCAGACGACGTGGGACGCGGTCGCCGAGGTGGACCCCGAGATGCTCCTGCTGATGCCGTGCGGGTTCCACCTGGCCGAGACACAGGCCGAGTGGACGCGGACCAGGCGCCCGCCGGGCTACGAGGACCTGACCGCCGTCCGGCGCGGGCAGGTCTTCGCCGTCGACGGCTCGGCCTACTTCAGCCGGCCGGGCCCGCGCGTCATCGACGGCATCGAGCTCCTCGCCGAGATCTTCGACCCGGACGCCTTCGTCGACATCGCCCCGTTCGGATCGTGGACACCGGTCGAGCCGTGATCGCGGACGCCGTGGGACGGGCCGGCCGCGACGGTCACGTCTAGATGCCGTTCCGGGCGACCTTCGACTGCCTCTGGTGCGGCGACGCGTACACGTGCCGCGGCCCGGACGACCTGGAGGGCTGGGCGCAGCTCTGCTCGTCGTGCGTGGGCAAGGCCGGCGACAACGGCTTCCTCCGGTTCCGCCTGCACCAGGCGCTGACCGAGCGCGGTGCGGCGGCCGCCGGTCACACGCCGCCGGCGCCTGCGCCTACCTCGGTCGCGACCGCCGATGCCGGACCGTCGGTGGCGGGCACGGCCGAACCAGCTGCCCCGGCCGAACAGCGGCCCCGGCCGCGGCCGCCCCGGTCGCGACGACCGATCGCGATGCCGAGATGCTCGCCTACTACGAGGCCCGCGCCCCGGAATACGACGACTGGTACCTGCGTCGCGGCCGGTACGAGCGCGGCCCCGTCCACGACGCCGCCTGGAACGCCGAGCTCGACGCGGCCGGGCGCTGGCTGGACGCCCTGCCGATCCACGGCGAGATCGTGGAGCTCGCGGCCGGCACCGGCTGGTGGTCGCCGCTGCTCGCCGACAAGGGCGAGCTGTCGCTCTACGACGGGGCATCGGCCCCGCTCGATCGGGCACGCGAGCGACTGGTCGCGCATCGCCTGCGGGCGCACCTGCACGTGCGCGACGCGTGGGCCGAGCCGGACCGGGCGGTCGACGCGCTCTTCACCGGGTTCTGGCTGAGCCACGTGCCGCGCGCCCGGCTCGACGAGTTCCTGGGCATCGTCCGGCGCTGGCTCAAGCCCGGCGGGATCTTCGCGTTCATCGACTCCCGCCCGGATCCCCAGTCGAGCGCGATCGACCACCCGACACCCGCCGACGACGCCTCCGTCCGCCGCCTCGACGACGGCCGCGAGTTCACGGTCGTCAAGGTCTACTACGAGCCGGCCGAGCTGGAGGCCGCGCTGGCCAGAGCCGGGTTCGAGGATGCCGCGGTCACGACCACGGGGCGGTTCTTCCTGACCGGGAGCGCGCGCGCCCGCGACACCTAGGCGGTCGAGTCGGTCGTCGCGCCCGGCGGGCCGATCGCCGGGCCATCGGTGACGCGACAGCCCGCGGCTATACTCCGCGCGATGTCACCCTTGGCCAAGTCCACCATCGCCACCGTCGGCTCGGGCGTGATGGCCGAGGCGATGATCGCGGGCATGCTCCGCGGACAGCTCGTCGAGCCGTCACAGGTGGTCGCGAGCCACCCCCGCCAGGAGCGTCGCGAGCACCTCGAGCGCGAGTACGGCGTCCGGACGGTCACCTCGAACCTCGAGGCCGTCGATGGCGCCGACGTCATCCTGCTGGGGATCAAGCCGCAGATGCTCGGGCGGGTCGGGCGCGAGATCGGTCCGCATCTGCATCGCGGCCAGCTCGTCCTGAGCGTCCTGGCCGGCGCGACCACGGCGGCCCTCGTCGGCATCCTCGGACACGACCAGGTCGTCCGGAGCATGCCCAACACGCCCGCCCGCCTCGGCAAGGGCATGACCGTCTGGTACGCCACGCCGGAGACGACCGCCGAGCAGCGCGCCCAGGCCGCCGCGCTCCTGGGCGCCCTCGGCCACCAGCTGGAGGTCGACGACGAGAAGATGGTGGCGATGGCCACCGCGGTCTCCGGCACCGGCCCGACCTACGTCTTCCTCGTCATGGAGGCGCTGATCGACGCGGCCGTCCACCTCGGCTTCCCGCGGCACATCGCGCACGACCTGGTCATCGAGACGCTCGAGGGCTCGACGCTCTTCGCCAAGCAGTCCGGGATGCACCCGGCCGAGCTGCGCAACATGGTCACCTCGCCCGGCGGCACGTCGGCGGCGGCGCTCCACGAGCTCGAATCGGGCCGGCTCCGGACGGTCCTCTCGGAGGCGGTCTGGGCCGCCTATCGCCGGACCGTGGAGCTCGGCGACCAGCTCGAGGCCTCGGTCGTGCCACCGACTGACCGACGTCCGGGCGATCGGTGACGGCCCTGCACGCCGGACCGCGGACGAGCCGCCTCGGCTCCGATGCCGACCCGCGTCCGACGACCTGATGCCGACAGCCCCCACGACGCCGTCGCCCAACCTCACGATCGAGTCGATCGTGTCCGTCGCGACGCCCGGCGAGTTCCGCCTCCATCCGCGCGACCGGACCGTCGCCTACACGGCGGAGGCCGCCGGCGCACGCCAGGTCTTCACGCTCTCGCTGCGGGGCGGCTATCCGGTCCAGCTGACCGCCTCGGACAAGCCGGCCTCCGATCCCCAGTGGTCGCCCGACGGCCGGCGCGTCGCGTTCGTCCGCGACGAGGAGATCTGGGTCGTCGAGACGGATGGCTCGCGTCTGACCAAGGTCGTCGGCAAGCCCGGTGGTGGCCGCGCGCCGCGCTGGTCGCCGGACGGCCACCGTCTCGCGTTCCTGTCACGTCGGCGCGGCTGGACGCAGATCTGGCTGATCGATGCACCGGTCCCGCGGCGCGGCCGTCCGGCGACCGAGCCGAAGCCGCCGCGCCCGACCGTCCTCACGGAGAGCGGCGTCGACGTCGACGCGTTCGAGTGGGCACCGGACGGGCGCCGGCTGGCGGTGATGGCCCCGCGCGGGCCGAACGTCGAGGAGACCGCGCAGATCGCCTTCGTCGACGTCGCGACGGGCGACACGCGCGTCGTGGCCGGCGAGCGGAGCGTCGACGTCGGTGGCCGCTGGGTCCGGGATGGTTCGCTGCTGTACGTCTCGGATGCCGACGGCTGGTTCCAGGTCGTTCGCCTGACCGCCGACGGGCACGACCGGATCGTCCTGACCAGCGGCGAGCGCGAGCACGGCGATCCGTCCGGCGGAGCCGGGTCGGCGCCGCTGCCGTCGCCCGACGGGTCGCGCTTCGTCCATGTCGAGGTCCACGACGGCCTGCAGGACCTGGTCGTCGGCGACCTCGCGGCGGCCGAGGCACCACGCCGCGGCCGGGGACGCCCGCCGAAGACGCCCCGGACCGTCACGGCGGCGACCGCGGGCAGCCGGATCAACCCGTGGGACGGTGTCTGGAAGTCGGTCGGCTGGCTCGCCGACGGGGCGTGGATCGCCGCCACCGGCGAACGCGAGACCGGGCCCGCCGACCTGTGGCTGCTGCCGGTGCCCGGCGTCGCCGCGGACGACGCGCGACCGCGCCAGGTCACGGACTCGCTGCCGGCCGTCCTGCGCGACGCCCTCTCGCCGTCGCGCGTGCCGGCTGCCCAGCGCGTCGTCGTCACGGCCCGCGACGGGCTCCGGATCGAGGGCACCGCTCTGGCGCCCGAACACCGCGACCGGCAAGCGCGGCGGGACGCGCGTGCCGACGATCGTCTACCCGCACGGCGGCCCGACCGGCCAGTCCTTCCGCTCGCTTCCAGCCGTTCAAGCAGCTGCTGGTCGCCGAGGGCTTCGCCTTCTTCGACGTCGACTTCCGCGGGTCGACCGGCTACGGCCGCGCCTTCCGCGTCGCCAACCACGACGAGTGGGGCCACGCCGACGTCCACGACCTCGTCGACGCCGCGCGCTGGGCCGCCGAGCAGCCCTGGTCGGATGGCCGGCTGGCGATCTATGGCGGTTCGTACGGCGGCTACCTGGTGCTGTGCGCGCTCGTCGATGAGCCGGCGATGTGGCGGGCCGGCGTGGACCTGTACGGCGACTCGGAGATCGCCGAGAGCTATCGCCACGGCGACCGTCTCGGCCGGCTGGACCTCCACAAGATGATGGGCTCGCCGGACGACCCCGCCCGGACCGACGTCTACCGGCGCGGCTCGCCGGTCTATCGCGCGGAGCGGATCGAGGCGCCGCTGCTGATCCTCCACGGGCGCAAGGACAAGCGCGTCGTCCCGCTGATGACCGAGCGGATGGTGGAGGCCCTCGAGATCGAGGGCAAGCGCTACGAGCTCCAGTGGTACGACGAGGAGGGGCACGGCTGGGAGAAGCGCGAGAACCGGCGCGACGCCTACGAGCGGATCCTGGCCTTCCTCAAGGCGAACGTCCTGGACGAGCCGCCGGAGTAGACCGGCGCATCGCGAGCGCGATGGTGGTCGCCACGCCGAGGCCGATGAGCACGTCCCCGACGCTGAACACGTTCGCGAACGGCAGCCAGGCCGGCAGCGCGAACAGGTCGGTCAGCGGGCGGAGGGCGGGCGCGGCGAGCTCGATGCTGTTGGTGTAGCCCTCGCGCGATGCCGCCGATCGCCGCGAGCGCATCCGGGTCGGCCGGCATCCAGCCGCCGTTGGCCACGATCGCCGCCAGGTTGCAGCCGGCACCGATCGCGATGATCGCCACGCCGGGGATCCCGACGTTCCGCAGCACGGCCACGAACACGATCGCGGTCGACGCGATGTAGATGGCCGGTCCCGCGTCGCCGACCGCCCGGCCGATCGCATCGGAGAAGATCGCCACCTGGAGCAGGAGGCCGAGGAGGATCAGCGGCACCCAGTGCAGCCGGAGTCGCCCCGAGACCGTCCAGCCGCCCACCGACGAGGAAGCCGGCGACGATCCCGATCGGGATCGCATAGAGGATGAACATCGAGCCCGCGTGCCCGCCGCGCTCAGTCGGCGGCGGCCGCGTCCGCGAGGATCGAGTCGATCTGGATCACGTGGCCCTCGAGATGGCCGACGATGAACGGATCCGGCATCTGCGCCACGGTCATCTCGCCACGCTTCGGGTGGACCCCGCGCCGGGCGAGGTCGGCCGGGGTCAACGACCGCCAGCGCCGGTCGAAGCGGGTGAGGGCGTCGTCGATCCGGTCGTACAGCTCGCGCGGCGGGAGGGACCGGTCACGCTCGACGAGCCCGATGCGGACCGGGTCGGTCGCGACCCGGCCGAACGGTACGGGCTCCTCCGCACCGTCGAGGACGCGCTCGATCTCGCCCAGCCAGTACGGGGCCATCTCGGCCAGATGGGCCAGCACCTCGCCGGGCCCCCAGCGGGCCTCGTCCGAGTCGTCGTAGACCGCGGCCATCGGCCACGGGGCGCCGGCCTCGATCGCCGGACGGGTCGTCGCGAGCCCATCCCTGGCCGCCCGGAGTCGTGCGAGCAAGCTGTCGTCCATGGCGCTCAGTGTCGCAGATGGGGCGTAGCATGGACGGCAACGACCAGCGTCCGGCGCGCCCGCCGCGCCTGACCCACCCCGCCAGCAGGGGAGACCGCGATGACGCAGATCATCTCGAAGGGCGCCGCCAACCAGGCGGGCGCCCGGATCGACGCGGACGCCTACGCCAAGGCTGCCGACTTCCTGCCGCTCAAGGGCATCGACCACGTCGAGTTCTGGGTCGGCAACGCCCGCCAGGCGGCGGCGTACTACCGGGCGCTGTGGGGCTTCACCCCGGTCGCCTACAGCGGTCTCGAGACCAAGGTCCGCGACCGGTCCAGCTACGTCATGGTCCAGAACGACATCCGCTTCGTGTTCACGGCGCCGCTGACCCCGGACGGCGAGATCGCCGAGCACGTCCGGGCCCACGGCGACGGCGTCCACGACATCGCGTTCGCGGTCGACGACGTGGCGTCGGCCTGGCGCGAGACGACGTCGCGTGGCGCGGTGTCGGCCCTCGAGCCGACCGAGCTCGACGGCGGCGAGGATGGCGTCCTGCGCCGGTCCTCGATCCACACCTACGGCGAGGTCCTCCATTCGTTCGTCGACCGGTCGGACTACGCGGGAGCCTTCGCGCCCGGCTATCGCAAGGTCAAGTCGCCGCCGAAGGCCGCGGGCGGCTTGTCGCTGCTCGAGGTCGACCATTGCGTCGGCAACGTCGGGCCTCGGGCAGATGGACGAGTTCGTCGCCTTCTACCGCGACGTCCTCGGCTTCGCGCAGCTCATCCACTACGACGACAAGGTCATCCACACCGAGTACTCGGCGTTGATGTCCAAGGTCATGACCAACGGCAACGGCCGGATCAAGTTCCCGATCAACGAGCCGGCGACCGGCAAGAAGAAGAGCCAGATCCAGGAATACCTCGACTGGTACCACTCGCCCGGCTGCCAGCACATCGCGCTGCGCACGGAGGACATCGTCGGGACCGTCCGCCGCCTGCGCGACAACGGCGTCGAGTTCCTCGGGCTGCCGCACGAGTACTACGCCTCGCTGGCCGACCGCGTCGGCGACGTCGGCGTGCCGATGGACACCCTCGAGGAGCTGGGCATCGAGGCCGACCGCGACGAGGAGGGCTACCTCCTCCAGATCTTCAGCCGTCCGGTCCAGGATCGCCCGACGTTCTTCTTCGAGATCATCGAGCGGCACGGCTCGCGCGGCTTCGGGGTCGGCAACTTCAAGGCGCTCTTCGAGGCGATCGAACGCGAGCAGGAGAAGCGCGGGAACCTCTAGCGAGGCTCCCGCGCTGGGCGGCGATGTGAACGATGGTCAGGACGACGTGAGGTCCAGGCTCAGGCTGACCTGATCGACGTTGCCGGCCTGGCGCAGGACGGCCGTGCCGGTGCCGGCCATCCCGGCGAAGACGCCGGTCGCCGCGATCACCTCGGCATCGAACTCCAAGGCATCCGGATTGCCGAAGGAGACCCCGGCGCCAGGAGCTGACCGCGAGGAGCCGGGCGTTGTCTCCGTCACGAATTCCAGAACGGTCTTGACGCTGCTCCCGTCGGGCAGGGTGAAGGTGTGGGTGAAGCCGTCGATGTCGTCGAACTCGAAGACGTCCGTCGCCGCGCCGTAGCCGCTCACGATCCCGAGACCCCGCAGTTCAGGACATCCGTCGAGCAACTCGGGCCGTCACCGTTGCGCCCCCCGAAGTGCTGTGTGAACCGGCCTTCGATGTGGATTGACGATGCAGACACGGAGCCTGCTGCCAGAGCGGCGAGCATCACGGCCGCCACGATGGTTCTGATGATGCGCGACATGGTTCGCTTCCTTTCATCGCCTGGTTGGTCGAAGGATCAGGGTTTCGGCTGCTGGACCGGATACCAGCGGCAGCAGTCGCCGTACCGCGCCACGGACCGTTGATGCGCGCCGTCGGCGTCCATCACGTTGATGTCCGGGGTGCCGATGCTGCCGCTGTCGTTGATGAGGCTGTAGAGGATCTGCGAGCCGCCGGCGATCCAGGTCATCGCACCGGCGCCGATCCCCGAGGTGAGCTGCTTCACGTCCGATCCGTCGGACGCCATCGTGTAGATGAACGTGTTCGATCCGGCGCCCTTGCCTTCGCCGAACCAGTGGTGGACTGTCTCTCGCGAGAGACAGGATCCGCGCCCCGTCCGGCGACCAGCTCGGGTCGCCCGCCTCGAACCCAGGCTGGGTCAGAGGGCGAGCGATCCGTGCCGTCGACGCCGACGACGTAGATCGACGCTGTCGATCGAATGCCCATCGGCATCGATGGTGATACGGCTATAGGCGACCTGGCGTCCGTCGGGCGACAACGAGGGATGCTCGACGAATGCGTCGGCGAAAGCCGTTCGTGTCGCCGCGAGCTCGGTGACCCGGCCGGCAGCCAGATCCCTGATCGCGACCACGGTCGCCGTGGGTGGTTCGGTGGCCGGCCCGACGACCCGGATGAGCGCCATCGTGTGGCCGTCGGCCGAGTACGACGGATTGGTTTCCTCCAGGCACGCCGGCGGGATGCAGTCGGACGTGATCTGCTGCGGCGGCGAGCCGGCCGCATCGGTCTCGAAGATCGAATTCGCGTGAAGCCGGGTCTCCCGGCTCGAACCCGGCGAACGCGAGGCGCTGGCCGGTCGGGTCCCAGGCCGGCCACTCTTGGATGCCGGCCACGGTGGGCAGGAGCTCCCGCCCGCGCAGGTCCGGGGCGAGGTACTCGAGGCGAGTGCCCCGTCCCGGCGTCATGTGCTCGAAGATGACCGAACCCGGGCCGATCGGAAGGGCGCTTGCCGGCGGGACGGATGGACGCGGCGAGGGTCGCGTGGATGCCTCGGCCGTCGGTCGCAGGAGAGACGGCAACGGCGGGACGACGGAGGGCAGCTGGCCCATGACACCCAGCCCGACGATCGCGGCAAGCACCAGTGCCGCGAGTCCGACGATCGCGAGGCGGACGTCCGCCGTGCGACGGGACCTTCCCCACCGCATGCGCCAGGACGCTCGCTGTGGTTCACGTTCGATCCGATCGGCGACCACGTGGATGAGCCTGTCCGACCCCACGGTCGGACCTTCGCTGAACAAAGCATCCAGGAGTCGTTCGATGTCGCGTTGCTGCGTCATGCCGGTCGCCCCTGCCCGATCGTGGTTCGTGCTTCTGCGTCGAGGGCGGCCCGCATCGCGCGATGCGCGTGATACAGCCGTGAACGGGCCGTCCCGGCCGGGATGCCGAGGGTCTCGGCGATCTCCGAGGGCGCGAACCCGAGGTAGTGGTGCAGGACGAGGATCGCCCGCTGTTCGGGCGGCAGCCGTCGGAATCCGCGCTCGAGCACGTCCCGGTCGGCCACGCTGAGCAGGTCGTCGGGACGCAGCCGGTCCGTCACCGGCCGGCAGGACCCGGAGGTTCGCCGTGCGGCGACGCTCGCGCGTCGCCTGTGCGATGCAGACGTTGATCACGAGCCGTTGGAGCCACGCATCGAATTGGTCCGGATCGCGGAGGCTCTTCAGGTCGCGCCAGGCGATCACCAGCGCGTCCTGGAGGGCATCCTCGGCCCGATCGATGTCACGGAGGATCCGCTGGGCGATCGCGAAGAGCCGGTCGCTCCGAGCGCGGATCAGGTCGACGTACGCCTCCCGATCCCCGTTCCGGGCCGCCTCCACGAGGTCGCGATCCACGGATCCCGTCTCCCGATGGCCGCCCGAGGTGGGCGGCGTCTGACTGTACTGGTCGTCTGTCACGCCCCATCGTTCATTCTTCTTGACGACGGCCCCGGGCTTGACGCGAACGCGCGCCAGGGTGTGCCATGAGCGACGGATCTGGACGGTTCCGGGGGTGAGCAGCGACGAGGGCGAATGCGGCGACGCGATCGGGTCCGGCACCTCGCGACCTGGCTCGCGCTGGCGGGCTCGATCGTGGTCGGGCTGCTTTTCGTCTGGATCCGCGCAACGACGCCGTCGGACGGGGCGCGGATCAGCTTCTACGGCGACGCCTGGACGAGCGCCGGCGTTCGGATCGACCCGATCGACGCGCCGGCGGCAGGGCTCGCGAGCGGCGACCTGATCGTCGCCGTCGACGGTCAGTCGGTCGACGCCTGGCTCGGGATCTCCACCGACCGCTCCGCCCCACGCCCCGATCCCGGCGCCGCGATGCCGTACGCGGTGGTGACGGACGGCGAGCCACAGCGCATCGACGTGACATGGACGGCCCCGGCCCTCGGGGCCACCCTGCTGGCCGGTTGGAGCGTCGTCCTGTTCTCCGTGTCGAGCGTCGCGATCGCCGCCTTCGTCTTCGCGCGGCGCCCCGACGAGCCGGCGGCCACGGCGCTCATGCTCGCCGCCTGCGCCGTCTGTGGCAGCAGCGTCCCGTGGTTCGCCGGGACGACCGTCAGCGACATCGTCCTGGGCGCGCCGTTCGTCCTGCACGCATTCCTCACCGGGCCGCTGTACATGCTGCTGTGGCCCGCCGGCCTTCACCTCGCCCTCGTCTTCCCGACACCACTCCCGATCGTCCTCCGCCGTCGATGGTTGATCCCGGCGGTCTACGCCGTGGCTCTCGGCGCCTACGCGGCAGCGATGGGTGCCGGCGCGGTCGCGACGACCACCAACCTCGAATGGGTGGGCACCTGGCCGGTCGCTCAGGTCGCGGTCGTGGTCCCGCTGCTCTCGCTGTCCCTGGCGGTGTTCGTGCGCAGCTATCGCCGGACCACGGACGTGGCGACCCGGACGCGGATCCGCTGGGCGTGGCTCGGCGTGGTGGCGAGCGGTGGGATCGGGCTTCTCTGCTTCATGCTCCCAGAGCTGGTGCTGCAGCGGACGCTTCTGCCCGCGTCCTGGATCGGGATCACCGCGATGCCGTTGCCGCTTGGGATCGCCGCGCGGCATCCTCCTCGGCCACCTGTTCGACATCGACGTCGTCGTCCGGCGGACGTTCGTCTACGGCGGGCTGACGCTCGGCGTCATCGCGACCTACGTCGCCGTGGCCTCCGGGATCACCTCCTTCGTCGGCGGCGGCCACGGCTTCGAGGTCTCGCTGGTCGCGACCGGCGTCGCCGCTCTCGTCGCCCTGCCGCTCCGCGACGGGCTCCAGCGAGGCGTCACGCGCCTGCTGTACGGCGAGCGAGACGAACCGTGGCGGGCGATGCGCCGCCTCGGCCAGCGTCTCGACCTCGCGGCCGACCCGGATCGCGCCTACCCGGTCATCGTGGACACCGTGGCGGATGCGCTGCGTCTCCCATTCGTCGCGCTCGAGATCGTCGATGACGTCGGCGTCGTTGCAGTGGCCGCCGAGCGCGGGCAGCGCCAGGACGCGGCTGTCGTCGTCCCGCTCATGCACCAGACCGATCACGTCGGGCGGCTCGTCCTCGGGGTTCGCCCCGGCGAGCGTGGGTTCCGGTCCGACGAGATGGATCTCCTGGGCGATCTCGCCCACGAGGCGGGCAATGCCATCCACGCCCTCCGTCTCCGGGACGACCTGGCCCGCTCGCACGAGCGGCTTCTGCTCGCGCGGGAGGAGGAGAGGCGTCGCCTTCGGCGTGACCTGCACGATGGGCTCGGACCGTCGCTCGCCGCGATCGGGCTGCGAGCGGAAGCGTCCGCCGAGATCCTCGCCACGGATCCGGCGACCGCGACGCGGCTGCTCGACGAGCTCGGCGCCGACGTCCAGACGACGCTCGGGGAGATCCGCCGGCTCGTGGACGGCCTGCGCCCTCCGGCCCTCGACGAGCTCGGGCTCGTGGGCGCGATCGAGCAGCAGGCCGCACGCCTCGAGGGCTGGACGGGCTCCGGACCGATGACGACGATCACGGTCACCGCGACACCGATCCCACTCCCCGACATGCCGGCCGCGATCGAGGTCGCCGCGTACCGGATCGCCGTCGAGGCACTCACCAACGCCATCCGTCACGCGGAAGCACGGACCTGCGGCGTCCGGCTCGACGCCGGGGAGCAGCTCGTCATCGAGGTCGTGGACGACGGACACGGGCTGCCGGCCGCTGTCGTGCGGGGGACGGGCCTCGAGTCGATGGAGACGCGCGCGACGGAGCTCGGCGGCTCCCTGTGGATCGCGCCGCGCCACGGCGGCGGGACGCGCCTCGAGGCTCGACTCCCGTTGACCGGCCGTCGCGCGCCGCGCGTCGTCCCGGCCGACGGCGCCGTCGAAGGCGCCGGGCCGTGAGCGATCCGACTCAAGCGATCCGCGTCCTCATCGTGGACGACCATGCGTCGTTCCGGTCGGGGCTGCGCGCCTTGCTGGAGACGGCGGACGACCTCGAGGTCGTCGGCGAGGCGGCCACGGGCGGCGAGGCGGTCACCGCGACGGGTCGCCTCCAGCCGGACGTCGTCCTCATGGACGTGACGATGCCGGGCGGCGACGGGATCGAGGCCACGCGTCGGATCGTGGACGCCACGCCCCATATCGCCGTGATCGTCCTGACCATGGATGGCGGCGACGCGTCAGTCCTGGGCGCCGTGCGCGCGGGAGCGCGCGGGTACGTCCTCAAGGGTGCCCAGCGCGCGGAGCTCCTCCGGGCGATCCGCGCGGTGGCTGCCGGTGAGGCGATCTTCGGGCCGGAGGTCGCGCGCCGGCTCGCGACGTACCTTGAGCCGTCGTCGGCGACCCACATGACGGCGTTCCCGGCGCTGTCGGCGAGGGAGCGCGAGATCCTCGACCTCGTCGCCCGCGGACGATCGAACACGGAGATCACCGACCTGCTCGGGCTGTCGCCGAAGACCGTGCGCAACCACGTCTCGAACATCTTCGCCAAGCTCCCGGCGCGGGATCGTCCGGAGGCGATCGTGATGGCACGCGAGGCCGGGATGGGTGGAGAGGCGGGTCCCGTCGGCTGAATCGGCCGGGTCGCCCGCGGTTCGGGACACGTTCGGGACGCCGGTCCCATGACCGCGGGACGGCGGCGAGCGCAGCCTCGTCCGTGACCGGTTGGCGCATGAACGGCACCCACCGGCACACGGAGGCTCCCACATGATCCGCACCATCACCCGCCGAGCGCTCCCGATCGTCGCCGCGCTGTTCGTGGCATGCGCTCTCGTCCAGGTGTTCCTCGCCGGGCTCGGCGTCTTCGACGACCCGAGGTCGTTCATCACCCACCGCGAGTTCGGCTACACGTTCGGATGGCTGACGCTGGCGATCCTGGTCCTGGCCCTCGTCGGGCGTGCGCCACGCAGGATCGTCGGGCTGTCGGTGCTGCTCCTGGTCCTGTTCACCATGCAGTCGGTCTTCGTCGCCATTCGGGCGGACTACCCGGCGATCGCCGCCCTCCACCCGGTGAACGGGTTCCTCATCCTCGGCGTGGCGGTCGTCATCACGCGCGAGTCCTGGCTGGCCCGGCGCGCCCCGGCACCCGACGTGGCAACGACCGCGACGTACGCGACGACCGGGGACGCCGGCTGATGAGCGGCCCCGATGACGTGACCGCGGCCGGGCTGCTGCTCGTTGCGGGGCCCCTGCTGGGCATGCTCGGGTTCTACGACCGGGCGCTGTATCGCGTCTGGACCGCGCCCCGCGAGGAGCACCTCGCGCTCGTGGCCGCCCATCGGCGAGGCTGGACGATGGTCAACGTCGGGTTCACGGTCGCAACGCTGCTGACGGCGAGTGGCCTGATCCTGCTGGCCGCCTCATCGGCTGTCGGCGACACGTGGCGGGCGCTCCTCGTCGCCGGCGCGGTCGGGTATGCGATCGCCGGGGTGCTCTGGTGCGCGGTGCTCGCGATCCGGGATCGGACCACCCCGACCCTGGCGAGTCTGGTCGCCACCGGGACCCCGACGGAACCGGTCGAGACGCTGTTGGGCGCGGTCATCGGTGGCCTGTTCGCGTCCTTCAGCATGGTCACGAGCGTGGCCCTTGCTGGCATCGGCCTCGCGCTGCTCCTGGGTGGCGGTGTGGCCGCGCCGGTCGCCTTGCTCGTCGCCCTGGTCGGGGCCTTCACCGCCGTCTGGTTCGTCGTCGCGGGCGACATCATCCCCGCGGTCCTGTACCTCCCGACGATCGCCCTCGGGATCGCGTTGATCGTGGGCTGGACGTGACCGCCCAGGCGCGCGTGGCCACCTCCTTCGGGCCGGCCGCTCGGACCATGTTCGCCAGCGGCGTGCTGGCGCTGATCGGCGTCGTCTTCCTCGTCGCGATGTACATCGCCTTCGCCATCGGAGCGACCTCGGCCGGCGAGGTTCTCGGCCGGGTCAACGACGTGCTGATCATGGTGGCCTACCCGCTGGCCATCCCGGGCCTCATCGCCTTGCGCAGCGTGGTGCATCCACACGCGCCCATCACGAGCGATCTCGCGGTGCTCATCGCGATCGGCGCGATCGGCGCGATCGCCATCCTGCAGGCCGCCCTGGTCCTCCACTGGCTGACCTTCGAGGAGCAGGTCGGGCCGGTCAGCGTCGCCCTCCTCGCACTGGGTGTCTCCCTTGTCGCCATCGGGTTTGCCGGCCGATCCGGCGGGGTCCTTCCAGGCGGGCTCCGGATGGGCCTGATCGGCGCCACCTACCTTGGCTACCCGCTCTGGGCCTGGTGGGCCGGCCGGCAGATCGAACGGCGAAACCCCGCGCCCGCCATGCCAGGCCCTTCCCTCGCCCGGTATCCTCGCGTCGACGACCGCCCTCGGTGACCGCTCGGGAGGGGTGCACGTGTATCAATGGTTCGTCTTTCTCCATCTCGTGGGACTCGTGCTGTTCGCGTTCGCCCATGGCGGGTCGGCATTCGTCGCTCTCCGGCTGCCCGGCCAGCGCGACCGAGCCCTGGTCGCGAGCTATCTCGAGACGTCGCAGCTCGCCACGCGAACGATGTACATCGGGCTGCTGCTGCTCCTGATCGGCGGTGCCGGCGCGGCAAGCGTCAACGACTTCTGGACGAAGCCGTGGGTCCTGGGCTCGATCGTCGTGCTGCTCGTCGTCATCGTCCTGATGTACGCGCTGGGGACCGGCTACTACATGCCGCTGCGGCGGCAGCTCGCCGGCATGGACGGGGCAGCCCCGATGACGCGATGCGGAGCTCGCCGCGCGCCTGGACGAGCGACGACCCCGCCTGCTCGCGGGCATCGGCAGCCTCGGGCTCCTGCTGATCATCTGGATGATGGTGCTCAAGCCCGGCGCCTGACCCAGCGCTTGAGCCTCCCGCTGACGCGCCGCCGACCCGGCCGGCGGCCGATCAGGAGCGCACGAGCACGTACACCTGGCGGGGGCCCTCGAGGCCCTTGAGCTCATGCGATCCGCGGTCCTCGAGCCGCAGACCGGATCCATCGAGCAGGTCGCGCGTCGTCCCGGACACGATGACCTCGCCCGGACCGCCGAGGGCCGCCACCCGCGCGGCCGCGTGGACCGCGAGCCCGCGCGCGTTGCCGCCGGCCACGGTGACCTCGCCGGTGTGGAGACCCGCCCGGATCTCGATGCCGAGCGGGCGGACCGCATCGATCATCGCGGCGGCGCAGCGCACCGCCCGCGCCGCCCCGTCGAAGAGGGCCAGGAATCCGTCGCCGGTGGTGACGATCTCACGGCCCCGGAACCGGTCCAGCTCGGACCGGAGGGCGTCGTTGTGGTCGAGGAGGAGCCGCCGCCACGCCTTGTCACCGAGCCGCGCGAGCGATGCCGTCGAATCGACGATGTCGGTGAACAGGATCGTCGCCAGCGTCCGCTCGTCCTCCTCGTCCGGGGCGATCCCGAACAGGCGCGCGCTGGCGAACTCGACGGAGTCGAACACGGTGTCGCCGACCACCCACGCGTCGTGACCCGGCGGGATCTCGTAGGCGTCGCCGGCGACGATGTCGAGCTCCGTCCCGTCGTCCATCAGGACGTGGAGATGTCCGGCGATCACGTAGCCGAGATGTCGATTCACGCACGACGGCGTGTCGACGACGGGCTTGACGACCTCCGACCAGCGCCAGCCGGGGTCCCACATGAACCGCCCGACGGAGGTCTCGTCGAGGTTGACGACGTCCACGTGGCCCATCGAGAACTGCCGGACCTGGTCCGGACCCGCGAAGCTCTTGCGCTGGAGGCGTGGCACGTGGCGCATTGTCCGTCGCGGAGCGGAGCGCTGGCTAGACTCCGGGCATGAAGGTCGCGCACGTCCGGGAACGGAACGCACCCGCCGGCGCCCCGTGGCGCCTGGCCGTGGCGCTCGATGCCGGGGAGGCCCCGCGGCGCTGGCTGGACCTGGAGGTGGCACGTCGACGCGCGGTGGGCGCGCGGCCTTCGCTCGGCCACGACCGGGCGCTCTTCCGACAGGCCGGTGACGACGCTCGACGACCACCTGGCTCGCGGCCTCCGCGTCGAGGCGCTGCGCGACCTGCTCGATGGCTTCCAACCGCGCGACGAGGACGACGACGCGCTCCTGGAGGCGGGCGATCTTGTCTTCGGCGCCCCCGTGCTGCGGCCGCCGTCGCTGCGGGACTTCTACGCCTTCGAAGGGCACGTCCGCACGATGTGGGAGCGCCGGGGTGGGGAGGTCCCCGAGGCGTGGTCCCGCCTGCCGATCTTCTACTTCAGCAACGTCTCCGAGATCCGCGGGCCGGACGAGCCGATCTGGTCGCCGTCGGCCTCGCGGGAGCTCGACTACGAGCTCGAGGTGGCGGCGCTGGTCGACACGCCGGCGGTGGACCTGTCAGCCGACCGGGCAGAGGAGGCCATCGGCGGGTACACGATCTTCAACGACTGGTCGGCGCGCGACCTGCAGCGGGACGAGACCACGGTCCGGCTCGGGCCGGCCAAGGGCAAGGACTTCGCGAGCTCGTTCGGACCGTGGCTGGTCACGCCGGACGAGCTGGCCGATGCGCGGCTGGGCACCGGCTACGACCTGGCCATGACCGCCGACGTCAACGGCACGGAGACCAGCCGCGGCCGCTGGTCCGACGCGCGGTTCTCGTTCGGCGGAGATGCTGGCGCGGGCGTCGGCCGACGCGCGGCTCCGGGCCGGCGACCTGGTCGGCAGCGGGACCGTCGGGACCGGCTGCCTCCTCGAGGTGCGCGACACGACGCTCGGGCGCTACCTGGAGCCGGGTGACGAGGTTGTCCTGCGGATCGAGCGACTCGGCGCCCTCCGCAACCCGATCGTGACCAAGAGTGCCTGACGCCTCGCGCGACTCGCGCATCAGCATCGAGCCGATGACCGCCGCCGACGCCGCTGACGTGCGCCGGATCTACGCCGACGGGATCGCCACCGGTGTCGCGACCCTGGAAGCCGATCCGCCGGCGTGGGAACCGTTCGACCGGGCACATCGCTCCGATTGCCGGTTCGTCGCGCGGGATCGGCCGGACGGCCCGGTGCTCGGCTGGTGCGCGCTCGGGCCGTACTCGAGCCGCCACGTCTATCGCGGGGTCGCCTGGGAAAGCGTGTACGTCGCCGCCGACGCGCGCGGCCGAGGTGTCGGTCGTGCCCTGCTCGAGGTCCTCATCCCGGCATCCGAATCGGCCGGCATCTGGACCCTGTGGGCGGGCGTCATCGCGGAGAACGCCGCCAGCCTCGCCCTCCACGAGCGGGTCGGGTTCCGTCGCGTCGGGGTCCAGGATCGGATCGGCCAGGACGCGCATGGCCGGTGGCGAGACGTCGTCCTCCTCCAGCGGCGAAGCGAGATCGTCGGCCGCTGATCGGGGCCTGAACGTTCCGCCGCGACGCGACCGTCATGTGGGAAACCGGACCGCCGGCCGGCCCACCGGAGGTCGAGGTGGATCGAGACCTCGTCGAGCAGGCCCGTCGGGGTGATCGCGAGGCGTTCGCCGTCCTGGTGCACCAGGTCAGTGATTCGCTCTACGCCGTCGCTCACCGGATCCTGCGCGACTCGGGTCTGGCCGAGGACGCGCTGCAGAACGCTCTCGTGCTCGCCTGGCGCCGGATCCCGCACCTGCGGGAGCCGGAGCACTTCGAGGCGTGGATCCATCGAATCCTCGTCCACGCCTGCTACGACGAATCGCAGCGGGCGCGTCACTGGACGGCCAACGTCCGGGTCCTGCCCATCGACGGGCCGACGACCCCGGACGACACGGCCGCCGTCGCCGACCGCGACGAGCTGGAGCGGGCGTTCCGTCGGCTCCCGATCGATCAGCGGGCGGTCTTCGTCCTGCACCACTACCTCGGGCTGCCGCTCGTGGAGATCGCCGAGATGCTCGAGATCCCCGCGGGCACGGCCCGATCACGACTGCACTACGCCACGCGCGGGCTCCGCGACGCCCTGACGGCCGAATCGGAGCAGACCATCCCCGGAGGACGTCTCGCATGACCGACGACCGCTCGCTCGAACGCGCCGCTCGGTCGTGGCTCGAGGCCGGCCCGACCCATGCGCCTGACCGCGCCGTCGAGGCCGCGCTCATCCGGATCCAGACGACACCACAGGAACGGGATCTGCGGATCCCGTGGAGGTTGCCCAAGATGTCCACTCCCGCCCGCGTCGCCGCGGCCGCCGTGATCGGCGTGCTTGCGATCGGCGGCGCCTTCTACCTGATCTCGCCGAACGGTCGATCCAATGTCGGCGTCCCCGGTCCGACGCCCGAGGCATCGCCATCGGTCTCGGCGACGGTGTCGCCGTCGCCCTCACTCACTGCTGCAGCCGCGCCTGCCCGCTCATGGGGCGATTGGCAGGCCACCTCCCAGGGAGCGATCGCCGGTCTCTTCGGTGCGAGCGAGCACATCCAGCTGTCGATCGACTGGCAGGACGGCCTCCACGCATGGATCCAGACGACCCTCGGGAACCAGGTCCTGAAGTCGGAAACCGTGCAGGCGCCCACCGGCGAGATCGACCTGCTCGCCACGGGCGCCGACACGATCGGTTGTGCCGCGGGTGATCTCGGCCGGTACGGCTGGTCTCGCTCGGCGGATGGCCTGTTCCTGACATTGACGCTCGTCGACGACACCTGCGCGAACCGTGCGGCGGCGCTGGCCCGGACCTGGGTGCACTCGTTGAGCGCAGTGAACGACGGTGGGACCGGTGTCTTCCCGATCACCGGTTGGTTGAAGGCAACGTTGCCGTCGATGCGTTGGGCGCTGGACGACACCGGCCTCCACAGCTTCGACGCGACCGATCCGGCGATCTCATTCGTCGTGATCACGGACCCGCTGGGCTACGACCAGCCGTGCGGCGCCAGCGGCCGCGGGCAGGATCTGTTCCCGCATACTCGGCGGGGGGCGAAAGCCTCCGTTCACGGGCAACCGACTACCTCGAACCGGCCTCGCGAGTCGCGATCGGTGGCCAGCGGCGACGTGGCGATCCTGACGCCGAAGCGAACGTCCTCCGCCGGGAGACGCGCTCTTCCACGATGGCAGCGAGACGTGGTTCCCGGGCAGCCAGCTGGATCGTCAACACGGGGGCACAATGTCATCCGTGACGCGACCGACGAGCAGGCCGTGATCAGGACGACCACGTCGATCGTCGCCTCGCGGCCGCGCACCTCCAGCGTCCGGCGCTCGGCGTCGGGCGCCACCTCCCCGGCGGCCTCCGCCGCGGTCGCGCTGACGAGCAGCTCGCCGGCCGCCGCGGCCGAGGCGAGCCGGGCCGTCGTGTTCACGACGTCACCCAGGGCGGTGAAGTCGTCGACCAGCTCGGCCGGCCCGGTCGGCCCGACATAGGCGGTGCCGGTGTGGAGAGCGCCGCCGACCAGGATCGGCCCCTGCGGCGTGGCGTCGGCCCGACCGGCATGGGACATCAGGTCCATCGCCGCGTCGAGACCCACCCGGGCGTGCTCCGGGCCGCTGACGCCGCCGAAGAACAGGCCGATGATCTCGTCGCCGACCAGCTTGTCGACCAGGCCGCTGTGCTCGAGGATCGACTTCGACCCGATGGCGTAGAAGCGCGCCAGGTAGTCGTGGAACTCCGTCGGCGTGAGCCGCTCGCCGAGGGCCGTCGAGCCGCGGATGTCGACGAACAGGAGCGTGGTCGGGATCTCCGCTCCGGTCATCCCCTTCTTGCGAAAGCCGGAGATGCAGTTCTGGCAGATCGCGGGGTTGCCGGGGAACCGCGCGAAGCCGAAGTGCCTGAGCACCGCCCCACCCGGCCCGCCGAAGGGTGCCGAGCACAGCTTGCAGCGCGGGTCCGATGGGAGGTGGAGCATCCGGCGCCGGATCGTCGTGAGGCCGGGATGCTCGCCGATGAGGATCCTTCGGAACTCGTCCTGGTCCAGCTCGCCCGGCATCGTCGGACTGTACGCCGCTCCCTGCCGTTCCGGAACCACCGACCGCGGACGACCTAGACTGGCCGCATCGCTCGAGGAGGGGGTTCGGTCCATGTTCTACGCGGCCCGGGGCAACATCCCGCCCAAGCGCCACACCCAGCATCGAGCTCCCGACGGCGCCCTGTACGCCGAGGAGCTCTTCGGCGTCGAGGGGTTCACGGGGCGGAGCTCCCTGCTCTACCACGTGACACCGCCGACGCAGACCCATCGGATCGAGCCGGTGACGGAGATCCACCTCGACGAGGCCGACGACGGCTACCACCATCACCGGCTGATCGACGCGGCCGGCGTCGAGCCGCACGGCGACGCCGTGACCGGCCGGATCCCGCTGTTCTTCAACAGCGACGTCGTGATGGGCGTCCTCCGACCGGCCGAGGCGATGCCGGAGACCGTGTTCTACCGCAACGGCGAAGCCGACGAGCTCCTCTACGTCCACGAAGGGGCCGGCCTGCTGGACACGAACTTCGGGCCGATCCGCTACGGCCCCGGCGACTACCTCGTCCTGCCGATCGGGACGACCTGGCGGCTCGTCCCGGACGGCGGGGACGAGCAGCGGATGCTCTACCTCGAGTGCCCGTCGGAGATCGAGCCGCCCAAGCGGTACCGCAACGACTACGGCCAGCTGCTCGAGCACTCGCCCTACTCGCAGCGCGACATCCGGCTGCCGGACGAGGTCCCGCCACGGACCGACGAGGGCGAGTTCCGGGTCCACGTGAAGATGCGCGGCCGGTTGACGGCCTACCACTACCGGCACCACCCGTTCGACGTCGTCGGCTGGGACGGCTACCTGTGGCCGTACGCGTTCAACATCGGCGACTTCGAGCCGATCACCGGCCGCGTGCACCAGCCGCCGCCGGTCCACCAGACCTTCGCCGCACGGAACTTCGTCGTGTGCTCGTTCGTGCCGCGCAAGTTCGACTACCACCCGCTGGCGATCCCGGCGCCGTACAACCACTCCAACATCAACTCGGACGAGGTCATCTACTACGTCGCGGGCAACTTCATGAGCCGTCGCGGGGTCGGGATCTCGTCCTTCACGCTCCATCCGGCCGGGATCCCGCACGGGCCGCACCCGGGCACCGCGGAGGCGTCCATCGGCAAGGAGGCGACCGAGGAGCTGGCGGTGATGGTCGACACCTTCCATCCGCTCAGGATCACCCGACAGGCGGCGGAGCTCGAGGACGCCCGGTACCCGTACTCGTGGCTGCCGGCCGAGGATGCCCACGGCGAGGCCCGCGAGCTGAGCGGGCGCGGGCCGGAGGCGTTCCCGGACTGACGGCCGCGCTCAGGACGGGCTTGGCTTCGGAGAGCCCAGCGCGCTCGCTGGATCGAGCGTGATCGTCGCCGCCAAGCGATCGAACAGCGCCCGAGCCTCCTCCGCGTTCGGCTCTGCCCGGGTGTCGTACAGGGTGAAGAGATAGGCGCGCTTGTCGACGACGAACGTCGCCTCGATCTGGGGCGCGGGCGGGACCCCGCAGAAGCCCAGGATCCGGCCGTCATGGCCGTCGACGGTCACCGGTTCCATCGTGTCGCGTCGAGGCATGCACGCTGGATCGTCGGAGTCCTGGAGGGTGGAGAGGACCCAGTCATCGACGACGACTCCGTCCGGGATGGGCCTGGACAAGGCGCGGAAGATACCAGCCCCCGGCCGCGGAGACGATGTCGTCTGCGCCGCCAGGTGTCGGTCCATCCTCGGTCGTCGGCGTCACGATCCAGCCGGCCGGGTGCCGGATCGCGTAGCCGAACGTGGGCGAGGTGAATGCCTGCGTCAGCGCCCCGACCGACGGCTCGGGGCGTGCGGCGGCTGACGGCGGCGCTGACGCCGACGGGAGAGCGGACGGCGACGGTGCGACCGACGCCGACGGCACCGGGGACCCGGGACCGCCGACGCCTCCGGGCTGATCGGCCCCGGGTCTCAGGACGACGAGTCCCCCGACGACGATGGCGACGACGGCCACTGTCGCGAGGGCGAGTCGGGACATCCCATTCATGTTCGGGTCCCTCCACGGCAACCACGTCGGAAGCCGCGATCGATGAACATTTCGAGTGGACACCGCGATCGCCCGCCGTGTGGGCTCGGGAAGCACCGTGGGGCCCTCCTCGAGCCACGCAGTGAGGATCGCGTCGGGATCGCGCTTGACGGTCATGCCAGTCGTGCCTCCGGGGAATCGACCTGGCTGTCAGCGACGATGGCCGCGCGCAGGGATCTCGTTGCGTGGTGCAGCCGGGACTTCACCGTCCCGACGGGGACGCCGACGATGTCGGCGATCTCCGCGAGCGGGTGCCCGGCGTGGTGG
Organism: uncultured Chloroflexia bacterium; assembly: GCA_963720495.1. GTDB lineage: Bacteria > Chloroflexota > Limnocylindria > Limnocylindrales > CSP1-4 > SPCO01. The sequence goes on from CAVRFU010000011.1 coordinate 185,758, forward strand.
TGCAGGACGAAGACCGCGCGATGCTGCGGACTGAGCCGCTCGAACGCGCGATCCAGGGCGTCCCGGTCGTCGACCGAGACCATCGGATCCGGTCCACCCGGTCCGTCGACCGGCAGGGCCTGGATCCGCGTGCTCCAACGTCGGTGGCGGCGCAGCTCCTCGTAACAGGCATTGACCAGGAGCCGGTGCAGCCATGGACCGAAGCGTTCGGGGTCGCGGAGCCGCGGGAGCTCACGCCAGGCGATGAGGAATGCCTGCTGGACGGCGTCCTGGGCTCGCTCGGCATCGCGCACCATCCGGTAGGCGATCGCGTAGCACATGTCGCCGTCGAGGTCGACCAGCTCCGTGAAGGCGCCCTCGTCGCCATCGCGTGCCCGCTCGACCAGCCTCGTCCGCATCGGCGGTTCTCCAGCGGCGCCCGGACCGGGCGCTTCACCCACACAGATGGTCGCATCCGCCCAAAGGTTCACCGTCTCAGCGGTGCCCGGCGGAACCGGACCACCGAGCCGTGCGAGAGGGGACGTCCGAGGCATTCCCGCCTGCCCGGCCGGGCCGCACGATGCGCGTATGCCCACCCGGCTTCGGTGCCTGCGCGCGGTCTTCCCGGCGGTCGCGTTGATCGCCGGGCTCCTGCTGCCCGCCGCAGCCGTGGCCGCGACCGACACGGATCGGGACGGCCTGCCGAACGCGTGGGAGCGATCGAGCTCGCACACCAACCCGCATCGCGCCGACACCGACCGCGACGGCATCCCGGATGGGCGAGAGGATCCGGATCACGACGGCCGGACCAACGCCCAGGAGCTGCAGGCGGGCACGGATCCGTGGCGAGCGAACGTGGTCGTCGCCAGCCGGCTCGCCGTCCGTGCTCCCACCGGGCCGGGCGTCGTCCAGACGCCGGGCCGCCGGGTCTCGAACGCCGTCGGGACGGCGCCGACCCTGCCGGGCGCGCCGTTCTGTCCGGTCTTCCCGGCGAGCAACGTCTGGAACACCCGGATCGACGGGCGCGCCGTCGCCGCGAACTCCGCGACGTTGATCGCCACCATCGGATCGAGCCGCGGGCTCCACATGGACTTCGGCTCGTATGCCGGCTACGGCATCCCGTACCAGGTGGTGACCGGCGCGACCCCGCGGTCCACCGTCACGTTCGACTACGACGACGAATCGGACCACGTCGGCTACCCGATCCCGTCCAGCCCGAAGATCGAGGGCGGCTCGGACGCGCACATGCTCATGGTCGACCGCGACGCGTGCCGTCTGTACGAGCTGTTCGCGGCGCGCCGGTCCGGCGGGCGCTGGCTGGCCGGCAGCGGGGCGACCTGGGACCTGCGCTCGAACGCGCTCCGTCCCGCGGGCTGGACGAGCGCCGACGCCGCCGGCCTGCCGATCCTGCCCGGTCTCGTCCGCTACGACGAGGTCGCGGCCGGCGCCATCAAGCACGCCCTGCGGTTCACCACCAACCGGACGCGCACGACGTACATCTACCCGGCCCGGCACGAGGCCGGCGAGTCGAATGCGTCATCGCTGCCGCCGATGGGCATGCGCGTCCGCCTCAAGGCGACCTACGACACCAGCCGGTTCTCGCCACAGGCCCGGGTCATCGCCGAGGCCCTCAAGCGGTACGGCATGATCCTCGCCGACAACGGCTCGCCGTGGTACGTCACGGGCGCCAGCGATCCCCATTTCGACGATGACGTCATGCACGAGCTGGACGTCGTCACGGGGCACGACCTCGAGGTCGTCGACACGACCGGGCTGGTCAACGGCTCGTAGCCCGCCGCGACCGGGCATCATGTCCGGATGACCGATCCCACCGCCCTTGCCCCCGTCCCCGGCTTCGTCGATCTCCAGGCCCGCCTCACCGCCGGCGAGACCCTCTACGGCACGTTCACCGGTCTCGGCTCGCCGGCTGCCACCGAGCTGGTGGCACGGGCGGGCTTCGACTGGCTGATCATCGATCTCGAGCACGGCGTCGGCACCGAGTCGGAGCTGCTCGCCAACCTCCACGCGGTCGGCGCGACGCGGACCGCCGCGCTGGTCCGCCCGCAGTCGGGGGAGCGTCTGCGGATCGGCCGTGCGCTGGATCTCGGTGCGCACGGGATCATGGTCCCGCGCATCGACACGGCCGAGCAGGCACGCGAGGCGGTCACCTATCTCCGCTACCCGCCGGACGGCACCCGCGGCGTGGCGCTGTCGACGCGCGGCGCCGGGATGGGCGAGCTCGGGCACGCGGACGTCCGGTCGATCAATCGGCACATCCTGGGCATCATCCAGATCGAGTCGCCCAGCGCGGTCGACGAGGCGGCCGGCATCGCGGCCATCGACGGCGTGGACGTCCTGTTCGTCGGCCCGGCCGACCTGTCGCACAGCCTCGGCGTCCCGGGCCAGTTCACCGATCCGGGCTACCTCGGCGCGCTCGAACGGGTCGCCCGAGCCGCGGAGGACGCCGGCAAGGCGGCGGGCATCCTGCTGCGCGACGCATCCGCGCTGGGACGCCATCGCGACCTCGGCTATCGGTTCATCGGCCTCGGGTCGGACAGCGCGTTCATCGCCGACGGCGCCCGGGCCGTCCTCCGCGAGGCGCGCAAGGCCTAGGCCGCCGCGGGTCGTCTCCCCGCCGCGGCGTTCGCTCAGGCTCACCCTCGACCTCGGCCTCGAGCGGCGTCGCCGGCTCGGGTGCGCCCCGGGGTCGCGGCGAGGTCTGGGCGATGATCACCCCGAGCAGGACGAGACCCGCCCCGAGCAGCTGGATCGGCGCCAGCACCTGGTCCAGGAAGACGAACGACAGCACCACGATGAAGACCGGCTCGGTCGTGCTGACGAGCGCCGCCTGGGCCGCCCCGATCCGTCGCGCGCCGGCGTACAGCGCCTGGATCGCGAGGAAGGACGCGATCAGCCCGATCCCGAGGAGGTAGGGCCATGCCGCGGTCGGGATGGTGCGCGGATCGAGCGGCGCGCCGGCGCCGACGGCCATCGCCGCGAAGACCGCCGCCGTCGCGGTCATCATCACCGCCGTCGTGCCGGCCGCGTCCCGGGCGGCGGAGGCCTCCGGCGGGGCGTCGCTGCCGAGCCGGTCGCGGCGCTCACCGGACAGGCGAGCCGACAGCACGATCCAGACCGAGTAGACCGCCGCCGAGGCGAGGATCAGGAGGATGCCGCTGACCGGCAGGTCCGCCCCGACCTCCACGCCGCCGAGGGCGAGCACGATCCCGGTCACGGCCAAGACCAGCGCGAACCATGGCCGGCGGCCGGGCAGGCGGGTCGCGAAGCGGAGGGACAGGATCGCCACGAAGACCGGGTAGATGTAGACGATGACGCCGGCCAGGGACGCCGGGATCGTCTCGATGCCCGCGTAGAAGGTCGCGGCGTTGGCCGTGTAGAGCGCCCCCAGCCCGAGGGTCACGGCCAGCTGGCGGCGCGACAGCAGCCGGATGGACCGGCGACGCGAGGCGGACGCGGCGACCCACAGCCAGGCGAGCGCGGCCCCGATGACGAACCGCCAGCCGAGCAGCGTCAGCCAGTCCAGGCCCTCGGCGTAGCTGAGCGTGGCGAAGATCGACCCGGACGCGAAGCTCGCCCCGGCGACCACGACCAGCCCGATCCCGAGGGCGCGACGGCGTTCCATCCGCAGCCTGTCGTCGCCTCCCTCGGTGCCGGTCGAGGCGGCCGCCCCGGGTCCCGCGCATCATCGCAGGTCGCCGGACGCCGGTCGGCGGCGGTCGTCGACGGCCCGTCCATCCGCCGCCGGCGGTGGGCCGAACGCCGCGAAGCGATACACTCGTCACGTGAGTGAACTCACCGAAACCGCAGTCGTCCGCCGCGTGCCATCGGTCACCGATGAACGCCTCCGGGTGCTCAGCCGCAATCACCCCGTGTCGGTCCCACCGGGGACCTCGCTGGCCGATTGCCTGCGAGCCATCCAGCAGACCGGGACGGGCGATTCCGTCTTCGTCTGCGAGGCCGACGGCCGTCTCACCGGCGTCCTGACCGAGCGTGACATCTTCGGGCGGATCGTCGGCGGTCAGGTGGACCTGAGCCAGCCGGTCGAGACGCTCATGACCACCGAGCCGCGCACCCTGGACCTGGACCAGACGATCCGGGACGCCATCGTCCTGATGCAGACCGGTCGCTACCGGAACGTGCCGCTCGTCGACGAGGCGGGCCATCTCGTCGGCGTCGTCCGCCAGGCGGACATCATCAAGTACCTGGCCGAGTCGTTCCCCGAGGAGCTGCTCAACCTCCCACCCAGGCCGAACCAGCGCATGAAGGAGCCGGAAGGCGCGTGACAGCCACCGACACGGAGCTCGGCCCGGACGTCCAGGAACTGGAACGCGTCACCATCCGCTTCGCCGGCGATTCCGGCGACGGCATGCAGCTGACCGGGACCCAGTTCACCCGGACGGCCGCGGTCTTCGGCAATGACATCAGCACGCTGCCCGACTTCCCGGCGGAGATCCGGGCGCCGGCCGGCTCGCTCCCCGGGGTCTCCGGCTTCCAGATCAGCTTCTCGTCGTCCGAGATCCACACGCCGGGCGACCAGCCGGACGTCCTCGTGGCGATGAACCCGGCCGCGCTCAAGACCAACATCGGCGACCTGCCGGCCGGCGGCGCGCTGATCGTCAACAGCGACGCGTTCACGCAGCGGAACCTCAACAAGGCGGCCTACGCGAGCAATCCGCTGACCGACGGCTCGCTCAAGGCCTACACGGTCTTCGAGGTGCCCATCTCGACGCTCAACGAGCGCTCGCTCGACGGGCTCGACATGACCAGCAAGCAGAAGGACCTGACCAAGAACTTCTTCGCGCTCGGCCTGATGTTCTGGCTGTACGAGCGGAGCATGGAGCCGACCATCCACTGGGTCGACCAGAAGTTCGGGGCCCGGCCGATCGTCGCCGACGCCAACAAGCGCGCCCTCAAGGCAGGCTATGCGTTCGGCGAGACGACCGAGGCGTTCCACACCCACTACCGCGTCAAGCCCGCCCATCTGGCGCCCGGCACGTATCGCAACATCACCGGCAACGAGGCGACGGCCCTCGGCTTCCTGGCCGCCTCCCGGCTGGCCGACCGGCAGCTGTTCTACGGCTCGTACCCGATCACCCCGGCCTCGGACATCCTGCACCAGCTGTCCGGCTACAAGGCGTTCGGGGTCAAGACCTTCCAGGCCGAGGACGAGATCGCCGCGATCGGTGCGGCCATCGGCGCGAGCTACGGCGGGGCCCTGGCCCTGACCGCCTCGTCGGGTCCGGGCATCGCGCTCAAGACGGAGGCGATGGGGCTGGCCGTCATGGTCGAGCTGCCGCTCGTCGTCATCGACGTCCAGCGCGCCGGCCCGTCGACCGGGATGCCGACCAAGAACGAGCAGGCGGACCTGCTCCAGGTCATGTTCGGGCGCAACTCGGACTCGCCCCTGCCGATCGTCGCCCCGGCCACGCCCGGCGAATGCTTCGACTACGCGATCGAGGCCTGCCGGCTCGCGCTCAAGTACATGACCCCGGTGGTCTACCTCTCGGACGCGTTCCTCGCGACGGGATCGGAGCCGTGGCGGATCCCCGACGTGGCGGCGATGCCCGGCATCGGCGTCGCGAACGCCTCCGATCCCGCGACCTTCCGGCCGTACCAGCGCGATCCCGACACGCTCGCCCGGCCGTGGGCCGTGCCGGGCACGCCGGGGCTGGAGCACCGCATCGGCGGGCTCGAGAAGGCCGACATCACGGGCAACGTCAGCTACGACCCGGACAACCACCACCGGATGCAGCTCTATCGCCAGGCCAAGGTGGCGGGCATCGCCACGGACATCCCGCCGCTCGAGGTCTACGGGCCGGAGCGCGGCGACCTGCTCATCCTCGGCTGGGGCTCGACGTACGGCGCGATCCGATCCGCGGTCGAGCGGCTGACCGCCGACGGCGAGTCCGTGGCGCACGCGCATCTTCGCCATCTCAACCCGTTCCCGGCCAACACCGAGGCGGTCCTGCGCAACTACCGCCGGGTGCTGATCCCGGAGGTCAACCTGGGCCAGCTCCTGATGCTCATCCGGGCGAAGTACCTCATCGACGCCGTGGGCTACGACAAGGTCCGCGGCAAGCCATTCCGGATCGCCGAGATCATCGACGAAGCCCGGCGCCTACTCGCAGACCGGGGATAACCATGACCGAGACCAACGGCCACGCGGCCACCGACCCGACCATCGCCCAGCCGCCGCTCAGCGCGGCCAACGCCGCCGTCATCCAGCTCACCCGCAAGGACTTCGTGTCGGACCAGGAGGTCCGCTGGTGCCCCGGCTGCGGCGACTACTCGATCCTGGCGCAGACCCAGAAGGTCATGCCCGACTTCGGGTACGCCCGGGAGAACATCGTGTTCATCTCGGGCATCGGCTGCTCGGGCCGGCTGCCGTACTACATGAACACCTATGGCTTCCACACCATCCACGGCCGGGCACCGACCCTCGCCACAGGTCTCAAGGCCGCCCGGCCGGACCTGATGGTCTGGGTCATCACCGGCGACGGCGACGCGCTCTCGATCGGCGGCAACCACGTCATCCACTCGATGCGCCGCAACGTCGACATCAACCTGGTCATGTTCAACAACCGGATCTACGGGCTGACCAAGGGCCAGGCCTCGCCGACCTCCGAGTTCGGCAAGAAGACGAAGTCGACGCCGGCCGGGACCGTCGACACCCCGATCATGCCGTTGACCATCGCGCTCGCCGCCGAGGCGTCGTTCGTCGCCCGCTCGGTGGACACCCACACGGAGCATCTCCAGGGGACGCTCGAACGGGCCGGCCGGCACAAGGGCTCCTCGTTCGTCGAGGTCCTCCAGAACTGCAACATCTTCAACGACGGGGCGTGGCGCGACTTCACCGACCGCGAGGTCCGCGAGGACCGGATGCTCGTCCTCGAGCACGGCAAGCCGATGATCTTCGGCAAGGACCGGGACAAGGGGATCCGCCTGTCGGGCCTCCACCCGGAGGTCGTCACGATCGGCGAGAACGGCGTCACCGAGGCCGACCTGCTGGTCCACGACGAGCACGCCGAGGAGCCCTACCTCGCGCTGATGCTGTCGCGGATGTTCTGGCCGCAGTACCCCGTCCCGGTCGGCGTCCTGCGCTCGGTCGAGCGGCCGACCCACGACACGCTCATCGCGGACCAGATCGCGACCGCGATCGCGCGGAGCGGGGCCGGCGACCTGGGCGAGGTCCTCAACGGCGGCGAGACCTGGACGGTCGACTAGTCCGGGGGCAGGAGCGACGACATGCAGTGCCCGGTCTGTGGCTTTCAGAACCTGACGGGAGCGGAGGTCTGCGACAACTGTGGCGCGGACCTGGCCGGTGCGGACGTCCCGCAGCCGACGCTCTCCTTCCACGGCCGGCTGCTCGGTGAGCACCTCGACGAGCTCGGCGCACCGCCGCCGCTGACCGTCTCCCCGGAGACGCCGGTCCAGGCCGCGATCTCCCGGATGCATGACACCGAGGCCGATTGCGTCCTCGTCACGGTGGACGACCGGCTCGTCGGGATCTTCACCGACCGAGATGCCGTGGTGAAGGTCGCCGGGAAGCCTCTCGACGGTCTCCAGATCCGCGAGTTCATGACCCCGGACCCGGTCGTCCTCCGCCACGACGATCCGATCGCGATCGCCATCCACAAGATGGCCGTCGGGGGGTTTCGCCACATCCCGATCACCCAGGACGGCCGGCCGACCGGGGTGGTCACCGCGCGCGACGTCTTCCACCACCTCGCGGAGACGATCGGCTGACAGCGCGCGTCGCCATCCTGGCCGATGACCTGATCTGGGCGACTCGGCTGGACGGTCTCGTCCGCGGGTGCGGGCGCCGAACCTGTGGCGGTCCGGTCCCTGCCCGCGCTCGAGGCGGTGCTCCCCGATGTGGACGGTGTTGTCATCGACCTGACGGCGCGCGCCTATGACGGCATCGAGGCGGCCGAGGTCGCACGAGCGGCGCAGGTGCGCGTCCTCGCGGTCGGCCAGCACGACGACGTCGAGCTCCGGCGGCGGGCGCTGGCCGCCGGCGCCATCTTCGCGCCGTACCGGCGCATGACCGGCGACGGCGCCGACCTGATCGATCACTGGATGACCGACAGCGGGAGACGGGAGCCGGCCACATGACCTCGACCAGACCCATCATCCCGGCCGAGCGCTACCGGGACCGGATCGCGGCGGCCCGGGACCTGGCCCGCGAGGCCGGCTTCGGCGCGGTCCTCGTCGGGGTCGGGGCGGACATGCGCTACCTGGCCGGCTATCCGGCCATGCCGCTGGAACGTCTGACGATGCTGGTCATCCCCGCGGCAGGAGACTGGGCTCTCGTCGTGCCGCGACTCGAGGCGACGCCCGCCCGATCCTGCCCGCCGGCCGCCGCCGGCCTGCTGCCGGTCGTGACCTGGGACGAGGCGGACGATGCGCACGCGCTCGTCGCGTCGATGGTGCGCGACGGCGCCGGACCGGGTCCCGCTCCGGATCGCCGTGTCCGACGACCTCCCGGCGCGGCATCTCCTGCGCCTCCAGGATCGACTCGCCGGGGCCACCTTCGAGCTCGCCTCGCCGATCCTGGGCCGTCTCCGGATCGTCAAGGACGACGACGAGATCGCGTTGCTGACCGAGGCGGCCCACGCCGCCGATCGCGTCGTCGCCCAGATCGCCGGCGGCCGGCTGGTCGGGCGGACCGAGGCGGATGTGGCCCGCGAGGTCCGCGAGCGACTCATCGCCGAAGGGCATGACGAGGCGCATTTCGCGATCGTCGGGTCCGGGCCGAACTCAGCCTCGCCCCACCACGAGGCGTCGGAGCGGGTGATCGCCGCCGGCGAGCCGATCGTGCTCGACATCGGCGGCACGATCGACGGCTACGGGTCGGACATCACGCGCACGCTGTGGGTCACCGGTGGCGACCCGGCCAAGGGACCCGACGACCGGTTCCGCCACCTGTTCGCCGTGCTCCAGGGGGCGCAGGAGGCCGGCACGGCTGCCGTCCGGCCCGGGATCGCGGCCGAGGCCGTCGATGCGGCCGCGCGCCGTCCGATCGAGGCGGAGGGCTTCGGCGAGGCGTTCTTCCACCGGACCGGCCACGGCATCGGCCTCGAGGGTCACGAGGAGCCGTACATCATCGCCGGCAACGGCGAGGCGCTGCGGCCGGGGATGGCCTTCTCGGTCGAGCCCGGCATCTACCTGGTCGGGGAGTACGGCGCACGGATCGAGGACATCGTCGTGTGCGGGCCGGACGGTCCGATCGCACTGAACGAGGCGCCACGCGCGCTGTACGTGGTCGACGGCTGAGGGCTGCGGCCCCTGCGTCCGGCCTTTGGTGGGGCAGCCTGCGGTATCATCGGGTGACCTGGTCGCGCCCGATGCGACCCGCTACAGCCTTCGAGTACCGATGACCAGCACACTCCGGCGCCCGACCGGCGTCCCCCACACCGCCGGGACTCGGATGTCCCGCGAACGCGGCCGATGAGCCGCCGTCACCACGGCCGACCGCATCACCACGCCCCCGGCGGCCTCGAGAACCAGCGTCGGATCGCCGGCGTGAGCCCCCGGCCGCTGGACGCCCCGGCGCCACAGCCGGCCGGCGACACGCCCCAGAACGGCACGACACCCCGCCGTCGGGCGCGGCAGGTCCGACCACGGTCGCGGCCGACCAGCGGCCGCCGACCCAGGCGGAGCCGCGATACCAGCCCGCACCTGCGGCACAGCCCGCGCCGCCGCCGGTCGCGCAGCCCGCAACGAACGCCGCAGGCCACGACCCATCGGCCCCCGCGACGACCGACCCCCGGGCGGCCGCGCCGCAACCCGGTCCCCAGGCAACACAGGCGCCTCAGGGTCCGACGCCCGCTCCCCAGATGAACGGCGGCCAGCCCCTCAACGCACAATGCACCGCCCCGCAGCTGCGCCGGTTCATCAAGAGCCGCCCGTACGTGCCGATGCACGAGCTGCGCCGCCGGTTCGGGATCGACGGGGGCGACGACGTCGTGACGCCGGTCCGGCTCGAACCCGGGTGGGTCTACGTCGGTCTGCCGATGCGTGAAGGCGGTCTCCTCGGGGAGCTGCTCAAGGCGGGCGAGATCGGCTACGAGCTGTCGCTCGATCCGCGGACGCCGATCGTCATCGGCATCTACCCGATGCGTCCGATCCCGCGCAACTGATCGGGCGCTGGTGCGACGGCGCACCACTGCCGAGCCGGTCGACTTGACAGTCGTCGTAGCCTGCACCACGCTTCCGCGCGCAGGACCAATGGGGAGCCATTCACCGGTACTTCCTGCCGATCAGGGGGGCAAGGAGAACGATGCGCGCGATTGAGGGAAACCGGCCTCGCCATCTTCGGGCACGAACGTTCGCATTGATCAGTTCCGGCCTGCTGGCCCTGTCCGTACTCGGCACAGGTTCGGTTCTCGCGGCGAGGCCGAACCTGGTCGTGACCGGCAACGCGGCCCCCGGAACGATCGGCGACACAGCGACCACAGCTCTGCCGACGACGGTGTCCACGAGCGACACCGTTCAGTTCAACGCGACGATCACCAACAAGGACAAGAGCAACGTATCCCAGTTGTATTTCACGACGAGTTCGCTTCCGGCAGGCGCGACTGTCAGCTCCATCAGTTCGCCTGGCCGACCGACGGCCTGCTCGACCACGGCGACACCACTCTGCACCTTCGGCACCCTCAGGCCGGGCGATAGTGTTGGGGTGACGGTCATCTTCACGACGCCGGCGTCCACGACCCAGAGTGTGACGACGTGTCCAGTCGGGTCGAATGGGACGTCGGCCACGCTGTCCGGCCACGCCCCCTATTTCTGCGTCGACCTGCGCTGGTACGCGAATGGCTTCCCGACGGGCGGCAACAATAGCCACGGCGACTTCTTCGACTGGTTCGACGGCGCCGCGTTCAGCGGCGACGCGGTCGACTTCCACGGTCGCTTCGTCTATCTGAATGGTCAGAAAGTCGTCGCAAACGGCCTCACAGTCAGCAGCAGCAACAGGCAGGGCACGCAGGCCTCGGTCAATGACCTCAACATCCCTGTCACCGTCCAGGATGGACCGGGCGTGGCCAGGATCTGTACCACGGGTGTCATCACGCTGGGAGGCGGTCTCCACAGCGGCCAGTCGTTCGACTGCTCGACGCTGTCATCCGAGACCTCGGACGTCAATGTCGCCCAGGGCAACAACGTGTCCTTGTTCGCCATCCTGATCAAGTTCTACCAGGCGCCGAACAACCTCAAGGGCAGCAGCCCGGTCGCGCTCCATCAGTACACAGCTCCAGGCGGGGGGCTGGTCACGGAGACGATCACCAATCAGTGCCAATTCACGAACGGCGTCCCAACGACCGTTCCCTGCCTGGTGATCGGTAGCGGCGCCAAGCAGGTGACGATCTGGAACATCCACAACGGGAAGTTCAACTTCTGATCGATCGCCTACGCCGACAGCGCCCTCAGTCGCGCGCGAACCCGGTCCGCAGATACGACGTCGCCCTTTCGTTCGAACAGCACAAGAGCCTCCCGCAACGGGGGCTCTTGTTCGTCTCGGGCGCCGAGGACGCGATAGACCTCGGCGAGGTCGGTCAATGCTTCCGCATGTTGCTCGATATATGAGCCCGAGCTGGCCATCGTAACGGCCTCCTTGGCCAGCACCACTGCCTTGTCGTGTGCTCCCGCCTGCGCCTCCAATTTCGCTCGAGCGGTGCGCCAGATCACCTGACTGAAGACGTCATCCTCGCCAGCCAACGACTCCGCGACCTCTGCCTGGTGGAAGGCTTCCTCGTACAGGGCCTGCTCGTACAACGCGTGTGCGAGCAGGCCGGCGACGCTCGGTCGGTAATAGCGCTCGTCCAGCGCCTCCAGCGTTTCCAGGTCGATCCGGAGTTCGCGCGCCGCCGCCTTGGCATCCCCGGCAAGCATCTCGACACGAGACGACTCGAGCGACGCCCCGGCAGCCGTCACGCTGGGGCCGAGGTCGACCATAATTTCGCGGCTGCGAGCGTACTTGGTTCGGGCATCGTCGAAGCGCCCCCGCATGGCATAGAGCACGCTGAGGATGGCCAGGAAGCGAGATTTGCCGATGCGGTCGGACCCGACGGCGCCGATCAAGGCCTCGCAGCGCTCTATCGCCTCGAGGACCGGCATGGGCGATTCGAGAGCGGCCTGCGAGTAGGCCACAGCCGCTCTCGCCGCCAGGCGGGAGTCACCAGACTTGGTCCCGATGTCAACGACGCGGCTTGCTGCATCCGCGGCACTTTCCAGCGCGCCGGTCGTACCGTAGATGACCCAGAGCAGGCGCCAGGTTCGAGCGAGCCCAGCCGCGTCAGACGCGTCCTCGAAGATCGGGATCATCTGGCGAGCGAGGGCGGCCACGTCGTCAGGGTCACCGATGGACCCTGAGGTCACCAATCCCACCTGGAATCGGACCAGCGCCTGCCGCGCTTCGAGTCGACTGTCTGAGAGCGCCACGGCTCCGCGCAAAGCGTCGTCGAGGGTTACGCCCGCCGCCTCGAACCGACCCTGTTCGATCTCCGCCTCCGCGAGCTCGGTCAGCAGCTCTATCCGGTCTGGGTCGAGATCCCCCAGAGTCAGGCTCGCCCGCCGAAGCAGGCTGGCAGCACCGGGAGCGTCTCCCCGGCCGAACGCACGCCGACCGGCTGATGCGAGCTTCTGGGAGCCTCTCCTGCCCAGATCGCGGGCAGCGTCATCGAGCGAGCCGAGCGCCGCGCGATATGTGTAGGCCTGTTCGAGGTGGTACCCGAGGATCTCTTCGAACTCGAGCTTCACGGCCACGCTCGCGATTGATCGGTTCCGCCCAATCGACGAACCGCTCGTGAAGCTCCGCGCGAGTGCGCTTCAGGAGGCTTCGATAGGCCGCATCCTTGATGACCGAATGACCGAATCGATAGAAGTCCTCCTCGGACGCCGTAGGACGGACGAACTGTTTTGTCGTGAGGGATTCGAGCCGCGCCGGCACCGCCGCCGCCACGTCGATCGGAACGAGGCTGGCGACTGCCTCGACGGCGAACCCGAGCCCGATGACAGAGGCCGGGTCGATGACCTGGCGGTCCTCGTCCTCGAGTGCGTCGAGCCGCGCGGCCACGAGGGCCTGGACGGTCGGCGGGATCTCGATCTCGGAAGATGACCCGGTGGCCACCCAGGAGTCGCCGTCCCGGCGGATCGCCTCCGTTTCGACGAGCATCGCGGTGATCTGTTCCACATAGAGCGGATTGCCCTCGGCGGCCGCGACGATGCGACGCTGGACCGACTCCTCGAGGCCAGTCGAGCAGCTGCTCGATGATCGCCCCCGCGTCGTGGACGGAGAGCGGCTCCAGGATGACCTGTTCCGCAGCGTGACTGACCGCCCATTCCTGGCGGGCCTCCAGCAACTCGTGCCGCGCGGTGGTCAACAGGAGGACCGGGGCGCCCTGGACAGCCTCGAGCAGGTGGTCGAGCAGCTCGAGAAACGTCGGCGCCGCCACGTGGATGTCGTCGACGATGGCGACGAGCGGCCTGCGGTTCGCGATCGCCTCGAGGAGCTTGCGGATGCCCCAGAACAGCTCCGGGCCGGCGAACTGCGTGGTCGTCAACCCGATCGCCGCCGCGACGCGATCGATGATCGCCGTGCGGATCTTCCGTGTCACCAGTCGCTGCCGCGGCGATCGCGGCGATCTTGTCGAGGCGACGTCGGACGGATCCTCGTCGCTGATCCCGGCGGCGCTTCGGACGATCTCGGCGATCGGCCAGAACGTGACACCGTCACCGTAGGGCAGGCAGCGACCGCGGAGCACCTGGATGCGCTCCCGACGCCGCGCGGGTCGCGAACTCCCGTACAAGCCGCGATTTGCCGACCCCGGCCTCACCGATGACGGTCAGCAGCTCGCACGACCGGGACGCCGAGACCTGTTCGAGGGTCGTTCTCCAGCCGCGCCATCTCGCCGTCGCGGCCGACGAAGGGCGTGGTTGTGCCGAGGCCTCGGTGGCTCGTGGGCCGGAATGCGCGACCAATCTGTAAGCGCGGCACAGGCTCGGTCTTGCCCTTGAGCGTCAGCGGTGGGATCGGCTCGACCTCGATCTCGTCCCGCGCGAGGCGGTATGTCAGTGCCGCCGAGGATGATCTCCTGCGAACCCGCCGCCTGTTCGAGTCGAGCCGCCGTGTTGACCGTATCGCCGGTGACAAGCCGCTGCCCGACGCTGGCGTCGCCGGCGATGACCTCCCCGGTGTTCACTCCGATGTGGTTGTGCAGCTCGAGCCCCACGTCGCGCGGAACGCATCGTTCAGGGCCGGCAGCGCCGCCTGCATCGCCGGCCGCGCCCCGGACGCCCGCAGCGCATCGTCCTCGTGGCGGATCGGCAGGCCGAAGACCGCCATGACCGCGTCGCCGATGAACTTCTCGACGGTACCGCCGTGCCTTTCCAGGGCGAGCCGCATGGCCTCGAAGTAGCGGGTCATGACCTCCTGCAGCGTCTCCGGATCGGGCGGCCCACCGCCGAGCATCACGGGCTTCGGATCGGCGAACACGATCGTCACCGTCTTGCGGCTGTCGCGGACGGCGACCGTCGTGCGCAGCACGTCGCCCCGCACATCCCGCAGTGCCCGAAGGCGTCCGGGTTCTCCTCGCCGCAGATCGCGCACAGCCGCAGGACCCGGCGGCGGCCGTGTCGGCATCGCTCGGCCGGCCTCGGACGCGGCCTCGACCGAGACGAGCCGGTAGGCCGGGAACAGCGTGCCCTCCGTTCGGCCGCGCGGGTCGACGTCCTCCACGCCTCGACGGTCACCCGATCGCTGACCAGGTCGTACGTCGACGCTGCGAGATCAGGACCTCGAACGGTGGCGCGTTCTGCTCCATCACCGACGAGATCACCATCGTGTCGCCCATCAGGACGTGCTGACCATGGCTCGCCTCGCCGAACACGACGTCGCCGGTCGCGATCCCGGTCCGAACCACCAGCCGGACGCCCCAGGTCTCGTCGAGCCGGTCGTTGAGGATGGCCAGGGCGCGCTGCGTCTCGGCGGCCGCCTCGACCGCACGCAGCGCGTCGTCGTCGATGGCGGACCGGCAGTCCGAAGACGGCGACGATCGCGTCGCCGATGATCTTCTCGATCGTGCCGCCGTGGGACTCGAAGACCGCCCGCATCTCGTCGAAGTAGAGGGTCAGGACCTCGCGCAGGGTCTCCGGGTCGAGCCGCTCGCCGAGCGCGGTGGATCCCTTCAGGTCCGAGTTGACCACCGTCGCGAACCGGCGGACCTCGGCCGGCGCCCCCGCGCGGCCTGCAGCGTGCCGCACGCGCCGCACCGCCGGATACCGCTCCGGGATCGTGGCGGCCCGCAGTTCGTACAGGGTCCGGTCCATCGGCTGAGTCTACGGCCCGCCCGGGTTCGGACTGATGCCGACCGGACCGGCGCGCCAACGTACGATTGACCGGCATGGCCACGCAGGACGATCTCGAGCCACTCGTTCGCGAGGCGCCTGCTGGCCTGCCGGCTGTTCGCCGGTCTCGACGCATCCGGCATGGCCCTCTGCGCCGGGGCGCTCCGACCCGCGCGATTCCGAGCGCGGCGAGGTCATCTTCCACGCCGGCGACCCGGGCGATTCGCTGTCGATCGTCCGGCTCGGGTCGGTCAAGATCCTGGTCGCCCCGGAAGACGGTGCGGAGCCGACGATCCTGACGACCATCGGTCCGGGCGGGTTCTTCGGCGAGCTCGCCCTGCTCGACGGGGGCGTGCGGTCGGCAACGGCGGAGGCGGTCGAGGCGATCGAGACCCTCGTCCTCCGCCGCGGACGCCGTTCGATCGACTGCTCGACGAGAACGCCGCGATCCGCCGTGCGTTGCTGACGGCGCTGGCCGGCGAGATCCGCCGGCTGACGGCGCAGCTGGAGGACCTCCACTTCCTGGACCTGCCGGGTCGGCTGGCGCGCCACCTGCTGCGCGAGCGCATCGAGGCGGCGTCCGGGGCAACGATGTCCGACCGACGAGGTCCGCCTGCCGTGGCCGTACACCCAGGGTGAGCTGGCGGGCATGATCGGCGGCTCCCGTCAGTCGGTGAACCGCCTGCTCGCCGATTTCGTGAGCCAGGGTGTCCTGCGGTTCGAGGGCGATGAGCTGGTCGTGCCCGACCCACGACGACTGGCCGAGGCAGCCCATCGTTGAGCGACGGTGGCGAGGCACGGACGGCGAGCGACCCGTCGCCGCGCGCTCGACGCCTCGTCGCGGTCGCCGCCCGGCTGGCCGCGGCCGACCGCCTCGCGCCGCCGGCCGACGAGTCGGCGCTCGTGCCGATCGCGGACGCGGCCGTCGTGGCCGTCGGCGTCACGGCCGCGTCGATCGCCCTGCACGACGCCGCCGCGGCCGCCTCGTGTTCCGGGCCGCCGCCGGCCCCGAGGGTGGCGGCGTCGTCGGCCTGAGCGTGGCCGCGAACGAGGGCATCGCCGGTTACGCGTTCTCGACCGGCCAGGCCCTCGCGATCGCCGACGTGGCAGCCGATCCTCGCTTCGAGCGGGCCACCGCCGAGCGCACCGGCTATCTGCCGCGCTCGCTCCTGGCCGTGCCACTGGTCGACGACGCGGGGGTGACCGGGGTCATGGAGCTGCTCGACCGGCGCGACGGCCGGCCGTTCGACCTCGCCGACATGGAGCTCGCGGGGCGGTTCGCGGCGGCGGCGACGATCGTGGCCAGGACCCGTCGCGTCGATCACGACGCCGTCCAGCTGTTGCGCTCCGCGCTCGTCGGCGTGGCCGCGGACGGCGCCGGCGCCGACGGCCTTGGCCCGGAGGCGATCGAGACCCTGCTGGCGGCCGCGACCGAAACGTTGGCCGACGACGACCCGACTCTGGCGCCTGGCCGACCGGATCGGCCGCCTGCGCGGCGGCTGATCCGGACGACGTCGAGCTCGCGATCGACTGGCTCGACGCGCTCCTCGCCCAGCGGGCGCGCCGCGCATCCTCGGGTCGCTGACGACGACCCGGCCGGTGGCGGCGTGAGCGATCCGATCCGGCCGGCGTGGAGCGAGGCGTTCTCGGACGACGCTCGGTCGCGTCTCGGTCGGGAGCGGCCGTTCGGGATCATGGACCGCGCCGCCGTGTTCGGCGACTCGGACGGTGCGGGCGTCACCGTCGCCGTCATCGACTCGGGCGTCGAAACCGATCATCCGGCCGTCGGCGGCCGGCTCGTCCGGAGCCTCCGGGTCGAGGACGGCCCGGACGGGTTCCAGGTCGTCGACGACGCTGACGCGGCCGACCTGGTGGGCCACGGCACGGCCTGTGCCGGCATCATCCACGCGATCGCACCGGCGGCGGACCTCGTCTCGATCCGCGTCCTGGGCGCCGACAACCGCGGCGGCGGAGGTCCGTTCGCGTCAGCGCTGGCGTGGGCGATCGGTCAGGGCTTCGGCGTGGTCAATCTGAGCCTCTCGTCGCGCAGCGAGTCGATGGCCGGCCGTTTCCACGAGCTGGCGGACGCCGCCTACTTCGCCAACACGCTGCTCGTCTGCGCGGCCAACAACGTGACCGGGCCGTCGTACCCATCGCTGTTCGCGGCGGTCGTCTCGGTCGCCGCCCACGACGTGCGCGATCCCGACGTGTGGTTCTACAACCCGTCGCCACCGGTCGAGTTCGGAGCGCACGGCCTCGACGTGGACGTCGCCTGGCGCGCCGGCTCCAGGATCCGGGCGACCGGCAACTCGTTCGCGGCACCGCACCTGGCCGGCCGCGCGGCGCTGATCCGCGCCCGCCACCCCGATGCCAGCCCGTTCGAGGTCAAGACCATGCTCGCGGCCACGGCCACCGACCCGCGGACATGAAGACACCGCCCGGAGGTGGGCGGTGTCGAGTGGGTTGCGTGTCTGGATGCGCTCCTACCGGAGGTGCTCCGGGCCGGTGCCCTCGTCCTCGGTCGGGATGGCCTCGCCGCCCTGGCTGGGCGTGCGGTGGGTCATGCCTGCGGGCGGTGCCGGGTTCGGGAAGAAGCCGTGGCCCTCGACATCGCCGCTGACGTCGATCAGGTCGTCCGCCTGGTTCTTCTCGCCGGGCCCGATGGCCTGGTCCTTCGGGAGCTGGATCCGCTTGTTCGTCATTTCGATCGACCCCTTCCGCGTGTCGTGAGCGTTCACGACGGTTGATGTGCGTACCGTACCGCCTCGGCGTCTGCGAGACCGATGTCGCACGAGACGACGCGATTGTCAGCTAGCCGACAGGCTCGCTGGGCTGCTCATATGCGGGCTGCTGCAGGAGGTCGGCCGCCGGGCGCGGCGTTCGCAGGTCGCGCAGGTCGGCCTGGTCGATGCCGGCCAGGCGCGGCAGGTCGGCGGCTTCGGTCCGTTGCAGACGGCTGGTCATCGTGGACAGCACGACGTGCTGGATCTCGGGCACGACCATCGTCGCACGCAGCGCATCGGCCGGGACCTCGAGCAGCGTCGTGTCGACGTCGGCCACCACGTCTGCCGTCCGGAGGCTGCCGGTGAGCGCCCCGATCTCGCCGAAGAAGTCCCCCGCGGTCATCGTCGACAGCCCGGCGTAGCCGTCGTCGACCGGGATGCCGGCAGTCGTCGAGCCGTCGAGGATGAAGTAGGCGGACGTGGCGGCATCGCCATGCTGGATGACCCGGGTGCCCTCGGCGACGTCGACGACCTTTGCGGACCGGACGAATGAGGCGCGCTGGTCCGGGGAGAGGCGGGTGAAGGCGCCGAGGCGGCCGGCCAGCCGGTCGAAGTCGGCGATCGTCGCGGCGCGCGCCGCCGCCGCCGCGAGGGCCGGCGCCGCGGCCGCGCCCCGGAGCCGAGCCGACGCGGCGCCCCACGTCGACACGGCCAGGCCGGGTGCGACGAGCGTGAAGGCGGCCGAGACGAACAGGAGCGACGACGCCACGACGATGAGCATCCGGATGTCGAGGATGTCGGCCAGCCCGGCGCCGGCCATGCCGAACAGGAACACCACGTCGCGCATGACGTAGAACGACGAGAACACCCGGCCGCGCATCTCGCGCGGCGTGTTCCGCTGGAGGAGGACCGAGCGCGACACGGACGACGGCGAGTTGAAGAAGCCGGAGATCATGACCAGCGCGATCGCCACGCCGATCTGGGTCGACAGGCCGTACAGGACGCCGCAGATGCCCATCGCGGTCATCGACAGCACGATCCAGGCGGGCTCCGGCAGCTTGCTCGAGAAGCGGGCCATGAAGAACGAGCCGATGACGAAGCCGACCGATGTCAGGCCCTCCTGGAGTCCGTACTGGAACTCGGTCGCGCCCAGGACCTGGAGGGAGAACGGCAGCAGCAGGACGTTCCACAGGCCGAACGAGAAGAACATGAACGCGCCGACGATGAACAGCGAGCGGATGATCGGCGTCCCGAACAGCACCGACATGCCCGACTTGAGGTTCTCCACGATGACCTTGACGCTGGCGTCCTCGTCGGGCTTCGGCATGGGGTAGCGACCCATCAACCCGATGCAGGCGGCCGCGAACAGGAACGACCCGGCATCGAGGATGAACGCCCACTGGAGGCCGACGCTGCCGGCGAGCAGGCCGGCCCCGGCGAACCCGACCGCGGTGGATCCGAACGAGGCGATCGACAGGAACGAGTTCGCCGCCGCGAGCTCTTCGTCGCTGGCGATCTCCGGGATCAGGCTGTCGTGCGCCGGGTCGAAGAACTGCTTGACCCCGGCGTTGATCAGGAGGAGCACGTACAGCCCGATGATCGCGATCGACTCGATCCCGATCACGACCGCGATCAGCGCCACGGTGACCGCCTGGATCAGGCAGGTCGCGATCATGATCTTCTTCCGGTCATGCCGGTCCACGTAGACGCCGGCCAGGAGGCCGACGACGAGGCTCGGGATCGCCGTCACGATCAGGGTCAGGCCGACGGCAAGCGCGGATTCCGTCGCCCGCCAGACGAAGATCCCGGCGGCCAGGTCGGTCAGGGACGAGCCGGCCGTGGAGACGAGCTGGGCAAGCCAGAGGAGCGAGAAGTCGCGCCGCCGGAAGACGGCGAACATCGACGGCGCGGGAGCAGGGGCAGCCGCGGCTGTCATCGAATCTCCAGCTGGTGTTCCCGTCGGTCGGCTGGCGGAGAGTCTATCCGGCCCGCGCGGTCACCGTGACTCCCTCGCGTGCGAGCAGCTCCCGCTTGATCTCCAGGCGGTCCTCGCGGCTGCCCCACGCGTCCCCGCCGTAGCCGCCGATCGTGCCGTCCGCGGCGATCACCCGGTGGCACGGGATCAGCAGGCCGATCGGGTTCCGGCCGACCGCGCCGCCGACCGCGCGCGCCGCCCGGGGCGCGCCGATCCGGCGCGCGATCTCGCCGTAGCTGACGGTCGAGCCCCACGGCACGTCCGCGACGGCGGCCAGGACGTGCCGGTCCCAGGCGGGCCGGTCCGCGAGATCGAACGGGACGTCGCGCGCCGGGGCCCGGCCGGCCAGGAGCGCCTCGAGCGCGGCGATCGCGGCGGCCAGGTGCGTCCGTCGCGGGTCGTCGTCGAGCGTGGCGGCCGCGTCGGCATCCGCATCCGCGGTGACGGTCTCGACGGGGCCGGAGGTGCGCCGGGCGACGTCGGCCTCGAAGTCCTCGTCCGTCGTCAGCCAGCCGACGGCGACCACGCCCCGCTCGGTCGCGGCGACGTGGAACGGCCCCCATGGGCCGGGGATGGTGGCGTGCAGCGCCGCGTCATGATCCACGTCCCCAGTGTCCCACATGGACCCCGGCTGATATACTCCTGGGGAGTATGACGAACGCGGAACCGACCACCGAGCTGACGCTGCCCATCGAGGGCATGACCTGCGCATCCTGCGTCAACCGGATCGAGCGCTACCTCCGGAAGACGCCCGGCGTGGAAGCAGCGACGGTCAACCTCGCGACCGAGGCCGCGACGGTTCGCTTCGACCCCGCACGAGCCGACCGGGACGCCCTCGTGGGCGCCATCGAGGCAGCCGGCTATGACGTCCGGTCGCGACCGGCCGACGAGGCGGCCGCTTCCCGCTCGCTCGCGGAGGAGCTGAGCGCGGACGACGTGGATCGGGCACGGGAGTCGCGATCGCTGCTGATCCAGGCCGTGGCCTCGATCGCGGTCGCGCTCGGGATCATGGTCCTGATGTTCGCTCCGGCCGTGTCCCTGTCCCTGGTCGAGCTCAACCGGCTCGTCATCCTGCCGGCCACGGTCATCCAGCTCTGGGCCGGGCGACGGTTCTACCGGCCGGCCTTGCGGGCCGCCCGGCACGGTGCCACGAACATGGACACGCTGGTGGCGATCGGGACGACCGCGGCGTGGGGGTACAGCGTCGTCGTCACCCTCGTCCCGGACGTCGTCATCGCCGCGGGCCTCGAGCCGGTCACCTGGTTCGATTCCTCGACGATCGTCATCGGGCTCGTCCTGCTCGGCCGCTGGCTGGAGGCACGGGCGAAGGTCCGGACCGCCGGCGCGATCCGGCGCCTGGTCGGCCTCAGCCCGGCCACCGCACGGCTGGTCGCCGACGGCGGCGACCGCGACGTCGCGCTCGAGGCCGTCCGCGTCGGCGACCTCCTCCGCGTCCGGCCCGGCGACACGGTCCCGGTGGACGGCACCGTGATCGAGGGCGGCTCCGACGTCGACATCTCGATGCTGACCGGCGAACCGGTACCGGTGGCGGTCGGGGCGGGTGACGCGGTCATCGGCGCGTCGCGCAACATCGCCGGGACCTTCGTGATGCGCGCGACGCGCGTCGGCCGTGACACGGCCCTGGCGAGGATCGTCGAGCTCGTCCGGCGGGCACAAGGCTCCAAGGCACCGATCCAGCGCACGGCCGACCGGATCGCCGAGGTCTTCGTCCCGATCGTCATCGCGGCCGCCGGGCTGACCTTCGTCGCCTGGTTCCTGGCCGGCCCCGAGCCACGCCTGACCTACGCCCTGACCGCGTTCATCAGCGTGCTGGTCATCGCCTGCCCCTGCGCGATGGGCCTGGCCACCCCCACGGCGATCATGGTCGGCACCGGCCGGGGAGCGGAGGAGGGGATCATCATCCGCGGCGGCGAGGCCCTCGAGACGGCTCACCGTGTCGGCGCCGTGATCATGGACAAGACCGGCACGCTGACCCTCGGGCGGCCGGCGGTCGCGGCCGTCACCCCGGCGCCGGGCACCACGGCCGCGGATCTGCTCGACCTGGCCGGCTCCCTCGAACGCGGCAGCGAGCACCCGCTCGGTGCGGCCATCCTCGCCCGGGCACGCGAGGACGAGCTTGGCTTCGCCGCCGTCACCGGCTTCCGGGCGGTCGCCGGCGGCGGGGTCGACGGGTCGGTCACGGGTCGTGACGGGTCGACCCATGCGGTCCGGGTCGGCAGTCGCCGGATGCTGGTCGAGGCCGACGTGGCGGCGGCCTCCTTCGAGGCGCTCGAGCCGGCGGCTCGCACCGCCGAGGAGGCGGGCCAGACCGTGGCCTGGGTCGCCGTCGACGGACATGTCGCCGGGCTCATCGCGCTCGGCGACCCGGTCAAGCCGACCGCAGCCGCGGCCGTCGCGGACCTGACGAGCACCGGCGTCGAGGTCTGGCTGGTCACCGGCGACGGCCGCGCCACGGCCGAGGCCGTCGCTCGCCAGGTCGGCATCCCGTCCGAGCGGATCGAAGCCGACGCCCGTCCGGCCGACAAGGCCGCCACCGTCGAACGGCTCCAGGCGCGTGGCCTGGTCGTTGCGATGGTCGGCGACGGGATCAACGACGCCCCGGCCATCGCCCATGCCGATCTCGGGATCGCCATCGGGACCGGCGCGGACGTCGCCATCGAGGCAGCCGACGTCACCCTCGTCGGCGGCGACCCGCGGGCGGTGGCGACGGCCATCGATCTGTCGCACGCGACGATGTCGATCATCCGCCAGAACCTGTTCTGGGCCTTCGCCTACAACATCGTCCTGATCCCGGTCGCGATGGGCGTGCTCTATCCGGCCTTCGGGATCACGCTGGATCCGGCCCTGGCGGCCGGTGCGATGGCGCTGTCGTCGGTCTCGGTCGTGGCCAACTCGCTGCGGCTGCGCGGTCGCGGCCCGCACCGGCCCGTACACTCCGGCCATGCACCGGCACCCGCCCACGACGGCACCCTCGGCTGATCCGCGCGACCTCATCGGTCCCTTCACCCACGAGGTGGAGGTCCAGGTCCGGTTCGCCGACACGGACGCGATGCGGCACGTCAACAACGCCAAGTACCTGACCTACTGCGAGATCGCCCGCCTCCGGTACTGGACCGACGTCACCGGCGAGGACTTCGCGCTCGGGGCCGAGGGAGCGGAGAGCCTGATCCTCGCGGAGGCCCGGATCACGTATCGCGCCCAGGCGTTCTATGGCGAGACCGTGGTCGTCCAGACCCGGGCCACGCGCATCGGGAGCTCGTCGTTCACGCTGGAGCACCGGCTCACGGCGGGATCGACGGGTGAGCCGCGGCGGCTGGTCGCCGTCAGCGACTCGGTGCTCGTGCGGTTCGACTACGAGACGGAGAAGCCGGTCCCGCTGTCCGCCGAGCATGTCGCCGCGCTCGAGGCGTTCGAGGGGCGCCCGCTCCGGGCCTGAGACACTGCGCGCGGAGGTCGGGCAGCCGTCAGGATGGCCCGGGCGCCGAGAACGACTGCGTCGGGATCACGGCCGAGGCGGACGGGACCGGGCCGGCGGGTGACGGCGACGGCGACGCCGCGGGGCTCGACGCTGAAGGCGCGGGCGCCGACTCCGACGGCACGGCAACCGATGGCGATGCCACCGACGGCACGACGATCGACGGGATCGGCGCTCCCGGACCGAGTCCGCCCCCGGCCAGCCAGACCGCCGCCGCACCGATGAGCGCCAGGACGATGAGCGCCGCAGCAAGCCTGCCTGCCACGCCACGCCTCGATCGGCGCGGGACGTCCTGGACCGGCGCACCCGACACGACCGGGGTCGTCGCCGGGCCAGGGGCGACCCGATCGGCATCGATGACGACCACCGTCGCGTTGTCCTCGCCACCCGCGGCGTCGGCCAGGGCGACGAGCTCGTCCGCTGCCGCGCCGGGTTCGGACGTTCCGGCGAGGACCCGCCCGATGGTCGCGTCGTCGAGCTGGCCGTGGATCCCGTCCGAGCAGAGCAGGAAGCGGTCGCCCGGCAGCCGATCGACCGTGACGACGTCGACCCGGATGCCATCCTCGGCACCCAGCGCCCGGGTGATGACGTGACGACGCGGATCCCGGGGCGCCGCGTCCGGGTCCAGGCGGCCCTCGCGGACGAGCGCGGCGACGAGGCTGTGATCCTCGGTCAGCTGCTCAAGCCGGCCGCCACGCGACCGGTAGGCACGGCTGTCGCCGACGTGCGCGATCGTGACCGTGTCGCCGACGACCAGGGCCGTGCACGTCGTGCCCATCCCACGCTGGTCCGGCCGGGCGACCGCCTCGGCGCGGATCGCGGCGTTCGCGCGCTCGATCGCGGCGACGAGCGTCGGACCGTCGGGAACGCCTCCAGGTTCGAGCGCCCCGTCGAGCAGGCCGATGGCCAGGTCGGCGGCGACGTCGCCCGCCAGGTGACCGCCCATCCCGTCCGCGACGGCGAAGACCGGTGGGCGTGCGAGGGACCGATCCTCGTTGTCGGTCCGGACGCGACCGACCGTCGTCCGGACGGCGAACCCGGCGTCGCCCGATGGCGCGTCCGGCGCCGCCAGGACGTCAGGCCTCGATCGACCGGAAGATGGCCACCGCGTTCTGGCCGCCGAACCCGAAGCCGTTGACCGCGACCGTATCCACCTTCGCCCGGCGGGCGGTGAGCGGGACGTAGTCGAGGTCGCACTCCGGGTCGGGTGTGTGCAGGTTGGCCGTCGGCGGGATGACCCCGTCGCGGATCGCGCCGATCGCCGCCAGGGCCGACGCGATCCCGGCAGCTCCGACCAGGTGGCCGATCATCGACTTGGGCGAGCTGATCGCGACCTTGTAGGCGTGATCGCCGTAGGCCGCCTTGATCGCTCGCGTCTCGGTCACGTCGTTGAGCTGGGTCGCGGTGCCGTGGGCGACGATGTAGTCGATCTCGTCCGGCGCGACGCCCGCGTTGCGCAGGGCCGAGGTCATCGCCCGGCTCTGGCCGCGGCCGGTCGGGTCGGGCGCGCTGATGTGGAAGGCGTCGGCCGTCAGGGCTCCCCCGATGACCTCGGCCAGCGGCGTGGCGCCGCGCTCCTGGGCGTGTGCGAGCGACTCCACGACGACCACCCCGGCCCCCTCGCCGAGCACGAACCCGTCGCGCGTGTCGTCGAACGGCCGCGAGGCCGTGGCCGGGTCGTCGTTGCGCTTGGACAGGGCGGTCATGTTGGCCAGCGCGGCCAGGCCCATCGGCCAGATCGGCGCCTCCGAGCCGCCGGTCAGGACGACGTCGCACTCGCCGTCGCGGATCAGCCGCAGCGCGTCGTGGAAGGCGATGACCGAGGTCGCGCAGGCGGCGACCTGGGTGATGACGGGACCGGTCAGACCGTATTCCATCGACAGCATGCAGGCGGCCATCGAGCCGGACAGGGCCGGCACGGCGAAGGGGCTCACGAAGCGCGGGCCCTTCTGGTCGTGGACGTGAGTGCCGTCGATGATCTGCTCGATCCCGCCGCCGCCGGTGTTGACGACCACGCCGACCCGGTCGCGCTGGTCCTGGTCCATCGCGGCGAAGTCGATCCCGGAATCGCGGACGGCCTCCACGCCGGCGCCCATCGCCATCTGGATGAACCGGCTCATCCGGCGCGCCATCTTGGCGTCCATCACGGTCGTCGGGTCGAAGTCGAGGACCTCAGCCGCGATCCGGACCTCGAACGCGGAGGCATCGAAGCGCCGGACCTCACGGGTGCCGGTCACCCCCGCCACGAGGTTCGACCAGTAGGTCGGGAAGTCATTCCCGATCGGCATGACGGCCCCAAGGCCGGTCACGACCGCCCGTCGCGCGGGATCCAGTTCAGGCAAGAGAGCTCCTAGGTTTGCGAAGGTTGATTGTAGTGAGGACCCGACCCTGCGAGCGGGCGTTCGATGGGAAGGCGCCCGGCGAGCACCGAAGCGAGCGCACCCGCAGGTGCGTGAGTGAGGCGCGGAGACGGCAACGCGCCCAGCGGGCGATCCGGTCGCAGGGTCAGTCGCCGTCGTAGCGCTTGAAGATGACTGCTCCGTTGTGGCCGCCAAGCCCGATGTTGTTCGAGAGGGCGTGGCGGATCGGCAGGGCCATCGTCTCCTGGACGACCCACAGGTCGCAGTCCGGGTCCGCGTCGCGATAGTTGATCGTGGCCGGCGCGCACTGCTCGTAGACCGATTTCACGGTGGCCAGCGCCTCGAAGGCTCCGGCCGCGCCCATCATGTGACCGGTCATCGACTTCGTCGCGCTGATCGCGAGCGAGCGGGCGGATCCCGCCGACCGCGATCCGAAGACCGTCCAGATCGCCTCGGCCTCGCGCTTGTCGCCGAGCGGCGTCGAGGTGCCGTGCGGGTTGATCAGGTCGACCTCGTCGGCCGGGACGCCGCGGCGGTCGAGCGCCATCTGCATCGCCCGCGCCGAGCCGACGCCGGCGTCGATCGGCTGGATCATGTCCCAGCCGTCGGCCGCCGAGCCGTAGCCGATGACCTCGGCGTAGATCGTCGCGCCGCGCGCCTTGGCCAGCTCGAGGTCCTCGAGGAACAGCGCGCCCGCGCCTTCGCCGAGGACGAAGCCGTCGCGGGTCAGGTCGAACGGCCGGGAGACGGTCGTCGGGTCCTCACCGGGCCGGGGCATGCCCATCCCGCGCATGTTCGAGAAGCCCGCATGTCCCACTTCTAAAAGGGGTGCCTCGGTGGATCCGGAGATGACCGCGATGCAGTCGCCCCGGCGGATCGCCTCGGCCGCCTCGCCGACGTTGTGGGTGCCGGTCGCACAGGCCGACACGACGCACATGTTGTGGCCGATCGCTCCGGTCTCGATGGCGATCATGCCGGAGGCGCTGTCGACCAGGGCATTGGCGATGAAGGTCGGCGCGACCGTCCGCGGCCCGCGTTCCTTCATCGACACGTAGTTGTCGATCATCAGCATCTGCCCGCCGGCGCCCGAGCCGAAGACGACCCCGACCTCGGTCCGGTTCTCGTCGGTGATCTCGAAGCCCGAGTCGGCCAGCGCCTGCTTCGCCGCTGCCACGCCGAAATGAAGGCTGGGCTCGCTGCGGCGAGCGGCCTTGGCATCCATCCACGCCGTGGCGTCGAAGTCCTTGACCTCGCCACCGAGCTTGGCTTCGTACGGTGTGGTGTCGAACTTGGTGATCGGGCCGAGGCCGGAGACCCCGTCGACGAGGTTGCCCCAGACGGTCGCGACGTCGTTCCCGATGGAGCTGATCACCCCGAGACCGGTGACGACGACACGTCGTTCGTAATCGGGCTTGCGCAAGAGACGTCCTCCTTCTGGACGATACGGGTTCAGGCCGGCACGCCGGCCAGGGTGTTCAGTCGATCGATGGACGCCGGATCGTCGGCGGCGATGGTCTCGGCATCCGGCGCGATCCGCCGGATGAGGCCGGTCAGCACCCGGCCCGGCCCGATCTCCACGAAGGTGGTCACGCCCGCGTCGACCATGTGCTCCACCACGCGGATCCAGTCGACCCCTGCGGTCAGGTGCTCGATGAGCTCGGTCCGGCACGCGTCGGCCGTCTCGATCGGGCGGGCGTCGGCGTTGGCCAGGAGCGGCACGACCGGGTCGTGGAACTCGACGCCGGCGAGGGCCGTTCGCATGCCCTCGGCGGCCTCGGCCATGAGCGGCGAGTGGGCCGCCACCGAGACCGGCAGCACGATCGCGCGCTTGGCTCCGAGGGCCCTGGCCAGCTCAGCTCCGGCCTCGATGGCCGGGCGCTCGCCCGAGACGACGACCTGGCCCGGGGCGTTCCGGTTCGCGACGACGAAGACCCCGTGCGCCGAGGCGCCGGCGACCAGCTCGGGCAGACGGTCGTCGTCGAGGCCGATGAGCGCGGCCATCGCGCCGTCCCGGCCCTGGCCGGAGGCCTGCATCAGCCGGCCGCGCTCGCGCACGAGCCGGACGCCGTCCTCGAGCGAGAGGGCGCCGGCGGCGACGAGGGCGGTGTACTGGCCCATCGAGTGACCCGCGATGAACGACGGCACGTGCTCGGTCAGGCCGTCGGCGGTCCAGCGCTCGCGCAGCGCGGCGAGGATCGCGATCGAGGTGGCGAGGATCGCGGGCTGGGCATTCTCGGTCAGGTCGAGCCGGTCGGCCGGGCCGTCCCAGGCAAGACCGCTGATGGAGATCCCGAGCGCGGCGTCGGCCGCCGCGAAGACGGCCGCGGCCGCGGGGGACGCGGCAGCGAGGGACCGACCCATACCGAGGACCTGGGAGCCCTGGCCGGGGCAGACGTATGCAAGGTGACTCACGAGGGGAACGATAGGCGCACATGCCCCATCCGCGCACAAGTACCGTGCATGGTTGCATGGGTTCTCGCGTCTCGCTACGCTTGGCGTCCGTGTCACAAGAGCGTCAGACCACCCGGCCGTCGAACCGGCCCGCCCCCACCCGCGCCATCGCCCGCCAGTTCGAGGCGGACCTGTCCGCGCCCGTCCTGGCCGCCGGCAACCGCCTGCCCAACGTCCGCCAGATCAGCGAGCGCGTGGCGATGGGCCGGGCCCTCTGGCGGGAGCTGGTCATCGGCTTCGCCGGTCAGCTCGGCGAGCTCCGCCTGGGGTTCACCCAGCTGGCCGCGCTGTACGTCCTCGCGGATGGCAGCACGCTGACCGTCGGCGAGCTGGCCGAGGCGATCGGCCGGTCGCCGTCGGCCACCAGCCGGCTCGTGGACGGGCTCGTCCGCCGGCGGCTCGTCGAGCGGCACCAGGAACCCGAGGATCGCCGGCAGCGTACGCTGCGCCTCACCCAGCGTGGGCACGCCGTGCTGCGGGTGGTCGACCGGGCGAGAGCGGACCAGTTCCTGTCCGCCGTCCGTCCGCTGCCGACCGCCGAGCGGGCGATCGTGGCGATGGGCGTGGCGGCCCTCGCGACCCACGCGATCAGCCGGCGCGGCCGTCTCATCAGGACGACCCGCGAGTAGCGTTCCGGGCGGAGGCCGCCCGGACCACACGGAGGGCGACAGGCATGGACTTCGGCCGCATCTCGGAGCTCTCGCTCCGCATCCAGCACCGGCACACGGACGGCACGTGGGGCGACCTCGAACCGAGCGACGAGCATCACGACCCGGCCGAGCACGATCCCGAGCAGGAGTGGGGCACCGGGACGCTCTACGTGTGCAAGGCCTGCGGCGAAGGGGTCGTGGTCAGCACGGCGGACGATCCGACCGACCCGCGCAGCTGACCGGCCGGCTCAGCCGCAGAAGCGACGCACCACGTCGTACAGGACCGGCAGACCCCAGCGCAGGGCGTCCACCGAGACCCGCTCGTCGACGCCGTGGAAGCGCTCCAGGAAGCGCTCGTCCGGGTCGAGCCGGAGCGGTGAGAAGCCATAGGTCGGGGTGCCGACGCTTGCGGTGTGCTTGGCATCCGTCGCGAACGGGGCCATGACCGGGAGCGGGATCCCGTCGGGATCGTGGTCGCGGATCGTCGCGACGAGAAGGTCGAACAGCGGGCCCTCGGCCGGTGCCTCGACCGGGGCGCCGAAGACGATGAGCTCGATCTGGCAGGCTGCCGCGAGCTCCGGTCCGAGCCGGTCGACAAGGATCCCGCGCATCGCCGGCTCGGTCGTCCCGGGGAGCACCCGGCAATCGACCTCGACCACCGCATCGCCCGGGATGACGTTGTACTTGATCCCGGCGTGGATCACGTCCGGGCTGATCGTGTCCCGCAGGAGCGCGCGGAGGGCCCGGGCGTACATCGGGTCGCACGCCGCCGCGAGCGCCGCCTCCGCGCGCGACAGGTCGTCCCCGGTCAGCGCCCGCATCAGGGCTGCCGCCTCGGGTGGCAGGGCCTCCGCGGCGAGCTCGATGAAGCGGGCCATGACCGGCGTGATGCGGGTCGGTCCGGGGACGGCCAGCCGCGCGATGACGGCCGCCGCCATGACCGCCGCGTTGTCGTCGCGGGGCATCGAGCCGTGGCCCCACGTGCCGCGGACCGAGATGCGATAGGCAGCGAAGCCCTTCTCGGCGACCTGGATCGGGTAGAGCCGGCGGCCGGCCACGGTCACCGAGACCCCGCCGCACTCGTTGACGGCGCCGGCGCCGCGGACCCACTCGGGACGCTGCTCGGCGACCCATTTCGCCCCGATCGTTCCGCCGGCCTCCTCGTCGGCCGTGCACGTGAACAGCACGTCGCGGCGCAGGCCGGGCACGGGGTCACGAGACGGGTCGAGGCCGGCCGCGCGCGCCTCGGCCGCCAGCAGCCGGACGACGCCGAGCTCCATCGCGATCATCGCCTTCATGTCGACCGCGCCGCGGCCGTAGACGTAGCCGTCGGCCAGGTCCGCCGCGAACGGGTCGTGGCTCCAGCGCTCGGGCGGCGCGGGCACGACATCGAGATGCGACAGCAGGAGCAGCGGCTCGCCACCCGTCCCGTCGCCGCGCAGGCGGGCGTGCACGGAGCCGCGACCCGGCTCCGGCTCGACGATCTCGGGCGCGAGGCCGGCGGCGGTCAGCCATCCCGCGATCCGGTGGGCGGCCACCAGCTCGCCGTCGGGCGCGTCCGGCGGTGGCGGGTTGACGGACCGGATGCGGATGAGGTCGCGCAACGTCGCGACCGTCTGGTCGACCGCGAGCGTCCAGGCCGGGCCGTCGATCCCGCTCGACGGCGCGGCGACCGGTGTCATCGGGGCGTGCTGCCGGTGGCGATCGTCAGCGCCACGCCGATGATGAAGCCGCCGAACATCAGGGCGAAGACCATGGCCAGCAGCAGCTTCCCGTAGTGCCGCTCCTCCTCGAGACCCTTCACTGGATCGGGGTCGAGACCGCCGGCGATGTACGGCGCCTCGAGGCCCTTGGCCCGCGCGATCTGGGCGCGTGGCGAGTCGTATTCGACGGGATCGGCGGGCAGGCGGGCGGGCGGTGTCGCCGGCAGGGGCGCGGTCGTGTCGATGTCGTCAGTCACCGGGCCATGATGCCCGCGAACAGCGGACCGCGCAGGACGAGGAAGTCCGGCGCCGGCTGGTAGCCCAGCCGGGCATTGACCGCGCGCATCGGCAGGTTGTCCGTGTCGTTGCCCGACTCGAGGAGGTCGAGGCCGTCGTCGATCGCCCAGGCGATGGTCGCCCGCTTGAGCGCGCCGGCCAGGCCGCGTCCGCGCCAGTCGCGGGCGACGGCGGTCATGTCGTGCCAGGCGATCCGGCGCAGGTGGGGCGGCTGCAGCAGCAGGCAGGCGTAGCCGACGACGCGATCGGTCGCCGTCTCGACCGCGATCATGAACGCCTCGTGCGGGATCGTCGGCCGGTCGACGTCGCGCTTGCGGAACTCGGCCAGGTCGCCGGGCGCCATCGGCTGGTCGCCACCGGGGATGTCCTCGAAGGCTTCGATCGCGACCGCGTGGACACCCTCGACCAGCGCCGGCTCCCGGGCCAGCGTGGTCAGCCGGAGACCGTCGGGCAGGTCGATCGCCGGCCTGGCGCGGCCGGCCAGCTCCAGGCGCACGGTCTTCGAGCGCTCGTACTCGCGGAACCCGCGGTGGAGCAGGAAGTCGATCCCGTCGGGCCGGGCCTCCGAGGCGGGCATGTGGAGCGCGGTCTTGCCGGCGATGCGGGCACGATCGGAGACGGCCGTCAGCAGGGCCGTCCCGATGCCCTGCCGGCGCGCGTCGGCGAGGACGTGGATCGTCGCCCAGAACCCGTCGAACTCCGCGGGCAGCACGTAGATCCGGCCGACCCCGGCGGTCCCGACCGGGCGGCCGTCGGCCTCGACGAGGAACCGCGTCGACCCGGGGTATGCGCCCGACGACCAGCGCATCTCGTCGACCGAGGTCGGGTCGTCCGGGTCCGTCTCGTTGACGATGGCCGTGATCGCGCCCAGGTCCGCGTCGCCCAGGTCGGCTTCCCGGAGCCGGAACGTCATCCGCGCGGTGCCCTCATCGGCGGCCGAGGTTCGCCGACATCCGGTCCCCGGTCGTGACCGCGCCGGACGAGGCGGACCCGACCAGCGCGGCGTACTTGGCCAGGACCCCGGTCCGGTAGCGGGCAGCGGGTGGCGTCCACGACGCGAACCGGCGGGCGACCTCGTCGGCCGGCACGTCCAGGTCGAGCGCCGAGCGATCCACGTCGATGACGATCGTGTCGCCCTCCTCGACGACGGCGATCGGCCCGCCCAGGGCGGCTTCCGGCGCGACGTGGCCGATCATCAGGCCGTGGGTCCCGCCCGAGAACCGGCCGTCGGTCAGGAGCGCGACCGAGTCGCCCAGCCCTTCGCCGACGAGCGCGGCCGTGACCTGGAGCATCTCCTGCATGCCCGGCCCGCCGATCGGGCCCTCGTAGCGGATGACGACGACGTCGCCGGGCACGATCTTCTGGGCCCGGACGGCGTCGTAGCAGGCCGTCTCGGAGTCGAACACCCGGGCGGGTCCGCGGTGCTGGCGCCGCTCGTGGCCGGCCAGCTTGACCACGCAGCCGTCCGGCGCGAGCGAGCCGTGGAGGATGGCCAGCCCGCCGTTCGGCTTGAGCGGCGTCTCGAGCGGGTGGACGACCTTCTGGCCGGGCGTCTCGACGACGTCGGCCGCGATCTGGGCGATCGTCCGGCCATCGACGGTCGGCAGGTCACCATGGAGCAGCCCGGGCCGCTTGAGCAGCTCGCGCATGACCAGCGCCACGCCGCCCGCCTCGTACATGTCGAGCGCGGTGTAGCGTCCGCCCGGCCGCATGTCGGCGATGAGCGGGGTCCGGTCGGCGATGGCCCCGAACTCGTCGATGTCGAGCGGGATCCCGAACTCGTGGGCGATGGCGAGCAGATGCAGCACGCCGTTGGTCGATCCGCCGGTCGCGGCCACGCTGGCGATCCCGTTCTCGAGCGCCTCGCGGGTCACGATGTGCTTGGGCCGGACGTCGCGCCGGACGAGGTCCATGACCAGCTCGCCGGAG
The DNA here is from genome assembly GCA_963720495.1 of uncultured Chloroflexia bacterium. Lineage (GTDB taxonomy): Bacteria > Chloroflexota > Limnocylindria > Limnocylindrales > CSP1-4 > SPCO01. The sequence continues at coordinate 218,684 of CAVRFU010000011.1, forward strand.
CGGTAGGCGGCCGCGTCCTTGGCCTCGCCCTCGGCCGGGATGCCGTTCAGCCCCGCCGGCGAGAGCCCGATGAACTCCATGACCGTGCTCATCGTGTTGGCCGTGTACTGGCCGCCGCAGGCGCCCGGGCCGGGGCAGGCCACGTTCTCGATCTCGGTCAGCTCGTCCAGCGTGATCTTGCCCGCCCGGTAGGCGCCGATCGCCTCGTAGACGCTCACGACCGTGACGTTGCGCTCGCCCTTGTAGACCCCTGGGTTGATCGTCCCGCCGTAGAGGATCAGCCCGGGCACGTCGAGGCGGCCGAGCGCCATCGCGGCCGCGGGCACGGTCTTGTCGCAGGCCACGATGCACACGACGCCGTCCATCAGCTGGCCGCGGATGACGAGCTCGATCGAGTCGGCCACGACCTCGCGGCTGACGAGCGAGGTCTTCATCCCCTCGGTGCCCATGGTCACGCCGTCGCTGATCGCGATCGTGTTGAACTCCATGGGCGTCCCGCCGGCGGCGCGGATGCCGGCCTTGGCCACCTCTGCAAGGTGGCGCTGGTTGATGTTGCAGGGCATCGTCTCGATCCAGGTCGTCGCGACGCCGACGATCGGCTTGGCGAGATCCTCATCGGTGAAGCCGATGGCCTTGAGCATCGCCCGCGCGCCGGCCCGGTCCGGGCCGTCGGTCAGGGCGGCGGAATGGCGCTTGGCGGGGTCGGACGGGTACGGCGCGTCGGACATCGGGGTCTCCTGGGGCGGCCGGGACGGGCCGCTGCTGGCGGTAACCCTACCGCGACCGGGAGGTCGGTGACCGGCTCTCCGGCTCGCCGGTCAGCGATCGGCGGTGCAGACGCCCGTGTCGGTGGCCGCCGTCCTGCCGATGGAGGTCCGGATCCGGTCCCACACCTCGGTCGCGGCCAGTGCGTAGCCCACCTGCGGATCCGTCCGCGCCTCCGCGAAGACGACGCCGCCGACGGTCCCGTCCTCGAGGATCAGCGGCCCGCCGCTGTCGCCCCGGTCGATCTCGGCGCGGAGCTCGAGGATCTCGCGCCGGACGCGATCCGTGCCGTAGATGTCCCGGCCGGTCGCCTGGTAGCGATCGGCGACGGCCGCCGGGACGACCGTCAGCCGTCCGCCCCCGGGATAGCCGAGGGTCGCGCCGAGGGCACCCCGGCTCGGGTCCTGGGCGGCGAACTTCAGCGCGGTGACCCGCAGGCCCGGGACGTGGAGCAGGGCGACGTCCAGGGCCGGATCGAACAGCACCGGCACGGCGTCGAGGACCTGGCCACGAGCCAGGACGCGCACCGCGTCGCTGCCGGCCACGACGTGGGCATTGGTCAGCACGTAGCTCGGGCTGACCACGAAGCCCGTCCCGACCGACGACAGTCCGCACGTCGCCGCGGAGACCTTGAGCGTGCTGGCCTCGGCGGCGGCCGCGATCGCCCGCGCGGCCGGGTCGTCCGGACGGTCGACCGGCGGGGCAGGCAGCGGCTCGAACCCGACGAAGACGTCGGGCAGGCCGGTCGTGTCCAGCCAGCCACCGAGGCCGGTGGCGATCTCGGTCGGCGGCGGCAGGAACAGGGCGAGGGTGCGGACGGCCGTGGACCCGCCGGCCGTCTCCGCCAGGCGCGGCACGGGACCTTCGGCGAGAAGGCTGCCGGCCAGCCACACGATCAGCAGGACCTGGATGACGCCGAACCCGGCACCGGCCGTCCGGTCGGCCGCCCCCAGCAGCCCGGTGCCCAGGCGCCGCGCGAGGCCGCGACCGAGAGCGCCGCCGAGCGACTCGCCGATGCCGACCGCGACGACCAGCCCGGCCAGGACCACGATCGGGCGGTAGGTCGGATCGATCGAGGCCAGGGGGTCGGCGAACGTCGGCAGGAGCAGGATCGCGACGACGCCGCCGCCGATCGCGCCGATGAGACCCGAGATCTGCGGGATCGCACCCGACCGCCAGCCGAGGATCAGCGCGACCACGATCAGCAGGAGCGTCAGGATGTCGATCGGGTTCACCGGCCGATCGTCGCACAGGACGCCCGGATGCGCCGTCAGCCGATGGTCGGGGTGGACATGCGTCCGTGCCGGGTCACGGCATCTGCCGATGGGCGCCCGCGCCGGCCCCGGTCAGTCTGGTCATCACGCCGACGACGGCGCCGCCACCCCGTCCCACCTGGAGATCCCGATGACCCGCCCCACCGGCCACGCTGCCAGCCGTCCCTTCCGCCTGACCCGCGCCGCGGTCGACGCGCACCGCGAGCACTACCCGACGCCGTTCCTGGGCTGCCCGATCTGCGCCCGTCGCACCGCGATGACGCCGATCCGGATCCGCTGGATCTCGCCCCGCCAGGCCTGACCCGCCCGACGACACGCCGACGATCGGTCAGCTCGCCTCGGCGAGCGTATCGATCCGGGGCGGGTGCGCGGCCTCCCACGCGCTGAGCTCGGCTTCCTTCGACAGGAGGTAGCCGAGCTCGTCCGTGCCCGCCAGGATCATGTGCTTGGCGAACGGGTCGATGTCGAAGTCGATGGTCGAGCCGTCCGGGAGCAGGATGCCCTGCTCGGCGAGGTCGATCGTCAGCGACGCGTCGGGATCCTCGGCGAGCAGCGCGAACAGCCGCGCGTGGGTGTCGGGATCGACGACGATCGGCAGCACCCCGTTCTTGAGGCTGTTGCTCCGGAAGATGTCGGCGTACGAGGTCGACAGGATCGCCCGGATGCCCCACGCGGTCAGGGCCCACGGAGCGTGCTCGCGTGACGAGCCGGCGCCGAAGTTGTCGCCGACCAGCATGATCCCGCGCCCCTGCATCTCCGGCTGGTCGAGGACGAAGCGCGGCTCCTTGAGCGAGCCGTCCTCCTCGAACCGCCGGTCGCGGAACAGGGCGTCGGCAAGGCCGACCTTGTCGGTCACCTTGAGGTAGCGGGCCGGCACGATCTGGTCCGTGTCGACGTTCTCGGCCGCCAGCGGGATGACCGCGCTGCGTGAAGACCCGGAACGGTTCCGCCATGGTCAGCGGCCGCCGACCGCGGCGAGGGTCTCGATGCCCGGCAGCCGCCGCGGATCGGCCACGACGCCGGCGATGGCGCTCGCGGCGGCGGTCAGGGGCGAGGCCAGGAACGTCCGGCCGCCCTTGCCCTGGCGCCCCTCGAAGTTGCGGTTGCTCGTGCTGACCGCGTACTGGCCGGGACGCAGCTGGTCGCCGTTCATGGCGATGCACATCGAGCAGCCGGCCTCGCGCCACTCGGCACCGGCGGCCTTGAAGATGTCCGACAGCCCTTCGCGCTCGGCTTCGCGCTTCACCTCGTCCGAGCCCGGGACGACCATCAGCCGCACGCCGTCCGCCACGTGCCGGTCCTTCAGGACGCCCGCGGCCAAGCCGCAGGTCGCTGATCCGCCCGTTGGTGCAGCTGCCGACGAACACGACGTCGACCTTCTGGCCGAGGATCGCCTGGCCGGGCTGGAGGTCCATGTACTCGAGGGCGCGCTCGAGGGCGCGCCGCTGGCCGGCGTCGGCCTGGTCGGCCGGGGAGGGGACCCGGCTCGTGATCGGGATGCCCATGCCGGGGTTCGTGCCGTAGGTGACCATCGGCTCGAGGGCGTTCGCGTCGATCGTGATCGATCTTGTCGTAGGCCGCCCCGTCGTCGGTCGGCAGCGTCCGCCAGCCGTCGACGGCCGCGTCCCAGGCGGGTCCGCTCGGGGCGTGGCGGCGGCCGTGCAGGTACTCGAACGTCACGTCGTCCGGGGCGATCAGGCCGGCCCGGGCGCCGCCCTCGATGCTCATGTTGCAGATCGTCATCCGCTGCTCCATGGTCAGGCCGCGGATCGCCTCGCCCGTGTACTCGAAGACGTAGCCCGGTCCCGCCGCCGATCCCGATGCGGGCGATCAGGGCGAGGATGATGTCCTTGGCGCTGACCCCCGGCGTCAGCCGGCCGTCGACCCGGACCTCGTAGGTCTTCGGATCGCGCTGGAGCAGCGTCTGGGTGGCCAGGACCATCTCGACCTCGCTGGTCCCGATCCCGAACGCCAGCGCCCCGAACGCGCCGTGGGTGCTCGTGTGCGAGTCGCCGCACACGATGGTCATCCCGGGCTGGGTCAGACCGAGCTGCGGGCCGATGACGTGGACGATGCCCTGCGACGGGTCGCCGATGCCGTGGAGCGGCACGCCGAACTCCGCGCAGTTGGCCTCGAGCTGGTTGACCTGGGCGAGGGCCATCGCGTCGATGAACGGCAGGCTGCGGTCCGTCGTCGGGATCGAATGATCCGCGGTGGCGACGGTCTGGCCCGGCCGGCGGACGCCGATCCCGCGCGCGCGCAGGCCGGAGAAGGCCTGCGGGCTGGTGACCTCGTGGACGAGATGGAGGTCGACGGCGAGGACCGCGGGCGCGCCCGTCATCCTGGGTCACCACGTGCTCGGTCCAGATCTTGTCGACGATGGTTCGCGGGGCCACGGCTGTCATCTCGCGAGCGTACCAGAGGTGCCGGCCGAGGCCCGCGGACGGCTCCGGCGTCAGGCGGTCGCCCGCATCAGGGCGGCGCGGAGCAGGTCCGGCTGGAGCGCGATCTCCGAGGTCGGCCGGCCGAACAGGTAGCCCTGGCCGAGCTCGCAGCCGAGCCGCCGCAGGACGCGCAGCTGCTCCGGCGTCTCGATGCCCTCGGCCACGATCGGCAGGCCGAGCGAGTTGCCCAGCGCGATGATCGCGCGGGCGAACGCCCATGCCTCGGGGTCGTCCGACTCGGATGGGCCGGCGATCAGCTCGCGGGCGATCTTCAGGCTGTCGACCGGGAACCGGCGCAGGTAGGCCAGCGAGGAGTAGCCGGTCCCGAAGTCGTCCATCGCGATCCGGATGCCGAGGGCGCGCAGCGATTCGAGCGTCGCGATGGTCGCGGTGATGTCCCGGAACATCGCGGTCTCGGTCATCTCGAAGGTCAGGTCGCGCGGGTCGATGCCGGCCTCCGCGATCTCCGCCGCGACCTCGTCGATGAAGCCGGGCTGCTGCAGCTGGAGCGGCGACAGGTTGACGCTCAGGCCGAGCGTCGACAGGCCGCTCAGCCGGTGCCACTCGACGACCTGCCGGGCCGCCGTCCGCAGGACGTGCCGGCCGAGGGCAAGGATCGTGCCGTTCTCCTCGGCCAGGCGGATGAACTCGGTCGGGTCGATCGCGCCGCGGGTGGGGTGCTCCCAGCGGACCAGCGCCTCGACCCCGACGATCCGCCCGCTGTTGAGCGCCACGATCGGCTGGTAGTGGACGGCCAGCTCACCGCGGCTGATGCTCCGGCCGAGGTCCGACGTGAGCGCGTGCCGCTCGACGATGGAGCTGTGCATGGTCGGGTCGAACACCTGCGCGCGCCGCTTGCCGTCGGCCTTGGCCCGGTACATCGCGACGTCCGCGTTGCGCAGGACCTCGTCCACCGGCGAGTCGCCCCGGACGGTGCTGATCCCGGCGCTGCAGCCGACGACGACGTCCGTGCCCTGGACCCGGAACGGCAGCTCCAGCGCGGTGATGATCCGCTGGGTCATCGACAGCGCGTCCTCGACCGACGAGCCGGCCGCCGGCAACAGGGCGAACTCGTCGCCACCGAAGCGGGCGACCAGGTCGTCCGGCCGGAGCTGCTCGCCGATCCGCTCGGCCACGGCCACCAGCAGCTCGTCGCCGGCCGCGTGGCCCTGCGTGTCGTTGACGATCTTGAAGTCGTCGAGGTCGAGGAAGATGACCACGGACGGCGGCGCCCCCTCGACCACGGCCTCCCGCCGACAGCTCGACCTCCTCGACGAAGGCGGGCCGGTTGGGCAGGCCGGTCAGCGAGTCGTGGAAGGCCTGGTGCCGGAGCTCCTCCTTGAGCCGCGACAGCTCGTGGAGCGACTGCTCCAGCTGGCCGTTCTCGAGGGCGACCGCGGCCTGGTTGGCGACGGTCTCCAGCAGGCGCAGGTCGTCCGGCTCGAAGTTCGTGCCCTCGCCGAGGCGGTTGATGATCGTCAGCGCGCCGATGACGCCACCCTCGCCGACGAGCGGGCCGACCATCGCCTCGCGGATGGTGTCCGCACCGGTCGTCCAGCCGGGACCTGGTCGGGCGCTGAAGGCGCGGCCCTCGCGGGAGATCCGGGAACGCAGCGGGTCGTCGATCTCGACCGTCACCGGGACCATCGTCTCCGGCCCGTCGGCCGCGCCGGACGAGCTCCGCAGGGCGGTCGCGAGGGTCGGGTCGGGGAAGAGCAGGAGGTCCGCCCGCTCGGCACGGAACATCCGGCGGGCGTGGTCGAGCAGCGCACCGATGGCCGAGTCGAGCTCCGGCGCGTAGTGCAGCAGCCGGCTCGATTCGTACAGGAGCTCGAGCCGCTCGTGCTTCTCGCGTTCGGCCATGTAGGCCTTGTAGGCGATGAACACGATGCCGGTCGGGACGGCCAGCAGGACGATCGACCGGGGGTCGACATAGAGGACCATGACTGCGAGCGTCGCCAGGCTCGCGTTGGCCATCGCCACCATCTCGCTGAAGCTCAGCATCTTGGGCAGCTGCCGGAACTGCGACGCACCGCCGGACAGCGAGATCGCCGTGGCGACGAGCGTCGCCTCGAGCGCGCTGGTGGCCCCGGCCGCGGCGAACGCGGCCAGCCACTCCTGCGGACCCGGCGGCACCGCCGGGGTCGCGATGGCGTGGAAGATCGTCAGGGCGACAACGGCGGCCAGCCCGAACTGGGCGAGGTTGAACGCGCGCTTGACGCTCGACTGGCCGTGATCGGCGAGGAGGGCGAGGCCGGTCCCGAGGAGGCAGGCGGCGAGGTACTCGGTCGGCGGCAGGAAGAACAGGCCCACGATGCCCGGCAGCTCGCTCAGCGAGAACGAGTGGCGTTCGCGCAGGAAGTGGACCTCGACGACGTTGGTCTCGCCGAGGTAGAACGCCAGGGCCGCGAGAGGCCACGGGATCGCGAACGGCACGGGCAGCGCGGCCATGTCCGGGATGACCGCGACGGCCAGGCCGACCGCGACCAGCGCGATGAGGGCCGTGAAGGCGCGCACCCGGACGGCGGGCGTGAGCCATGGGGGCGCCGCGAAGCCGGGGTGCGAGACGGGCGCAGCGGGCCCGATCGAGGCCTGGGGTGCGTTCTCGTGAGGGGCAGTCGCCATCTTGACCTGGGGTGCGGCAGCGACCCGAGACGGGTCGACGGCAGTGTCCCGCAGGAAGTCGTCCCGTCGCGTTAGCCCGAAGGTCCTATCCCCGGCCGGGACCCCGTGCCGGCCGGGCATGACGAAGGAGCGGCCGGATGGCCGCTCCCCGTTGAGACGTGACGTGGGTCGCGAGCGACCCGGTCGGGCTCAGCTCCAGCGATGACCGGCGCAGGGGCCGGGTCGCGTCGCGTCGCTACGGGGATCAGGCAGGGCGGCCACGAACATGGTGTTCATGGCTAGTACCACTTGACTCCCGCGCCAAGACTGAGGGCCATGGTCGCCAGAAGCGCCAGAGCCACGGTGAAGCGCGCCAGGTTCGCCTTCACGACACCACCTCGATGGTCTTCGGACCTGCGTCGGCCGCCGGCAACCGGGCGGTCTTCCCGAGGGAAGATCCCTGGCTTTGCGTCCCCGTCTCGCGACGGGTTTGCCCTGGACGGTGGTCCACGCGGAGCGAACATCGCTCCGTGACGAACGGTGCAGGACCGTTCGCGCGGGGACCATGTGCCGGAAGTACCGGAGGGCCATCCCCCGTGGGGTCAGTGCGCGAACGCACCGGGGGCCCGTGGCGGGTCAGGCCGGTTCGCCGCCCGGCGTGACCGGCTCCACTCGTCGCTCGAGCGGTCCACGGCCGTGCATCGCCGCGACGATCGCGATCGCCGCACCCACGCCGATGAGGATGTCGCCGACGCTGAAGACGTTGGCGACCGGGAGCCAGGCCGGCATCGCGAACAGGTCCGTGAGCGGGCCGAGGACCACCCCGTCCACGAGCCGGCTGTTCGTGTAGCCCTCCTTCGGCAGACGGCCCATCGCCTGGAGCGCTCCGGGGCTGACCGGCATGTACCCGCCGTTGGCGCAGATGGCGATCAGGTTCGATGCCCCACCGATCAGGACGAGCGGCAGGCCGGGGATCGCCAGGTTGCGCCAGACCGCGACCAGGACGGCCACGTTCGAGGCGACGTACAGGAGCGGCGCGGCCGGCCCGAGTGCGTCGCCGAGCGGGGTCGAGAACAGCAGCACCTGGCCCATCAGGCCGACCACGACCAGCGGCGCCCAGGCGAACCGCAGGTCGCCGAGACGCCCAGCCGAACCGCCGCTGAGCACGCCGATGACCAGCCCGGCGATGACCGCGTACAGGATGAACACCGGGTCATGGTCGCCTTCCGCCCGTGCCCTCGGACGCACCCGGAGGTCACCCCGCGGGGCAGTACCACGGTGCCCGTCCGCAACTCTTTCTTGGCGCGTATAACGGTTCGACGCGTGCCACCGCGCACTGGAGGTAGCCACGATCCGCGACGATCCCCGACCCGAGGACCTGCTCGGCGAGTCGACCAACCTGCGATTGGTCCGACTGCGCCTCTTCCTCGCGTTGATCACGATGTTCGCGATCCCGATCGCCATCGCCGCCCCGGTGATCTACGGGCTCGCATGGGGCGGCGGGACGTCGATGCTGGTGCCGACCCTCGGTCTGATCGGCATGACGGTCGTCCTCGGTGCCCTCACGGTCTGGCTGGCCCGGCGCGTGCTCGAACCCGCCCAGCGCCTCGAGGAGGCGCGCCGGATCGTCGAGGACGCCTACGAGCGCGCGCGATCGGAATCGCTGCGCGACCCGCTGACCGGCCTCGGCAACCACCGGGCGTTCCAGGAGGAGATGGAGCGCCAGTGGGCCCACTCGACGCGGCACGGCCTGCCGCTGGCCCTCGCGCTCCTCGACATCGACGACTTCAAGCAGATCAACGACACCCGCGGTCACGCCGCCGGCGACCGCCTGCTGCGCCACGCCGCGACCCTGGCGGCGACGTACCTGCGCCGCTCGGACCGGGCGTTCCGGGTCGGCGGCGACGAGTTCGCGATCATCCTGCCGGGGACCGGGGTGGAGGGAGCCCACGTCGTGATCCGGCGGCTCCTGGCCGCCTGCCTCGAGGGTGAGGGCGAGGGCAGCGAGCGGATGGAGGTGTCGTTCTCCGCGGGCATCGGCGCGATCCCCGGGCTCGCTCGCGACCGCGATTCGCTCTATGGCCAGGCCGAGGCGGCCATCCTGTGGGGCAAGCGCCACGGCCGGACGTGCGTGACGATCTACGATCAGGAACGGCACGACCTGCCGATCTCCGAGCGCCCGCAGGCGGAGCTGTCCGCACTGGTCGCCCGGGTCGCCGCGACGGGTGCGGTGCGGGCCGTCTTCCAGCCGATCTACGACCTCGCCACCGGCGCGCCGCGCGGGTACGAGGGCCTCGTCCGGCCGCTGCCGGACAGCGGCTTCACGGACGCGGGCTCGATGTTCGCCGCGGCCGAGGTGACCGGCCGGACCGGCGAGCTCGACCTGGCCTGCCTCAACACCGTCATGGAGACCGCGGCGGGGCTTCGCCTCCCCGGCAACCTGTCGGTCAACCTGTCGCCTCGGACGATGGAGATGGACGACTTCAGCGTCCACGCGCTGGTCCGGCTGATCGTCCGCCACGGGCTGGACCCGCGCCGGGTCGTCCTCGAGCTGACCGAGCGCGAGGCGGTCGAGGACCTGGACCGGCTGCGGCGCACGGTCGAGGCGTGCCGCGTCGCCGGCATCCGGATCGCCGCCGACGACGTGGGCGCCGGGAACGCCGGGCTGCGGCTGCTCAGCCAGCTCCGGTTCGACATCGTCAAGATCGACCTGTCGCTGGTCCAGGGCGGCGCCCTCCGGGACGCCTCGCTCGAGGTCGTCCGGACCCTGCGCGACCTGGCCGACCGCTGGGGCGCGCTCGTCGTCGCCGAAGGCATCGAGACGCCGGCCCAGCTCGACGTCGTCCGCTCGCTCGGGATCGGGGCGGGCCAGGGCTACCTGCTGGGCCGGCCGAGCGACCGCCCGCCGACCGAGCCGCTCGACCTCGAGGGACTCGGCCGGAGCGCGGAATGGCTCATCGAGCGGCTCCGGGCGATGCCGGCATGACCGTCGGGCGACGACCCCGGACCATCGGGTAGCGGTTGACGCGTCGACGATCCCTGCTAGACTGCGGCCACGTCGCAGGATCGCTGTGGCTCTACGTGGAGACCCCATTGGGCTTGTTCGGTTCCCAGGATCGACGCAAGGTCGCCGTCGTCGTGACGTCGGATGGCCGCCGCGTCCATCTGCCGATCGATCCCGCCGACGTATCCCTCCTCGACATTCTTCGCTCGCTTCCGGGGCTTGATAGCCTTCTTGGGCTTATTACCGGCTCCCGGCGGGACCGAGGGACACGGAGGGACGAGCGCCGCTAGCGCGACCATCCACCGATCACCTTCAGGACCCTCGCCGGGGCGGCGAGGGTCTTTTGTTTTCCCGGCATGACCGACACGGAGGACCCGATCACATGACGATCGCCAAGGGAGAGCCGGCGGGCCCGTCGCCCGCCGCGGCGCGGACCGCCACCCGGCGCAGCCACGTGCCCAACGACGGCACGGCCGAGGCCGCGGCGGTCGAGCGCGCCCGCAAGGGCATGCTGCACGAGGGGCGCGACCTCAAGCGGACGCGCATCGGGGCGGACGTCCTGTGCGAGGCACTCCTCCTCCAGGGCGTCGACGTCTTCTTCAGCTACCCGGGCGGGGTGATCCTGCCGCTCTACGACATCCTCGGCGACTACCCTGAGCTCCGGCACGTGCTCGTCCGCCACGAGCAGGGCGGGGCCCACGCCGCCGACGGCTATGCCCGCGTGACCGGACGGGTGGGCGTGTGCATGGGCACCTCCGGCCCGGGCGCGACCAACCTGGTCACGGGCATCGGGACGGCGCTGCTGGACTCGGTGCCGATGGTCGCCATCACCGGCAACGTCCCGGCGGCGCTGATCGGCAAGGACGCCTTCCAGGAGATCGACATCAACGGCATCACGCTGCCGATGACCAAGCACAACTACCTGGTCCGTGACGCGGACGACCTGCCGCGGGTCGTGGCGGAGGCGTTCCACATCGCCCGGACCGGCCGGCCTGGGCCTGTCCACATCGACATCACCAAGGACGCCCTCCAGCAGGAGACCCGGGCGACCCACCCGACGGCCGAGGAGGTCGTCGCGGGGCTGCCCGGCTTCCGGCCCAACATGGACGGCCATCCGCGCCAGCTCAAGCTCGCGGCGGCCGAGATCGCAGCGGCCCAGCGGCCGGTCATCCTGGCCGGCCACGGCGTCCTGCACGCCGAGGCCTGGGATCAGCTGGTCGCCTTCGCCGAGAAGACCCACATCCCGGTCGCCTGGACGCTGCTCGGGATCGGCGCCATCGACGAGACCCATCCGCTGGCCTACGGCTACATGGGCATGCACGGCTGGAAGCACGTCAACCGGGCCATCCAGAGCGCCGACCTGCTGATCGCGATCGGCATGCGCTTCGACGACCGGGTCACCGGCAACGTCCGGACCTACGCGCCGTACGCCCGGATCATCCATGCGGACATCGACCCGGCCGAGATCGGCAAGAACGTGGCCGTCGAGGTGCCGATCGTCGGCGACGCCAAGCGGGTCCTCGAGGCCCTGACCGAGCTGGTCGCCCCGGTCGATCCCGCGACGCGCGAGGACTACATGACCCAGCTCGCCGAGTGGAAGGCGGACTCGGTCGCCTCGAGCTGGCACGGCTCCGGGCGCCTGGCGCGACGGGCTGCTGTCCGCCGACTACGTCATCGAGCGGATCGGCGAGCTGTCCGACCACCAGGGCACGTACGTCGCGGACGTCGGCCAGAACCAGATGTGGCTGGCCCGGTACACGGGCTTCCGCAACCCGAACACGCACGTCAGCTCCGGCGGCCTCGGGACGATGGGCTTCTCCGTCCCGGCGGCGATGGGCGCCGCGCTCGGCCGGCCCGACCGCGAGACGTGGGCGATCACCGGTGACGGCGGCTTCCAGATGACCTCCCAGGAGCTGATGACCCTGGTCGCCGACCGGATCCCGGTCAAGATCGCCCTGCTCGACAACAAGAAGCTCGGGATGATCCGGCAGTGGCAGGAGATCATCTACGCCGGCAACTACCACTCGTCCAACCTGCCCGGGCCGGACTTCGCCAAGCTCGCCGACGCCTACGGGATCCCCGCCTTCCGGGCGCGCACGCCGGACGAGGTGGACACCGCGATCCGCGCCGCCCAGGCGGTCGACGGGCCGGCGCTCATCTGGTTCGAGATCGCCGAGGAGCAGAACATCTTCCCGATGATGCCGGCCGGCAAGGGCCTGTCCGACCTGATCGAGAAATGGGGCGGGGCGGACGAATGAGCGCTGACCCGGACTCGAACGGACAGCTGCCGACCGGCGGCTCCTCGGCACCGGCGCACAACGCACCGCCGTCGCGTGCCCTGCCGGGCGGCGGCGAGACCCGCCGCCACGTGCTCGTCGCGGTCGTGCTCAACAAGCCGGGCGTCCTCAACCGCGTGTCGAGCCTGATGCGCGCGCGAAACTTCAACATCGACTCGCTGGCCGTCAGCCACACGGACAGCGAGGACCTCAGCCGGATGACCATCACCCTGCACGGAGACGACGTCGCGGTCGAGCAGGCGGCCAAGCAGCTGTACCGGCTGATCGACGTGCTGAAGGTCCAGGACGTCACCAATGAGCCGACCATCCAGCAGGAGCTGGCACTGGTCAAGATCCGGGCGACCGACGCCACGCGGGCGGAGGTCCTCAAGCTCGTGGAGCTGTCACGCGGCCGGGTCGTGGACCTGGCCGATGGCTCGGTCATCGTGGAGGTGACCGGCACCGAGTCCGAGGTCGACGCGTTCGTCGCGCTGGTCCGGACCTATGGCATCAAGGAAATGGTCCGGACCGGCGCCGTCGTGATGGCGAGGGGCAGCGGATCCATCGAGGAGGCGATCAAGCGATGACGGCGACCATGTACTACGACAACGACGCGGACCCGGCGGCGCTGGCCGGGCAGACCGTGGCCATCATCGGCTACGGCTCGCAGGGCCACGCCCACGCGCTCAACCTCCACGAGTCCGGGGTGGACGTCATCGTCGGGCTGGCGCCCGGGTCCAAGAGCCGCGACCTGGCCGCCGAGGCCGGGCTGCGCGTGGCCGACGTTGCCGATGCCGTCAAGGCCGCCGACGTGATCATGATCCTCGTCCCCGACACCTCCCAGAAGGCGGTCTACGACGCGGAGATCGAGCCGCACCTGCGCGCCGGCCACCTCCTGATGTTCGCGCACGGCTTCAACATCCACTTCGGGCGGATCGACCCGCCCGGCATCGTCGACGTCGGGATGATCGCGCCGAAGGGCCCGGGCCACCTCCTCCGCTCCGTCTACCGTGCGGGCGGCGGCGTCCCGGCCCTGTTCGCCGTCCACCGCGACCAGTCCGGCACCGCGCGCGACCGCGTCCTGGCCTACGGCCGGGCGATCGGGTCGACCCGGGCGGGCGTCCTCGAGACGACCTTCGCCGAGGAGACCGAGACCGACCTGTTCGGGGAGCAGGCGGTCCTGTGCGGCGGCACGGCGGCGCTCATCAAGATGGGCTTCGAGACCCTGGTCGAGGCCGGCTACCAGCCCGAGCTCGCCTACTTCGAGACGATGCACGAGCTCAAGCTGATCGTCGACCTGATCTATCGCGGCGGGCTCAACTTCATGCGCTTCTCGGTCAGCGACACCGCCGAGTGGGGCGACTACGTGTCCGGCCCGCGGATCATCGACGAGCACGTCCGCGCGACGATGAAGCAGGTCCTGACGGAGATCCAGGACGGGACGTTCGCGCGCAACTGGATCGCCGAGAGCGAATCCGGTCGCAAGGAGTTCGAGCGCCTGCGCGCCGCCGATCGCGATCATCTCGTCGAACGGGTCGGCTCGCGGCTCCGTGCGCAGATGCCGTTCCTCGATCCGGTCGAGGTCGTCGCCGGCCAGTCCCAGGCCTCGGCCACGACGCCGGGGGCGGCGCAATGAGCGCCGGCGGCGTATCGGGCGCGCCCGAGCCGCGGTCGGCGGGCGCGAAGGGCAGCATCCGGATCTTCGACACGACCCTGCGCGACGGCGAGCAGGCCCCGGGCGCGTCGCTGACGATGCCCGAGAAGCTCGAGGTCGCCCGCCAGCTCGTCCGGCTCAACGTCGACGTCATCGAGGCCGGCTTCCCGGCCGCCTCGCCGGGCGACTGGGAGGCCGTCAACCGGATCGCCAAGGAGACCCGCGGCGTCGCCGTCGCGGGTCTGGCGCGGTGCCGGGACGGCGACCCGCAGCGTGCGGTCGAGGCCATCCGGGTCGCCGAGCGGCCGCATCTCCACGTGTTCATCTCGACCAGCGAGATCCACCTCCAGCACCAGATCCGGATGACCCGCGACGAGGCCCTCGCCGAGGCCGTCCGCTGGGTCCGCTATGGACGAAAGGAGCTGGGCCGCGACGCCGAGCTCGAGTTCAGCGCGATGGACGCGACCCGGAGCGACCCCGACTACCTGATGCAGGTCGTCGAAGCGGTCGTGGAGGCCGGCGCGACCACGGTCAACCTGCCCGACACTGTCGGGTATGCGATCCCGTCCGAGTTCGGGCCGCTCATCCGGCGGGCCGTCGACCTGGTCGGGTCGCAGGCCGTCATCAGCGTCCACTGCCACGACGACCTGGGCCTGGCCGTGGCCAACACCCTGACCGCGATCGAGGCCGGTGCACGCCAGGTCGAGGTGACCATCAACGGCCTCGGTGAGCGCGCCGGGAACGCCCCGCTCGAGGAGGTCGTGATGGCCCTGGCCACCCGGTCGGCGGCGATGGGCGGCCACACGACCGGCGTCGTCACCGAGCAGATCGTGCCGACCAGCCGGCTCGTCAGCTACCTGACCGGCTTCGTGGTCCAGCCCAACAAGGCGATCGTCGGGCGGAACGCGTTCGCCCACGAGTCGGGGATCCACCAGGACGGCGTCCTGAAGAACCCGCTCAACTTCGAGATCATGACGCCCCAGTCGGTCGGGCTGACCAGCAACCAGCTGACCATCGGCAAGCTGTCCGGCCGGCGCGGCCTGCAGGGCAAGCTCCACGACCTCGGCTACGACCTCGACGGCGAGGCGCTCGACGAGGTCTACCGTCAGGCGATCGACCTGGCCGACGCCAAGAAGGAGGTCACCGACGCGGACCTCCTGGCCCTCGTCGAGCAGCGCTCGTCCGGGGTCCCGTCCAGCATCGCGCTCGTCGGCTGGAGCGTGACCTCGTCCCACGGCGGCAACGCCACCGGCACGGCGACGATCGACATGGGCGGCGAGGAGCGGACCGCCGAGACGACCGGGAACGGCCCGGTCAACGCCCTGTTCCGGGCGGTCGACGAGGCGGTCCAGCCGGTCCTCGGCTGGCATCCGACGCTGACCGAGTACGAGATCAAGGCCGTGACCGCCGGCGAGGACGCCCAGGGCCAGGTCCTGGTCCGCTGCCGGCGCTCGTCGGACGAGGGCCCGGGCGCGCTCATCGTGACCGGCCACGGGCTCTCGACCAACATCATCGAGGCTTCGCTCGAGGCCTACGTCGTGGCGGTCAACAAGCTCCACGGCGCGGAGATCAACGGCGTGTCCGTGGCCTTCGCCTCGCCGCGCAGCGGTGAATCGACCCCGTGAGCGACGGGGCCACAGCCGCCGCGGGGATCAGATACCGCGTCGCCACCATCCCGGGTGATGGGGTCGGGCCGGAGGTCGTCGCGGCGGCGCGCCGGGTCGTCGACGCGGCCGGTGAAGCTCTCGGCTTCGGCATCGACTGGTCGGAGCACCTCGTCGGCGGCGCCGCCATCGACGCGTACGGGGTCGCCATCCGCGACGAGGACCTGGCCGCCTGCGGCGAGGCGGACGCGATCCTGCTCGGGGCGGTCGGCGGCCCGAAATGGTCCGACCCGGGCGCGTCGGTCCGACCTGAGCAGGCGCTCTTCGCCCTGCGTGGCGGCCTCGGCCTGTTCGCCAACCTCCGGCCGGTGACCGTCCACCCGGCCCTGGCCGGGGCGTCGCCGCTCCGCCCGGAGCTGCTGGCGGGCGTCGACCTCCTGATCGTCCGCGAGCTGACCGGCGGGATCTACTTCGGCGACCGGACCGAGCCGTCCGGCGAGCCGGGCGCCCGGACCGCGCTCGACACGCTTGCCCTACGCGGAGCATGAGGTCGCCCGGATCGTCCGGCTGGCGTTCGAGCAGGCCCGGATGCGGCGCGGCCGGCTGACCCAGGTCGACAAGGCCAACGTCCTCGCCACGTCACGCCTGTGGCGTCGGGTGACCGACGAGATCGCGGTCGAGTACCCGGACGTGGTGCTCAACCATCAGCTCGTCGACTCGTGCGCGATGCTGCTCGTCCGCCGGCCGGCCGACTTCGACGTCATCGTCACCGAGAACCTGTTCGGCGACATCCTGTCCGATGAGGCGGCGGTGCTGGCCGGCAGCCTCGGCGTGCTGCCGTCGGCGTCCCTCGGCGAGCGCCGCACCGAGCACGGCACGTTCGGGCTGTACGAGCCGATCCACGGCTCCGCGCCGGACATCGCCGGCCGCGACGTCGCCGACCCGATCGGCACGATCCTGTCCGCCGCGATGCTGCTCCGGACCTCGCTCGGTCGCGAGGACGCGGCCGGCGCGATCGAGGCAGCCGTGAGCCGTGCCCTGGACGACGGCTGGCGGACGGCCGACCTGGCCGATCCGGCCGATCCAACCGATGGGCTGGTCGTCGTGGGCACGACCGGGTTCGCGACGGCCGTCGTCGAGGCTCTCGGCCCGGCCGTCACGACCGGCGTCCCGGCATGACCGACGAGGCCGGCCGGGCCGGCGGGGCAGGGGCGCCCCCGGCACCGGACGACGGCCCGGTCGTCCTGTACGACACGACCCTGCGCGACGGCACCCAGGGCGAGAACATCACGCTGTCGCTGGCCGACAAGCTGCGCGTGGCGCGGATGCTGGACGAGTACGGGATGCCGTTCGTCGAGGGCGGCTGGCCCGGCTCGAACCCCAAGGACATCGAGTTCTTCGCCGCCGCCCGCACGATGCGCTGGGAGCGCACCCGGCTGGCCGCCTTCGGGATGACCCGGCACCGCTCCAACACCCCCGAGACGGACCCCAACCTGCGCGAGCTGGTCGCCGCCGAGACCCCGGTCGTGACCATCTTCGGCAAGAGCTGGCAGCTCCACGTGATCGAGGTGCTGGGCGCCACGCCGGCCGAGAACCTCGACATGATCGCGGACTCCGTCGGCTTCGTGGTCGAGCACGGGCGCGAGGTCGTGTACGACGCCGAGCACTTCTTCGATGGCTTCAAGGACGACCCGGCCTACGCCCTCGAGACCCTGCGAGCCGCCTGGCAGGGCGGCGCCCGGACGCTGGTCCTGTGCGACACCAATGGCGGCACGCTCACGGACGAGCTGGTGGCGATCATCGGGCAGGTCCGCACCGGCCTGGACGCCGCGCTCGGCGACTCCGCCGGCCTGACCCTCGGGATCCACACCCACAACGACGCCGAGCTCGCGGTGGCCAACTCGATGGCCGCCGTCGCGGCCGGGATCCGCCACGTGCAGGCGACCATCAACGGCTACGGCGAGCGGGCCGGCAACGCCAACATGGTCAGCATCCTGGCCAACCTGGCGCTCAAGACGGCGCACCCGCTCGTGCCGGCCGGCGGCGGCGACCTGGACCGACCTGACCGACCTGTCCCGCTCCGTCGCGGAGATCGCCAACCAGACCCCGAACGACTACCAGCCGTACGTCGGGCGGTCCGCCTTCGCCCACAAGGGCGGGGTCCACGGAGCGGCCGTGGCCAAGGTCGAGCGGAGCTACCAGCACATCGACCCGACCGCGGTCGGCAACGTCGGGCGCCTGGTCGTGTCCGAGCTCGGCGGGCGGGCCAACACCTCGATCCGCGCCCGCCAGCTCGGCCTGGAGCTGGAAGGCGTCGTCGACGCGCGCGAGCTGTCCACCCTGATCAAGGAGCTCGAGGCGGACGGGCTGGCCTTCGAGGGCGCCGAGGCGAGCTTCGAGCTCCTCATCCGGCGTCACGGCGCCGAGTACGTCGCGCCGTTCCGGATCGTCGACTACACCTGCCTGATCGAGCAGCGCGACGGCCAGGAGCTGCTGGCCGAGGCGACGGTCAAGGTCGAGGTCGACGGCGAGACGCTCCACACGGCGGCCGACGGCAACGGCCCGGTCAACGCGCTCGACGCGGCCCTGCGCAAGGCACTCCGGGCGTTCTACCCGGGGCTCGATGACGTCCACCTGGTCGACTACAAGGTGCGGATCCTCGACGGCGGCGCGGCGACCGCGGCCCGCACCCGGGTCATCATCGACTCGATGGATGGCGCCCGGACGTGGTCCACCATGGGCAGCGACACCAACATCATCGCGGCGTCCGCGTCGGCCCTGGCCGACTCGCTCGAGTACGCCATCTGGAAATCCGGCTCCGAGCTCCGGCGCCGCGACGAACGCCACTTCACGACCGCACCGGGCAAGGACGCGGGCGCGCCCCAGCCCGCCCACGGCGCGACCGCCACTCCCCGGAGGTGACCCGATGACCGACCTGCCCGCCGACGCCCTGCAGCTCGCCCGATGGACGGCCACGTCCGGCAGCAACGTGCGCAGCCGCGGCGCCGTCGTCATCGTCTCCGGCGACCACGAGTGGCGGGCGTCGTCCGAGGGCAACGGCGCGATCGACGCGCTGTACCGGGCGGTCGACCAGGCGCTCTCGGGCGTCCTCACCGGCCACCCGCGCCTGCTCGCCTACGACATCCACGCGCTCGGGGAGGGGACCGACACGATCGGGGCGGTCAGCGTCCGGATCGCGCCGCCCGACATCGGCGGCGAGCGTGGCGCGGGCGAGTACGCGGGCACGGCCAGCGGGCCGAACATCATCGCGGCCTCCATCGAGGCTTACATCGCGGCCCTCAACACGCTGCTCGCCGAATCGCACTGGTCGGGGGCGACGGAGGCCGCCGGCAACCGCAAGGGCGTGGCCGTCTCCGCCGGGACCGCGCGCGAGCAGCGGGCGGACCTCGACGAGGCCGAGGTCCCGAACGACACGACGGCCTGGTTCGAGCGCTAGGGGTTCGTCGCGGCCGGGGGCGGGGGCGAGGCCGGCGGCGAGGCGGGCGCGGCCGTCCGTTCGGGCTCGATCTCGTCCGGGACGGACGCACGGCTGGCATCCTGGGCGGCCGGCTCGGACCGGAGGAGGACGTCCCGTTCGCGGAGGTAGTCCGTGATCGCCAGGATCGCCGCCGCGGTCGGGATGGCGAAGATCGCCCCGATGACGCCGGCGACGGCGGTGCCGAGGATGACCACGACGAAGACCCCGACCGGCGCCATCTTGACCGCGCCGGCCATCACGAACTGGGTCACGACGACCTGGATCGCGACGGCGCCACGATGCTGATCGCGGCCGCGGGACGCGACCTCGGCGGGCGCCAGGATGAGCGCGAAGGCCGGCAGCACCGCCCAGCCGATGAGCGGGCCGATCCACGGGATGAACACGATGAGCCCGGCGATGACGGCGATGAGCGGGGCATACGGGATGCCCAGCACCACGGCGCTCAGCGCGATGATGGCGCCGTAGATGGCGCCGATCACGAGCCGGCCGCGGACGAACCCGCCGAAGGAAACCGCGATGGCCGCCTCCAGCTCGGTCAGGTCCCGATACGTGCTCGACGGCAGGAACCGCCGGAGCCAGCCGAGGAGCGAGACCTGGCCCATCGCCAGGCCGACCGAGATGATCACCGCGGTGACGAGGCTGGCCACCACGACGATCGAATTCCGCGCGAGGGCGGTGATGCCGTCCGCGATCTCGCCGGCGTTCTCTGCCACGAACTCCTGGATCTTGGCGACGACCGAGCCGTCGCCCGGCGTGCTCAGCCCGAGCGCGCCGACCAGCGGCGTCAGGAGCTCGCCGAGCCTCGACAGGATGGCCGGCAGGTTGTCGATGAACGCGACGGCGGCGTTGATCACCGCGACGCCCGCGCCGGCGATGACGACGAACGCGATCACGGCCGTCACGAGGTAGGTGATCGCCACGGCCACGCCGCGACCACGGAACGGCAGGTGCCGCTGGACGAACGAGACCGGCGGCTCCAGCACGTAGGACATCAGCCAGGCGACGAACAGGATGATCGCCGGCGTCGCCAGGACGGACAGCGACTCGGAGTAGAGGACGAACACGATGCCGACCAGCGCGAGGACGACCAGCCAGAACAGCAGGCGCGCCTCGCGCCGGGAGACGACGGTCGACCAGCGGGGTGCGGATCCTTCGGGCGCCACGAAGGGACAGTAGCGTATGGTGCGATCTCGAATGGGAGGGACCACCGTCATGTCTCGCATCGTCGCCATGCTCGCCACCGCCGTCCTGGTCGTCGCCGCCTGCTCGTCGTCCGGTGGCTCGCCGAGCCCCGATCCGGCCATCGCCTTCTGCCCGGCGGTCGACGCCTACGCGAAGACGCTCGTGGCGCTCGACGCGCTGACCCCATCGTCGACCGTCGACCAGTACCAGGCGGCGGTCACGGACGCCAAGACGGCGCTGGCCGCAGTCGTCGCGGTCGCCGGTCCCTACGCCGGTGCGCAGCTGACCTCGGCCCAGACCGCCCAGAACAACCTCCAGTACGCCGCCGACCAGCTGCCCGCCGGCACCACTCCGGCGCAGGCGGAGGCGGCCCTCCAGCCATTGCTCGTGACGCTGATCCAGCAGGTCGCGCTGACACGGAACGCGAGCTGCAACGACCGGCCCACGCCGTCGGCCTGAGCGGGCGTCCGTGCCACGGGGCGACGCACCGATGACGCCCGCCGGTGCGGCACTCCCGATCGCCTACGCGGGCGAGCCCGGGGCGTTCGCCGAGGACGCCGTGCTGGCCGCGTTCGGCGACGTCGAGCGCGTCTCGGTCGGCGCGTTCCGCGAGGTGTTCGAGCGCGTCGCCACGGACGCGGCGGTCGCCGGCGTGGTCCCGATCGAGAACGTCATCAACGGCACGGTCCGCGAGAACTACGACCTGCTCCTCGAGCACGACCTCGTGATCCGGGCCGAGGTCGTCGTGCCGGTCAGCCTGTGCCTGGCCGCCCTGCCCGGCCAGCGGCTCGACGCGATCGAGCGGGTCTACTCGCACATCCAGGCGCTCGGCCAGGCCGAGGCCTTCCTGCGGCAGCGGCCGTGGCAGCTGCTGTCCACGTACAACACGGCCGGTGCCGGCAAGGCCATCGCGGATCGCCACGAGCTCGGTGCCGCCGCGGTCCTGTCGCCCAGGGCGGCCGCGCTGTTCGGCCTCGAGGTGCTGGCCGACGGCATCGGCGACCTGCCCGGCAACCGGACCCGCTTCGTCGTCCTGACCCGGCCCGACGCGGGTCCCCTGGCCCTGCGGCCGACCGGGACTCGCCGCCGGACGACCCTCGTCGTGGCGGTCCGAAACGAACCCGGCACGCTGGTGGCGGTCCTGCAGGTCATCGCCGGCCACGAGCTCAACATGCACAAGCTGGAGTCGCGGCCCAGTCGTGAGCGCGCCTGGGAGTACGTGTTCTGGATCGATCTCGACGGCGACGTCGCCGACGCACCGATGGCCGCCGCCCTCGCCGAGCTCGGCGGCGTGACCACGATGTGCCGCGTGCTCGGGTCGTATCCGGCGGCGCCCGAGGGCTGACTCCGCCCGGCGGGGGAGACGCGTTTCCGCCCCGTGACGGATGACGGGGCGCTCGTTCGGGTCGAGGCTGGGGTGGTGATCCAACCCACCCACCCGAGGTCTTCCCCGATGCCACCCCTGCTTCGATCCGTCCGAGTGCGGATCATCCTCGCGGTCGCCGTTGTCGCGTTCGTCGTCCTCAACAGCCTGCCCACGACGGGCGGGACACGCAACCCGGCCGACGACGCGGCGGTCATCGCCTATCTCGACGCGCAGGTCGCCGACGCCGGCTATCCGGGCGCCTCGATCGCGATCGTGCGCGCCGGCCACGTCGCCGAGCTCCACGCCACCGGGGCCGCCGACCGGACCGGCCGTCCGGTCACCACGGACACGCCGTTCGTCATCGGCTCCGTCTCCAAGTCCCTGACGGCGCTCGCCATCCTGCGCCTGGTGGACGCCCGTGCGGTGGACCTCGACGCGCCCATCTCGCGCTATGTGCCGGGTTTCCGGACGGCTGCCGCCGACCCCTCGCCGATCACCATCCGGCAGGCGCTGACGCACACCAGCGGATTGCCCGGGTCCGCCATCGACCTGTCCAGCCCGGTCTCGACGATCGCCGGCCAGGTCGCATCGCTCGCCGCCGTGCAGCCGGCCGCCGCGCCGGGTGCCAGGTACGCCTACGCCAACGCCAACTACGTCGTCCTCGGGGCGGTGATCGAGGCGGTCAGCGGTGAGTCGTATCCCGCGGCGATGCAGGAGCTCGTCTTCGCGCCGCTCGGCATGAGCCACACGACGGCTGATCCCGTGACGGCCGTCTCGATGGGGCTCGGGGATGCGCATCGCCTGTGGTTCGGGATCCCGGACGAGCACCGGCCGCTCTTCCGTGCCGACCTCGCGCCGGCGGGCTTCATCGCCTCGACAGCCGGCGACGTCAGCCGTCCGATCGAGATGGTCCTGGCCGGCGGCATGTCGGACGGGCGGCGGTTCCTCAGCCCGGCCGGCGTGGCCGCCCTGACGACCGGCGGCCCGGCCACCGGCGTCGGCGATGCGCGCTATGCGTCAGGCTGGGTCGACGCCACCCGGAACGGCCGGCGGACGCTCAGCCACGACGGGAGCACGACCGACATGGCCGCGTTCCAGGTCGTCGATCCGGCCTCCGGCGACGCGGTGGTCCTCCTGGCCAACGCCCAGTCGATCCCGTACGAGGTGTTCAGCAAGGTCGACATGATCGGCTTCGGCGCCCTCGACGAGATGCTGGGCCGAGAGCCGGATGGCACCCTCGAGCGGCTCTACCCGATCGTCGATATCTTCCTGCTCGTGCTCCTCGCGGTCATGCTCCGGGGCCACCTGCGCCTCGTCCGGCGGGTTCGCGACCGCGAGCGGCCGGCCACTCATGGCCGGTTCCGACGGATGGCCACGATCGCCTTTCATGGCTACCTGGACCTGATCGTCCCGGTCATCCTCCTGCTCCGCGTGCCCGACGCGATGGCGGCGCCGTGGCCGGTCCTGGTCCGCACCGACGTGGGCCTGGTCGTGCTCATCCTGGTGGCCCTACGCCTGAGCGGCGGGGGACTGCGGCTGGCCGGCTGGTGGCGCTCGGGCCGGCTGGCGGCCTGGTCGCCGGCCGGCGGCGAGGTCCCCGGCGCGCTGGGCGCCCGCTAGGCTTGCGGACGATGACCGTCACCCGCCAGCCATCGTGGAGCGGCCGACACGCCGATGCCGCGGACCTCCTCGTCTCGGCCGCGTTCGGGCTCGTCGTCGGGGTCGGCACCATCGCGCAGCGCGGGACGGACCCGGATGCGGTGCTGGCCGCGATCAGCCTCGGGGCCGCCGTCGGGCTGGCCGTCCTGTGGTCGCTCCGACGCCGCCGCGGGCGCGCCGAGCAGGAGGCGCGCGCGAGGCTCGAACAGCGCCTCGAGATCGCCCGCGAGCTGCACGACGTGGTCGCCCACCACGTCAGCGTCATCGGGATCCAGGCAGCGGCCGCAAGGCGGACCCTGGGCGGGCCGCCCGATGCCACCACCACCGCCCTGGCCGCCATCGAGGCATCGAGCCGGGCCGCCGTCCAGGAGATGCAGCACCTCGTGATCACGCTCCGCCGGGACGACGACCCGGCGCACACGGGGGCAACGGCCGCCGAGACCGCACCGGCCCCGGGCCTGCGCGACCTGCCCGACCTGTTCCGGAGCACGACCTCGGCCGGTCTGCGGGTGGAGGCGACCGGCTTCGTCGATGCACGCCTCGCGGCAGTCCCGGCGTCGATCCAGGTCGCCCTCTACCGGGTGACCCAGGAAGCGCTGACCAACGCCCTCCGTCACGGCGGGTCCACCGTCGTCGCGGTCGCGATCCGGGTCGAGCCGGGGCGGATGACGCTGTCTGTCGACGATGGGCCGGGCTCCTCGGCCCGGCCGGGTGCGGCACCGGGCGGCGGCCTGGGGATCCCCGGCATGGTCGAGCGCATGCGGGCGGTCGGCGGGACCCTGACCGCCGGTCCCGCGGCCGACGGCGGCTACTCGGTCGTGGCCAGTGTGCCGGTCGACCTTCCATCCGAGCCCGCGGTGGCTGGCCGGTGAGCACTCCAATCCGGGTCGTCCTGGTGGACGATCAGCAGCTCGTCCGGGTCGGTTTCCGTCACATCCTCGAGAGCGAGGCCGACATGGAGGTGGTCGGCGAGGCAGGCGACGGCGCCGAGGCCCTCGAGGTCGTCCGCTGGCGACGGCCCGACGTCGTCCTGATGGACATCCAGATGCCGGTCATGGACGGGCTGGAGGCGACCCGCCGGCTGCTCGAGCCGGACCGCGCCGCGCCCCACGTGATCATCCTGACGACGTTCGAGCTGGACGAGTACGTCTTCGAGGCGCTTCGCGCCGGGGCCAGCGGGTTCCTCGTCAAGAACGCGCCACCGGAGGAGCTCGTGACGGGGATCCGGAGCGTCGTGGCCGGCGGCGGCCTCCTGTCGCCGGGCGTCACGTCCCGCGTGATCGCTGCGTTCGCCCACCGCCGGGCGGGTGACCGGGACGCCCGCCGGCTGGCCACTCTGACGGAGCGGGAGCGCGAGGTTCTCGGCCTGGTCGCTCGCGGCCTGACGAACGCCGAGATCGCCGAGCGGCTCGTGCTCGGCGAGGCGACCGTCAAGACGCACGTCTCGAACATCCTCGCGAAGCTCGGACTGCGCGACCGGGTCGGAGCAGTGATCCTTGCCTACGAGTCGGGCCTGATCGAGATCGGGGAGACGGGCGAGACCTGACCCTCGCCGGGACGCGAAACGGCCCGCCGTGACCGGCGGGCCGTCCCGGTGGTGCGTGGTCCGCGGTCAGGCGGGTCGCCTGCGCAGCTCGTCCCTGATCTCGGTCAGGAGGACCTCCTCCGGTGACGGACCGGGCGGCGGAGCCTCCTTGATGAAGAGCTTGCTGATCACGTAGACGACCAGCATCACGACGACGAACGTGATCAGGGCGTTGATGAAGAGGCCCCAGCCGATGGCGACCTCCTCGCCCTTCGCGTTCGTCCCGAGGACGGTCTTGATCGATGCGAAGTCGATGCTGCCGAGCGCCCAGCCGATGGGCGGCATGATGATCGCGTCGACGAGCGTCGTGACGACGGTGCCGAGCGCGACGCCGATGATGACGCCGACGGCGAGGGCCAGCGCGTTCGACTTGGTCAGGAACTCCCGGAAGCCGCCCATGTCGGCTCTCCGCTCAGTGCTCGACGACCTTGGCGAGGGTCTTCGACTCGGCGATCCAGCCGGCGATCTCGGTCTCGCTCGGCACGCGCCGGACGATGTCGGGCCGGGCGGCCACGACTTCCTGGAACGTCGTCGCGAGGTTGGCCGCGTTGCGCTGCGCCAGCTCCGACGGGGAGTCGACGCCGGCCGCCTCGAGGAGGTCCGAGTACTCGGAGCCGACGCCGTCGATGCGCATCAGGTCCGCGTGGTTCACCCACTCGAGGATCAGCTTGCCGCTGATGCCGGTCGTGGTCTCGAGCGAGTCCCGGCCCGCCTTGTTCGCGCCCCACTGGAGCAGGTCGTCGGTGGTCGTCACGCCGGCCTCGGCCAGCTTGGCGGCCTGCGTCGCGCCGATCCCGTCGATGTCGTCGATCCTCATCCCCTGATCCCTCCGCTCTGTGCGCCAGACGCGCTGGCCCACGGACGGCCGATGATACGCTTGCCCACCCCTCCCCGACCGCCATCTCCGACCGGAGGACCGATGGACAAGGCGTTCCACGACGCGATGACTGCCGGCTATGCGCTGACCGAGCCGGGCCTGATCATCGGCAGCCCGATGCTCGGCACCGAGCTGGCCAACGACGCCCGGGTCCAGGTCGCGCTGTCGATGCTCAACCGGCACGGCCTGATCGCCGGCGCCACCGGGAACGGGCAAGACCAAGACCCTGCAGCTCCTGGCCGGCCAGCTCTCGAAGGCCGGCGTCCCGGTCTTCGTGGCGGACATCAAGGGCGACCTGACCGGGCTCGCCGCGCCGGGCGACGCGACCAACCCGAAGGTCGTCGAGCGGGTGACCTCGCTCGGCTGGACGTTCGAGGCGTCGGGCCACCCGGTGGAGTACCTGTCGCTGTCGGGCAAGCTGGGCGCCCAGGTCCGCGCGACGGTCCATTCGTTCGGGCCGTTGCTGCTCGGCAAGGTCCTGGACCTCAACGACACGCAGACCTCGATCCTCGCCCTGGTCTTCAAGTACTGCGACGACAACGACCTGCCGTTGCTGGACCTCAAGGACCTGAGCGCGACGCTCAAGTACCTGTCGTCCGACGAGGGCAAGCCGATCCTGGCCGACTACGGCGGGATGTCGAGCGCGTCCGTGGGCGTCCTCCTGCGCTCGATCGTCGTCCTCGAGCAGGAGGGTGCGGACGTCTTCTTCGGCGAGCCGGAGTTCGAGGTCGCGGACCTGCTCCGGACGACGCCCGAGGGCACCGGGATCATCAGCATCCTGGAGCTCAGCGACGTCATGAACCAGCCCCGGCTGTTCTCCACGTTCATGCTCTGGATGCTGGCCCAGCTGTACGAGTCGCTGCCCGAGGCGGGCGACCTGCCCAAGCCCAAGCTGTGCTTCTTCTTCGACGAGGCCCACCTGCTGTTCGACGACGCCTCGGAGGCGTTGATGGACCAGGTCGAGCGGACCGCCCGGCTGATCCGCTCCAAGGGCGTCGGCGTCTACTTCGTGACGCAGTCGCCGACCGATGTGCCGTCGCCGGTGCTCGCCCAGCTCGGCAACCGTGTCCAGCATGCGCTGCGGGTCTTCACGCCCGAGGATGCCGACGCGTTGCGCAAGACCGCCCGGACCTTCCCGATGACCGAGTTCTTCGACGTCGAGAAGACGATCACCTCGCTCGGGACCGGCGAGGCACTGGTCACCGTCCTGTCGCCGCGCGGCGTCCCGACCCCGCTCGCGGCGACCCGGCTGCTGGCGCCGGACTCGCTCATGGCGCCGGTCGACGAGGTCACCTTCAAGGGGATGATCGCGACCAGCCCGTTCGCGACGAAGTACGGCGCGACGGTCGACCGCGACAGCGCCTACGAGCGGATCACCGCCCGGATCGCGGCCGCCAAGGCCGCCTCGGCCCAGGCCGCGGCGGACGCCGCGGTGCGCGCGGGAGTCGACCCGACGACGGCGACCGGCCTGAACGGGATGACGCCCGCCCAGCAGCAGCGCGAGATCACCCGCCAGGCGCGTGAGATGGCGGCCGCGCAGAAGGCCGCCGAGCGCGAGCGCAAGGCCCAGCAGAAGGCCGCCCAGGATGCGGCGCGGGCTCAGCAGAAGACGATCGACACGGCCATCCGGACCGGCGGCAAGGTCGTCAGCTCGCGGCTCGGCCAGGACCTGATCCGCGGCGTCTTCGGGACCCTGTTCGGTGGCGGCAAGGGCCGCTGACGCGGCGCCGGGGACCGGATCGCGAGACGATCCCGACCGGGATCCGGACCTGGCTCGATCCGGTCTGGCAGGCACGGTCGACGGCTGGGTCGACGGCTGAGCTGGCGCGCCTCGGCCGCCGGGTCGCGGGCCCGATCGAGCAGCCGCACGTGCGGCCGTGGGCGACGACGATGCGCATCCCGACCGATCGCGGCGCCGTCTGGTTCAAGGCGACCGGTCCCGGTCCCGCGTACGAGGGTCCGCTCCTCGAGGTCTTCCGGCGCGGCGGGCGTCGAGCGCGCGTCGTGCTGCCGCTCACCGTCCACCCGGCCCGGCCGTGGCTCCTGTTCGACGACGCAGGGCCGACCTCCGTGCCAGCCGGCCGGACGGCCGGCGATCACGACCTCGGCGCGTCTGGGAGCGGATCCTCGACCGAGTACGCCCACCTGCAGCGGTCGCTCGAGGGCGCATGCGGTCGTCGCCGCGATGCTGGCCGCGGGCGCCCCGGACGAGCGCCCGGAGCGGCTGGCCGGGCGCTGGATCGGCTCTCGCCGACGACTCGGATCTGGCGCCGGGTCGACGCGCCCGAGCGAGCACCGCGGCCGACGCCGCCCGGGTCCGCCTGCGTCGCGCGGCGCGGCCCGCGATCCGGACCTGGCCGGTCGAGCTCGCGACGAGCCGGCGTCGCCGCCTCCATCGAGCACGACGACTTCCACGGCGGCAACATCGTCGTCGGGCCGGACGGCGACCGGTTCTTCGACTGGGGCGACGCGGTGGTCGCCATCCCGTTCGCGACGCTCGACGACACGTTCAACTCGATCGCGCCGACGACCGGGCGACGTCTCGACGATCGCCGTCTTCGACCGGCTCCAGCGACGCCTACTGCGAGGCGTGGACGGACGTCGCTCCCGGCGGCCGCGCTGAGGCGCCGCCTCGACGCGACGTCGCGACTCTCGGCCGCATCGGCAAGGCCCTGGCCTGGGAGCGTGCCCTGATCGACCTCGAGGACCGGACGAGATGGACGGCCACGCCGACGCGGTCGCCGGGCGCTGGTCGAACTTCGCCGAGCGTCTCCGACGCGGACGCAGCGCCTGAGCGCCCGACGGCGCGTCGACTTCCTGACCGGCATGCATCGGGGTGCAGCCGGATGCACCACGAAAACCGCCGGACGACCGTGATCGGCCCCGGACGGCGCCCCGGCCCGTCCACCGGGCACTAGACTGGACGCGGACTGAACCGCTCGGCACGGCCCCAGACCAGCTGCGCCCGGCCCTTCGGCCACCAGCGACCGCCATCCGGGGGAACTCAGTGGGCTCGACCGCCGCGTGCGCGGCGCCGTCGCTGGCGAACGAGGAGGAGCGGACGGTGATTCCCTCGCGACGTTCGACGCGCGTCCAGCCATCGCGCTCGGCCTGATCGCGTCCCTCGCCGTGATCGGCGCGCACCCTCGCCGCCGGCGACGTCCGCCTGACGAACGACGTCGGCAACGGCTACGTCAGCGCCTACACCCTGGCCACCGGCAACGCCTACACCGACGACACGCTCACCGAGTGCGGCGTCGCCCGTGGCCGCCAGAACGAGCCGGCCGTCGAGATCGACCCGCGCAACGCGAACCTGCTGATCGGCAGCTCCAACGACTACTGCGGCGTCTACCAGCCGCCCGGCAGCGCGACGCCGTCGCCGGTCGGGCCGATCTGGCTCGGCTACTACCGCAGCGAGGACGGCGGCGCGAGCTTCCGGAGCTCGCTCGTGCCCGGCTACCCGGACGACACCTCGCCCTACGCGGCGCAGGCCCACGTCAGGACCGCCAGCGCGGGCGACCCGGTCATCGCCTGGGACGGCCACGGCCGGGTGTTCATGGGCTCTGAATCGTCGGACGACCCAGCCGGGACCAAGAAGACCTTCGGCGACGTCTTCGTCGCCGTCTACGACAACCCGGGCGGCCCCGGCGGCGCGACGATCAACGACGGCAAGCGCTTCGTCCGAAGCGAGATCGTGAACCGCGGCTCGTCCGCTCCGAACCTCCTCGGCGTGTTCAACGACAAGACGGCGATCGAGGCCGACCGGACGGGCGGCTCGTGCGACGGCACCGTGTACTTCGCCTGGTCGCGGTTCACCGGCAACGGGACCAACAACATCTACATCGCCCGGTCGACCGATCACGGCGCGACCTGGTCGAACCCGAAGAGCCTGTCCCAGGTCGCCCAGGACGTGCAGTTCCCGGACATCTCGGTCACGGCCAACGGCCATGTGTACGTGACGTTCCGGCAGTCGGAGCGCAAGAACGGCCAGACCGACGCCGTCGACATCGTGAAGTCGACCGACTGCGGCGCGACCTTCGGTGCGGCCAAGGTGCTCCAGCCGTTCCTGCGCTACGACGCGACCGACGTCTCGGATCCGGAGGCCACGCCGGCCGGCAACCCGGCCGATGCTCCCTTCGACGAGGAAGGGATCGAGGGCGGCGACGCCCGCGATTGCGGCGATTTCGACGCCCACTGCGAGTCCGGCTACACGTTCTTCCGGCGTGACACGCAGGTCCGCTCGACCGCCGATCAGGCCGACGCCGCGCATGAGTGGGTCTACATCGTCTACGACCCCAGCAAACCCGGCAGCCAGGTCCCGACCGGGACGACGTACGGCTCGATCGACACGGGCATCGGCAGCCAGTCGGCCACCTATTTCCTGCGCTATGACGGCGCGACCGGGACGAAGACCACACCGATCCTGATCGACGACCAGCCGACCGGCCACCAGCTGTTCCCGGACATCGCCGTCTCGAACGGCACGCTCCACGCGATCTGGTGGGACAGCCGGAACGATCCGTCCTACTCGCGGACGCGCCCCGTCGGCAACGATGCGGCGGGCCACACCGTCGCATCGCTCGACGTCTACGGCGCGACGTCGACCACGTCCGGCGCGTCGTGGACCGGCAAGGCGCGGATCAGCAACACCACGACGCAATCCGAACTACGAGCAGTTCGGCAACCGGACCGTCCCGTTCGCCGGCGACTACCTGTGGGTGATCGGCGAGCGGCGGCCGGACCTTCGCAACGTGGACCGACTGGCGCGACACCGTCCAGGGCGCCGACCCGCGCGAGGCGACCGAGGACGAGGACGACGGCAGCGCCGACGTCAAGCAGTGCCGCACCTTCAGCGCCGCAGACGGGTGGAGCGGCGACACCTGCCCGCATGACGGCGGCCTGGACCAGAACATCTACGGGGCTCCCGCTCCGTAGGCCGATCCGGCAGGGGCGGCGGAGACGCCGCCCCTACTCGACGACGAGGTTCGGGGGCAGGTCCGGCGGGGCCGGGTAGGCTGGCTTCAGGCCGGCCATCGTGTCGGCGAGGATCGTCGACACCGCGAGGTTGCGGAACCAGTTCCGGTTGGCCGGGATGACGTACCAGGGCGCCCACGGGGTCGACGTCCTCGAGAGCGCCTCGTCGAAGGCGGCCTGGTAGGAGTCCCAGAGCTTCCGCTCGTCGAGGTCGCCCAGGCTGAACTTCCAGCGCTTCGTCGGGTCGTCGTAGCGCTCCTGGAACCGCTTGCGCTGCTCCTCGCGATCGATCGTGAGGAAGAACTTGACGATGGTCGTGCCGCTGTCCGCCAGCATCCGCTCGAAGTCGTTGATCTGGTCGTAGCGCTTCGACCAGACCCTCTTTGGCACGAGATCGTGGACCCGGACGACGAGCACGTCCTCGTAGTGCGAGCGATTGAAGATGCCGACCTCACCCTTGCCCGGGGTGCGCTTGTGGACCCGCCACAGGTAGTCGTGCGCGCGCTCCTCGACGGACGGCACCTTGAACGAGCTGACCGGACAGCCCTGCGGGTTGAAGGCCTCCATGACCTTGGCGATCGTGCCGTCCTTGCCGGCGGCATCGATGCCCTGGAGGACGACCAGCACGGAGTGCTTGGCCTCCGCCCACATCCGGTCCTGCAGGTCGCGCAGGCGGGCCATCTGGCGCGCGGTGGCCACGACCGACGACGCCTTGTCGTGGCCGAACGTGGCGCCCGCGTCCAGCTTCTCGAGCCGGATGCGCGTGCCGGGCTTGACGCGGAGGGCGTCTCGGAGGGCGATCGGTCGGGACACGTCGGACCTCGCGGATCGGGGACGGCGCGGGCGCCGGTTGTACGATGCCAACGTACCCCATAGGAGAGCCGCAGATGACCGTCGTGACCGGCACCAAGCCCCATCCGATCTTCCTGGCCGGGCGCTGGGTCGAATCGCCCGACGTGCTGGTCGTGGACAACCCGGCCGACCCCGAGACACCCGCCGGCACGACCTACAACGCCACCGAGGCGCAGTACGAGGAGGCCGTCCAGGCGGCGGTCGCGGCCTTCGAGGTCACGCGCACGCTGCCGGCCTACGAGCGCGGGCGGATCCTGCGCGAGATCAGCGCCGGGGTGAAGGCCAGGCGCGAGGAGCTCGGCCGGCTCATC
Source organism: uncultured Chloroflexia bacterium (assembly GCA_963720495.1). Taxonomy (GTDB): domain Bacteria; phylum Chloroflexota; class Limnocylindria; order Limnocylindrales; family CSP1-4; genus SPCO01. The sequence continues at coordinate 250,614 of CAVRFU010000011.1, forward strand.
GCCCTCGAGGCGGGCAAGCCGATCCGCGACGCGCTGGTCGAGGTCGACCGGGCCGCGCTGACCTTCCGCCTCGGCGCGGAGGAGGCCGAACGGATGACCGGCGAGGTCATCCCGCTCGATCTCCTGCCGTCGTCGAAGGACCGGGTCGGGATCACCCGGCGCTTCCCGATCGGCCCGATCGCGGCCATCAGCCCGTTCAACTTCCCGCTCAACCTGGCCGCCCACAAGCTGTCGCCGGCGATCGCCAGCGGCAACCCGATCGTGCTCAAGCCGCCGTCCAAGGACCCGCTCACGATGCTCACCGTGGCCGAGATCATCGAGGCGGCCGGCGTCCCGGCCGGCTCGGTCTCGATCCTGCCGATGACCCGCGAGCTGGGCGACCGGATGGTGGCCGATCCGCGCTTCAAGCTGCTGACCTTCACCGGCTCGCCGTCGGTCGGCTGGCGGATGAAGGAGCGCGCCGGCAAGAAGCGGGTCGTGCTCGAGCTCGGCGGCAACGCCGGGGTCATCGTCGACAGGACGGCCGACCTCGACTGGGCGGTCAAGCGCTGCCTGGTGGGCGGGTTCAGCTACGCCGGCCAGGTCTGCATCAGCGTCCAGCGGGCCTTCGTCCACGAGGACATCTGGGACGCGTTCATGGACAAGTTCATCGCCGGGGCGAAGGCGCTCACGGTCGGCGACCCGATCGACCCGACCACCGACGTGGGGCCGATGGTCGACACGACCGCCGCCGGCCGGACCCAGCGCTGGGTCGACGAGGCGGTCGCGCTGGGCGGCACGGTCCTGCTCGGCGGCAAGGCCGACGGCGCGTTCTTCCCGCCGACCGTCCTGACCGACGTCCCGACGACCGCCCAGGTGTGCTCGAACGAGGCGTTCGCGCCGCTCGTGGTCGCCTTCCCGTTCCGCGACCTCGACGACGCCATCGCGCGGGTCAACGACTCGATGTTCGGGCTCCAGACCGGCGTCTTCACCAACGACCTGGCGGGCGCCTGGCGGGCGTTCAGCGAGCTCGAGGTCGGCGGCGTGATCATCAACGACGTGCCGACCTACCGGATCGACCACATGCCCTACGGCGGGGTCAAGGACTCCGGCCTGGGTCGTGAGGGCCTTCGCTACGCGATGGACGACATGACCGAGATCCGGATCATGGTGCTCGCCCAGCCGGCCTGACCGGGTCCACGCCCGGCGGTCCCCGCCGGACGCTCCGCCGTCCCGCGGCCCGCGACGTCATGCGCCTCCCGCCGACCGGGTGCCGCATCCTTGGCGCGATGGACCTGACCCTCACCCGCGCCCAGCTCGAGCTCCAGGCACGCGCCCGCGCGTTCGTGCGCGACGTCCTCCAGCCGCGCGAGGTCGAATTCGAGCGGGCCGGCGGCCACGTCCCGCGCGACTGGGGCGACCCGATCCGGGCGGCCGCCATCGAGGCGCGGCTGCAGGGCGGGTCCTTTCCCGTCGCGGCCGGCGGGCAGGGCTGGTCCGTGCTCGAGCAGGTGCTGGTCCACGAGCAGCTCGGCCAGTCGACCGGCGGCCTGTGGTCGTACATCCCGGGCGCCTACAACGTCCTGCTGCACGCGGATCCGGAGCAACGCCGGCGCTACCTGGACCCGTCGCTCCGGGGCGAGCGCTCGGGGAGCTACGCGATCACGGAGGACGGGGCCGGCTCGGACGCGCGCACGCTCCGCGCGACGGCCGTCCGCGACCCGTCGACCGGCGAGTACGTGCTCAACGGCGAGAAGTGGTTCGTGACCGGACCGGACGACACCGACTTCATGATCTTCCACTGCCTCGTGGTCGACGGGGACGATCGCCGGCCGACCCTCTTCCTGGTCGACTACGACACGCCCGGGGTGGTCGTCCAGCACGACCCGGACTACACCCACACCTTCGCCGACCGTCATCCCCAGTTCGTGCTGACCGACGTCCGGGTTCCCGCGAGCGCGGTGCTCGGCGGCGTCGGTCAGGCCGACGAGCTGACCAACGAATGGTTCGTCGAGGAGCGGATCCACATCGGCGCCCGCTGCAGCGGCGCGATGGAGCGGCTCCTCGGACCTCGCGCTGGCGTGGGCCACCGAGCGGGTCCAGTTCGGGCAGCGCATCTACGACTTCCAGGGGGTCAGCTTCCCGCTGGCCGACTCGGCGGCCGACGCGTCGGCGGCCCGGCTGCTGACCCGGGAATGCGCCTGGCTGGCCGATACCGGGGCCGACCCCAAGGTCGTCCACGCCAAGGCCTCGCTGGCCAAGCTGTTCGCGTCCGAGGCGGCCTGGCGCTGCGCCGACCGGGTCGTCCAGGTCTTCGGCGGCCGGGGCTACATGCGCGAGTTCGCCCCGGAGCGGTTCCTGCGCGAGCTGCGGGTCGACCGGATCTGGGAGGGCACCTCGGAGATCCAGCGGATGATCATCGCCCGGGCGCTGGAGAAGCGGGGCGTCGGCCGGGTCGTCGGGTGAGCGGCGGACCAGACGACGAGCCCGGGGTCATCGACCTCCGGCCGCTGTTCGCGCCACGGAGCATCGCCGTCGTCGGGGCGTCGCCGCGCTCGTGGATCGCCGAGACGGTGCGCGACAACCTGCGGGTCATGGACAGCGAGACGCGCTGCCACTTCGTCAACCCGAAGTACGAGGAGCTCCACGGCCAGCCCTGCTACCCGAGCCTCGACGCCCTGCCCGAGCGGCCGGACATCGCGGTCGTGGCGCTCAACCCGTTGCGTGCCGCGTCCGTGACCGAGGCGGCGGCCGCGGCCGGCGTGCCCGCGGTCGTCATCCCGGGCGGCGGCGTCGTGGAGGGCGGTCCGGCCGCCGCCGCGATGCAGGCCGAGGTCGCCCGGATCGCCCGCGAGCACGGCCTGGCCCTGCTCGGGCCGAACTGCATGGGCGTCATCGACCTCGTCGCCAACAGCGCCACCTACATCGGCGACGTGTCGCCCTGGCTGCCGCGCGGGGGCGTTGCCGGGATCGCCCAGTCCGGCTCGGTGTCCGACGCCTTCGTCCATTCCGGGGATCGGATCGGCTTCTCGCGGATCATCAGCTGCGGCTCCGAGGTCGTGCTCGACGTGTGCGACTACCTGGCGTATTGCCTGGACGACCCCGAGACGAGCTCGGTCATCCTCTTCGTCGAGGGCTTCAAGCGCCCGGAACGGTTCCTCGCCCTGGCCGACCGCGCCCTCGAGCTCGGCAAGCCGATCATGGCGGTCAAGGTCGGCCGGAGCGACCAGGCGCAGGCGGCCGCGATGGCCCACACCGGCTCGCTCGCCGGCGAGGCGCGGGTGACCGATGCGGCCCTCGACGCGGCCGGGGTCATCCGGTGCCGCGATCTCGACGAGCTCCTCGAGACGGCCGAGCTCGTCGAGGGCGTCCGGCGGACGGGCCGGCGCGTCGGTCGCGGCCGGACGGGGGTCGTGACCGTGTCGACGGGCGAGGCGTCGCTCATCGCCGACCTCGTGCCGCGGACCGGCCTGGACCTCCCGCCCGTGCCCGCCTCCGCGCGAGCCGACATCCTCGCGGCGCTGCCGACGATGGGCTACATCGGCAACCCGCTCGATCCGTGGGGCGCGGCCGACCCCGGCACCGCGTACGGCGGCGCGTTCGAGGCGATGGCCGCGTCGGGCGCCTACGACGTGCTGGTCCTGGTCCACGACTTCCCGTACCGCTCGCTGGCGTCCGAGGTCGCCACGGCCAACGAGGTGACCGGCGCGCTCCTGGCGGCCACGGCCGGGCGCCCCGCCATCCTGCCGGTCTACGTGTCGCTGACGTCCGGCGAGCCGCCGCCCGAGACCAAGGCGCTCCTCGACGGGGACGGCCACGGGGCACCGCTCCTGCGCGGCGCCGTCCCGGCCTTCCGGGCGATCGCCGAGGTCGCCCGCTGGGAGCGACGCCACGAGCGTCGCCGGGACGACGGGCCATGGCGGCCCGAGTGGCCGGGGCTGGCGGCGAGCCGGACCTCGTACGGAGCCGATCCGCACCCGACGCGGCCGCCCGCCCGACCGCCGGTGGCGCTGTCCGAGCGCGAGAGCCTGGCCCTGGTGTCGGCCGCCGGCGATCCCGGTCACCGACGTCACGGTCGTGACCGACGCGCCCACCGCGGTCGCCGCGGCGCGCCGGATCGGGCGACCGGTCGCGCTCAAGCTCGACGCCGTCGGGCTGGCCCACAAGAGCGAGGTCGGCGGGCTGGCGCTCGGCCTGCGGGGCGACGACGCGGTCTACGGCGCCGCCCTGACGCTGCTCGAGACCGGGCGGCGGCACAACCTGACGGTGCGCGGCCTGCTCGTCGAGCCGATGGCGGCGCCGGGCGTCGAGCTCATCCTGGGCCTGCGCCGCGACCCGCAGTTCGGGCCGGCCGTGCTGGTCGGGCTGGGCGGCGTCCTGACCGAGGTCCTCGACGACGTGGCGATCCGGCTCGCTCCCCTGGACGCGGCAGCGGCCGGCGCCATGCTCGACGATCTCCGCGGCGCGCGCCTGCTGGGCGGGGTCCGCGGCCGGCCGGCGGTCGATCGGGCGGCCGTCGTGGCCATGCTGGTGGCTCTCGGTCGCCTCGGGATGGAGCGTCCCGATATCCTCGAGGTGGACCTGAACCCGGTCATCGCATCGGCCGGGGGCGCGATCGCGGTCGACGCCCTGGTCGTGCTGGAGGGACCCGACGATGCCCGAGCCTGACGCGCCGGTCCTGCTCGAGGCCGAGACCGCGTGGGGCGTCCGCCTGACGCTCAACCGGCCGGCGAAGCTCAACGCCCTGTCCGCCGAGCTCGTGGAGGCCCTGGTCGGCGCGATCGACCGGGCGACCGTCGATCCACGCGTGCGGGTCGTGGTCATCGAGGGTGCGGGCCGCGCGTTCTCCGCCGGCTACGACCTGACCGAGGAGGCCGAGGGCGGGGCGCTCGGCCCGGTCGCGTGGCGCGAGCTCCTGGCCACGGACGTCGAGGCCACCCTGCGCATCCTCGATTGCCCCAAGCCGGTCATCGCCCAGGTCCACGGCTATGCGCTGGCCGGCGGCCTCGAGCTGGCGATGGCGTGCGACCTGGTCGTCGCGGCCGAGGGCACCCGGCTGGGCGAGCCCGAGATCCGCTACGGGTCCGCGCCCGTGACGCTGCTGATGCCGTACCTCATCGGACAGAAGAAGACCCGCGAGCTGCTGCTGACCGGCGACCTCATCGACGCGGTCGAGGCCGAGCGGATCGGGCTGATCAACCGGGTCGTGCCGGTGGAGCGCCTGGCCGCGGAGGTCGATGCCCTGGCCGACCGCCTGGCGCGCACGCCGCCCGAGGTCATGGGCCCGACCAAGCGGATGCTCAACCGGGCGATGGACGCGGCCGGCTTCCGGCTGGCCGTCGAGGCCGGCATCGACCTCGGCGCGATCATCAACGCCGCCGACACGCCGGAGCAGCGCGAGTGGGACGCGATCGTCCGGAGCGAGGGTCTCAAGGCGGCCCTCGCCTGGCGCGACCGACGCTACGACGAGCGGCTGGCAGGGGAGACCGGGCCTGATCCTGTGCCGTAGCTGACTGCCCGCCTGTCGGGTTGCCGACACCGCTGCGCGGCTGCCGGGACAGGTTGCGATTCGGGTCTTGACCCGGGACTTTCGTACTGGTACACCATGCCTCCGCACGTTGAGTCGCTGCGCCGGGGGACGCGCCTCACGGGGAGATCTGTGGAGGGGAGCTCGAGCTAACCGCTCTCCTTGCACCGGCGGCCGAGGTCGCCAACGAGAGGGAGTCCCGAGGGCTTCGGGGTGGGGCCAAGGGACTGACACGGGCATGCGACGTCGCAGCGCGGGGGGCGCGCCTCGCACGCTCTCGTCGATCGGAGCAGGCACCCGCAGGTGCTCCGAGGACGCAACGGTGACAGCGGTCACCACCAGAGGGATGTTCCGTGACTCCGGGGGAGACAAGGAGTCGGAACGTGGTCGTCCGCGACGCGGAGGCCTCATCGAATCGGGTGCGCGACACCGCGCCCGCCACCCCGTTGCCGGTCCTCGTGGCCGGGTCTGTGCCCCCGCGCCCTGAACGCGGGGGCACAGCCTGCCGTCCGGATGCCCGGCACCCGGGCGACCTCGGATCGCAAGGAGGGCCGATGAGATAGGGAAACGTCCCCGCCGTGATCGGCCTAGCCGCAGGTCAGCTTGGCGTCGGCCCAGTCGGCGTGGTCGTAGCTCGACGTTGTCGTCGCCGTTGGTCACGACCAGCTGGAGGGCGCGTCTTGCCGGTGACGGTGACGTGAACGGTCGCGGTCGGGCTGGCGCCGCTCAGGGTGCCCGGTCGGAGCACCTTGGTCCCGTCCGCCCAGACCTGGAAGCACGACCGAGCCGCGGACGGCGACCTCGTCGTCCACGCCGACCTTGGCGGTGAACTTCGTGCAACCGCTCATCGTGTAGCGGATGTCGGCTGCGGCATGGGTGCCCAGGCCCTTCGGGTAGACCACCCCGGCCAGGGTAATCGGCAGGCCGTCGTTGGCGCTGTCCTCGCCGTTGCTGCGGTCCTTCTCGACCAGTCCCCAGCCGTTGGCGGTGACGGTGTACGGCAGGTCGGACAGGTAGCTCGTGGTCGTGCCGTCGAGGCGGCCACCGTGAAGGTCCAGGTCCGGTCGGCCGCGAGGGGGTTGCCGGCGAGGTCCGTGACCCCGCCCGTCCCGCCCTTGATCGAGGCCGACATAGGTCGTGCCCGCGCCGAGGGCGGCGGTCGGGCTGAACGTCGCCATGAACGGTTCGCGGCGTCGTAGGTGACGGTCGCCCCGACGGCGCCGAGGTGGCCTGATCGGTCAGCGTGACGGTCGTGCCGTTGACCGTCGCCGGCGCCATCGCCTCGCTGAACGTGGCCGTCGGGCTGACCGTCGCGGCCGACCCCGGTCGCGCCGTTGGCCGGCGTCGTGCCGGTCACCGTCGGCGGGGTGGTGTCGGTCGAGCCACCGTCGAACGTCCAGGTCACGTCGGCGGTCGAGGGCATTGCCGGCGACGTCCTTGATCCCGCCGCGGTGCCGCCCTTGATCGTCGCGACATAGACCTTGCCGGCGGCTCGAGGTCGACCGTCGGGTCGAACGTCGCCGACCCGGCTGGCGGCGTTGTACGACGACCGTTCCCGCCGACCGGCGGGCGTGCCCTGGTCGGTCAGGGTCACGCTCGCGCCGTGACGATGGTTGGCGTCATCGCCTCGCTGAACGTGCCGGTCGGCACTGATCGTCGCGGCCTCCCCGGTCGCGCCGTTGGCCGGGGTCGTGCCGGTCACGGTCGGCGGGGTCGTGTCGGTCGACGCACCGTGAACGTCCAGGTCACGGTCGGCGGCGAGGGCGTTGCCCGCGACGTCCTTGACCCCGACGCGGTGCCGCCCTTGATCGAGGGCGACATAGATCTTGCCCGGCGCCGAGGTCGGCGGTCGGGGTGAACGTCGCCGACCCGGTTCGTGGCGTTGTAGGCACGGTCCCGGCCGACGGCGCCGAGGTGGCCTGGTCGGTCAGGGTCACGCTCGTGCCGTGACCGTCGTCGGCGTCATCGCCTCGCTGAACGTGCCGGTCGGACTGATCGTCGCGGCCACCCCGGTCGCCCCGTTGGCCGGCGTCGTGGCGGTCACCGTCGGCGGGGTCGTGTCGATGGGCGCGCCGCCGCCGCAGGTCAGCTTGGCGTCGGCCCAGTCGGCGTGGTCGTAGTCGTCGTTGTCGCCGCCGTTGGTCACGACCAGCTGGAGGGCCGTCCGGCCGGTGACGTCGACGCTGACCGGGCGGTCGGGCTGGCGCCGGTCCGGATGCCCGAGTCGTACAGCTTGGTCCCGTCCGCCCAGACCTGGAAGACGACCGAGCCGCAGGTTGCCGACCTCGTCGTCCACGCCGACCGTGGCGCGTGAACGTCGTGCAGCCGCTCATCGTGTAGCGGACGTCCGACTGCGGCATGGGTCCCGAGACCCTTGGCGAACACGACCCCGGCCAGGGTGATCGGAGCGCCGTCGCCGGCGCGTCCTCGCCGTTGCTCCGGTCCTTCTCGACCGGTCCCCAGCCGTTGGCGCACGCGTGTAGGCGAGATCGGACAGGTAGCTCGTGGTCGTGCCGCCGACCGCTGCCACCGTGAACGTCCAGGTCCGGTCGGCCGCGAGGGCGATTGCCGGCGACGTCCTTGACCCCGCCGGTCGCCGCCCTTGATCGTCGCGACATAGACCTTGCCCGCGCCGAGGTCGGCCGTCGGGTCGAACGTCACGACCCGGCTCGTGGCGTTGTACGACACGGTCCCGGCCACGGCCGCCGAGGTGGCCTGGTCGGTCAGGGTCACGGTGGTGCCGTGATCGTGCCGGCGGTCATCGCCTCGCTGAACGTGCCGGTCGGGCTGATCGTCGCGGCCACCCCGGTCGCGCCGTTGGCCGGGGTCGTGGCGGTCACGGTCGGCGGGGTCGTGTCGGGTGGGGGGCCGCCTGGTGGGTTCCGCAGGATCGTGACGTCGTTCCAGTCCCAGTTCGCGGTCGCGACATCGATTCGCCGTCACGGTCGATGTCGCCGGTGTCCATCGCGAATGGGGTCATGCCGACGTGAATGACGTCGGTCGCGAGAGTGCCGGTCCCCGTCCCGAGCAGCAGGCTCATCTGGTCACCGCCCGGCTTGCAGCAGACGGGGTAGTTCCCGGCCGTGTCCGCGGCCAGGATGTCCAGCTTCCCGTCACCCGACATGTCCGCGATCGCGACGCCCTTCGGGACCGGCCCGGTCGGGTAATTGACGGCCGCGGCGAATGTCGCGTCACCGTTCCCACGCAGCACGCTGACGTTGCTCGATCCCTCGTTGGCCGTTACCAGGTCGATCGCGCGTCGCCGTCCAGGTCGCCGGCGCGCAGCGAGTGTGGAGCGGTCCCGACCGCGTAGGTGACCTGCGGCTGGAATGTGCCGTCTCCGTTCCCGCGCAGCATGCTGATGGTGTTCGCGTCGTGGTTCGCGACCGCCACGTGGAGACGCGGCGCCCCCATCGAACCGACAAGTATCACCGATGCGGGGCAGCTCCGGCTGCGTAGTCCACCTTCGCGCGGAGCGTCCCGTCGCCGTTGCCGATGAGCACGCTGATGACGCTCCCGCCCCAACACGCGGGCACCACGTCAGCTTGCCGTCGCCGTCGAGATCGCCGATGTCCGCCTCGTGGGTGTGCGAGCCGGCCGTAGTCGACCTTGGGGGCGAACCCACCTCGCGCCGTTCCCGAGGAGCACACTCACGGTCGCTGCGTCCTGGTTCGCGGTGATCAGGGCGCGGCGTGCTCGCCGTTCAGGTCGGCGATCGCGACCATCTTCGGGGCCAGGCGGGTCGGGAAGTTGGCTCGAGCGCCGAAGGTGGCATTGCCGTTCCCGAGCCAACGCTCGCAGTGCTCGAGCCGGCGTTGGCTGCCACCAGATCGAGCTTGCTGTCGCCATTGAGGTCGAGCATCGCGACGCCATGCGTGTTGGTCCCGGCGGGCAGGCTGACCGGCGCGGCAAATGAGAGGCCGGGCGGCGGGGGCGGTGGCGGACCGCCGCAGGTCAGCTTGGCGTCGGCCCAGTCGGCGTGATCGAAGTCGACGTTGTCGCCGCCGTTGGTGACGACCAGCTGGAGGGCGGTCTTGCCGGTGACGGTGGCGTTGACGGTGGCGGTCGGGCTGGCCCCGGTCAGGACGCCCGAGTCGTACACCTTGGTGCCGTCGGCGA
>CAVRFU010000012.1:0-115962 GCA_963720495.1 uncultured Chloroflexia bacterium
CCGTCCTGGCCGCTCAGGGGCGGGAAGCCGTAGTTCTTGGCCGTCAGCGCACCGACGACGCCGAGCGCCGTGCTGTCGTTCTCGGCCAGGATCGCATCGATCTTGTTGCCGTCGGCGACGGCCTTGTCGATGATCGCTTCCATGTTGGTCTGGGCCTTCTCGGTCTTCCACGCGTCCGTGAACGTGCCGTCAGGTCCATTGAGGATCTTGATGTCGCCGGAGGCGACCTTGTCCTTCAGGCCGGCCAGGTCCCAGCCCGCGGCAGGAACGTGGAGGCATTCGGGTCGCCCGGGTCGCCCTTGATCAGGACGTAGTCGCCCTTCGGCACCTTGGCGATGACGGCCTCGGCTTCCTTCTGGCCGACGAGGACGTTGTCGAAGGTGATGTACAGGATGCTCGGGTCTTCGATCAGGCGGTCATAGGCGATGACGGGGATGCCCGCGTCCTTGGCCTTCTTGAGCGCCGGAAGGATGGCCTTGTTGTCCTGGGCCAGCAGGATCAGGACCTTGGCACCCTTCGAGATGAGGGTGTCGACGTCGGTCAGCTGCTGCCGTTGCTCAGGTTCGCGTCGGCGTCGATGTACTTGCCGCCGCCGGCCTCGACGGTCGACTGGATGTTCGGCTTGTCGTGGGCGGCCCAGCGCGGCTGCTGGAAGTTGTTCCACGACACGCCGACGGTGCAATCGGTCGCGGCGGCCGAGCCACCGGCGCCGGTGCTCGCCTTGGGGCTCGAGCCCGAGCTCGAGCACGCTGCCAGGACGACCACGGCCACGGCCATGAGCGACCCGAATCTCTTGTTGATCATCGCTGCTCTGTCCTCCTCCTCTGGGGTCCATATCGAATCACAAGGGTCCGAATGTCGGCGCTAGGCTACCACCCTCCTGTGCCCCGCTACGCCGTATCGCGCGTCTACGTCCCGCGGGCGCATCCATCTGGCCGGGTCGGCCAGGAGTGGTTCCATCGCGAGCTCCGCGGCGCCGCGCAGCGACGCCTCCACGCCGAGCTTCGATGGGACGATCCGCACCAGTCGTCGAGGCGCCGCGAGAGCACGACGATCGAGCTCCGCCTCGACGATCCGAGCGACGAATGGATGGATCCGCCGAACAGCCCGCCGAAGACGACGAGCCGCGGATCGAGCAGGTTGACGAGGCCGGCGAGGCCGATCCCGATCCACCGCCCGGTCTCCTCGAGAGCGCCCAGGGCGATGGGGGAGCCCGCCTCGGCCTCAGCCAGGAGCTCGTCGATCGCGTCCCGGCCGCCGGTCGCGACCCGGCCGGCCTGCTGCAGGAGGCTCTGCGCGCATCCAGCCTCCGTCTCCCAGCAACCGATCGACCCGCAGCGGCACGCCAGGCCGGCCGGATTGACCGGCATGTGGCCGACCTCGCCGCCATAGCCGGCAGCCCCGATGAACGGCTCGCCGTCGACGATGATGCCCCCGCCGACGCCGACCTCGCCCGACAGGTACAGGATGTGGTCGGCCCCGACAGCGGCTCCCCGGCGCGCTTCCGCGAGGGCGCCCAGGTCGGCCTCGTTCGCGACGTGGATCGGGACGTCGTCGCCGAACATGCGAACGAGCTCGTCCCGGAGGCCGACATCGACCCAGCCGAGGTTGGGGGCCATCGACACCACCCCGTCCGACCGGCGGACGACACCGACGACCGCGACCCCGATCCCGATCCGCGTGTCGGGCGATCGATCGTCACGTTGGAGGCTGTCCGCCAGCTCGCCGAGGTCGGCGACGACCTGGCCGACGGACGAGTGACGGCGTGGCCGGTCGACCCGGATCTCGTCGATGATCTCGCCACCGAGGCCGACGATGGCCGCCGCGATCGAATTCGACTTCGATGTCGAGGGCCAGGACCGTCGCTCCGTCGGGTACCGGTGAGACGAGCGGGGACGGCCGGCCGGGCGTGCCGAGGGGAGCTGCGCGCGTCTCCGACACGAGTCCGCTCGCGGCCAGCTCGCGGATGAGGCCGCGGATCGCGCTGCGGGTCAGACCGGTGCGTGCGACGAGCTCCGACCGAGAGAGGGCACCGCGCGTGTGCAGCTCGCGCAGGATGACGCTCAGGTTCGCCCGGCGAACCGTCTCGCTGCGCTGTCCGAGCTCGTCCCGTCGGTTCAACACGCTCGGTTTGTGTTCCTTTCTTCCAAAAGTCTGTGACACACTGGTCCACGGTGGACGTGGTGTCAAGATGCGCGCTCGAGGGACGGTCCGACCATGAGCACACTCCGTTGGGGGATCCTGTCGACGGCGGATATCGCCCGGAACAAGGTCATCCCCGGGCTCCGCAAGGCGGCTCGCTGCGAGATCGTGGCGATCGCGTCGCGCGACGACCGGCGCGCCGCGGAGGCGGCAGCCGAGCTGGGCATCCCGCGAGCCCACGGCTCGTACGAGGCGCTCCTGGCAGACCCTGAGGTGGACGCGGTCTACATCCCGCTGCCCAACCACCTCCACGCGGAGTGGACGATCGCGGCCGCGCGGGCCGGCAAGCACGTCCTGTGCGAGAAGCCGCTCGCGCTGACGGCGGCCGACGCCGAGCGGATGGCGGAGGCGAGCCGGGCTGCCGGCGTCCACCTGATGGAGGCGTTCATGTACCGCCTCCATCCGTCGTGGGTCGCCGTGCGGGAGCTCGTGGCGGCCGGGCGGATCGGGCGGCTGGTGGCGGTCGACAGCTGGTTCTCGTACTTCAACGACGACCTGGCGAACATCCGGAACCAGGCGGACGTCGGCGGCGGCGCCCTGTTCGACATCGGCTGCTACTGCATCAACCTGTCGCGGATGCTGTTCGGCGGGGAGCCGCGGGACGTCCAGGCCTGGCTGCGCCGGGATGAGGACGCCGGCGTCGACGTGGTGACCAGCGCGTTGCTGGCCTTCGACGATGGGGTCGCGACGTTCACCTGCTCGACCCGGGCAGAGCCGGACCAGCGCGTGCATATCTACGGCACCACCGGGCGGATCACGGTCCCGATCCCGTTCAACATCCCGCCGGACCGGCCGACCGAGATCTGGCTGACCGCCGGCGGCGACCCGCCCGTGGCCCCGTCCACCGAGGTGCTGCGCTTCGAGACAGCTGATCCATACACGGTGGAGGGCGAACGGTTCGCGGCGGCGGTCCTCGACGGCTTGCCGACCCCGACGCCGGTCGAGGACGCCGTCGCCAACCTGCGTGTGATCGAGCGGATCCTTGCGGCGGCCGACTCGGCCGGATCGGCCGGGTCCGCAGGCGCCACCCGGCGGCGGCGTGAGGCCGACGGCGACGAACGGGGTTCTCGGCTATCGTGCGCCGACGATGTCCCCATCCGGCAGCCGAGCATGACCGCGCCGCGCCCCGAACCCGTGGCGGTCCCGCCGACCGCCGACCGGTGACCGTCCGGTGATCCGGCGCCGGCGGGCGGTCGTCGCGGTCGTCGTCGCCGTCGTGGCGATCGTCGTCATCGGCGGCGGCTTCGCGGTCAGCCGGCTGGTGACGCCGAGCTCGACGGCTCTCGGCCCGCCGCGCTTCGTCGACGAGACGGCCGGGTCCGGCGTGGACCACACGTACACGGGCGACTTCCCGTATTCGGTCGGCGGCGGTGTCGCGGTCACCGATTGCGACGGCGACGGCCGGCCCGACCTGTATGTCGCGGGCGGGAGCGCCCCGGCCGCCCTGTACCGCAACGAGAGCACGGTCGGTGGCGCGCTGCGGTTCGTGAAGGTGGCCGATCCGGCGACCGATCTCACCGCCGTCATCGGCGCGTACCCGCTGGACGTGGATGGCGACGGGACGGTCGACCTGATGGTCCTGCGGAACGGCGAGAACGTGGCGCTCCGCGGCCTCGGCGATTGCCGCTTCGAGCGGGCCAACGAGACGTGGGGGATGGCCGGTGGCGACGCGATCACGACCGCGTTCAGCGCGACCTGGGAAGGTCCGGCGAGCCTGCCGACCCTGGCGTTCGGCAACTACGTGGCCGACGCCGACACCCAGGATCCGGACCACCTGTGCGCGGACGACGAGCTGATCCGACCGGCCGCCGGCGGCCGACGCTACGACGCCCCGATCCCGCTGACGCCGTCCTGGTGCACGCTGTCGATGCTGTTCAGCGATTGGGATCGGTCCGGGCGGCGGGACCTCCGCGTCAGCAACGACCGCCACTACTACAGCGACCTGAGCGACGGCCAGGAGCAGCTCTGGCGGATCGCGCCGGGCGAGGCACCCCGCCAGTACACGGCCGCGGATGGCTGGAAGCCGGTCCGGATCCAGGGCATGGGCATCGGCAGCTACGACGTCGATGGCGACGGCTATCCCGACTCGTACCTGACGAGCCAGGGTCCGAACGTCCTCCAGGCTCTGTCCGGCGGACCATCGCAGCCGACCTACGGGGACCTGGCGCTCAAGCTCGGCGTGTCCGCGACCAGGCCGTCGACCGGCGGCGACCCGCTGCCGTCGACCGCCTGGCACCCGGAGTTCCAGGACGTCAACAACGACGGGCTGATCGACCTCTTCGTCTCGAAGGGCAACGTCGACCAGCAGGCCGAGTACGCGAGCCGCGACCCGTCGGACCTCTTCCTCGGCCAGCCCGACGGCACGTACACCCAGGTGGCCGAGGCCGCCGGCATCCTCGACTACGAGCGCGGCCGGGGTGCCGCCCTGGCCGACCTCAACCTCGACGGCCTGCCCGACCTCGTCGAGGTCTTCTTCGACGCGCCGGTCCGGCTCTGGCGGAACACCGGCGTCGACGGGGCCGGAGCTGGGTCGGCGTCGGCCGGGCACTGGCTGGCCCTCCGCCTGGCCCAACCAGGCCCGAACCGGGACGCGATCGGCGCGTGGATCGAGGTCAAGATGGGTGACACGATCGTCCGTCGGGAGCGACGGTCGGTGGCGGGCACGCCGGCGGCGAGCTCGGCTGGGTCCACGTCGGGCTCGGCGGAGCCGATGGCGCGGAGGTCCGCGTCCAGTGGCCGGACGGCACCGTGGGTCCCTGGCTCCACGCTGGCCGCGGACCAGTTCGCGACGATCGAACGCGACGCGACGCAGATCAAGCCGTGGTCGCCACCCAAGGAGTAGCGAACGACATGACCACCCGAACGTCCAGGGCGCGCCTCGCCCCGATCGACTTGCCCGATTTCGGGATGCCCGATGCGAGCCCGGAGCTGCCCCCGTCCCTGTACGGGACGCGGCTGGCCGCGCTTCGCGGTCGCGCCGCGGAGCGCGGCTACGACCGCCTCGTCGTGTACGCCGACCGCGAGCACAGCGCGAACCTCGCCTGGCTGACCGGGTTCGACCCGCGCTTCGAGGAGGCGGTGCTCATCGTCGGGCCGGCCGGCGACCCGGCGATCCTGGTCGGCAACGAGTGCTACGGGATGGCCGGCGCGGCACCGCTGGCCATGCGCCGCCACCGGTTCCAGGACCTGAGCCTGCCCGGCCAGCCGCGCGACCGATCGCGACCGCTCGCCGAGATCCTGGGCGAGGAGGGGATCGGGCAGGGGAGCCGGGTCGGGGTCGTCGGCTGGAAGACGTACGCGGACCGCGGCTCGATGGACGTCCCGTCGTACATCGTCGACGAGCTGCGGCGGGTGACGGGCGAGGGCGGCACGGTCGAGAACGCGACCGACCTGCTGATCGACGCCGCCGACGGCTTGCGGGTCATCAACGAGGTGGACCAGCTGGCCGCGCTCGAGTACGCGGCCTGCCGGACCTCGAACGGGGTGCGCCGGCTGCTGCTCGGCCTCCGGCCGGGGATGACCGAGCGCGAGGCGGTCCGGCTCCTCGACTGGGACGGCGCGCCGCTGTCCTGCCATCTCATGCTGACGGCCGGGCCGCGCGCGACCCTCGGGCTGTTGAGTCCCGGGCGATCGAGCCGTCCAGCGCGGCGACCGCTTCACCGTCGCCTTCGGCATCTGGGGTGCGCTCGTCTGCCGGGCCGGGTTCGTGGTCGCCGACGCCGGCGAGCTGCCGGCGGGCATCGCCGACTACGTCGACCGCCTCGTGGCGCCGTACTTCGAAGCGGTCGCCGAGTGGTACGGCGCCCTGCGGATCGGCCAGACCGGTGGCGCGCTGCTTCGAGATCGTCGACCGACACCTCGGCGACCCGTTCTTCGGGATCTTCCTCAATCCCGGCCATCAGATCCAGCTCGACGAGTGGGTCAACTCGCCGATCTCGCGCGGGTCGACCATCGAGCTCCGGTCCGGGATGGCCTTCCAGGTGGACATCATCCCGGCGACCGGGACCGACTACTTCACGACCAACATCGAGGACGGCGTGGCGCTTGCCGACGCGTCATTGCGCGCCGCGTTCGAGGCCGCCCATCCGGCGGCGTGGGCGCGGATCCAGGCGCGTCGCGCGTTCATGGCCGACGCCCTCGGGATCGAGCTCCACCCGGACGTCCTGCCGTTCTCGAACCTGCCCGCCTACCTGCCGCCGTTCCTGCTGCGCCCGGACCACGCGATGACGATGCTGCCGGCCGACTGAGCGGTCCGGCGTGATCGGAGCGCCGTCTCAGGCCGTTGCCGTCGCCGCCGATCCCTGCTGTGCGGCTGACGGCTGGCGGAGGATCGCCAGGATCGCCGCGAGGACGATGACGGCCCCGATCCACTGACGCGGATCGAGCCGCTCACCGAGCAGGATCGCCCCCGCCGCAACGCCGACGATCGGGATCAGGTAGAACGAGAGCGCCGCGTACGAGGCCGGGACGTGGCGCAGGGCGCCGAGGTAGAACCAGTACGCGCCGGCGTAGTAGAGCGCTCCGGAGCCGACGGCGCTCGCCAGACCGAGAGGCGTCAGGGCGGTCGGAACGATCCCCCCGCCGGCGAGCCCGACGACGAGGACGAGCCCGATGGCCAGCACGAGCGCGTGGGCCTGTTGGGACAGGATCACCTGGCTCGTCTCCCTGGCATCGGGGATCCATCGTCGTGTGACGACGGAGTAGACCGCACAGCAGACGATCCCGGCGAGCGTCAGGCCGACACCGATCAGCTGCCCGCTGCTCGCGGATGGGTCGTAGACGATCACGACCATGCCGGCGACCGCGATGAGCGACAGGACGACGAAGGCCGGCGTGATCCGCTCGCGCAGGAACCAGGCGGCCAGGAACAGGATCATCAGGGGCTCGAGGGCCCACAGCAGGACGTACAGGCTGGCCGTGATCGTCGTCAGCCCGATCAGGCCGAGCGCGTACGCGAGACCCGGGTTGAGGAGGCCGAGCCGGCCGAGGAGCGGCGAGCCGTCGGTCCGGAACGAGATCCCCTGCGAACGCATCAGGACGGCCAGGATCGCGAGGCTGGCGGCAAGCTGGATCGGCAGGAGCGTGAACGGCGAGATCTCGGCGAGGGCAGCCTTGCTGATGACCGTCCCGACACCCCAGCAGGTGGCGGCGAGGATCAGCGCTCCGAGGTCACGCGGGGCGATCGATGATCGGGAGCCGACCGCCTCCGATGAGCCCCGTCCCCATCAGCAGCAGCCGGTGCCGCCGCAGCAACCGCCCGCTTCCGCGACGGGGAGCATCTCGCGGCGCGCCGCAAGGTCGATGAGCGGCTTCGCATCTGCGGGCTTCGTCGCCTTGATGATGGCGCTGATCATCCCGTCGGTGACGGTGTGGGACGGCGTGATGGTGACGTCGGTCAGACCGACCGCCTGCAGGCCGTCACGGAACTCGGAGACGGACAGCGCGCCCGCGATGCAGCCGGCGAAGGAGCCGCGCTCGGCTCGCTGCTTCGGGGGTCAGGTCGTCCTCGGCCACGATGTCGCTGATGCCGATCCGGCCACCCGGCCGCAGGACGCGGGCGATCTCGGCGAAGACGGCGTGCTTGTCGGCGGCCAGGTTGACGACGCAGTTGCTGATGACGACGTCGATCGACTCGGCCGGCAGCGGCAGGGCTTCGATGTGGCCCTTCAGGAACTCGACGTTCGTGGCGCCGGCCTGGGCGGCGTTCGCCTGGGCCAGGGCCAGCATCTCGTCGGTCATGTCGACCCCGAACGCCCGGCCGGTCGGCCCGACCCGCTTCGCCGAGAGGAGCACGTCGATGCCACCGCCGGACCCGAGGTCGAGAACACGCTCGCCCGGATGGAGGTCCGCGACGGCGGTCGGGTTGCCGCAGCCCAGGGAGGCCAGGACGGCGGCGTCCGGCAGCTCGTCGCGCTCGAGGGCGGAGTACAGGTTCGCGCCGATCGTCTCGGGATCGCTGCAACAGGACGAGCCCTGGGAGGCGCGGACGGCGGCGTCGGCATAGTGCTGCCGGACGGTCTCGTGGATGGTCTCGGTGGTCATCGCTGGGGCTCCTCGATGCTGATGGGTCGTGATGCCTGTATTGATACTTGTCAAGATAGACATCTGTCAATATAGTACTCCACATGAAGCGCCAGACCGACCCGGACGTCCTGCTCCTCCAGGCCGCGGCCGACCCGACCCGACTCGCCATCCTCCGCCAGTTGAGCGATCTGGCCGAGGTGTGCGCCTGCGACTTCACCGCTTGCTGCGACGTCAGCCAGCCGACCGTGTCGCACCATCTCAAGGTCCTCCGCGACGCCGGCTGGATCGCGGGCGAACGTCGCGGGACGTGGATCTGGTACTCGCTCCGGCCCCAGGCGGTCGAGCGCTTCCGCGAGCTGGCCGGCGGCTTCGGCCCGGCGATCGGTCTCCCGGCCACCTCGCGACGTCTGCCGGTCGTCGAGGCGCGCGCCTAGAAAGCGTTCTTGACCTTCGAGCGACTCGAAGGTTTACGCTCGCCGCATGAAGATCGCGGAGCTCTGCGACAGCGGGCCGGGGTCGCCGCCTCGGCCGTGCGCTGGTACGAGCAGGAGGGCGTCCTGCCGGCACCGGCTCGCCGGCCGAACGGCTACCGCGAGTACGACGAGGTCGATCTCGCCCGGCTGCGCCTCGTGCTGTCGCTGCGCCGCCTCGGCCTTGCCCCGGAGGACGCGGGTCGTCTCGCGCGTCTGTGCCTCGAGCGGGGTGCCGTCGATCTCGACCTCGCACCGCTGCTGGCCGAGCAACGCCACGCCATCGCCCGGCAGCGTGCCGACCTCGATCGGCTGGAGGGAGAGCTGCTGGATCTCGAGATGACCATCTCGGCCGCAGGCCGAGCCGTCACGGAAGGAGCGTCTCCGTGTCTGCCGATCCGATCCGTGTCCTGTTCGTGTGCACGCACAACTCGGCCAGAAGCCAGATCGCCGAGGCGCTGCTCGAGCGGTATGGCGGCGATGACTTCGAGGTCTTTTCGGCGGGCACGGAGGTGACCCGGGTCAACCCGTTCGCGCTGCGAGTCATCGAGGAGGCCGGTATCGACTGGAGCGGTGCCCGCAGCAAGTCGATCACGGAGTTCCTGGACCAGACGTTCGACTACGTCATCACGGTCTGTGATCGCGCCCGCGCGACCTGCCCGGTGTTCCCAGGATCCTCGAACACGCTGCACTGGGGATTGGACGATCCATCGGAGGTCGAGGGCTCCGACGACGAGAAGCTCGCAGCATTCCGTCGGACCGAGACAGAGGTGTCCGCGCGCCTCCGTCCCTTCATCGAGGTCGCGCTCCGCGCCGCAGGTCGGCCGCGGCGACCAACGCTCGCTTGAGGGCGATCACCGCCGAGTTCCTGGGGACCTTCGCCCTCGTCTTCTTCGGTTGTGGCGCGATCGCGAACGGTCTTCCTCCAACGTCGGTCGCCCTTGCCTTCGGCCTGGTCATCGCCGTCATGATCTATGCCTTCGGTCACATCTCGGGCGCACATTTCAATCCGGCGGTCTCGATCGCCTTCGGCATCGGGCGGCACCTGCCCTGGTCAAAGGTGGCTGGGTACGCGTCCGCCCAGATCCTGGGAGCAACCATCGCGGCGTTCGCTCTGCGTGCGACGCTCGGGCCGGACGCCGATCTAGGCGTCACGCAGCCGGCCGGCTCCGACATCCAGTCCTTTGCTTGGGAGGTCGTGCTCACGTTCTTCCTGATGGTCGTGATCACAGCCGTGGCGACCGATATTCGCGCGGTCGGGCAGGCCGCTGCGCTCGCCATCGGAGGCACCGTGGCCCTCGGCGCCCTCGTCGGCGGGCCGATCAGCGGCGCTTCGATGAACCCGGCGCGCTCGATCGGACCCGCCATCGTCTCCGGCGACCTGGCCCACTTGTGGATCTACATCGCGGCTCCGATCCTCGGCGCATCGCTCGGGACGCTCGCGTATCGATACGAGCGTGGCCGTCGTCTCGCGCGGAGCGCGTAGGCGCGCCTAGCGTTCGGGCTTCAGCAGGTCGGGTGGGACCAGCCAGCGGAGGGTGCCGGCGCCGGCGGCCAGCGGGCGTTCGGCATCGACCAGCGCGAACGCGCCCTTGCGCATCGGCAGGTCCGAGGCACCCGACAGGAGCGCAAGGAGCTCGCTGAAATCGGGGTCGTGACCGACGATCACCGGCCGGGCGGGCCCCCCGGCATCGACGAGGATCCGCTCGAGGGTCTCCAGGTCGAACCCGGTGGCGAGCCGGTCGTCGACAGTGACGTTGATGCCCAGGTGACCCGCGACGATCTCCGCGGTCCGCGCGGCACGGACCTTGGGCGAGGTGATGAACACGTCCGGCGAGAACCTGACACTGGCGAGGAAGACGCCCAGCCGCTCGGCCTGACGCTCGCCCTTGTCCGACAGCGGCCGGTCCTCGTCGCGGCCTCGCCAGGCGAGCGGGTCGCCGGCGTGGGCGTGGCGAAGGAGGTAGAGCTCGGTCACGACGCTCGGCGTGAGGGTGACCCGCGTCACGGGTTGAGGTCTTCGACGTCCCCGGTCACGAGGTAGACGACGTCCTCGGCGATGTTCGTCGCCCTGTCGCCGATGCGCTCGAGGTAGTGCGAGGCGATGATGATCCGGGTGCCCCGCTCGACGTTGGCCGGGTCCTGCCGCATCAGCTCGACGACCTCGTCGAAGGTGGCGTGGTAGAGCCGGTCGATCTCGTCGTCCTCGACCGCGATCTCGCGGGCCTTGATCGCGTCCGATTCGATCAGTGCCCGCAGGACGCCGTGGACCAGGACCGCAGAGCGCTCCGCCATCTCGGGCAGGTGGACGTGGTGCTCGAGCGGCGGCTCAGGAGCCAGCTTGATCGCCGCCTTGGCGACCGATGCGGCGTGGTCGCCCATCCGTTCCAGCTCGTACGTCACGTGGTCCAGGGTGAGGAGGTAGCGCAGGTCGCGCGCCACCGGTTGCTGGGTCGCGATGGTGACCGCGATCAGACGCGAGACTCCTCGCTGGGCCTCGTTGATGATCGCGTCGCCCTTGATCACGTCCAGCGCGAGCGCCGGATCGTGCGCGACCAGGGCCCGGGACGCCTCGCGGATCGCCGCTTCGACGAGGGCGCCCATCCGGAGAACGGAGTCGCGGATCAACTGCTCTTCGCGGTCCAGCGCTTCGCGTGGAGCCGAGCCACCGGGGCGTGACAGGTCCGGATGCGCGTCGGTGTTGCGGGAATCGCTCATCAGCGCCTCGATCTGGGCGTCCATCATCGTATCCCCCGTCGGACGGTCGTCGGTCATCGTCGGCCTCGGCTCAACCGAACCGGCCGGAGACATAGTCCTCGGTCAGCTGCTGGTTCGGGTTGGTGAAGATCTGGACCGTCTGGTCCATCTCGACCAGGTAGCCCGCCCGGTCCGGACCCATCGTGAAGAACGCGGTGTAGTCGCTGATCCGCGAGGCCTGCTGCATGTTGTGGGTGACGATCACGATGGTGTAGTTCGAGCGCAGCTCGGCCATCAGCTCCTCGATCCGGAGCGTGGCGACCGGGTCCAGCGCGGACGCCGGCTCGTCCATCAGGATGACCTCGGGGTCGACCGCGAGGGCCCGCGCGATGCACAGCCGCTGCTGCTGGCCACCCGACAGCGACGTGCCGCCCTGGCGGAGCTTGTCCTTGACCTCGTCCCACAGCGCGGCCCGACGAAGGCATCGCTCGACCACCTCGTCGTAGGTGGAGGTCTTCGGCCGGCCGGTCGAGCCGTAGCCCGGCGATGACGTTGTCGTAGATCGACATCGTGGGAAACGGGTTGGGCCGCTGGAAGACCATGCCGACGACCCGGCGCAGCGCGACCGGGTCGATCGCCGGGCCATAGATATCCTCGCCGTCGAGCCGGACGGACCCTTCGACCCGCGTCTCGGGAGTCAGCTCGTGCATCCGGTTGAGGGTTCGCAGGAAGGTCGACTTGCCGCAGCCGGATGGCCCGATGATCGCCGTGATGGCATGCGGCTGGACGGTCAGGGACACGTCCCGGACGGCTCGGAAGGCGCCGTAGTAGACGTTCAGCCCGTCGATGTCGATCCGGCCCGAGGCCAGCTCGTCCGCACCCGTCGTCGGCGCCGCCGACGCATCCGTCCTGGTCGGTGCCACGACCTGCACAGGCGATGGGCCGGGCGTCGTCTCCGGTGCGGTGGGTGGCGATGGGTCGCGCAGCTTCGTGGTCACGGGATCGGGCTCCTTCATCGGGCTCGCTGGCCCGCGGTCCGGAAGCGGACGAGGACGTTGATGACGAGGACGAACAGCAAGAGCAGGAACGCCGCGCCCCAGGCCTGCTGGTTCTGCAGCTCGTACGGCTGCCGGGCGTTGACGAAGATGAACAGGGGCAGGGCATCCATCGGCTTCGAGAAGTCGCCGACGTTCACCAGGCGGCTGCCCAGAGCCGTGAAAAGCAGCGGGGCCGTCTCGCCGGCCGCCCGGGCGACGGCCAGCATGATGCCGGTCAGGATGCCGGGCAACCCGGTCCGGACGGCGACGGACAGGACGGTCCGCCAGGTCGGGATCCCGAGCGCAAGGGAGGCCTCGCGGAGCGAGCCCGGGACCAGCTTCAGGATCTCCTCGGTGGTGCGCATGATGACCGGCACCATGATCACGGCGAGGGCGACGCTGCCGGCGAACGCGTTGTACTGCTTGAACGGCTGGACGAGGAACGTGTAGACGAAGATCCCGATCAGGATCGACGGCACGCCGACGAGGACGTCAGCGGCGAACCGCACGCCGCGGGCGGCGCGCTGCGAGCTGAACTCGTTGACGTAGATCCCGGCCAGGACGCCGAATGGGATCGCGATGAGCGTGGCCAGGCCGACCATCTGGATGGTGCCGAGGATGGCCCCGTACGCGCCACCGCCGATGCCCTGGGCCCGCGACGGCTTGGTCAGCAGATCCAGGTTGAGGGCGGCCAGGCCATTGATGGTCACGAAGATGAGCACCGCGGCGAGCGGGATGACGCAGGCCACCGCCGCCAGGAAGGCCACCGTGCGCATGCCGCGGTCGACCCACATCCGGCGGCCGTGTGAGCCGGTCGCGGTGAGCCGGCTGACGAGGGCCGGGTTCGCAGCGGCCATCAGTCGCCTCCCACGGGACCGGCGACCCGCCACACGAGCAGGCGCGCGATCACGTTCATGATCACGGTCACGACCAGGAGGATCAGCCCCAGGGCGATCAGGCTGGAGGTCGGCAGCCCGGCCGGCGCCTCGTTGAACGTCGTTGCGATCTTCGAGGCGATGGTCTGCGTCTGGTCGAACAACGAGGTCGGGATCGCGTCCTTGTTGCCGATGATCATCGTCACCGCCATCGTCTCGCCGAGCGCCCGGCCGAGCCCGAGGATGACCGCCCCGATGATGCCCGACCTGGCATATGGGACCACCGCCCTCCGGATCGTCTCCCAGCGCGTCGCGCCGAGCGCGAACATCGCCTCACGCTGCGAGCCCGGGACCGCCTGGATGACCTCGCGGGAGATCGTGACGACCGTCGGCAGGACCATGATCGTGAGGATGACCCCGGCGCTGAACAGGCCGATGCCGTAGGTCGGACCGCCGAGGAACGGGATCCAGCCGAAGACCGACACGATCCATGCCTCGACGGTCCCGCGCAGGAACGGGGCCAGGATGAAGACGCCCCACAGGCCGATGACGACGCTGGGGATCGCCGCAAGCAGCTCGATCATGAAGGTCAGCGGTGTGGCCAGGCGACCCGGCGCCAGCTCGGAGAGATAGATCGCGGTGAAGATGCCGATGGGGCCCGCGATGGCGATCGCCAGGAGCGACGAGAGGACGGTGCCGACGATGAACGGCAGGGCGCCGTAGATACCCGCGACCGGATCCCACACCTCGCCGGTGATGAAGGCCAGGCCGAAGGTCTGCCAGGTCAGACGGGAGTTCCAGATCAGCAGCAGGGCGATCAGGATCAGGAGCGCGCCGACGGTCGCGGCCGCGAAGCGGGTCGAGCCACGGAAGGCACGATCGGCCATGTGCCCGGTGCCCTGGCGAGAGCGCGCGACGAGCGTCAGATGGGTCATCGATCCCTGCCTGTCATCGGTCTGTCGAGGGTAGCGTTCCGCTCAAGCGGATGTGGAGTGCCCGCCCGAGCGGGGCACCCCACATCGTCGATCGCCGGCCTGCGACGGAGGTCAGGGCCAGATCGGCGAGCCGCCGGTCGCGACAAGGTGGAGCTCGGCCAGCGCCTTTTCCTGGACCTCCTTGGGGAGCGGGGCATACCCCAGGGACGCTTCGGTCGCCTGGCCGTCTGTCAGCGCCCAGTAGAGGAACGAGACGAGCGCCTGGCCCTTGTCCGCGTTCGTCTGATCCTGGTAGACGAGCAGGTACGTGTACGAGGCGATCGGGTACGTGTCCGCACCGGCGCCATTGATGATCGGGGCCTGGCGGAAGTCGGCGGGGAAGTCCGCGAGGGCTGCCTCGGCGGCGGCCGTGACACCGTCGGTCGAGCCGGGCACGAATGCCCCATCCGCGTTCTTGACGTACGCGGAGGTCAGCTTCGTGGCGGCTGCGTAGTTCAGCTCCACGTAGCCGACTGCGCCCGGGGTCTGCTTCACCGCTGTGGCCACGCCGTCATTGCCGGCCGCGCCGATGCCCGTCGGCCACTTGACCTCCTTGCCCTTGCCGACGGTCGAATGCCAGGTCGGGTCGACGGTGTCGAGGTAGGTCGTGAATGCGTTGGTCGTCCCGGAGCCGTCCGAGCGGTGGACGACGAGGATGTCGAGGTCAGGGAGCGTCACGCCCGCGTTGTTGGCCGCGATCGCGGGGTCATTCCACTTCTTGATCGTGCCCAGGTAGATCCCGGCGATGTTGGCCGAGTCGAGCTGGAGCTTGGGCGTGTCCGGCAGGTTGTAGATCATCACCACCGCGCCAAGGGCGGTCGGGAAGTGGAGCATCTTGGTGCCGGACGGCAGGGCCGCGATCTCCTCGTCCTTCATCGCTGCGTCGGAAGCGCCGAAGTCGACAGTGCCCTCGGTGATGGCCTTGATGCCGGCCCCGGAGCCGTTGGCCTGGTAGTCGATCTGGACGTTCGAGTAGAGGCCGTTGAACGCCTGGAACCAGTTGTCGTAGAGCGGCGCCGGGAAGGTGGCGCCCGCGCCCTGGAGCGTGACCGAGGCCGAGGGCGGCACCGGTGCCGCCGCCATGCTCGGGGCGGCCGACGCGTCGCCGGTCGAGGGCGCAGCGCTGGTCGCCGTGGTCGGGGCCGCGACTGACGCTGCGGGCGACGTCGAGGCGCCGCTGCTCGAGCAGGCGCTCAGGCCGATGACCGCGATCAGGGCGAGCGCTCCGAGGCGCCTGGGGGTCGTGATCACTCGATGATCCTCCTCGTGGCCGCCGCTGGGGCACGGCGGTTCTGGGACGTTGCGGATCCCTTCACTTGACGAGGACACCATCGCGGCCCGTCGTGAACGGGCGATGCGTCGTGGGTTAGCGGATCGTTAACGACCGCCGGTGCGTCCACGACCCCGGTAGGCGATGACCTCGACCTTCTCGAGCGTGATCAGTCCATCGCCGACCAGCTCGTCGAGGTCCGGCAGGATGGCGCGGACACGGTCCTCCTGGTCCACGACCTCGATGAGGATCGGCAGATCCTCGGACAGGCGAAGCAACCGCGTCGTGTGCAGATGTGCGTTTGCGCCGAACCCCTCGATCCCACGGAGGACCGTCGCGCCCGCCAGGCCGCGCTCGCGCAAGAGCCCGACGATCGCCTGATAGAGGGGTGTGCCGTCGTGGCGGTCCGCTTCGCCGACGTAGATCCGGACGAGGAGGGCGGGCCCGTCGATGCTCGGCATCAGAGCGCCCGCCCGAGCGTCAGCCCGGCCGCCACAGCGACGAGGCCGAGAACGACGGACCCGCCGATGTTCGCCAAAGCGGGTGCCCACGAGCCGCCCTCGAGCAGGGTCCACGACTCGAGCATGTACGTCGAGAACGTCGTGTAGGCGCCGATGAAGCCGATCATCACCGGACCGCGGATATCCGCCGGCAGGATCGCCCGCTCCGCGGTCATGGCGAACAACAGGCCGAGGACGAACGAGCCGCTCAGGTTGACCACCAGCGTGCCCCACGGGAACGCCGCTCCCGTGCGGTCGACGACGAAGCCGTCGACGAGATAGCGCGAGATCGCGCCGGCGAACCCGCCGAGACCGATCAGGATGAGGGGCATGCCGGGAGGATAGCGGTGCCCGACACCCGTCGGCGCCGGCGTCCACGCGCTAGCATCGATGGCGTGCCAGGCACTGCGTCCCAACTGGATCCCGGGTGTTGATCGCGGCCGAGGGCCTCGATGGATCCGGCAAGTCGGCCGGCCTCGACGGCGTCGCGCGATGGCTGGAACGGAAGGGCCGCCGCGTGCACCTGGTGACGTGGCGACCGTCGCGTGTGGTGGCCCGGGCAGCCGGGACGCCCGGTGGACGGCAGGCCCTCACGCCCCGCGTCGCGGCCCTCCTGGCGGCGTCCGAGGCCGCTCGCCGGATCGCCGTCGAGATCGAGCGCCCGCTGGCGCGCGGGGACGTCGTGCTGGCCGACAGATATGTCTGGACCGCCGTCGCGCGCGAGGTGGCCCGCGGTCTGGACCCCGCCTGGGTCGCGTCGTTGTACCGGTTCGCGCCGCCTCCGGACCTGGTCCTGTTCCATCGCCAGGAGCCCGCCGCCGCCCTGGCCCGGGCCATCGCGACGCGGCCGTCAGCGGCCCGCGGGGAGGCCGTCGCCCTGGCTTACGGCGCGTTCCTCGAACGACTGATGGCCGCGTACGAGGGTCTGCTGGAGGACCCGCAGACCGGGCCATGGCCGGTGGACGCGCTCGTCATCGAGCCGCGGACCGAGCCGGGCGTCCGTGTCGCCGCGATCCGCGGGGCCATCCGGCCGATGCTGACGGTGCCCACCGCCGACCGCCCCGGGGGCTCGCGGGCGTCACGGCCGGGGACGCCGCCAACGATGCCCGTCGTCCGGTGACGACCATCGCGACCCCGTCGGCTCGGCCAGGCTCCCACGGCCAGCCCGGCGTGCTGTTCGTCCTCGAGGGGATCGACCGTTCGGGTCGGACGACCCACCTCCGGCGCCTCGACGAGCACCTCCGGTACGCCGGTCACGGTGTCGCCCGGACGTCGCTGGCCAGCTCGGTGCTGAGCGGGGACCTGATCCGACGCGCGAAACGCGATCGCGAGGCGGACCCGACCGAGACGGCGCTCCTGTATGCGGCGGACCTGGCCGAGCGTGTCGAGCAGGTCGTCATGCCGGCCCTGCGCGCCGGTCTCGTCGTGCTCGCCGACCGGTACTGCTGGACGCCGATGGCGCGGGCGGAGGCCCGCGGCGTGGACGGTGCCTGGCTCGACGGCCTGTTTTCGTTCGTGCCAGCACCAGACGCCGTGCTGTTCCTCGACGTCGATGCCGAGGCGTCCCTCGCCCGCCACGTCGACGATCCGGATCCATACGAGGCGGGTGTCGATGTCGGCCTGTCGGCGGACCTGCGGGAGAGCTACCGGCTGTTCGCCGGGCGTCTCTACGCATGTTTCGACCGGTATGCCGGGCCCGGCGGCTTCACCCGCATCCGTGCCGCCGACCCGATCGAGCAGGTCGGCCAGCGCGTGCTCCGGGCGGCGGATTCGGTCCTGGCCGCGCGCACGGACGCTCGACCGGGTGGCCGAACCGGCCAGCCGGTGTCGGCATGACCCGGATCGTCCATCTCTCCGACTTCCACTTCGATGGCTCGCCCGAGCTGCGGCGCGCCCTGCGCTCGCTCGTGGATTCCGCCCTTGCCCGCGATCCCGACCTCGTCGTCGTCACCGGGGACCTGTCGGCGGACGGCCGGCCGTCCGAGCTCGACGAGGTCGCCCTCGAGCTGGCACGGTTCGGCTCGATCCCGCGGGTCGTCCTCCCCGGCAATCGCGACCTCGAGCGGTCCGTGGGGCCGCCCGGGGACGCGCGACCCCTGCCGGTCGATTCGGACCTCGACTACTTCCTGGCGCTCGAGCCGGCGCTGACGCTCGGGTTCGACGAGACCGGTCGCGACCCCGGTGACGCTGACGTGTCCGGCGGCGCTGACCCCGAAGAGGCCTGGATCGCGCGGTTCGGGAGCCTCGCCGGCGGGCATCGCGGCGCGGCGGTCCACGTCGTCGCGGTCAACTCGACGCCGCGGCTTCGCTCCGAGGGCCTGGAGCGCGCCGCACGGGAGCTGCGCCGGGCCCGGCCCGGGGCGTTGCGGATCTTCGCGCTGCACCACGGTCTGCTGCCGGTCCCGGGCCGCAAGCTCCGCGACGGAGACCTGACCCATCGCTCGGGCGACGTGCTGGCCCTGCTGACCGACCTTCAGGTGGACCTCGCGCTGCACGGCCATATCCACCGCGCCAACGCCTGGCAGCTGTCCGACGGCCGAGGCACCGTCGTCATCGCCAGCGCCGGCGCGCTCGTCAATGACGGACGACGTGACGCAAGCTATCTCGAGATCCTCGACGAACATGGCAGACTTGCGGTCTGGCGACGGTCCGTATCGACCGGCCGGCCCACGCTGCTGTACGAGGGTGCGCGCATCGCGCGCCGCTGAACGGAGGTCGATCCGCATGGCCAAGCGAGGCGACAAGCCTTCGAAACGGGCCGAACGACCGCGCGGGGGCGTCGTCGAGACCGTCACCGATGTCATCGTCGATGCCGACGGGACCGTCACCCCGGTGTCCGGTCGCACGGCGAAGGAGCTGCACAAGCTCGAGAAGAAGCTGGCTGCCGCGCGGAAGACCGAGGCGAAGCGCCTCCGGCAGCTCCAGGCAGCGGAGGGGACCAAGGGCCGCAAGCAGGTCGCCAAGCGGACGCGTCAGGCGACCGACGCGGCCAAGGAGGTGTCGTCGCTGGCGGCGAAGCTGCAGAGCGCGGCAGCCGAGGCGGCCGGATCGGCGGCGGCCACGGCCGCCCCACCGGCGGTGAGTGCGCCGGCGGCGCCTGCCCCCGCCCCGCGGGCCACGACCGCGCGAGCGACCACCCCCCGAGCGACCACGCCGCGAGCGACCGCCTCGCGAACGACGCGATCGTCCAGCGCGCGAAAGCCAGCGACGACACGACGCGCGCCTGCGACGACGGCAGCGCCCAGGGCCGCGACGCCCGCGCCCGCCACGACGCCGACGGCCGCGACACCTGCGACCTCACGCAAGCCGGCCGCCACCCGGAAGCCCGCGACACGCGCGAAACGGACGACCACCGCCAGGCGGACGACGGCCGCCAAGCCAGTGACTCCCGCAGCAGCCGCGAAGCCAGTGACTGCCGCAGCCGCCGCGGAGCCGGCCGTAGCCGTCGCATCGACGCCGGCCGCGACCACGGCCTCGACGCCCGTCGCGGCGCCGAAGCCGGCTCCCGCACGAAGGACGACCACAGCACGCAAGCGATCCCCGGCGGCGAAGCCCGCGGCGGCCAGGGCAGCGACCACCAAGCCCGCGACGACCGGCACGCGGGCCACGACGGCCGCCAAACCGGCCACGACCCGCAAGCCCGCATCGACCCGCAAGCCCGCATCCACCGGCAAGCCCGCGTCGGCCCCCAAGCCGGCTTCGGCGGCGACCAAGCCGGCGTCGGCGGCCGCCAAGCCCGCGACATCGGCCAGGAAGCCCGCCACCCCTCGATCCATGACCCGGCCCCCAGCGCGGAGGTCCCTTCGTCCGGCCTCCGCTGGTCCCGACGACACCCCCTCCTGACGACATCACGACCCAGGCGACCGTCGACCCATCCCTCACGCCCGGCCCCGTCGTCGGCGCGGCGGTCGACATCGGGTCGAACTCGGTCCATCTCGTGGCCGCCGTCGTCACCGGCCACCGGCTCCAGCCGCTTGTCGACGAGTCGGTCTTCCTCGGTCTGGGCACGGCCGTCGACGAGCGCGGATACCTCGGTCGCGCCCGCCGCGGCGAGCTGACCGCCACCCTCGTCCGCTACGCGGACACGGCCGCTCGCCTGGGCGCGACCGGCATCACGTTCCTCGGCACCGAACCGATCCGCAGGGCCGCCGACGCCGCCGCGGTGGTCCAGGAGGTCTTCGCCGCTGCGGGTGCGCCGGTCCACGTCCTGTCCCATGCGGAAGAGGCCTATCTCACGATCATCGGCGTGACCGAGGGCATGCCGGTCACCCACGAGACCCTCGTCATCGACGTCGGCGGCGGCAGCTCCGAGTTCTGCATCGTCGACGCGACCCACCGGCCGCGCGCGACCGGCCTTCAGCTCGGGTCGGCGCGACTCACCGACCGGTTCGTGAAACACGACCCGGCGACGAACGTCGAGGTCGTGGCGATGCGATCCGCGACGCGCGAGGTGATCGCCGGCGCCCCAGCGGCGCACCCATCCGAGATCGTCGCGGTCGGCGGCACCGCGTCCAACCTGCTCAAGGTGCTTCCGGCCGCGATGCTGGATCGGACCCTCACGCGCGAGCGGATCGCGGAGGTGCTGGCGATCCTCGCGGCCGAGCCCGCAGCGGTCGCCTCGGAACGGCACCTGATCAATCCGATCCGCGCCCGGATCCTGCCGGCCGGAGCGGCGATCGTCGACGCGATCCTGGAGATGTACGGCGCGGACCGGCTGCGCGTCTCGGAGGCGGGCGTCCGGGAGGGCGCGATCCTCGCCGTCGCTCACGCCGGCCCGGCGTGGCGTGACAGCCTCGTGGATCTGGCCCACGGCTGGCGAGCCTAGGCGCGACCGCGACTACAGCCGGGCGACGACCCGCCCGAGCGTCCGCCGGAAGGTGACGCCGGCCACGCCGCGCCACGGGGCGCCGATGCTCCGCCGCAACCGCGCCACCTCGCGCTCGCGGCTGATCAGGTACCGCCCGATCGCCGCGCTCTCGAGACCGGACAGGTCTCGCCGGCGTGCTCGACCAGGAAGGTCCGCGCCATGGACGCCGACACGTCGGCGTCGTTCATGAGCCCGAGGTGGTCCTGCAGGGCGGTCACGCGGGCGATCAACGGCGCCGCATCGTCGCCGAGCGCCTCGCGGACGAACTCGAGCGTGTAGCGCAGCCACTTGCCGGCGATCCGCAGCTCGTGGAGCGTCTCGACGTCCGCCCAGCGCAGGACCGGCTCGTAGCCGCGCATCTGCTCGTAGGCGGTCCAGATCCGGGATCCTGCGGTGTCGCGGACGCGGTGCGGCTGGGTCGGCAGGACCGGGACCACCGCCGCGCCCTCGGTGCGGACGAAGTCGCGGTAGTCGTCGACCCAACGCCGATAGCCGTCCGAGTCGAGCTCACGGATGAGCAGGACCCGCGCATCGTCACGATGCTCGCGCCAGTCGGACAGCAGCGGCTCGATGGCGCGCTGCTCGCTCACCGGCAGGTCGGCCCGGTAGAGGTCGGCCGCCTCGAGCAGCACGTCGAGGTCGCGAACGGCGCCGAGCCGCGACGCGATCTCGCGCAGGCCGTTGCGGTAGCGCTTCGTCCGGGCCGGCCGGAACGACGCCCCGAAGACACGCCAGGCGGCACGCTGCCGGCGCGTGGCCACGCGCATCGCGTGGAGATCCTCGGGATCCGACCCCTCGCGCGTGCCGGCCTCGCGCGCGAGCATCCGGGCGAGGTGGAAGCGCATGACCTTGCGGCCGGCCTCTGCGACGTGGTCGTCGGCGGTCACCCCGGGGTTCCGACCGACCACGAGGCGCGCGTCCTGGCTCGTCGCCTCCTCGATCGCCTCGTCGACGACGTCGGACGTCGTCGCGACGGCGCTGATCGGCTCGTACTCGGCGGACACCGGCTCGGCCTCGGGGACGGTGTCGTCGGCGTCGTTCTCGGACGGCTCGGCGTCATCCGCTTCTGACTCAGTCGCGGATCCACCGCGGCGCCGGCGTGAGCCCGTCCGGACCGCTTCCATCGCGGCCTCGAACTTGCTGCCGGTGGCGGGCGCCAGGGCGCGATCCGCGGCGAAGACCTCGGCCAGGGTGGTCAGCCGCTCCTCGGCGCCGCGGACCAGCTCCGCCTCGAGCTCCACGAACCGGTCGACGACGCGTGAGCGCGAGACCACGTCGACCTCGTCGAGGCTGAGCTCGACCCGCGTGTCGCCGTCGCGGACGATGCGCTTGCGTCGCAGCTGCCGGATGGTCACGAGCTCCACCAGCGGCGCGTCGCCGGCCAGCTCGAGGACGAGCGAGCGGGCGTCCGACGCGGGCCAGTCCAGCGGCCCGGCCGTCCGGTCTGCCGGACCTTCGAGCTCCTCGCGCCGGACCGAGCCACCCGGCCCGTCCGTCCGGGCGAGGGACTTGACCGACACGATCGTGCCCTTGCCCGATCGCCGCAACCGCACGGCGAACCCGGCCCGGGTCATCGCCCCGTCGGCGGTGTCGACGTAGCGGTCCTCGAGCTGCGACGAGCGCGGCGCGGCGGTCCCGCTGAACGAGCCGATCTCCTCGGCCACGAGGTAGCGCTCGGCGACGGCGAGGTCCACGACCCGGTACTTGAGCTCGACCTCGACGGGGCGCTCGACGGCTGCGCTCACGCGCGCGGGTCCAGCGAGCCGGCGCCCGCGGCCGGTCGGTGGGGGGTCGTCACGACGCTGCCGTGGGCCAATGCATCCTCCTTGAGCACCTCGAACGTGTCGACCGTGCCCTCACGTCCCTCGAGGGTCTCCGTCCGGACCCAGGTGGCGTCCGGCTTGAGCTGCCATGAGCGCCGGTCGTCGGCGAGCATCACATCGATGATCTGGGCAAGACGCACCTGGGCGTCGAAGTCCTCGACCGGGGCGACGGCCTCCACCCGCCGGTCCAGGTTGCGGTCCATCAGGTCCGCCGAGCCGATGTACCACTCGCGGTCGCCACCGTTGTCGAAGCTCCAGATCCGCGAATGCTCGAGGAACTCGCCGATGATGGAGCGGACCCGGATGTTCTCGGACACGCCGGGCAGGCCGGGCTGGATCGAGCAGGCGCCCCGGATGATCAGGTCGATCGAGACGCCCGCGTTCGACGCCCGATAGAGGGCCTCGATGACGGCCACGTCGACGATCGCGTTGAGCTTGAGGACGATCCGGGCCGGCCGTCCGGACGCCGCGTGGCCGACCTCGCGGTCGACCAGGTCGAGGAACCGCGGGCGCAGGCTGTGCGGCGCGACGAGCAGGCGGCGGAACGTCCGCTGGCGCGACAGCCCGGTCAGGTTGTTGAACAGGTCGGTCACGTCCGCGCCGATCTCCGGCCGGCAGGTCAGCAGGCCCAGGTCCACGTACAGGCGCGCCGTCTTCGGGTTGTAGTTGCCGGTCCCGATGTGGACGTAGCGTCGCAGGCCGGACCCCTCGCGGCGGACGACCAGGGCCGTCTTGGAGTGCGTCTTGAGGCCGACCAGGCCGTACACGACGTGCGCGCCGGCCCGCTCCAGCTTGCGCGCCCAGACGATGTTGGCCTCCTCGTCGAAGCGGGCCTTGATCTCGACCAGGACGACGACCTGCTTGCCTCGCTCGGCGGCCTTGATCAGCGACTGGACGATGGGCGAGTCGCCCGAGGTGCGGTAGAGCGTCTGCTTGATGGTCAGGACGTCCGGGTCGTTGGCGGCCTGCGTGATGAAGCGCTCGGTCGACGCGGCGAACGACTCGTACGGATGGTGGACGAGGATGTCGCCCGCCCGGATCGCCGCGAAGACGTCGGCCGGCTCGTCCTCGTCGGGCGGGATCAGGCGCGGCGGGGTCACCGGCGACCACGGCACGGGCTTCAGGTCCGGGCGGTCCAGGTCGGCGATCGCCCACAGCCCGGTCAGGTCCAGCATCCCGCTGACCTCGTAGCAGTCGGCCTCGCCGAGACCGAGGCCGCGCAGCAGCAGGGCTCGCGTGGCGGCCGGCATCGACCGCTCGACCTCCAGCCGGACCGCGGCGCCGAATCGCCGGCGCCGGAGCTCTTCCTCGATCGCCAGGAGGAGGTCGTCCGCCTCGTCCTCCTCGATCTCGAAGTCGGCGTTGCGGGTGACCCGGAAGAGATGGTGCTCCTCGACCTCCATGCCGCTGAACAGCGCGTCGAGGTTGGCCTCGATGACCTGGTCGAGCAGGACGAAGCGGGACGGCTCGACCTCGAGGAGACGGGGCAGGATCTGCGGGACCTTCACCCGGGCGAAGCCGCGCTCGCCGGTCTCCGGATCGCGCAGCCCGACGGCGATCGAGAGGCTCAGGGTCGAGATGTACGGGAACGGATGCCCGGGATCGACCGCGAGCGGCGTGAGGACGGGGAAGATCTCGTCGAGGAACCGCCGGCGGAGCGCCTCGTGGTGCTCCGGGATGCTGGCGTAGTCGAGCAGCTCGACGCCTTCGGCCGCGAGCGTCCGGCGGACCGACAGGAAGATGGCCGAATGGTCGGCGACGAGCCCGAGCACGCGGTCGCGCACCGCCGCCAGCTGCTCGTCCGCGGTTCGGCCGTCCGGCGAGCGGGCGACCTTGCTCGCCTCCACCTGCTGGCGCAGGCCGGCCACCCGGACCTGGAAGAACTCGTCGAGGTTGCCCGCGAAGATGGCCAGGAACTTCACCCGTTCGAGCAGCGGATTGCGCTCGTCGCGCGCTTCGTGGAGCACGCGGGCGTTGAACTCGAGCCAGGACAGCTCACGGTTGAGGTAGGGGAACGTGACTTTCGGGCGGCTCGCGCGACGGGCTCGCGGGGCGACCGCGGGGCGGGCGGGTGCGCCAGGATCGATCGCGGCCATCGGGGGTGGCTGGGCCTCCGGAATGGGGCCGACACGCGTGTGTGGCCCGGCCGGCGAGGATAGCACGCCCCTCACGCTCAATCCTCGGTCAGGTACCGCCGTTCGCCGTTCGCGGGGTCCAGCCAGACCCGCATCCGATGGCCCGAGGTCGGGTCGACGAAGACCTCGTCGCTCCGCCGGAAGCGCGGTTCGAGGCGCGTCCCCGGCGGCTCGCCGCCCGCCCTCCCGGTCGGGAGTCCGTCGCGGTCCGTCGCGTCCGAGCGATAGCGGACGCGCTCGATCAGGGTGCCGATGATGCAGGCGATCCCGATGCCGAGGATCCACAGCCCGGTGATGAAGGCAGCCGCGCCGCCGAAGGCGATGGTGGCCAGGCCGGCCAGCATCATGGTCACTCCGAACAGCAGGACGATGACGCGGGCGACCCCCAGGCCGGCGGTCATTCGACGGGGGTGGTCGGGCCGCCCGTGCCCCCCGCGTCGGGAGCGACGATGACGGCGGTGCCGTAGGCCACGATCTCGCTCATCGTGCCGGACAGCTCGGAGCTGTCGAAGCGCATCGACAGCACCGCGTTGGCACCGAGCAGCGTCGCGTTCTGGACCAGCCGGTCGAGCGCCTGCCGGCGAGTGTCCTCGAGCAGGCTCGTGTACTCGTGGATCTCGCCGCCGCCGAGCGAGCGGATGCTGGCCATCAGGTTGCCGCCCAGCCCGCGGCTGCGGACCACGAGTCCGAAGACCATGCCCTTGCTCTCGACGATGCGGTTGCCGGCGAGATAGGGCGTCGTGACGACGATCATGCGTGCTCCTCATGGCGATCCGCGACGGCGGACCCGGTGGTGGCTGCCCCGATGCGCCGGATGGCGGAGCAGGACTCGCACGGGCAGCGGTCGCGAAGCATGGTGAACGTGTAGTAGCCCGTGTGGTGGCCGTCCGCCCAGGTCGGGGCGATGGCGTAGCCGCCGACCATGGAGATGTCGGTCAGGCGCGTCTGCTCCTCGGTCAGGGTCGGGCCGCTGTCCAGCCAGCCCGGCAGGCCCGCCTCTCCGCGACAGAATGCGCACGGGCACAGCCAGCGCAGCGTGGTCGTGTCGTACACGGTGGCGTGGCCGTCGTCCCAGCCGATCTCGAGGCGACCGGCCGCCCGATTCGCATGGATCGTGACCGGGGTGGTGCCGTTCATCGCACCGATCGTACCCCCTCATCCGTTGGACGGGCGTGCGCGACCGACGGCCCATGACCGATGGCCCGGACGTGGCTCGGCGGAAACGCGGCTATCCTCGGCGTCGTGAGCCTAGAGATCGACCACGTCACCAAGCGGTTCGGCAGCACGACCGCGCTCGATCGCTTGACGTTCGACGTCGGCCGGGGCGAGGTCTTCGGCTTCCTCGGGGCGAACGGCGCCGGCAAGACCACCACCATGCGGATCTGCCTCGGGATCGTCCGGGCGGATGCCGGCGAGATCCGCTGGGATGGCCGGCCCACGTCGGGGCTGGCCCGTCGGACGTGGGGCTACCTGCCCGAGGAGCGCGGGCTCCATCCGCGGATGGGCGTCCTGGATCAGCTCGTCTACTTCGGGTCGCTGTACGGCATGCCCGCCGAGCGCGCCCGGCGCGAGGCGATCGCGTGGCTGGCGCGCTTCCGGATCCCCGAGTACGCGGGACGCCGGGCCGAGGAGCTGTCCAAGGGCAACCAGCAGAAGGTCCAGTTCATCGCGGCGGTCCTCCACGACCCCGAGGTGCTGCTCATGGATGAGCCCTTCACCGGGCTCGACCCGCTCAACCTCGTGCTCCTGCGCGAGGCGTTCATGGAGCTGCGCGACCGCGGCCGGACC
Organism: uncultured Chloroflexia bacterium; assembly: GCA_963720495.1. GTDB lineage: Bacteria > Chloroflexota > Limnocylindria > Limnocylindrales > CSP1-4 > SPCO01. The sequence goes on from CAVRFU010000012.1 coordinate 26,663, forward strand.
CTGGTCTTCTCCACCCACCAGATGGAGGCCGCCGAGGCGCTGTGTGAATCGGTCGCCATCGTCGACCACGGACGCCTCGTCGCCGGCGGCCGGCTGCGCGATCTGAAGCGCGCCAGCGGGCGGCGCACGGTCCGGCTGACTCTCGAAGGCGACCCGCTCCCGCCATGGCTCGCGGGGCTGACAGGCGTTGCGGGCGTCCGCAAGGGCCCCGACGGCGCCGAGCTCGAGCTGCTGCCCAGCGCCGATCCGCCGGCGATCCTGGCCGCGATCCTGAACGAAGGGGCGCTCGTGACGCGGTTCGACCTTGCCGAGCCCAGCCTGGAGGCGCTCTTCATCGAGCACGTCGGCCGCCCGTCCGATGACGCGACGACGGTCGAACCAGGGCTGGCGGTCCCGACCGTGCCCGCCGGCGGCATCGCCTGATGACGGATCGCGATCCTCTTCTGCCGAACGCCGGGATCGTCGCGCGCCGTGAGTACCGCGACCGGACCCGGAGCCGGCTGTACATCGGGTCGACAATCGTTCTCGCGTTGCTGGCGACACTGGTGGCGATCGCGCCGATCGCGGTCCGCTATCTCGATCGCCAGACGGTGACCCGGATCGCGGTCGTGGCGGCCGATGTGGACCTCGCCACCCGCACCGTGTCGATGGCCGACTCGCTCCTCAACGTCGCCCCGCCCGGCGCGGACGCCGCGACCTGGAAGAAGCCGTTCGCGATCCAGGTCGCCGACGATGCCGCGGCGGCCGAGCATGACCTGAACAGCGGGACGGTCGTCGGGGTCATGCTCGTCCAGCGGCTGGCGAACGGCCAGGTGGACGTGGTGCTGCGCACGACCGAAGGTCCGAACAGCCCCCGCAGCCAGATCCTGAGCGTTGCGGCGTTCGGCATCGGCGTCCTCGACTGGAGCGCCCGGCTGCCGCCGGACGCGTCGCGCCCGGAGTTCCATCCGCCGTCCTACCAGGTGCAGTCGCTCAACATCGCGACCGATGCGGGTGTCGCGCTCGATGCACGCCAGGCCGCCAGCCGCCACCTGCTCGGCCTCGTGTTCGTCATCCTGCTCCTGATCTCGATCGTCATCTACGGCATGTGGGTCGCCACCGGCGTCGCCGCGGAGAAGAGCAGCCGGGTGATGGAGCTGATGATCAGCGCCGCCTCTCCCCGGCAGATGCTCACCGGCAAGGTCGTCGGGATCGGTGCGGCCGGGCTGACCCAGTACATCGCGATCGCGATCCCGGCACTGCTGCTGCTCGCCCTCCAGGACCAGATCGCGACGGCCGTGCTCGGGCCGGACTGGGTGGCTGGGGCGCCGCTGGGTGGTCTGACACCTCAGCTGCTGCTGGGCTACGGGGTCTTCTTCCTGCTGGGGTTCACGCTGTTCGCCCTGATCTATGCCGCGATGGGCTCGTTCGTCAGCCGGCCCGATGACCTCCAGACGCTGTCCCTGCCGCTGAGCCTCGTGGCGATGACCGGCTACCTCATCGCGGTCCTCGTTCTGGGCGGCGGGGGCGGGACGGTCCTGCTGCTCGCCTCGTTCGTGCCGCCGTTCAGCCCGTTCGTCATGCTGGCGCGGCTGATGGTCTCGGCCGTCCAACCCTGGGAGCTCGTCCTGTCGATCGGGCTCCTGCTGGCCGCCATCGCGGTCGTCGCGGTCGTGGCGACCCGGATGTACGCGGCTGGCGTCCTGCTGTACGGCCAGCGGCCCGGGCTGCGCGCGTTCGTCGCCGCGGCGCGACGCGCCTGATCCGGCGGCAGCCGTCCCCGTCAGACCTCGTCGAACGGCAACCGACTGATGAGCGCCAGGACCGGTGCGGCCGCCGCGCCCGGCACCTCGAGCTCGCCATCGGGTTCGGCCGGGCCGCCGGCGACCGGCGCCGCCGCGACGTAGCGCCAGAGGCGGCTGCGGACACCGGGCAGGTACGGACTCGTCCGCTGCCGGGCGAGGATCCCAGCGATCCCCTGGGCGACCGCCGCCTCGAAGAGGGCGATGCCCTCCGTGGCGATGGCCGGCACCGCGACCACCTCGTCGCCCGGCCTCAGCACCTTGCGGAGGAGCTCCCGCCGGCGGACCAGCGGCTGTGACAGCAGCGACCGGCCGTCGAGGTGGAGCAGGTCGAAGGCGAGGAACGCCACCGGCCGTCCCTCGGCCACCGGCCAGGCGGCGGGCCAGCTCCGGTGCGTCGGCGCGGCCGGCCGCATCGACCACGACGAGCTCGCCATCGAGGACGGCCGACCGCGCCGCGACGCGGACCGCCAGCCCGGCGAGCTCCGGCAGGGCCGCCGTCAGGTCGCGTCCCTCGGCGTCGCGGATGACGACCGCGCCCGCCCCGGCGAGCTCGGCCGGCCCGATCGACACGAGTGCCCGCTGGCCGCCCCACCACGGCTCGAACAGGTGATCGTCCGAATCGAATGGCGCCGGCAGCGGACGCGGGAGCATCGGCCGGAGGTCCGGGAGCTCGGGCAGCTGGTCGGCTTCGAGGCGCAGCGAAAGCTGGTCGGCCATCGTCGTTCGATGGTAGCCCGCTAGACTTCGGGCGTCCCGCTCGCTGGAGGACCGCCCGTGCCGCGTGCGCCCCGACCCGACGACCTGTACCGGATCCGCGTCGCCACCGAGCCGCGCCTGTCGCCCGACGGCGCGCTCGCGGCGATGACCGTCCAGACCGTCGCTCCCGGCTTCGACGGCTACCGAACGGCGATCTGGCTCGTCGCGACGGACGGCTCCGGCTCGGCGCGGCAGGTGACCCTGGGCATCCGCCACGACCGTCATCCGCGGTTCTCGCCGGACGGCCGGACGCTCGCCTTCATCTCCGACCGCCGCGCGGAGGTCGAGGATGATCCCGCCGGCCGTGCCCGCGAGACGAAGGATCACCACGCGAAGCACCGCGAGGACGCGAGCCAGGTCCACCTGCTGCCCCTCGACGGTGGCGAGGCACGCCGCCTGACCGATCTGCCGCGCGGTGTCGACGCGTTCGAGTGGTCGCCCGACGGGACCCGGCTCGTGGTCGTGACGGCGTCCATCGGCGGGACGCGGGCCGAGGACGACCGGCGCCGCGGCATCGAGCGGCGGCCGGAGCCCGGGACGCCGCCGCCCTCCGACTACCGGTTCATCGACCGGCTCGACTACATGCTCAACGGTGCCGGGTTCACCTTCGACAAGGTGCCGCACCTGTGGCTGGTCGACGTGGCGACCGGCGCGGCCAGCCGCCTGACCGACGGGCGGGTCGCGGATCGGGAGCCGGCCTGGTCACCCGATGGGCGTCGGATCGCCTTCGTCTCGAACCGGCGACGCGATCCCGACCTGTTCAGCGGCCACCAGGACATCCACGTCGTCGACGTCGAGACGCGCGCGGTCACGGCCGTCACGCGCGGACCGCGGTCCAGCTTCTACGGGCCGACCTGGCTGCCGGACGGGCGGACGATCGCCGCGTTCGGGCATCGGCTCGAGGGCGGCGCCGGCAGCCGCAACGACGTGTGGCTGTTCGACCCGGACGGCGCCGACGCGACACCGACCGGCGGCCGCAACCTGTCCGGCCCCCACGACCTGATGCCGGGTTCGGGCATGAGCAGCGACGTGACCCGCGGCGAGACCACGCCGCTCATCGCGTCGAAGGGCGGCCGCTGGCTCTACCTCAGCGCCCCGGTCGACGGTTCGTACGAGCTCTGGCGGATCGCCGTCGCCGACGGACGGCTCGAGCGCCTCACCGAGGACCGCCACTACATCTCGGGCTGGCACGCGGTGGCCGCCCCCGGCCGGGGCGGGACGCGGATCGCCTACCTGCGCTCGACGGCGACCGTGCCGCCGGACCTGTGGGTCCTCGATAGCGGCCGTTCCCGCGGCCCGGTCGGGCGGCGCCTGACGTCGCTCAACAAGGACGTGCTGGCGGACCTGGCCCTCCGCGAGCCGATCGAGCGCCACGCAACGGTCGACGGGCGCGACATCCAGGGCTGGTTCCTCCCGGCCGGCGTCCCGCCGGGCCCGGTCGTGGTCGAGATCCACGGCGGCCCGCACACGCTCTACGGCTGGTCCCTCTCGTGGGAGTTCCAGCTCCTCGCGGCGGCGGGCATCGGCGTCTACTACTGCAACCCGCGCGGCTCGGAGGGCTACGGCGAGGCCTTCAACGACGCCAACCACCGCGACTGGGGGCCTGGCCCGATGCGCGACGTGCTGGCCGGCGTCGACGCGCTGGTCGCGGACGGGCTGGCCGATCCGGAGCGTCTCGGTCTGACCGGTGGCTCCTACGGCGGCTACCTGACCAACTGGATCGTCGGACACGACGATCGCTTCCGCGCGGCGATGACGTGCCGCTCCGTCGCCGACATGAGCGTCCTGTTCACCACCGGCGACATCTCCGGGGGCGACTGGGCGCGTCTCGAGTTCGACACCACGCCGTGGGAGGACCCGGCGTACTTCCGTGAGATCTCACCGATCGCCTACGCCGACCGGATCCGGACGCCGCTGCTCGTCCAGCACTCGGAACGCGACATCCGGACGACCATCGCCCAGGGCGAGGCCCTGTTCACGGTCCTGCGCTCGCTCCGCCGGCCGGTGCGGCTGCTGCGCGTCCCGGAGGAGAACCACGAGCTGACCCGCTCGGGGACGCCGTACCGGCGGGTCGAGAACCTGCGTGTCGTGGAGGACTGGTTCCGCCATTTCCTCGTCGAGGGCCGGCGCGGGATGCCGCCCCTGCCGCGGGTCCGCGGCCGCTAGGCGGGTCCCGCGCGCCCGTCCGGCCCCTCGTGGGACGAGGTGTATCCTCTCCGTCCCATGACCGCCACGCGACGTCCCGACTCACCCACGCGCGAGCGCGCGAACGAGCTGATCCGTGCCTGGGACGGTCGTCCCGGGCCTCTCGGGAGCCTGCTCGGGCGGGTCACCGCGGTCGACCAGGTCGGGGTGGAGGAGCGGGTCGATTCGCTCAAGCGGCGGTCGATCAAGAAGGCGTCGAAGGTGTGGGCGCTCGAGCTCGCGATCTCGATGATGGACCTGACCACCCTCGAGGGAAAGGACACGCCGGGCAAGATCCGCGCGATGTGCGTCAAGGCGATGCGCCCGCAGCCGGGCGACCCGTCCATCCCGTCCGTCGCGGCGGTGTGCGTCTACCCGGCCCTCGTCGCGGAGGCGAAGGACGCGCTCCGTGGCTCGACCGTGAAGGTGGCCAGCGTCGCGACGGGGTTCCCGTCCGGCCAGACGTTCCGTGACATCAAGATCGCGGAGACCCGTGCTGCCGTCGAGGCGGGGGCGGACGAGGTCGACATGGTCATCGACCGCGGCGCCTTCCTGTCGGGCGACTACCTGACCGTCTTCGAGGAGATCGTCGAGGTCAAGGAGGCCGCCGGCGAGGCGCACCTCAAGGTGATCCTCGAGACCGGCGAGCTGGAGACCTACGACAACGTCCGGCGCGCGTCGGTGCTGGCCATGGCCGCGGGAGCCGACTTCATCAAGACCTCGACGGGCAAGGTGTCGCCGGCGGCGACGATGCCCGTGACGCTGGTGATGCTCGAGGCGATCCGGGACTTCGAGCGCTCGACCGGACGCCAGGTCGGGATGAAGCCCGCCGGCGGGATCCGGACCGCGAAAGAGGCGATCCAGTACCTCGTCATCCTGTACGAGACCCTCGGGCCACGCTGGATGTCGCCGGACTGGTTCCGGTTCGGGGCGTCCAGCCTGCTCAACGACGTCCTCATGCAGATCGAGTTCCAGCGGACCGGCCGCTACCAGGACCCGGACGACTACACGCTCGACTGAGACCGGTGGCGCTGCGTTCGGCCGCGCCTAAGGATCGTCCGGTGGGTGGAGAGGAGCGCGGAGCTCGACCGCGTCGCCCAGCCACGACGTGGCGGGGGTGGCCCAATAGGTGGCCATCAACTCCAGGCGAGCCGCGTAGGCCCCACGCGCACCCTGGAACGCCGGCCACGCCGGGTCGCGTGGTGCGAGGCGATAGCCGGCATCCTCGAGTCGGTCGCACACGAGGTCGAACGATTCGCGGTCCAGGCGCGCCGGCACGCCGTCGCGGAAGCCGAGGTTGAAGATGTCCTCGACGAGGTGTGTCCCCACGCGCTTGAACAGCTTGGCTTCGCCACGCGGCACGTCCTCGATGACCGTCAGGACGAGGCTGGCGGCGTCGAGGACGGAGCCGAGCGCGCTGATCCAGGAGAGGTTGTCGTGGCTCGAGCGGAAGAAGCCGAGCAGTGGGTACGCGACGTGCGAGTCGAGGACTTCGACCGCCCATCGCTGCCAGACGAGGAACAGGTCCGGCAGTCGATCGAGAAGGCCCAGCTGGGCGTAGTTCTCGAGCAGCGCGACGGCCGATGGCGGAGCCCCGGCCGCAGCCTGCAGGGCGACGACCTCGACCTCACGCCGCTGATACGAGCCGTACAGCGAGAACAGGAACGTCACTACGAGCGCGACGGCGCCCAGCCCGCCCACGGCAGCGGTGGCCACGAAGAGGCGCGCCAGCCCTCCGTCCGCGACGATGTCGCCGAACCCCAGCGTCAGGAGCGACGTGGCTGCGAAGTAGATGCTGGTGCCGAGATCCGGCGGGACGGGGCGGAGCTCGTCACGCAGCGCGTACAGCACCAGGCCGTAGCCGACGATCAGGGTGGTCAGCCACGAGACGAGCAGGGCGATGACCATCGCCGGCGCGAACAGGCCCAGGATCCGGTCGCGCGTTTCCCCGGAGCGACCGCGGAGCACGGCTCGCAGCACGCGCCACGAACCGCGAACCACATACCGGGCGATCCGAAACCAGCCCGGCGTGGGCCGGGGGACGATGACCGTCTCGAAGAGGTCCCAGAACGCGAGGATGATCAGGAACAGACCCAGAGCGAAGAAGACCGCATCCATCGGTCAGCGATCATCCCATGCCGGAGGGCCGGCGGCGGGAGCCACCGGCGGCCGACGTCGCGCCGGGAGTGGGCTTGAGGGCTCAGCAGGGAACGGGGGAGGCCCCGCCCACGAACGACTGCTCTCCGACGGACGCTGTCCGCTGGCGAGGAGGCGCGGTCCCGGAACATGAACGGAGGCAGGTCCTCTTCCTGGACACCGTGTGGACGAGGCGGCATCGCGGGGCTGACGACGAAGGCCGACGGCCATGTGGACACGTCGAGATCGACGCGGACGGATGCGAAGGTGAGGACGGTCGCGGCCAGGAGCGTGATGGCGCCCAGGACGATGACGATGGTGAGCACGGTGGTGGTCTCCGTAGGGTGGTCCGACTGCGCTCATCGTCGTTTCGGCTGTCTCGTCCCGACCACGGACCACCGTCGAGATGCGCAGTGGACGAATGTCCACCCGGGCGGCTCCCCAAACCTTTACGCGAGGGTGAACGTTACGATATCGTTAGCCGATGTCGGATGCCCAACCGCCTGCGCGCGCCCCGGAGCGACTGCTGCGGATCACCGAGGTGGCGGCCGAGACGGGCCTGACGACCCGGGCGATCCGCTACTACGAGGAGATCGGGCTGCTGGAGCCCGCCGCCCGGTCCGACGGCGACTACCGGCTCTACGACGCCTCAGACCTCGACCGCCTGCAGTTCATCCGGAGCCTGCGTGATGACGCCGGGTTCTCCCTGGCCCAGATCGGCCAGCTCCTCGAGGACGACGCCGCCCGCGAGCGCAATCGCGAGCGCTACCGCCAGACCGGCGATCCGGACGAGCGACGAACCCTCCTCCTGGACGCCCGGGCCCGGGTCGACCACCAGATCGAGATCCTCGAGGCGAAGGCCGCGCGGCTTGCCGAGATGATCGGTGAGGCGCGCGTCCGGGCGCGCCACCTCGATGCCCACCTGGTCGAGCTCGACGGTGGCCCACCGCCGCACCCGGATCGCGCCGCCGCCGCGCGCGACGACCCCACATGATCGGCCTCGCCGCCCTCAGCCCGTCGCGTCTCGCCGAGTCGAACGGGATGAGCCCCTTCCGTCACCGCAACTACCGGCTCTTCTTCGCCGGCCAGGCCGTCTCGCTCGTCGGAACCTGGATGCAGCAGGTCGCCCAGGCGTGGCTCGTCCTGGAGCTGACCCACGATCCCATCTGGCTGGGCATCGTTGCCGCGGCCCAGTTCCTCCCGGTCATCATCCTGGGGCTGTTCGCCGGCGTCGCCGCGGATGCGTTCCCGAAGCGCCGCGTCCTGCTCTGGGTCCAGACCGCGATGATGATCCTGGCCGCGATCCTGGCGGTGCTGACCATCACCAACGTCGTCCAGGTCTGGATGATCCTGGTCCTGGCGTTCCTGCTGGGCATCGCCAACGCCGTCGACATGCCCGTGCGGCAGGCGTTCTCGGTGGAGCTCGTCGGGCACGATGACGTGAGCCCGGCGGTCGCGCTCAACTCGGCGATGTTCAACGGCGCGCGGGTCATCGGCCCGGCCCTTGCCGGCCTGGCCATCGCCGCGTTCGGGGTCGGCCCGGCGTTCGTCATCAACGCGCTGAGCTTCCTGGCGGTCATCGTCGGCCTCAAGCTCATGGACGAGGAGTCCTTCCACACGCTGGTCCGCATCGAGCGACCGACCTCCGTCCGCGCCGTGATCGACAACCTGGCCGAGGGTTTGGCGTACGTGCGCCGGACCGAGGTCGTGCTGCTGGCCGTCGTCGTGGTCGCCACCGTGGCAACGGTCGGCATGAACTTCACGGTCCTCATCCCCGCGTTCGCCGAGGGAGTCCTCCAGAGTGACGCCTCCGGCTACGGCTTCCTGATGGCGGCGTCGGGGATCGGCTCGCTGCTGGCGGCGATGCGGCTGGTGTTCGGTGGCCGGCCGCGCCCGATCCGCCTGGCGACCGGCGCGATGCTGCTCGGCGTCTCGTCCGTCCTCCTGGCCGTCGACCGGAACTTCGCGATCGCGCTCGGGCTGATGGTCCTCATCGGCTTCGGGTCGATCCTGATGGCGGCGACCGGCAACACGACCATCCAGCTGGCGGTCCCCGATCAGCTGCGCGGCCGGGTCATGAGCGTCTACACGACGGCCTTCAGCGTCTCCGTGCCGCTCGGCGGGCTGACCATGGGTGCCGTGGCGTCGGCGGCGGGCGTCCCGTTCGCGATCGCGCTCGGCGGTGCGTTGTCGCTGCTGATCGGCGTCGCGGCCCTGGCGTGGGGGCGCCGGCACTCCCTGGAGATCGTGCCGGGCGGTTCGGTGGGCGCAGCCACCGGCGGGACGATGCCGGGCGCAGCCCGCACCCGCTGAGGCGGGTCGGGGGACCGGAAAGCGGCCGGCCTCCCGCCGAGCATGACCTTTACGTAAACGTGAAGGTTCTGGTATGATATCGGGGAGATGCCCCACACCCCGACACCCCCTGCCCCCACGCCCGCCCGCCTGCTTCGCATCAACGAGGTCGCGGCCGAGATCGGCCTGACGACCCGGACGATCCGGTACTACGAAGAAGTCGGACTCCTCGCACCGGCCGCCCGGTCCGATGGCGACTACCGGCTGTACGACGCGTCCGACCTGGATCGCCTGCGGTTCATCCGCGACCTGCGCGACGACGCCGGCTTCTCGCTGGCGCAGATCCGCCAGCTCCTCGAGGACGAAGCCGCGCGGGAGCGGAACCGCGCGCGGCTGCGCGCGACGACCGACCCGGTCGAGCGCCGTCGGTACCTCCACGAGGCGGAGGAGCGGATCCTGCGCCAGGTCGCATTGCTCGATGCCAAGGCGGCACGGCTGGCGATCATGATCGACGAGGCGCAGGCCCGGCTGGCCCGCGTCCGCGGCCACCTGGCCGACCTGGAGGACGTCCCCGGCGAGACGGGCGCCGAGACGCGCCGATGAATGGCACCGGGACGAAGGCCGGCCTCCACGCCATCGCCGGCGAGACGCGCGATCGCTATCGCTGGATCGTGCTCGGGGTCACCAGCGCGTTCGACGAGGCGACGGTCCCGTCGCAGGTCGCGGCATGACCTCCATGCAGCGCGGCATGACTGCGTTCCATCACCGGAACTACCGGCTGTTCTTCGGCGGCCAGGCGATCTCCCTGATCGGCACCTGGATGCAGTCGGTCGCGCAGGCCTGGCTGGTGCTGATGCTGACCCACGACCCGTTGTGGCTGGGGGTGGTCGCGGCCGCCCAGTTCATCCCGGTCCTCGTGTTCGGCCTGTTCGCCGGCGTCCTCGCCGACAACCTGCCCAAGCGTCAGACCCTGATCGCGACCCAGGCGATCAAGATGTGCCTGTCGATCACACTGGCCGTCGTCGCGATCACCGGGTTCGCATCGATCCCGTTCCTCATCGTGCTGGCCCTGTGCATCGGGACGGTCAACGCCGTCGACATGCCGGTCCGCCAGTCCTTCGCGGTCGAGATGGTCGGGCGCGAGGACATCGGCAACGCGGTCGCCCTCAACTCGGCGATGTTCAACAGCGCCCGGGTCATCGGCCCGGCCGTCGCCGGTCTCGGTCATCGGGGCGGTCGGCGTGGCCGCGGCCTTCGTGATCGATGCCGTCAGCTTCCTGGCCGTGATCGCCGCACTGCTGGCGATGCGCGAGTCCGAGCTCCACCCGGCCGCCCGCATCGAGCGACCCGAGTCGTTCGGTGCGGTCATGACCCAGCTGCGCGAGGGTCTCGGCTACGTCCGGACGACCCCGGTGGTCCTCATCGCCGTCCTGGTGGTCGGCCTGGTCGGGACGTTCGGCCTCAACTTCACGGTCATCATCCCGCCGTACGCCGAGGGCGTGCTGAACAGCGACGCCGCCGGGTACGGCTTCCTGATGGCGGCATCCGGCGTCGGCTCGCTGCTGGCGGCGCTGTGGCTCGCGTTCGGCAACGGGACCCGGATCCGCCGGATCGGCTACGGCGCGCTCATCCTGGGCATCGGCGAGATCGCCCTGGGCGCGTCGCGGTCCTTCCCGACCTCGTTGCTGCTGATGGTCGCCGTCGGGTTCGGCGGGATCCTCATGGCCACGACCGCCAACACGACGATGCAGCTGGCCGTGCCCGACGGACTGCGTGGCCGGGTCATGAGCGTCTACACGACGGTCTTCGCCGGATCGACCCCCATCGGCGGGCCGGTCATGGGCGGGCTCGCCTCGGTCTTCGGGGTGGCCGTCTCGCTCGCGGTCGGCGGCGTGCTGTCAGCCCTCGTCGGGGCCGGCGCCCTCGTCTGGATGCGGCGCAACGGGCTGGACCGGGGCGTGCTGCGACCGCGCGAGGTGGGAGCGATGCCGGTGCCGGCTGCGGTCCCAGCCGCGGGCGCTGCCCCGAGCGGAGCACTGCCGGGTCGCGTCCGGCCTCGCTGATCACTGGCCCGCGGATCGGGCCGCCGGCCTGGTGCCGGTGATGCTTGATCTGGCCGCCTCGGGTCACCGTCCGCGGTGATGCCGATGGCGGCATATCGTCGGGTGTCTCGGTCGCCGCGGTGAGGCTCGATCGCGGCGCGCTAGCCCGTCTGATGCCGCCATTGGCATACCAGCCGGAAAGACGTCCTCGGCGCCGAGATCAAGCATCAGCCGCCGACGGCGCCGAAGACCAGCGAGGCGTTGAGGCCGCCGAACCCGAACGAAGTCGACAGCACGCGCCGGTAGGCGCCGTCGCGGCCATCACGGAGCAGGCCGGGCAGCAACGCCGCGATCTCCGGGTCGGGCTCGGCGAGGTTGACCGACGCCGGCGCCCAGCCGTCACGGATGGTCAGGGCGCAGATCGCGGCCTCGATCGCGCCGGACGCCCCGAGCGGGTGGCCGTACAGCGCCTTGGTGCCGCTGACCGGCACGCCGGCTGCCCGGTCGCCCAGGGCGAGGGCGATCGCCCGCGCCTCCGCGATGTCCCCGATCGGGGTCGAGGAGGCGTGCGCGTTGACGTAGTCGATCGCGTCTGGCTCCACGCCGGCGTCGTCGAGCGCGATGGTGGCCGCGCGGGCGGCCTCGGTCCCGTCGGCGCGCGGCTGGACCATGTGATGAGCGTCGGATGTCGCGCCGTAGCCCATCAGCTCGGCGTACGGGATCGCGCCCCGTGACGCGGCCGCCTCCGCGGTCTCGAGGACCAGGAGGGCCGCGCCCTCGCCCATGACGAAGCCGTCCCGGCCCACGTCGAACGGACGTGCCGCCGTGCCCGGCGCGTCGTTGTGGCCGGCCGAGAGGGCCCGGATGATGTCGAACGCCCCGAAGGCGAGCGGGCTGAGCGGGATCTCGACGCCGCCGGCGATCGCCGCGTCGATCCGTCCCTCGCGCAGGTCCCCGAGCGCCTCACCGAGCGCGACGGCACCCGACGCGCACGAGTTCGCCGTCGACAGGATCGGCCCGCGGACGTCCAGCGCGATGCCGAGGTTGGCCGGGGCAGCCCCGCCGAAGACCGCGAGCGCCAGGTTCGGGGCCACCTGGCGGATGCCCTTCTCGAGGTAGCGCTCGTGCTGCGACTCGGCGTAGGCGATGCCGCCGAGCGCCGAACCCAGGTAGATCCCGATCCGCTGCGGGTGCGCCCCGCCGCGCTCGCCGGGCGTCAGGCCCGCGTCGTCCAGGGCGAGCCGCCCGGCGACCAGGCCGAACTGGCTGAACCGGTCGAGCTGCCGGGCGATCTTGGGCGGCATCCAGGCCAGGGGATCGAAGTCGTCGACCTGCGCGGCGACCTGCGACCGGAACTCGGACGGATCGAAGCGGTCGATCCGGGTGACCGGCGACCGGCCGGCCCGGAGCCCGGCCCGGAACGCCTCCTTGCCCGTGCCGATCGCGGTGATCACACCGATCCCGGTGATCCAGATCCGTCGCCGCTCGGTCATGCCGATCTCTCCGTCTCGGGCGAGGGATCGGATCGTCGGTCGTCGGCGAGGGCTTCGGCCAGGGCACGGAACGTTCCCAGCGTCCGGCCGGCGATCGGACGGGTGAACGCTCGGTCGACGAACGACGCGAACAGCGCGACGCGCGGCCGGAAGTCGTGGTCGATCGCCACGCGACACGCCCGCGGCCCGCGCGTCTCGATCCGCCACGTCACGTCCATCCCTCGGGTGGCCCCGGCGACGTGGACGAAACGCAGTTGCCGGGACGCCGGCTCGCTCCACGTGCGGGCGCGCCACGCCACCGGCAGGCCGAGCCCCAGGACGCCCACGAGCGGGAACGGCCGGCGGGCCACGAAGTCGATCACGACGGCGTCCGCCCGGACCTCGATTGCGTGCGAGCGCGCGTAGTGGGGGAGCAGCCGCTCCCACCGGCGCGGGTCACGGGCAAGGTCGAAGACGAGGTCGGCCGGGGCGGCGATGTCGAGCATGATCGTGCTGTGCATCGGCGGTGCCTCAGCCGGCCGGGTCGGCGGTCGGCGTCTCCGCGGCGACCGAGCGCGCCATCGCCGCCGTGCGGTCGGCCGCGATCGACCGGAGCGCCCGCCGGGCAAGCTCCGCGAGGTGAAGGCGGGCCGCTGCCTGGGGCGTGAACCAGGCGCACGTGTCGGTGGAGCCGTCGACCTCGTCGCGCAGCGTGCCACCGACGATCCGGACGCGGTACACGATCCGGATCGCGTGCATCCGGCCCTCGAGGCCGTCGACCGGACCCGGGAACAGCCGATCCGACACATCGGCCAGCGCGATGATCTCGCCCGTGTAGCCGCTCTCCTCGGTCAGCTCCCGCAGCACGGCCACCGCCGGGCGTTCGCCGAACTCGAGGCCGCCACCGGGCAGCGTCCAGAACTCGCCCGGCTTGACCGCGGGCGCGATCCGGCACAGCAGGATCCGGCCGGACTCGTCGAGGCAGATCGCATAGGCCCCGACACGCGTCCGTCCGTCGCCGGTCATGGCGCGAGGAGCGCGGCAAGGAAGCGCGGGTCGAGCGCGCGGCCGGCCGGAACGAGGTCGCCCATCACGAGACCCATGGTCGCACGGACGGCCGGCCGCGCGGCGACCCGCCGGGCGGCGTAATCGAACAGGGCCGGGCGGCCGAGGAAGGCCTGGACGAGCCACGACACCCCGTCCTTGGCCAGGAACCGGCGCTGCATCGCCCGCTCGTACGCGGCGAAGGGCGCCGTGCCGGCGGCGTGGCCACCACGCCGGCCCGCCAGGATCGCGCCGGCCGCGAGCTCGGCAGAGACCAGCGCCCGATGGAGGCCCTCGCCCGTGAACGGGTCCAGGAAGCCCGCCGCGTCGCCGACGAGCAGCCAGCCGTGACCCGCGCGTCGGGTGACCCGGTGGCCGAGTGGTGACGCGCCCGCGACGGCGTCGAGCGGCGGGCCGGCGCGCCAGGTGGCGGCGTCGTCGGCCGTCGGCGGGATCGCGGCCACGATCGAATCCACGACGGCGCGCGCACCGTCCCGGGCCAGCGCAGGGCGCCACGACCGGCCGAGCACGATCCCGACGTTGACCCGCCCGCCCGGCACGGGCGCGATCCCGACGTAGCCGTCGCGCAGGATCCGCATCCGGGCGTCGCGGCAGGCCGTCGGGTCGCCGTCGGCGAGGTGATAGGTCAGACCGATCCGCGGGTCGAGCCGCACCGGCCGGGCGACCCCGGCGCCACGGGCCACGACCGAGTGCGGCCCGTCCGCACCGACCACGACCGACGCGCGGATGACGAGCGACCGTCCGCCCGGATCGCGCACCTCGAGGCGGCCGCCCGACGGCTCGGTCGCAGTGACCGTCCAGCCGGCCCGGACCTCGGCGCCGCCGGCGGCCGCCCGCGCGAGCAGGAGCGGATCCAGCCGCGAGCGGTCGAACCCGACGGCGGGCGGCCCGCCGGTCTCGGTGCCGTAGGTGAGGCGGAACGCGGTCCCGCCCGGCGGCTCGACGCGCATCGCCGGGATCGGCCGCGCGACCTCGGCCAGGACGGCCGGATCGAGACCCGCCCGCCCGAGCGCCGCGACCGCCGCGGGCGAGGCGAACACACCGCCCGCGCGCCAGTGCCAGGCCGGCGAGCGCTCGAAGACGACGACCTCCAGGCCGGCGCTCGCGAGCCGGCGCCGCGAGCACGGCGCCGGCCGGCCCACCGCCGACGATCGCGACCTCGACACGCTCCGCGGCACCGGTCATCCCTCGGCCCCGATCGGGTCTGGCGGCCCATCCCCGTCCGCGCCCTCTGCCGTCGGCAGCGCCGCGATCGCGTACCGCTGGCCGAAGGCCCCGCGAAGGCGGCGGACGGGCGTCAGGCCCGCCTCCCGGAGCATCTCGGTCATCTCGTTCGCCGTGTACGACCGCCGGACCGAGAGCGGCGCGTCCCGTCGCGTATACCGGTTGCTCGTCAGGAGGTGCGCGAGCAGCCAGGCGCCGATCCAGCCGAACCACCGGCGATCGAGATCGTTGACGACCACGCCGAGCCGCGCGACCCGGCCCATCTCGCGCATCAAGGTGATCGCCTCGGCCGGGGTGCAGTGATGGATGACCATCGAGGTGTGGGCGACGTCGAACGATCGATCGGGAAAGGGGAGTGACCGGCCGTCGCCGACGTGGAGCTCGATCCCGTCGGTGACCGCGAGCTCGGGTGTGGCGAGGACGGCCGCGGCGAGGACCTCCGGCCGGCTGTCGATGGCGACGATCGACAGGCCCCGCGCCCGCGCCGTCGCCCGGGCCAGGAGCGCCAGCGGGATGTCCGCGCCCACCGGTCCCGACGTCGATCAGGGTCACCTCGTGGCGATGGGCGGCCAGGGCATCGATCGCGCCCGCGCTGAGCGACACGCCGTCGAGCCAGCGGTTGACCCGGCGCAGGTCGCGCAGGTTGCCGACCAGAGCCGCGGGGTCGTCCAGCGGGCCGTCGAGCAGCTCCACGGCATCGGTGCGGCGGTCCATCGCTGGCAGGGTACGACGGCCAGTACCATCCGGACCATGATCGTCGTCGCTGGTGAGGCCCTCATCGACCTCCTGGTCCGGCCGGATGGGCCGGTGTCCGCCACGCCCGGGGGCGGTCCGTTCAACACGGCGCGGACGATCGGCCGGCTCGGTGGCGAGGTCGCGTTCCTCGGCTGCCTGTCGACCGACCGGTTCGGCGCGCGGCTGCGCGACGCCCTGGCCGGCGACGGCGTCGACCTGGCGATGACCGAGGCGACCGACGCGCCGACGACGCTGGCCGTCGCGGACCTGGACGCGGATGGCGGGGCCGTCTACCGGTTCCACACCGAGGGCACGTCCGCGCCGCGGCTGTCGGCCGGTGCGGTGCGCGACGCCCTCGCGTCCCACCCCGCCGCGTTCCACGTCGGCACGCTCGGCCTCGTGCTGGAGCCGATGGCCGCCGCGATCGCGGACGCGATGCCGGCCGTTCCGGCCGGGACGGTCACGATGCTCGATCCGAACTGCCGGCCGGGCGTCATCACCGACCGGGCGGCCTACCTCGACCGATTCGGGGCGATCGTCTCCCGCAGCGACGTCGTCAAGGCCAGCGTGGACGACCTCGCATACATCGCGCCGGCCGCGGCGCCGGTCGCTGCAGCCCGTGGCCTCGTCGAACGTGGGCCGGCGCTCGTGCTCGTGACCGACGGCCGGCGTCCGGTCATCGCGGTCATGCCGGACCGGATCCTCGAGATCCCCGTGCCGGCGGTCGCCGTGGTCGATACGGTCGGTGCCGGGGACGCCTTCGGTGGCGCGTTCCTCGCTCGGTGGGTGGAGCTCGGACTCGGCCGGGCGGCTCTCGCCGATCCGGATCTCGTCGACGCGGCGGTCCGGCTCGCCGTCGAAGTGGCCGCCGTCACCTGCTCTCGCGCCGGGGCCGATCCGCCCCGCCGCGACGAGCTCGGCTGGCCCCCGCGCCGGCCCGCCGTTCGCTAGGCTGTCGGTCATGACGCATGCTGCCCGCCGCCTCCTGCCGATCGCCTTCGCCCTGCTCGCGCTGGCCGCCATGGCTCCCGGGACCGCGGCCGCCGGCCCCTCGACCGCCGCCTTCCCGAACCAGAGCCTGGGCAACCGCGGCGCCGACGTCCGGGCCATCCAGGGCCTCCTCCGGGCGCACGGAAGCACGATCGCGGTCGACGGCATCTTCGGCGCCACCACCCGCGACGCGGTCAAGGCGTTCCAGACATCCAAGGGCTTGAGCGCCACGGGGATCGTCCGCGACACCACCTGGGCGAAGCTCATCGTCGGGCTCCATCCGGGCGCGACCGGTGAGGCGGTCAAGGTCGTCCAGCGCGAGCTCAACGAGAAGCGCCGGGCCGGTCTGACGGTCAACGGCATCTTCGGGACCGCGACCCGCAACGCGGTCATCGCCTTCCAGCGGCACGTCCGCATGACGCCGCACGGGAACGTCGGCGCGGTGACCTGGCGAAAGCTGATCTGGCACTACGACTACCCGTCGTTCAGCGCCTCGGCCAACCTGTGCGACTACAGCGTCGGCAACGGCAAGGCGAACTGGGCGACCGGCGCCGCGATCGGCCAGCTCGAGGCGGCGTCGAAGGCCTTCGCGGCGACCCACCAGGGGCGGGTCTCCGTGGGCGACGCCAGCTACGAGCACGGCGGCAACATCCCGGTCCACGCGACCCACGAGGTCGGTCTCGACGTCGACGTCCGCCCGATCCGGGACGCGGAGAACCAGTGCACGTGGGGCACGAACTGGCGGTTCGCGTCGTACGACCGGGCCGCCACCCGGACCCTGATCAAGATGATCCGGGCGGCCGCACCCGGCCACGTCAAGCTCATCTACTTCAACGACCCGGTCCTCATCCGCGAGGGCCTCACGACGTGGTACAGCGGTCACGACGACCACCTCCACATCCGGTACTGCGAGCCGTCCTACCCGATCGCGCGGTACCGCTGCTGAGCGGTCAGGGCAGCGTGATCTTCTCGGTCACGTCGCTCGCGAACAGGCCCGGCTGGCGCCCGCCGAGCACGACGTAGGCCGCGCCGTCGATCACCCCGGCACCGACCCCGTGACGCGCCACGCCGAGATCCGGCAGCTTGCTGAGGGTCCCGTCGGGGGCGATGCACTCGACCTGCGGGTTGGTGCCGCCGGGTGACTCGCCGCCGGCCAGGCACGCGCCCAACGCCGGCCACCAGAACGCCCCGACACCACCGCGTGCCGTCGGCAGCTCGCCGATCGTGTGCACGTCGCCGGTGCTCTCGATGACGTCGACGATGCCCAGGTTCTTGTCGAGGCCACCGACCCGTCCGCCGAGCACGAACGTCTTGCCGGCGCCGTCGGTCGTGACGGCCAGGTGCTCCCGGGCCGTGGGCAGGCGCCCGGCGGGCGTCCACGCTCCATCGCCGGGCGCGAACGCGAAGACCTCGCTCGCGACGCCATCCGCCTTGACCCCGCCCGCGTACACGATCCGCTTGCCGTCGTACGCCGCACCGCCTGCGGCGCGCGCCTCGGGCAGCGGCACCCCGTCCACCCACGCTTTCGCGCCATCGTCGAGCCGCCGGACCGCGTTGGTCGGGACCGTCATGGTGTCGCCGACGTAGCCCCCGATGAGCACCAGCCCGGTCGGCGTCGAGACGAGCGCCGCATGGTGGACCGCGGCGCGGAGAGTCGGGCCGGTCGACCACTTGCCGGTCACCGGGTCGAACACGAGGACGGCGACGCTCGCGGTCCCGTCCGGCCGCAAGCCGCCGGCGACCCAGATCCGGCCGTTGTGGACGGCGACCGCCACCTCGGTCAGCTCGATCGGCGCGGCGGCCACCGTCGACCACGGACCGGTCGCCACCGTCGAGGGCGCGGCCTTGCCGAGCACGCCGCAACCGGCGAGGACCCCGGCCAGGAGCAGGCCGGAGAGGAGGACGCGGATACGCATGTTGGGAGGATATGGCAAGTCCCGGCCGTATCGTCCCGACCTGTGGTCACCGCGAGGCTGGTACGAATCTCCCGCTCGGGCCGTGCGGGAAGCACCGTCCGGACCGAGTGACATAATGGCGAGCATGGCCACCGACACGACCACCAGCCTCGTCTCGTCGAACGGCGGCTCGCCGTCGAGCTGGGGCCTGGGCGACGGCCAGGCGATCCCGTGGGAGTACGCGCCGGCACCCGAGGCGCGCGACATCGTCACGATCAAGGAGCGCTACGGGCTGTTCATCGGTGGCCGCGACGTGGCGGCCGAGGGCGGCGGCACGTTCGCCACGGTCAACCCCGCCACGGAAGAGACGATGGCCCTGGTCGCCAAGGGCACGCCGGCCGATGCGGACAAGGCGGTCCGCGCCGCGCGCCGGGCCCAGACCCGCTCGTGGGGCACGCTCCCGGGCCGCGAGCGCGCCAAGTACCTGTTCCGGATCGCGCGGATCCTCCAGGAGCGCAGCCGCGAGTTCGCCGTCCTCGAATCGATGGACTCCGGCAAGCCGATCAAGGAGAGCCGCGACGTCGACGTCCCGCTCGCGGCGGCCCACTTCTGGTACTACGCCGGCTGGGCGGACAAGCTCGAGTACGCGTTCCCGGGCCGGGTCGCCCGGCCGCTCGGCGTCGCCGCGCAGATCATCCCGTGGAACTTCCCGCTGCTGATGCTCGCCTGGAAGATCGCGCCCGCCCTCGCCGCGGGCAACACGGTCGTGCTCAAGCCCGCCTCCACGACGCCCCTGTCCGCGCTCCTCTTCGCAGACGTGTGCCGCCAGGCCGACCTGCCGCCCGGCGTCGTCAACATCGTCACGGGCCCGGGCGAGACCGGGATGGCGCTGGTGACCCACAAGGGCGTCGACAAGGTCGCGTTCACCGGGTCGACCGAGATCGGCAAGCGGATCGCCAAGGGCGTCGCGGGCACGGACAAGGCGCTCACCCTCGAGCTCGGCGGCAAGGCCGCCAACATCGTCTTCGACGACGCGCCGCTCGACCAGGCCGTCGAGGGCATCGTCAACGGCATCTACTTCAACCAGGGCGAGGTGTGCTGCGCCGGGTCGCGCCTGCTCGCCCAGGAATCGATCGTCGAGCCGCTGGTCGAGAAGCTCAAGGACCGGCTGTCGACGATCCGGGTCGGCGACCCGCTCGACAAGAACACCGACGTCGGGGCGATCAACTCGCGCAGCCAGCTCGAGAAGATCACCGAGCTCGTGGCGTCCGGCGTGGCCGAGGGCGCGGAGATGTACCAGCCCGCCTGCGACCTGCCCGACCGGGGCTACTTCTTCCGCCCGACGCTCTTCACCAACGTCGCCCAGAGCCACCGGATCGCGCGCGAGGAGATCTTCGGGCCGGTCCTCTCGGTGCTCACGTTCCGGACCCCGGACGAGGCGGTCGAGAAGGCCAACAACACGGTCTACGGGCTGTCGGCCGGGATCTGGACCGACAAGGGCTCGCGGATCCTCGAGATGGTCCAGAAGATGCGCGCCGGCGTGGTCTGGGCCAACACGTTCAACCGGTTCGACCCGACCTCGCCGTTCGGCGGCTACAAGGAATCGGGCTTCGGACGCGAGGGCGGCATGCACGGCCTGCACGCCTACGTCCGGCTGGAGGACCGCTGATGGCGGCGCGGAACGGGACGCGGCAGAGCGTGGTGCCAAGTGCCTCGGCGCCGGCCGCGACCCGGATCGACGTCCGTAAGACCTACAAGCTGTACATCGGGGGTGCGTTCCCGCGAACCGAGAGCGGCCGTTCGTACCTCGTCTCGGCTGCGGACGGGACGCCTCTCGCCAACGCCTGTCGCGCGTCGCGCAAGGACGTCCGCGACGCGGTCCGGGCGGCACGTGGCGCCTTCCCGGGCTGGGCGGCTCGGACCGCGATGAACCGCGGCCAGGTCCTCTACCGGGTGGCGGAGCTGATGGAGGGCCGGCGCGAGCAGTTCGCCGCCGAGGTCGAGGCTGCCGAGGGTCTCCGGCCCGCCGCCGCTCGCACCGCCGTGGACCGGGCCATCGACCGCTGGGTCTGGTACGCGGGCTGGGCCGACAAGATCGGCCAGGTCCTCGGCTCGTCGAACCCGGTCGCGGCGCCGTACTTCAACTTCACGATCCCGGAGCCGACCGGCGTCGTGGGCGTCGTCGCACCCGAGACCTCGTCGCTGCTCGGCCTCGTCAGCCGGCTCGCGCCGCCCCTCGTGACGGGCAATGTGGTCGTGCTCCTCGCGAGCGAGCGCCGGCCCCTGCCGGCCGTGACTTTGACCGAGGTTCTCGCCACGTCCGACGTCCCGGGCGGCGTCGTGAACGTCCTGACCGGGTATCGCAAAGAGCTGGTGCCGGTCCTGGCCGCGCACGCGGACGTGGACGCCCTCGACACGTGGGGCGTCCCCGACGAGCTCCGCACGGAGACCGAGCTGAGCGCGGCCGAGGACATCAAGCGCCTGTCGCGCCGTTCGACCAAGGTCGCCGAGGGGCGCTTCGACTGGCTCGATGACGCCGCCGCCGAGCGCCCCGAATGGATCGCCGCCTTCCTCGAGATGAAGACGGTCTGGCATCCGATCGGCGGCTGACGATGGCGGTGGGCACCGATGGGACGCACGGCAGGGGATCGGACGGCCTCGCCTCGGACGATGGGACGGTCGAACGGCGCGTCTTCGTCCACGCCACGCCACGCACGGTGTGGGCGACGCTGCACGATCCGGCGGCAACGACAGCCCTCTTCCCGGAGCTCCGACTCGGTCCGGCCGCGCCGCCCTGGCCGGCCGCCGCGACGACCCGCTCGGCACGGGCGCGGCTCGGACTGCTGCGTGACGTGGCGCAGGTCGAGAGCCTCGAGGCGCGACCCGATTCGCGCTTCCGGGTCCGGGTCACGGCATCCGGCTTCGACAGCGAGTGGAGCTGGCGGCTGGAGCCGGTCGCGGGCGGCACGCGGGTCATCCACGCCGCCACGTTCGAGCCGTTCGATCGCTGGACGGGCTTCCTCGTCCGGCTCGGCCGGGCCTCGCTGGCCAGCCGGGTCGAGGCGCATCTCCGCGTCCTGAAGGAGCGGGCCGAGGCGGCCCAGCGTTCGTCGAACCCCGCCACGTGACCGTCGATCCGGCGCGGATCGGCGGACCGAACGAACCCTCGGACATCCCGTTCGAGGGTCTGCGTCGCAACGCTGTCGCGCTCGTCGCAGGGCTCGTCCTGCTGCTCGTGATCGGGTTCCTGGTGCCCGATCTGACCCCGGCCCCGACCCAGCCGGTGCCGGTCGAGGTGTACCGCGGCCGGATCGTGGAGTTCCTGCCCCCCACCGGCGACCCGACCGATCCGGACGTCCGGATCGTCGTGCTCGACGGGGCGCTCCAGGGGCAGACCGTCGATGGCCACCTCCAGGGGCCCTCGGGCGCGGAGGCGCTGCCGCGCTACCAGGTCGGGGACGAGGTCATCGTGAACGCCTCGACCGATCCCGATTCGACGTTCATCGCCGTCGCCGACCTGTACCGGATCCCGGCCCTGACGCTGCTGCTCATCCTGTTCGCCGTCGCCGTGACGGTCGTCGGTGGCTGGCGCGGCGTTCGCTCGCTGATCGCCCTCGCCCTCACGCTGGCCGTGATCATCAAGATCGTGGTCCCGCTGATCATCGCCGGGCGAGACCCCGTCTGGGTCGCGATCGCGGCGGCGACCGGGGTGACCATCGTGACCCTGCTGCTGACCGAGGGCGCCCACACCCGGACCGTGGCCGCGGTCATCGGGACGTTCGCCTCGCTGGCGCTGGTGGCGCTCCTCGCGGTGGTGTTCGACGGGCTGGCCCGGTTCACGACGTTCCACGGCTCGGAGGAGGTGGGCTACCTGCAGGCGGCGGGCCTGGGCAACATCGACATCGGCGGCCTCTTCCTGGCCGCGATCATCTTCGGCGCCCTCGGCATCCTCGACGACGTGACCGTGACCCAGGCGGCCACGGTGGCGGAGCTCCACGACACCAGCCCGTCGCTCAGCCGGATGGGGCTGGCCCGCCGGTCCCTGAACGTCGGCCGATCGCACATCGCCGCCACCGTCAACACCCTCGTCCTGGCCTACGTCGGCGCGTCCCTGCCACTCATCGTGCTGTTCGCCGCGGGCCGCCAGAGCCCGCTCCTGACGGCGTCGATGGAGATCGTCGCGGTCGAGTTCGTGCGCGCCATCGTCGGCAGCATCGGCATCGTCGCGGCCGTGCCGCTCACCACGGCCGTCGCGGTGGTGCTGACCGATCGGCGTCTGCCGTTCAGCGACCGATCGGGCAGCGAAGCGCGCCGCCAGCACGGTTGGGACTGACCCGATTCGGGTAGTGTCTGACCCGGAGGGAGAAGCATGCCGCCCGTCATCCGAACCGAGCGACTGACCAAGGCCTATGGGGTCCATCGCGGGATCACCGAGCTCGACCTCGAGGTGGCCGAGGGCGAGATCTTCGGGTTCCTCGGGCCCAACGGGGCCGGCAAGACCACCACCATGCGGATCCTGCTCGACCTG
Source organism: uncultured Chloroflexia bacterium (assembly GCA_963720495.1). Lineage (GTDB taxonomy): Bacteria > Chloroflexota > Limnocylindria > Limnocylindrales > CSP1-4 > SPCO01. The sequence continues at coordinate 49,766 of CAVRFU010000012.1, forward strand.
ATCCGGCCGACGTCGGGACGGGCCGAGGTGTTCGGCATCGAGACGACGGCGGACCCGGTCGCGATCCACCGTCGGATCGGCTACCTGCCCGGCGAGTTCGACCTGTACGACCGGTTGACCGGCGCCCAGACGATCACGTACTTCGGGAACCTCCGCGGCGGCGTGGACAAGGCGTACGTCGCGGAGCTCGTCGAGCGGCTGGACCTCGACCCGAGCCGCCGCTTCAAGGAGTACTCCAAGGGCAACAAGCAGAAGGTCGGGCTGATCGTCGCGCTCCAGCACCGGCCCGACCTGCTGATCCTGGACGAGCCGACGTCCGGGCTGGATCCGCTGGTCCAGCAGACGTTCTTCGGCATCGTCCGGGAGGCGCGCGAGGCCGGCCGCACGATCTTCCTGTCGAGCCACATCATCGACGAGGTCGACCGGACCTGCGACCGGGTGGCGATCATCCGCGAGGGACGGCTGGTCCAGGTCGACTCGATCGAGGCCATCCGCCGGCTCGCCTTCCATCACGTCGAGCTGAGCTTCGGGACCCCGGTGGCGCCGGCCATCTTCGAATCGATCCCGGGCGTCCAGGACGTGGTGGCGACCGGCGACACGGTGTCGATGCGGGTCAGCGGCCCGATCGGCGCCGTCCTCGCGGCGGCTGCGCCCCACGGCCTCGTGGACGTCGTGAGCCGCGAGCCGAACCTCGAGGACGTCTTCCTCGCCCAGTACGGCGAGCACCCGGTCGACCTCGTCGGACCAGCGTCGTGACCACGTCCGCCGCCGAGCGGACGCTCAGCCGGCCCGGGCCGTGGTCGCGGATCGCCGGGCTCGGCACGATCTACGGCAAGACCGTCCGCGACAGCTGGCGGGCCGCGCTGCTCGTCGGCGGGATCGCGTCGCTGTTCATGATCGGGACCGGAGCGCCATACGGGTTCGCGCCGGAGTTCTCGACGGTCGAGCTGCGCCGCGCGTTCATCGCCGGTCTGACCTCGCTGCCGCCCGCCCTGCGCGGCCTCCTCGGGCAGCCGATCAACCTCGAGACGATGGGTGGCTTCCTGTCCTGGCGGGTCGGCAACACGCTGCCGGTCCTGCTCGGCCTGTGGCCCGTCATCGCCCTGTCCGGGACGCTGGCGGGCGAGGCGGCAAAGGGCAGCCTCGACCTGCTCGCGTCAACGCCACAGGCCCGGCGGACCATCGCGCTCGAGAAGCTGGCCGGCCACGTCACGGCCGTGACGCTCGCCATGCTGCTGCTCGCATCGACCATCTGGTTCGTCGGGACGGCCTTCGGCTCACTGCCCGGCGACGAGATCCCCGCATCGGCGGCCCTCGGCCAGGTCGCCCTCTACGGAGTGATGATGCTGTCGGTCGGGGGCGTGGCTTTCGCGACCGCGCCGTGGCTCGGACGCACCCGCGCGATGGCGTTCGGGCTCATCGTTCTGTTCGCGAGCTACCTCATCTACAGCTACGCCTCGCTGTCACCGGTGATCGACAGCCTCAAGCCGTTGTCGTTCTTTCGGTGGACGGAGGGCCACCGGCCCATGGCGGGAGTCAGCGACTGGCCGTCCGTGGCGGCACTCGCGGCCATCACGATCGGGCTGTTCGCGATCGGCGTCGTCGGGTTCGTGCGACGCGATCTCGGCGGCGTGGCCAACGTCGGGTGGCTGCGGCTGCCCTCGCTCCCGGCCGGCATCGCGGGACCGTTCACCCGACAGCTCGCCGACCGGACGGGCGTCGCCATCGCCTGGGGTCTGGGCATCGGACTCTACGGGATCCTCATCGTCGCATCAGCCGACGCATTCAGCGACATGATCGCCAACCTGCCGCAGATCGCCGCCCTCATCGAGACGGTCTACCCGGGCCTCGACCTGACCCAGCCGTCGGCCGTCCTCCAGCTGACGTTCTTCGGCTTCGGCTCGTTCATCATCGGCCTGTCGGGTGCCACGTTCCTGGCCGGCTGGGCCGGCGATGAAGGGCGGCGTCGCCTCGAGGTCGTCCTGTCGACGCCGCGATCGCGGGCCTCGTGGGCGTTTCGGAGCGGGCTCGGGGTCATGGGCGCGATCGGCGTCGTGACCCTGTGCATCGCCCTCCTCATCGGCATCGCGGTCGTGTTCCAGGGGGGCGACGTCGTCGACCCGGTCGCGGGCGTGGGCATCCTGGGCCTGGCTGCTGCCGCGTTCACCGGGGTCGGTCTCGCGGTCGGTGGCCTCGTGCGATCGTCTCTGGCTGCCGGCGTGACCGGCGTCCTGATCGTCGCGACGCTGCTCCTCGATACCCTCGGCGCGGCGCTGAAGCTGCCCCAGTGGGTCCTCGACCTGTCGATCTACAAGCACCTCGGCCAGCCGATGGCCGGCATCTTCGATCCGGTCGGGCTCGTCGTCGCGACGATCATGGCGGTCGGCGGGCTGGCGGTCTGCACGTGGGGCCTCACGCGGCGCGATATCGGCAGGTAACGTCCGGGGGTGGAACCCTGGGTCATCGCTCTCGTCGTCGTGTCCGCCGTGCTGCACCTGGCCTGGAACGTCCGGCTCAAGACGGCCGGCGACCCGCTTCGGGCCGCCACGATCGGGATGCTCGCGGCATCGGTCGGCATCGTGCCGCTCGGGATCGCCGTCTGGTGGGCGCAGGGCCAGGTCCGGCTCCCGGTCGAGGGGATCGTCCTGGGGGTCGCGTCGGGGGTCGTGGAGGCGGCCTACTTCATCCTGTTGTCGGCCGCCTACCGACGCGGTGACCTCTCCGTCGTCTACCCATTGGCGCGCGGGACGGCGCCGCTGCTGGCGGTGTTCATCGGGATCGTCGTGTTCGGCGAGCGGCTTGGCGTCGCCGGCTCGATCGGGGTCGCGCTGCTGCTGATCGGGTTCCTCGTCCTGCAACGACCGTGGCGGATCATCGCGATGGCCCGGAGCGGGTCGGCCGAGGCGCGCAAGGCCGCCGCCGACAGCGCCGTGCTCTTCGCGCTCGCGACCGGCGTGATGATCGCGACGTACAGCGCGATCGACCGGCTTGGGACACGCCAGATCGACCCGTTCCCGTATGCGGCGATCCTGTGGGTCACGTGCGCCGTGGTGCTCGTGGTCTGGGTCCGGTTCGTGGCCGGCGGCGACCTCCTCCGCTACGGACCGGAGGCGGCGCGCCGGGCCGCGGTGGGCGGCTGGCTGACGCTCGCGGCCTACCTGTGCATCCTCATCGCGCTCAGCGTCGCGCCGCTTGAGTGGCGTGGCGCCGCTGCGCGAGTCGGCGACGGTCTTCGCCGCGGCCTGGGGCTCGGTCAGGATGGGCGAGGCAAGCGACCGGTCCGAGGCGACCCGCCGGATCGGGGCGTCCGTGCTGATCGTGGGCGGGGCGTTGCTGCTGGCGGTGGGGAACTGAGGGCCGGCAGGGCCCTAGGCCGCCTCGACCGGTGGCACCCGCCCGAACACCCGCCGGCGCCCGAACCGGCTGTTGACCAGCCCGACGCCCGCGATCACCAGCGCGGTCCCGACGATGATCCGCGCGTCGACGGGCTCGGACAGGACGAGATAGCCGAGGACGATCCCGACGACCGGGATGAGGTAGGCGACGAGCGTCGTCCGGGTCGCGCCCCAGTGCTGGAACAGGCGGAACACCGCGAGGTAGGCGAGACCGGACCCGAGGATCCCGAGCCACAGGATCGAGAAGATCGCTTCCGCGTCCGGCGTGGCCGTCCAGGGATGCTCGAACAGCAGCGCGATGACGCCGGTGATGATCGCGGCGAAGCTGACCTGGAAGACGGCCGGGATCATCGGGGCGAGACCGCGGACGTTGCGTCGTGAGTAGACCGCCCCACAGGCGTAGCTGAACGCCGCCGCGAGGAGGGCCAGCTCGCCGGTGACCGACGATCCGGCCCCGGTCAGGCCCGGGCTGGTGATGATGATCACGCCGATGAACCCGACGATGAGCCCGATGATGCCGTTGACCCGGATCGGCTCGTCGGCCAGGAAGATCGCCGACAGCACGATCGCGAAGAGCGGCACGGGCGAGGTCAGGATCGCCGCCAGCGACGACTCGACCGACTGCTCCGCCCACGTGATGAGCAGGAACGGGATCGTGATGTTGACGATGGCCATGACCAGGAGGTGGCCGTAGATCCGGCGTTCGCGCGGAAGGGGCTGCTTGGCGATCCGGACCACGGTCCACAGCAGGATCGCGCCGACCACGAGCCGGAGGGCCACCAGGGTGAACGTCCCGAAGTCGTCGACGGCGAGCTTGATGAACAGGTAGCTCGAGCCCCACATGAAGCCGAGCGCGAAGAAGACCAGCCAGTCGATCCGGTTCGACCGTTCGTTCATCGGGGCATCATACCGGCCGTTGGCCTACGCGGATGGGCCAAAATCCGGTCGTCCCGACGGTGCTGATGCTTGTTTTCGGGTCGGTGCGGAGACCCATCGGCGTGATGCCAATGGCAGCATCAGGTGGGGTCGCGCGACGACCTCGGGCCGCCACTGTCGCCGCGTATGCCTCCATTGGCATACGGGAAAGAGCACGCCGTCGGCGCCGGATTTCAAGCATCAGGTCGCCCATCGACATCCAGAACCCTGGGCCGGCGAGAACCGTTGCAGCCCGCTGCGCCGCGGCACGGCCGGCGCCGATCACCGCCAGCGCGTCAGGATCGCCTCCCGATCGAACAGCGCGACTCCGGCTCGCAGGCCGAGGAGGCTCAGCACCAGCACGATGACGGCCAGCAGGATGTAGCCGGGCGCGCCCACCAGCAGCGTGCCGGTCGCCTGGAGCAGCGTCACGGCGATGATCGGGACCACGATGATGCCGCCGATCTGCTGCGCGACGCGTGGGTCGTTGACCCGCGCGCTGACCACGACGCCGGCGACCACCGACGACAGCCCCACCGCCGGCCCGAGGATGAACACGCCGGCCAGCCAGCTCGGATCGGTCACGACCCCGAGCAGGTTCGGCCCGTAGACGATCGACGCCAGCACGACGAACGCGAGGTACGTGACCCAGCCGGCCAGCACGCCCGGGACCAGGGCGGCGATCGCCTTGCCGGTCAGCAGCTCGCTCGTCTGGATCGGTGTCGCGAGCACGGGCTCCAGCGTCCGGGCCTGCTTCTCGCCGATGATCGAGAACGTCGCGATCGACAGCGGGATGTACGCCGGCATCAGCAGGAAGAAGGCCAGGAACTGCTGGACCGCGAAGGCCCCGGCCAGCTCGGACGGGCTGAACGCGGCCCATTCCGGTCGCTGCGACAGGACCGAGCTCGCGAGCTGGGGCGGCAGCTCCCGGTTCCCGACGACGCCGGCCAGGACAAGCGGCGCGATCGTCAGGACCACCGGCGGGATCAGGATGGTCGACATCAGGAGGCGGTTGCGGACCGTCTCCGACCATTCCCGGCGCAGGACCGTGGTGACGATGCGGCCGCGCATCAGACGGCCTCGCCCTGGTCGGGCCGGACGCCCATGACCTCGAAGTAGACCTCCTCGAGCGTCGTCGCGTGCTCGTGGACCGCGACGATGTCGGCGCCGGCCGCGACCAGCGACCGCACGAGGTCCGGGGTGATCGCGGCCGGGTCGGCTGCGGCCACGACCAGCCGGTGGTCGACGGCCTCCACGCCGCCCACGCCGGCCACCGAGCGCGCCGCGGTGACGAGCGCCTCGGACGCGGCGCTCGCCAGCCCGACGTCCACGCCGCGCCCGGCGGCCATCGACCCGCGCAGCCCGGCCGGCGAGTCGATCCGCAGCAGCCCACCCCGGACGAACGCCACCCGGTCGCACAGACGGTCCGCCTCGACGAGGTTGTGGGTCGCGAGGACGATCGTCCGACCGGACCGACGCAGCGCCTCGATCGCCTCGCGGACGACGTAGGCCGCCTCCGGGTCCAACGCCGCCGTCGGCTCGTCGAGGAAGACGACCGCCGGGTCGTGGAGCAGGGCGCGGGCGATGGCCAGCTTCTGCTTCATGCCCTTGCTGAACGTGCCGGCGATGTCGTCGCGCCGGTCCCACAGCGAGAACAGCCGCAGGTACCGCTCGATCCGCTCGGCCCGCGTCGTGGCGTCCAGCCCGTACAGCCGCCCGAAGAAGTCGAGGTTGGCCGTCGCCGACAGCTTGTCGTAGAGGCCCGGCGTCTCGGTCAGGATGCCGATCCGGGCGCGAACCTCCTCGGGGTGCTCGACGACGTCGAAGCCGTCCACCGACGCGCGGCCCTCGCTCGGCTCGATGAGGGCGGTCAGCACCCGGACCGTCGTGGTCTTGCCCGCCCCGTTCGGCCCGAGCAGGCCGAGCACCTCGCCGCGGAACACCTCGAGGTCCATCCCGCGGATCGCCCACAGGTCGCCGAACCGCCGGCCCAGACCGGTCGCGCGGAGCATGACGGGGTCGGGCGTGGCCATCGCCCCCAGTCTGACCGACCGTGCCACAATCGTCCGGTGACCCGACCGTGGACTCTCCCCGAGGTGACGGGGACCGGTCGCCAGCCGATGCACAGCGTCGAGCACCTCGACCGCCTGCCGCTCGACGGACGCTGGCGCTTCCAGCTCCTCGAGACGCCGGACGGCGCAGTCGGACCCGATTGGGACGAGGCGGATGTCCCGAGCGTCTGGACGATGGCCGGGACCTGGGACAAGCCGCACTACACGAATGTGCAGATGCCGTTCGAGGGCCGCCCGCCGACCATTCCGGAGCTCAACCCGACGGGCGTTTATCAGCGCGATCTCGAGATCCCGGCAGCGTGGGCGGGTCGGCGGATCGTCCTGCACGTCGGCGCGGTCGAGAGCGTGCTCATCGTGAGCCTGAACGGCGACGAGATCGGGACCGGCAAGGATTCGCACCTGGCCTCGGAGTTCGACCTGACCGACCGCCTGCGACCGGGCAGCAACACCCTGACCCTGCGCGTGGTCAAGTGGTCGGACGCCACCTTCGTCGAGGACCAGGACCAGTGGTGGCACGGCGGGATCACGCGACCGGTCTACCTGTACGCGACCCGCGAGGTCCACCTCGCCGATGTGCGGGTCGATGCCGGCCTGGCCGACGACCTGTCGACCGGCACGCTCGACCTGACCGTGACCGTCGGCTTCCCGGGTCTCGCGCTGCCACCCGGCTGGACGGTCGAGGCGGCACTCGAGGGCACGGACGAGACCACCCGGGCCGCCGCGACCTCGATCGACCCCCGGAGCCTCGAGGGCTGGACCCGCGACGATCAGCGCCTGATGTTCCGTCACGCGTCGGGCCTCCTGCCGGCCGAGGACGAGCCCGCGTGGGACGTCGTCCACCGCCGGATGGCACCGCCGCTCGACGGCCTCGTCACCTGGCACGTCGAGGTCCCGGCCGTCCGGCGCTGGTCCGCGGAGCGACCGGACCGCTACCCGCTGCACGTCTCGCTCCACGCCCCGGATGGCACGGTCGCCGAGGCCGTCACCGTGCAGGTCGGCTTCCGGCGGGTCGAGATCGTCGGGCTGGACCTCCTGGTCAACGGTGCCCGGGTCTTCCTGCGCGGCGTCAACCGCCACGACTTCGACCAGCACACCGGGCGGGTCATCTCGCCCGAGGCGATGCGCGCCGACCTGGTCCTCATGAAGCAGTTCGGGTTCAACGCGGTCCGGACCTCGCACTACCCCAACGACCCGGCCTTCCTCGACCTGGCCGATGAGCTCGGGCTGTACGTCATCGACGAGGCGGATATCGAATCGCACGCCTTCCAGAGCACGCTCTGCGACGACCACCGCTACCTCTCGCAGTGGGTCGACCGGGTCTCGCGGATGGCGCAGCGCGACAAGAACCACCCGTCGGTCATCCTCTGGTCGCTCGGCAACGAGTCGGGGCTCGGCAGCAACCACGAGGCCGCCGCCGCCTGGCTGCGCGACTACGACCCGAGCCGCCCGCTCCACTACGAGGGCGCCATCCGCTACGACTGGACGAGCGACCAGGACGTCAGCGACCTGACCTGCCCGATGTACCCGCCGATCGCCGACATCGTCGATCACGCCCGGTCGGGGCTCCAGCGCCACCCGCTGATCATGTGCGAGTTCAGCCACGCGATGGGCAACAGCAACGGGACGCTGGCCGAGTACTGGGACGCCATCGAATCCACACCCGGGCTCCAGGGCGGCTTCATCTGGGAGTTCTGGGACCACGGCCTGGTCCAGACCCTGCCCGACGGCCGGACGCGCTGGGCGTACGGCGGCGACTTCGGCGACCAGCCCAACGACGGCAACTTCGTGTGCGACGGGATGGTCTGGCCGGACCGACGGCCCAAGCCCGCGATGTGGGAGCACAAGCGCCTCGCCGCCCCGGTCCGCATCGGCGGCTCACCGTCCGACCTCGCCGGCGGCCGGGTCGAGATCGCCAACCACCAGCATTTCACCGATCTCGGCTGGCTCCGCGCCCGGTACAGCCTGACCATGGATGGCGTCGAGGTCGCCGGCGGGCCGTTCGACCTGCCGGCCCTGGGTCCGGGCGAGCGGGCGACGGTCGGCCTGCCCGGCTGGGAGACGCCCGATGGCGCGACCGGCGAGGCATTCCTGACCGTGACCGTGACCACGGCCGAGGCGACGGCATGGGCTCCGGCCGGCTTCGAGGTGTGCGCCCTCCAGCTCGCGGTCTGGGACGGGACCCCAGCGCCGCGCCGCCGGCACCGCCACGACCGGCGATCGGGACCGTCGAGGTCGACGACGACGGCCACCTCGTCCATCCGCTCCTGGCGGCCTCGCCGGCGCTCTCGCTGTGGCGCGCCCCGACCGACAACGACCGGATCGGCGGGATGGCCGCGCGCTGGCGCGAGTGGGGCGTGGACAAGCTGGAACGCCGCCCGGGCACGGTCGAGCGGGCCGGCGCGACGACCACGGTCCGCGACACCTACGTCGCCGACCGCGGCGCGATCGTCATCCCCCACGAGGCCACCTACACGGCCCTCGCCGACGGCGGGATCGCCGTCACCGAGAGCGTCGACATCCCCGCCGAGCTGGACGACCTCGGCCGCATCGGCATCGTCCTCGAGGTCGTGCCCGGGCCGGAGAGCCTGCGCTGGTTCGGCACCGGCCCGCACGAGACCTACCCGGATCGCAAGCGGGCGGGCCTCGTCGGCCGCTGGTCCTCGACGGTCACCGAGCAGTACGTCCCGTACATCCGGCCCCAGGAGAACGGCGGTCACGCCGACGTGCGCTGGCTGGAGCTCGGCGAGGCGGGCCCCGGTCGCGGCCTCCGCATCGACCTCGGAACGCCGAGCCAGGTGTCCGTCACCCACCACCGCGCTGCCGACCTGGCGGCCGCGACCCACGACGTGGACCTGACGCCCGTCGCCGAGACGGTCATCCACCTCGATGCCGCCCATCGCGGCCTGGGCACCGCCAGCTGCGGCCCGGACACGCTGCCCGAGTACCGGATCGCGCCCGGCCGGCATCGAGTGGAGCTGGACCCTGCGCGACATCCCGGGCGACTGACCCGTGCCGGTCAGCTGGGCGCCGGAGACCCGCACCTTCCACCTCCGCAACGACCTGGTCAGCTACGTCATGCGGGTCCATGACGACGGGAGCCTCGGCCACCTGCATTTCGGCGGGGTCCTGGCGGACGGCCGCGTTCTCGCACAGGTCGAGCCCGGCGGCTTCGCCGGCTTCGCGAACCGCGTCGGCGACCCGGTCGGGCTCGAGTACCCGACGACCGGGCTCGGGCGACTTCCGGATCCCGGCGCTGACCGTCGAGCACGCCGACGGCTCGACGGTGCTCGCCCTGGCCTACGCCCACCACCGGATCGTGCCCGGCAAGCCGGGCTGGGCGGACGGCGATCTGCCCACGACCTACACCGAGGACGACGCGGAGGCCGACACGCTCGAGATCACGCTCGAGGACCGGGTCGGCGGCCTCGCGGTCGATCTCGCCTACACGATCTTTCGCGACCATCCCGCGATCGCCCGGAGTGCCCGGATCCGCAACGACGGGGCCGCCCCGGTCCGGCTGACCGGGCGTCATGAGCGCGGCGCTCGACCTCCCCGACGCGCGCTGGCAGCTCCTCCAGCTGAGCGGCACGTGGAGCCGCGAGAACCACGTCGTCGAACGCCGGCTCCGGCCCGGGCGCCAGTCGGTCGGCAGCGACCGGGGCGTCTCCAGCCACCAGCACAACCCGTTCATCGCGCTGCGTCGCGCGACCACGACCGAGGACGCCGGCGAGGTCTACGGGTTCAGCCTCGTCTACTCGGGCAACTTCCTCGCCGAGGCGGAGGTCGACGCGTTCGAGACGACCCGGGTCCGCCTCGGCATCAGCCCGGACACGTTCACCTGGACGCTCGAGCCGGGCGGCGCGTTCGTCAGCCCGGAGGCCGTCCTCGTCTACTCGGATGCCGGGCTCGGGGCGATGAGCGACGCCTACCACGGGCTCTACCGGGACCGGCTGGCCCGCGGCGCGTGGCGCGACGCGCCCCGCCCGGTCGTCATCAACAACTGGGAGGCGACCTACTTCGGCTTCGACGAGACCAAGCTCCTCGAGATCGCGACGTCCGCCCGCGATCTCGGCGTCGAGCTGTTCGTCCTCGACGACGGCTGGTTCGGCCGGCGCGACTCGGACGACTCGTCGCTCGGCGACTGGTTCGTCGATCGGCGCAAGCTCCCGAACGGCCTCGAGGGCCTCGCGGCCGGGGTCGAGGCGCTCGGCCTGACCTTCGGCCTGTGGATCGAGCCCGAGATGGTCAGCGAACGGAGCGACCTGTTCGCCGCCCACCCGGACTGGGCCGTCGGCGTGCCCGGCCGGCCCCGGACCGAGAGCCGCCAGCAGCTCGTCCTGGACATGTCGCGCCCGGAGGTCGTCGACCACCTCGTCGACGTCCTGTCCGAGGTCCTCTCGAGCGCCCCGATCTCGTACGTCAAGTGGGACATGAACCGGAACATCACCGAGCCGTACAGCGCCGCGCTGCCGGCCGACCGGCAGGGCGAGTTCTTCCACCGCTACGTCCTGGGCGTGTACGACCTCTACGCCCGGCTCGTGGCGGCCTTCCCGACGATCCTGTTCGAATCGTGTTCCAGCGGTGGCGGCCGGTTCGACCCGGGCATGCTCGCGTTCGCGCCACAGGCCTGGACCAGCGACGACACGGACGCCGTCGAGCGCCTCGCCATCCAGTGGGGGACCTCGCTGGTCTACCCGACGAGCTCGATGGGCGCCCACGTCGCCGCCGTCCCGAACCACCAGACCGGCCGGATCACGCCGATCGGCACGCGCGCGGCCGTCGCCTTCTTCGGCGCCTTCGGCTACGAGCTGGACCCGACCGCGCTGTCCGCGGACGACCGGGCCGCGGTCGCCGACCAGATCGCGTTCTACAAGGCCCACCGCGAGGTCTTCCAGCGCGGCCGGTTCGTCCGCCTGCGCAGCCCGTTCGAGGGCGACGGCAACGAGACCGCCTGGATGGCCGTCGCACCCGACGCGCGCGAGGCCGTCGTCGGCCTGTACCGGACGCTCAACCATCCCGTGCCCGCCGGCCGATCGCCTGCGGCTGCGCGGACTGGATCCGGCGCGGTCCTACCGGGTCAGCGCCTGGCCGGCGGGCGACGAGCCGCTCGCCCGGGCCAACGCCGGGATCCACGGCGGCGACGAGCTGATGGCCGTCGGGCTGACGCTGTCGGCGGACCGCCACGCGGGCGCGAGCTGGGGCGACTTCCGGGCCTGGCTGTTCGTGCTCGAGGCGGTCTGACCGAGCCGTCAAGTTGTGATCCGGCTGTGATGCCGGACGGAGGCGCTGCACGGCGCGATCGGGCATCCAGTGGGATGATGTCGGCGAGGGAGCGGAGACGATCGGAAGGAGATCGGCGATGCTCGGACTGGATCGGTTGACCCTGCGGTTGTTCCTCGGTCAGGCGGCCGACGCGATCACCTTCGTGTGGTTCTACGTCTTCGTCGGCGCCTCGGTCCACGCGGAACGGAACCCGCTCATCCTCGGGCTGATGGCCCTCGGTGGCCTCGCCGCGGTGGGCCTGTTCAAGATGGGCGTCACCCTGCTCGTCATCTACCGCTACCGCCGGGCGGGCGCCAGGCCGATCCGTCACCGCTGGTTCGTGCCGCTCCGGACGATCGCGATCTCGGCCGCCACCGCGTCGGGGATCGTGGGCGCCGGGTTCAACATCGGGGCGATCGTCGGCGCCCACCTGATCGGCTAGGGCGCCGGCCGGGATAGGGTCGCGCTCGCCGCCCGCCTATCCCTTCGTCGAGCCCAGGGTCAGGCCGCGCACGAACTGCTTCGAGAGCACGAGGTACACCAGGATCGTCGGGAGCGCCACCAGGAAGGCGGCCGCGGCGAGCTGGTTCGGATCGGTGAAGAACGCGCCCTGGAGGTTGTTGAGCGCGGACGTGATCGGCCGCTTGTCACCGGTGCGCATCAGCATGAGAGCCCAGAAGAAGTCGTTGTAGACGAACGTGAACTCGAGGACGGCGAGGGCAGCCAGGGCCGGCCGGCAGAGGGGCAGGATGATCCGCCGGTAGATCGTCCAGAGCGACGCCCCGTCGACGAGGGCCGCCTCGGTCAGCTCCCTCGAGATCGTCTTCATGTAGTTGCTGAGCACGAACGTGCAGAACCCGGTCTGGAAGACGATGTGGATGAGGATGATCCCGAAGTACGAGTCGTACACGACCCCGAAGTCGCTCAGCGGCGGGGGCAGGGGGAGCAGCAGGTAGATCCGGTAGAGCGGCACGATGATGACCTGCGGGGGCAGCAGGTTCCCGGCCGTGAACATCATCAGCAGCAGCAGGTTCAGGCGGAAGCTGAACCGCGCGAACACGAACCCGAGCATCGACGAGATCCACAGGGTCACGATGACGGCCGGGATCGCGATGATGAGCGTGTTGACGAAGTACTTCGGCATCCCGGACTGGTCCCAGGCGGAGATGAAGTTGTCGAAGTTCAACGTGCGTGCGATCGACACGTAGCCGTCGTGGGCGGTGTCGCCGTACGGCCGGAGCGCCGTGTAGAACGTCCACAGGATCGGGAACAGCCAGACCAGCGCGAGGCTGATCAGGACGAGGTGGAGGGCGACCCGCTGCCAGCGGATCCGTCGCCGCGGTCGGACGGCCACGGTCGCCACGGCTTGGGTGCGGCCGAGGCCGTCACGCCTGGTCCGCCCGCGTCATCCGGGTCAGGAAGATCGTGATCGGGACCAGTGAGACGACGAGCAGGACGACCGCGATGGCGGACCCGAACCCGAGCAGGCTCGCCTCGCCGATGCTCGCGTTCGTGATCAGGACCGACAGCAGCTCCAGCCCGTTCTTGCCCTGGTTGATGATGTAGACGATGTCGAACGCGCGGAGCGACTCGATGACCGTGACGACCACGATCACGACGTTGATCGGCCGCATGACCGGGAAGATGACCCGGAAGAAGGTCTGGCGGGCGTTCGCGCCGTCGATCGCCGCCGCCTCACGGAGCGTCGGGTCCACGCTCTTGAGTCCGGCCAGGTACAGCACCATCACGTACCCGACGTGCCGCCAGCTGGCCGCGACCAGCACGGCCCAGATGTTGAGATCCGGGTTGCCGAGCCAGTCGATGACATTGCCCTGGCCCGTCCGCCCGAGGACGCTGTTGATGAAGCCCTGCGACGTGTACTGGAGCTGCCAGATGATCCCGACGACCGCCAGCGACAGCACGACCGGGATGAAGAAGGCGCTCTGGTAGAGCCGCGTCCCACGCATCTCCCGGTCGAGCAGCACCGCCAGGAAGATGCCGATCGGTGTCGCGATGAAGACGAACACCAGCAGCCACAGGATGTTGTGCCAGACCGCCGGCCAGAACGGCTGGTACGCCGTGAACAGCGTCTCGTAGTTCTTGAGGCCGATGAAGTTCTTGGCCTCGAGCCCGGTGTAGCCCTGCCAGTTCGTGAACGACAGGCCGACCGAGAAGACGGTCGGGAACCAGATCAGGGCCAGGCACAGGAAGGTCGGGATCCCGACCATCAGGCCCATGACGATCTTGTCGCGCCGCGTCAGCAGCGAGTAGCGCCGCCGCGGCCGCTGCAAGCGCATCCGCCCCGCCGGTGGGGGGACCGGGCGGGGCGGATGGTTGGGATGTCATCGTCGATCCTGACACGGGGTCAGGATAGTCCGGCTATGCGAGCGGGGGCAGCTGGTCCCAGAAGTCCTGGATCGTCTTCTGGTACGCCGCCAGGTCCTGGGCCGGGTTGGCGAGGAAGGTCTGCAGGAAGCGCTGCATGCCGTCCTGGGTGGCGAAGTCCGGGCGCGTGTCGCGGTCGAGGAACTGGGTGATCCGCTTGGCCGCGCCGACGATCTCGACGGCCTTCTTCTGGAGGTCGCTGTACTTGCTGGTGTCGCTGTCCGAGGCGGTCGGCAGGACGCCCGGCTGGTGCTGGAAGAAGATGCCCTGGGTCGAGCCCTTCGACCAGAACTCGAGGTAGGCGTTGGCGGCATCGCGCTCGGCCGCGAGGTTCGGCGCCTTGGAGGCGAGCTGCCAGGTGTCGATCGGCGCGTCGAGCGCGGCCTCGGCGTCGTACTGCGTGCCGAGGGTCGGGAAGGCGAAGAAGTCGAGGTCGGCGAGGTCGGCCGGATCCTTGGTCGCCGAGAATGCGCCGGACACGAACAGGCCGAGCAGGTACATCCCGGACGTCTTCTGGACGAGCGTGTTGGCGGCGTCGGTCCAGTCCAGGCCCGCGTAGTCCTTGGCGTGGAAGGGCAGGATCTCCTTCCACTTCTCGAAGACCGCCGTGACCTTCGGGTCGGTCCACTTCTCCTTGCCCGCCATCAGGCCGACATGGAAGTCGTAGCCGTTGAGCCGGAGGTTGAGGATGTCGAAGGTGCCCATCGCCGGCCAGCCCTGCTTGTCGCCGAAGGCGATCGGCGTCAGGCCGTCGGCCTGCATCTTGGTGGCCAGGGCCTTCAGGTCGTCCCACGTCTTCGGGATCGTGTAGCCCTTGTCGTTGAACAGGCTCTTCCGGTAGAAGACGGCCCACGGGTAGTAGTCGACCGGGATCGCGTAGGCCTTGCCGTCGTTGCCGACGACCGACTGGGCGAAGCCTTCGGTGAAGTTGCCCTTGACCTTGGCCCAGACGTCGTCGATCGGGGCGGTCAGACCCTTGTCCGCGAAGAACTTCATGCGGAACCCGGAGAACCAGGTATAGGCAGTGTCCGGCTTGCCGCCGAGGTAGTTGGCGATCTGGTTCTGGAACGTGCTGTGGTCGACCGTGTTCATCTTCACGGCGATGCCGGTGGCGGCCGTGAACGCGGCGTTGACCGCGGCCATGCCCTCGGGCTCGCCCGGGTCCGTGTGATAGCTGCCGATGCGAGACCGACCCGACCGCCGCGCTGCCGCCGGCGCCGGGCGCGCCGCTCGAGGTGGTCGAGCTGCAGGCTGCGATGATCGCGGGGATGGACACCAGGCCGGCCGCGCCGACGATGCCCTTCAGGACGGTCCGACGTGTGACCGGGTCGATCCGGATGGGTTCATCCATGGCGGGGATACTCCTCCTCCGACGCTGCCCGACAAAATCCGACAGGATCAGCCGGATTGTCCCTACCCGCAACCGTCATGTCAAGGCATCGCAACGGTTTCTGTGGCTTGGTTGTTGGAATACGTTGACTTTCTGTCGGTTGGGCGGCAATCTCTCGATCAGAAGGGGTGAGCGCGGGTGTCCATCGTGACGCGTCGGATCGACTTGGTGGGGGCGGCCTGATGTTGGCGCGCCAACGCCAGGCGTTCATCCTCGATCGCGTCCGCGAGGACGGCGCGGTCCGGGTCGCCGACCTCGTCCGCGAGCTCGGCGTGTCGGACATGACGGTCCGGCGCGACCTCGAGATCCTCGACGAGCGCGGGCTGCTCGAGAAGGTCCACGGCGGTGCGACCTCGATCGCCGGGTCGGCCATGTTCGAGCCCGGCTTCGCCGTCAAGTCGTCCCTCCAGCAGGCCGAGAAGGACGCCATCGCCGACGCGGCCGTCGGCCTGGCCGAGCCCGGGATGGCGGTGGCGGTGTCCGCCGGGACGACGACGTTCGCGCTGGCCCAGCGGCTCGCCCACGTGCCGGGGCTGACCGTCGTCACCAACTCGATCCGGGTGGCGGACGTGCTCCACCAGGTCGGCCAGTCCGACCAGACGATCATCCTGACCGGCGGCGTCCGGACCCCGTCCGAGGCCCTGGTGGGGCCGTTCGCGGTGGCCGCCCTCCGGACGATCCACGTGGACCTGGTGTTCGTCGGGGTCCACGGCATGGACCCGCGCTCGGGGTTCACCTGCCCCAACCTGCTCGAGGCGGACACGGACCGCGCGCTCATCGAGGCCGGCCGGCGCCTCGTCGTCGTGGCCGACCATTCGAAGTGGGGCGTCATCGGGATCAGCTCGATCGCCCGCCTCGACCAGGCGGACGTCCTCGTGACCGATGCCGGGCTGGCACCCGAGGCGCGGATCATCCTGACCGAGTCGGTCCGCGAGCTGATCGTGGTCGATCCCGCGCCGGCCGGCAGGTCCGTGGCGCCGGCGCCGCAGGCCGTCGATGTCCACTGACGGGAAGGCCGCTCGGGCGTCCGTCGCCCGGCTGGCCGGCGAGCCGCATCGCCGCTACAACCCGCTGATGGACGAGTGGGTCCTCGTCTCGGCCGGGCGGACCCGCCGGCCGTGGCTCGGCGCCGAGGAGCCGACGCAGGAGTCGGCGGGTCTGGCCTACGACCCGGACTGCTACCTCTGCCCGGGCAACACCCGGGCGAACGGCAACGCCAACCCGGCGTACACGGAGACCTACGTCTTCCCGAACGACTTCGCGGCGCTCCGGCCGGACACCTCGATCGAGACGTTCGACGACGGCCTGCTCCGGGCGGAAGGGGAGCGCGGGTCGTGCCGCGTCGTGTGCTTCTCCCCGCAGCACGACCTGACCCTCGGCCGGATGGCCCGGGACGACGTCCGGCGCGTGATCGACGTGTGGGCGGAGCAGACGGCCGAGCTGGGCGCCGAGTACCGGTGGGTGCAGGTCTTCGAGAACCGGGGCGAGGCGATGGGGGCGTCGAACCCGCATCCCCACGGCCAGATCTGGGCCGGCACGGCACTGCCCGGCGACGGTGCCCGCGAGGACGCATCGCAGCGCGCCCACCTGGCGGCGACCGGCCGCCGGCTGCTGCTCGACTACGTCGACCGTGAGTCCGGCGGCCGGCGGGTCATCGTCGAGACCGACGAGTGGCTGACCGTCGTGCCGTTCTGGGCGGCCTGGCCGTTCGAGACGCTGCTCGTCCCGAAGCGGCCGCGGCCCGCCTGACCGAGCTGGACGATGCCGCGCGGGACGACCTGGCCGTCGTGCTCCACGAGCTGATCGGCCGCTACGACGGGCTGTTCAAGCGGCCGTTCCCGTACTCGATGGGCTGGCACCAGGCGCCGTTCGGCGAGGGCGACACGGACCACTGGCAGGTCCACGCCCACTTCTACCCGCCGCTCCTCCGAGCCAACGTGCGCAAGTTCATGGTCGGCTACGAGCTACTGGCCGAGACGCAGCGCGACCTGACCGCCGAGGACGCGGCCGGGCGTTTGCGGGCGGTGGTTCTGGCGGCCGCGCCAGCGGGCGAGTCGGCGGCGCCGGAGCCGACCCGGGCCTGAGGCGGCCGGCGCGGCGGCCCGTTCGTGGCCTTCGCCGCTCCAGGCGACATCGTGATGCTTGATTTCCGTTCCCGCGAGCCGGTCACCTGCGTGATGCCAATGGCAGCATCAGACGTGCGGAGGGCCTCACGCTCGCTCCGGGACTCGCCGCGCGCTGCCCCGGACTCGTATGCATCCATTGGCATCGACCAGGAAGGGTGACCCGGACAGCCCGAAATCAAGCATCAACCTCGCCGCCGCTGCCGCTCCTCGACCGTGCCGCCGGGTAGCATGAGCACCTCAGCACGACCGGAGGCACGATGCGGACCTGGGGCGGACGGTTCAGCGGCGAGACGGACGCGCGGGTCGCGGACTTCACCCGCTCGATCGAGGTCGATGCCGCCCTCGCCGCCGACGACATCGCCGGTTCGATCGCCCACGTTCGCGGCCTCGGCCGGGCCGGTCTCCTGACCGAGGACGAGGTCGAGACCCTCGTCGACGGCCTCGCCGTCGCTCGCCGACGACGTCCGAGCCGGGCGCGCGTCCTGGGACCCGGCGCTCGAAGACATCCACATGAACGTCGAGGTCGCCCTGACCGAGAAGGTCGGGCCGCTGGCCGGCCGCCTCCACACCGGCCGCTCGCGCAACGACCAGGTCGCGACGGACATGCGGCTCTGGACCCGCCGCTCGATCGACGAGCTCGACGGCGCGCTGCGCGACTTCGAGCGGGCTCTTGTCGACCTCGCCGAGCGCGACGGGACGGCGGTCCTGCCGGGCACGACGCACATCCAGCCGGCCCAGCCGGTCCTCTTCGCCCACCACCTGCTCGCCTACGTCGAGATGGCCGAGCGCGACCGGGGCCGCCTCGCCGACGCGCGCGCCCGCCTCAACGTCTCGCCGCTGGGCTCGGGCGCGCTCGCGGGCGCCGGCTACCCGCTCGATCGCGAAACCACGGCCGCGGAGCTCGGCTTCGACGGCGTCAGCGCGAACTCGCTCGACGCCGTCTCGGATCGCGACTTCGTGGTCGAGACCCTGGCGGCCATCGCGCTCGGCATGGTCCACCTGAGCCGGCTGGCCGAGGAGATCACCTGGTGGTCGAACCCGCGGTTCGGGTTCGTGCGCGTCGCCGACGCGTTCTCGACCGGCAGCTCGATGATGCCCAACAAGAAGAACCCGGACCCGGCCGAGCTGGTCCGTGGCCGCGCTGCCCGCGTCATCGGGGAGCTGACCGGCAGCCTGACCCTGCTCAAGGGCCTGCCGCTGGCCTACCAGCGCGACCTCCAGGAGAGCGTCGCGCCGCTGTTCGACGCGGTCGCCGTCTACGAGACCTCGCTCCGGGTCATGGCCGGCCTGGTCGGCACGCTGACGATCGACGCCGCCCGGATGGCCGCGGCGGCAGGCGAGGGCTACACGACCGCCACGGCCGTGGCCGACGCCCTGGTCCGCCGCGGCGTCGCCTTCCGGACGGCGCACCACATCGTCGGCTCGCTGGTCGCGCAGGCGGAGGCTGCGGGCATCGGTCTCGACGCGGTCCCGGACGCGATGATCGGGCTGGCGCTCGGGGCGAGCGGCGACACGACGGCCGCCGGCCTCGCCGAGGACGCGGACCTCGGCGACGAGCTGCGCGCAGCGGCATCCATCGACGGGGCGCTCGCGTCGGCCGACGTCATCGGCGGCACCGCCCCGACCCGCGTGGCGACGGCACTCGCGGCGGCCCGCGCCAGGTTGGAGGCGGCGGACTAGTCCCGGCGCGTACCATCGATCCGATCGCGCTCCGCCCAGGGGATCGCCGTGCCGGATCTGGCCACCATCGTCAAGGCGCCCAAGGCCCTGCTCCACGACCATCTTGATGGCGGGCTGCGACCGGCCACGGTCATCGACCTGGCGGCCGAGTACGGCTACACCGCGCTGCCGACCACCGACGTCGACGACCTCACGACCTGGTTCCGGCGGGGAGCCGATCGCAAGAGCCTCGAGCTCTACCTGGAGACGTTCGCCCACACGTTCGGGGTCATGCAGTGGCCGGACGCGATCACCCGGGTCGCCGCCGAGTGCGCCGAGGACCTCGCCGCCGACGGCGTGGCATACGCCGAGGTCCGGATGGCGCCCGAGCTGTGCACGGAGCAGGGCCTGACCCTGGACGAGGCGACGGCCGCGATCCTCGACGGCTTCCGGATCGGCGCGATGCGGGCGGCGGAGGACGGCCACCCGATCGTCATGAAGCTGCTGGTCACCGCGATGCGCCAGGCGGCGCGATCGGTCGAGGTCGCCGAGTGCGCCATCCGCTGGCGCGACGCCGGCGTGGTCGGGTTCGACGTGGCCGGGCCGGAGAAGGGCTACCCGCCGACCCGCTATCTCGATGCCTTCGAGACCATCCGGCGGGCCAACTTCCACATCACGATCCACGCCGGCGAGTCGTTCGGGCTGCCCTCGATCTGGGAGGCCCTCCAGTTCGCGGGCGCCGAGCGCCTCGGCCACGGCGTCCGGATCGTCGACGACATCACGGTCCGCGACGACGGCTCGGTCGAGCTCGGACGACTGGCCGCATTCGTCCGCGACCGCCGTGTGCCGCTGGAGATGTGCCCGAGCTCGAACGTCCACACGGGCGCCGCCGCGACCATCGCCGACCACCCGATCGACCTCCTCCGGCGCCTCCGCTACCGGGTCACGGTCAACACGGACAACCGGCTGATGAGCGGCGTCTCGCTGTCGTCGGAGTTCGCGGCGCTCGATGAGGCCTTCGGGATCGGCCTGGGCGAGATGGAGTGGCTGACGATCAACGCGATGAAGAGCGCGTTCGCGCCGTTCGACGAGCGCCTGCGGCTGATCAACGAGGTCGTCAAGCCGGGCTACGCACGGCTCCGCGCGGAGGAGTCCCGGGTCGTCCCGCCTGACGGGCGTCTGCGCAGCTCAGCCCGCCGGCAGCGCCACCACGAAGCGCGAGCCGCCGTAGCCGTTCCCCTCGAGGAAGATCCGGCCGCCCATCGCCGACATCAGCCGGCGCGCCGCGAACAGCCCGATCCCGGAGCCGCGCGACCGGCCGCGGCCCTCGATCCGGACGAACGGCTCGAAGACGCTCTCCCAGTCCTCGCGCGGCACGCCCGGGCCGTCGTCGGTGACGTAGACCTGGACCTCGTCGCCGACCCGCCAGATGCCGATGCTGACGCCCTCGGCGGACGGCGCGTACTTCGATTCGTTCTCGAGCAGCTGTTCGAGGACCTGGCGGAAGCGCGTCGCGTCGCCGACCGCGGTCATGCCCTCCGACGACCCGTTCCAGCGGATCGGGCGTGGCCGGAGCAGCAGGCGCAGGGTCTCGACGGTCTCGTCGACCGCCCACACGGCGTCGAACGGCGCCCGCGACAGCCCGGTCAGGCCCTCCCCGCGGACCGACGCGAGGATCGAATCCACGAGGCGATCGAGCCGCCCGAGCTGCTCCACCGCGGCCGACCGCCACGCGCCCGGGTCGGCGTTCTCGTCGGGACCCACGTCGCCGGTCGCCGCCTCGGCGAGCAGGTCGACGTAGACGCGCACGACCGACAGCGGCGTCCGGAGCTCGTGCGTCACGACGCTGAGGAGCTCGGACCGGCCCGCGTCGAGGGCGGTCAGCTCGGCCAGGCGCGCCTCGACCTCGGCGGTGAGCCGGCCCTTCTCGACGATCCCGGCCAGCAGCGCCGCGATGGTCTCGAGGAAGGCGATCTCGCCCGGCTCGAACCGGCGGGTCTCCCGGGTCTGGACGTTGAGGACGCCGACGACGTCGTCGTGCCACACGAGCGGCACGGACAGCATGCCCCGGAGGGCCTCGACGTCGAAGCCGCGGACCCACGCGAAGCGATCGTCGACGGTGACGTCCTCGACCGCGATCGGCGCGCGCGACTCGGCCACCCGGCCGGTGATGCCCTGGCCCCAGGCGAGGCTGACCCGGCCGACCTGCGAGCGATCGAGGCCGTTCGTCGCGGCGAGGGTCAGGTTGGTCCGATCCGAGCCCGCGAGGTAGAACGAGCAGACCTCGACGCCCATCGCGGCGGTCGTGCCGTCCACGATCGAGCGCATCAGCTCGTCCCAGTCGCGTGCCTGGGTCGCGAGCTGCGCGATCTCGTTGAGGAAGGCGAGCTCGCTGAGGTCGCTCACGCGGCGGGCCGCCCGGGCGTCGTCGTCCGCGATCAGAGTCCGCTCAGGGTCGGGATCTCGTCGCGGAGCGCGATCAGGTCGTCGTCCTTCGGGGCGAGGTCGCGCAGCTCGTCGTTGCCGGGGAGGACCTGCCGGAGGAGCGCCCGTGCCGCGTCGAGATCGCCGCTGAGGGCGTGGAAGCAGGCCAGGTTGTAGCGGGCGACGGAGGCCGCCCGTTCCGGCCAGTCGCCGCGGTCGAGCATCGCCTGGGTCCGGTCGGCCAGGGCACGCACGCGGTCCGTCATGCCGACGCTCCGTGCGATCGGGCCGAGGTGACCGAGGTCGTGCTCCGGGCCGTCGCCCATGATCGGGCCGAGGACCGACTGCTCGGTCAGGGCCGCGTCGCTCGCGGCCTCGATCTCGACGATCAGCTCGTTCGCCGTCGCGTCCGCGTCGGCGTCGACGACGTCCCACGACCAGCGGGCACGCTCGTCGTGGAAGATCGCGTTGGTGGCGTCGAGCCCCTCACCCGGCAGGGTCGGCTCGGGGAGATCGACACGGAGCGCGGCCATCTTGGCCGCCTGGCGATGCCGCCAGGCCGAGAGGTGGGCGAGATTGTCCTTGGGCGACCAGCCGCCATCGGCGCCGGGCGCGTCGCGGACGGCCGGGTCGAGCGCGGCGAAGATCGCCCGCTCCGTCTCGCGGCAGGCGCGGATGCTGTCGATGAGGTCGGAACGCAGGTCGGTATCGGTCAGGTCGGTCATGGCGCGATGGTAGCAAGGCGCCGCCAGCGCCCGACGCACGGGCCGGGCGGTCCTCGCCGTGCTCAGACCCCGGCCGGCTCCGGATCGGTGACTTCGGTCGGCAGGTTCTCGAGCAGCGGGTCGGTCCACGTCCAGGCCGCGCCGTGGTGCTTGCCGACGGCGCCGTGGCGGGCCGCCTCGACCCGCAGCGGCAGCCCGAAGATCTCGATGAACCCGACCGCCGACGCGTGGTCGAACGCGTCGCCCTCGTCGTACGTCGCCAGGCTCTTGTCGTACAGCGACATCGGCGACCGCCGCCCGACGACGACGGCCGAGCCGTGATCGAGCCGCACCCGGACCTCGCCCGACACGACCCGCTGCGACGACGCGACGTACGCGCGCAGGTCGCGCGACAGGGCGCTGAACCAGAGGCCGTCGTAGATGAGGCGGGCCAGCTCGTCCGCGACGAACCGGTTGAACCGGAGCGTGTCGCGCGACAGGGTCAGCCCCTCGAGCGCGCGGTGCGCGGCGTGCAGGATGGTCGCGGCCGGCGTCTCGTAGATCTCGCGGCTCTTGATCCCGACCAGCCGGTCCTCGACGTGGTCGATGCGACCGACGCCGTGGGCGCCGCCCAGCTCGTGGACGCGCTCGACCAGCTCCACCGAGCCCAGCCGCTCCCCGTCGAGCGCGACCGGCACGCCGCCCTCGAAGTCGATCAGGATCTCGACCGGGTCGGGTGCGTCGGCGGCGGCGACGGTCCACTCGTAGGCGTCGGCCGGTGGCGTGACCCACGGGTCCTCCAGGACGCCGGTCTCGCACGAGCGGCCCCACAGGTTGACGTCGATCGAGTACGGCGAGGCCTTGGTGATCGGGATCTCGATCCCGCGCTCGGCGGCGTAGTCGATCTCCTGGTCGCGGGTCAGGCCCATCCCGACGCGCATCGGGGCGATGACCTCGAGCCCCGGATCGAGGGCGTGGGTGGCGATGTCGAACCGGACCTGGTCGTTGCCCTTGCCGGTGCAGCCGTGGGCGACCGCGTCGGCGCCCTCGCGCTTGGCGACCTCGACGAGGAGCTGCGCGATCAGCGGCCGGGCGAGCGCGGTGGCCAGGGGATAGGCGCCCTGGTAGAGCGCATTCGCCTGGAGGTGCGGCCACACGAAGTCGGTCACGAAGCGCTCGCGGGCGTCCACCACGTACGCGCGCGAGGCGCCGGCCGAGATCGCCCGTGCCTCGACGCCGGATCGCAGCGAGCCGCCGCCCAGGTCGACGGTCAGCGTCACGACCTCGACCCCGAACTGTTCCCTGAGCCAGGCGACGGCGACCGAGGTATCGAGTCCGCCCGAATACGCGAGGACGACCTTGTTCACGGGATGCTTGAACCTCCGGAGCGTGCCTGGATGGCCTGGAAGCGGATGAGCCAGCGCTCGAGACGCGAGTCGTCGGCAAAGAGGACGAGGAGCGTATTGTCGCCCGCCAGCGTCCCTTCCTGCTCGCGCAGGCTCGATTCGTCGATGGCCTGGGCGATGATGCTGGCCGTGCCGGGCGTCCCGGTCAGCACGAGCGTCAGGCCGCTCCGGCCGATGCGGATGGGGATGTCGGCGAGGATCCGCTCGAGCCGGACGTCCGACGCGACGGTGCCGTTCGACGACGCGACGACCACCGGCAGGACGTAGACGTGGCCGTCGGCGCCGGGCGCCTTGACCAGGCCGAGCTCCGAGATGTCGCGCGAGACCGTCGCCTGGGTCACCGCGAAGCCCTGCGCGCCGAGGGCGTCGACGACCTCGCGCTGGCTGCCGATCGGTCGCGTGCTGACCAGCTCCCGGATCGCGCGCTGGCGCTGCGCCTTGAAGTCGTGGCCGTTCTGGGCGGTCACGACCGTCACGCGGCGCCCGCGTGGGCGGGCCGGCTGGCGGTGATCCGCGTGCCGAAGGTCGGGTCGGTCAGGGCGCGTTCCAGGGCCTCGGGCGCGGACGAGTCCGCGATGATCGCCTCCGCGCCGTCCCAGCCGAGCGCCCCGAGCGCGGCGCGCACCTTGGGCACCATGCCGCCGGCGATGACGCCCGATTCGATGAGCGCCTCGGCCTCCCCGACGGTCAGCGCGTCGAGCCGGTGGCCGTCGGCGTCGCGGACGCCGTCGACGTCGGTCAGCAGCACGAGCTGGCGGGCGCCGAGACCGGCCGCGATCCCGGCCGCCACGTCGTCGGCGTTGACGTTGCACACGATCCCGTCGGCGTCCCGGGCGAGCGGCGCGACGACCGGCACCTGGCCGCCGACGAGGATCGCGTCGAGCAGATCGCGACGCAGGCCGACGACCGACGCGACGAGCCCGAGCTTGGGGATGCGCTCGGCGATGAGCAGGCCGCCGTCGACGCCGGACAGGCCGACGGCATCGACGCCGAGGTCGCGCAGGCCGGACACGAGCTCGCTGTTGACGACCCCGCGCAGGACCGCGGCGGCCACCTCGAGCGACTGGGCGTCCGTGACGCGGAGGCCGCCCTCGAACGTGCTCGGGACGCCGAGGCGCTCGAGCCATTCGGTGATGCGCTTGCCGCCGCCATGGACCAGGACCACGGGACGTCGACGCGCGACCGCGGCCACTTCCGCGAGCACCTGCGACTGGTCCGCGATGGTCGTGCCGCCGAGCTTGACGACGAGGATCTCGCTCACGTCGTGTATTCCGAGTTCTCGAGCACGTACTGCTCGGTCAGGTCGCACCCGAACGCCTCGCCCCGGCCGTCGCCCAGACCGAGGTCCAGGCCGAGGATCACCTCGGGCGCCTCCATCGCGGCACGGGCCGCGGCACGATCGAAGGCGACCGGCCCGCCGGCGGCGCCGTCGAACACGAGGTGGCCGGCGATCGAGATCCGGAGCGTCGCGGGATCCAGCACGGCCGGGGTGCCGGCACGGGCCGTCGCATCCGCCGCGGACAGGCCGCCCGCCTCGAGGACGGCCGCGTCGGCCAGCCGGGCATTGCCGGCGGCGCCCGCGATCCGGCCCCAGTTCGGGTCGCGACCGTGCGCCGCGGCCTTGACCAGGCTGGACGAGACGACGGCCCGGGCCACGGCCCGCGCGTCGGCGTCGTCCCGCGCGCCGGTCACAGCGGCCGTGATGAGCGTGCTGGCCCCCTCGCCGTCGGCCGCCTGCTGTCGCGCGAGGTCGCGCGCGATCGCCTCGATGGCGGCGCCGAGGACGCCGGCGGCCGTCGAGCCGGCCTCCACCGGCGCGGCCTCCGACGCCCCAGACGCCAGGAGGAAGACGGTGTCGTTGGTGCTCGTGTCGCCGTCGACCGAGAGCTGATCCCACGTCCGCGCGGCGGCCGGTCGGAGCATGCCCCAGAGCACCTCGGGCGCGACGGTCGCGTCGGTCAGCACGATCGACAGCATCGTCGCCATCCGCGGGTGGATCATCCCGACGCCCTTGGCCACGCCGCTGACGCGGACCGTCACCGGACGTCCGTCGGCGGCCGGGAGCTCGACGGTCGTCGTCGCGACCTTGGTCTGCGAATCGGTGGTGCGCAGGGCCGTCGCGACCGCCAGAAGCGCGTCATCGGTCGCGGCCAGGGTCGGGACCAGCGCCGCGAGACCCGCCCGGACCTTCTCGAGCGGCAGCCGCGTCCCGATGACCCCGGTGGACAGATGCAGCGTGTGCTCGGTTTCGCTCCCCGTCGCGTCCGCGAGCATCGCCGCGATCTCGCGCTGATCCGCGTCGCCGTCGGCGCCGGTCGCCGCGTTGGCCGAGCCGCTCGTCGAGATGATCGCGCTGGCCCAGCCGAACCCGCCGCGCGGATCCCCGGACGTGGCCGCGAGGTGCTCCTTCGACAGCCGCACGGGCGCGGCCGCGAACGTGTTCGGGGTGAAGACGGCGGCCACGGCGGCCGGACCCGACGTCGTGGTGACGACGGCGAGGTCCGGCCGGCCCGAGGCCTTGATCCCGGCCACCATGCCGCCAGCCCTGAAACCGGGCGGCATGGCGGAGCGTCGCTCGACCGGTGGGAGGTCCGTCGAGGACACCGGGACCGAGGGATGTTCGATGGTGGTCATGGCGCCAGCGGCAGCTGTTCGAGGCCGGCCGTCTCGGGCAGGCCGTGGACGAGGTTGAAGGCCTGGATCGCCTGGCCGGCCGCGCCCTTGACCAGGTTGTCCTCGACACCGATCGCGAGGATCCGGCCGGTCCGCTCGTCGAAGCTGACGTGCACCTGGACGACATTGCTGCCGGTCGTCCGCTTGGTCGCCGGCGGCGTCGAGGACGAGCGCCACGAACGGCTCGTCCGCGTAGGCCGCCTCGTACAGCCCGACGAGCTCACGCCCGTCGACCGGGCGGGTGGGACGCACGTGGCAGGCCGACAGGATCCCGCGCGTCATCGGGACGAGGTGGGGGAGGAAGTCGACCCCGACGATGCCGGGGTTCGCGGACACGTCGAGCCCGGCACGGACCGTGATGTCGGCAAGCTCCTGCTCGATCTCCGCGACGTGCCGGTGGCCGCCGACGCCGTACGCGCGGACGCTCTCGTTGACCTCGCTGTACATCATCTCGGGCTTCGACTCGCGTCCGGCGCCCGACACGCCGCTCTTGGCATCGACCACGAGGTCGCCGATGAGGCCGGCGCGCGCCAGCGGGAGCAGGGCGAGGAGCGTTGCGGTCGGGTAGCAGCCGGGCGAGCCGACGATGGCGATCGGGGCGTCGACCAGGGCCTGCAGCTCGGCGCGATGGAGCTCCGGGCAGGCCGTAGACGGCGGTGTCGAGGAGGTCGGGCCGCGGGTGCTCGAAGCCGTACCAGCGCGGGTAGTCGGCGGCGTCGCGGAGGCGGAAGTCGGGGCCGAGGTCGATGACCGCGGTGCCGGCGGCGGCAAGCTCCAGCGCGACCTCGACGCCCTTGCCGTGGGGCAGGGCCATGAACACGGCGTCGGCGCCGCGGCCGGATCCGCGGGGAGCGCGGCATCGACCGTCAGCTCGGTGGTGGCCAGGTGCGGGTGGATCCAGGCGATCGGATCATGATCGCGCTCGCGACCGACGAGGCCGACGATCTCGACGTTCGGGTGGCGCGCCAGGAGCCGGACCAGCTCTCCGCCCACGTAGCCGGTCGCCCCGATGATCCCGACCCGGATGCGCCGCGGCCCACCGGCCGGGTCCACGCCCCGCTCGGAGCGGGGGAGCGCCACGGACGCAGGAGCGGCCTGGATCGGCTCGACGGCGGTCATCGCATGACTATACAAGGTCGTTGCATAGTCATGCAACCACCGCAACGTGGTCGTCGCGACGCCGGAGACATCGCCTGGCGGTGATGCTGATTGGCGCCGCCGGATCGCTCCTGGATGATGCCAATGGCGGCATCAGTGCCCGACTAGCAGCCCGGCTCCGCCGAGCTTCTATGCTCATGCGTCTCGAGCTCAGCAGCTCGCGCCCTGACCGCGAAACCCTAGTACTTCGGTCGGGTTTCTTGGTATCGTTGTCGCCACGCAACCCCATCGGAGTCGATCTCGATGCCATCCGCCGTCCCCGCCGACGCCGCCGCGCAGCTCCCGAAGGCGCGGATGATCGACCCGCGCGGGCATCGGTTCGGGGCGGGCGTCTCGGCCATCCTGCTGGTCGTCGCGTTCCTGACCGGGACGGTCTGGCTCGTCGCCCTCGCGCTCCTGTCGATCGGGGTCAGCGCCGCGTTCGGTCTCAAGTACTCGATCTACGGGGTCGTCTGGCGCCGGATCGCGAAGGTCCTGGCCCTGCCCAAGGTCGAGCCCGAGCACGAGTACCCGCCGCGCTTCGCGCAGACCCTGGGCAGCACCGCGCTGATCCTGGCCCTGGTGGCCTTCGCGCTCGGGCGCCACGACGATCGGCTGGGGTCTCACCCTCGCGGTCGCCGGTCTGCAGACGGTGCTTGCCGTGACCGGCTACTGCCTCGGCTGCCGGCTGTACTTCCTGCGCTGGTGGGTCCCGTCGATCGTGACCCGGATCTGGACCCGCGGCCGGTCCGGCGGCCCCAACCGGACGCTTGCCCCGGAACCGATCATCTACCGCTGAGCCCCGGCTGATCGGGCAGGATGTCGGGCCGGGCGTACGGCCCGGTCGCGATGACCTCGTCCTCGGCCTCGTAGGGCGCCTCGCCGGTCGACCGGATCCGGTACCGGTGATGGACGACCGTGTCCCCGGCCGAGACCATCGCGTTGACCGGGCAGTACTTCGTCGCTGACAGCTCGATCGACCGGCGCAGCGCCGCCTCGGACAGGTCGCGCCCGACGAACTCGTGCACGACGTCGATGGACGTGAAGATCTGCGGGTACTCGTCGCGCTGGGTGCCACGCACGTGGAGCCGGTACTCGTCGACCGCCTGACGCTTCTTGGCCGCGATCGACACGACGTCCATCGCCGAGCACGCCCCGAGCGCCATCAGGATCGTCTCGACCGGGCTGCCGCCCTGGTTCGAGACGCGGTCGTCGAAGGCCATCGCGTGCCCCGAGCTCGGGTCGGCCGCGAACAGCATCCCGCCCTCGTGGCGCATCTCGACCGACTTCTCGGTGGGCATCCGGGTCAGACGCCGGCCAGGGCGATCGACGCCGGCTCGTCGTCGTCCGGACGCCCTTCGTCCGGGTCGGGCGGAAGCTCGGACCACATCGCCGGGTCGTCGGCCAGGAACTGCTCGCGGTAGAGGCGGGCGTACAGGCCGTCGAGGGCGAGCAGCTCGGCGTGCGTGCCACGCTCGGCGATCCGGCCGCGTTCGTAGACGATGATCTGGTCGGCGCGCAGGATCGTGGACAGGCGGTGGGCGATGGCGATCGTCGTCCGGCCCTCCATCAGGCTCTCGAAGGCACGCTGGATGAGGCGTTCCGAGACGGTGTCGAGCGCCGACGTGGCCTCGTCGAGGATCAGGATCCGCGGGTCCTTGAGCAGCACCCGGGCGATCGCCATCCGCTGCTTCTCGCCACCCGACAGCTTGTAGCCGCGCTCGCCGACGATCGTGTCGTAGCCGTCGGGCAGGTCCATCACCCGATCGTGGATCGAGGCTGCCACCGCGGCGGCGATGACCTCGTCCTCGGTCGCCTCGGGCTTCGCGTAGCGGATGTTGTCCTTGACCGTCGCGTGGAACAGGTAGGTCTCCTGGGTCACGGCGCCGATGATCTCACCGAGCGAGGCGAGCTTGATCTTGCGGACGTCGATGTCGTCGATCTCGACCGCGCCCGAATCGACGTCGTACAGGCGCGAGACGAGGTAGGTCGTGGTGGTCTTGCCCGCACCGGATGGACCGACCAGGGCGATGAGCTGACCGGGCTCGGCGGTGAAGTCGACGTGGTCGAGGGCGAACGGGACCGGGGCGGGCACGGCCGCGGCGGCCACGGCGTCGGCGTCGGTCGCCTCGACGGCCCCTGCCTCGATCGCCTCGGCGTCGGCTTCGCGTGCCTCGATCGCGAGCTCCACCTCCGGCGCCCACTCGGGCTCGGCGAGGCGTTCCTGGTCGAGGACCGCGTCATGGGCCTTCTGTGAGGGCACGGCCGCGGTCGGGTACTTGAAGGAGACGTCGCGGAAGCGCACCCGGCCGGCGGTCGTGGCACGGGCCAGCGGCACGGCATCGGGTGCGTCGACGATCTCGGGATCCATCTCGAGGTACTCGAAGATCCGGTCGAACAGGGCGAGCGAGCCCTGGATCTCGACCTGGATGTTGAGCAGCTGGCCGAGCGGGAAGAACAGGCGGCTCTGGAGCGTGGTGAACGCGACGATCACGCCCGCCGTGGGGGCGTCCGGGCTGCCGTTGGCGGCCAGCGTGCCGGCCAGCCAGTACACGAACGCCGGCATGATCGAGAAGACCGTGCCGATGATCATGAAGAACCAGCGGCCGACCATCGCCTGGCGGATCTGGAGCCGGGCCAGGCGCTTGTTGAGGCCGCGGAACTTCTCGATCGAGTTGGCCTGCTGGCCGAACGTCTTGGAGAGCAGGATGCCCGAGACGCTGAGGGTCTCCTCGGTCGTCGCGGTCATCTCGGCCAGGGACTTCTGGGTCTCGGAGGAGACCTCGCGCCGGACCTTGCCCGACGCGGTAGGTGAGGTACAGGAAGAACGGGACCATGGCCAGGGACAGGAGCGCGAGGCGCCAATCGAGCAGGAACATCGCGATGATCGTGCTGATCGCGACGGCCAGGTTGCTGGTGACCGAGCTGGCGGTGTCGGTGATGACCCCCTGGACACCCCCGACGTCGTTGGCCAGGCGGCTCTGGATCTCGCCCGTGCGGGTTTCGGTGAAGAAGCGGAGCGGCATCGACTGGAGGTGGGAGTACAGGGCGCCGCGCAGGTCCTGCATGACGTTCTGGCCGATGACGTTGTTGAGGTAGCTCTGGCCGACGCCGATCAGGCCGGTGATGATCGGCAGGACGATCATCAGGCCGACGTAGAGGTTGAGGTTCGCGTAGTCCTGGCCGACGATCACCTGGTCGATCAGGAGGCCGAGCAGCAGCGGGTTGATCAGGCCGATGAGGCTCGTGCTGAGGATGGCCGCCAGCACGACCACGACCTGGAACTTGTACGGGCTGAAGAAGGCCGCGATCTTGCGCAGGGTCTTGGCCCGGCGGTCCTTCGGGACCGGCGTGAAGTCCGCGGCGGCGCCTGCACGCCCGCCGCGCCCACTGCCACCGCCACCGACCGCGCCACCGGTTGCCGTTCGTGTCTGTCCGCGTGGGAACCCCATCAGGCCCCCATCTCATTCGTCATCAACCTCGACGCTACCACGGAATTGGGCCGCAAGCCGCCGAGCGCGAAAGCCCCGTCAGACGCCGATGCTCGATTCCACTCGGAGCCTCCCTCCGCGGTGATGCCACTCGCGGCATCACAGTCGCAGCTCGCGCGCGGCATCCGACGATCGGTCGGCTCCCGCCGCGACAGTCCGCCACTCGCGATGCCAATGGCGGCATCACTGCGTGGGCGGTGCATCCGCGGGTACGTCGAGCAGTGAGCCTCGATACGGTCCAGCGATGCGATGCCAGGCGCCGCGATGGGCTCACTCCACCGCATCGCGACACGCAGACCGAGCAGCACGGCTTCGACCTCATCGGCGCCGTGCTCAAGCGCCGGCGGCTCCAGGCGTCGTTGAGCGCAGCGCGATCTCGAGCACCTCGCGGCATCGACCAGACCGTGATCTCCGCCTCGAGAACGGCAAGCAGTACGGGCTTCGTTGGTTGCGCTTCGCCGATCCTCGTCGACGCGTCTCGGCGGTCTCGAGGGGTTTCGAACCCGCCGGACCTGGTCGCGAAGGCCCGTTCGGTGTGAGTCGAGGAGGCGGACCGGGTCGAATACGTGCCGCCGATCCCGCGATCGACCTCGACCGGCGACCTCGATGCGGGAGGAACGTCATCCGACGGGAGGTCGACGAGCTCGGCGACGCAGGATACAGGGATGACGACGAGCTAGACGACATGGATGACGAGGACGACGGAACGAGCAGGACCGATGACAGCGCCCGCCTGATCGAGCCGATGCGGCCACGGCGATTCGCGTGATGCTCTCGAGTGGCATCACGCGGATGGGAGTCTCCGGGCGTCGAAATCAAGCATCGACGCTGCGGGTCGCCGCGCGCGCCCTACCAGGCTGTGGTGGTCGCGGCCTCTGTGATGCCTTCGGCTTCGAGCCAGCGTTCGGCGTCGATGGCGGCCTTGCAGCCGTCGGCTGCTGCGGTGACGGCCTGGCGGTAGCGGTGGTCGTGGACGTCGCCGGCGATGAAGACGCCGTCGATCTTCGATCCGGTCTCATCGTGGACGACGAGGTAGCCCTTCTCGTCGACGTCGAGCCAGTCGCGGAAGGCCTCGGTGTTGGGTCGGTAGCCGATCGCGATGAACAGGCCTTCGACCGGGAGCTTCCACTCGTCGCCGGTCCGCGTGTCGGACAGCAGGAGCCCGTCGACCTTCGCGTCGCCGAGGACTTCCTCGACGGCGGTATTCGCGTGGATCTCGATCTTGGGGTGCGCGTGCGCCCGGTCGACCATGATCTTGGAGGCACGGAACGCGTCGCGACGGTGGAGCAGGTGGACCTTGGTCGCGAAGCGCGTCAGGTAGGTCGCCTCCTCGAAGGCGGTGTCCCCGCCACCGACCACGGCGATCTCGCGGTCCTTGAAGAAGAACCCGTCGCAGGTCGCGCAGGCCGACACGCCGCGGCCACGGAGCCGCGTCTCGCTGTCGAGGCCGAGCCACAGCGCCGACGCGCCGGTGGCGACGATGACGGCCTGGGCGCGGTATTCGGTGCCGCGTGCCCAGATCCGGAACGGGCGCTCCGAGA
This sequence comes from uncultured Chloroflexia bacterium, assembly GCA_963720495.1. GTDB lineage: Bacteria > Chloroflexota > Limnocylindria > Limnocylindrales > CSP1-4 > SPCO01. Next base: position 82,346 of record CAVRFU010000012.1, read on the forward strand.
AGTCGACCCGGTCGATGTCGACGTCGACCATCTTCGACCCGAACCGCTCGGCCTGGGCGCGCATGGCGGCCATCAGCTCGGGGCCCTGGATCCCGTCCTCGAAGCCCGGGTAGTTCTCGACGTCGCTGGTCAGCATCAGCTGGCCACCGGGCGCCGAGCCGGCCAGCACGATCGGCTCGAGGTTGGCCCGGGCGGCGTAGATCGCGGCGGTCAGACCGGCGGGGCCGGAGCCGACGATCACGACCTTGGCGTCGACCCGGCCCTCGCCGCTGCGAACGGTCGAGGGGCCGTCGGTGCCGACGGTCGGGGCATTCGCTCCGTCGCCGACGATCGAGATGCTGATCCCGCCGAACGGGTTCGATGGGGGAGTGTTGCCGTTGGCGTGGTCGGTCATCGTTCCGTCATCGTAGCACGGGTTCGATACCCCCAGGGGGTATGCGTCCGGGCGGTCACGGCAAGCCCCGCAGCTGCGGGATGACGTCGCTGCCGATGAGGTCCAGCGCGACGGGGTCGGGGAGTCCGCGCATGCCGATGATGATGTGCTCCGCGCCGGCATCGGACAACTCGCCGAAGCGGTTGACGACGTGTGCCGGCGACATCGTTCCGGGCCGGTCGTCGGCCGAGATCGACAGGTTCTGGAGGGTCGAATGCTCGATCTCGTTCGGGTCGCGCCCGACCGCGGCGCAATGCTCGGCCAGGATCGCGTACTTGCGGGCGATGCCCTCGGGCGTGCCGAAGACATTGCAGGCATCGGCGTACTGGGCCACGAGGCGCAGGGTCTTCTTCTCTCCGCCGCCGCCGATCATGATCGGGACCCTGGGGCGTGACAGCGACTGCGGGGAGTTGAGCAGGCGCCCGGCGCGAAACAGCCGCCCGTTGAACGCCTCCTCCGAGCCGCGCTCGCCCTCCCACATCCCGTGGGCGATCTGGAGCGTCTCCTCGAGCATCTCGAACCGCTCGCCGAGCGGCGGGAACGGGAACCCGAGCGCCCGCGACTCTTCCTCGTTCCAGGCCGCGCCGACGCCGAGCCAGGCCCGGCCGCCCGACAGGACGTCGAGGGTCGTGGCGGCCTTCACCCACAGGCCGGGGTTGCGGTAGTGGATGCCACCGACCATCAGGCCGAGCCGAGCTCGCTTCGTCTGGGCCGCCAGGAAGCCGAGCGTCGTCCAGCCCTCGAGCATCGGTTCCTCGGTCTTGCCGACGCTCCGGATCTGGAAGAAATGGTCCATGACCCAGATCGAATCGAAGCCGACGTCGTCGGCCTGGCGGGCGATCCCGGAGAGGGTCGAGGCGATGGCCGGGGTGCCGCCGGGCCACGTGAACGAGCTGATCTGGAGGCCGATCTTCATCGTTGCGGAGCGTACCAGTCGGTCTTCGGCGGCGTGAACGTGGCGCTCGTGGCGCCGGCGGCACACGCGGTCTTGACGCCACTACTAACACAGTTTATAGTCCGCCGAGATGAGCGTTCCGCATGCCCTTCTGGGCCTCCTCGAGCAGCAGCCGCGACACGGGTATGACCTGAAGCGATTGGTCGACCGCTACTTCGCGCCGGACCATCCGGTCGCGTTCGCGCAGGTGTATTCGACGCTCGGGCGGCTCGAGCAGCGCGGTCGCGTGCGCGTCGACCAGGTCGAGCAGGCCGAAGGCCCCGAGCGCCGCCGCTACGCGATCACCGACGAGGGGACGCGCGAGCTCGAGCGCTGGCTCGACGAGCCGCTCGACGCCGAGCCCCACCTGCAGGCATCGCTGTTCACGAAGGTCGTGCTCGCGATCCTGTCGGGGCGGCCGGTCGAGCCGCTCGTCGACGCCGAGCGCCACGCCCACCTCGAACGGATGCGCGAGCTGACGGCGGTCCGCCGCACCTCGTCGATGCCGGTCGCGCTCCTCGCCGACTACGCCCTCTTCCACCTCGAAGCCGACCTGCGCTGGCTGGACCTGACGGCCGCCCGCGTCGACGAGCTCCGCCGAACCATCCTCGACGCTCCGGAGGTCCCGTGACCATGATCGCCCACCCACCCGTGCTCCCGACCTCGGCCGCCACCGCACTGGCCGCCGGCGTCGCGGCCGACCGCGCGCCACTCATCGAAGCCACCGACCTCCGCAAGCGGTTCGGGCAGACCGAGGCGCTGCGCGGCATCGACTTCGCGCTCGCGCCCGGCGAGATCGTCGCGGTCATGGGCCCGAGCGGCTCGGGCAAGTCGACGCTGCTCCACTGCCTGGCGGGGATCACGGTCCCGGACGAGGGTCACGTGTCGTTTCGGGGCGCGCGCATCGACGCGATGAGCGACGCCGACCGCAGCCGCCTCCGTCGCACCGCCTTCGGGTTCGTCTTCCAGTTCGGCCAGCTCGTCCCGGAGCTCCCGGCCATCGAGAACGTGGCGCTGCCGCTCCTGCTCAACGGCGTGGGACGTGGTCCGGCCGAGCAGCAGGCCGCGGCCTGGTTCCCGCGTCTCGGGCTCGACGGGTCTCGAGCACCGCCGGGCGGGCGAGATGTCCGGTGGGCAGGCTCAGCGCGTGGCCATCGCGCGGGCGCTCGTCATCGAGCCGGCCGTGATCTTCGCCGACGAGCCGACCGGCTCCCTCGACAGCCTGGCCGGCGAGCACGTCATGGAGCTGCTGACCCGTGCCGCCACCGATCAGGGAGCCGCGGTCGTCCTCGTGACCCACGAGGCACGGGTCGCCGCCTACGCCCACCGCGAGATCATCGTGCGGGACGGTCGCCTCAGCGGGGCGGACGCGCGGTGATCCGACTCGGGCTCCGGCTGGCGCTCAGCGGCGGCCGGGGAGCGGCGATCGGCCTGGCACTGACCGCGTTCGCGGTCGCGACCGGGACCGCGATCCTGCTGTTCGCCCTGTCGTTCCGGCCCGCCCTCGACGACCGGGCCGAACGTGCCGCGTGGCGGTCGAGCTTCATCCTGACCCCGGACGGGACCGCCGCCGGCGCCGACCTGCTGATCCGCTCCGATGTCGACGAGTACCAGGGCCAGCCGATCGTCCGCGTGCTGGTCGCCGGGCTGACCGCGGATCCGCCGACGCCGCCGGGCGTCGACCGGCTGCCCGGACCGGGCGAGGCGGTCGTCTCGCCCGCGCTCGCGGCCCTCATGAAGGACGTGCCCGCCGACCAGCTCGGCGACCGGATCGGGACCGTGGTCGGGACGGTCGGCGACGCGGGTCTCCGATCGCCCGACGAGCTCGTCGCGATCGTCGGCCTCGACTCGGCCGCCTTGGCCGAGATGGGTGCGTCGCCGATCACCGGCTTCGACACGACGCCGCCGACTCCCGACATCCCGCCGATCGCGATCCTGATGATCGTGCTGGCGGTGATCGGTGCGCTGGTCCCGGTGGCGGTCTTCGTCTCGACCGCGACCCGGCTGTCTGCCGCGCGGCGCGAGCAGCGGCTTGCGGCACTCCGCCTGGTCGGTGCCACGGGCTCGCAGGTGACGGCCCTGGCCGCCGTCGAGGCGTTGTTCGTGACGATCATCGGCGTGGTCGCGGGGATCGGGCTGTTCCTCCTGACCCGCCCGTTGGTCGCGAAGATCCCGCTCGACAACGCGACGTGGTTCCCGGCCTCGATCGTGCCGCCGCTCGGGCCTGCGCTCGTGCTGCTCCTCCTCATCCCGGTCGTCGGTGTCGGTGCCGCGGTCGTGGCTCTCCGGCGCGTCGTCGTGACGCCGCTCGGCGTCCAGCGCCGGCAGACCCCGGGGATGCCCGGCGTCCGCCGCGCGATCCCGCTCGTCGCGTCGATCCTCCTGCTGCCGGTCGCGATCGCGTTCCTGCGCGGCGGCTCGACCAACGTGCTCGCGATCGGGCTCGTCGGCGTGGCGTTCGGTGGCGTCATCGTCGGGATCGTGCTGGTCGGCCCGTGGCTGACGTATCTCGTCGGTCGCGTGCTCCACGCGTTGCCCGGGGGAGCCTCGATGCTCCTCGCGTCGCGGCGGCTGACCGACGACCCGCGCGCGTCGTTCGGGGCGATCGCCGGGGTGATCATGGCGGTCTTCGTCGCGAGCGCCTTCTTCTCGTTCGTGGCCTATGCCGACGGCCAGGAGTTCGACCGGGCCGGGGTCATCGCCGCGGACCAGGTCTACGTCGAGATGCCGTACAACGAGGGACCGCCGTTCGCCGAGGTCCCCGCGCGGATCGCGGCCGTGCCGGGCGTCCGTTCCGTGCTGCCGATCGCGACTGCCGAGCTGATGGAGATCGGCCCGGCCACCGCCTGGGTCGTGCCGTGCGTCGATCTCGCCAGGCAGTTCGGGCTGCCGGCGGGGGAGTGCGGCGACGGCTCGGTCAAGGTGCACTCGGTCGGTGGTGACACGCCGCTCGAGCCCGGCTCGTACACGATCATCCCGGACCGGGGCGAGCGACGGCCGATCACGCTGACGGTCGCGGCCGGGGACACCGCCCCGTTGCTGACCCCGGACTTCCTCGGCAACCGCATGCCGCAGCTGATCATCGAGCCGGACGCGCTGACCGGTCCGAGGGCGCCGTCGCCGACCAAGTTCTACGTCACGACCGACGGGTCCGCGGCGACCGGGGAGCGGCTCCGGACCACGGTCCTCGAGTCGGTCCCGACCGCGTATGTCCGCCTCGCCGCGGAGAGCCGGTCGACCTCGCGGGTGTTCGAGGAGTTCGGGCGGGTCGTCGGGCTCGGCCTGATCGGCACCCTCGTGCTCGCCGGCTGCAGCCTGGCCGTGGCGGTCACCACGAGCGTGCTGGAACGGCGCCGGCAGTTCGCGCTCCTGCGCAGTGCGGGCATGCCCGTCTCCCGGCTGCGGGCGCTGGTCCTCCTGCAAGCGGGCGCGCCGCTGCTGGCCGTGGCCGCGTTCTCGGCCGTGCTCGGCATCGCCGTCGCGCAGCTGATCCTCCGCCTGGCGACGGTGGACGCAGTCCCGTGGCCCGACCCGTCGCTTGCGCTGATCCTCGGCGCGAGCCTGGTCGGCGCCCTCGCGGTCGTCGCGCTGATGCTGCCGCCGCTCGAGCGCCTGACCCGGCCGGAGACCGCCCGGGCGGAGTAGCGCAGGACACTGCGTCGGAGCACAACGGTCCGTGTCGTAGCATCGGCGGCGATGGAGCGGACAACGGCGACGAACACGCACCTGGCCGGTGACGCGGCGCTCGTCGAGCGTGCCCGCGACGGCGATCAGGAGGCGTTCACCGCGCTGGTCGACGCTCGCCTGTCGACGACCTACCGGACGGCGTCCGCGTTCCTCGGCAACGAGGCCGACGCGCGCGAGGTGACCGAGGAGATCTTCGTCCGGGCCTGGCGGGACCTGCCCGAGCTGCCCGCGCCGGATGGCTTCGGGGCGTGGTTCTCGCGGATCGTCGACGAGGCATGCCGGACGGCAGCCCTCGACCGCCGGCGCGGGAAGGTCCGCGAGCTCTCGGGCACCGCCGGGCCGGCCGGCACACCGACTTCCGGCACCCTCCGCGGGCAGATCCTGGAGCGGGTCGCGACGACCAAACAGCGCTCCGGCCCACGGCCCGCGGCGGTGGCGGCGGCCTCCCTGGAACGTCCCGACCGTGTCTCGACGAGCCGGCGCAAGCGGCTCGGCATCGGGATCCCGGTCATCGTGCTGCTGACCGTCGCGCTCGTGGCCATCATCGGCCAGCGGATGCAGCCGCCCCAGACGCCGTTCAAAAGCGGTCTTGTCGCGTTCGTCCGGGACGGCGACGTCTACATGGCCAACGCGGACGGGACGGGAGCGACCCGGATCGTCCACCAGGACGGGCTCGCGATGTCGGCGGTCGTCTGGTCGCCGGATGGCCGGCGCGTCGCCATCGACGGCGACGCCGGGACGATCCTGTACGACACGTCCACCGGAACGACGACGCACATCGGCGGCACCAACCCGGTGTTCTCGCCGGACGGCCGGCAGATCGCCGTCATCGATTTCGACGAGGACGCGCCCCGGCTCCGCCTGCAGGACCTGGTGTCCGGGGCCGCGACCAGGCACCGGATCGACACGATCGGAGACCTCGCGTGGTCACCCGATGGCCGGTGGATCGCGGCAGCCGGATCGGACGGCAGCCGCGGCACCGAGGGATCCACCAACTTCGTGAGGATGGACGTGTCGAGTGGACAGGTCCTCGACGCCGATCCGGACACGACGCGTGCGCGGTGCGGTGCGCCAGCCGGCCTGGTCGCCGGACTCGTTTCGCATCGCGTTCAGCCGGGGCACCATCACCGGCTACCGATGCCGGGGCGACTCGATGTGCGACTCGGACGTCTTCACGGCAGACCCGGACGGGACCGGGGTCGTGCAGCTGAACGATCCGAAGACCGTCGCGGATCAACCTGCCTGGTCGCCCGACGGCGACTGGATCGCCTTCCGCCAAGCGGACTCCGCACGCCAGCCAGGACGATTCGACCGTGGATCCGGACGCCGACGTCGGTCTCGTCGTGATCTCCCCGGACCTGACGGCCACGCGGACCCTGGATGCCAAGGGGGTCAAGGCATTCGCGTGGAGTCCCGAGGGCGATCGGCTGCGGTATGTCCGCAGCGAGGGCCAGGGCCGGCCGGCCACGCTCTGGGAGGTCGCCTTCACGGACGATGCCTGGGCCGATGGCAAGGCCCCGAAGGCGCGGGCCCTCGGCCTCTCGATCGACGCGGCCATCCCCTCCTACTACACGCGCCGGGGCGCCGGCATCGCATGGCAGTCGCTGGCTCGCGCGGCCGACACGCCGAGCGTTCCGAGCGCCAAGCCGGCGACACCCGCGCCGGCCGTCGCGATCGCGACACCCCAGGCGGCGCCGCCCGCCGATCCGAGCGCGTCGTGGCCGACGCTCGCGATCGACACGGTCGATGGCTGTGCGCCGCCGACGCTCGTCGCGACCAACGACGGCACCACGACGCCGGTCGGGAAGCCGTGCTTCGCGTCCGACAACATGCAATACGGCTGGTCGCCGACGGGCACCCAGTACGCGCGGCTCAACGCCAGCGGCGAGCTGTCGATCATGGATCTCGACGGGACGGTGCACGTGAAGGTCGGCGGCCTGACCGGTCTGGGCGGGTTCTCCTGGTCGCCCGGCGGATCCTGGCTCGATGTCATGGGGCCAGCCGATCGGATCATGCGCCCGGACGGATCCGGCCTCCGCGACCTCCCCGGTTCGCCGATCTGGTCGCCCGACGACCGTCGACTCTGGGTCACGCAGCCGAATGGGACCGTGCTCGTCGGGCAGGGCGACGGATCGGGCCTCACGCCGGTCGGGCCGCTCCCCGCTGGCGCGGTGTGGTCGCCGGACGGGTCGCGCATCGCATTCATCCGGGACGGCGACGCGTGGACCGCCGCCGCCGACGGCACGGACGCCCGGAACGTGACGAGCTTCCCGCTCGGTGGCGCGAGCAACGTCCTCTGGTCACCGGACGGACGGTCGCTGGCGGTCTCCTCGACGCACGGGGTCTGGGTGATGCGGGCCGATGGGAGCGACCGGAAGGCCCTCCTGTTCGGGCCCGCGAGCCAGATCAACAACCAGGTCGTGGTCGCCCGACTCGAGCCGTCTCGCGGTCGAGACCTACGCCGACTCTCAGACCGGCCAGGGGATCGCGAACTACCTCGTCGCCGCGGACGGCTCGACCGCGATCAAGCTGGACGGGCTGACCGGGGCGACCTGGTCGCCCGATGGGCGGTACCTCGCGGGCAGCCACGCCAACCCGAGCCAGGGCGGCGGCTACGAGATCGGCAACCTCGAGCTGATGAACGCGGACGGATCCGGCCGGCACGAGCTGCCGGCGAACCCCAATGGCAACTGGCCGATCTGGGTCAACACGGGTCGGTGACGCGCCACGCGCCCGCCGAGTAGGACGGATGGCGCCGACCAGCGAACACAAGCATCACCCGGCGCATGGGTCCAGCCCGACTCGGGCGGAGTAGCATCAGGTCGAACGCCGGGGGGTCAGCGATCAGGGGCTTGATGACCGAGGATCCGACCACCCGCGCCGCCATCCCGACGATCGCCACCGCCCGCCCTCACGATCCGCCCGGCCTCCTGATCCGGGCCGTCTGGTTCATCTTCATCGGCTGGTGGCTGAGCGCGGTCGCCGTCGGCGTCGCCTACTTCCTGTGCGCGATCATCATCGGCATCCCGCTCGGGTTCATGCTCTTCAACCAGCTGCCGCTGATCCTGACCCTGCGGCCGCGCACGGACCGGATCGTCACCGAGGTCCACGACGGCGTCGCCTACACGACGGGCGGGACCGCCGACCAGCTGCCCCTCTGGATCCGGGCGGTCTGGTTCATCCTCGTCGGCTGGTGGCTCGGTGCCTTCTACATCACCTTCGCCTGGGCGCTGTGCGTGCTGATCGTCACGCTGCCGATCGGGCTGTGGCTGTTCAACCGGATCGGCGCGGTCATGACCCTGCTGCGCTACTGATGCCGGGGTGAAGATGACCTGGCCGGATCAGGGCGCGACCGCCGCGGGCGGCAACGGGGAGAGCCTCGGCCAGCGCGCCGAGCGCAGCGTCCACGAGCGCCTCCGCGCGGCCCTGTCCGCCGACTACGTCCTGCTCCAGAACGTCTCGTGGGTCGTCCGATCGCACGGCGGCTTCGTGCGCGAGGGCGAGGCGGACATCGTCGTCGCCCACCCGGACAAGGGCTTCCTGGCCATCGAGGTCAAGGGCGGCCCGATCGCCCGCGACAGCCTCGGCCGCTGGTGGGCCGGCAACCGCCAGCTGGATCGCCCGCCGTTCGAGCAGGCCGCGGACAGCCACCACAGCCTCGTCGCCAAGCTGCGCGAGCTGCCGGACTGGCCGGCCGACCTGGACCCGATCGTCGGCCACGCGGTCGCGTTCCCCAACGTCGAGGTCGCGAGCCTCGGCACGAAGGTCTTCGACCTGGGCATGAGCGCGGACCCGGACCTCATCCTCGACAAGGCGATCCTGGACCCGGAGGGGCCGCGCAACCAGCGGATCCGCGACTGGGTCGACGGCTGCTTCGAGCTGTGGGCGAGCGGGGCGAAGCGGGCGCCCGGGCAGAAGGGCATCGAGCTCCTCCAGGCGACGATCACCTCGCCGCTCGAGCTCCGGACGCTGCTCCGGTCCGAGATCGCCGACGGGAACCGCGAGACCGTCCGCGCGACGGACGAGCAGCTCTATCTCCTCAACACGTTGCGTGGCGTCCGGCGGGCGGCGGTCGTCGGCGGGGCCGGGACCGGCAAGACGATGCTGGCCATGGCCAAGGCCCGCCAGCTCGCGACGGAGGGCTTCGAGACCCTGCTGGTCTGCTTCAACTCGCCGCTGGCGCGGGTCCTCGCGGACGAGACCCGCGACGTCGCGGAGCGGACCGGGCACCTCCACGTCAGCACGTTCCACCAGCTCGCCGAGGACCTCGCGCGCGAGGCGGACACGCTGCCGGCCAAGCCGGAGCCGGTGACCCCGGAGTGGTTCGCGGACACGCTGCCGGAGGCGCTCGATGCCGCGATCGGGACGCTCGGCCCGCGCTACCACGCGATCGTGGTGGACGAGGCGCAGGACTTCGACGGCGGCTGGCTCGCGTCGCTCGAGGGGCTGCTGTACGGCGGGAAGCAGGACGTCCTCTATGTCTTCCACGATCCGGCGCAGGCGGTCTTCCGTGCCGATCAGACCGGGGAGCTGGGGCTGACCGACTACCCGCTCGACTTCAACTGCCGCAACGCCCAGCCGATCCACGCGCTCATCGAGCCGTTCGCCAAGGGCGGCCTGTCGTCGATGGCGCGCCGCCAGGACGGCCGGCCGGTCGAGCTCATCGCCGCCGACGTCGACAGCGAGGCGATCGAGGCGCTGCGCAAGGTCCTCCATCGGCTGGTCGAGACCGAGGGCGTGGCGCCCGGCTCGATCGCGGTCATCAGCGGCCTGGGCCTGGAGCATTCGGCCGTCTGGAAGCAGCGCCGCTACGGCAACCAGGTCCTGTGGAACGGCGCGGTGGGGGACGACGGGCGGTCGCTCGGTCTCGCGGCGGACGCAGTCCCGGAGCCGCCGAAGGACGTCATCCTGTGCGAGTCGATCCGCCGCTTCAAGGGCCTGGAACGGCCGGTCATCGTGCTGCTGGAGATCCCCCGGGACGACCCGGAACGGCTGGACCGGCTGCTGTACATCGGGGCGTCACGGGCGCGGCAGCACCTGGTGATCATCACGCCGGTGGCCGTGCTGCGGCGGTTGGAGCGGCCGAACTAGGCGCTCGAATCGGCGGCGTTCCGCGGTGCGTGGCGGCACCAGCCGTGCCACACAGCTGTCACTCGCGTGGCAGAGTGTCCGCAGACGAACGGGGGTCGTCCGGGACCTCCGACCTAGGTGGGAGTGGACCCCGCCCATGATCGACACGGCCCTGCTTTGCGCGACATGCGCCACGCCGCTGTCCGGCGATCCCGACGAGGATCCGACCGGCGACGCCGGCATGCCGATCTGCGGCAACTGCGCCCGCGAGCGCGACTTCTTCGTGATGGACATCGCCGACGGCGTCGAGGACGGCCACCTGGACTCGGACCGATGAGCGGAGATCGACCTGTCGGAACGTCTGGCCGGGGCAGTCTGGGGGCACCTCGTCGGCGATGCCGTCGGGGTCCCCTACGAGTTCACGGATGCCCGGCCGGCCGAGACGGTCAAGTTCGGGACCTCCGGCACGCATGGCCAGCCGCCGGGTACGTGGAGCGACGACGGCGCGCTCATGCTCGCGCTGCTCGACTCGCTTCTGGCGAATGGGTTCGACACGACCGACCAGGCGAAGCGCGCTCTGGACTGGTTCCAGGGCACTGCCTACACGCCCGACGGCGACGGCCGGTTCGATATCGGCATGACCACCGTCTGAGGCGTTGCGCGCAGTCGCCTCGGGCACCCCGGCCGAGGAGGCAGGGCCGACCCACGAACACGCGAGCGGCAACGGCTCGCTGATGCGGATCCTGCCGCTCGCGCTCGTGGACCGCGAGATCTCGGACGACCGACCTGGTCGAACGAGCCCATCGAGCGTCGAAGGTGACCCACGGGACGGCTCCGGCCCAGGTCGCCTGCGCGCTCTATTCGATGGTGGCTCGCCGTCTGCTCGACGGGCAGGGCGATCGCGCGGCGGCGCTGGCGGATGCGCGCCGGGCCCTGCGGGAGATCTACGAGACCGACGGGTCCGCGCAGCATCTCGCCGCCCTCGACCACCTGGAGGGATATCAGGAACGTGGCGGTCGTGGTGTCGTGTGGGACAGCTTCTGGTCGGCGTGGGACGCATTCGCCGGCGCGACCGACTACCGAGAGGCGATCCAGCGCGCGGTCGCGTACGGCAACGACACCGACACGACCGCGGCGATCGCCGGCGGCCTCGCCGGCATCCGCTGGGGGATCGGCGGCATCCCCGCGGAGTGGCTGGCGGGATGCGAGGCCGCGAGATCGTCGAACCGCTGGTCACCAAGCTGACGAAGGCAGAGGACCCGATCCGAGTGGACTGGGTCGACCTCGCGAAGGTCCCGGGCCTGGCCGGTTCGCCGGGTCGACTCGGGATGACATTCCTGCCGGGCAAGAAGGGCAGAGGCTTGTCGCGCGATTACGACCGCGACCTCGTTCGCGACGTTCGTTGGCTGCGCCGAGTTCTCGGTGTCGATGCGTTCCTGCTCCTCGTCGAGGATCGACGAGCTGTCCCTGTTCCAGGTACCGAACATCGCCGAGGTGATGGCCGCGCAGGGGATCGAGCTGATCCGCTTCCCGATCGAGGACACCCGCGTCCCGACGGACCGCGCGGCCCTCGCGCTCACGCTCGGCGACCTTCGCTCACGCCTCGCGAAGGGCGAGACCGTCGCCGTCGCCTGCCGCGGCGGACTCGGCCGGACCGGCACGGTCGTCGGCTGCCTCCTCCGCGACGCGGGTCTCGACGCCGACGAGGCGATCGCGCTCACCCGGGCAAGCCGCGACGGCACCATCGAGAACCGCGACCAGGAACGATTCGTGAAGTCGTGGGGAACACATTGATCGATCTCGCATCGATCCTGGAGGGCCACCACGATGCCCGACTTGGAGGTACGGCTGCCGCAGTCACGGGCGGACGTCAGCGTCACCAGATTCCGCGCAGCGAAGTCCGGGCCGACAGTCCTGTCGAGCGGACCGCAAGTTGTTGGGCGCCGAACCAAGCCTGCGATCCTTGTGGACGGCGAAAAGACCTCGGCCCGAAGACGCATCGGTGCGATCTGCTCAGTCGAGCCGGGTCGGGACGGGCGCTGGATCAAGGACTGGACAGGCGGTCGCGAATTCTGCCTCGACGTCGATCGTTCCGCACCTCTCCCTCCCCTGGCCGCGACGACGTTCCTGAAGATCCATGAGCGCGCGGCGGCGCTGCGCGGGGCAGGTTCGTGGGACGTGTCTGCGTGGAACGGCACCGACTCCTGCTCAGCGAGCATCGGAGCCAGCAGCACAGCCCGAACCAGCGTGCCTGGCTCGAGGCAGCACGGTGGTCTGGGCACTCGTCGTCACGGTTCGCGGTCGTGGAGTACGACGCTCGGCGGCCGTTCGAGCACCGAGTGACGACCGCGGGTCACGATCGCAGCTCGACGGAACCAGCTTCTGGTCGAGTGTCTCGACGGTGACCGTCGCGGCGCCCCGCTCGAACTCACGCCCGAGCAGCGCCGGATCGTCGAGTGGGGCGACGGGCCGCTCGTCGTCATCGCCGGCGCCGGCACCGGCAAGACGCGGGTCATCGTCGAGCGGGTCCGGTGGCTGCTCGAGACCCAGCGAGGGCCTGCTGCCCGAGCAACCTCCTCGTCCTGACCTACAACGTCAAGGCCGCGCGGGAGCTCCAGGACCGCCTCGACGAGGCGGTCGGCGCCGCCGACGCGCGCCCGCCTGACGCGTCAGCAACTTCCACAGCTTCTGCCACCGGATCCTGACCGAGAACGCCGCGGATGCCGGCCTGCCGCCGCGCCCGGACGTGCTCGACGGCATCGGCCAGGTCCTGCTCCTGCGCGACATCCGCCCGACCTGCCGCTCGTCTACCACTCCGGTCCGACTGGTCGCTACGGCGAAGTTCGTCGCAGTTCATCAACCGGGCGAAGGACGAGCTGGTCACGCCGGCCGACTTCGACGCCTTCGTCGCCGACGAGCGCGCGCGTCTTCGAGGACCGATACGGCAGCTTCGAGGCCGCCGCGATCCGGCTCGCGACCCAGGGCAACCTCGACGCCGCTGCGCGAGGTCCGCGGCGCCTACGCCGGCCTCCGCGCGCAAGGAGCGCGCCGAGGATCGCGGCGAGGACCCCGACGTACGACGCCGGACGCCGCCGACAAGACCGCCGACCGCGAGGCCCGCCGGACCGTCGCCGGGACCGGCGCGCGCGCATCGCCGCAGCCAGTTCGACGCCGGACGACCACCCGCGCATCGACGCCCTCGCCGACACCTACGTCGTCGACGGCGCCGCGCTCGAGGTCATGCGCCTCGACGAGCTCGCGCTCGTCTACCGCGCCTACCAGGCGGAGCTCGCGCGCCGCGGCGCGCTCGACTTCGGGGAGCAGATCGCCGCCGTCACCCAGCTGTTCAAGACGCCGCCCGAACGTCCTGCGCCGCTGCCAGCGCCAGTTCCGCTACATCCTCGTCGACGAGTTCCAGGACGCGAACATCGCCCAGATCGAGCTCATCGAGCTGCTCGGCCGGACGCCGGACCGGCCGGACAACGTCATGGTCGTCGGCGACGACGACCAGTCGATCTATCGCTTCCGCGGCGCCAGCTTCGCCGCGTTCGCCGAGTTCGACGCGCGGTTCTCGCGGCCGCCCGCGCACGACCCGGACGGCCACGCCGCCCGGCCCGCCGCCGCGCCTGCGCATCGAGCAGAACTTCCGCTCGGTCGGCCACGTCCTGACCGTCGCCAACCGGCTGATCGCGCAGCAACGAGACCCGCTACGAGCCCGACAAGCGCCTCGCGCACCGACCGCGCCGACGGCGACCCCATCGAGCTCATCGTCTGCGCCGGCACCGGAGGACGAGGCGGTCGCCATCGTCGACGCGATCAAGTCGCTGGTCGGCGACGGGACCGGCCGCAAGCTGGTCCGACGTCGCCGTCCTCTACCGCAAGCACAAGCACCGCGAGGCGATCGTCGCGCGGCTGCGCGACGAGGACATCCCGTACACCGTCGTCGGCGGGCTGTCGCTGTTCGAGACGCCCGAGATCCGCGACCTCGAGCAGAGCCTGCGCGCGATCGCCGACCCGCACGACGACGTCGCGCTCGTCCGGATGATGACCGCCGGCCCGTGGCGGCTCGATGCGCTCGAGATCCTCCAGGTCGCCGGATGGCGCAGGTTCGACCGAGTCGCACCTGCTCGAGGCCATCCAGGCGATCGTCGAGTCCGGCCAGGTCGAGGTCGACGCAGGTCCAGCGAGCGCCGCGAGGACGGGCCCGACGACCGCCGTGGTCGACGCGCCCGGCGATCACGCGCGCGAAGCTGCGCCGGCTCCTGGGCGCGCTCGACGAGCTGAACCCGCTGACCTGGCGCGAGGGCCCGCTCACGATCCTCGAGCGGTTCCTCGAGCGGACCGGCGGTCGTGCTCGACCTGATCGCGGCCGACACGCTCGAGTCGAAGCGGATGGTCGCCAACATCGCGAGCTTCATGCGCTTCGCCGCGGACTGGCAGGCGGCCAACCCGCGCGGGACGCTGGCCGGGTTCGTCGACTACCTCGACGCCTACCAGGCGGCCGGCGGCGAGCTGCCGACGAGCGTCGAGCTGACCGAGGACGTCGATGGCGTCCGGCTGATGACGCTGTACCAGGCGAAGGGCCTCGAGTTCCCGATCGTCTTCGTCCCGCAGCTGCTCGACGGACGAGTGGCCGACGCGCGAGGGCGGCGGCGGCCTCTTCCCGCGGGAGCTGCTGCGCGAGGCCGTGCCCGGCCGGCGACATCCACACCGAGGAGGAGCGGCGGCTGCTGTACGTCGCGATGACCCGCGCGCAGGACCGGCTGATCCTGACGACGCACGGCGGGCCGGCCGCGGCCAAGGAGCGCGTCGCTGTTCGTCGGCGAGATCCTCGACGGGGCGCGGGCCGAGGATCTCGAGCGATCGATCGGACCGGGTCGGAGCCGGCGACCGCGGCGGAGCACCGATGCGCACGACGCCGAGACCGACGCGCGCATCGAGCCCAGATCGCGCGCTCGTCCGGCGCGTCATGCCGCTGCCGACCGCGCGCGAGCGCCGGCTGGCGCTGCGGCTGCGGGCGAGCGAGCTGGTCGGGCTGATCGAGGCGACGACGCCGACGCGATCCCGAGAGCCGCCGACCGCCCGCGACGGCTTCGCGGCGGAGCTGGCCGACGTCGGCCGGTCGGCCGCGACTGGCGCCGACGAGGCCCGCGCCCAGGGCCTCGATCCGCTGACCTTCCGCGACGGTCGCGCTCGACACCGGCGCCGGCGCGAACCTGCTCGAGGTCGCGCCGCTGCCGCCGACGCTTCAGCTACTCGTCGCTTCGCGACGTACGAGCGCTGCCCGCTCCAGTACGCGTTCCAGCTACGTCTACCGGATGCCGCCGCGCGACGAGCCGGTCGCCGCGTTCTCGTTCGGGACGACCGCCCACGCGGCGTTCGAGGCGTTCACCAAGGAGCGCCGCGAGCGCGCCGCGCGCGGCGAGCCGCCGCCGACGCCGCGAGGACCTCGAGCGCGCGTTCCGGGCGCGCTGGACGCCGACCGGCAGTTCGGCGACCAGGCCGACGGAGGAGGGCTACCAGCGCCGGGTCGCGACGCTGCTCGACAACTTCTGGACGGGCGAGGTCAGCAGCCTCGGCGAGGCGCTCGCACGAGGAGCTGCGACTTCGCGCTGACGCTCGAGCCGGACGACGGCGTCGCCGCCCGTCGTCATCAGCGGCTCGATCGACCGGATCGACCGCCTGCCGTCCGGCGGCATCGAGGTCATCGACTACAAGACCGGCCAGCATGTCGTCGCAGAAGGGCGTCGACGAGAGCCTCCAGCTGTCGATCTACGCGCTCGCCTGCCGCGACGCGCTCGGCCTCGGCACGCCGGAGCGGGTGACGCTGTACTTCACGGAGTCGGCGACGCGGATGTCGCACGACCCGCACGGACGAGCAGCTCGACGCTCGCGCGGGCGGACGTGCTGGCGCGGGTGGCGCGGATGCGCTCCGGCGACTTCGCGGCGACGCCGTCGGCCCGCACGTGCCAGTACTGCGATTGGCGGGCGATGTGCCCGGAGCGGGTGTGATGAAAATTGCGGAAATAGAAGACTGCGCTCTCTTGATTCGCATTCCGAAACTCTATCGCCCGGGGATGTCGGACCTCGAATTGTACGAAGCGCTACGAGAGGCGCATGGCGTCTCGGACATCGGCGATACTCGGTTCGCATGGCCTTGAGTGTGGCGCATGACATCGTGCTCGAGGCGTACGAAATCGACGCTTGGCATCCAGCGCGCTTCACACGTATTCCACACGCTGCCAGTTTCGATGTCGACACAGCGGGGCGATGGGAATTCGTCGGTCGGGTCGCAGACGAGAGTCTTCGAAGTCGGTACGTGGGTGGCTTGGTGAAGGACTTACTTCAGGAAGGGTGCCCAGAACCCCGGTCAGGTACGTCAATTGTGAGGACGGAGGATGTCGACAGCCGATGGGAGGCGAGCGAACGCAGCCCGCCAGGGAGGCGACGCCATTCGGATCTTCGCCGTCCCGCCGTACCGCTCGTCGTCCCTGCTCCGCTGACCGTTGTCGCTTGCGCGGCCTTTCTTTAGCCATGCAGCCGGTCTCTCGATCTACGCGTCCCGTCGCTTCAGCGACGCACAGGATGAGCAAGGCCCGGGGCTGCGTGGGAAAGTCATCGGGGCCGTCCATGACTTCGCTCGTCGGTTTGAGTCTGACCCTCGAGGCCCGCACTTCGTTATGACCGGCTCGCCCATTTCTCGACAAGTCTCGGTGAATTGCTTGGAGATCGACGTCACGAGCAAGCATCGCCTGGTGGCGCTGTGGACTCCATCTCGACTCACGCTCCTCGATGTTGGCGACAAGATCGACGGTGCCGCGGTACACCTTGACCAAGTTGAGGACGGACATCGGTCGCGCCACGCCAGCGTCGCAAGGCCTGTACCCGTCGGGTCACTTGTCGGCGATCTGTTCGAGAACACCGACTCAACGAACTGGCAGTCATTCGCGGGCGAAGATCGCAAGACTGGCTGTATACCCTGGCGTCGAGTCAGTCGGGGATCGTACGGACCATTCAGAAGAGACTTCCAAGGGCGACGATCCAAGATCCGAATAGGTATTTCGTAATCGGAGGACCTGGCACCGGCAAAACAAGCGTGCTGCTCAGCCTCTTGATCGCGTTTGTCCAGGATGGCAAGTCAGTTGGATTGGTTATCTCAGATCCGCTCGCTGTATTTCTTCAACGCTGTGGGATCAACGTCGAGAAGTTCCGAAAGTCAATATCTGGCGGCGTTTTGGACAACATGTTTGGCGTGACGCACGACGTTCTCCTCGTCGATGACCCCGGAGGCGAAGTACAAATCCAACAGGCCCTCACGGACGCATACGGCAGAAGCAAATGCGTTGTCGTTGCATTCGATCCATCGCAGCTGGATACGGACATGACCGACCAGCATTACCACGCACTGGTTTCAACAAATGGCGTCAAACCGTACCTACTTCGCGAGTCCTATAGGCAAAAGGACGTTCCGGGCCTCGCTGCCAAGAAGGTCATCGACCGAGTAGCTGAAATCGTCTCCGTTTCTCGCGGAAGCCAAGAGGGACTGGTTCGCTGGCGAGCACCGAGACGTATTCTCGATGTCAAATGATCTTCGCTTCGTTAACTCCGGTGGTAGCACACGCGTTTGGGACCCGGCCAATTCGAAGGTCCTACCGGAGGTAGTGCGCCGAATCCAGACGCGAAAGGCGTGGGGGATGAAAGCGCCGTCGATCCTCGTGGCCGACGAATTCACCGAAGCGTGGGACTGGTCCTGGGAGGGTCTGTTTGGCCCGCGGCAACACACGTTCGTCGGAATGAAGCAACTCTCCGACATCAAAGGCTTGGAGTACCAATGGGCCGTGTTGGCGATCCGAAGGAGCCTCTTCGATGAACTACAGGCTGGATACCACCGGCAGCTCGCAGCGGATCTATCAGTATCGGCGTCTGCTCCGGATCCCATTCTCGCGTGCCCGGGATGGGATCCTCACGCTGGTGCTTCCGGACGTCCTAAGACCCGGCGTGACAGACGTCTTCCGGGTGTCGCGAACATGAGTTCTGACCTGTCAGTTCCGCGTCGCCTTACATGTACGCGCGCGAGGCGACCGCAATCCAATGGCCCGGCCATTGCGTCGTTGGGTTACGCGGCGGCTGGACGCACGGCGATTTCGACATTCAACTACGACGTTCTGCCGGTCAAATCAAGATCCATCGTGGGTTTGTGTGGCCTGGTTTCAAATCTAGCGCGACACCAAGAGAGACACCCTGATGGGACTCAGGACTGTTCCGTTGCAACTTGTTTATCGAAGCGATCATGGGGGCTTGGTCGACGAGTTCTATGTCCCTTGCCTAACGGAGAGCCGAGAGTACCTGCGAGCAGCCGGGTACTTCACGAGCCGTAGCCTGGCTCTCGTTGCCGCCGGTCTACCGGCGTTCATCGCGAACGGAGGCTACGTCCGATTGGTAGTGAGTCCTCAGTTGGAGCAGGCCGATGTCGATGCGATGAAGTCAGGCTATTTAGAAAGGTCGCAGGTGATCGAGACGGCCCTCGGTCGCGCGATCGCGGTCGTGCCAGATGACTTCGAACGCGAGCGTCTCGGCTTCTTGGCTTGGTTGATCGCCAGGGGGCACCTCGACCTACGGGTCGCCGTTCGACGCGGGGAGCCGGGCATCTACCACGAGAAGTTCGGCGTGTTCATCGACGGTTCGGACGACGCCATTGCCTTCACTGGGTCACCGAACGAGACGGTCGGGGGCTTCGTTTCCGACTTCAAATCGATCGACGTGTTCCGCAGCTGGAGCGAAGAGGCGACCAGGGTTCAACTCAAGCGAGAGGCTTTTGAGGGGCTTTGGTCGGATCGGACGAAAGGGGTTGAAGTCGTTCCGCTTCCCGAGGCCGTACGACGTGAACTTTTGACGTTCGCTCCCGCTACGAAGCCGGTTCGCGACCCCTTCTCGAACGTGGCGGTTCTCGACGAACCCGCGCCCATCGACGTGCAGGATGAGGATCTGAAACTCCCAAAGGGACTGACTCTCCGGGCCTATCAAATTCAAGCGATCGATCGCTGGATAGCGTCCGGGGCCACAGGCATCTGGGAGATGGCGACCGGTACTGGCAAGACTCTGGCGGCCTTGGCCGCCGCGACCCAATGGGCCGAGGACAGACGGCCTGTGCTCATTGTTGTCGCGACGCCATTACGCCATTTGGTAGACCAGTGGGCCGGCGAGATGGCGCCGTTTGGTCTTGACCCTGTCAAGTGCATGGGCGCCAGCGCATCCTGGACGAGCAGGCTGGGAGATCGGCTGGACATGCTCCGACTGGGCCTAATCGACGTCGTATCGTGCGTGACGACACACCAAACGCTCGGGTCGGAGAAGTTCGTCGACGCCATCGAGAGACGAGCGGGCTCGGTGTTGGAATTCCTGATTGCCGACGAAGTCCACCACCTTGGGGCTGAGGTCCGGGCCGACGCCCTTCGCGACGTGTACAGCGCCCGGCTCGGCCTCAGTGCCACGCCACGACGGTGGAATGATCCACTTGGCGATGAGAGGCTTTCAGATTTTTTTGGTTCGATCGTTTTCGAGTTCTCTTTGAAGGAAGCCATCCGAGATGGCTTTCTGACCCCGTACGAGTACCGGCCGATCTTGGTTGAACTCGACGATGAAGAGATGGATGGCTACGTCGAACTCACCTACGAAATTGTCGCCGCGTGGGAGCAGGGCCGCGACGATGCCGCAAAGGACGCGCTCCTCAGGAAGCGTTCGGAGCTCCTCAATTCGGCGCACGGCAAGCTAGAGGTCCTTCGCGAACTCTTCGCCCCTGGCGATACCGCTCGTCACACGTTGGTGTACACGACGCCGAGCCAGCTCGATGCCGTCGTAAGCGTGCTCTCGGGCCACGACCGCCAGCGGGTGCATCGCTTCACTTATAGGGAGGACCCGGCGACCCGTCGCCGGCTCCTTCAGGGTTTTGCAGACGGCGAGTTTGCGATCTTGACAGCCATTCGGTGCCTGGACGAGGGTGTTGACGTTCCGTACGCGTACCGCCGTGCTGCTTGCGAGTAGCGGGAATCCGCGGCAATTCATCCAGCGCCGCGGGCGCATCCTGAGGCCGGCGCCCGGTAAGTCAATTGCGGTCATCCATGATCTCATCGCCGTTCCAGCGGAGCGCGAGTTGGAGGATCGCGTCTGGCAGATCGAACGACGAATAGTGCGACGTGAGCTGGGCCGCTTCGTGGAGTTCGCGTCGTCCGCAATCAATGAATACGAAGCTCGTAAGGTGCTTCTGCCACTCCAGCAGCGTTATCAACTGCTTGACGCGTAGGGTGCTCGGTAGGAGGAGGGACTTTGGACAGGCGTAAGACGACGAAGCCGCGGAGCTCCTCGATGCGTACCCTCCGGCTGTGCGAGACATCGCAAGGGGTGTTCTCAATGCGGAACTTGGCAAACTTCACCTGAAGACCGCGTACAACATCAAGGAAGAGATCAGGCAGATCGTCGAGCTCCAGGCCGTCGAGTACGGAGCACGATGGCCGGTTTGCCGAGGATTTCAATGAAGCTTGACCGGATCGTCGTGGAGAACATCCGGTCAAGCTTCATTGAAATCCTCGGCAAACCGGCCATCGTGCTCGATCTTGACGGCCTGGAGCTCGACGATCTGCCTGATCTCTTCCTTGATGTTGTACGCGGTCTTCAGGTGAAGTTTGCCAAGTTCCGCATTGAGAACACCCCTTGCGATGTCTCGCACAGCCGGAGGATTCATCGAGGAGGCTCCGTGAGCTTTGTCGTCTTACGCCTGCTCAAAGTCCCTCCTCCTACCGAGCACCCTACGCGTCAAGCAGTTGATAACACTGTGGAGTGGCGAGAAGCACCTTACGAGCTTCGTATTCATTGATTGCGGACGACACGAACTCCACGAAGCGGCCCGCACTATTCGTCGTTCGATCTGCCAGATGCTCCAACTCGCGCTCCGCTGGAACGGCGATGATCCCATGGTGGCCGGCAATTAACTTGCCCGGGCGCCGCCTCACCGCGGCGCTGGATGAGGAGTTCCCACGATTCCCGCTACTCGCAAGCAGCACGGCGGTACGTGTACTCGGAACGTCCGACTCGTGCCCGGCACCGAATGGCTGTCAAGATCGCAAACTCACCATCCTGCAAGCCCTGAAGGAGCCAGCAACGGGTCGCCGGGTCCTCCCTATAAGTGAAGCAATCAGCCCGCTGGCGGCTGTGCACCCGAGAGCACGCTTACGACGGCATCGAGCTGGCTCGGCGTCGTGTACACCAACGTGTGACGAGCGGTATCGCCAGGGGCGAAGAGTTCACGAAGATCTCCTTGCCGTGCGCCGAATTGAGGAGCTCCGAACGCTTCCTGAGGAGCGCGTCCTTTGCGGCATCGTCGCGGCCCTGCTCCACGCGGCGACAATTTCGTAGGTGAGTTCGACATTGCAGCCATCCCGTCTCTTCATCGTCGAGTTCAAGCCGCGGCCCTCATTACGGGGTCAGAAAGCCATCTCGGATGGCTTCCTTCAAAGAGAACTCGAAAACGATCGAACCAAAAAAATCTGAAAGCCTCTCATGGCCATATTCCACCGTCGTGGCGTGGCACTGAGGCCGAGCCGGGCGCTGTACACGTCGCGAAGGGCGTCGGCCGACTCAGCCCCAAGGTGGTGGACTTCGTCGGCAATCAAGACAAGATCACCGAGCCTGCTTGTCTCTCGATGGCGTCGACGAACTTCCCGACCCCGAGCGTTTGGTGTGTCGTCACGCACGATACGACGTGGATTAGGCCCAGTCGGAGCATGTCCAGCCGATCTCCCAGCCTGCTGGTCCAGGATGCGCTCGCGCCCATGCACTTGACAGGGTCAAGACCAAACGGCGCCGTCTCGCCGGCCCCACTGGTCTACCAAATGGCGTAATGGCGTCGCGACAACAATGAGCACAGGCCGTCTGTCCTCCGCCCCATTGGGTCGCGGCGGCCAAGGCCGCCAGAGTCTTGCCAGTACAGTTGGCCCATCTCCCAGATGCCTGTGGCCCCGGACGCTATCCAGCGATCGATCGCTTAAAATCTGAAAGCACCGGAGTCAGTCCCTTTGGGAGTTTCAGATCCTCGTGCGTCGATGGGCGCGGGTTCGTCGAGAACCACCACGTTCGAGAAGGGGTCGCGAACCGGCTTCGTAGCGGGAGCGAACGTCAAAAGTTCACGTCGTACGGCCTCGGGAACGGAGGCGGAAACTCAACCCCTTTCGTCCGATCGACCAAAGCCCCTCAAAAGCCTCTCGCTTGAGTTGAACCCTGGTCGCCTCTTCGCTCCAGCTGCGGAACACGTCGATCGATTCGAAGTTGGAAACCGAGACCAACCGTCTCGTTCGGTGACCCAGTGAAGGCGGAGTCGTCCGAACCGTCGATGAACACGCCGAAGTTCCTCGTGGTGGTCCGGGCTCCCCGCGTCGAACGGCGACCCGTAGGTCGACCTCAGCGAGATCAACCAAGCCAAGAAGCCGAGACGCTCGCGTTGCGAAGTCATCTGGCACGACCGCGATCGCGCGACCGAGGGCCGTCTCGATCACCTGCGACCTTTCTAAATAGCCTGCTCCATCGCATCGACATCGGCCTGCTCCAACTGAGGACTCACTACCAATCAGAAGTTCGCAGCCCTCGTTCGCGATGAACGCCGGTAGACCGGCGGCAACGAGAGCCAGGCTACGGCTCGTGAAGTATCCGGCTGCTCGGTGCTCTTCGGCTCTCCGTTTTAGGCAAGGGACATAGAACTCGTCAACCAACCCCCATGATCGCTTCGATAAACAAGTTGCAACGGACGTTGCCTGCGTCCCATCAGGGTGTCTCTCTTGGTGTCGCGCTGATTTGAAAGCCAAGAGACACAAACCCACCGAATGGATCTTGATTTGACCGGCAGAACGTCGTAGTTGAATGTCGAAATCGCCATCATGCCGCGTAACCCAACGACGCAATGGCCGGGCCATTGGATTGCGGTCGCCTCGCGCGCGTACATGTAAGGCAATGACAGGTCAGAACTCATGTTCGCGACACCGAACGGTCTGCTCACACCGGGTCTTGGGACGAAGTCCCGGAAGCACCACGTGAGATCATCCCGGGCACGCGAGAATGGGATCCGGAGCAGACGCCGATACTGATAGATCCGCTGCGAGCTGCCGGTAAATCCAGCCTGTAGTTCATCGAAGAGGCTCCTTCGGATCGCCAACGCCCATTGGTACTCCAAGCCTTTGATGTCGGAGAGTTGCTTCATTCGAACGAACGTTAGCCACGGGCCAAACAGACCCTCCCAGGACCAGTCCCACGCTTCGGTGAATTCGTCGGCCGCTGCGAGGATCAACATCTCGATTCGGCGCGCTACCTCCGGTAGGACCTTCAAATCGGCCGGGTCCCAAACGCGTGTGCTACCACGGAGTTAACGAAGCGAAGATCATTTGACATCGATGCTGCTCGCCACGATTTCCATCCGCGAGAAACGGAGACAATTGCGCTACTTTCGGTCGATGACCTTCTTGGCAGCGAGGCCCGGAACGTATTTGCCTATAGGACTCGCGAAGTAGGTACGGTTTGACGCCATTTGTAAAACCAGTGCGTGGTAATGCTTCGTCGGTCATGTTGCATCTCATGCAATAGATCGAATGCAACGACAACGCATTTGCTTCTGCATATGCGTCCGTGAGGGCCTGTTGGATTTGTACTTCGCCTCCGGGTCCTTGACGCCAACATATATGCAAAACGCCGCCAGATATTGACTTTCGGAACTTCTCAACGTCATCCCACAGCGTTGAAGAAAGAGATACAGCGACAGAATATGAGATAACCAATCCAACTGACTTGCATAATTTGGACAAACGCGATTTCGCGGCTGAGCAGCACGCAGATCCAGCCGTCTCGATACGAAATACCTATTCGGATCTTGGATCGTCGCCCTTGGAAGTCTCTTCTGAATGGTCCGTACGATCCCCGACTGACTCAACGCCAGGGTATACAGCCAGTCTTGCGAAATCTTCGCCCGCGAATGACTGCCAGTTGCGCTGAGTCGGCGTTCTTGAACAGATCGCCGACAAGCGACCCGGATGGGTACAGGCCTTGCGAAGCGGCGCGGCGCGATCGACGTCTCTCCTCACTTGGCCAGGGAGTACCTCCTGGTGTCGATTTGTCGCCAACATCGAGCAGCGTGAGTCGCGCGGAGCCCAAAGCGCTAGGCGATGCTTGCTCGTGACGTCGATCTCCAATAATTCACCGAGAAATTCGTCGAGAGATGGGCGAGCCGGTCATAGCGCAGCGCGGCGGTTCGCGGGTCCTTCAAACCGACGAGCGAAGCCGTCGGCGCGGCCCCGATGGTCTTCCTCGAAGGCCCGGGCTTTGCTCATCCTGTGCGTTGCTAAACGACGGGACGCGTAGATCGAGAGACTCGACTGCATGGCTAAAGCAAGTCGCGCAAGCGACATCGCTCATCGGAGATGGACGTCGCAGCGGGACGGCGGGTCCAGGCATTAATCCGAAGAACAGCGCGCCGGGGGCGGCCCCGGCTGATGGCCTGCCATGCCTCGTTGACAACCGCTTCTGCGCGATTGACGTACCTAATCGGGTTTTGGGCACCCTTCCGGACATAATGTTTCACGTTGCCACCTACGTACCGATTTCGAAGGCCCTCGTTTGCGATCCGACCGACGAATTCCCAGCGCCCCGCTGTGTCGGCATCGAAACTGGAGCGTGTGGAATACGCGCTCAAGCGTGCGGGTTGCCAAGCGTCGATTTCGTAGCCTCAGCACGATGCACCACCACGAAAACTCGGCTGTCTCCGATGTCCTAGGCGCCCCGCCCCTCGTGCACAACTCGAGGCCCGACATCCCCGCTCCGGTAGAGTTTCGGATGCGAAATCAATAGCGCGCAGTCTTCGATTGCAATTTTCATCACGTCCTTTTCGGGCACATCGCCCACCAATCGCAGTACTCGCACGTGCGTGCCGACAGCATCGCTGCGAAACCCCGCCCCACATCCGTGCCGCGCGCAACCGTCTCGTTCGCCCGCGCTGCATCTGGCTTGCTCGCCCGACCGGGATCGTGGACAGCCCGGAGGCGCCGACTCCGTGAAGTACAGCGTCACCCGTTCTGGCACGCCCAGGCCGACGCGTCCCGGCAGGCCATCGTAGATCAAGCTGTGGAGCTATCGTCGACGCCCTTCTGACCCAGGGCACCACCGTCTTTTGTAGTGATGACTTCGGATGCCACCCGACGGCAGTCGATCGATCCGGTGGATGGAGCCGACATTGTGACAGCGGCAAGGCCATCGTCCGTCTCCAGCGTCACGCACTGCCTGCTCCTCATGACCTGTCGGCTGTCCACCTGGCCGGTCCGGCCTTCTCGACGGCCTGGCGACGGCGCTGGTGGCCCCCTCCATGCTCGCAAAGCTCGCTGGCATCCCAGCGAGCGCGTGCTGAGGTCCTGGGCGCGCGCTCCCCTCGCGCGCCCGCTAGCTCGCTCCTTGTAACACCTCAACCCTGATGTGCGGTGGTCCCGGACGACGGCCGCGGCGCTCTGGCGCGCGCATGTGGGTGACGTGCCTAAACACGTACTGGCACATGCTCGCTCACTGGGCGCGCGTGACTGTGGGTCCCCGCGCGCGCGCGCTGCCTGGACCTTGGCGCGCGCGGTGATGGCGTAAGACCTCGAACGTGAGTGAGGGTGGCCGGCTCGCTAGATCGCATGGTGGGTAATCGACCGACGTCGCGCTCGCCTCAACCGCGTCTCGGCACGTGTGGCGGCTTGCCGCGTGTGGTGGTGGCTCGCCCCCTCCATGGCCCAACGAGCTCGCTCGCCCGCCGCGCGACGCAAGGCGCGTCCGGGGCGTGCGGCGCATGACACCGGATGGCCGCGATCTGGCACTCGATGCGCGCGCCTCACCCCCGCGGTCGGGTTCGACACAGCGACCTTCCGTGTGGCCCTCGGCCTTCCTCGTCCCTCTCCGTCGATCACGACCTCGGCCGGGGGCGGCGTCCACTGCGACCGCGAGCGCCTCCCTCGCCGCCGCGCGTCGTGCGTGGTGGGGAGTCGCCGTCCTGGTCATCGCCACGTACGCACGGCGCTGTTGGTGTGGTGCTCGCCGGCGGCGGCTCGCGCGAGAGCTGCGGCGCCGTCGCGGCCCTCGGTCGCTGCTCCATCCCCCAGTCGAGCAATTCGGACGAAGACGATCGGGAACTCGAGGCCCTTGGCCACGGTACAGCGTCATCAACCGCACGCCATCGACGTCCTCGGACAGCTCGACGCTCGTCGGCAGCTCGCCGCCGCAGCCTGGTACGCATCGAGATACGCGACGAACCCGGCCAGCGTCCCCCTCGGGTTGGCCGCCTGCCGTTGGCGAAGCGCATGAAGCTCGCGATCTGGCGACGGTCCTCTTCAACTCGAGCGTGTCCGCCACGATGGGTTCGAGGATGACCGTCGCTCGAGAAACCATTCCTGGATGATCTGCGGGCCTTCGCGGAACGTCAGCGGGTTGAGCTCGTCCAGCGCGGCGAGGAGCTTGCACGGAGCTTGGCGCGTGTAAGAGTGGCCGCGGCGCAGGCGGTGTCGGCTCCGCTGGCCGCTGGAGCACTGGTCGATCTCCACCTGCCCCGGACTCGACGATGGCCTGGATCGTCTGGAGCAGGTGCGACTTGTCGAAACTGGCCATCCGGCTGACCCGCAGGATCTCCAAGGGCGTCGAGCCGCCACGGACCCGCGGTCATTCGGACGAGGGCCGCATCGGTCGTGTGGGTCGGCGATCACCAGATGCCGTACTCCAGGTCGCGGATCTCCGGCGTCTCGAACAGGCTCAGGCCGCCGACGTGCTACGGGATGTCCTCGTCGCGCAGCCGCGCCACGATCGCCGGGGTGTGCTTGCGGTACAGGACGGCGACGTCGGTCCAGCGGGGTGCGCCGCCGGTCCCCTCCCCCACCATCGACTTGATGGCGTCGACGATGGCGACGGCCTCGTCCTCCGCACCGGCGCAGACGAGGAGCTCGATGGGGTCGCCGTCCGGACGGTCGGTCGTGAGGCGCTTGTCGGGCTCGAAGCGGGTCTCGTTCTTGCCGATGAGCCGGTTGGCGGCGGTCAGAACGTGGCCAGCGGAGCGAAAAGTTCTGCTCGATCCTGAGGCGCGGCGGCGAGCCGGGCGGCGTCGCGTGCGGGTCGTGCGCGGACGGGCGGGCGAAGCGGGCATCGAACTCGGCGAAGGCGGCGAAGCTGGCGCCCGGAACCGATAGATCGACTGGTCGTCGTCGCCGACGACCATGACATTGTCGGGTCGGTCCGGCGTCCTGCCGAGCAGCTCGATGAGTTCGATCTCGGCGACGTTGGCGTCCTGGAACTCATCGACAAGGAGGTAGCGGAACGGGCGCTGCCAGCGGCGGAGGACGTTGGGCCGGGTCTTGAACAGCTTGGTGACGGCCGCGATCTGCTCCCCAAAGTCGAGGGCGCGGCATGGGCGAGCGCCTCTTCGTAGGCACGGTAGACGATCGCCAGTTCGGCGTCAAGCCGCATGACCTCGAGCGCGGCGCCATCGATGATGTAGGACGCGGCCAGGCTGTCGATCTTCGGGTGGTCGTCGGCGGGGATCTGGTTTCGAAACTCGGCTCGGCCGGTGCCCGCGACGGTCTCGGCGGGCCTCGCGGTCCGCGGTCCTCGTAGCGGCACTCGGCCGTAGTCGGGCGCATCGGCGCGCTCGCCCACCCGGACCCGGGCGTAATCGGTCCTAACCCTTCTAAGGGGAAGGCCAGGTTGCCTTGGGCGGGAAGTCGGACCTCGGCGGCATTGAAGCTCCCGTAGCGCGCGAAGACCGCCGCTCCTCTGCCACGAACGCTTCGAAGTCGTCCGGCGTCACGAGCTCGTCCTTGGCCCGGTTGATAAACTGGACCATCGAACCGAGCCACCACTCCGTGCCGTGATAGATGAGGGACAGACTCGGGCGGATGTCCTTGAGCAGCAGGACCTGGCGAACGCCATCGAGCACATCGGGCCGCGGCGGCAGTCCGGCGTCCGCAGCGTTCTCGGTCAGGATCCGCTGGCAGAAGCTGTGGAAGTTGCTGACCGACATGCGGGCACGGGTCGCCGTGCCGACCGTCTCGTCGAGGCGCTCCTGCAGCTCGCGCGCGGCCTTCACGTTGTAGGTCAGGACCAAGAGGTTCTCGGGGAGGAGCCCCTCGCGGTTCTCGAGCAGCCACCGGACCCGCTCGATGATCACTCGAGTTGCCAGTCCCGGCACCAGCGATGACCACGACGGGCCCATCGCCCCACTCGACGATCCGGCGCTGTCTGGCGTGAGGAGAGGGGCCGTCACGACAGTGTCACCGGCCGAGACGCTCCATCTCGGTCACGGTCCGGTCGAGCTCATCGATAATGCTCGCTGCGGGCGGGTTGGAGCGAAAGGCATAGACGAGCGCGCGGTAGTACCAGAGCTGGTCGCTGTCCTTGTTGAAACGATCCCAGACCGCCGGTCTGCGCGATGGAGATCGCTGACGATCGCCCGGGGCTGTGCAGCTTGTCCGATGCGGAGACCAGGAGGACGGCGGCGTCTTCCTTGGTCAGGTGCGCGATGTATGCCTCCTTGCGCGGGCGCCACGCTCGGCTTGGGTCGAGTCTGTGTGTCCGCGCAAGCCTCGACGACACGCAGGACCTCTGAGCCGAAGGCCGCCACCGAGGCTCGAGCCTCCCGATCGGCTCGACGTCCTCGATGGCGTCGTGGAGAAGGGCCGCGATCGCCTGATCCTCGTTCGCCCCGTACTCGAAGCGGCGATCGCGCATGTCCCGAAGAGGTGACTGACGTACGGGATCGTCGTGCCCTTTCGCAGTTGCGCCGCGTGCAGTCGGGCGGCCGTTTCAGCGGCGCGGACCAAGCGTCCGGAGTAAGCGTTCATCGATCCCGATCCGGGTGGGCGTCGAGCCGAGCAGTGGAACAAAAGCGTTCCGAGCAGCTCGCGGTACTCGAGCTCCTTCCATGGCTTAGCGGCTCCGGGCATATGGGGCCTCCTGGCGCATGCCAGGACCGCACGAAGCGTTCCTGGTCGACGTTCTCGATCGTGCCGTCGCGGCTTGCCCGGGTGAGCGCGATCGCGGCGTCCCGTCGAGCCCGGCCTCTTTGAGTAGACATCCGACCACCGTGCCGGTCCGGCCAAGTCCGCCCCGGCAGGCGACGACAACGGTCTGGCCCTCCCGAAGCGGAGGCGGAGTTCGTCGAGCGTGTGTTCGAAGGTCCGATCGGACGGGACACGCGTGTCCGGGATGGGATACCGGATGCACTCGATCGCCTGGTCCGCCATCACATCGGCGATGTTCGACACCCGAGCAACGACAGCTCCGAGTCCTCGACGAGCAGGAGGAACGAGTCGACGTCGCGGACCCTGCGCAGCCAGGTGACGTCTCGATCGAGGTCGCGACGGTGAAGACCCGAGATCCCGCTGCCCTTCTTGCCTGGGAGGAACGTCATCCCCAGTCGACCCGGCGAGGGGGCGAGTTCCGGTACGTTCGGAGGTCCACCCAGTCGACACGGATCGGGTCCGCGGGCTTCGTGAGCTTGGCGACCAGGGGCTCGACGACCTCTCGACCGCGCATCCCTGCCAACCATTCTACGGGATGCCGCCGATCCCCCACCGGACGCCCGCCAGTCCACCGGCGATCGCGGCTGTGGTGTCGGTGTCGTTGCCGTACGCCACCGCGCGCTGGATCGTCTCGCGATAGTCGTCGCGCCTGCGAACGCGTCCCACGCCGACCAGAAGCTGTCCCACACGATACCCCGACCGTGACGCTCCTGATATCCACTCGAGGTCATCGAGCGCGGCGACGTGCGGGTGCTCCCGTCCGTCTCGTAGATCTCCCGGACGGTTCGGCGCGCATCGTCGATCGCCGTCGGCGATCGCCCGCCCCTTGAGTAGACGTCGAACGATTATCGAGTACACGGCGCACGCCACCTGCGCCGGTAGGGTTCCGTGCGTCACCCTCGACGCTCGATGGGCTCCCTCGATCAGGTCGGCGTTCGAGATGTCGTGGTCGACGAGGGCGAGCGGCAGGATCCGCATCAGGGACCCATTGCCGTTGGCTTGTTCGTGGGTCGGACCAGCGTCTTCGGCCGGCGTGCCGGATTCGACCGCGCGCAGCGCTTCGCCGGTCGTGTTCCCGACGTCGAATAGGCCGTCGCCATCGGGGGTGTACGCCGTGTCCTCGAAACCAGTCAAGGGGCGCTCCCGCCTGATCCGACGTGTCGGACTTGGCGGTCAACAGCGAGTCGAGCAATGCGAGCATCAGCGCGCCATCGTCACTCCAGGTCCCGGGCGGTTGGCCACGGGTTCCGGACACGCCGAACTCGACCGAGTCGGCCGGTCGCGCAGGCCCGAACTCGTACGGCACACCGACAGCATCGCCGACGAGGTGCCCCCACACGGCCCCAGCCAGACCCTCCGCCAGATCGATTTCGCGTCATCGATCCGGGTCCAGGTTGCCGTCTTCGACGCCGTCGGCGATGTCCATCACGAAGAAGTCGCGCTCGCGGACGCAGTTGCCGCATATGGGCAGGCCAGCATCGCCGCTCGGATCCTCATCGGGATCGCCCGTCAGCGGCGAGGCGCACGAAGCACAGAATAAGATCACGTCGGCCACGGTGGAGTCCACTCCCACCTGGTCGGAGGTCCCGGACGACCCCCGTTCGTCTGTTGACACTCTGCCACGCGCGTGTCAGCTGTGTGGCACGAATGGTGCCGCCACGCACCGCGGAACGCCGCCGTTTCGAGCGCCTAGTTCGGCCGCTCCAACCGCCGCAGCACGGCCACCGGCGTGATGATCACCAGGTGCTGCCGCGCCCGTGACGCGCCGATGTACAGCAGCCGGTCCAGCCGCTCCGGGTCG
Source organism: uncultured Chloroflexia bacterium (assembly GCA_963720495.1). Taxonomy (GTDB): domain Bacteria; phylum Chloroflexota; class Limnocylindria; order Limnocylindrales; family CSP1-4; genus SPCO01. Next base: position 113,335 of record CAVRFU010000012.1, read on the forward strand.
TCGCGGGGGATCTCCAGCAGCACGATGACCGGCCGTTCCAGGCCCTTGAAGCGGCGGATCGACTCGCACAGGATGACGTCCTTGGGCGGCTCCGGAACTGCGTCCGCCGCGAGACCGAGCGACCGCCCGTCGTCGCCCACCGCGCCGTTCCACAGGACCTGGTTGCCGTAGCGGCGCTGCTTCCAGACGGCCGAATGCTCCAGGCCCAGGCCGCTGATGACCGCGATCGAGCCGGGCGCCACGCCCTCGGTCTCGACCAGCCGGTGGAGGACCTTGCGCAGCGCCTCGATCGCCTCGCTGTCGACGTCGGCGGCGATCAGCTCGACCGGCCGGCCGTCCTGGCGGCGCGCCATCGACGACAGGCCGCCCTTGGCGAACGGCTCGATGAGCGCGTGGATCGGCTGGGCGTTGCGGCAGTTGAAGTCGAGCGGGTAGTCGGTCAGCCCCAGCTCCCCGGTCTGATCGGCACGGAAGACCGCCTGCGCCGGATCGTGGAAGACGTAGAGGACGTCCTGCTTCCCGCCGTAGAGCAGCCCCTCGAGCGACGCGAGCCAGCCGCCGTCGAAGTCCTGCGCCTCGTCCACCACGATCGCGTGGTAGCGCGGCCCGAGCTTCCCGATCGCGGCATCGAGCGCCTCCGGCAGCGTGTCCGCGAACCACTCCGGGGTCACCGGCTCCGGCTTGTCCGGCAGCGTGTCCGCCTCGCGCGCGAGGTCCTCGGCGAGCTGGTGGAACGTGCTGACGTGGAGGTGCCCGGTCCGCTCCGCGACGTCGCGGGTCTCGTCCGCGAGGACGCCGCGCCAGCGGCGAGTTGAAGCAGACGAGCAGGGTCTCGAAGCCCTCCGTCGCGAGCTGGCGGGCCTTGGCCATGGCCAGCATCGTCTTGCCGGTCCCGGCCCCGCCGACGACCGCCGCCCGCCGGACGCCACGCAACGTGTTGAGGAGGTAGAGCTGCTCGTCCGTCGCGCGGACGGTCTCGCGGTTCCCGTCGGCGATCTCGGACCGGAGCAGCGTCCGGAGCTCGAGCGGCGAGGTGATCGTCGCCTGGAGAAGCTCGATGCCCTTCTGCCCGGGCGCCCGCTTCGCCCCGCCCGCCCACAGCTCGAAGCAGCCGTCGACCCAGTCGCGGATCCGCTGGTTGCGCGGCCCCTCCGGGTCCAGGATCGCCTTGTCGAGGATGAGGTCCGGGTCCGCGCTCATGCCCAGGTCGAAGACCTTCGTGCCGAGGCTCGCGACCTCGACGTTGGGGAACGCGACCGCGTGGCCGACGATCGGGTCCAGGTCGGCCGGCCAGTCCGGCAGCTCGCGCAGCTTGGCGACGAGGCTGTGGTGGCTGTCCGCGGCCTGCTCGAACGGCGGGCGATCCAGCTGGCGGTTGCCGGCCCACCAGCGGCCGAGGCTGTCGCGCGCGATCGGGCCGCCCTTGACCTCGATGACCAGGAAGCCCTTGTCCGGGTGGGCGACGACGATGTCCGCCTCGCCCTCGCGCACGAAGCCGCCGTGCGATCGGACGACCCACGAGACGTTCTGGAGGAGGACGTAGTCGGCGGACAGGGCCGCGCGGAGGCGCTCGTGGACGTTGCGCTCGGCACGCTGGCCGAGGCTCTCCCCGTTGCCGCCCGCGGCGGTCGCGCCCTGATCCGGCCAGGTCATCTTCACCGCCGCATCAGTAGCGCAGCAGGGTCATGACCGCGCCGATCCGGTTGAACAGCCACAGCCCGATCGGCAGCGTGACGATCAGCACGCACAGCGCCCAGGCAAAGGTGATGTAGAAGGCACCGAGCCACCAGCCGACGAGGATGAACCAGACCGCCCGGATCCAGAGGGGCAGCTGGTTGGCGGTCCCGCCGGTCGTGTAGGCGACGCCGTCGTGGACCTCGGTGACGATCCGGTCCGTGCGCGGCCGCAGGGTCAGGATCAGCGGCAGCTGGTTGAAGAGCATGAACCCGAGCGGGATGCCGATGATGATCGCGCACAGGAAGTAGGCGACGCCGACGGCGACCGCGCTCAGCCACCAGCCGATGAAGATGAACCAGACGGCGCGCAGCAGGAAGCTCGGCGGGTCGTGGGGGCGGGCGGTGGCGATCGTCGGGATGGCGGCGCGGGTGGTCGGATCCTCGGTCATCAAGCCTCTGATCGCTGACCCCCCGGCGTTCGACCTGATGCTACTCCGCCCGAGTCGGGCTGGACCCATGGACAGGGTGATGCTTGCGTTCGCTTGCCGGCGCCATCCGTCCTACTCGGCGGGCACGTGGCGCGTCACCGACCGGTCGTGGACCCAGATCGGCCAGTTGCCATTGGGGTTCGGGGCCAGCTCGTGCCGACCGGATCCGTCCGCGTTCGTCAGCCCCACGTTGCCGATCTCGTAGCCGCCGCCCTGGCTCGCGGTTGCGTGGCTGCCCGCGAGGTACCGCCCATCGGGCGACCAGGCCACCCCGGTCACCCCGTCCAGCTTGATCGCGGTCGAGCCGTCCGCTGCGACGAGGTAGTTCGCGATCCCCTGGCCGGTCTGGGAGTCGGCGTAGGTCTCCTACCGCGAGCCGGCGCGAGTCGGGCGACCACGTCTGGTTGTTGATCTGGCTCGCGGGCCCGAACAGGAGGGCCAGCAATACGTCGAAAGGCATACAT
>CAVRFU010000013.1:0-241374 GCA_963720495.1 uncultured Chloroflexia bacterium
ATCGGCGGCCCCTCGTAGCCGGTGGCCTCGACCGCGACCAGAAGGCCCGCTCGGCCGGGCAGCGAGCCGTCCGCGATGCATTGGGCGGCGCCGATCTCCGGGTCGAGGAGGGATCCCGTCGCATACGGCGCGAGCGCCCGGATCACCGCGCGCTTGAACTCCACCATCTCTGCGTAGGTCACCGTTTGCGGGGCGTTCGGCCGGAGCTCCCTGCGGAGGTTCTGGCGATGATCGAGCGCGAGGACGGCGAAGGTCCCGCGCGGCGAGGCGCACGCCTCCAGCCCGCGTCGCGTTCCGAGCAGGTACGTGGCAGGTGCGCTGCGGACCGCGCCGACCGTCATGGGACCCGGACGGCCTGCCGCGGCAGCTCGCCTTCGCCGCGACGCGTCGCGACATCGTCGGCCGGCGGTCTCATCGGATCCGACATCGGGCGCACCCGAGGGGCCGCCGTCGACCGCCGGACGATCACCTCGAACGGGAGCACGACGGACTCGCCGGCCGCAGTCGGCGCTCCCTCCAGGCGCTCGATGATCAACTCCGCGGCCCGCCGCCCGATGTCATAAGCCGGCTGCGCGGCCACCGTCAGGAATGGTTCATCGACCCACTCGACAGGGAGATCGTCGAACGCAACGACCGAGATGTCGTCCGGGACCTTCAGGCCGAGCTCGCGCAGCGCACGTACGGCGCCGAACGCGATGAAGTTGTTCGCGGCGAAGATCGCCGTCGGAGGGTCGTCGGTCGCGGTCAGCACCTCCTGTGCCATCAGGCGGCCGTCCGCGACGTTCTCGTTGCCGAAGTTGAAGCTGCCATAGCGGACCAGGGACTCGTCGAGGGTGAGCCCCGCCTCGGACAGCGCACGGCGCACGCCGGCCACACGATCGGCCGAGGTCGAGATGCCCCGGCGGCCGGTCAGGACGGCGATCCGGCGATGGCCGAGCGCGACAAGGTGCTGCGCAAGTGCATGCGCACCCTCCTCGGAGTCGCAGCGCACGTTATCCACGCGGCGTGACGCGCGGCGGTCCAGCACCACGACCGGGATGCTGTGCGTGCGCAGCAACCGAAGGGATGCGGCGGCGTTCTGGGCGGGGACCAGAAGGACACCGTCGACCTGGCGCTCCACGAGCAGGCGCAGGTAGCGCGCCTCCTCCTCGTCGGATTCGTCGGTGTTGCAGAACATCACGGCGAAGCCGCGGGCGCTCGCTGCATCCTCGACGCCGCGCGCGATCGTCGTGAAGAACGGGTTGGAGATGTCGGACAGGACGAGGGCCAGCATCTTCGTGCGCTTCGAGCGCAGCTGGCGCGCAAGAGCGTTGGGCACGTAGCCGAGCTCCGCGATCGCCAGCTCGACCCGCTGCCGCGTCGCCGCCCTGACGTACCCGGAGTTGTTCAGGACACGGGAAACGGTCATGGCCGAGACGCCGGCACGGTCCGCCACCTCGCTGATCCGGCTCATCTTCGGGGTGACTCGGGTCGCATCGGTGCCTCGGGCTGTGACCTGGGGCTGCCCGCGGCGCGGACAGCCCCAGGAATACGGGCGGCTGGAACGAGCTCGTCCTACTTGTAGAGGACCGCCTGGATCTCGGGGTTGTTGATATTCGTCTTGTCGAACCAAGAGAAACCGGTGTCGATGTTCTTCGGGAGCGCTCTTGCCGTTGATCGCGTCGATCGCGGCGTCGACGCACTTGGAGCCGATGCCGATCGGGTTCTGCGTGATCGCGCCGGCCTCGACGCCACTGTTGATGGCATCGAGCTGCTGCTGCCCCGAGTCGTAGCCGACGGCCACGATCTTGTTCTCGTTGCCGGTCTCCTTGAGCGCGTTGAGGATGCCCTTGATCGAGCCCTCGTTCGCGCCGAAGAAGCCCTTCAGGTCCGGGTTCGCGGTCATCATCGACTTCGCGATGTCTGCCGACTTCACCGGATCGCCGGCACCGTACTGGACGTCCACGACCTGGATGTTCGGATGCTTGGCCTTCATCTGGTTGACGAAGCCGTCGCGCCGGGTGATGCCCGTCTGTGAGGTCTGGTCATGGACGATGACGCCAACCTTGCCCGTGTCGCCGATCAGCCCGGCGAGCTTGTCCGCCTCGACGCCCGCGGCGGCGATGTTGTCGGTCGCCACGGTGGTGACGGGGATATCGCTGTCGACGCCCGAGTCGAAGCCGACGACCGGGATGTTGGCGTCCTTTGCCTGCTGCAGGAGGGCACCGGCGGCCTTGCTGTCGAGGGCCGCGAAGCACACGGCCGCGGGATTGCTGCTCAGAGCGGTCTGGAGCATGGTGAGCTGCTTGTCGACCTCGGACTCCGTCGCCGGGCCTTGGTACGTGGCGGTGACGCCCAGCTTGGCGGCCTCATCGAGGGCACCCTTCTTGACCGCCTGCCAGAACTGGTGCTGCTCACCCTTCGAGATGATCGCGATGGTCTTACCCTTGGCGGCGCCGGCGTCGGTCGGCGGTGTGTATGCCGAGGCGGCGCCGGACGTGTTGCCGGACGCCGCGGGCGCGCCGGATGCACCCGCCGCAGCGGACGTCGCCGGTGTCGTGGATGCGGTGCCCGAGCAGGCGGCTGCCGCGATCGCGACAGTGGCCGTCAAACCCAGGATGCGTGCGAGTTTCATGAGCTCCTCCATTCGAGAACTGCCTTGACCGGTCTGTCAGACCCGCAGCGCGGGTCTGACCTTAGGTCCACGATGAGCGCGCGCGTCCGTTCCCACTCGGGTCAGGCCTGCGCGCGGCGGCGAAGGATGTCGAGCCAGACGGCGCCGATGACGACGAGGCCCGTGATCACCGACTTCCATTGGTCGGGAACTCCCGCGACGGACAGGCCGATCCGCAGGGTGCTGATGAGGAACGCGCCGATGACGGTCCCGACGATGCTTCCCTCTCCGCCGGAGAGGGACGTGCCGCCGATGACGGCCGCGGCGATCGCATCGAGCTCGTAGCCCACGCCCAGGCCCGGCTGCGCCGAGTTCATGCGTGAGGCGATGATGATGCCGGCGAGGCCCACGAAGAGCCCCTCCACCGCATAGACGGTGATCTTCCAGCGGTCGACGATGACGCCGGACAGGCGGGCCGCCTCCTCGTTGGAGCCGAGTGCGAACGTGTACCGCCCGAACGTCGTCTTGTTGAGCAGGATCCAGGCGACGGCGGCGGCGCCCAGCATGACCCACACGATGTTGGGAATGCCGACGACGGACTTGTTCATGAAGAACGCCTGGAAGCCTGGCTGCGTCGCCTCGAAGTAGATCGGACGAACGTCCGAGAGCACCTGCGCCAGGCCGAGCGTGACGTAGAGCATGCCCAGCGTGGCGATGAACGGCGGCAGCTTGGCCTTCGCGATGAGGCTGCCGTTGACGATGCCGACCAGGGCTCCGGTCCCGAGTGCGGCGAGCAGCCCGAGCGGTAGCGGCAGGCCGAGGCTGACGGAGACGAGGCCTGCCACGACCGAGCACAGGGTCATGGCCGTCCCGACCGACAGGTCGATGCCGCCGGTGATGATCACCAAGGTGACGCCGACCGCGAGCACGCCATTGACCGCGGTTGCGGTCAGGATGTCGATGTAGTTATTCGTGCTCGCGAAGTGCGGAACGGCGATCGAGAAGAAGACGAGCAGGATGACCAGCGCGCCGAGGGCCAGCAGCCGCTGGACCGACTCCCCGGTCATGAGCGCCCGAACGCGCGAAGGTGCCGCGGCGGAGGCTTGCATCAGATCGCTCCCATCGGGTTGACCACGGCGGTCAGGGGCTTCATGCGGCGGCCACCGAGTCGCGCTGCGTCGCGAGCGTCATGATCCGCTCCTGCGTCGCCTCGGCCGATGCCAGCTCGCCGGTGATCCGTCCCTCGCACATGACGAGGATCCGGTGGCTCATGCGCAGGATCTCCGGCAGCTCCGAGCTGATCATGATCACGGCCTTGCCCTGTCGCGCGAGGTCGTTCAGCAACTTGTAGATCTCGCTCTTCGCGCCGACGTCGATGCCCCGCGTCGGCTCGTCGAAGATCAGGATGTCGGTGTCGGCGATCAGCCATTTCGCGATGACCACCTTCTGCTGATTGCCACCCGACAGGTTCTTGACCCGCTGGGTGACTCGTGGGGTCTTGATCGCCAAGGTTTCGATGAGCTCGAGGGCCTTCCGCCGGGTGGCTGCGGTCTTCACCCAGCCGAACCGATTGGTGAACTGTCCAAGGGACGCCAGGACGGCGTTCGTCTCCACGTCCATGCCGAGCGCGAGCCCGTAGCGTTTGCGGTCCTCCGAGAGGTAGGCGATCCCGTGGCGGACGGCATCCGCTGGCGTGCGGATGGTGACCGGGTTCCCGTTCACGAGGATCTCCCCGGATTCCGGCAAGTCCGCCGCGAAGATGGCGCGGACCACCTCGGTGCGGCCGGCGCCGACGAGACCTGCGATCCCGAGGATCTCGCCCCGGTGGAGCGAGAAGCTGATGTCCCGCACCTGCCGCCCGCGATTGAGGTGGCGGACCTCGAGCATCACCGTCGGATCGGGCGTCTCGGGCAGCTCCGGTGTCGCCTCATAGACCGTGCGGCCGACCATCATGCTGATGATCTCCTGGGTCGATGCCTCGGCCGTGGCCACCGTATCGATGTAGCGGCCGTCGCGCATGACCGTGACCCGATCGGTGATCTGCTTGAGCTCTTGGAGCCGGTGCGAGATGTGGACGATCCCGTGGCCTCTCTCCCGAAGGTGGCGGGTGATCCGGAACAGCTCGTCGATCTCGGTGTCGGTGAGCGTCGCGGTGGGCTCGTCCATGACCAGGACGTCCGAGTTGTAGGAGAGCGCCTTCGCGATCTCGACCATCTGCTGCTGTGCCACGGCAAGCCGGGACACGCGCGTACTCGGATCCAGCCGGATATGAAGCTCCTCGAACAGCGCCGCGGTCTTCCGGTTGAGCGCCTTCTCGTCGAGCAGGAGCCCGCGGCGCGGCTCCCGGCCGATGAAGATGTTCTGGGCGACCGTCAGGTGGCCCATCAGGTTCAGCTCCTGGTGGATGATGCTGATCCCAAGCTCCTGGGCCGCCCGGGGGGAGGTGATCTCCTGTTCCTCTCCGCGGATCCGGATCACGCCCGCATCGCGGCGATAGATCCCCGCCAGGATCTTCATCAGGGTGGACTTCCCCGCGCCGTTCTCCCCGACGAGACCGTGCACCTCGCCCCGGCGGAGATCGAACTGCGCGTTCTCGAGCGCTCGGACGCCGGGAAAGCTCTTGGCGATATCGACCATCTCGACCAGGAGTTCATCCACGTCGAGCATCTCCCATCAGGAAGGACACAGTCGGGGCGAGTCGCTTTGGGCGCATGACGGACGGGGTGCTGTTATCGATAACGCAGTTACCGATAACATATTGTCCCTGCACACCGTACGCCACCTGTCAAGCAGTCGTCCGAGCGCGATGTCGGGCTCGATCCGGTAGTGGACGATGAGAGCATCGCGTCGGGCGAGCCTCGGCGCGGTGCTCGCGACGAAGGCGGCCGCGCGCCAGCCATCGCAACGGCCGCCACGGCGGGGCGCCTGCCGGGATCTCCTCGGTCAGTCGAGCGCCTCCACGGCCGCCCGCTCGACCGCCAGCCCGCGACGGTGGCGCGCGTAAAACGCGTCGAACCCTCTGACGTCGACGGGGTCGGGCGCGACCGCGGCGCCGATGGTGCCCGCGACGCGCTCGTCGAGCCAGTCGGGCAGGGACTGGCCCGGGTCGGCGCGGAGCATGTAGGCGGCAAGGAGGGCCATACCCCAGGCACCGCCCTCGCCTGCGGCGGCCGGAAGGCTGACCGGGACGCCGAGCGCGGCGGCCATGATGCGCTGCCCGGTGTCGCCGCCCCGGAAGAAGCCGCCGTGACCGCGGATCCCCTCGATCGCGACGCCCTCGTCCTGGGTCAGGATGTCGAGGCCGCTGCGCATTGCGCAGAGCGAGGCGAAGAGCATCGCCCGGACGAGGTTCGGGAGCGTGAACGCGCTGTCGGGCCTGCGCGCGAATAGGGGCCGGCCCTCCGAGAAACCGGTCTGGTGCTCGCCCGAGACGTAGTTGATCGAGAGGAGGCCACCCGCATCGGGGTCCCCCGCGAGGGCCAGCGGCATGAGGCGCCCGTAGAGTTCGTCCGGGTTTGCCGGATGCCCGAGCGTGCGGGCGACCTCCCCGAAGACGCCCATCCAGGCGTCGAAGTCCGACGACCCGTTGTTCGAGTGCGCCATGGCCACGGGGCGGCCGTCGGGCGTGGCGACGAGGTCGAGTTCTGGGTGGAGGCGCGCGAGGGGCCCGTCGAGGACGACCATCGCGAACACCGAGGTACCGGCCGAGACGTTGCCCGACCGCGGCCGGACCGCGTTGGTCGCCACCATCCCCGTGCCGGCGTCCCCCTCGGGCGGGCAGAGCGGGACTCCCGCCCGCAGCGTGTCGGTCGTGTCGAGCAGGCGTGCGCCTTCCGTCGAGAGCCGCCCGGCCGGGCGACCGGCCCGGAGCACCGAGGGAAGGACGCCGCGGAGCGTCCAAGGGAGACCCCGCGGCCCGACCAGCGCGTCGAAGGCCGCCAAGCGCGCCGCATCCCAGTCCGCCTCGGCGGCGTCGATCGGGAACATCCCCGACGCGTCGCCGACGCCCAGGACCCGCTCGCCCGTGAGTCGCCAGTGGACGTAGCCAGCGAGGGTCGTGAGGTGGGCCAGCCGCGGCAGGTGCGGCTGGTCCTCGAGGACAGACTGGTAGAGGTGGGCCACGCTCCAGCGCTGGGGCACGGGGAAGTCCAGCGCCTGGGTCAGCAGCCCGCTCGCCGCGCCGGTGATGTTGTTCCGCCATGTCCGGAACGGCACGAGCAGCTCGCCCTGGTCGTCGAGGGCGACGTAGCCGTGCATCATCGCGCTGACGCCCATCGCCGCGACCTCCCGCAGGTCCACGCTGTGCCGGGCGCGGACGTCGGCGACGAGGGACGCGTAGGCGGCCGCGATACCGCGCTCGACGTCGGCGACCGAGTACGTCCAGACGCCGTCCTCGAGCCGGTTCTCCCACGTGTGCGAGCCCGACGCGAGCGGCGTCGCGTCGGGTGCGATCAGCGACGCCTTGATGCGCGTGGAGCCGAGCTCGATCCCGAGCACGGCGGCGCCCGACGCGATCAGCGCCGACGGGCCGACTTGCTTCTCCGTCATCCCGGCCCCCTCGTCGCCGCGTGATCACCGGGCTGGCCGTAGTAGGCGCCGAGGCCGTGCTTGCGGTGGTAGTGCCGGTCGAGGAGGAACTGGTCCACGGGCTCGGCGGCCGGGTTCAGCGCGAGCGTGGCGGCGGCCATCGCCGCCACAGCCTCGAGGGCGACGGCGGTCTCGGCGGCGTCGCCAGCGTCGACGCCCCAGGTGAAGGGCCCGTGGCTCGCGACGAGGACCGCCGGCATCTCGAGCGGCTCGAGGCCGAGGCCCTCAAGCGTGGCGGCGATGACCGCCCCGGTCTCGTGCTCGTACGCGCCCTCCACCTCGTCCTGCGTGAGCGGCCGGCCCAGCGGCACCGGGCCGTGGAAGTGGTCGGCGTGGGTCGTCCCGAGAGCCGGGATGCTTCGTCTCGCCTGGGCCCAGCCAACGGCCGCGGTCGAGTGCGTGTGCACCACTCCGCCGATCGAGGCGAACCGCTGATAGAGCAGCAGGTGCGTGGGCGTGTCGGACGACGGCCGCAGGTCCCCCTCGACGACCGCGCCGTCCGCGAGCGACACGGCGACCAGGTCCTCAGGCCGGAGGACGTCGTACGGGACGCCACTCGGCTTGATCAGCAGGACGCCGGCGTCACGGTCCACGCCGCTCGCGTTCCCGAACGAGAGCGTCACGAGGCCCGCCGCGACGATCGCCTGGTTGGCCCGCCAGACCTGCTCCCGCAGCTCGGGCAGCATCAGGGTGCCCATGGTCAGCGGCCCCCGGTCATGTGGTGGTACGCCGCGTTCCATCGCAGCTCGCGGCCGAACGCACGGATGGTGGTGTCGGCGTCGATCACGAGCAGCTCGATGCCGGTCATCTCCGCGAAGTCGGCGATCACCTCCGAGCCCAAGGCTCGCGACAGCACCGTGTGGTGCGACCCGCCGGCCATGAGCCAGGCCTCGGTCGCGGTGGCGAAGTCCGGGCGAGGCCGCCAGACCGCGCGGCCGACCGGCAGGCGCGGCATCGGCTCGGGCGGCCGCACGACCTCGACCTCGTTGACGAGCAGCCGCAGCTGGTCGCCCATGTCCATGAGCGCCGTCGCCGTGGCCGGGCCTGGCGCGGCGTCGAAGACGAGGCGCACCGGGTCGTTCCGGCCGCCGATCGAGAGCGGGTGGATCTCGCAGGAGGGCCGGCCCTCGGCGATCGTGGGGCAGGTCTCGAGCATGTGCGAGCCCAGGACGAGCGGGTCCGCCGGATCGAGGTGGTAGGTGTAGTCCTCCATGAACGACGTGCCGCCGGGCAGGCCCCGCGCCATCGTCTTCGCCAGGCGGACCATGATCGCGGTCTTCCAGTCGCCCTCGGCGCCGAAGCCGTAGCCGTCGGCCATGAGCCGCTGGACGGCGATGCCCGGGAGCTGGCGCAGGCCGTCGAGGTTCTCGAAGGTGTCGGTCAGCGCGCCGAAGCCGCCCTCGGTCATGACGGCCCGCAGCGCCGCCTCGATGCGCGCGGCCTCCAGCAGGGCCTCGCGGTCCGCGCCGCCCGCGCGGAGGGTAGGCGCGAGGGTGTAGCTCGCCTCGTAGTCGTCGACGAGCGCGTCGACCGCGGCGTCGGGGACCGCCCGGACGGCCGCGGCGAGGTCGCCGACCGAGAAACCATTGACCGACACGCCGAGCTGGATCTGGACCCCGGTCTTGTCGCCCTCAGTGACGGCGACATGGCGCATGTTGTCGCCGAAGCGCGCCACCTTGAGGCCCTGCGCGTCGTGGCGGCCGCAGGCGGCGCGCGCCCAGGCGCCGACCCGCGCGGCGACCTCCGGGTCCTGCCAGTGCCCCGACACCGTCTTGCGGGCGATGCCCAGCCGCGTCTCGATGTGCGCGAACTCGCGGTCACCGTGCGCGGCCTGGTTGAGGTTCATGAAGTCCATGTCGATCTCGCCCCACGGGAGATCGCGGTTGAACTGCGTGTGGAGGTGCAGGAGGGGCTTGCGGAGGGCCTGGAGGCCGGCGATCCACATCTTGGCCGGACTGAAGGTGTGCATCCACGCGATCACGCCGACGCAGTCCTCGTCCGCCGACGCGGCGACGCAGGCGGCCTTGATTCCCTCGGGCGACTTGACGACCGGCTTGAAGACGATGCGCACCGGGACCGACGCGGCGTCGTCCAGTCCGGCCGCGACCAGCGCGGCGTGGTCGGCGACCTGCCGCAGGGTGTCCTCGCCGTACAGGTCCTGGCTCCCGGTCAGGAACCAGATCTCGTATTCGCCCAGGGACTTCATGCCATCGTGCCTCCATCGGTGGGTAGCCTTGGTCCACTCGCGAGACAGGCTATCCTCGAGCCGACTCCAGGTGTAGCCAAGCACACCGTCGTTGCCGTTGCTTACGACAAGCGAGATCTGGTGGGGCGCCGCGTCGCGATGAACCAGATCAGCCGTGAAGCGTCGGCCGGTAGGTGAGCTCCTGGGTGCGGCCGTCCAGTGTCCTGCTCTCGATCAATTCGAGGTCGAAGTCGGCTGCACCCTCGAGGATCGGGCGCGTTCCGGTCTGGCCCGTGACAACCGGAAAGAAGGTGACCTGCACACGGTCCACCAAGCCGGCGGCCATGAGCGCTCGGTTCATCGACAGGCTGCCGTGCGACCGCAGGGGCACGTCGGATTCCTCCTTGAGCCGGGCGACCACGCTGACGGCGTCGCCGCGCTCCAGGGTCGCGTCGGGCCAATCGAGGGGTTCTTCGAGCGTCGTCGAGACGACTGTGGTCGGCAGGTTCCTCATCGCACCGTTGACCGCGTCGACGTCCTTCAAGAACCCGGTTTGCGGGCCGATGGAATCCATGAACATCCGCATGGTGTTCGCGCCGAGGACCAGGCGCTGCGGCTCGCGATAGAGGGCGAGGCGGCGGTCGAGGAACTCAGTTCCCTGCTTGCCCCAGTAGCCGCCCCAATCACCTTCGGGACCGTACGAGCCGTAGCCGTCGAGGGTGGAATAGACGTCGAAGGTGTAGAGAACGGTCACGTTGGTCACCTCGCGGTTTCGGCCCGGCAGGATGTCCCAAGCAGCCATGAGCGCCGCCTCGGCGCCCTACTGTATGACGAGGTCCTTGATCCCCAGCGTCGCGCCGGGCTCGACGTGCGCGACGGTGAAGACGAGGACGGCCTCCACGCGTTCGGAGCCCGGCCGCCAGCCGTGTTCGTAGATGTTTCTGATTGGCTTCCCGCCAGTCAAGCGAGCGGATGTCCAGCAGGACGTTGCATCGAGGATCGAGATGCCCGCCGGCCAAGACTCGACGAGGGCGAAGTTGGCAGTCCTCAGGATGCCGTTGGGCAGGCGCGCCTCTCCGACCGAGACTTCGAATTGGCCGGCATGGTCGACAGGGATGTGGGGTGGGAAGGTCGAGCGACACGGCAGCGCGCTCGGGAGTGCCTCTCGCCGTGGTCATCTTGTCGCTCGATCGGGAGAGACCGGTCGTGTTCGAGCGCTCATGAACGTCCGCGGTCAGTGGTCAGCCACTCCGCAGCGGCAACGCGAGAACGGACGACTCCTGGCCTAGTTCTATCGATTTGGCCCGATGGGCGTATCGGGCAATTGATTGACGGTGCTGGTTCGACGGAAGGTCAGGGCGCTCTTCCGAACCTACGCGTCATGACCACGTCTCGTGGTCAGCCGCACACCGATGCTGACCTCGCGATCGTGGCTCCACGTCGCCATCAGCCGCACGTGGTACACCGTGACTTCGATCCGCCGCCGTTGCCTGACGCTGGCCTTGCTGGCCGCCGCTCTGCTGATGACCGTCGTCGTTCCGACCGCGGATGCGCGCATGCCACGAGCGCGGGCATACCACGCCGGCCGCGCGATCACCCTGGACACGAACCTGTTGTCGGTGAGCGGGGCGTCGGCATGGGCGATCGACGAGTACCTGAAGGCGACGACGTCGCTGCCCCCGCTCGGGACCGCCTTCATCGCGGCGGAGAAGCGATACGGAGTCAACGCCCGTTTTCTGCTGGCAGCCGCCATGCACGAGTCGGCCTGGGGGACCGGCTACATCGCTCGAAAGAAGCACAACCTGTTCGGTCACAACGCCTTTGACCGCGACCCGCTCCGGTTCGCGACCGCATTCGCCACCTACGCCGCGAGCATCGATTCCACGGCGCGGTTCATCAAGGAGGCGTACCTGACGCCCCACGGTCGCTGGTGGGGAGGGCGGCCGACCTTGCGGAGCATGCAGCAGTTCTGGTCCTCGTCACACCGCTGGGGGATCGGCGTGAGCCAGATCGCGACGGCGATCCATCTTCATTCCCTGGCTCGGCGGTCGATCAGATTCGCCGCGCCGGACGTCGACGGTCCACTCGACGGCCAGAGCCAGGCCTCCGTCCGTCTGACGTGGACCGGCGGCGCCATCCCGGCGCGGGTCGACTTCGTCGCCACCTGGAGAACGATCGCGCTCGATTCGGAGGTCGTCGCCAGGCCCCTCGTGCCTCCCATTTCGGCGGGGCCCGGGTTCGTCGATGCGGTGACGATCCGGCGTGGCTCCGCCAGCCTGTCGCCGGTAGCGCCAGGACCGAACGTCCCGGAACCGACCGGCCCGAGAAGGGTCGCCGCGCGCCGGGTCCGAACCGAGGCACGCGCGATCACGATCGCCGTGCCGGCGCCGCGTGAGCCCGGGAGGTACCAGCTCGACGTCGACTTGCTCGATTCGGGCAGTCGTCCGCTGCCTGCTGCCGACAAGGTCGACATCCCGAGCGTCGAGGTCCAGGTGTGGAGCGATCGAGCCGTGAGGTACGACCTCGCGCCGAATCTCGACGGCACGGGAGTCGTCGTCCGGGTCACGAACACGGGGCTCGTCACGATCCCGGCTGTGCAGGACAGGAAGTCGTCCGCGTCACGCGATCCCGACGCAAGGATGGTGCGGTCGGTCGTCACCTTGACCGCATCGGCGATCGACCCGAAGAACCCATTGCCGGTTCGGCTCCTCGAAACGCCGCTCGTCACAGACCTGCTGCCGGGTGCCTCGGTCAGCTTCGACGTGCCTGGGATCGCGGCCAAGACCGGCCGGACCACGAACCGGCTATCGGCCAACCTGAGCGTCCTCAGCGACCCGACCTGGCTCGAAGCGCATTCGCCGGCCGACGCCTGGTTCTGGGGTGCGGAAAAGGACGGAGGACCGTCAGGCGGCAGTTGATCGTGTCCGGTCGCCGCCGATCGATGACGTCATGACCGCCCGTCGCTCGCGCCCAGGGCGACGAGAAGCTCGTCCAGTTGATCGAAGGTCTCGCCCATCGCATCCGCCGCCCCGGTGCCGGCGGCGTCGAGAGCTTCCTTCGAGGGATACAGCTCGTGCATGGCCACCAGCGTCGCGCCGCCCTGGTCCGCGAAGGTCACCGTCGTGACGGAATTCTCGTCGCTTTCCTCATTGGTCCAGGCGAGGCGCGAGTGTGGTGTCACCTCGTTATACGTGCCGAAGAACGCCGCCTGTGAGTCCCCGTATGCGAACTCCAAACGGTACGTGCCCCCGACACGAACATCCATCTCGCAGGAAAGCAGGGACATTCCCAACGACTTCGGCACCCACCACTGCCTGAACAGCTCAGGCTTGGTCCACGCCTCGAACACGAGGCGCGCCGGGCCGTTGACCGTTCGCGTGACGACGAGCTCACGCTCGGACGTCCGCTCAACGGTCGTCCGGTTCTTCATGGGGGCAGCCTCAGTCTCTCTTATCGCGTCCATCGACCTTCTCCTTCCGTTTCAATTCCTCGACGACTTTGTCCAGCTCGTCGAACCGCGCGTCCCAGAGCTGGCGGTATCTCTCGATCCATGCAGCTTCCTCCTCCAGTCGGCGCGGGCCGAGCTTGCAGGTCCGCACGCGCCCGACCTTCTCCGTGGTGACGAGCCCCGCCTGCTCCAGGACGCCGACGTGCTTCCGCATACCCGTGAGGGTCATGTGGAACGTCTGGGCCAGGTCCGTGATCGAAGCGTCGGTACGTCCGAGCTGCTCCAGAACGCCGCGTCGGGTTGCGTCCTGGAGGGCGGCGAACGAGGCATCGAGCCGCTCGCCAATATACTGAACCATACGGTTCACTATACGCGGATGAATCGGCGAATGCAAGCGGGCTGCACACCGCTCACGGGAGGCCTGCGGGATGGGAGGCGGCCTTCGGAGCCCGGCGTCGTCGCTAGCGGGGCAAGAGGCTTGATTGGTCGGGGCGAGAGGATTTGAACCGACGGAACCTACCTCATCGTGGTCACCGGACCGGGTGGTGTCGTCCGGGCAGCCTCCCTACGCGAGAAGGAGCAGGATCGTTCGCGCCATGCCCAACGGCGGGCCGAATGGGAGCGCGAATCCGATCCAGAACGCGAACTCGATGGGCAGGAGAGCGTAACTGATGGTCGCAGCGTGCGGCACGTCGCGCAGCAACATCACGCCGACGATCACCTCGGCAACGCAGACGATCACGAAGCCGAGGAGCAACGCGACCGAAGTTGGCAGGCCCAGTCGCTCGAAGGGGCCGCCCCCGTAGGTCGGGAAACCCATGAATATCCAGACCTCACCGGTCTGCGCGAAATGCAGCGTGCCGAAGACAGCGGGCAGCCCGAATCCCAACCCGAGTGCGATCGAGCACAGCGCGGCGGCCGTCACCGTGGCGCAGCGGCAGGGCTGGCTCGACGAGTCATGCCGCGGCCGGGTCCTCGTGCTCTTCGAGTGCTCGTCGGGCATTGGCCAGCACCTGGACCTCGGCCTTCCGCATCGTCCGGATGAAGACGGGGAAGATGAGCCGGGCGAGACCGTTCGCGCTCCACAGCCCGCGCGACGTCAGTCTCGTCCCGCCGCTCGACGTGGGCTCGAGGGTGATCCTGAGGTCACACGCGATGGAGCCGCCGTTCACGTAGGCCCAGCTGCTCGGGCCGCTCGTACGCGGTCACCTCAGTGAACACGACCGGACCCTGCTTCCACTTCGCCCGGAACCTGGTCCCGACGCCGACCGGCCCGTCGGTCAGCTGTTCCATCGAGATGCAATCGGGGTTCCAGCGGACTTCGTTCCCCATGTCCGAGAGGTAGTCGAAGACATCCTCCGGCGTTCGTGCGATCTCGGTGACGTTCTCGATGAGCGTGACCATCTGTCGCTCCTACGTTTCACTAGAGTACGTCACTAGCGATGAGGTCGCAGTATCATTACTCACATGAGCCATGTCAAGCCCTCGGCAACGGGATCGGTGGCCAAGGTCACTCGGCGTGAACGCGCCAAGGCGACGAGGCGACGGATCGCGGAGGCGGCGCTGGGCCGCTTCTCCGAGCACGGGTACGCCGCCACGACGATGGACGCGATCGCGCACGATGCCGGCGTCGCGGTTCAGACCGTCTACTTCACCTTCCACACGAAGGCCGAGTTGCTGATCGCGGCACTCACGATCGCGGGCGGTGGGCCGGGTGCGGCCGAAGACGTCCTCGCCCGAGACTGGATCGCAGAGGTCATCGATGCGCCGACCGGGCCGCGTCGGCTCGCACTGATCGTCGAGCACGGCAACGAGATCTATCGCCGCATCGGCCCGCTGCTGCCCGCCGTCCAATCCGCGGCGAGCGTCGATCCGGACGTGGCACTCGCGTGGCAGGGCCTGATCGATCGGCGTCGGGACGGGATGCAGCGGATCGTGGAAGGAGTGTTCGCGCGACGCGGCGAGCTGCGGGCCGGGCTGGATCCGGCGCTTGCCCTCGACCTGTTGTTTGGCCTCCATCGCGCCGAGGTCTTCCACGCCTTCACCGTCGAATGCGGCTGGACCATCGAACGCTTCAAGGCGTGGCAGTTTGTGACACTCGCTCGAGCGATCCTGCCCGCGGCGGACGCTGACGCTGCGTGCGCACCTGAGTCGGCAACCGTGGCGGACCTGTCGTTCGCGTCGGAGGTCGCCCTCTTCCGTAGCCCGCGCGGGTCAAGTCCTCTCGAAGCCGTTGCTCGACGATGACGCAGGTTGGTCGGGGCGGCGAGAGGCCTAGCCCCGACAGGAACGACCTTCGCAGCACGACCCGATTGGCCGCGTTGTCCACGAACGAGAGCCCCCGCGTGTGGCTTGAAGCCTCGCCGCGCGCCAGGTGCCGGGCGCGGACGCGCGGCGGTCATCCCAGCTGTCGCGCCGGCGCCGCGTCGACCCGAGGCCGAATGGCGAGGGAGGCGCCGGTCGCAGCGATCACTCCGAGCGCAACGAGCGCAGTCAATCCCGCTGACAGGGCGAACGCGAGGAGGGGGACGCCGGTCGCCCCGATTGGCATGACACCGATCGCGATCGTGTCGTACATGGCGTGGACGAGGGTGACGACCGGAATGGCCTGCCGGGCATTGTTGAAGACAAAGGCGAGGATGACGCTCATCGCGGTGAGCTGCACGGTGCTGATCGCGATGTACGCGGGGGCGGCGTCGCCGTTGCCGAGCAACGCGACCCAGTGGAACGCCGCCCAGATGAACCCGAGAACGAGGGATGCGGCAAGCGGAGTCATCCGCTCCTGCATCTTCGGCAGTGCGTAGCCGCGCCAGCCGATCTCCTCACCGTAGTTCGTGAGGAAGAAGAGCGGGAGGATCGCCAGCAGCGCCGGGTTGAACGGGATCGTGCCGCCAGCGGCTGCGGCGAGCACCACGCCCGCGATGTGGGTGACCGGCAGGATGATCGCGAAGGCGTACCAACGCCAGCCGACCCGCACGGTCGTCAGGCGACGCCGGAAGGAACGGCGCTCGTCGGCCGAGCCCGCGACGCGAAGGATGATCCAGGCGACGATGGCCGGGACGTAGCTCACGGGGATCGCCACCAGTGGCAGCAAGGCCGAGCTCGTCGGCAGTTGCGCCGCCAGGAACGTGATGAACCAGCCCAGGCCGACCGCAGTGGCCAGGAAGGACGCCGCGGGACGGCGGCTTGACGAGGTCGGCTATCGAGGTCTTCATGCCGCGATCGTGTCAGCGGTGAGTCGCGGGACCAACAGGGCCAACCCCGATTCGTGCTCCGGGTCGGCCCGGCTCGCCGAGCGGGTCAGGCCGTCACGGAGCCGCCGGGATCGAGGCCCGGAGGCGACTGTCAGCCCTTCAGGTACGCGAGGACGGCGAGGACGCGCCGGTGGTCGTCTGGCGCGGGGATGAGCTCGAGCTTCGAGAAGATGTTCGCGATGTGGGCTTCGACGGTCTTCGGGGCGAGGAAGAGCCGATCGCAGATCGCCTGGTTCGAGCGGCCCTCGGCCATCAGCCCGAGGACCTCGTGCTCGCGCTCGGTCAGGTCGTCGAGCGGGACGCGGGCGCGACGCCGACCGACCAGCTGGGCGACCACCTCCGGATCGATCACCGAGCCGCCGCGCGCGATCCGCCGCACGGCGTCCGCGAAGTCCTCGAGGTCGTCGACGCGGTCCTTCAGGAGGTAGCCCATACCGCCGGCGCCATCCGCGACGAGTCGGAGAGCGAAGCTCGTCTCGACGTACTGCGACAGGACCAGGATGCCGACCGCCATCCCGTGCTCCTCGCGGATCGCCTCCGCGGCCCGCAGGCCCTCGTCGGTGTGCGTGGGCGGCATGCGGATGTCGACGATCGCGACGTCGGGGTGCTGCTCACGGACCGCGGCAAGGAGCTGCGTGGGATCGCCAGACTGGGAAACGACCTCGAATCCGGCCTCGGTGAGCAGGCGGGCCATGCCTTCCCGCATGAGGACCGAGTCGTCGGCGATCGCGATCCGGAGCGTCATGGCACCGGGATCAACGCCCGGATCGCGGGACCCGACAACTCGTCCTTGGGGATGAACCCGAGGACCCGGTTGGCGTCGAGGCGCGGGCCGTAGACGCCGGCCTCGCGACTCGAGGTGAGGACCACGAACGGCGGCGGACCGTCGATCGCGAGCTCGCGAGCGACCTCGAAGCCCTCGACGTCTGGCAGCCCGATGTCGAGGAGGACGAGATCCGGCCGGAGGGCGCGTGCGGCTTCGAGACCGGAGAGGCCGTCGGCCGCCTCGCCGACGACCTCGAACCCGTCGGCGGAGAGAAGGGCGCGGGCCTGCACACGGAAGCCGGCGCTGTCATCGACGATGAGGATGGTGTTCATGCGCTCATCGTGGCATGCCCATCGGTCCGCTCCTACAGGGTTAGCCCGGACATCAGTCACGGTTTCACTCGCGGCGACGTCCGTCGTCGGGCTGGACCCTGACGCGGACTCAGGGTCTACCCTGCTCCGCCCGCGGATCCCATCTGTCACAGTGCCGGTCATGAATGGCCGCGGCGTTCGCCTCGCCATCGGCGTCCTCGGAACGATCGTCGCGGTCGTCGCCGAGGGGCTCGCCTTCCAGGAAGGGCAGACGCCCAGCGCCGGGCTGCTGCACCTCGCGATCGGCCTGACGTACCTGTACGGCGGGCTCGCGATCTGGGGTCACGAACCGACGAACCGGACCGGGGCGCTCATGGCCGCGGTCGGGCTGACCTGGTTCATCGGGCCATTCGCCCATGCGGGCATCCCCATCGTCAGCGAGGTGGGCCTGGCGCTCGAGGACACCACCACCGTCCTGCTGCTTGCCCTGGTCCTCGCCTATCCGAGCGGCCGGCTGACGTCGCGCGTCGACCGAATGGCGGTGGCCATCCTGGCCATCGGTGCGACCGGCCTCAACCTCCTCTTCTCCACGTCGCTGTTCACGATCGATCCGGGCCCGACCGGGCTGTACGGCGGCCTGGCCCTGGCGACGATGACGACGGTCGTGATCGTCCGGCGCTGGCTGATCGCACCCGCGCGCTCGCGGCGGGAGCTCCTGCCGGTCCTCGTTGCCGGGCTCGTCTTCCTGGCGATCCTGATCATCAACCTCATCCGACGCATCGCCGACGTCCCCGAGGACGTGTCGGCGGTCCTGATCGCGGTCCGCGACCTCGCCCCGGCCGCCATCCCGGTTGCGCTGCTGATCGGGTTCTACCGCCAGAGCGAGCGCCGGCTGCGGGCGATCGTCGACGCGATCCCGGACCGGATGGTCCGCTTCGATCGCGATGGCGACTATCTCCCCGACGCCGCGGCGGCCGTCGACGAAGCCGACGTCGCCCAGGACGCCATGGCGCCGTCGGGCCGGCAGCTCCACCAGGCGATGTTCGCCGTCGCCGGCGACCGAGCGCTACAGGCCACCGCCGACGCCCTCGACACGGGTCGTCTCCAGGCCTTCGACTTCACGCTGGATCTGCCGGCCGGCCCGCGCGAGCTCGAGGCACGGGTCTCGCCGAGCGGCCCGGACGAGGTCACCGCGATCGTCCGCGACTTCACCGACGTGCGAGCCGTCGAGGCCGAGGTCCGTCGCTCGCGGGCACGGATCGTCGAGGCGACCGACGAGGAGCGTCGCCGGCTGGAGCGCGACCTGCACGACGGCGCCCAGCAGCGGCTCGTGTCGGTCTCGCTCGCCTTGCGGCGCGTGCGCGCTCGGCTCGCCGCGCGACCCGGCGAAGACGACGAGGCGATCGCGGCGTCTGACGAAGCCGCATCGGAACTCAAGCTCGCGATCCAGGAACTGCGCGAGCTCGCCCGCGGGATCCACCCGGCGATCCTGACCGAGGCGGGCCTGGCCGCTGCGATCACCGCGCTGGCGGAGCGATCGGCGGTTCCGGCGACCGTTCGGTCGGTGCCGGATCGGCGGCTTCCGCAGGCCGTCGAGGCGACCGCCTACTTCGTCGTGTCGGAGGCGCTCGCGAATGTCGCCAAGCACGCCGACGCGACGAGCGTCAGCATCGCCGCGACCGCGACGCCGACGACACTGCGCGTCGAGGTCGGCGACGACGGCGTGGGCGGCGCGGATGCCGCCAACGGAACGGGCATCCGAGGACTCCAGGATCGCGTCGCCGCCATGGGCGGCTCGCTCCGGATCGAGAGCCCCGCGGGCCAGGGCACGCTCGCGGTCGCGGAGATCCCCATCGGCTAGGAGCCGGCAACAGGGTCTGCCCGGACGGTCCTTCCGGGCGGTCCCGCGGGCGGATCGCGGGACGGCCCCGATACCCGGGCCACCATCGGCGGCCATCGTCTGCTCATCGATCGGACGCCATCCGGCGGACGAGGAAGGAGTACCACGATGAACGGCCAGGACGTCACCCAGACCACCCAGATCACCGTCTCCCCTGCTCGACGCGCCTGCCTCGTCGAGGGCTGCGCGTGCAAGGACGCGCGGATCGTGTCCACCCGTCGGGCGACGTACTTCGCCACCGTCGCCAGGTCCCGCGGCGAGACGGCCGACCGGGTCGTGGCCGCGGATGCCGAGTGGCGGCTGCCGGTCTCTCCCGCGCTCGACGCCGCGCAGGCCCTCACGGACCAGACCGCGGCGGCCTGACGAAGTCGTCCGCAGACCGACCCCTTCATCTCAGCCCACGAGACGACCCCCGGCCCTCCCCGGGGCGTCGTCTCGATCAGCGAAAGGAGTGATCCGATGACCAACGCGATCTCGATGAACAGCCTCACCAAGCACTACAAGGACGTCCGGGCCCTGACCGACCTGACGCTCGACGTACCCGCCGGGACCGTCTTCGGCTTCCTCGGCCCGAACGGCGCCGGCAAGACGACGGCACTCAAGGTCCTCGCCGGGCTCGCCCACGCAACGGCCGGCAGCGCGACGGTGAACGGCGTCGCCGTGTCAGCGGCCGGCGAGCACCGTCGGCAGCTCGGCTACCTCGCCCAGGACCCGCGGTTCTACGGCTGGATGACCGGGCGCGAAACGCTCCGCTACGTTGCCAGCTTCCGCCGCGTCGACGCCGATCGCGAGCGCCAGATCACGGACCTGCTCGGACGCGTCGGCCTCGCCGAGGCGGCCGACCGACGGACCGCGACCTACTCGGGCGGCATGCGCCAGCGCCTCGGCATCGCCCAGGCCCTTGTCGGCCGGCCGGCGGTGATCCTGCTCGATGAGCCGGTGTCGGCGCTCGACCCGATCGGTCGCAAGGACGTCCTCGACCTGATGCGCGAGCTGAAGGGCGAGACGACGGTCTTCTACTCGACCCATATCCTCGATGACGTTCAGCGGGTCAGCGACCACGTCGCGATCCTCGACCACGGTCGGCTCGTCAAGGCGGCCCCGACCCACGTCCTGCTCGGGTCGTTCACGGCCAACACCTTGCGCGTCGTCCTCGGCGGCGCGAAGGCGCCGACCGAGATCGGCATGCGCCAGATCCCTGGCGTCGCCTCCGTCGCGGTCGTCTCGCGAACCGGCGACGAGACCACCTATGACGTCGTCACCCAGGCGGGCGCATCCGCATCGGTCCAGCGTGAGATCACGCTGTTCGCGGTCGACGCCGGCCTGACGCTCATCGCCAACGCGGAAGAGACGCTCGACCTCGAGACCGTCTTCCTCCGCCTGATCGACCAGAAGGAGGTGGCGGCATGACCGCCCAGCCCGCGGAGTTCGTCTCCGCACCGATCTCAACCCCCCGCGGTGGCCCGTTCCTGGGCCTGCGGACCGTCATCGGCAAGGAGTTCAGCGAGTGGGTCCGTGGGCCCAAGGCCCTGATCATCCTCGGAGTCTCAGTGCTCGGGGCGGTCTTCATGACCCTGATCCCGTTCATCGCCGAGGCGACCGGAGAGGCGGAGTCCGCAGGCCTCCTGTCGCACGACCCGACGGCCAACGTCCTGCTCGGCTGGACCGGCCAGACCGTCGCCCTGATCGCCATCCTCGCGACGATGGCACTCGTATCGACCGAGCGGGACCGCGGCACGCTCGGCTGGACCCTGACCAACCCGGTCTCGCCGACGAGCGTCATCTCGGCCAAGTTCATCGTCGCGTTCGGCGTCTTCGTGGCAACGGCCGTGTCGCTGCCGATGCTCGTGTCGGTCGGCCTGGCGACCATCCTCTACGGTCTGCCCGATCTGCGCGTCGTCGGGACGTTCTTCGTCCTGTTCATGGCGTTGCCGGCCTTCTACATCGCGCTGACCGTCGCCGTCGGCACAGGCGTCAAGTCGACCGTCGGCGTGGCCGGCATCGCGTTCGCGGTGCTGTTCCTGCCACAGGTCCTCGGCGGCCTGCTGCCGATCGTGAACGAGCTCTCCCCGACCTCGATCGGATCGTGGGCGATGCTCGTCGCCAAGGGTCAGCCGGCGTCGATCCTGACGCCGATCGGATGGGCGATCTCGATGATCGTGCTGATCGTCGGGGCGAAGGTGGTGTTCGACCGCCAGGAGCTTTAGCCCGACCCTCGTCTCACCCTCGCCGGACGGCAGCCTGGGGGCGCCGTCCGGCGTTTCGATTCGCGATGCAGCAGCCAGGCCGAGCACTTGCGAGAACCCGGGGCGATCGCCATCGTCGATCGTCAGGACCCGCCCATGCCTGCCGGGCCGGATCGGGATGCAGCCACGCCTGACCCTACCCGCCTGCACGTCGGCTCCTCGGGGCCATCCCGGCAAGCGTCGTCAGGGCCTGCCCTCGAACGGTTTCGGTGGCCGCCCCGATGAGCGTCGCGACGGCGCCGCGCAGAGTCGGGACATCAACCATCGACCGTCAAGGAGCTGCCCGATGTCCACCGCCACGGCGCCAGCGAGGCGCCTCGAACATTCGAAGACGGGAGCCCGCACCGGCGGCGTCGGCACCGTCCTTGCCTTCGCCGTCCTGAGCCTGGGCCTTGCCGCGGCAGCGACGCTGGGGGGCGTCCCGCCGGCGCTCGTCCCATTCGTCCTCGCGATCGTCCCGATGGTGTTCGCGCTGCTGTTCGCACGGCGCGAGGGCGACGGTGCCGTCCGGCGGCTCCTCGCGATGGCCGTCCGGCGGCCGAATCGGCGGGCCTGGTATGCGCTCGTCGGGCTACCTTTCGCCTGGGCATTCGCCGTCGTCGGCGTCGCCATCGCCCTGGGCGACCCAGCGGTCGGCATCTTCGACAGGGTCTTCCCGGCGATCGTCATCGTCCCGTTGATCGTCCTGATCCCGGCCTTCGCCGAGGAGATCGCGTGGCGCGGCTACGCCGTGACGCGGCTGCTGCCGTCGATGTCGCCTCTCGCGGCGGCGCTGCTGCTCGGCGTCCCGTGGGCGGCGATGCACGTGTTCCTCCAGCTGCCCGGCCAGATGAACGCGGGGCTTGACTGGTGGCCGACGGTCATCAGCCTGCTCAGCTACTGCGTGATCCTCACGTACGCCTTCGTCTGGAGCGGCGGCAGCGTCCTCCTCGTCGCGCTCGTCCACGCTGGGCTCAATGGTGTCGCACCGCTGATGGCCGGCCTCGACGTCGATCGCACCTGGATCATCCGGGCCGTCGTGGCCGCCTCCCTTGCTATTGCTGTCGTCGTCATCGGCGCCGTCCGCCGACCTCCCGCGGGCTCGCTCGCCCGCCAGCTCGACCGATGACCGCCACCCCATCCGGGCCGACCGGCCCTGCCAGAACGGAGCACCAGCTCCTCACGTCCCGCCCCGCTCCGCGAGGCGCCACCCCACCCCCGACGGCACACGCCGCCGGACCCCGACAAAGGAGAGTCCCCATGCCGCTCAGCCGCCGTCCATCGTCGCTGATGGTGCTCGTGACCCTCATCGCTGGCCTGGCCGCCTGCACGGCGACCGATCCTCGACTCGAGGACGAGGCAACGCCAGCTCCGACCTTGGCCCCGACGGCCGCGCCCGCCGCGACACCGACCGTCCCAGCCGCATCCGCCACCGCGATCGGCTCAGCCCACGTCGCGCTCATCATCGCGACGCCCAACGCCGTCACGATCGACGTGACCGACGCCTCCGCGACCCTGACCGGGGCGGCGTCCGGAACGCCAGGCGACGGGGCATCGGTCGAGGCCGACAAGCTCGTGGCCGCGAACATCACCCCGACGACCCTCCGCCTGACATGGGTCGGCGGGCCGTGCGACAGCGCCAACAAGCTCCTGATCGACTCGGGCCGGCATCGGCTCGTCGTTGTTCAGCCGGAGTGCCATGGCGACGCGATCGCCACCGACCGCGTTCTCGATCTCGAGTTCGCGACGCCGATCACGGCATCCGAACTCGAGACCTTCCTTCAGGACGGTCTCGACACGTAGTCCCAGCCATCCGCCGGCCGGACATCCCGGCCGGTGCTCCCCAGCCCAAGGAGGTCCTCCCGTGAATCGCCTCACTCGCATCGCAAGCGCCCTGTTCGTCGCCCTGGTCTTCATCGTCCTGGCCGCCTGCACAGCCACGGATCCCCGGCTCGAGGACGAGTCCACGATCCCGGCTGCGCTGGCCGAGCTGGCGGGGCCCGCTCGCGCCGAACCCTTCGTCATCGTCAGCGGCGCCGACGTGACGCTCGCGGCCGACGAGTCGGTCGATCTGTTCTTCGTCTACAACGGCACCGCCCGGATCGAAGGCCACGCGTCCTCGGTCGTGGTCGTGAACGGCACCGCGGACCTCGTCGGCGGTAGCGTCGGCAACGTGATCGCGATCCAGAGCCAGGTCAGCGTCGATCCGAGCTCGGTCGTCGCGGGCGACATCCGAACGATCGAATCCAGCGTCACCGGCGTATCGGCCACCACGGTGACCGGCGCGGTCCGCGACATCGGGCTCGACATGTTCGTCAGCTGGCGCAACCTGGGCGCGCTCGCCCTGATCTACATCGCGTTTGCGGTGTCGGCCGTCATGGCCGGGCTCGTCCTGGCGGGTCTCGCCGGTCGGCAGGTCCGCGCCGCGGGCGCGCTCATCGTCAGGGAGCCGGTCATGGTCATCGCCGCGGGTGTCCTCGGTCTGGCCGTGCTTCTGATGGTAGGCATCCTGGCCGTCGTCACGATCGTCGGCATTCCGTTCGCGGTCGGCCTGCTGGGGATCGCCCTCCCTGGGCTCTTCGTCATCGGCTACATCGTGACCGGCATCTGGTTGGGTGAGCTGATCCTCGCCCAGTCCTCGCGGGCCCCCCGCGAGCGGCCCTACCTCGCCGCGGTCCTCGGCCTGACGATCGTCGGGCTGATCAGCTTCCTTCCGTTGATCGGCGGACTGATCAGCTTCGTCGGCTTCGGCGCCGTCATGCTGCTCTCGTGGCGCGTCCTGCGGGGCGCTCCTGGAGCTGTTCCGGCGGCCGCGGGCAATGCCTCGGTCGCCCGCGCAGCGAGCTGATCGCGCGCCGTCATCCCGCCGAGCGGCCGTCGTCGAACGGCGGCCGCCGACGGGTCGGACGGTCAGGACCCTGCGCTGGTCGGCCGCCCGGCGCAGGCGCTCGAACCGGATCGGGCAGCCGCATCGACGGCTGAGGTCGATCCGGAAGTACGTAAGGCTGGTCGGGGCGAGAGGACTCCGCCGACGGAACCTACCTCATCGCTGATCCAACCCGACTGACTGGGAGTATTTTTCAGTCCGTCGGGGCCGGGCAGATCTGCCATCGTGATCTCGATGGGTTCAGGACGAAGGTGACACCTGATAGGCGACAGACGAGTCGGGAATGCGTGACGGTGCGGCGCATGTCGAAGCATCGGGTGGCCGTCCTCAAAGTCGTCCCATCGCAGCTGTTCTACGCGGTCAGAGAACCGCGTCGAGGAAAGCGCGGATCGTGAGATGTTGCTCGCGCCACGACTCCCAGACGGAGCCCGCCCATGCACGCACCCGGGCATCGTGTTCCTCGACGCTCGTCGAGTCGGTGGCAGAGAGGACAGTCAAGCTGCCCGGACCACGAGCGCGACCGAGGACCTGGAAGTCGGTGTGTCGAGCGAGGACTGCCCGAAGCAGGTCCGGTGAACGCGACGGTGAGGCGCCGCGCTCGATGACGGCGCACAGGCTCACGAGGTGGACGAACACGGATTGGCGGTCGCGCCGATCCGCGCCGTCGCCCGGGTGCTGTGCCATGTAGGCGTCAACCACGAGGTTGTTCGCCTCTGACCCCGGGAACCGGAGCATCTCATCCGCGCGGAGAGCGCCGAACGCCGCCCAGCAGCCCGGGGCGCTTGGGACGTAGGCGTGGACAGGTCCGTCGATATCCGGCACCACGGCTCCACACTGCTTGCACGGGATCTTCATCGCGACCTCTTGGATGGCACCTGACTGGGCCTTGGGCAGTCATGGCATCGTGGTGGCGGGACGCATACGACTCGCGCCGCCATCCTTGGTCGACCATCGCGAGTCGATCGTCGCGTGCAATACACATGATGTCTGATGTATGCTGAATCTGCTGGGGCGATCTCCGCACGAATGAGCAAGGCAACGATGAAGATCACGGGCTATCGCACGCTGCAAACGATCCATCACTGGGGTCGCCCCGTTGGCGACGTCAACGGGCACATCGAGTCTGGTATCACCGAGGTTCCTTTGGTGATCGTGGACACAGATGAAGGTGTCAGCGGCGTGGGTATGGGTTCGCATCAAGACCTCGGGCGCATCTTCCCTGCCATCGAGGGCGAGGATCCGCGCGCGGTGACGGCGCTGTACGACCGCATGCTGGCGCGCGTGTTCAAGGCGAGCCATGCCGGAGCGACGTTTGGCGGCATCGGTACCTTCGACATGGCGTTGTGGGACATCAAGGCAAAGCTTGCTGGTGAGCCACTGTGGCGCCTGCTCGGAGGCCGTGATCGGTTTGTCGCGGGGTACGCGTCAGGCCTGGACATCGCCCTCGACGATGCCGAGCTCGCGCTCTTCTACTCCGACATGGCAGGCAGGGGCTTTACGGGTGGCAAACTCAAGGGCGGCAGAGACCTGTCCACGGACCTTCGACGTTTGGCGATCATTGGGGACGCGCTGCGAGTCAACACCCCGGAGCCGAGCCTCATGCTCGACGTGAACGAGTCATGGAACCTCAAGCAGGCGGTCCGTTACGTGTCCAAGGTTGAGGAGGTCCTCGACCTTGCCTGGATCGAGGAGCCTATCCGCCGCTGGGACGCGGAGGGCCATGCGCGGTTGAGTGCGTCGGTGAAAGCCGCGGTCGCCACCGGCGAGAACCTCACGGGCCTCGAACAGTACCGCCCACTTTTCAAAGCCGGCGGCATCGACATCGTCCAGGCCGCGGCGACGTGGGGAGTGACCCACTTCCTGCGCGTCGCCATCGCGGCCCACAGTAGGGACCTGCCCGTGAGCCCCGTGGGCCTCACCGCGAATGCCGCGGTCGCGCATGCCGCGGCCGCGGTGCCCAATCACTTGACCGCCGAGGTGCAGGACGTGGGTTCGCCGTTTGGCGTCGCCATCGACCAGGAGTATGCCGACGGCGGCATCGTGCTTGGAGACCGGCCCGGGGTCGGAGTGGATGTCGACGAGGCGGCGATCGCGGCGCTGAAGCACAACGAGCCGGGGTGGCGCGCAGAGGCGGGTCCGCACGTGAGGCCCACTCGTGCGGGCTTGCGGCTGTCGAGCACAGAAGAGTCCGACGCGTAGTTCTGCCAGCGCACGAAGCAGTTGCTGTCGCCTCAGATCCCGGTCACGACCGCTTCAACAAGTACCGGATCGCGTGCGTGAGGCACCGGTTGAACCAGCGGAGCGATCACTTGGCGATGCGGAATGCCCTCGACGAGGCCCGTGCCACCAGTCGCACGGTGGACAGCACCTCAGCGCGGCGTCTTCGCCGTAGACCACCGCACGAAGTAGGATGACGATATGGCGCAGAAGATCACTGGGAATCTGGTGACGACCGCCGCACCACAGGGGCAACGCATCTTCGGCGACAGCGTCGTCAGGGTTCGTGCGGCCCATCTGGGAGTGGCCGTGGTGCGGGACCTGGTGCAGGCGATCGTCACCGGCAGCGTCGCTCCCGGCGAGATCCTCCCTCCAGAGGCCACGCTCAGCCAGCAATTCGCCGTGAGTCGCACCGTGATCCGCGAGTCAGTGAAGCGCTTACAAGAAAAGGGACTGGTCACCGTCAGTCAGGGGCGCGGCACCATCGTGAACGAGCCGACCCAGTGGAACGTGCTCGATCCCGATGTGCTTTCCGCTCTTGTGGACCACGACGAAACGCTCGTGGTGCTTGATGAGCTTGCCATTGTGCGCGGGAGCCTCGAGGCGACCATGGCCCGCGCCGCGTCGGCCAGGCAGACCGCAGAGCGCTCCGCCGCCTTGCGAGAGGTGTTTGAGCGTGCCGCGGCCAACCTTGGCAACATCTCTGCCTACAACGACGCCGACGCCGCATTCCACGATCTCGTGATGGAACAGTCAGGCATTCGGCTGGCTGCGAATATCACCCGCATCATGTTCGCGCGTGCTCGCGAGAGCAGCCGCTTCACCGGTATCACGACCGACGACGCTGCGCAATTGACGCTCGAGGAGCATCGTGCGGTACTCGAGGCGATCGTGGCCGGCGATGGCGACACCGCCGCGATGGCCATGCGCGAGCACATTGCAAAGGCTTGGGCGCGCAGGCGCCCACCTGGCATTTCCTGACCGGCGGTATCGGCTGATCGACTGACCGCGTGAGTCGTGAGGCCACACCTGGTCGCAATGTGCCATGGTGCGCCAGCGGGGAGTCGTCATCGAACCCGATCTGGCAGGCGTCCGTGAGCGCCCACCAGCGCTGCGTCCTTGTCCGGAAGCATGCGGTCCGCCATTCCGAATCTTCGCGTCCTCTCGACGCTGGCGGACCTACTCCTTTGTCGCGCCGGCGGTGAGGCCCGCCACGAGGAATCGCTGTGAGAACAAGAACACGATCAGCACCGGTGCGACGGAGATCAGCGTCGCGAGCGCCAGCTGTGGAAACGGGATCGAGTCGGAGGCGACGGTGGTCGGATTGATCTCCCGGACATTCGCGAGCAATTCCACCAGACCCACTTGAATGGGCTGTGTCTTCGACCCGGGAAGCATCACGAAGGGCAGGAAATAGTTGTTCCAGTTGGTGATGAAGTTGAAGAAGCCCACGAGCGCGACGACAGGCATCGCGAGCGGCAGCGCGATCCGCCAGAAGACCGCGAACTCGCCCGCGCCATCGACGCGGGCCGCGTCGAGAAGCTCGCGCGAAACGCTGGTGGAGAAGTAGATATACGCCAGATAGACGCCGAACGGGAAGAACGCGAATGGCAGGATGACCGCCAACGGCGACCCCACGAGGTGCACCGCATTGATCTCGAGGAAGACCGGCAGCACGAGCGCCGTGTTCGGGATGAGCATCACCATGAGGGTCGAGATGAGGATCGCGCGGCGAAACCTGAAGTTGGTCTTAGCCAGCGCGTAGCCGGCCGGGATTGACACGAGGAGCGTGAGCACCAACGCGACCCCGGCGTAGAACACCGAATTCCCGAGCCACGTCCAGATGCGGCCATCCTGGAACCCGACCAGCTCGTTCCAGTTTGCGACGAGTCGTTCGAAGGAGCCGAAACTCAGGGGAGCCTCGCCGTGAAAGCCGTTGAGTTGGGCGGTGTCCTTCGTCGGCGCGAGCAGGAGCCAAACCAGGGGAAGGACGAAGAACACCGCGAAGAATCCGGCGATCAGGAAAGCTGTCACGCGACCGAGCCAGCGGCCCGGCGCGAAGTCAGACCGCACGACCGGTGTTCTAGTCGCGGTCAAAGAGTCCTCCTCGGAAGACGAAGAACGCGGCAAGCCCCGCCGCCACGACGAGCAACAGGATCGAGATCGCGGCAGAGCTGTTGAAGTCCGCTTGCGGGCCGAAGGCGGTGACGTATGCGAGTTCATTGAGGGAATAGTGCTTCGGGATCTGGTTCCTGCTCGCCTGGGCGAGGATCTTTGGTTCCGCGAACAGCTGGGTCCCGACGGCGACCGAGATGACGGCCATGTACGCGATCCACTTCCGAATCAGCGGGAGCTGGATGTACCAAGCGGTCTTGATGGCGCCGGCGCCGTCACAGCGGGCAGCCTCCATGATCTCGTCGGAGATGTTGTTCAACGCGGCGTACATGATGATGATCCATGCACCGGCGCCGGTCCAGAACGCAATGACCGTGAAGATCAGGGGCAGGTTGTTCAGGTCGATGGCTTGAACGAAGTTCGTGTACCCGAACCACTTCAGGACGAAGGACACCGGGCTGACCGAGGGATTGAGCATGAAGAGCCAGAGCATGACGCTGGCCGCACCCGCGAATGCGCCGGGGATGAAGAACAGGAAGAGCACGGTAGAGGAAAGCCGCCGCCTGACGCGCAGGGCGTGGACGATGAGCGCCAGCAGGGTGACGAGCACGGTCAGGGTCACGACCCAGATCACCAGGTAGGCCGCGACGTGCTGCACTGCCGGCAAGAACCGGAAGTCCCCGACGGCCTTCACGTAGTTGTCGAGCCCGACGAATTGCCCACTCTTGGTGAATGAGAGATACAGGGCATAGACCATGGGCAGAACGCCGAAGACCAGTAGCAGCAGCACGTAGCCGCTGCAGAACACGTAGGCGGCGAATGTCTGCGCGCTAGCTCCGGTTTGCGGCCGCCTTCGCGGGCGCAAAGAGGCCCACTGCCGCTCCTTTGTGGGGGCGGCAGTGGGCACGATGGCGTCAGTACGAGGGATGGTACGTTCCTTCGCCTACTTGGTCACGGGTGTGAAGCCGTTCACCTGGGCGTCGTTCACCATTCTCTGCTGCCAAGCGCTGACCTGCGAGGCAATGGTCTTTCCGGAAGCAAGAGCCGGATTCACGATCTCCGCCCACGGAGGCTCGGCACTGAAGGGGAGCGTGGCACCCCAGCCCTTCCAGATGTTGTTGGCTGCCTCATCGACGACGTCCTTGAACGTGTCCGAGTTGGCCCAGAAGCCACTACTGGTCTGCGCGTCCAACCACGCACTTGCGGTCGAGGCGTAGGCCGGGAGGCCCGTGATGAGCTTGACCGACTGGGGTCCGCTCGTCACGTACTGCAGGTAGGTACCCACGCATGCGAGGTTCGCCGAGTGGCTCGACCCGTACCAGAAGCCGCCACCCACGTTGCCGGTGCCGATCGGCTCGCCAGCCCAGTGGAGGGCGTGGCCGGCACCCCACTCGCCTGGCTGCCCGCCGATGTTGTCCTTGTTCTGGAAGAGGGCTCCCGTGAACCACGTTGGGCCAGGGATCGCCAGGACCTTGTCCTTCCACTTCTTGACCCAGTCGGGGGTGAACAGTCCATCGATCGCCAGGGTCTTGTTCGCGAACATGTGGTCCAGCAGGGCGATCATGCGGGTCGTGTGGTTGTCCGAGAAGTCGCTGGTGAAGGTTTTGCCGTCGA
The DNA here is from genome assembly GCA_963720495.1 of uncultured Chloroflexia bacterium. GTDB lineage: Bacteria > Chloroflexota > Limnocylindria > Limnocylindrales > CSP1-4 > SPCO01. Next base: position 30,103 of record CAVRFU010000013.1, read on the forward strand.
CCGTGTAGATCGGCGCCTGGGCGGCCCACATGTCGGTCAGCACGGCGGTGAAGGGATCGCCGATCGAGCCGAGGATGTAGCCGGGGTGCTCAGCCGCCACCTTGTCGCCGAGGGCCTGGTAGTCCTCCCATGTGGTCGGGACGGTGTACCCGAACTTGTCGAACAGGGTCTTGTTGTACCAGAGCACCACGGGCGCCAGGTTGTCGCGGGCGCCGTAGACATGGCCGTCGACCGTGACAGGGTCGAGCGCGCCCGGCGTGTAGCCGTCGAGCCAACTCTGGGGAACGACGCCCTCGTCGAGCGGCGCGGCAAAGGCCTGAACGCCGTTCTGAGGATGGGCGTTCCAGCTGGCGTCGTTCACCTGTCCCGACCACGCAACGTCGGGCCAGCCCGAGCCGGCCTGGTCGAGCAGCGAGACCTTGGTGTGGAACGTGTCGCTACCCCCGGCGCTGGCGTCGTAGGTCTCGATGGTGAGCGGGCACTCGGGGTGGTCCTTCTGGAAGGCCTCGGCGATGGCCGAGCGGTCGGCGTCGACCCAGACGGTGATCTTGGCGGTTGGGTCCTGCGCAACGGTGGGGAAGCCGTACTGGCCGCCAGTTGAAGAGCCTGCGGATCCAGTCGGACCGTTGCTGGGCGTTCCAGCGGTTCCAGTCGGACCGTTGCTGGGCGTTCCAGCGGTTCCAGTCGGACTGCTGGTGGACGGATTGTTCGAGCAGCCGGCTATCACAAGTGCGATGCAGGCTGCGGCTGCGGACACTCCCATCAACCTGCGGGGCGCACTTCGTCGATGCAAAGACATGTCGTTGCTCCGTTCAGCTTCGTGTCGACTTCTTTGACCACTCCCGGGGACAATCCGAAGTAAATCATACATGTGATGTCTTAGCAATAGAGGCACCGGAGGCCCGCCACCTCGACGACTTCAACAGCCGGGGCCCGTGGCCGGGCGTCACTTCGATCACCGGGTGCTCGACGCGGCGGCCCTCACCAACTGGAAGCGCGACGAGGTCGCGCGCTCGGCGATCGAGAACGCCGAGCGCCTGGTCCTCGACTGCAAGGCGGGCCTCGACGACGGGCCTCGCGCCGATGCACGTCGCGGAAGCGTTGACCAGCCCCTTCCTACGCGGGGCGCCTCCGGACCGGTGAGCGGTCCGCCCTGGGTCCCCTCGTCGACGTTGGCATGTGGGAGCAGGTCCAGGGGATGCGGGCGCGGTACAGCCGGAGGCCACCGCGGATCGATCAGGTTTGGTCGGGGCGAGAGGCTAGCCCCCACACGAACGACATCCTCGGCACGGTCCGAGTGGCGTCCAGCCGAATGGGTGACGCGGCCGCGAGTGTGGCCTAAGGGTGATCGTGAGAAAGTCCCCTGGCGGCTGGACCCGGTCAGGGGGATGGCCGCGGCGGGCAAGAGGCGCCGGCTCATCGTCGACCGGCTCGAGGCAGCCCGGGCCGTCCGGTGGTGACACGCCCGCTCGGCCACTAGGGAGGCGTGCGTCTCGCTCGGGGATCTGGCAGATGCCACCCCGTGACGCTGGCGCCCCCAACCGTCGGCTTCCGCTGGCGCGTGTGCTTGACAGTCCCCTGTCCTCGCGGCCTAGCCCCCACAGGAACGACCTGCTCGGCACGATTCGAACAGCCGTCCCGTCGTCTGCGAACGAGGCCGCCGTGCACGTGGCCTGACACGGTGGCCGGCGCCTCGGGCCCCTCACGAGCCGCAACAAGACAAAGTGAATCACTTGACGGCTCGGCGAGCATCAACTGGCCATGAACGTGATGTCTGACGAGGCAACTCCACTCGACGGGGTCGTGGCCGGGGCGCGAGCTGGGGACGAGGTTGCCTTCACGAGGCTCATCGCCGCGTACCACCCGGACATGCTCCGCGTCGCCTTCGTCATCACGGGGGACGCTGACGTCGCCTCGGACGCCGCCCAGCTCGCGTGGCAGACCGCGTGGCGCAAGCTCGGGAGCCTGCGGGAGCCCGACCGGATCCGGTCGTGGCTGGTGGCGATCGCCGCGAACGAAGCGCGACAGTTGGCGCGGCACCAACGCCGGCGTGGGGTCGTCGAGATCGCCGTCCCGCCGGAACCACCCGGGGATCCCGCGGCGGGCATCACCCGGCTCGACCTCGTGAATGCGCTCGCACGACTGAAGCCCGAGGACCGCGAGCTCATCGCGATGCGCTACGTCCTCGGCCTGGACTCGTTCGAGATCGCCGCCGCGCGGCGGAAGTCGGCATCCGGAACGCGGGCGCGGATCGCGCGCGTGCTCGCGGAGCTGCGCAAGGAGCTGGACCGTGACTGACCGGCATAGCTCCCTCGAGTTCGAGGAGGCGCTCGAGCTCGCGATGCGGTCGTACGCGGCCAAAGGGCTCCGTTCGTTCGACCCAGAGGCGATCGGCGCGCAGGCTGTTGCCCACGGCGCACGATCGTGGTGGACGGGACAGAGCCCCAGGCGCCCCTTCGCGATGCCCGTCCTCCGGCTCGCGTTGCTCGTCGTCCTGTTCGCGGCGGCTGTCGGTGCGCTCGCCCTTGCCGGCGCGCAGCTCGTGACGCCCGCGCCGCCGATCCCGAGCGTCCTCGCTGTCGGCGGCACGCGCCAGATCGTCCTGCTCGACACGGAATCGAAGATCACCCGCGCACTGACACCGCTGGTCGCGAGCGACAACTACCCCGTCTGGTCGCCGGACGGAACCCGTATCGCATTCTCACAGACCGGTGGTCGCGGGGAGCTGCAGCTCATGGACGCCGACGGAAGCAACCGCCACGCGATCGTGCCCGGAATGACCTCGGGGGAGCCGGTCGCGTGGTCGCCCGACGGCAAACAGATCGCGTTCCTCGGCTACCGATACCCGGGCGGTGCGGGGCCTGGACTCTATGTCGTCCGTCCGGACGGGACGGACCTGACGATGCTCGTGCCGGACGACAAGGGGTCTGGGATCAGCAGGATCGCGTGGTCGCCCGACGGGTCGCTCATCGCGTTCGCCGCGCTTGATGAAAGTCGGCCTGTCGACGGCGCTGGTGGGTACGTCTACGTCGTCGACGTCGCCTCCCGCGTCGTGACGCCAGTCGGCAGCTCGCCCGTCGAGACCTTCGGGTCGATCGCTCCGCTCGCCTGGCGCCCGGGCGCGATGGAGCTGCTCTATGCCCAGCAGTACGGGGAGGCGCTCAAACTCGGCCATGAGGACGTGATGCTTGCGGAACGCGTCGGCGACGGTTGGCGAGAGCGGCCGATCATCACCGGCCTTCAGCCGAGCGATGCGACGTACCCTGAGTGGCTGGACGCCGAGCGCTTCGCGTACGCTCGTGACGGTGGGCTCTGGGTCGCCGGCGTGGACGGGCGACAGGAGGTCCGGATCGGCGATGCCCCCTCTGACCCGTCCGACCCAGCCGACCCAGGTCTCGAGTCGTCTCCCGGATGCGTCGCGCCCGACGGATCGGCGCTCGCCATCCCGATCAACGCTGGCCAAGCCTCTGGCGTCGCATTCGTCGTCGTGCCAACAGATGGTCGGCCCGCGACGCGCATCAACGTGCCTGGCGGGGCATGCTCGTGGCAGCCCCCGCACCGGTGAGACTGGCACGCGCCAGTGAAGCCTGACGTCTGCGGAGGACCTCGCCGATGAAGCGCCCGCTCCTGGTCGCTCGACCGCATCGACGCGATGGGACTCGACCTCGTGATACACCGAGCGCCGAAGCGGAGCGCTACGACTGGTCCGAAGCCTTCGGATCCGAGCCCCTGGTGTATTCGATTAGTCGTTCTGGTCGGGGCGAGAGGATCTGGGCCCGCGGAACCTACCGAACCCTGCCGATCGCCGGGGCGATCCGGCGGACTCTGCCTGAGTCGGATCGGGAATCTGCGGGCGGGCTTGACCCGGACGCGAAACATGTCGGGGACGGTCGCACGGACAGCCCGCGACTAGATCGAACGATCGAGCCGCGCAATCCCTCTGGAGGAGTAGACGCGCCCACGTCGAGCGCGCACGATCGGTGATCAGGGTGGATCACGACCTCGTCCAGCTAGCCCAGCGCGGTGACCAGGACGCCTTCGCCGTCCTGGTCCGGACGCATGGGGACCGCCTGTTCGGGATCGCGCGAAGGATCCTCCGCGACATCGATCTCGCCGACGACGCCGTCCAACGGGCGCTCGTCGTCGCCTGGCGGGAACTGCCGAGCCTGCGCGAGGTCGACCGGTTCGAGTCCTGGTCGACGCGGATCCTGGTCCGCATCTGTTTCGAGCTCTCGCGCGCGACGCGCCGGGACGCCGTCCATCTGGTGCCACTCGATGTCGCCATCGAACCGATGACCGCCGACGCCGCTGAGGCTGTGGCTCGGCGCGACCTTCTCGAACGTGGATTCCGGCGACTCGGACCGGAACAGCGCGCGATCCTCGTCCTGCACCACTACGTCGGACTCGAACCGTCCGAGATCGCCGAAACGCTCGGCATCCCGGCGGGGACGGTCCGTTCCCGACTGCACTACGCCCATCGCGAGATGCGCGCCGCCCTTGAGGCCGACTCACGCCTCTTGGTGGCTGGAGGACGACTGGCATGACCGACCCCATCGACATCGAACCCATTCTCGACGACTGGCTCGGCGTTGGGTCCGACATCCTGCCCGATCGTTCGGTCGATGCCGTCCTCCGTACCGTCCGACAGACGACACAGCGGGATGCCTGGCGCGCTCCGGGGAGGACCACTTATATGCACAACATTCCGCGACTCGCCGTGGCCGGAGCGACGCTCGTAGCCGTCCTTGCCGTCGGCGGGCTCCTTCTCCGCGGCAGCCCGTCAGCCACCGGCGGGGCCGGCAATGGGCCCGTGCAATCAGCGCCGCCAACACCTTCAGGCACGCCTGCCCCGTCCGCGGCATCGGCCGCGCCGGCGTACGAGACGCCGCTTGGCATCGCCCTCGTCGGCATCGACGGGACCCTGAGACAGGACCTCGGTCTGCCATCGGATGCGTGGAGTCCGGACCTGAGCGCCGAGGGCGACCGCGTCTTCCTTCTGACGCGTTCGAAGGACGTGGTGCACTGCTTCGGGTGCGCCAACCCGGGCGCTTGGCCTGCGGTCGTCCCGGTCGGCAAGACATCCGGCCTCTACATCTGCTGCGACACCGACGGATTCGGCCAGGCTGCCTGGTCACCGGATGGCAGTCAGCTGGCGTACCAACACACGGGCAAGGACGGCAACGTCGACGTGTACGTGGTCCCCGTCGTCGATGACGGTTCCGGGATTGTCCGCTCAGCAACGCCAGGCGCCTGACAACCGATCCCGCCGTCGATGGCTGGCCGGCGTGGTCGCCGGACGGCGACGACCATCTACTACACGAACGACGGTGGCACGGGCGCGGACTCCGATGGGTTCTCCGAGACGCAGGAGATCTGGCGCGTGCCCGCGACCGGCGGGACCCCGCAGCGACTGACGGACAACGCCGAGGCGGACCTCCAGCCGGACGTGGCCGCGGACGGGACCGTCGTCTACTGGGAGGGTGGCGAGATCCGGACGATGGCCGCCGACGGGACCGGGCAGCACCGGCTCGCGGCGATCCCGTCGGATTTCGGGTTCAACCCGCGCTGGTCACCCGATGGTTCGAAGATCGCGGTCCTCCAGTACGACGCGAGCAAACGAGCCCTGTTCGACCCGGCCATCCGCCAGGACGCCGACCTGGCGCTCCTTCGGGTCGTCGTCGTGGATGTCGCGACCGGCGACGCCACGACCGTCGGTCCGCGGGTCGCTTCGTTCCTCAATCCGGTCTCCTGGACACCGGACGGAACGGCCCTGCTGATCAACCGGTACGACGACGGACCCTAGGATCAGCCGGACCTGTGCGGGCGCGAACGTTGTCGGAAGGACTGCGTGGGACGGCCTGACGGCCGACGACGTCGATCGACGATGAGGCGGACCTCACGCATGAGGTCGGTATGGTCGGGGCGAGAGGATTTGAACCTCCGACCTCATCGTCCCGAACGATGCGCGCTACCAAGCTGCGCCACGCCCCGACCGCGGGTGCCCGTTGTGACAGGGCCTGCGGATGATAGCGCAAGCCGAGCCGCCGAGCCAAAACCAGTGCCGCCCCTCCCGGCGTAGGGACCCGTGGCAACCAATGCGCCACACCGAGGAGGGTTCACCCCCATGCGACCGACCCAACGTCCTTCGACGATCCGCCTGCTGAGCGCGCTCGGCGGCCTCCTGCTCGTCGTCGCCGCCTGTTCGAGCTCCGGGGCATCGGCCTCCGCACCCGCCGCACAGCCCTCGGCCGCGGCGTCCGCTGCCGGTCGGCGGCGTCCGCCGGCGGTTCGGCCGCTGCCGGTGGCGAGGAATACGTCATCGCCGCCGCGACCGACGCCAAGCTGGGCGGCTTCCTGACCGGCGAGGACGGCAAGACCCTCTACATCTTCACGCCGGACTCGGCCAACACGAGCACGTGCGTCGACACCTGCGCCCAGAGCTGGCCGCCGCTCGTCGTCGAATCGGACGACACGCTCAAGGCCGGCGACGGCGTGACCGGAAAGCTCACGACCTTCGCGCGGCCGGACGGCACGATGCAGGTCGCCTACAACGGCATCCCGCTGTACTACTTCGCCGACGACACGAAGGCCGGCGACGTGACCGGCCAGGGCAAGTCGGCGGCAAGTGGTTCGTCGCCTCCCCGACCGGCCCGCTGCCGTCGGCCAGCGCCGCTGTCAGCGCCTACTGATCCCCTCGGCCACACAGAAACGGCCCTCGCTGATGCGAGGGCCGTTTCGATTCGAGATCCCCGGGATCAGCCGCCCGGCGTCAGCCAGACCGGGTACTCGCGGACGTCCTCGGGGCTGCCGTCCTTGGCCGACGGGTTGTAGGCCCGGAGCGTCCCCCACTGCGCCTTCGTGACCTTGTACTGGGCCGTCACGTCGAAGGTCCCGCGACATCCGGACCCGCACGTGGCCATGACCTGCCGGTCGACGAGCGTCTTGCCGCCGGCGTCGATGACCGCCACCCGGAAGGTCGCCTCGAAGACGTCGGCGTTGCCGACGACGTGGCCGCCAGTGGCGAATGCGGCGCCGTAGGCCGGCCGATCGACGAAGATCGCCGGCAGCTGCCCGACGTAGTCCGCCCGCGTCTGGGGCCCATCGAGGACCAGGCCCTCGCCGCCGAACACGGTGACGGTCTCGCCCTCGACCTGGAAGACGACCGACCGGATCGTGCCGAACTGGGTCAGCGTGTAGACGACCTGCGCCAGCCGGCCCTGCATCGACTCCTTGCCACCGTCGGCGTCGAACTCGGTCGAGAGGTTCACCGTCGCGATCCCGCTCTTGACGGCCAGGCCGAGGAGGCGGACGCCCTCGGGGATCGCGGTCGACGGCCCGGCCGATTCACCCTCGATCGGGGGCGGGCCGGCAAGCAGGGACTTCATGGCCGTGGTCGCGACGGCGGTCGTCTTGGGCACCTCGCGCAGGAACGGCGCGAGGCCGACGCTGCCCGGCTCGAGACCGAGGAAGAAGTAGTTCCGGACGATCATGGTCGCGCCGGCGGGTGCCGGCGTCGCGGTCGGGGCGGGTGTGCCGCTGGCGTCGGGCGCGTCGGTCGGCTCGCCGGACGGCTCGGTGGAGGGCGTGACCCCGTCGCTCGGCCCGGGTGTCAGGTCCGGACCGGTGGGCTCGCCGGACGGCGCCGGGGCGATGCTCGGGACGGACCCGAGGCCGCCGGTGCTCCCGCTGCACGCCGCGACGAGCGCGACGATGGTGACCAGGGCGCCGGCGAGGATGAGACGCGGCATGGGCTTCATGAGTCGAGCTCCAGATGTGGGGACGATCAGGCGCCCAGCATCCGCCGGGTCGATGGCGGCCGTGTCGCCGAGCGGTAACGATCAGGTCACAGGCAGCCGGAGCTCGATGCGCAGCCCTCCGCCGACGAGGTTGGCCGCCGTGAGGTAGCCGCCGAGCAGCCCGGCGTGCTCCGCGGCGATCGCCAGGCCGAGGCCGCTGCTCCCGCCGTGGCGCGACGGGTCGGCCTTGTAGAAGCGTTCGAAGATGCGGTCGAGCTGGTCGGGCGGAACGCCAGGCCCGCGATCGAACACGGCGATCACCAGCTCACCGTCGACGGAGGTCAGCGAGACCTCGACCGGCGCGCCCGGCGCGTGCTCGCGGGCGTTGTCGAGGAGATTGGCCAGGATCCGCTCGAGCCTTCTCGGGTCGGTGTCGATGACGATCGGCGTGGCTGGAACGTCCAGCGTGGCCTCCGGTAGGCGAGCCGCGACGACGGTCCGCACCAGTCGCGGCACGTCGATCGGCTCGAGGGCGATCTGCTCGGCCCGGGCGTCGAACCGCGAGACCTCCATCAGGTCGTCCACCAGGGAGCGCAGGCGTCCGACGTCGGCCACCAGCAGCTCTCCGGCGCGGCGGCTCTCCGGCCGGCAGCGAGCCGAGGTGCTCGCGCAGGATCGAGGCCTCCGCGACGAGCGCGGCGAGCGGGGTCCGCAGCTCGTGTGCGACGTCGGCCACGAACCGGCGGTTCTGGGATTCCGCGGCCTCCAGGCGGCCGATCGTCTCGGCAAGCGACTCGGCCATCCGGTTGAACCGCTCCGCCCACGTCCCGAACTCGTCGTCCGAGGTGACCGGCACGCGTGCGGAGAGGTCGCCGTGCTCGAGCCGCTCGGCCGCGCGGCTGGCGGCCTCGACCGGCGCCAGCACGCCGCGCGCGATGACCCGGGCGACGAGGAGCGCGACGAGGATCAGCACGACCGTGCCGATGATCAGCGCGAGCCGCAGCTGGCCGAGCGCGTCCTCGATCGCCTGCACGTCATGGACGAAGTAGAAGGCCGGACCGCTCCCGCCGACCCGGCCGCCGACGACCAGGCTCGGCTTTCCGGCGATCGCCGTCCAGGCGTAGGCCAGCTCGCCGGTGTCGACCTTCGCGCGCATGTCGGCCGGCAGCGTCGGCAGCACGCCGTCGAGGTCGGTGCGCGACACGACCGGGTCGCCGGACCCGATGTCGATGATCGAATCGATGTCGCGCTGCAGGAACGTCTGGCGGAGCCCGCTGTCGATGATGTCGGCGCGGGTCGGCTCGGGCGGCAGGCCCCGATCCGGCACGGTCGTCGAGAGGTCGAACCGCGCCTGGGCGGCCGCGTCACGGAGGGCCTGGTCGTGCAGGCTCGTCTCGACGAAGAGGTAGGCGCCGAAGCCCAGGAGGATCGCCGTCAACGCGACGAGCGCGACGAGCGTGACGGTCAGCCGGCCCCGGATCCCGCGGATGGCCATCGCGCGCCTCAGCGCATGGCCTTGTAGCCGGCGCCCCGAACGGTCTGGATCAGCGTCGGAGCGGCCGGGTCGGGCTCGATCTTGGCGCGCAGCCGCGCGATGGCCACGTCCACCAGCCGTGAGTCACCGAGGTAGTCGTAGCCCCAGATCCGGTCGAGCAGGACGTCGCGGCTGAGGACCTGACCGGCCCGGCGGGTCAGCTCGACGAGGAGGTCGAACTCGGTCCGGGTCAGGGCGATCTCCGTCCCGTCGCGGGTCGCGGTCCGCCCCGCCAGGTCGATCGAGACCGCGCCCAGCTGGAGACGGGCGGCGTCGTCCGGCTCGCGACCCGCCCGCCGGAGCGCGGCGCGGACGCGGGCGACCAGCTCCGGGACCTCGAACGGCTTCTTGACGTAGTCGTCGGCGCCCGCCTCCAGGCCGACGACCACGTCGATCGTGTCGGCCCGCGCGGTGAGCATGACCACCGGGACCGTCGAGGTCCGGCGGATCGCCCGGCAGACCTCCAGACCGTCGACGCGTGGCAGCATGACGTCGAGGAGCACGAGATCGAAGGCTTCGGCCCCGAACCGTTCCAGGCCGGCCGCGCCGTCGATCGCCGTCTCGACCGTGAAACCGGCGTTGCGCAGCCCGATCGCGGTGATCTCGCGGATCGACGGGTCGTCCTCGACGAGCAGGATCCGGGCGTCCATGCGGTCCCTCGTGCGGGCGGCCGACCGGCCGGCCTCCGCGGCAGTATGCCCTGCCCTACCCCAAGGTCGCCTCGAAGGCCGCGTTCTCGCGAGCCCGTTGCTCGGCGTGGATCGGCACCGTCCCGAGGGCGGCCAGCACGAACGTCACGGCCATCAGGCCGAACACGATCGGCACGCCCTGCGCCTCGCCGAAGGCGTCGATGACGATGCCGTACAGGATCACCCAGAGCGACCCCACGCCGAAGGCCATCGCGAAGTAGAAGGCGTACGACGCGTCGCGGATCGACGGCGGCGCGATGTCGCCGAGGAGCGCCTGGAGCTGCGGGCTCTCCGAGAACGTGAACAGGCCCATCAGGACGATCCCGACCCACAGCCAGATCAGCGACGAGCCGGCCGCCAGGAACACGACGAACCCGATCGCGCCACCGAGGTAGACCCCGATGATCAGCGGCTTGCGACCGATCCGGTCCGACAGCCAGCCGGCGACGAGGGGCATCGGCACGGAGAAGACGATCAGCGCCCCGTACATCAGCCCGGACGTGCCCTCGTCGAGGTGGAGCACCCGGGTCATGTAGATCAGCGCGAAGAGGTTGACCACGCCCAGGCCGCGGCCGCCGCCACCCAGGGCTGACGTGAGGTACAGCCACAGCAGGTCACGGTCGTGGAGGATCCGGCCGAAGGCGGACCGGACCGTCCCGCTGGCGAGCGCCGCCGCCCGGTCCGTGCCACGTTCACGGACGAACAGGAGGATGAGGATCGCGATCGCGATCGCCGGCAACCCGAAGACGATCGACGCGCCGCGCCAGCCGACCGCGGCGATCAGCGGGACGCCGATCAGGGCGACCACGACCGTGCCCACGTTGCCGCCCGCGATATGGGCGCTGATGGCGAACCCGCGCCGTTCGGCCGGGAACTGCTCGGCCAGGAGGCCGTTGCCGACCGGATGCTGGGGCGAGCCACCGATGCGTGAGGCGATGTTCGGGATGGCGAACGTGGCGAAGCTCGTCGCGAACGCCTGGAGCACGAAGCCACCACCGAACAGGATCCCGCCGTAGCCGAGCAGCCGCCGCCGCGAGACGACCCGGGTCAGGCCGGCGTAGCTGAGCTGGACCATGCCCGAGGTGAACGCGCCGATGGCCGCCAGGAAGGCGATCGTCTCCACCCCGACGCCGTACTCGTCGATGATCTTGAGGAAGATCAGGGGCAGGACGACGGCCTGGGCGTGGTTGATCGCGTGCGCCACGGACAGCAGGCCCAGCGAGCGCATCGGGTGGATCTGGATCGGCAGCACGCGCGTATGCAGCACGCGGGTATGGTGACGCACGTTGGCCTACGTGGTTGGGCCAACCGGCGGGCCGAGGTGCGTCGAGTCGCGCCCGCGGCGTTCGCGGGCAGGGTTCGCGAGGTCCTAGCGTGCGCCTAGCGCTTCTTCTTGGGGACCTCGTAGAGGGCGTCGTGCGGGTCGGCGGCCTTCTTGTGCGTGGGCGCGCTGCCCTTCGCCGGCTCGTTCTTCGGCAGGACGTACAGGAGCATCAGCCCGAGCGGGCCGAAGATGAGGCAGATGATCGTCCAGAACCAGGCATTCCGGCCGAACTTGGGGGCGTTCTGGTAGGCATAGACGGCGCAGACGATCCAGACCACCGCCCCGAGGACGACGAAACCGGTACCGACGAGGGTGGGTGTATCCATGGGGCTCTGGGACCTCTAAAGGCGGCTCGGGACGGCGTCGACCGCGTGTGCCCCGCCATGATGACGGAACCGGTGGTCCCCGAGTGCGCCGTGCCGGCCCTCAGTACTGGAAGAGCAGCTCGCGGTACTTCGGCAGCGGCCAGAGATCGTCGGCGACGAGCGTCTCGAGCTCGTCGACCACGGTCCGCAGGCCGGCCTGGGCGGGGATGACCTCGGTCGAGAACGCCGTCGCCTCGGCCTTCACCGAGCCGGCCTCGTGGGCCTCGTGCTGGGCGTGCTGGAGCGCCTCGATGGCGTCGACCAGCGAATCGGCCAGGCCGGCGACCTTCTGACAGATCGCGTTGATGCCCTTCGACGACGGGGCCTGGCTGAGCTCGCCGAGATAGCGGGCCGCGGCAGGCAGGATCATCGTCGAGGCGATGTCCACGGCGCAGCTGGCCTCGATGTCGACGATCTTGACGTAGCGCTCCCAGTTGATCTCGACCCGAGAGGCGAGCTCGCGCTCGGACAGCACGCCGAAGCCCGCGAACAGGTCCTTGGCCTTCTTGGTCGTCAGCGCGGGCAGCGCCTCGACCGTCGTCTTGTTGTTGGGCAGGCCACGGCGCTCCGCCTCGGTGTGCCACGCCTCGGAGTAGCCGTTGCCCTCGAACAGGACCTGCTTGTTGGCCTTCACGATGCCCGACAGGATCCGGGTCAGGCTCTCGAAGTCGCCGTGGTCCAGCGCGTCGAGCTCATCGGCGAGCTGCTTGAGCGAGTCGGCGACCGCCGTGTTGAGGACCGTCTGCGGCCAGTAGATGGGAGCGGACGAGCCGACCGCGCGGAACTCGAACTTGTTGCCGGTGAAGGCGAACGGCGAGGTCCGGTTGCGGTCCGTGGCGTCGGCGGCCAGGACCGGCAGCGACGTCACCCCGAGCTCGAGATCGTTGCCGTGCTTGGACGCGGCGGCCGGTCCCTCTTCGAGCTGGCCGATGACGTCGACCAGCTGGGCGCCCAGGAAGATCGACATGATCGCCGGCGGCGCCTCGTTGGCGCCCAGGCGGTGGTCGTTGCCCGCGTCGGCGATGCTCGCCCGGAGCAGGTCGGCATGGACGTTGACGCCGCGGATGACGGCCAGCAGGAACGCCAGGAACTGGGCGTTGGCGTGCGGGTCGTTGCCCGGGTCGAGGAGGTTCTCGCCGTCGTCCGTGGCCATCGACCAGTTGTTGTGCTTGCCCGAGCCGTTGATCCCGGCGAACGGCTTCTCGTGGATCAGGAACATCAGGCCGTGATGCTGCGCGATGCGGCGCATCAGGCTCATGACCACCATGTTGTGGTCCGAGCCGACCGAGGTGGCCTCGTAGACCGGCGCCATCTCGAACTGGCCGGGCGCGACCTCGTTGTGGCGGGTCTTGGCCGGGATGCCGAGGCGCCACAGCTCGCGGTCGACGTCCATCATGAAGGCGAGGATCCGCTCGCGGATCGGGCCGAAGTACTGGTCCTCCAGCTCCTGGCCCTTGGGCGACGGGGCACCGAACAGGGTCCGCCCGGTCAGCAGCAGGTCCGGCCGCTGCTCGGCCAGCCGCCGGTCGACCAGGAAGTACTCCTGCTCCGGCCCGATGTTGGTGAAGACCCGCTTGGACGTCGCGTTGTCGAACCAGCGCAGGACCCGCAGCGCCTGCGCGCCGAGCGCCTCCTGGGACCGCAGGAGCGGGATCTTGAAGTCGAGCGCCTCGCCGGTATAGGAGACGTAGGCGGTCGGGATCGTCAGCGTGACCCCGTTCGGCTCGACCTGCAGGAAGATCGGGCTGGTGACGTCCCAGCCGGTGTAGCCGCGGGCCTCGAAGGTCGCGCGCAGGCCGCCGGACGGGAACGAGCTCGCGTCGGGCTCGCCCTGGAGCAGGTTGCGGCCGGAGAACTCGGCGATCGTCTGGCCGTCGCCGGTCGGGGTCAGGAACGAGTCGTGCTTCTCCGCCGTGGAGCCGGTCATCGGCACGAACCAGTGGGTGTAGTGGGTCGCGCCGTGGGCGAGCGCCCACTCCTTCACGCCGTGCGCGACGGCGTCCACGATGGCCGGATCGAATGGCTCGTTGCCCTCGATCGTCTGACGGAGCTTGCGGAAGATCGGCTTGGCGAGGTAGTCGCGCTGGGCGCCCTCGTCGAAGACGTACTCGCCGTAGATGTCGGCGCCGGCGTCCTCGAGGTAGCCCTGCGTCTTCTCGACACGGTGACTGGCGATCTCCGAGATGGCGGCCTGTCTGGCGGTCATGGATCTCCTGACGGGTGCCGTGCGCTGCTGTGAACGACGGTGAGCACGACGCGACGAAAGACCCGCGCGGCACCGCCAAAAGCCTACCAGCCGGCTAGGTTGCGGTTCAGCATCGGCTGGTCCTACAAAGGGTTGTGCCTGTCCCGCGACCACCCTCGCGGGGCCCGTCACTCGCTCGGCGCGGCTCCGGTCGGGCGGCGGACCGCGACGAGCTGGTCGAGCAGACGACCGAACTCGCGCTCGACGTCGACGTACCGGTCCGAGCGCCAGACGATGCCCAGCCGGCCGTCCGGGGCCAGGCGCGTCCAGACCCGGCGACGCGGCCGGTAGAAGGTGATGGTGATGCCGGCGATGAGGCACGCGAACGCGATCCAGACCAGGCCCTGCCCGGGGTCGCGCTTCGCGATCAGCAGCGTGAACTCGCCGAAATCGGTCAGGCCGATCGACAGGTCCAGGCCTTCCGAGACCCGCGCCTCGCCGCGCTCCAGGTCGACCGCCGGGTACAGGTCCTCGATCGGCTGGCCGTCCGCTGCGGTGCCGACGACGCGGTACGGGATGGCGATGAGGATCCCTGCGCCATCGGCCGCCTTGTCGAGCAGCAGCTTCAGGCCCATGTCCCGGCCGGGGATGCCGATGGAGGTGTACGGCCGCCCGTCCAGGGCGTCGGTCATCGGCACGGGCGCATCGAGGAGGATCGCCCCGGCCGCGCTCTTGAGCAGGATGTGCGGTGCCGGTCCGAAGCCGTTCTGATGGAACGTGTAGCCGGCGATCGAGAGCGGATCGTTCACCCGGATCGTCTTGCGAGCGATCTGGCGGCCGTCCTGGAACACGGCCAGGTCGGTCGTGAAGTCGGTCGGGGTGCCGGAGTCGAAGCCGGGCGCCTCGAAGTCGAAGTTCTTGACCAGCAGGAGCCCGGGCGTCCCGATCGGCTGGACCGTCAGCGATTCGCCCTCGGCCACGACGAGGCCCTGCTCGTCGCCCAGCCGCGAGGTGGCCGCGGCCGCCAGCAGGAACAGGATCAGGCCGAGATGCGTGAGCAGCGTCGCCATCTTCGTGTACTGGTGGCGGTCGCCGTACAGGTGGCGCGTGCCGTCCGCCTCGGCCTCCTCGCGCACCCGGAAACCGTTGCGCCGCAGGACCGTTCGGATGTCGTCCCCGGCCACGCCGTCCATGGCCGCCCGGTCCGGCAGCCGCGGATCGAAGTACGGCTCCGGCTGGGCGACCCGGATGTCGCTCACCCCGCGCCACAGACGGGGCGTGCGGTCCAGCGTGCAGACCACGATCGAGGTGACGAGGACGACCAGCGCGGCGCTGAACCAGGGCGAGCGGAAGACCGCGAACAGCGACAGCCGCTCCATGACGTCCACCACGGTCGTGCCCAGGACCGGGTCGTAGCGGGCGTGGAGCTGGTCCATCGCCCCGGCGTAGTCGGTCGCGGAGCGGAACGCGAAGTCGGGCAGCTGCTTGATGGTCATGCCGATGACCGCGAGGAGCAGCAGGAAGATGATCTGGAACACGGCGAAATCGACCGACGTGAACAGGTGCCACAGGCCGTATCCCAGGCGGGCGGGGATGTTCCGGCCGGACGGTCGGCTTCTGGCCGTCGAGACGACGGCCGGGCTCGCGATGGCTCCGACCCCTAGACGGCGCCGAGCGCCGGGACGGGCCGCCCGTCGAGCGCCCGAGCCGCCCCGAGCGCGTCGGCGAAGTCCGCCTGGAGGTCCTCGAGATCCTCGAGCCCGACCGAGACACGCAGGAGGCCGGGCGTGATCCCGGCGGCCAGCAGCTCCGCCTCGCTCGACTGGCGGTGCGAGGTGGACGGCGGGTGGACGACCATCGTGTGGACGCTCCCGAGCGACGCCGTCAGCTCCGGGATCCGGAGCGCGTCGATGATGGCCCGGCCGGCGGCGCGGCCCCCGGCCGCTTCGAAGGCGAGCATCCCGCCGGCCACGCCGGGGCGGAACTGGCGCAGCGCCACGTCGTGCTGGGGATGGCTCTCCAGGCCGGGATACAGGACGCGTGACACGCCGTCCTGACGCTCGAGCCACGCCGCCAGTGCCGCGGCGGTCGCGGCGTGGCGCTGAACCCGGATGGCGAGGGTCAGGATGCCGCGCAGGACGAGGAAGGCATCGAGCGGACCGAGGGTCGCCCCGGTATCGATCTGGACGCGCTCGACCGCGCGGATGTGCTCCGCGGAGCCGGCGGCGACCCCCGCGATGACGTCGCTGTGACCGCCGATGAACTTGGTCGCCGACTCGACGACGAGGTCCGTGCCCAGCTCGAGCGGCCGGCAGACGTACGGCGACGCGAAGGTGTTGTCGACGACGTACGTCGCGCCGTGCCGATGGGCGAGGTCGGCCAATGCGGCGTGGTCGGCGATCGCGGTCGTCGGGTTGGCGATGGTCTCCGCGTAGAGGACCTTCGTCGGCGCCGCGGCGAGCGCCTCGGCCACCGCGTCGAGGTCGGTCGTGTCGACGCTGTCCACCTGGACCCCGAACCCGCCGAACGTCCGCAGCATCTGCGCCCGGGTCGAGCCGTAGATCGCGGTCGGGGCGACCACCCGGTCGCCGCTGCGCAGCAGTGACGCGAGCGCGGCGTGGATGGCGCCCATGCCGGAGGCCAGCGCAAGCCCGGCCTCGCCGCCGGCCAGCTCCGCGTAGGCGGCGCCGAGCGCGCTCGTGGTCGGGTTGGAGATCCGGCTGTAGGCGAAGCCCGCCCGGGCGTCGGCGGCGACCCGGCCCAGCTCCTCCGCGTCGGCCGAGGCGAACGTGGCGGTCTGGAAGATCGGCACGCTCGTCGGCGTCTGATCGAGCGACGGGATGCGCGAGGCGGCGCGGATGGCCCGCGTCGAGAAGCCCTGGCCGTGGGGCCGCGGACGGGGGTCGGTGTCACTCACCGGGCGATGCTACACCGGCGAGACGGGTCGCCCCGGCTGCGGCATCGGGACGCCGGTCACGCGGTCCTTGCCGGCCCGCTTCGAGGCGTACATCGCGCCGTCGGCACTGATGATCAGCTCGTCCGCCGTCCGGCCGTCGTCCGGGTAGCTGACGACCCCGATGGACAGCGACGGCCGCGGTCCGGTCCCGGGCAGGTCCAGGACGAGGTTGTTGACGCCGATGCGGATCTTCTCGGCCAGGACGAACGCGCCGGTCGGGTCGGTCTCCGGAAGCAGGGCGACGAACTCGTCACCGCCGTAGCGGGCGGCCGTGTCGATCTGGCGGACGCCCTGGGTGATGACCTCGCCGACGCCACGCAGGACGCGATCGCCCTGGAAGTGGCCGAGCCGGTCGTTGATCGACTTGAGCTCGTCGAGGTCCATCATCAGAAGGCAGAAGCCGCGACCCGACCGCGCGCTGCGGGCGATCTCGCGATCGATCGCCGCGAAGAAGAAGGTCCGGTTGAAGAGGCCGGTCAGCGAGTCGACCGTCGACAGGCGGATGGCGGCGTCACGCGCCCGCCGCTGCGCCCGGGCGATGACCAGCGCGACGTACGCCAGCAGCACGAGGGCCGTCAGGTTGATCCCGACGATGGCCACGGTGGTCGGCCCCAGGCTGCCCTCCGTCGACCCCGCGATGACGGCGAGCACGTAGCCGAGCCCGGCCGCAGCGGTCAGCGCGACCGTGATCGTCGGCGAGACCACGAGGGCTGCGCCGGCGACGATGAGCGGGAAGGCGAAGAAGAACGGGCTGGCGGCGCCACCGGTCAGGGCGACCAGGAGCGTCGCGACCGTGATCGCGACCGATCCCTCGAGGACGAACTTGGCCGGTCCCAGCGCGTCGCCCGGCAGCAGGTCGTGGACGACGACGATGAACAGGCCGGACAGGGCGAACAGGACGAAGATCGCGGGCTGGGTCGCGGGCCACAGCCCGGTCGCCGCGACGATGACCGTGGCCGCCAGGAGGAAGGTCCAGGCGACGATCCGGACGACCCGGTCGTAGGTCTGGGTGGCGACGCCGTCCTCGGCGGTCGTGCCCTCCATCCCGCCGACGACGGCGGCCTCGGCCGCGCGCCGCTCCGCGTCGACCCCGGGCGCGACGTCGCGCGCCATCGGGCTCGATCGACCGAGCATGGGCGGGATCAGGATCACGGCCATCACCGCCAGGTTGGCGATGACGACGGCGATGATCAGGAGGATGACGGGATCGACCGGCACGATCGACCTCACCTAGACATGGCGGGATGGCCCGGATGCCCCCGCACTGGCCGACATCTTAGCCGTCCCCGGCGATGCGCCCGACCGGCCCGCACGCACGACGGTGCGGGCCGTCAACGACATTCCGTGGGATCGGTCAGCGGGTGCCGTACTGGTAGGTCTGCTTGACCAGTCGGAGGTACACGAACGTCTCCGTGTCGCGCACCCCGTCGATCGCCCGCAGGCGCTCGGCCAGGAACACCAGGAGGGCGTCGTTGTCCTCGCAGACGGTCTCGATCAGCAGGTCGTACGAGCCGGCGGTGATGACCACGTAGTCCACCTCCGGCATGGCCGCCAGGTGCTCGCTGACCTCGATCAGCTTGTCGCTCTCGCAGCGGATCCCGATCATCGCCATCTGGTGGAAGCCGAGCTTGAGGGGGTCGGTCACACCGACGACCTGGAGGATCCCGCGCTCGATCAACCGGTTGGTCCGGGCCCGGACCGCGGCCTCGGACACGCCCAGATCCGCGGCGATCTGGGTGAACGGGCGTCGGCCATCGGCCTGCAGGTGCTCGATGATCCGCTTGTCCAGCGGCGAGACGTCCTCACCGGACCGGGCCCCTCCGGGGCGAGCGCGCGGGGAACGGACCGGCATCGTCATCGGCTGGCGGGCGCCTCCATGGGGTTGTCGGCCGATGCTAGCACGGGCTCCGCGGCCGTCCGTCTGACGCCCGGAGCACGCAACGGGTCGTCGTCAGACGCCGTCGTCGTCGAGGTCGAGGAGGGCGCCGGCGACGGCCTCGATCGAGTCGCGGGTGATCGGGTCGAGCACGAGCTGGACGTGGTCGATCCCCTGCCGGGCGAAGGCGCGCAGCGCGTCGGCGAGGGCCGCCGGGTCGCCGTCGACCGGCGGGATGGCGCGCTGCCTGCTGTCGCCCTGGAGCCGGCCCTCGCCGCCCGGCAGGCTGGACCAGCACGGCGACGGTCCGCTCGACCTCGGTCGGGTCGCGGCCGACGTCGCGGCACGCAGCGTCGACCAGGGCACGCACCGACGCGATGCCCTCCGGCCGGTTGCCGGTGTCGTTGTACCAGGAGTTCCACGAGTCGGCGTGGGCCATCGTCGTCCGGAGCATGCGCGGCCCGTTCGAGCCGATCATCAACGGCGGTCCGTCGGCGCGTGGTCCGCGCGGCAGCAGCTCGCAATCGCGGGCCTGGTACCAGCGCCCGTCGAAGTCGATGGCGCCCTCACGGAGGAGCGTCCGGATGATCGTGAACGCCTCCTCGAACCGGTCGATCCGATGGTCGTATGGGTAGCCGAACGCGCGGAACTCCGTCTCGTTCCAGCCGGCGCCCAGGCCGAGGACGAACCGCCCGCCGCTGATCTCGTCGATCGTGGCGGCCTGCTTGGCGAGCAGGGCTGGGTTGTGGAAGTTCGTACAGGCGACGAGTGGCCCGAGCTCGATCCGCGTCGTCGTCGCGGCGATCGCCGCGAGGAGCGTCCAGGCCTCCCACGGACCGCGCGCCGGGCGATCCGGCCAGCGGTAGAGGAGGTGCTCGCCGACCCACACGGAATCGAACCCGAGGTCCTCGATCGCGCGGGTCATGTCGAGGATCTCCGACCAGCGGACCTCGCGCTCGACCTCCGGCAGCTGGATGCCCACCTTGAGCGGGCGGCGGGCGGCGGCGTTCGTCATCGGCCAAGGGTATCGGGCCGGGCGCGGCGTGGTGCACGGCGGCGGCGGCCGGCCCGTCCTCGCCACTCACGGATCCGGCTCGTGCACTGCGAGTCGGGACGACTTCCGCGGGCACGACGATGCGCTCGCGAGCGTGGCGGTGTCCGCCCCGGCGACCAATGCGGATCCCGTCGCCGCTGAACACGATCCACGTTCGTACCAGGCGGAAACCAACGTGCGGACGCCCGTTGACAGCGGCGCCATCCGTCCCGCACCCTGCCCGCGACATGACCGCCACCACCCGCCACGCACGACGACGCCAGCAGGGGCCCACCCGGGCCACCTCGACCTGACGCCGTGCGCCCGAGCGGGCGCCGACCACCAGTCCCGAGTGACGCCCCGGCAGATGCCGCGGGCGTTTTTCTGTGTCACGACCCATCGAAAGGAGCTCTCGTGGATCCCGCGCTCGCGTTCCGCGGCTTCATCCTCGGCTTCACGATCGCGGCCGCCGTCGGCCCGATCAGCCTGCTGGTCATCCGCCGGACGCTCGCCCAGGGCCAGCTGTACGGGCTGGTCTCCGGCCTCGGCGTGGCCACCGCGGACGCGACGTACGGTGCGATCGCGGCCTTCGGCCTGGGTGCGATCACGGATCTGCTGGTCAACGCCCGTCAGGTGCTCGGGCTCGTCGGCGGGCTCTTCCTCCTGTGGCTGGCGTGGCGGACCATCCGTTCGGTGCCGACGGAGGCCGCCACCGTCACGACTCGGCGCGGTGGCTACGCGGGCGCATACCTGTCGATCCTGGGGCTGACACTGGCCAACCCGATGACGATCCTGTCGTTCGGGGCGTTGTTCGCCGGCCTCGGCGTGACGGGCGGCGCGACCGGTGATGCGGTTGCGGTCGTGGCCGGCGTCCTGCTCGGGTCGACCACGTGGTGGGTCGTGCTGACCACGGTCATCGGCACGGTCCGGACCCGCGTGACCCCGCTCTGGATCCACCGGATCAATCTCGTGTCCGGCGTGATCCTCGGCGCGTTCGCCGTCGTCGCGATCGCGTCTGCGCTCGTGGGTTGAGCGTCCCGGACCCGTTCGGGAACAGCGTCTAAGCGCGCCGACACGTGGGCTAAGGCGGTCGACGGTCACAGGACCGTCGAAATGAGGTGTCGCGCGTGCCGTGGATAAGGACTTCGCTCGATGGAATCCGGCTTCCTCGGCCTCAACGTGAACGTCATCAAGCCCCGATGCCGGGACGAGTGAAAAGGAGCACCGAGATGTCCAGGTACGAACGACGGATCTACTTCGAATGGCTGGTCGAGAAGCGTGCGGCGTACGCAGCGCTCGGCGACGAGGACCGGACCCCGATCATCACGATCTCCGATGTCATCGCCTGGGCCGAGCATGAGCTGGCCCGCACGTCCGTCGCTGAATCGACGCCGGCGACCGAAGCCTGAGCGGCTGACCGGTCGGCCGTTCAGTCGGCGGGCGGCAGCTCCGTGAAGAGCGTGAGCTGCAGCCCAGCCGGACCCTCGAGGCGGGCGTTCATCGACCGCCACGGCGTCAGGGTCGGCGGCGCGAGGACCGTGGCGCCGGCCGCCTCCAGGGCGGCCATCGTGGCCCCCGAATCGGCAACCTCGAAGGCGACCCGGATGGGGCCGGCCACGCGCCGGCCGACCTCGACCCGATCGATGAACTCGGCCTGGGCCGGGTCGGCGATCTCGAGCGTCGCGCGACCCGCCTCGAGGATCATCACCCGTCCGTCGGGCGAGCTGTACGACTCGCGTTCGGACAGGCCGAGGACGTCGCGATAGAACCGGACCGCGTCGTCGTAGTCGGGCGCGGTAACGACGAGGCGCAGCTCGCGGACCGGACCCGCATCGGCGGTGGACATGGCGCCTCCCCTTGCGTGCGATCGAGCGCCATACCGCGCTCCCTTTCTAGCCTGCCTGAGCCGGCGGAGCGGCGCCGATGCGCCGACGGCGGCGGCCGATGCAGGCTCAGCGATGGGAGCCTCAGTCGCATCGTGACCGGGATGGGCGAGGACGCTGCGGGCGAGCTCTATGTCCTGACGAGGACACGACTCGGTCCGGTCGGGACGTCGGGCGAGGTCCTGAAGCTGGTCCCGCCGGGGAGCTAGACCGGCCCAGGCGGGACTGCTCGGATCGGCGCACACTCGTCAGCCGTCGCGTCGCCGAGATCGCGTCCCCAGGAGGGTCCCTCATGACCACGACAACGGAGCCCGCCAAGGCCCTCACCGCCGACGACATGCGGGATGCGGCGCAAGTGAAGCGGGCCAACGCTTCCGGCAAGATGCCCGCCGTGTTCATCCACGGCCTGTGGCTCCTGCCGAGCAGCTGGGACCGATGGGCAGCCGTCTTCGACGAGGCGGGCTACTCGGCCCTCGCTCCCGGCTGGCCGGACGATCCCGAGACGGTCGCCGAAGCGAACGCGGACCCGGAGGTGTTCGCCGGCAAGTCGGTCGGCGACGTGGCGGACCATCTCGATGCGGTCGTCCGGACCCTCGACCGGAAGCCGGTCATCATCGGCCACTCGTTCGGCGGGCTGCTGACCCAGATCCTGGCCGGTCGTGGGCTGGCGGCGGCGTCGGTCGCGATCGATCCGGCCCCGTTCCGGGGCGTCCTGCCGCTGCCGATCTCGGCGCTGCGGTCCGCGTCGCCGG
Source organism: uncultured Chloroflexia bacterium (assembly GCA_963720495.1). Lineage (GTDB taxonomy): Bacteria > Chloroflexota > Limnocylindria > Limnocylindrales > CSP1-4 > SPCO01. The sequence continues at coordinate 52,436 of CAVRFU010000013.1, forward strand.
TCCTGACCAACCCGGTCAATTACAACCGGGCGGTGCCGCTGACCTACGAGCAGTTCCGGTACGGCTTCGCCAACGCGGTCGACGAGGCCGAGGCGCATCAGCTGTACGAGACGTTCGCGGTCCCGGCGCCGGGCAAGCCCCTCTTCCAGGCGGCATCGGCCAACCTCAATCCGTGGACCGAGGTCAAGGTCGACAGCACGAACCCGGAGCGCGGTCCTCTCCTGATCATCTCGGGCGAGAAGGACAACACCGTGCCCCGCTCGATCTCCAACGCCTCCTACAAGCGCCAGAAGCGGAACGAGGGCGTGACCGAGTTCGTCGAGATGGCCGGCCGCGGCCACGCGCTCGTGATCGACGGCGGCTGGCGCGAGGTCGCCGACACGGCACTCGCCTTCGTCAAACGCTTCACGTAGATCTCGGGGCGTCCCGATCGCGAAGGGGGCGCATCAGGGCACCTGGTAGACCCAGAGCCGCTCGACGGGATCGACCAGGAGCGGGATGAGCCGAACCCCGTCGATGACCGGGTTCGGCGCCTCCAGAGCCGCATAGGTCGCTGCGCCCGCCCCCTCTGTCCGCGGGTCGTGAACGATCACGCGTCCGGGCAGGTGAACGAGCGACTCGACCGTCTCGAAGGTCGGTGCGCCGAGGCCGGCGATCTTCGTCAATCCCACACCCGTATCGACCGCGAGCCGAGGCCGTAGCGGGGAAGGAACGACCAGGATCATGTCATCGGCCTCGGGCGGAGCGAGCACCTTCGACCGGTCGGACTCGCCGACCCCGCCCGCCACGTTCGCGAGCGCTTGCCGGATGACCGGGACGACCCGGTCCGCACGGACCGCTTGATCCCGGAGCCCGCGGATCTGCGCCGTGTCGGCCCTGATCTCGCTGCCGAGCGGCACCCACAGCGCGGCTGCGGTCCCGATACCGATGGCGATGGCCCCCGCCGAGCCCCATCGCATCCACCGCGGTGTCCCCGGGATCCGGCGGTCGCCCAGCTCCCGCAGTCGAGAGAATGCGGGAGCGCGGAGCGCGCCGAAGCCAAGGCCGGCAGCGACCAGGATGCCGATGTCGACGGGGATGACGTAGCGCGGCGAGACGTAGGTGCCGCGTGCAGCCAGGAAGACCAGGAATCCGGCGACGCCGAGGGTCGCGGCCACCAACCCGACGACGATCGCCCAGCGACGGGTCGACGACACGAGCGCCACGCCCACCGCGGCAAGGATCGCAAATCCACCGAGCCGAAGGACGTGCCGAACGAGGTAGGTGGCGATATTGACCGGCCCCTGTCGAGCGACCGCTGCCGCGGCCACCTCCGAGAAGCGAGCCGACACGCGCAACCAGAAGGTCGGATCGCCGGTCAGCAGCCAGTCGTGCAGGAGCATGACCGGCAGGGCCAGGAACGCGGCCGGGAGCCACCATGCCGCGCGGGGAGGCCCGGTGCCGTGGCCGGTTCGAGCGCGAAGCTCCCAGACGAGCAAGAGCGGCGGTGGCCGCACCGATGAACACGAATGTCTCCACGCGGGCGAGCGCAGCGAGCCCCAGGGCCAGGGCGGCGAGGGCGTATCGGGGTCGCGCGACCGAGAGCGCAAGCCCCGCAACCACCCATCCGAGCATCGCCCAGGCGATGCTGTAGCCGCGGGCCACGTCGAGGAGCAACGGGGTGGCACCCATCAATGCGACGGCGGTGAAGGCCGCCGCCCCCACGCCGGCGAGGCGCCGGGCGAGGACGGCCGATAGCGCGATGGCGGTGGCGTAGGCCGCGATCGAGGCCCACACGATCAGGCGCCAGTCGCCCCAGATCGCGTGCAGGCCCCCGAGCACGACCGTCATGAGGGGCTTCGGCGTCGACTCCGACCCACGCCTCGAGGTGGCGCCCACTCGCCAGGCGATCGAAGAAGAGGACCGGACGCCGCCCCGTCGAAGTCGACACCACCGGCGGCGAACGGCCTGATCACGTAGAGGGCGACACCGATGGCCGCCGACGAACGTCGCCGCGAACGTGAGCAGCGTCGCAGAGGACTCGCGCCGGTCGAACACCGTCCGGAGTGTCGCACACGCCCCGCGGATCGAGCCGCGAGGCGGTCGTTGGCGCCTCCGGTCAGGCGGTCGCTTCCTGGGCGACCTTCGCCGGCTGCAGGATCCGGATGGCGTTGCCGAAGGGGTCGCGGACGCCCATGTCGGTGCCGTAGAAGTGGTCGGTGGGCTCCTGCGTGAAGTCGGTGACGCCCCGTTCCTTGAGGGTCTCGTAGAGCGCCCGGGCGTCGTCGGTCTGGAAGACGAGCCCGACGAAGGCGCCCTTGGTGACCAGCTCGCGGATCTGCTCCGCGGTCGCCTCGTCGTGGAGCGGCGAGCCCGGCTGCTCGAGCGAGATCTCGGTGCCCTTCCCGCCCGGGACCCGCACGGTCAGCCAGCGGTAGTCGCCCTGCTTGAAGTCCTGGCCGACCTCCAGCCCGAGCTTGTTGACGTAGAAGTCGAGGGCCTCGTCCTTGTCGAGGACCATGATCGTCGCGACGGTCAGGTTGTTGATCATCGGTGCGTTCCTCCGCTGTCGGGTGTCGTGATGACGACCGTCATGCTACGGAGCGGTCGACCGCGCTGGCTTCTCCGAAACTGCTCATCCGTACCGCCTCGCCCGCTGACACACGCGGGCGCGTCGCCCACATCTGGACGCAGTTCGGAGCCACGATCGGCCCGTGACCCTCGCGATAGCCCGAGGGCGTCTCGCCGACGATCTCACGGAACATGCGGCTGAACGTCCCGAGGCTCGTGAACCCGACATCGAGGCAGATGTCGGTGATGCTCCGATCGGTCTCGCGCAGCAGGAACATCGAGCGCTCGACCCGGCGCCGCTGCAGGTAGCGGTGCGGCGTCTCGCCGAACACGGCGCGGAAGCTGCGGCTGAAGTGCGCCTCGGAGATGTGGGCCACCGCGGCCACGGCGCGGACGTCGAGCGGCTCGGCATAGGCGCGGTCCATGGCGTCGCGGGCGCGCAGGAGACGCCGGTTCAGGTCCTCGGCTTCGCGGCTCACGCCCCCACGCTACGCCAACGGCCGAAGCCGTGCTCAGTCAGTCGTCGCCATGCCGACGAGGGCGGCGCTCGTCCTCCACAGGCGGCCCGAGGCGTCCTGGTCGTAAGACTTCGCATTGGAGCTCTTCGGCTTGCCCTTCGCGAAATACCTGCCCGTGACGCCATCGACCGCTGAGGAGGACGCCAGATAGATCGATGTTTCCGCGCCCTGCTCCGGTGATTTCATGAAGGGGCGCACGAACGGAACGATCAGCTTGAAGATGCGAGACGGGTCCTCGGCGCCGAAGCCAGTGCTGACGACACCCGGATGGAGCACGTTGGCGGTCACGCCGGTCCCGTGCAGCCGGCGCGACAGCTCGTAGGTGAACATGACGCTCGCCAGCTTCGACTGGTTGTAGGCCGTCTCTCCGGAGTAGGCGTGTTCGCCCTGGAGGTCATCGAAGTCGATGGTTCCCATCGACTGCGCGCCGGATGAGACGGTCACGACCCTGGCCGGTGCGCTCGCCTCGAGGCGATCCAGCAGCAGGTCGGTCAAGAGAAAGGCGGCAAGGTGATTCACGGCAAATGTGTGCTCGAGGCCGTCGACGGTCACGTGACGAGTCGCCCAGAAACCTCCGACGTTGTTGACCAGGACATCAAGGTGCTGGTACGCCTCGAGCACCTCCCGGGCGAGCCGGCGGACCTCGGCCTGCGACGACAGGTCGGCGCCGAACGCGTCTACACGGGGACTCCCGCTCGCGTGCTCGATGTCTGCGGCAGCCTTCTCGGCGCGCGCCAGATCCCGGCCGGTGATCCCGACACGTGCGCCGAGCGCGGCGAGTCCGATCGCTGTCGCCTTGCCGATACCGCCGGTGCCGCCCGTGACGACCACGGTCTTGCCCGCCATCGACGACGTCTGGTGATCCATGGTCGACTCCGGAGGCCAGCGCGCGGATCGGTGGTCGGGGAGGCGGGATTCGAACCCGCGATCTCGTGCTCCCAAAGCACGTGCGTTGCCAGGCTACGCTACTCCCCGAGGCGGTCGACATCGTACTCGACCCGGTCCGAGGATCCGGTCGCGGCATCAAGACGACCCGACCGACCCGACGCGAGGGCGGCCCGCGCTAGGCGCCCTGCTCGACCTTGTAGAGCGTGTGTGCCTCGAGCCCGTGGGCCTCGCGGTGGACCCGGGTCGCGGTCTCGCGGTCGGGAGCCGTGACGAGACAGAACACCTTGCCGGCCTCCTCGTCCACCCAGTAGTGGGTGTACTCGACGCCGTACTTGCCCTGGATCTCGACATCAGCTTCGTGCGCCCCGGCGACGGCTTCGGCCGTGACCCCCGGGATGTCATGCATATCCATGTACGTGGGCACGGAACCCTCCTTGTGGTGACCCGCCGGCGTGGGCGTGAATGCTACGCCTCGACCGACCTGGTCGGTCGCCCGATCGCGTTGCCTGTCGGCGTCACGCCGGCAGCCGATGACCCGTCACAGGACACGACGCCGGGCGATCAAGGCAGGCTGATCGATCGCCCGGCGTCTCCATGCCCGGCGCGGCCGGGTAGACTCCGCGACGACACCCGAGTCGCCGACCAACGACAGAGGAGCCAGAGCCCCGCGTGCAAGCCACCCGGATCCGGCCTGATACGAGGCCAACCGACCTCCGCCGCCTCGCCGCGGCGACGCTGTCGGCGGTGATCCCGGGACTCGGCCAGCTGTTCAATCGCCGGCCCGCGCTCGCGCTTCTCTTCCTCGTCCCATCCCTGGTCGTGCTGGGCATCGGGCTGCTCGTGGTCCAGCTCCAGTCGCCGGCGCGGTTGGCCGCCTGGGCCGTGTCCCCGCAGGTCCTCAGCACCCTCCTCGCGCTCAACGTCATCGCCCTCGTCTGGCGGCTCGTCGCCGTCGGCCAGGCCTTCCTCGACACGCGCCGCACCGGCCGGACCGGCTGGCTGGGCATCGGCGGCCTGCTCGTCATCGCCCTCGTCGTGGCGATCCCGCACCTGGTCGTCTACCGCTACGGAACGGCCCTCGGCGACACGTTCGACAAGATCTTCGCCGGCGCGGTCCTGGGCGCCACGGACGCGCGAGCCGCGACGGACGGGCCCGTCCCCGCCGACGGCCAGCGGGTCAACGTCCTGCTCGTCGGCATCGACAAGCGCGGCGACCGGGCGTCGAACCTGACCGACACGATGATGGTCGCCTCCCTCGATCCGGTCGGCCACACGGTCTCGCTCCTGTCCCTTCCGCGGGACCTGATCGACACGCCGCTCGGCAACGGCGACACCTTCGGTCCCAAGCTCAACTCGCTGATGTCCTACGCGGACCGCAACCCGAAGCAGTTCCCGAAGGGCGGCATGCGCACCCTGGAGGACGCCGCGGGGGCGTTGCTCGACATCCCGATCCACTACTACGCCCGGCTCGACTTCCGCGGCCTGATCAAGATGGTCGACGCGGTCGGCGGGGTCGACATCGTCGCGCCGCGAGCCTTCCAGGACCCCGGCTACGACGGGTACGGCCTCGGACGCAAGGGCTTCTCGATCACGGCCGGCAAGCACCACCTCGACGGCGCCGACGCCCTGGCCTACGCCCGATCGCGCAAGGCGCTCGGCGAGAGCGACTTCACCCGGCAGGCCCGCCAGCAGCAGATCCTCGTCGCCCTGAAGAGCCAGGTGTCCCGTGGCGGCAGCCTGCTCTTCCAGCTGCCCGAGCTGCTCGATGCGGTCGGCAGCACGATCCGGACGGACATGCCCGTGGAGCGACTGCCGGAGCTCGCCGCGATCGTCGAGGAGGTCGGTCGCGACGGCGTGACCAGCGTCGTCATCCGGTCGCCGCTGGTCCACCCGAAGAGCACCCGCTACGGCGATTCACAGGCGCCCGACCTGGCGAAGATCCGGGCCGTCGCGGCGGGTCTGTTCAGCGACCCGGGCACGGACCCAGCCCCCTGGCCGTCCCCGAAGCCCACCAAGGCACCGAAGGCGAAGCCGAGCGCCGGATCGTAACGACGCCTCTTCAACGACCCCAGCGGTCGGTCGGAGCGCGCCCGGCGAGCGACTCGAAACGGGTCAGGAACGCGGCGAGATCGGCGTCCTCGCTGACGAGCGCCCGATTGGCGGGCGTGAGGAAGCCCTCCACGACGGCGTGGTCCAGCCACCGGAGCAGGTGGTCCCAGTAGCCGGCCCGGCCCAGGAGGCCGATCGGCTTGGCGTGGAGCCCGAGCTGGCCCCAGGATGCGACCTCCGCGAGCTCCTCGAGCGTGCCCAGACCTCCGGGCAGCGCGATGAAGCCGTCGGACAGGGCCGCCATGCCGGCCTTGCGCTCGTGGAGCGTCTCGACGATGTGCAGCTCGGTCAGGCCGCCATCGGCCAGCTCGCGATCGACGAGACGGCGCGGGATGACTCCGATGACCTCGCCGCCGGCCGACAGCGCGGCATCCGCGACCGCGCCCATCATCCCGACCCGGCCGCCGCCGTAGACGAGCCCGATGCCACGTTCCGCCAGCCCCGTCCCGACCTGCGCCGCAAGATCCACGTAGCCCGGATCGCGACCGGGGCTCGCGCCGCAGAAGACGCACAGGCGTCGCGCGACGGCCGTCACCTCAGAACCCGAGGGCGGCCAGCCGCGGCGTCATCCGACGGGCGGCCCGGGCTCGATGCGAGACGGCGTGCTTCTCGGCCGGGGTCCACAGCCCGAACGTCCGACCTCCCGGCGGCTCGGGCGACGGCTCGAAGATCGGGTCGTAGCCGAACCCGCCCGTCCCGCGCGGCTCCGTGGCGATCCGGCCGCGGCAGGTCCCGCGGGTCATGATCGGCGCCACGCCGCCGCGCGGGCCCGCGTCCTCGGGGAGTGCCAGCGCAAGCACGCAGACGTAGCGGGCGCCGCGTCGCTCCGGCGGCAGACCGTCGAGGGCGGCCAGCAGCTTGCGATTGTTGTCCTCGTCGGTCGCGTCCTCGCCGGCGTACCGCCGGGTCCGCACGCCGGGGCCGCCGCCCAGCGCGTCAACCTCGATGCCGGAGTCGTCGGCGAGCGTCGGGAGGCCGCTCAGCCGCACCCCGAACCGGGCCTTGATCGCGGCGTTGGTCTCGAACGTCTCGCCGTCCTCGACGGGGTCGCCGGGCAATCCGAGGTCGTCGAGCGACACCAGCTCCGCGACGTCGAGCGCGAGCAGCTCCCGCAGCTCGCGCAGCTTGTGGGCCGAGCGCGTGGCGACCAGGAGTCGCCGGGCGGTCACCGCCGGACGGTCGCCAGCACGGCGGCCTGGGCCTCGAACAGGCGCGCCAGCCCGCCATCGGCCAGGTCGAGCAGGCCGTCCGCGGCGGCCCGGTCGAAGGGCTTGCCCTCGGCGGTGCCCTGCAGCTCGACGTAGGCGCCGCCGTCCGTGCCGACCACGTTGAAGTCGACGTCCGCCCGAGAGTCCTCCGAGTAGTCGAGATCGAGCAGCGGCAGGCCGCCGACGAGCCCGACCGAGACGGCCGCCACCTTGGCCACCAGATGCCGCTCCATGCCGTAGGTGATGAGCGCCGCCGCCAGGGCGACGTAGCCGCCCGTGATCGACGCGGTCCGGGTCCCGCCGTCGGCCTGGAGGACGTCGCAGTCGACGGTGATCGTCCGCTCGCCGAGACGGGTCAGGTCGACCGCGTCGCGGAGCGAGCGCCCGATCAGCCGCTGGATCTCGTGGGTCCGGCCGCCGATCTTGCCCCTGACCGATTCGCGGTCCGTTCGCTCGGCGGTCGCGCGCGGCAGCATCGAATACTCGGCGGTGATCCAGCCGGTGCCCTTGCCGCGCAGGTGCGGCGGGACGCGGTCGACGATCGTCGCAGCGCACAGGACCTCGGTGTCGCCGACCCGGATCCGGCACGAGCCCTCGGCCCATTTCTGGACGCCCAGGGTGAACGAGACGGGTCGCAGGTCGTTGGGGCCGCGGCCGTCTGCGCGGACGGTGGCTGGTCGGTTGCCGATGGTCACAGGGCTCTCTCCTCGATCTTGGCAGCATCCCACAGTGCGTCGAGTGCCTCGAAGTCGAGATCGCGCAGCGCGACACCACGCGCGGCGGCCCCCCGCTCGACGCTGGCGAAGCGCCGCCGGAACTTGGCGTTGGCGGCGCGCACGGCAGCCTCCGCCTCGATCCCGCGGCGGCGAGCGACGTTGACCAGCACGAACAGCAGGTCCCCGAACTCCTCGGCCCGCTCGGCGTCGTTCGTCGCGCGGCGCAGCTCGTCGGCCTCCTCGACGACCTTGTCGAGCACGCCGTCGATGGTCGGCCAGTCGTAGCCGAGGTTGGCTGCCCGGTCCTGCATCTCCTGGCTCGCCGCGAGGGCCGGCATCGAGGGGCTGATCCCGTCGAGGGCACTCTTCGGGGCCGCAGGCCCGCCGGAGCCCGCGTCGTCGTCGGCGGCATCAGCCGCAGCGGCGGCCCGCTCGTCGGCCTTGATCCGCTCCCACTGCCGGTTGACGTCCGAGGCGGTCCGGGCGACCGCGTCGCCGAATACGTGCGGGTGGCGCCGGACGATCTTGGAGGCGATCGCGGCCTGGACGTCGGCGAGGTCGAAGACGCCGGCCTCGGCCGCCAGCTGGGCGTGAAGGACGACCTGCAACCAGAGATCGCCGAGCTCGCCCGCCAGCTCCCGGGTCGCACCGGCCTCGAGCGCGTCGTACACCTCGTAGGCCTCCTCGAGGAGGTGCTTGCGCAAGGACGTGTGGGTCTGCTCGCGGTCCCACGGACAGCCGTCCGGCTGGCGCAGCCGGGCCGAGATCCAGGGCAGGGCCCACGGGCCGGCGGCGGCCAGCTCGGGCGCCACGGGCGCGAGATAGAGCGCACCCGCCAGGGTGGCCGCGTCCAGCGACCCGACGGTCAGGCCGTCATCGCCGCCGAACCGCCCGACCGGATGGTCGGCCGGGTAGAGCCGCCGGAGGACGGCGACGGGATCGTCACCGCCCGACCCGGCACGGCCCGGCAGCGGCGCGGCACCGTCGCCGTCGCTCGAGGCGCGCAGGGTCGCAAGCGGCACGATCAGGAGCGGCCGGGACGCCTCGATCGGGATGCCGACCAGCGTCTCGGCCGCGACGACCTGGAGGCCCGTCGCCGGATCGAGTCCCCAGCGGAGTCGCGCCTCCGCGACGAGGGCGTCGAGCACCCGCCCCCTCCGCTCAGCTGGTCGGGGTGGTGACGGATGGGTCGCGCGTGATCGTCGCGGCGCCCTTCTTGGCGTTGTACCACTTCGTGAAGGCGGTGGAGGTCAGCTCCTCGAGCTGCCTGCCCTCCGGGGTGCGCGTCTCCTCGGCGGCCACCTTGAACAGGTAGACGCCGTCGCCGGGCATGGTCACGACCGACGACGTCTTGCCGATCGGCGCGGCGAAGATCGCATTGGTCAGGTCATCGGCCAGCTGGCCCTTGGCGACCCAGCCGAGATCGCCGCCGGAGCCGGCCGTCGGAGCGTTCGAGTTGTCGCGGGCGAGGACGCCGAAGTCCGCACCCTTGTCCGCCTGGTCCTTGAGCGCCTTGAGATGGTCCTCGTCGGTCGGGTGGTACATCACCTGGATGACGTGCCAGCCGAAGGCGGACTTGACCGGTGGGAGGATCTGGCCGTCCTTGAGTCCGGGGGCGAGGATCGCCTTCTCGAACTCCGGGTCGACGCCGCTCGTGCTGTCGAAGAACGGGAGCTTGCCGCCGGTCCCGGTGGGACCCTGCGCCTGGGCTTCGTCGCTCTGCTTGCGGGCGATCGAGTCGAACAGGCTCGGGTTGCCCTGCAGGCTGGCGTAGGTGGCAAGGGCCTTGGCGCGGGCCGCCTCCCAGGACGGATCGGTGTCCGGGATCTGCGCGGCGCCGGAGGGGTCGCCCTTCGGGCTGTACAGGATGTGGCGCACCTTGATCGCGTCGGCGGCCAGGCCCGGCTCGGCCTCGCTGGTGTAGATCTCGGAGACCTTGCGCTGCGGCGCGGCGCCCGTGTAGTCGGCGACGATCTTGCTCTGGAGCTTGTCGTGCAGGACGTCCGCCGCGAGGGCGGCCTTGTACTTGTCGAGGGACACGCCGTCGTTGACGATCTTGGCCTGGTACGCGGAGTCGACCGCCTCGGGCGCGATGTCGGTCACCCGGCCGATCCGGAAGATGCCATCGGCACCCTGGACGACGGCCGTCGGCTTGTTGACCTCGGCGGCGAAGACCGCCTTCAGGTAATCCTCGTCGGCCTGCTTGTCGTCCGCCGCGATCCAGCCCAGGTCGCCGGCCTGACCCGCGGTCGAGGCATCGGTCGACGTGGTCTTGGCGACGTCGTCCCAGGACTTGCCGCCGTTCAGGTCCGCCAGCGCCGCGTCGGCGACCGACTTGGCGGCCGCGATCTGGGCGGCGGTCGGCTGCACGGCGCCGAGGTCGGTCGACGGCTTGACCTCGATGACGTAGGCGTGGCGGGTCTCGGGCGTCGTCGCCTCGGTGACCAGCCGCGCATCGATGTCCTCGGGCGTCGCGCTGACGCCTTCCTGCGTCGCGAGCTTGGCCTGGAGCTTGGCGTCGATCAGGCGCTCGAGCGAGACGGACGGCAGCTGCTGGCGCACCTGGGCGTTGGTCTGCGTCTGGGTCGTGCCCTGGGCCTCGGTCAGGTGGCCGGCCGCGACCGCGGTGGCGGTCCGCCGGTCGGCCTCGTCGAGCCGCCAGGCGTCGATCGCCAGCCGGTCCTTGAGGTCGTCCTTGCTGATCGACTGGCCGTCGACGCTGCCGACCGACGCGAGGTGGTCGTTGTAGTAGGCCAGCCCGGCCGCGACGCCGAGGATGACGACGGCGAGGACGACGATCAGGCCGAAGCCGAGGTTGAGGTAGAAGTTGCGCCGGTCCTGGGCTTCCCACGCTGGTCGGTGGGCGCGCTTCACGACGGGCTTGGCACGGAAGGTCATGGTCTGGGTCGATTTCCTGTCACATGGCCGGCTGACGCCGGGGATGGAGGGCCGCGGTATGGTACACCGCCCCCTCGGGAAGCCGTGTCCGCAGCCCTATCGTCGATCTCCCGCCCGGGTCAATGACGGGACGATGAGCGCCTCCGTGACGCGTGTTGCGGAACCTCCATCTGCGACGTCGAACGAGGCGGCCCGAAACCGCTCCACGCGCTCGAGATCGAAGACACCGGCCCGCAGGTACGCGGCCAGCTCCGCGGTCGTCTCGAAGATCGGGCCGGGCACGCCGGTCCGGTAGTCGAAGTAGAAGCCGCGCTCGCGCTCGTACGCCTCGTAGTCCGGCGCGAAGAAGACCATCGGCCGGTGCAGCAGGGCGAACTCGAAGATCGCGCTCGAGTAGTCGGTCACGAGCACGTCGCTCACGAGCATCAGCTCGTTGATGTCGGGGTGATCCGAGACGTCGATCGCGAAGTCCGCGAGGTCCGGGCCGATCGGCGTGGCGGACCGGATGAACGGGTGCAGCCGGACGAGCAGGACGTGGTCCGCGTCGAGGGCGTCACGCAGGACCCGGAGGTCGAGGTCGTCCGTGGCGCGGGCGTCGGTGACGCTGTCGCCGCGGAAGGTCGGCGCGTACAGGATGACCCGGCGGCCGTCGGTCAGGCCGTATCGCTCGCGGACGGCGGCTCGCGTCCGGGCCAGGTGCTCCTCGCCGAAGAGCACGTCCGTCCGCGGGATGCCCAGGTCCGACCGAAACCGCTCGAGCGGCTGGCGGAACGCCTCCGCGTAATGCGGCGCGGCGGTCTGCGAGGCGACGAGGCAGACGTCGTAGTTCGAGTGGATCCGGACCCGGCTGGCGAGCGCCTCGTCCACCCCGAACGACTTGTCCAGCACGCTGTAGCCGACCTTCTTGAACGCGCCGCAGGCGTGCCACGTCTGGACGATCGTCGTGCCCGGCCGCTTGCGGATCACATAGATCGGGAAGAAGTAGTCGTCCACGATGAACACCCGCGAGGTCGCCAGGTAGTAGCCGGCGACGACCGCGTGCCAGGCCGCGGCGATCCGGCCGCGGCCACCGACGCCCGGCCGGTGGGCGAGGGTCACGACCGGGATCCCCGGACGGCGCGCCGCCAGGTCGTCCGCGATGGCCGCCAGGTTGCCGCCGAGCCGCGGGGCGTGGGCGGTCGCGAGCACGACCCGCGAGCGGAGCGGCAGGCGGCGCCCGAACGCGAACGCCGCCCGGACGAGCACGATCCGGATCGTCAGCACGAGATCGTTCATCCGGACCGCCTCACCGGGCCAGGATCAGCTGGTCGATGACGCGGTCGGTCGAGCCGCTGTCGAGATGCGCGAAGTGGCGCGCCGCGAAGTCGTCCACCTTGGACGCCTCGTAGTCGTCGCGGCGGATCGCGTCGACCATCTCCGCGAACGTCCGGACGATCCGGCCGGGCACGAACAATTCGAACGGGACGTAGAAGTCGCGTGTCGCCACGTAGTCCTCGAGGTCGTAGGCGAAGAACAGCATCGGCCGGCGGAGGGTCGAGTACTCGAACACGATCGATGAATAGTCGGTCACCAGGAGGTCGACCGCGAACAGGAGGTCGTTGACGTCCACCGGCCGGGTGGAGCCGTCGATCAGGCGGTCCCGGAACGCCTCCGGGATGCGGACCGGCTCGAGCACGAACGGGTGCATCTTGATGATGATCGTCGCGTCGCGCTCGACCGCCAGCGCGTGGAGCGCCGCGTAGTCGAGCAGCTCGAACGCGTACGACGCCTCCCGGATCGTGTCGCCGCGGTACGTGGGCGCGAACAGGATCGTCCGGCGCCCGACGATCTCCGGGTACGCCGCCCGGGCGGCAGCCAGCCCCTCGGCCTGCGCCCTCGCGTCGAAGAACCGGTCCATCCGGGGGATGCCGGTCGGGATGACCCGTGCTTCGGGGATGCCGAACGCCTCGGCGTAGAAGGGCACGTCGAACTCCGAGCTGACGATCGCCGCGGTGTACTTCCGGTGGACGCGGACGTTCGGGTCCGGCAGGCCGATCCGGCTGAAGCCCACGGTCTTGAACGCGCCCGAGGCGTGCCACAGCTGGATGATCCGGACCGCCGGCGACAGCCTGACCCAGTCGAGCGGCGGGAACGAATCGTCGAGGACGATCACGTCGGCGCCGGCCAGGGCACGGGCGAGCCGCAGCCGGTCGAGGAAGCTCCAGCGCTCGGTGAGCCCGGGCTTGAGCATCACCGTCAGGTCCGCCTCGCGATCGAGGCCGCGTTCGACCATCCGGGCGTTGACGACCTGGAGGTTGCCCGACATCTCCGAGATGAGACGCGAGGTGAACAGGACGCGCGGCTTGCTCCGCCGGGTGACCAGGCGCGACGCCGACACGAGGGCACGGAAGGCGGCCCGCCGGATCCGGGTGACGCGGCGCACGGGCTTGCGGACGCGATCCGCGGCGTCGAACGCGACATCGATCGTGAGAGTCCTCGCCGTCGCGTCCACCGCGGGAGCCATGCGGTAGGACCCATTCGTGAGGGTGAACGAGCCCGGCTCCGGGCGCGCCGTCGGCAGGGACGGGGCCGGGAGGACGGCGGCGCGGAGCGTCCAGCGGCCGGCTCCCAGCGGCTCGAGGCCCGGACCGACCAGCACGTTGAACCGGGCCGTGAGGCGATCGCCGTCGATCGTCGCGCGTGTCGGTGGCATCGCCTCGCCGCCGGCGGCGTCGGGGACGAGGTCGAGCGACGACAGGTCGAGCGTGACACCGGCCGGCACACGGGCCTCGACGATGAGCTGGACGCGCTCCCAGCGGATGGCGTCGACCTCGATCGCGGGCTCCCGTGGCTCGTCGGCCATCCACGCTCCTTGTCGGTCGGGCCGCGGGATCGTCGCGCCCAGTCGCGGATGATAGCCCGGCTGCGACCGGGCCTGCGGTTTCGCGTACCCTCAGGCGGACAGTCATCCGAGCCGCGACGGGCTCAGCGGAGCAGGGCCGAGCGCACCGGAGGTTCGCATGAAGATCGGGATGATCGTGCTCGCCGGAGGGGTCGGCAAACGCATCGGCCGGCCGTTCCCGAAGCAGTTCCTGCTCCTGGGCGGCAAGCCGCTGATCATCCACGTGCTGGAGAAGGCGCGGCTGATCCCGGCCATCGAACGGGTCGTCGTCACCTGCCCGGAGAGCCATCTCGACGAGACGCGGACGCTGATCGACAACCACGGCTTCGATGCGGCCAGGTTCAGCTGCATCGTCGGCGGTGGGTCGCGCCAGGAGTCGGTCTACCGGGGGCTCGAGGCCCTCGATGACACCGACACGGTCATCGTCCACGAAGCCGTCCGTCCCCTCGTCACCGCCGATGAGTTCCGCGAGCTGATCGCGGCCGAGGAGGGCAACGCGATGTTCGGGATCCCGATCCCGTTCACCGTCCTCAAGGGCCACGAGTACGTCGAGGACCTCCTGGAGCGGGACGAGCTGGTCAACGTCCAGCTCCCCCAGAAGTTCGACCGGGCCAAGCTGATGGCCGCCCACGAAGCGGCGCGGCGCGACGGGGCATTCTTCACCGAGGACGCCAGCCTCTTCCACCGCTACGCAGGTGAGCGGGTCCGGATCCTGCCCGGCTCCGAGCGCAACATCAAGATCACCGTCCCGACCGACATCGTGACCGCCGAGGCGATCTACGCCGACGTCATCGGCCGCAGGGGCTGAGATGGGCAAGGTCTGCGTGATCACCGGGGCCAGCCAGGGCATCGGGCGGGCCGCGGCGGTCCGGATGAGCCGTGAGCCGAACGTCGGCTCGATCGTGCTCGTCGCGCGCAACGGGGAGGGACTGGACGGCACCGTCGCCGAGATGGACCGTGACGGGAAGCGGATCGAGGCGATCCCCTACGACCTGATGGACCTCGACGGGATCCCCGCCCTCGTCGATCGCATCCAGCGCGACTACGGGAGCATCGACATCCTGCTCAACATCGCGGGCTACGCCGATCCGCGGTCGCTCCTCGACACGAGCACCGACAACATCGTGAAGACCTACACCATCAACGTCTTCGCGATGCTGGTCCTCATCCGCGAGGCCACCCGCCACATGTACGACCGGGGCGGCAAGATCCTCAACGTCGCATCGACGGCCGGCATCACCTCGCGACCGGGCTGGCTGGCGTACGCCTCGTCCAAGGCGGCGGTCGTGTCGCTGTCCGCGACCCTCGCGGACGAGCTGGCCGGCAGCGGGATCAAGATCTACAGCATCTCGCCGGGGCGAACGGCCACCGAGCTGCGCCGCAAGCTGGCGCCGGAGGAGGACCCCTCGACGATCATGCAGCCGGGCCAGGTGGCCGACGTCATCGCCCAGCTGATGAGCGACGACGAGGTCACCCTCGACGGCCAGAACATCATCGTCCGCACGCGGGCCTAGACCGGCGGATGCGCCCGCTCGAATACCGGCTGGCGAGCGCTCTCCTCCGCTTCGTGCGCCTCTTCGCGTCGCGGCTGGCCATCCAGTCCGACAAGGTGGTCCTGGCCACGGCCCGGGTCCCGACCCTGGATGGAAATCTGCTCCACCTCCACCGGGCGATGCGAGCGCGGCACCCCGAGCTCCGCTACGTGCTCCTCCTCGAGCCCTACAGCTACGGCCTGGCCGGCAAGCTGGCCTACCTCGTCCGGCTCGTGCGCGGGATGTACCACCTCCAGACCGCCCGCCTGTTCGTCACCGACAACGCCTACCTGCCGATCCACGTCGCGCCACACCGGCGGCGGACGACGGTCGTCCAGGTCTGGCACGCCGCCGGGGCGCTCAAGCGGTTCGGGCTGGACACGACGGTGCCGATCGCGGAGCCGGAGCGGACGTTCCTGCATCGCTACTACGACGCGGTCGTCGTCGGTGGCGAGTGGACGCGCGGACCGTATGCGGCCGCCCTCCGGACGCCGATGGAGCGGGTCATCGCCCTCGGCTCGCCCCGGACCGACTCCTTCTTCGATGACGCGGCCCTGGCCGCGGCACGCGGACGGGTGCTGGCGGCCCATCCCGAGCTCGCCGGGCGGCGGGTGGTCCTCTACGCCCCGACGTTCCGGGGCCGCGGGGTCGGCAAGCGGGCGGCCACCGGGCTCGACGCCGCAGCGCTGCGGGCCGCCCTGCCCGCCGGCGATGCGCTGGTCCTAAAGACCCACCCCAACCTGGATCCGGCCGCCACGCCGACGGCCGGCTACGACGTCGTGGCCGACCCGACGGCCGAGATCAACGACCTGCTCGCCCTGACCGACATCCTCATCACCGACTATTCGTCGTCGGTCATCGAGTTCGCCCTCCTGCGCCGGCCGATCGTCCTGCTCGTCGGCGACCTGGCCGAGTACGAGGTGGACCCGGGGCTCTACCTCGACTACCGGACCGACATGATCGGGACCCAGGTGACCGACACGGCCGGGGTGATCGATGCGATCGTCGGCGATCGGTTCGACCTCGCCGGGTACGACGCGTTCATCACCCGGCAGCTGGGTGCCGCGCGGGGCGGTGCCAGCGACCGCTTCGTCGACCGGTTCCTGGAGGGCGGGCCGGGGTCCGGCCAGCGAGGTGATACTCTTCCGCCCGATGTCCGCCACGAGTGAGGTCCCGGCAGCCTTTCGCAATGCCGCCGGGGAACGGGGTCCCCTTCGACTCATCGGCGAGGCCATCTCGGACATCCGTTCCCGCCAGCGCCTGGTCCGCTATCTGGTCCAGGCCGACATCCGCCGGCGTGGCACGGACACCGTGCTGGGCAATGTCTGGTGGGTTCTCGACCCGCTCCTCCAGATGGTCGTCTACGTCGTCTTCGTGACGATCATCGCGCCACGCAAGGTGCCCGACTACCCGCTGTTCATCTTCGCCGCGATCCTGCCCTGGAAGTGGTTCACCTCGTCGATCGGCGATGCGACGTCGTCGATCGTCGGCAAGGACCAGCTGATCAAGCAGATCCAGTTCCCGAAGATCGTCCTGCCGACGGCGGCGGCGGTCGCCGGCATCGTCAGCTTCTTCTTCGGACTCGCGGCGCTCGGACTGCTGATGCTGTTCTACCCGGATCGGATCTCGCCATACCTGGTGCTGATCCCGGTCATCGCGAGCGTCCAGTTCGTGTTCACCCTCGCGTGCGCCTACCTGGTCGCCGCCGGAAACGTGTTCTTTCGCGACCTGGGCAACGTCGAGGGCCACCTGATGCGCCTGTGGTGGTTCCTGTCACCGGGCCTGTACAGCCTGGCCGCGCTGGACGAGCTGGGGATCTTCCAGTCGCATCCGTTCCTGCGGACGCTGGCCGGCGCCAATCCATTCGCGATCCTGTTCGAGGCCTATCGGATGGTGATCTACGGGACGCCGGAAGGCCTGCCCGGGCTGCCCAACTTTGCCTCGCTCGCGGCATTGCTGGTGGCGAGCATCGGTTTCCTCGGCCTGACCACGATCGTGTTCAAGCGCCTCGAGCCCAACTTCGCCAAGGTGATCTGATGGCCGTCGAGAAACGGCCGCCGCGGATGGATCGAGGTGCCGACTACGCGATCACCGCGAGCAACGTGGGCGTCAAGTACGACCTCCGCTTCACCAGGAAGACGACGGTCCGTGGGTCGATCGCCCAGATGCTCGGACGCGGCCACATCGACAAGTTCTGGGCGCTTCGCAACGTCGACCTGCACGTCCGGCGCGGCGAATCGCTGGCGGTCATCGGCCCGAACGGCGCAGGCAAGAGCACGTTGCTCCAGGTCCTGGCGGGGATCATCCACCCGTCCGAGGGCGCGGTCGACGTCTTCGGCCACGTGTCCGGCCTGCTGACGCTGGGCGCCGGCTTCGACAAGGACCTGACCGGTCGCGACAACATCCTGCTCGGTGGCGCGTTCCTCGGTCTCGACGATCACGTGACCCGCGAGCTGCTGCCGTCGATCATCGACTACGCCGAGCTCGGCGAGTTCATCGAGGCGCCGCTCAAGACCTATTCGTCGGGCATGCGCGCCCGGCTCGGCTTCGCGATCGCGACGTCGGTCGACCCGGACATCCTCCTGCTCGACGAGGTCCTCGCGACCGGCGACGCCAACTTCCGGGCCAAGTCCAAGACCCGCGTCCTCGACATCGTGGGTGCCGCCAAGGCTGTCGTCCTCGTCACCCACGACATGGGCTGGGTGACCGAGTACTGCAACCGGGCCATCCTCATCGAGCAGGGCGTCGTGGTCATGGAGGGCGAGCCGGCCGAGGTGGTCGAGCTCCACCAGGCGCACCAGGCCGAGGCCCGCGCCCGGAACGCCGCGGCCGCAATCGCGGCCGGTGTCGATCCGCGGATCGTGAAGGTCCGCTGAGGGACGCTCAGCGGATGGTCAGCGGCGGCGGAGGATCGCCGCGACGAGCCCGGCGATGCCGGCGATCACCAGGGTCCCGCGCCAGTCGAGCAGCGGCTTGACCTCGCCGTCGACCCGCGCGGCGATCACCACGCCGGCGATGCTCCGCCGCTCGAAGGTGACTTTCCCGGCAGCCAGGTTCCAGACCGCGCCTTGATCGATCCGGACCTCGCGGGCGAAGAGGTTCCGGACGAACGACTGGCTCACCCGGGCCTCACCGGCGAGCGCGACACCGACGCCACTCATCTCGGCGGTGACCCGATCCGCCCGGGCGAGCCCGATGCCGCCCATGGTCACCGAGACGTCCTTGGCGGCCGCCTGCGCGATGCCGCCCATCCGAACGTCGACCTGGGAGGCCTCGACGTGGGTGATCCCGCCCTGCGTGACGGTGACCTGCTGGGCCTGGGCGGTCTCGACGCCGCCGTTGGTGATGTTGATGACCTCGGGCCGCGTCTCGCTCGTTGCCGTCACGGCGGTCGGTGCCGTCGGTCGCGCGGCCGGCGCGGATGTCGTTGCGGCGCGCGAGGCCGTGGCTGTCGGTTGGGATGCCGGTTTGGGCGTCGGTTTGGCGCTGGGCTTCACGGCTGAGGCCGGCGCGCTCGCTGTCGTCTTCGCGGCTGAGGCGGAGGCGCTCGCGGCCGGTTTGGCGCCGCTGGGTGGCTTGGCAGCGGTCGTTCGCGCCCGCGTCACCTTCGGCTTCGCTACCTCGTCGGCGTCGGCCTTGGCTGGATCGTCACTCGCGGGTCGATCGGTCATGGACCTAGCCTATCGCGGGTCGGCCGGCAATGCGAGCGCCAGGGCAAGGACAGGCCCGGACGCGGCCCGTCGGCCGCCGTGATGGGCGTCATACGCCTTTCCTTGCGTCCTCGGCTATCCTGCGCCAAGCCACGGTCGCGGCGTGTCGCCCCGGGCACGACCGGCGCCATGGCCATCGCATGATCTGGAGGAGCCACCGGGATGCAACGGAACGCGACCATCGGGATCGTCGGCGTCGTCGTCGTGTCGGCCCTCGTCGTCGGCATCGGCGCCACGGCGCTGGGCAACCCGGCCGCCTCCGCCCGGCCGTCGGCAGTGGCCCAGGTCCCGACCGCCACGCCGGCTCCCACGACCTCGGGCACGCCGGAAGCGACCGTCGAACCGACCGCCTCGCCGAGTCCGACCCCCGTCCCGACGCCCACCCCGGTCCCGACGCCCGTCACGGTCCCGGGGCCGCTCACCGGTCGACCCCTCTCGCCGGCCGTCGCCAAGCGGCATCCGATCGCGGTCATGATCGATGACCTCGGCGCGGCGCGGCCGCAGTCCGGCCTGTCGTCCGCCTCGGTCGTCTGGCAGGCCCCGGCGGAAGGCGGCATCCCGCGCTACATGGCGATCTTCCAGGACAGCCTGCCCAAGGAGATCGGCCCGGTCCGCAGCTCCCGCTACTACTACATCGCCTGGGCCGCCGAGTGGCGCGCGGTCTACGCGCACGCCGGTGGCTCGCCGCAGGCGAAGGCAACGCTGGCCGCCAAGGGTCGCGGGCAGTACGTCTACAACATCGACGAGTTCCGCTACAGCGGGACCTTCGGCCGGGTCACCTTCCGGTCCGCCCCGCACAACCTGTACACGACCGGCGCAAAGCTCAGGGCCGCCGGGAAGCACCAGGGGTCCAAGGACAAGGCCTACACGGCAGCCTGGACCTTCGCCCCGGATGCGCCGCTCGACGCCCGGCCGGTCGGCGGGACGATCACGATCAAGTACCCCTACAACACCATCGGCTACGTCTACGACCGCAAGACCAACACGTACCTGCGCTCCGTCACGGGCGAGAAGAAGGAGACGGACAAGGGCACCGGCGTCCGGATCGCGCCCAAGAACGTCGTGGTGATGCGCATGCGGTTCGGTCCGCTCAATGACGGTCACCCCGGCGCACCACGGCTCGAGGCGACCGTCGTCGGGAGCGGGCCCGCCTGGGTCTTCACCAACGGGAAGACGATCAAGGGCACCTGGAAGAAGACCGCGATCACCAAGCCGACCCGGTTCTACGACAAGAACGGCAAGGCGATCCCGCTGACCATCGGCCAGACCTTCGTCCAGGTGATCCCGGGCAACTACCCGTTCTCGTACAAGGCCGGGACGAACCCGCCGCCCGCCGGCGCCACCCCGAGCGGGAGCCCCGCGCCGAGCTGAGCCGACCGGCAGGTCAGCGGGCGTCCGTCGCCCGGACGCCGACCTCCGCGTAGATCCGCCGCGTCTCGATCGCGACGTCGGCCCACGTCCGCGTCTGCCATGCGGCGCGCTCGCGAGCGCTGGCGACGAGCCGGGCGTGGACGGCGTCATCCGCCCAGATCGTCGTCAGCGCCACGGCCAGCCGGTCCGGATCGCCGGGTTCGACGAGGAGCCCCGCCGGTCCGACGATCTCCGGCAGCGGTCCCACCGCTGAGGCGACGACCGGGGTCCCGCAGGCGATCGCCTCGATGACCGGCAGGCCGGCCGCCTCGGAGACGACGGGGAGGACCACCGCTCGAGCGGCCCGGACGAGCTCGACCTGTTCCGCGACGGCCAGGCTCGGGGCGTAGGCGAGGGCCTCGCCGACCCCCTTGCGTGCGGCGGCCCGGGCGACCGACGCCCGGTCCTCCGGGGTCGCCCCGAGGAGAAGGACCCGCGGCGGCCACGCCACATCCGGCTCGAGACCGGCGGGCCGGCCGGCCCGCGCCAGGCGAGCGAGGGCGGACAGGAGCGTGGTCAGGTCGAGGCGGGCATCGAAGCGGCCGGAGAACGCGAGGTACCGACCCGTCACGCCGAGCCGCTGACGGATCTCCGAGGGCGCCCCAGGCGACGTGACCGACGAGGTCCCGGGCGAACCGACCGGGGCGGGCGCGAACCCGGCACGGGGCGCCAGCGGCACGACCCGGACACGGCTCCCCCGGATCCGGATCAGGCGGCGCGCCGCGGCTGCCGTGGCGTCGCTGCCGACGATGACGGCGGCCGCCTCGCGCAGCAGCTGCGCCCGCAGCCGCTGGCCGAACCGGCTGGCCAGCGAGCGCTGGAACGCATCCGGCAGCTCCCACGGCGCGAGATCGAGCAGGGTGACCACCACGGGCAACCCGGAGGCGATCGGGAGCGGGCCGCCCCCGATGGCGTGATAGACGGCGCCCGCCGCGCCACCGCGCTCGGCTCGCCAGGTCGACCCGATCGCCGCGCCACGCAACACGAACGGATCGACGGTCATGGCCCCGGACCGGAGCAGGCGGGTCGGGGGCAGCTGGCGGCGCCCGACGACCTCGAGGTGGCCGAACCGCGGAGTCGGGTCGTCGAGATCCGACGCGATCAGGAAGGCGAACGACTCGCCCGCGAGCGGCGCCGCATCGAAGGCCCCGAGCAGACCGTCCAGGTAGGCCGCCGCCAGCGGGGCGCGATCGGGCGCCTGGAGCGGGCGCGCGTCGAGGATCACGCGGACGCCGGCCGGGAGCGCCCCTTCGGAGCCGCCGCCCAGCCGGCCGGCGGCCGGACCGGTCACGATCGGCGGCGGCGCGTCAGGCGGGCGAGGAGCTCCTCGGCCCGGAGCTGGACGACCACGACCAGCGCCTCGACGACGATCCGCCGGCTCATCTTGGACTGCCCGACACGGCGGTCGCGGAAGGTGATCGGCACCTCGCGGATCCGGGCGCCGGCCCGGCTCGCCCGGAAGGTCATCTCGATCTGGAAGACGTAGCCGCCGGCATGGACCCCGTCGAACGGGACCGCCGCGAGCGTCGTGCCGCGCCACGCCTTGAACCCGCCGGTCAGGTCGTTCTGGCCCAGACCGAGCACGATCCGCGCGAAGAGGCTGCCGCCGCGTGACACGATCCGCCGGCCGAGCCCCCAGTCGACGACGCCGCCGCCGGGCGTGTAGCGGGAGCCGATGACGAGATCGGCCGTGTCGCCGGCGATCGGGGCGACCAGGCCGGGCAG
This sequence comes from uncultured Chloroflexia bacterium, assembly GCA_963720495.1. Taxonomy (GTDB): domain Bacteria; phylum Chloroflexota; class Limnocylindria; order Limnocylindrales; family CSP1-4; genus SPCO01. Next base: position 74,581 of record CAVRFU010000013.1, read on the forward strand.
TGCCGCGGGGTCGTGGCTGAAATCGGCATCCATCTGGACGACCGTGGTGGCGCCGCCGGCCAGCGCCACGCCGAAGCCGTCCAGGTAGGCGCGTCCGAGGCCCTGCTTGAGGGCGCGATGGCGGACGCGGATGCGCGGGTCGGCCGCCGCCAGCGCGTCGGCGAGGCGGCCCGTGCCGTCCGGCGAGCCATCGTCGACCACGAGGACCGTGGCCGCGGGCAGCGCCTCGAGGATCGCGGCCGTCATCGGGCCGACGTTCTCGGCCTCGTTGTAGGTCGGCAGGACGATCCAGACCCGGTCCTCGGGCGCGGCCGGAGCCGGCTCGATCGTCGTCGGGCTGGGGTCGATCATGGACGCCAAGTCTAGTCGGGTCGCGTGGGCGGCTACGGTGCCTTGACGGTGACGGTGCGGCTGGTCCGCGAGGCGCCGATCCAGCTCGTCGCGTCGACCACGACCCGGTACGTGCCCGGCTTGACGAATGCCCCGGCAGCCGTCTTGCCCGACCACGTCCACCCGTACCGCCCGGCGGCGAGCGTCCGGCCCCGCCAGATCTGGCGGACCAGGGTGGATCCCTGGTAGATCGCCTACCGAGACGGTCGCCCGTCGGCGGAGGACGACGGTCAGCCGGTCGCGGCCACCGGCCCGTGGCACGAACGAGGCACGTGCCCAGCCGAGCGACCGGATCGTCCGGTCGACGCGGACCGTCGCCGTGCGGATGGTCGGGTTGCCGGCCCGGTCGAAGGCACCGACGTAGACCGTGTACCGGCCATCCGGGACCGCGCGACCGGCGGCATCGCGACCGTTCCAGACCCAAGCCCTGGACGTGGTGGCGGGGAAGACCAGGCGGCGCACCGTGGCGCGCCTGCCGTCGATGATGCGCACGCTCCCGGCCAGCGGCTCGTCGGCGCGGATGGACAGCCTGACCGCGTCCGCCTGACCGTCGCCATCGGGCGAGATGAAGGCCGAACCGAGCGAGAGGGTCATCGCGGCCGCGCGGCGATCGACGGTGACGACCCTCGCGACGGACGCCCGGTTGTTCGAGGCATCCGCCGTCCAGATCGTGATCCGGTACTGGCCGTCGGGCACCGGGGTGCCCGCGTTCGTCCGGCCGTTCCACGTGTAGGACGCCCGCTTGTCGACCTTCTCGCCGGAGCGGATCGCGGGGCCGGCGACCCCGCGGACGATGCGCTGGACCACCCAGCCGAACCGGATGTGGCCGGTCACGGCCACGTCGAGCCGGACGGCCTCGGACCGGCCGTCGCCGTTGGGCGAGACGACCGCGCTCGTGAGCGTGGCCGCGGTGATCCGCGGCGGGACCTTGTCGGTGATGAACTTGGCCTTCAGGACCGCGTACAGCTCGGGCCGTGTCCCGTCGTAGCCGAGGGCCCAGATCCCGGCGCCGCGCAGGTTCGCGCGGTTGATGAGGTCGTACTTGAGACCGAGCGCGGTCGCGTCGTCGTAGTAGACCTGGCGATAGGGGTTGACGCAGCCGTACCTGGCCGTGCAGTTCTTGCGGCGGTAGACGACCCACGAGGATCCCTCGGCCGCGTCCCACTTCCGGCCGTGGTCGGCGGCGACCTGGCGGGCGGTGCCGTACACCACGGTCGTGGAGGCACCGTACTTCGTGCCCGAGATGTTCCGGGCGTGGACGGCCGCGGTGTCGGTCGACCAGGCCCGGCCGTAGTACGGCACGCCGAGGATGACCTTGGCGGCGGGGATCCGGCCGAGGTAGGTCCTCACCGTGTCCGCGATGTCGTAGGTCGGTCCGCCGATCGGCGCGATCGACCCGACCCTGGCCGTGGACGCGCCCCGGTAGTCGTAGCCCATGACCACGACGGCGTCCGCCGCCCCGGCCGCGGTGCCCTTCTCGAGCGGGTAGTTGCCGGCCCAGCCGAACGTGTCGAACGTCAGCTGGTAGCCGGCGTGGACCCTGTTGAGCTCGGAACGGACGGTGCGGACGAGCGCGGTGAACTCGTCGGCGTAGGTGGACACGATCGGCTCGAAGTCGAGATTGACCCCGTCGGCGCCACGATCCCGGACCGCGGCCGCGATCTGGCGAGCCAGGTTGGCGCGATTGCCCGCGCTGCCGAGCAGGTTCTTCTGGCGGCTGACGCCGCTCGACGACCAGGCGAAGCTCTGGACGGTCAGGACCACCCGCGCGCCGCTCCTGTGCGCCGCATTCATGACGGCCGTCATCTTCGAGCTCGTCCAGCCACTCCAGCCGACGGTGGTCGAGCCGTCGCTGTTGCGCTTCTGGAGGTCACCGTTGGCGGCGGCTCCGACCCCGAAGTACGCGACCGTCGACAGCTTCTCCCAGTCCAGCCGGGTCGACGGGTCGGTCAGCTCCCAGTAGGGCAGGAACCCGAAGACCTCGCGCTTGAGGCCGCCCGGGTCGACGGCCGCTGCGGGCGTGCCGGCGATCGCGCCGCGCCGGGTCCAGGTACGGCACGTCGGCCGCCCCGACCGGGGCGCCGGATGACGGGGCGCGGGTGGACGTCGCTCCGCTCTTGCGGCCGGGTGCCGCGCTCGTCGCGCGCATCGCCGTGCCCGAGAGCCGGCCGGCCGGCAGTGCCCGCGGCTGGACGCCACCGACCGTCCACCGGTCGGCGCCCCGAGGCGTGAACGGGACGGTGACCCGGGCGCCGGGGGCGAACCTGGTCGTGTCGTTCGCGTGCGCCACCGCCTCCTCGTACTGGACCGTCGGCTGGAGCGTGGCGGCCGGGTCCCCCGCCGCCGGTCGTCCGGCCGGGGCCACGGCGCCGACGGTGCCGACCGGCGCGAGCCCGGCGAGGACGAGCAGGCCCGCGACGATCGCCAGCGCGCGCGGGCGGGCGACGACCGCGGGGCGTGCGTGTGGCGGGCGGGCAGTCATGGGCACGACGGTCCTCATCGGCGGTTCCTGAGACGGCCCAGCCTCGCCTCGGCACGCTCGACGGTCTACGGCTCGATGGTCCCGGTCCGGGATGGTACGGGGTGGTCCGGTGGGGTCTGGTGCGGTTCCCGGGGCGGACGGTCAGGTGCGGTGAGGTGGCGACGGGTGCCGTCGGGTGCCGTCGGGGGCCGTCGAGTGCCTGTCAGGTGTGGTCCGCGGACGATCCAGGCCGGGTCAGTGCAGCGCGTACGACACGTACGTGGACTGCGATCCGCCCTTGGTGTCGATGCCCTTGACCCGGAACGAGACCTTGCCTGTGCCACCGCTGGACTTGAGCCGGATCGTGATCCGGTACGTGTGGCCGGACACCTTCGACATCCGGACGCTCCAGCGCGCGAGCCTGGGCTGGTAGATGGACAGGCTCGGGCTCTTGGACAGGAGCTCCGCCGTGGTGGCGGTGATCGTGATCGACTGGCCCCGCTTCGGCGTCGAGTCGTTGAGCTTGATCACGAACGCATCCATGTCGAAGGCGGCGCCCTGCACCGCGCTCAGCGTCCCGTCGGTCGCGGACACGTACGAGGTGTAGTGGCCCCGCGGCAGCATCTTGCCGTCCGATCGACGGCCGCTGAAGGTCCAGGTCTGGGTGCCGGCCGGCAGCGCGACCGCGGCCAGGCGGGTCATGACGATCTGGTTGGCGGCGTTGCGCAGCGTCCAGGTGACGGTCATCGGGCGTGCGAGGGTGAACGACAGGACCGTCGCGCGATCCAGCGTGTCGAGGTCCTGCGGGAAGAAGAGCGAGCGGCTCGTCGTCACCGTGCGCAGCGCCCCGACCAGGTTGACGGTCCGCTCGACGGCGGGACCGGTGTTGCCGGCCATGTCCGTCGCCGCGACGCGGATCCGGTAGGTGCCGTCCGGCGCGTACCCACCCGCGGTGGTCCGGCCGTTCCAGGTGACCGCGACGGCGGCGCTCCCGTTGGCCACGGTCCAGCTCTTGACCTGCGCGCCGCCGGCATCGACGACACGGGTCACGATCGACCCCGGCTCGCGGTTCGTGGCGGTCAGGCTGACCGTGTCGCGGACGCCGTCGCCGTTGGGCGAGAACCATTGGGTCGTGCTCGCGGCGGGGGTCAGGCCGGCGAGCTCGGGTGCCGCGGTGTCGACGGTCAGCTCGCGGGTGGCCCGGGCCGGGCCGTTGCCCCACGGATCGACGCCACTGACGCTCACCTGGTAGGTGCCATCCGCGACGGGATCGCCCGAGACCTTGCCGTCCCAGGCGACCTGGAACGTGGAGCCGGTCCCGGTCGTCGAGAACAGCTCGTGGTCGGCGCCGTCGCGGATCTTCAGCGTCCAGGCGACCGATTCGGTGAACCGGCCGCGCAGCGACGCGGCGTCGCGCTGTCCGTCGCCGTTGGGCGAGAACGCGGCGCCGGGGTCGAGGACGCGGACGACCGGGGCGGTGCTGTCGCGCGCCGCGAGGTCGCTGGCGAGCATGTAGCCCGCGATGGACGGGTCGTCGATCCCGGCGACCTCGACCAGGGTGCCGCCCGCGTCGGACGGCTGGGTGGGCTGCTCGACGACGTGCAGCCGCGTGCCGGCCGGGAGCGTCGTGGTCGGGACCCCGGTGGAGTCCAGGTCGCCGTACACGCCGGCGCCATCGGTCGTCACTGCGGCGTTGCCGGGAACGACGAGGCTGGTCGGGTTGACGCTCGTGTCGCCGTAACCGCCGGAGACGACCTCATCGGTCGTGACACCCAGGGTCTGGACCGCGAGCGAGCGGTAGAAGCCGGTCGTCGCCGTGATCGGGTCCTGGTAGACCGTCGTCGCGGGCGTCCGCGCGGACGGGAAGCTGACCACGTGGCCGTTCCGACCGGGCGCGGTCCGCCACATGTCCTCGACCGACTGATGTGTCGTGAACAGTCCCCGGATGTACACCTCTGATCCGGCGTGACCGTCGGCGATGACCGCCGACGCGCCGGCCTTCAGGAAGCCGGCGGCGTAGTTGTCGGCGCGCTGGCGGGCGACGGTGACCGTCGGCTCCGGGTTGCCCGGCTCCGAGTTGCCGGACGCGTAGCACAGGTGGTTGAGGATGACGACCGCGTTCGGCGCAAGGTCGAGCGTGGAGACGTACGGCTCGCCGTAATACTTGTTGTTGTAGTCGCCCGCGCCGGCCGTGGCGTTGAGCCCGAACCCGTCCTTCGTCGTGTACTTGGCGTCATACGTGTACGGGCTCGGCCAGCCGTTGCCGTGCCCGAGGTAGATGACGATCGAGGCGCCGACGACGGCCGCCTTGACCTTCGCCCAGGTCGCGTTCGGGCTGTAGACCTTGACCACGTTCGGCGTGTACTTGATCGCTTCCGCGTAGGCCCGGTCGGCATCCGCGCGATAGCCCGCCGTCGCGCCGTGCGTCGCCCCGACGATGATCACGACCTTCGGATCGCCGGTCGCCGCGGCAGCGGACGGCACGATCACGCCAAAGGTCGCGATGAGCACGAAGACGAGGGCGGCGGCTGATCTGCGCAAGGGGACTCCGAGGCTGGACCGGGGCTGTGAGCAGCTGTCGCCCCAGACTCGCGCCCCTGCGGCGCACGCTCAATCGCGGGATGGTCCTGCGCCTGCTAGCCCCTTCGGGCCGGTCGGGCGGGTGACCGGGCGGACTGGTGGGGTCCGGATCAGAGAGGTTCGTGGCGCAGGCGCACCACGAGGTCGGCCAGCGGCGGATTGGTCAGATCCCGCTCGGAGAGGATCGGCCGCCCGTCGGGCGTCGCCTCGAGGACGGGCCAAGGAACCGCGACCGCCGGGTCGTCCCAGGCGAAGCCGAGCTCGTCCGAGCCGTCGTACTCGTTGGTGACCAGATAGACCAGCTGGAGGGGCTCGATCGCGAGGAACCCGTGGGCGACCCCGGTCGGGATCGAGACCCAGCCGTCGGCCGCCAGCTCGCGGGTCTCCACGACCGCCGGACCCGTGCCGGCCAGCGCCGGCCGGACGTCGACGAGCGCGACCAGCGCCCGGCCTTCCGCGACGATCCAGAGGTCGTCCTGGCGTCGGTGGAGATGGAGCCCGCGGAGGACCCCGGCGGCCGAGGTGGACAGGTTGGCCTGGACGAAGGTCGCCGCCCGGGAACTGGCCCGCCCGCCACAGCTCGCGGAACGAGCCACGGGCGTCGCCGTGACGGGCGATCGATCCGTAGCTGACCCCAGGCAGGATCGAGCCGGACGGGCCGGTCGCCGGGGCGTCGTCCTGTGTCATGCCCGGGCCCGCATCGTGCGCAGGAGGGCCGGCGCGTAGTCGGCCATGGCGTCCGGCCACGACCGCATCGGGTCGCCGGGGAGTGGCGTCTGGGCCAGGACGCCCCAGCGCGGCGGCCGCGACGGGCGCTCCCAGGTGGAGGACGGGACGTTGACGATGTCGACCTCGATGCCCGCCCGGCCGAGGACGTAGCGGGCCCAGTCGCCCCGGGTCGCGAAGAGGCCGTTGACGAGGTGGTGGACGCCGGCCGTCGCGTCCTCGGCCAGCAGCCCGACGACGGCCTCGGCCACATCGGCGGTGTACGTCGGCGTGCCCCACTCGTCGCTCACGAGGCGCAGCGGCTCGCCGGCCGCTCGCGCACGCTCGGCGGCCTCGAGGATCTTGCTCGGGTAGTCCCGCCCGGGTGCCCCGAACAGCCAGGCCGTCCGGGCGATCCCGAGTGCGGCCCCCGGTCGGGCGGCGAAGGCGGCCGCGGCGAGGCGCTCGCCCTCCGCCTTCGATGCGCCGTACGGGTTGGCCGGCGACACCGGATCGGTCGGCAGGTAGCCATCGCCGTCCAGCCGCGTGCCGTCGAAGACCTCGTTGGTCGAGATGGCGAGGAGGTCGATCCCCCGCTCCGCGCAGGCCGCCGCGAGAACGCCCGTGGCAGCCCCGTTGCGTTGCAGGGCGAGCGCCGGGTCGAGGGCGCAGCCGTCGACGTCGGTCCAGGCGGCGGCATGGACCACCACCTCCGGTCGCTCCCGGTCGAGGCGCACACCGATGTCGCCGGGGGCGTCGAGGTCGAACTCGGCACGGTCCCACGCGATCGGCCCGGCCGGACCCGTGAACGGTGCATCCGCCAGGGCGGCGACGAGGTGCCGGCCGAGACGTCCGGCCGCCCCCGTGACGGCGACGCGCATCAGTCGCCGGTCGCGGGCATGGCCGGCGCCGCCTGGCCCGTCGCGAGCCGATGCCCGTACTGGCGGGCGTACCAGCCGTCCCAGTCGCCCGATCGGGCGGCCCGCCACCACGCCTCGTTCGCCTGGTACCAGGCGACGGTCGAGGCCAGACCGTCCTCGAAGGTCGTCGTCGGGCGCCAGCCGAGCGTGGCGAGCTTCGTGCCGTCCATCGCGTACCGGCGGTCGTGGCCGGGCCGGTCGTCGACCGTTCGGACCAATGACCACGGCTTCCCGAGCTGGTCGAGCAGCAGCGTCACGACCTCCCGGTTCGTGCGCTCGGTGGCGCCGGCCACGTTGTAGGTCTCGCCCGAGACGCCGTTCCGGAGGACGAAGTCGATCGCCGCGGCGTGGTCGGACACGTACAGCCATTCCCGTCGCTGGAGGCCATCGCCGTACATCGGCAGCGGCCGGTCGTCGAGCGCGTTGGTGACGAACAACGGGATGAGCTTCTCGGGATGGTGGTACGGCCCGTACGTGTTGGAGCCGCGGGTCACGACCGCGTCGAGCCCGTGGGTGATGACGTAGCTCCGGACGAGCAGCTCGCCGGCCGCCTTGGCCGCCGCGTACGGGGAGCGCGGCGCGAGCGGGGCGTCCTCCGCGGCATGGCCCTCGTCCACGGAGCCGTAGACCTCGTCGGTCGAGACCTGCAGGTAGCGCGGCCGGGCGGGCGCCGCGCGACAGGCGTCGAGAAGCACGTGCACGCCGATGACCCCGGTCGCCAGGAAGGCCTCCGGGTCGAGGATGGAGCGGTCGACGTGCGACTCGGCGGCGAAGTTGAGCACGGCATCCGACGCGTCGACGAGGGGTCCGACCACCTCCGGATCGGCGATGTCACCCTGGACGAACGTGAACCGGCCGGCCATCTCGGGGTCGTCCCGGACGGGCGCCAGGTTGGCCTCGTTGCCGGCGTAGGTCAGCTTGTCGAGGACCGTGATCCGCGTCCCGTCGCGCCGGCCCAGGACGTCGCGGACGTAGGCGGAGCCGATGAACCCGGCCCCGCCGGTGACGAGCAGACGCTTCGCCGACCGGTCCCCGGCCACCTCAGCCGACCGCCCGGGTGACCGGCGCCGACAGCCGGCCAGCGGCGTCGTCGGCGGCGGCCAGCTCGGCAGCCCGCAGGAGCGACGGGACCGTCCCGGCGTCGGTCCAGTGACCCTCGTACACGGGGCTGTAGAGGCCCTGGCCGGGGATGTAGTGGTTGAGGACGTCGGTGATCTCGAGCTCGCCGCGGCCGGACGGCAGGAGGAGGTCGATGACCCCGAAGGCATCCGGCCGGAGGAAGTACACGCCGATCGGGATGAGGTCGCTCTTGGGGTTGTCCGGCTTCTCCTCGAAGCCGATCACCCGGCCGTCGGCGTCGAACTCGGCCACGCCGAAGCGCTCAGGGTCCGGGACCTGGTAGAGCAGCGTGCCGGCCCCGTACGGGCCGCTCTCGAACTCGGCGGCGATGCCGTCGAGCGGCTGGCCGCGCAGGATGTTGTCGCCGAGGACGCAGCAGAACGCGTCGTCGCCGACGAAGTCGCGGGCCAGCCCGATGGCGTGGGCGATGCCCAGCGCGCCCGGCTGGTAGCGGTAGGTCAGGTCGATGCCGAAGGCCGAGCCGTCCGCCAGCAGCTCGACGACGTCGCCCACGCTCTTGCCACCGACGATGACCATGACCTCGCGGATGCCCATCCCGGCGAGCGTCTCGATCGGGTAGTAGATCATCGGCCGGTCGTAGATCGGCAGCAGGTGCTTGTTGGTGACGATCGTGAGCGGGTAGAGCCGGGTCGCGGTGCCGCCGGCGAGGACGATGCCCTTCATCGCGGGCAAGGGTAGCAGTCGAGGCTGGCCGCCACCGCCGGGGTCACGGCTTCGGGGTGGCCGGACGGGCGCCGCCCGGCTTCGCGCTGGGCGCCAGGCACGGCTGCTCGCCCTGGGGCAGGACACCCGTGCCGCCGCAGTCGACCGGCTGCTGCTCGATCGGCGGCAGGCCACCGTCGTAGTCGGTGATGACCATGAGGTACTCGAGCTTGTCGAGCTGGGCCGCGGGCTGGAGGAACGCGGTCTGGACCACCGAGTTGGCGTCGCGGTGCGTATCGACCACCTGCCCGATGAGCAGGCCCTTCGGATACGGCGAGCGGACGCCGCTGCCGAGCTCGATGCCCGCGGTGACGACCTCGTCGCCGACCGTGACGGTCTCGCCCGAATCGATCTCGCGCATGATCAGGACACCGCCCAGCTGCCCGACCACCTCGCCGGTCGCGGCGTTGGTCGTCAGCTGGCCGATGACGGTCGAGCCGCTGTCGGTCAGCAGCAGGACCTTGGCGCTCGACGGAGTGACCTCGGTCACCCGGCCGGCCAGCGCGCCACCGGCTGCGACCGCCACGTCGCCGACCTTGATCCCGTCGTCGCTGCCCTTGTCGAGCACGACCAGCCGCCGGAACTCGGACGATTCCCGGGCGATCACCGACGCGGCCGCCGTCTTGTAGTCGAGCCCGGAGCGGAGCTGCAGGAGCGCGGTCAGGTCCTCGTTCTCGCGCCGGATCTCCTCCAGCCGTGCGTTCTCCGCGGCCAGCCGCTGGTTCTCGGCCTCGAGCGCGGCGTTGTCCACTCGCAGCCGGTCGATCTCGGCGACCGCTCCGACGACGGACGCGACCCCGCCGGCGACCTGGTCGAGGGCGCCCTGGACCGGGCGGAACGCGTACCCGACGCCGTTCTGCATCTCGCGGACGAGCGGGTTCGAGGAGAAGGCCATGAGCATCACGCAGATGACCAGCAGGACGAGGAACGCGACCCCGCGGCGTCGGGCGGCTCGGCTGGCGAGGACGGAGGTCATCGGCGCGTTCCGGATCGGTTCGCTCGTCTCGTTGGCTGGCTGCGGCTCAGCGCGGCGGGCGCGAGTACGTCTCGGAGACGAGGACGCGCGCCATCCGGTCGAGATCCTGGAGGACGACGCCCGTCCCGCGTGCGACGCAGGTCAGCGGGTCGTCGGCGATGTGGACGGGCATCTGGGTCGCCTCGGCGACGCGCCGGTCGAGACCGGCCAGCAGGGCGCCGCCGCCGGCCAGGACGATGCCCTGGTCCATGATGTCGGCGACCAGCTCGGGCGGGGTCTCCTCGATCGTGTCCTTGACCGTGTCGACGATCTGCTGGACGGACGGCTCGATGGCCTCGCGGATCTGGTCCGCGCCGACCTCGACGCTGCGCGGCAGCCCGGTCAGCAGGTCCCGGCCACGAAGCGCGACCCGCTGCGCGTCCCATTCGCCCGGGTAGGCCGAGGCGATGGCGATCTTGATGTCCTCCGCCGTCCGCTCGCCGAGGAACAGGTTGTACTCGCGGCGCGCGAAGGTGACGATGTCCTGGTCCATCTCGTCACCACCGATCCGGATGCTCCGGCTCACGACGATCCCGCCCAGGCTGATGACGGCGACCTCCGTCGTCCCGCCGCCGATGTCGACGACCAGCGACCCGGACGGCTCGCTCACGGGCAGGCCGGCGCCGATCGCGGCGGCCATCGGCTCCTCGATGAGCCCGGCCCAGCGGGCGCCGGCGTTGAGCGCCGCATCGCGGACGGCGCGCTTCTCGACCTCGGTGACACCGGACGGGATGCCGAGGAGCATCCGCGGCCGGGCGATCATGCCGACCCGGGCGTGGACCTTGTCGACGAAGTACTTGATCATCTGCTCGGTCACGTCGAAGTCGCTGATGACCCCGTCGCGGAGCGGCCGGACCGCGATGATGTTGGCCGGCGTCCGGCCGACCATCCGCTTGGCCTCGGCCCCGACCGCCAGGACGCGCTTGGTCTTGGCGTCGATGGCCACGACCGACGGCTCGCTCATGACGATCCCGCGATCGCGGACGTGGACCAGCGTGTTGGCCGTCCCGAGGTCGATCCCGATGTCGCGGGAGAAGATGCCGAGGATCCGGTCGAGCATGGTGGCGGGCGGGTCCCTTCGTTCGTCGCGGTCGGGGGTTCGGGTCGGGCGCGGCGCCGGCGCCGGGAGGCGCCGCCGGAGTCGGGGCGGGCCGCGCTGCGGCATCCACTCGCTGGGTCGGGCCGGTAGCCCGCGCAGTATACCCGGTCGCTCTGGCGCGGCCGGAGGGGACGACCTCGCGGGACGGCTCAGCCGGCCGCGGGCCGGTCGAACGCCACTCCCCTGTCCCGCAGCGACACGTACGCGTCGTGGCCGATGACGAGGTGGTCGAGGAGCTGGATGTCCAGCAGGCGACCGGCCGCCAGCGCCTCGGCGGTCAGGTGGAGGTCGTCCGGTGACGGCGTGGGGTCGCCCGACGGGTGGTTGTGGACGAGGATCACGCCGGCCGCGTTGAGCCGGACCGCGTCCCGGAAGAGCTCACCGACACGGACCAGCGACGACGACACGTTGCCCTGGTAGACGGTGCTGACGCGCAGGACGTGGTTCTTCGTGTCGAGCATGACCACCCGCAGCTCCTCGCGCTCGAGCCGGCCCATCTGGAGGATCAGGCGGTCCGCCACGTCGTGGGGGCCGCGGATCGTCCAGCGAGCCGTCGGCCAGTCCGCGAGCAGCCGGCGCCCGAGCTCGAAGGCCGCGACCAGCTGCGCGGCCTTCGCCTCGCCGATCCCGCTGACCTCGGCGAGCTCGAGCTCCGTGGCACGGGCCAGCCCGGTCAGGCCGTCGTGGCGGGCGAGCGCGTCGGCCGCGAGGTCCACGGCCGATCGGCCGCGCGTCCCGGAGCCCCACACCAGCGCGATCAGCTCGGCGACGGTCAGGCCACCGACGCCGCGCATGGCCAGACGCTCCCGCGGCCGCTCCGTGACGGGCAGCTCCCGGATCGCCCGGCCCCGATCGCCGTGGTGGCCGTCGGTCGTCGACGGCTCGTGGGATGCGGCCACCGCGACACCTCCGGAACGAAATGGGGCGGTCTGAGGCGTCCCCGGGGCCCGGATGACGAGAGCCCGCCGATTCCCCCCGCCATCCGGACCTCGAGGACATCGCGCAGCCTAGGGACGGGCGCTCATCGGCCGGTCATCCGGTGGTGCACGGCGGCTCACCGACGCGCCGGGGATGGCGATCCGGCGCCGGTCGGACGCTCGCTACGACGACCGCGAGGCGATCTCGGCGATGACCAGGAGGATCCCGTTGAACGCGGCGTGGAGCCCGTACGACGCCCAGACCGTCTTGCGCCGGACGAACAGCCAGCCGAGGGCCAGGGCGATCGGCACCCGGCCGGCGAACGCGACGAAGGCCTGGGAGAAGGCATCGCCCGCGCTGGAGCCCGAGATCGTCAGAACGTGCGCGAAGGCGAACACCAGCGCCCCGAGCACGACGCCGCGGGTGACGCCGAGACCGCGGACCCAGGCCGTCGTGGCGAATGCCCGGAAGAGGATCTCCTCGCCGAACGGCGCGACCACGACCCCGGCCAGGAGCGACAGGGCGAAGCCGATGTTCGTCCCGGTCGGGGGCAGCGGGCTGACCGGCTCGACCGGGACGGCCCGCAGCAGGATCGAGACGACGATCCCGGTCACGAAGACGATCGGCAGGGCCCAGGCCGCGCCCCCCAGCCCTTCCGCCACGGCCCGTCGGTCCGGCCGGCTGACGCCCATCGCCGCCCAGTCGAGCGCTCCGGCATCGACGACGAGGAGCCGCACGAGGCCGATGTAGACAGCCGCCTGGACGGTCACCGAGACGAGCGCCCCGAACGGGCCATCGAGCGGGACGCCGACGAAGGCGAGCGGGACGCTGACGGCCAGCACCGCCAGCAGCGAGATCGGGACGGAGGCGAACAGGACCAGGAACGGCGACGGCCCCTGGTACGGCAGGCGGCCGCGGACGCGCCGCTCGATCGCCTGGGAGCCGGCGCCGGCGATGAGCCCGACGGACAGCGGGATGAGGCCGACGACGATCAGGATCCGGGCAGAATCCGGGTTGCTGCTCATGATCCCCACCGCGATGAGCCCGATCCCGACGATGGTGGCGAGCCAGCCGACGACGAACAGCGCCGGCGCGGAGCGACCCTCGATGGTGAACGTGCCGGTCCCGAGCCGCGCCGGCGGCGGGGCCGGGATCAGGACGGCCGCGCCGGACTCATCGCGCTCGGGCGCGTCGGGGTCGGGCGCGTCGGGGTCGGGGGCCGGGACCATCCCGTCCGGGGATCCGTCCGCTCGCTCCGGCCCACGCCCGGACGGCGGGTCCGAGGAGGTCAACGCTCCGGCAGCGGATCCTGGGGCGCCGGGATCGGCCCGGTCGCGGGACGCGTCGACGACCGGCCACCGGTCGGGAACGTTGTCGGGATCGCGCTCGAGCCGGAGACGGCGGCAGCGGGCTGGGCCGCCTCGCCCGTGGCGGCGATCCGGCCGGTCACCTCGCGAGCGTGCGGCAGCGCCCCGATGGCGGCCGGCGCCTCACGACGTTCGAAGTCCTTGCCGCACCAGGCGCACAGCGACCAGTCCATCCCGACCAGGCGGCTGCAGTTCGGGCAGACGCGCTTCAGGCGGGTCCGGCAGTTGGGGCAGATGATCCACTCGTCGTCGATCCGGCGCTCGCAGCCGGGGCAGTGGTGGATCGACTCGACCTCGGCGAGGAGCGCCTCCTCGGCCAGGTTGCGCTCCCAGACCTCGCCGATCTTCTCGTGCGGCCGAACGATCTTGTAGATCCAGACGGCGAGGATGAAGAAGATCGGGGTGAACAGGATGATGCCGGCGGCCGCGACGTACGGCAGGATCGGGTTGTCCGACCGCTGCTGCATGTCCCGGAAGGCCCAATAGGCCGAGGCCAGCCAGATGACGATGAGGTAGATGCCGATCGCCCGGAGTCCGAACTGGACCGGAGCGCTGTTGAAGAAGCCGCCGACCGTGTCGCCGATCTGTCCGAAGATCTGATCCATGCCGCTGGGTCGCTGCCTCCGTTGGCCTCACCGGGCCGATGCACCCCAGGTCGGGCCTCGTCCGATTCGCTCGGCGAAGTGTAGCAGGGGAGTTCCGGGGTCTCGGTCCGTGGGCTGCCCACCCGTTCGCCATGGGCTCAGACGACCGGTTCGACCTCGACGTGACGGGTGGCCCACGATCGTGACGCCGCCACCGATGAGGAGCGCCAGCGCCGCCGAGAGCGACGACGATGACGCCGACGTCGGCACCGAGCGGGCCGAACTGGTACGGCCAGGTCAGACCGACGAGCATCCCGCCCAGACCGAGCGCGAACACGCCGGCCCACAGCCAGACGGGGACCTTCGTGCGCATGATCCCGAGCGCCAGGATGGCGAGCGACGCCAGGAGGACCACGACGTGGGTCGGGCTGGCGAGGCCCCACGAGTCGAGATAGCCACCGAGGCTGCGCGAGCCGATGACGACGCGCGACCAGGGCAGCAGGAAGCCGAGCACCGCCATCGCGGCGCCGACGATCACGAACCACGTGCCGATCTCGGCGAACCGGGTGAGCTCGTCGGCATCCCCCGCATCGACGGTGCGTTCGCGGCGGCGGCCTCGGCCGCGGCGATCGACGACCGCGGCGCGACGGTCATCGTCTGGGACGGCCAGGAGCCACTCCCCGACGATCCGGCACCGGCGGTCGCCGCGGCCGACAGCGCCAGCACCGGCGGGCGATACGCGCTCGGCGGCGTGTGGCCCGGCCCCGTCGCCGCGGTCACGTCCTTCCGGTGGACGTACGGGCGCGCGATGAGGATCGGCTCGGGACCATCGAACGGCGTGCGGAGCGCCGCGGGCAGGGCCTCGGTCGGTTCGGGCGACAGGGAGAAGGCTGCCGGCTCGAGCTCGAGCTCCGCCGGTTCGGCGCCTCCATCGGGTTCGGCGTCAGCCTCGGCTTCGGCCTCGAGCTCCCTGGTGTCGCTCTCGGCTGCCGGCTCGGCCGTCTCGGCCGTCTGGGTCTCGGCCGCGCCGGTCGGTGCGCCGTCATCGAGCGGGAGGGGGATCTGATCGGGCGCGACATCGGACTCGGGCATCGCGTCGGCCTCGGGCATCGCGTCGGCCGTGTCCGCCACGCCCACCGGGGCGTCCGCGTCCACCTCGACCGGGGTCGGCTCGGGAACCTGCCTGGCCGGCCCGCCCGCCACGGATGCCAGGAGCGCGCCACAGGCCGGGCACGACAGCCGGCCGTACGAGACCTTTTCGCCACACTCGACGCAGTCGATGGTCTTGGTCTTCATGCGACATCTCCCCGTCCGGGACGGCCGCCGGGGCCGCCCGGGCTACAGCGTCGCAGACGTGTGGTCGGGTCGCCAGTCACCCGGTCGGCTATCGGTCGACCCCCCGAACGTCCCTTCCCGGGTGACCTCGGCGACGGTCCAGACGGCCGCTCGCCAGGCACAGACCACGCTCAGGAGCAGCAAGCCGACGGTCCACAGGACCACCAGGACCAGGACCGCGACGAAGACCGAGACCGGATCGTCGGCCCCCTCGAGCACGTTGGCTGCGGCGGTCCAGGCGGTCCCCGCGCGCGACGGCCGCCGGAACGAGGACCGCGAGCAGGACGAGGGCAGGAGCCCAGAAGCGCGCGAGCGTCGCGACCGGGTGTCGCACGCCCGTGCCGATCGCGCCGGCCAGCGCCCGGCCCACGCCGTCACCGTCGAGCACGATCCGTCGCGCCGCCATCGCCCCGACGATCTCGCCGATCATCCAGGCCACGACCACCGCGGCGATGACCTCGGGCGTCTCCCGCAGGACCCGGATCGCGATCGGGGTCACGACGTCGAACGGGCTGGTCAGCTCGCGATAGGCCACCGACACCAGGCGCACGGACCCCCAGGCGAAGGCGAGCAGCAGAGGCACGAGCGCGACGAGCCGGGCGACGAGGATCCGGAGCGACGACGCCACGACGGGCGGACAGCTCGCGCCCGGGCCGGCGCGCGGCGAGGTCCTCGTCCAGCGCCACGATCCGGATCGTCTCGGCCTCGAGCGCGGCGGCCAGCCAGGCACCGCCGAACAGCAGCGCCACGACCGCGAGCACGGCCGCGCCACCGGCCGCGATCATCGAGCCGGTGACCGATCCGAGCGCGATCGCCGTGACGAGCGGTCCGAACGCGTTGGCGAGCCCGACCGGCGTGGGCAGCACGACGACCGGCACGACGACGAGGAGGATCCCGCCGCGGAGCAGGAAGGCCCCGAGCGCGAGCGGCCAGGTGGCCGGCGTGGCCAGCGTCACGAGCAGCGCGCCGATGAGCGCCACTCCCCGGTTCACGGGACGGGGCTGGCGGACGGACCCACGCTCGGCAGCGTGAGACCCGGGGCGAGGACCTGGAGCTGCTGGATGCGCGGCACCGACGAGGGCGATCTCCTCGCCGTAGCGAGCGAGGTCACCGTCGCGGAGCGCCTGCTGGGCCAGCTCGTAGTGCGTGTTGGCGTAGTCGATGAGGCCCGGCACGTCGGTCGGCAGGCCGGCCACCGGCGTCGGCGACGGAGTCCCGACCGGACCGGCCGTCGGCGTGGCGCCCGGGCCCGGACTGGCGGACGGTCCCGGTGATGGCGGCGGCGTGGGTTGGGGCGGGGCCCCTGCCTCGGCCGCCAGCAGGAGCCGGAGGGCATCGCCCAGCGTCGCGCTCCAGACGACCTGGCGCGGCGACGCCACGACGATCCGGGTGAATGCCGGGAACGCCGATCCGGTCGACTGGAGATAGATCGGCTGGAGATAGATGAGGGCGTCGTCGAGCGGCAGCACGATCAGGTTGCCCCGGATGACCTGGCTGCCCGACTGGTTCCACAGGGATATCTGGGCGCTGATGACCGGGTCCTGGTCGATCCGCGCCTCGATCTGGGCGGGCCCGAAGATCGTCGTGTCGGCCGGGAACCGGTAGACGAGCGTGGAGCCATAGTTCGCACCGTCGTTCCTGGCCGCGACCCACGCGATCATGTTCGGGCGGCTGGTCGGCACCATCGGCTGGAGGAGCAGGAACTCGACCCCCTTCTCGCCGGGCAGGTGCATCTCGACGTAGTACGCCTCGGACGGCAGTGTCTGCTCGCTCGAGGTGCCGGTCGGCACGGTCCACAGGTCGTCCTTGCGGAAGAACTGGAGCGGGTCGGTCACGTGATAGCGACCGAAGGTCCGGGTCTGGACGTTGAACAGCTCCTCGGGGACCCGCAGGTGGGCGCGGAGGTCGGACGGCATCGCCGTGAGCGGCTCGAACATCGTCGGGAAGATGCCTTCGTACGCGCGGATGATCGGGTCGTCCGGGTCCGCGACGTAGAAGTGCATCGTGCCGTCGTAGGCGTTCATCGTGATCTTGACGCTGTTGCGGATGTAGTTGAAGGCGTCGCCGCCCAGGCCCGTGCCGGACAGAGCGGTCGGATCGAACGCCTGGGCGTCCGGGAACCGGTCGGAGGTCGTGTAGGCGTCCTGGATGTAGACCAGCTGGCCGCTGTCGTCGATGACCAGGTAGGGATCCTTGTCGAAGCGCAGGAACGGGGCGACCAGCTGCCAGCCGGTCGGCCAGGCTGCGATGGAACAGCAGCTGGCTGTCGCTCGTGACCTGGTCGCTGATGAGCAGGTCGAGGTCCTTGAACCTGGCCGCGAACAGCAGGCGCATGAGCGTCGTATCGAGGTCGATCCCCGTGGTCCCCGTCCAGCGGTATTGCGCACCGACCGAGCCGCCCGAGTCGGTGTCGCCGGTCGGGTAGTCGAACTCGTCCTCCTGGGCGCCGGTGACGACGTACGAGGACGGCCGCTCGCCGAAGTAGATCCGCGGCTGGGAGATCGTCGGGGCGCCCGACACCGAGACCGGCGGCAGGTTGCCGATCAGCAGGTTCGGCTGACCCTGGCTGCCCGCCTCGTTCACCGGCACCATGGCGACGCCGATGCCGTGGGTGTAGATGATCCGCTGGTTCACCCAGCCGGTGGCGCTCGGGTTCTGCTCGAGGGCAAGCTCGCGGCCGGAGAGCATGACCTGGCGCTGGGCGTCGTCGATCGAGTAGCGGTCCGTGTCGACGCCGGGGAAGTCGTAGTACTTGCGCACGGTCTGGAGCTGGTCGAGGCTGACCTGCAGCGGGCGTGGATCCCACAGGCGGGCGCTGGCGAACGTCGGCGCCTCGGCGGCGACCTGCTCCGGCGTGAGGACCGCGGTCCCGTCGAAGGGCTGGTCGGTCCAGTCCCCGACGTCGAAGGCGAGCCGCGTCATCGATATGTTGTTGCCGATGTACGGCGACTCCTGCGCGTACTGGTTCGGAGCGACCGAGAAGCGCTGGACGACCTCCGGGTACAGCCGCCCGATGACGAGCGACGCGACGAACCAGAGCGCGATGGTCAGCCCCAGGGGCCACAGCACCCGGGTGAACGCACCGCCGACGAGCAGCGCGGCCGCGATCCCGGACAGGATCGTCAGGATGTCGTAGGCCATGAACTGCGCGTTCTGGTCGGTGAAGCTCACGCCCGTCGCGACGCCCCGGTTGCTGTACGACAGGTCGAGCTTGTCGAGCTGGTAGCCGAACGCCACCGACAGCAGGAACAGGCCGGCCAGGACCGCGAGGTGGACGCGCACCTGGGTCGAGAACACGAGGCCGCCGTGCGTCGCGCTGACGAGGTAGCGGGCGAGGGTCACCAGCAGCGCGCCGACGACCAGCGCGTTGAACAGGCCCTGGATGAGGCGCAGGAACGGCAGCTCGAAGAGGAAGAACCCGATGTCGCGGTTGAAGATCGGGTCGGTCACGCTGGCGACCGGCGAGTACGGGACCCGGTGGATCCACAGCAGCACGGTCTCCCAGGCACCCGACACGGCCCCGCCGATGAGCAGGGCGATGAACAGGGCGATCCCGCCGAGGACCCAGCCGGCGAGGGGCGTCAGGTCGGGCAGGTCGCCGCCCTCGAAGACCAGCGTCGGACCGGACGGGGTGGCGCCGTACCGGTCGCCGCCGCCGTACCGGTCGCCGCCGAACGGCGAGCGGCCGCCGCGTCGCTGGTCCGCGGCCTGGGCGGCCTCGTTGATCCGGTCCACGAACGACCGGATGCTGCCGCCCGATCCACCGCTCGACGCGGGCGCGAGGCGTCCGGCCAGCCAGAGGTTGCCGAGCAGCACGATGGCCGCCACGAGGAACGCGCCGACGCCCAGGCCGACGGTCGCGGTCAGCCTCGTCCAGAAGACCGGATCGAACCCGACGCTCTTGAACCAGAGGGCGTCGGTCCACAGGTCGATCCCGACGCTGAACAGCAGGAAGATCGCGATGACGAGCGCGATCGCGATCCACAGGCCCATCCGCCGGCCGGCGCGGGCCAGCCGCCCGGAGCCACCGTCATCCGGCCCGCCCGGTCCGCGCCGCCGGGGCGGACCGCCGCGGCGACGCGCCTCATGGATCGGCTGCGGCCGGTCGGCGTCGTCCTCGTCGGTGGCGTCGTCCTCGTCGCGGCGCCGTCGCTCGTCCGTGGCGTCCGTGTCCGCGTCATCGTCCGTTTCGTCCGGCTCCGCGTCGTCGTCCGGAGCGTCGCGATCCGGCTTGCCGGGCGGGGGCGTTTCGCCGCGTGCGACGGCCTCGCGCTTGCGCAGCTCTTCCAGGAAGTCGTCGAACAGGTCGCGCATCGGGTGCGCAGTCTACCCGCCGGATCGGATCATGGCCGGTGGAGCCCGCCGATGGCCCGCGCGAAGCCCGCCAGGACCGTCTCGGCGAGCTCGTTCGGGCCCATCGTGGCCGCCCGCGCGGGCTCGAACCGGAACGCGGCGCGGATGGCCAGGGGCGCCCGCCACGGCCGGCTCGGATCGTCGGGCTGGGCGATGAGGCCGAGCCGCATCTGGAGCCGCCCGGCATCCTCGAGGATGAGCCCGGACAGGGCGCCGCTGACGCCCGGTCCGAGGCGCGCCAGCGGCGGGTCGGGCGGCGGCCCCGCGGTCGGCGCCACGTCGCGGAAGCTCACGACGCCCTCGTCGTCGACGACCCACACGACCGCCAGCCACCAGCCGTCGGGCGCCTCGGTCGGCCGGGCCATGCCGGCGCGCAGCGTGCGATCGCCGATGCGGATCGGCTGCTCGCGGAGGTAGGACGGACCGGGCGGCGGCAGGCGATCGGGCACCGCCGCAGGATAGCGCCGCGTGGCCGTCGACACGGCCACGGCGTCAGGCGGGCGGGGCGTCCTCGGCGGCGTCCTTGTCGGGCGCGGCGGCGGCGGCGCCTGCGGCGGCACCCGCGTGGAGGCCGGCCTCGGCCTCGGCGGCCGGGATCCCGGCCTCTTCCTCGGCGTCGGCGATCTCCTCGGCGTCGGCGACCCGACCCTCGACGATGGCGTCGGCGCGCATCGCGTCCGCCTCGGCCTGGAGGTTGGCGACCTCGGCCTGGAGCTCGAGCAGGAGGATCTCGCGCTGGACCGCGGGGTCGGGCGGGGCCAGGGCCCCCGGGTCGACGGGGCCACCGCCCGTGTCCGGATAGTCGCCGCTGATCCACGACAGCAGCCGGCTCCGCTGCGGCGGCGGGCGCTCGCCTCGCGCGACCTTCGGATCGATCTCGGTGATGCCGGGCAGCTCGGACGCGTCCTCGGCGATCAGGATCGCGCCGCAGCTGGCGCAGGTGACGGCCCCGGCCTTGACGGCCGCCGAGCACCACGGGCAGATCTCGTCGGACGCGGCGGCGGGCGGAAGGGTCGCTTCATCCATCGGCCGAATCCTACCCGGTCGCGCGACGCGTTCGATGGCCCATCCGTCATCTCCGGGGGAGGACCCTCATTCCCATTCGATCGTGGCCGGCGGCTTGGAGCTGATGTCGTAGACGACCCGGTTGACGCCCGGCGACCTCGTTGACGATGCGCGACGAGATCTTGCCCAGGACGTCGTACGGGAGCTTGGCCCAGTCGGCGGTCATCCCGTCCTCGCTGGTGACGGCCCGGATCGCGACGACGTTGGCGTAGGTCCGGCCGTCGCCCATCACGCCGACCGAGCGGACCGGGGTCAGGATCGCGAACGACTGCCACAGGCTCCGATAGAGGCCGGCGCCCTTGATCTCGTCGATGACGATCCAGTCCGCCTCGCGCAGGGTGTCGAGCCGCTCCGCCGTGACCTCGCCGATGATCCGGATGGCGAGGCCCGGGCCCGGGAACGGCTGGCGCAGGACCATCGCCTCGGGCAGG
Source organism: uncultured Chloroflexia bacterium (assembly GCA_963720495.1). GTDB lineage: Bacteria > Chloroflexota > Limnocylindria > Limnocylindrales > CSP1-4 > SPCO01. The sequence continues at coordinate 95,646 of CAVRFU010000013.1, forward strand.
CCGAGCTGGAGGCCGACCCGCCGGACCTCGTCCTTGAACAGGTAGCGCAGCGGCTCGATGAGCTTGAACCGGAGGTCTGCCGGCAGCCCGCCGACGTTGTGGTGGGTCTTGATCTTCTGGGCGGCCTTGGTCTCGGAGGTCGCCGACTCGATGACGTCCGGGTAGAGCGTGCCCTGGGTCAGGAAGTCGATCCGGCCGAGCTTCGTCGCCTCCTCCTCGAAGACGCGGATGAACTCGTCGCCGATGATCCGGCGCTTCTCCTCGGGGTCCTCGACGCCGGCCAGCCGGGCCAGGAAGCGCTCGCGCGCGTCGACCATGACGAGGTTCATGCCGAGGTCGCGCTCGAAGGTGACCCGGAGCAGCTCCGATTCCTTCTTGCGCATCAGGCCGTGGTCGACGTAGATGCAGGTCAGCCGGTCGCCGACCGCGCGATGGACGAGCGCGGCGGCCACCGCGGAATCGACGCCGCCCGACAGCGCGCAGATGACCAGGCCGTCCGAGCCGGTCTCGCGCGCATGCGCGTCGACCCGGTCGCGGATGCCGGTGACGGTCGTCTCGATGAAGTTGGCCGCCGTCCAGGTCGGCGAGACACCGGCGATGTCGACCACGAAGTTGCGCAGGATGTCCTTGCCGCGCGGGGTGTGGACGACCTCGGGGTGGAACTGGATGCCGTACAGGTTGCGGCTCGCGTCGACGATCCCGGCGTACGGCGTCGAGTCGGTCTGGGCGGTCGAGCGGAACCCTTCGGGCAGCCGCGAGATGGAGTCGCCGTGGCTCATCCAGACCGGCTGCTCGCGCTCGATGCCGCCGAACAGCGGCTCGTCCGAGGTGATGCTGACGTTGGCCGGGCCGTACTCGCGGTGGTCGAACGGGATGACGTCGCCACCGAGCTCGTGGGCCATCAGCTGGGCGCCGTAGCAGATGCCCAGGACGGGGATCCGGCCGGCCCAGATGGCCGCATCCGGCCGGGGCGCGCCCTCGTCGTAGACCGAGTTCGGTCCGCCCGACAGGATGATCGCGCGCGCGCCGCGGCGTTCGAGCTCGTCGTAGGGCGTGTCGAACGGCAGCAGCTCCGAGTAGACGTCGAGCTCGCGGACGCGACGCGCGATGAGCTGGGCGAACTGGCTGCCGAAGTCGAGGACGACGACGGTGCCGGGCGCCGTGCGGTCGGCGCCGGCCGGCCCCGCCTCGCCCGAGCGGTCGTGGGTGGGAGCCGCCTTGAGGGCGGTCTCGAGATAGGCCTCGACCTCGGCGTCGTCCGGGGCGAGCACGCGATGACCCGCGTTGGCGGCCTCGCCGTAGATGGTCTTGCCGCGCTGCCGGGGAGTGTCCGCCGCCTGCCCGGCTACCCGACTCGCCGCCTCGTCATCCCCGCCGTCCGTCGCCTGGGTCATCGTCCGATCGGATCCTCCCTGCCTGTCCGGGCAGTGTACCCGGGCGGGTCCGGGCCGGGTCCCCCTCAGCCGCGGTTGCGCATCGCCTCGGCGGCCATCGCGAAATAGCGCTCGAGCTCCGCCGCGATGTCGTCCGGAGGCGACAGGTCCGCCATCGCCGCGCGCATGTGGACCAGCCAGCGGTCGCGCTCGGCCGGACCGATCGCGAACGGGGCGTGGCGCATCCGGAGGCGCGGGTGGCCGCGTTCGGCGTCGTAGGTCGTCGGGCCGCCCCAGTACTGGATCAGGAACAGCGTCAGCCGTCGCGTGGCGGGCGCCAGGTCCGCCTCCGGGTAGATCGGTCGCAGCAAGGGGTCGTCGGCCACGCCGGCGTAGAAGCGCGCGACGAGGGCCTCGAAGAACGGCTCGCCGCCGGCGCGCTCGTACAGGCTGAGGGTCTCGGTGGCCACGACCCGAGGATAGCCCGGCCGCCGGAGCCGGACATGACGACCGGCGGGACCTCGGTCTCGAGGCTCCCGCCGGCGGTTTCGCGATCCGGTCGGGTCAGATGGCCGTGGCTGCCGCGCCGAGGCGGGGCGACGGCCGGGCTGCGTGGCGTTCCGGCGTGATGCCCTTGAAGGCGTACCGCGCCGCCACCAGCCACAGCGCCGATCAGCCAGATCATCAGGCCCAGCCCGTCGGCCCATGCCCGGGCGGACGGCAGCGTGCTCGTCGCCCCGATCGGGTCGAGGCCGGTCAGCGCCAGCAGCAGGCCGTAGGCGGCCACGCCGATGCCGATCGCGGCGAGATAGCCGACGAGGTTCCGGCTCCAGTCGCGGCGGCGGATCAGCCCGTAGGCCGCGACGACGTGGCCGAGACCGAAGGCGACGGTCAGCGGCACCAGCCACGTGAGGGCATCCGAGTCGAGGGAGGTCGAGGGCAGGACGACGAGGCCGACGGCGAGGACGACGAACCCGGCGAGGAGCGTCACGAAGGCCGCGAAGCCGCGGGTCCCGCGTCGCTGGGCGTAGCGCGGGACGGTGGTGGACCCGGTCAGAGACATGGCGGTTCAGGCTCCTTCGAAGGTGGGGATCCGCCAGCCGTCTTCGGCGGCGATGATCCGGTCTGCGGTCTCGCCCGACCGGCGGGCGACGGCCGCGTAGAACGCGGCGCGGCGATGGGACACGATCCGGGCGTCCTTGCACGTGCAGCCGGCCACGAGGCAGGCGCGCGATGGGGCGGGCTCGGCGATGAGGATCGGTTCGCCGGTGCGGAGCTGGTTGGGATGGAACATGACGCCTGACTCCTTCCTGCCGGTCGTCCCGTGGCGGGATCCCGATGTCAGGACGGTAGGCGCCCGGCGTGGGGCGGCGGCACCGGCATCCGGCGCGCGCGGGGATGGACACTTGTCGATGCCGGTGGCGGCGGAACGCCCGCTCGGCGGATCGGACTCAGCCTTCGGTGCCGATCTCCAGCCGCTGCTTGAACGCCTCGAGGTCCAGGGCGGCGGCGCGCTTCGCCTGCGGAGCGACCATCGATTCGAACATCCGGTAGCGCAACGGCAGCCCCAGCCGGAGCGACCAGCGCAGGCGGGTGGCCAGGTCGTCCAGCGCGAGCACGGCGTCGATCTCGATCGTGACCCCGTCCTTGTCCTTGCCGCGCAGGCCGAAGGCCGCGGCGGGCGTGAGGACCGTCACCTTGCCGTCGAGGATCGTGGACCGGCCGGCCACTGTCTGGTGGATCCGTAGGCCGGACCCGACGGCGAGCGGGCCGCCGTCGAGCCGCTCGACCTTGACGATGCCCGACGCGATCAGCCAGCCCGGATAGCGCTCGACGTCGACGAGCGCGGCGAAGACCTCCGCCGGGGTGCGGGCGATCCGCGTGTCAAGGTCGACGCTGACGGTCATCCGGCGCCGGTCGTGACCGGGCGGAGGCGGAAGGACGGTCCGCGCCCGAGACCCTCGGACGGTGTGCCGTAGCGCAGGATCAGGTCGCGGATGGTGCGGACGTGGTCCTCGCGCGCGAGGGGCTCGGCGACGGCGTCGAACGTCCGGTCGCCGACGCGCACGCGGCACCGCGGATCGGCCTCCAGGTTCCGCGCCCAGGCCGTCTCGGGCGAACCGGCCGCGACGAGGATGGCGCCGGCCGGGTCGGCCGGGTCGTCCTCGACGAACCCGACGGTCACGGCGCGGGCCGCGCCGCTCTGGGCGCCGAGCATCTCGATCCGGGCGAAGCGGCCCGACGCGACGAGGTCGTCCTCCATCGTGTCGTGGCGGCCGGGGCTCAGGACCGGCGCGGTCAGTTGGTCGCCGACTCGAGCGGTTCGGGCGATCCGGACGCTTCCGGCGACCCGGACGGCTCCGGCGACCCGGACGCCTCGGCGGAGCCCGACGGGGACGGCTCGACCGAGGCCGACGGAGCGGCCGACGGCGACGGCGAGGGTGCCGGCGATGCGCTCGGGGCGGCGCTCGCGGGCTGCGAGGCGGCCGCGGAGGGAGCCGCCGACGCAGCGGCCGACGGCGCGCTCGACAGGGTCGGCCCGAGCGTCCAGCCGGCGCCGGTCGTCGGGGTCGAGCAGGCCCCGACGAGGATCGCGACGAGGGCCGCGGAGGCGAGCGCGGTGGCGAGTCGCCGGGTTCGATCGGCCGTGGACGCGGTCGCGGGCATCATCGGTTCAGCGGCTCCGCTGCCAGGACTTGCCTTCGGTCTGGGTGGACGGCGCGTAGACCATCTCGACCCGCTGCATGTCGCGGATGGTCCGGGCGCCGAGCGCCGCCATCGACTGCCGGAGCGCGCCGACCAGGTTCTCCGAGCCATCGGTGACGTGGGCCGGACCGAGCAGGATCCGTTCCAGCGTGCCGACGGTCCCGACCTTGATCCGCGTGCCGCGCGGCAACGTGGGTGACGGGGCGGCCATGCCCCAGTTCGTGCCGCGGCCCGGGGCCTCCTCGGCACGGGCCAGGGGCGAGCCGATCATCAGCGCATCAGCGCCCGCCGCGATCGCCTTGGCCAGCTCGCCGCCGCGGCGCATCCCGCCGTCGGCGACGACCGGAACGTACCGGCCGGTGTCGAGGTGGAACGCGTCACGAGCCGCGGCGACGTCGCTGATGGCCGTGACCTGGGGCACGCCGATCCCGAGGACCTCGCGCGTGGTGCACGCCGCGCCCGGCCCGACCCCGACGAAGACCGCCGCCGCGCCCTGTTCCATCAGCGCGAACGCCGCCTCGGCATTGGTCGTGTTGCCGACGGCGACCGGGATGGGCATGTACCGGGTGAAGTCCGCGAGCGACAGCGGGTCGTACTCCGTCGCGAGGTGGCGGGCGGACGACACCTGGCTCTGGACGAGGAACAGGTCAGCGCCATGCTCCGCGCAATACGGCCCGAACCGGCGGGCGGCGCCGGGTGTCGCGGCAACGGCGGCGCGCGATCCCGCGGCGTGGATCTCGTCGAGCCGGCGTGCGATCAGCTCCTCGCGGATCGGCTGCAGGTAGACCTCCGCGAGCAGGTCCTGGACCTCGTCGTCGGCCGCCGCCGCGATCCGGGCGAGGATCTCGTCCGGCTCGTCGTAGCGCGCCTGGACGCCCTCGAGGTTGAGGATCGCGAGGCCTCCGAGTCGCGCCATCGCCCCAGCCATCCGCGCATCGACGACCGCATCCATGGCGGACGCGAGGATCGGGATCGCGAGGTCGATGCCGCAGAAGACCTGGGCGAGATCGACGTCGGACGGTTCGATCGTGTCGGTGCCCGGCGCAAGCGAGACGTCCTCGAAGCCGTAGGTCGGGCGGATCGTGTCCACCTTGGACCGGAACACGCGTCGCGACGCGGCACTCGTGGCCGGGGTCGCGGAGGGGGTCTCGGTACGCTCGATCACGTGGCCCTCCTGTGCCGCCTCACGGTGGGCTGCCTGTCGAACCCGAGTCTACCAGCGCGTCAGCTTCGGCGACCCGAGGTCCGACCCGGCCCGGGCTCCGTCGAGGGTCAGCTCGAACCAGCCGGCGCGCTCCGGCTCGGACAGGTCGTCGCGGATCCGCTCGATGGCGGTCCGGTAGCCCGGCCAGATGACCTGCTGGTGCGCTTCGTCGAGATCGTGCCAGCGGGCGTCGTCGTGCTCGCTGGACAGGCGCGGCTCGGCGCCCGGCTTGAGGCGGACCGCGAAGACCGCGGACGTGACGATCGCGTCGTAGGACGGCTCGTGGAACTGGTTCACGAGGTCGAGGTCGTAGAACGCCTCGATCGCGTCCGGCCCGAAGCCGGTCTCCTCGGCCAGCTCGCGCAACGCGCCGGCGGTGACGCGCTCGCCCGGTTCGAGCGAGCCCGAGACGCATTGCCACAGGCCGGGCAGGATGCGCCCCGGCGACCGCTTGATGAGCAGGATCTCCGGCCGCTCGACGGCACGGGACGTCATCCCGACGCGGAACATCCAGCAATCGATGAGGTCGGGGCGAAAGGGACTCATGCGGGGTCTCCGATCCGGGTCGCGAGAGCGTGCAACTGCTCGAGGTGCATCAGGTCGTGGACGCCGGCGAAGACCAGCCACTCGCCACAGAGCAGCTGCCCGACGAGCGGATGCCGGAGGGGACAGGGCGTCGTCTCGTGGCCGGCGACCGTCCGGGCGGCGCGCTCGACCAGGCGCTGGCTCTGGGCGATCCGGCGAAGGAGCGTCGGCTCGTCCGCGTCCGGTGCGCCGGGCACGCCCGGGAACGACGTCGGGCGCCTCGGCCGGCCAGCGGCCACGGGCCGCGAGCGCGGCGGCGAGAGACAGGCCGGCACGGGCGTCGCAGGCGTGGCCGATCGTCTGCGCCACGTTCCAGTCGGCCTCGCCACCGGGCAGCCGCAGGACGGGCTCCGGGACGGCCTCGACGTAGTCGGCGAGCGCGACGGCCAGCGCGCCGAGCTGCGTGGCGATCGACTCGGCCGTGCCGTCGCCGGACCGCCGGTGGACCTCCCGCCGGACCGAGGCGACCGACCCGTCCTCGATGCTCCGCCAGGCGGCGACGACGTCCGGAGCGCCCGCTTCGAGGGCGTCGACCCACGTCGCCGTCAGGGTCACGAGCGTTCGGCGCGAACCATCGGCCACACGACCTCGACGTCGACCATCGCGGTCAGAGCCGCTCGAATCGCTCGACCGGCAGGACGAACACGGTCGCGCCGCCGACTTCGACCTCGAGCGGGTACGGCATGAAGAACTCGCCGGGCTCCATGATCGGCGGCATCGGGTTGACGACCTGCGTCCGGGACGTGCAGTTGGTCCGGACGACACCCATGACCTCGTCCACGTCGGCGTCCTCGACGCCCAGGATGATCGTCGCGTTCGACTGCTTGAGGAACCCGCCGGAGCTCTGCAGACGCGTGGCGCGGAACTCCTTTTCGAGAAGGGCGCTGACGAGGGCCCCGGCGTCCTCGTTGTGGACGATGGCGACGACTAACTTCACGCGCGGAGTATCGATGCCGCATCCACCGTGGTCAACGTTGTGATGTGCGGCCCTTGATGGGCTGCGTGCGCCGGGTCGGGGTGTACGATGCGGCCTCCGTTAGAAGTCGCGTGCAGGAGTCCCCACGTGTCGACCGACCCCCAGACCAGCGACCTGCGCACCGCCCTCGCCGGCGCGATCGAGTCGATCGCGCGCAGCGGCGACCTCGATGCCAGCCTTGACGCCATCCTCGCCGCGGCCGCGGCCGCGCTCCACGCTCCGATGGGCGCGGTGCTCGTCCAGGATCCCGATCGGCCCGGTCTCCATCCGGCCGCGGTCGTCGGGATCGACGCCGGCGCCGGTGCCCGCCTGGCGACCGAGGTCCTCGACCCGACGCACGGCTTCGCGACCGCCGCCACGAGCCGCATCGCCACGTTCGATCGCGAGGCGACCGGGCCGGACGGCACGACATTCATCGGCGCGTACCTGCCCCTCCTCGTGTCCAGCGGCGGCGTCGATGTCTCGCTCGGCTCGATGGGCCTGTCCTGGCCCGCCCCGCACGCGCTCGACGCGAGGGAGCGCGAGACGCTCCAGGCGCTGGCCTCGCTGGCGGCCATCGCCATCGACCGCTCGCGTCTCGGATCGACGGCGGCCGAGCGATCCGAGTGGTTCGAGCGGATGGCGCACACGGATCCGTTGACCGGCATCGCCAACGAGCGGACGGTCGGCCGCGTCCTCGAGCTGGAGATCGCCCGGGCCGGCCGGGCCGGCGACGAGGTCTCGTTCGTCATGTTCGACGTCGACGACTTCCGGGCGACGAACCGGGACGGCGGCAACGAGGCCGGCGACGACGTGCTGCGCCAGGTGGCGGCCGTCCTTGCCGAGTCGGTCCGGCTGGTCGACACCGTCGGGCGGATCGGTGGCGACGAGTTCGTCGTCGTGGCGCCCGGCTCGGCGGGATCGGTCGTCGCGCACCGGGTCCTCAAGGGCATCGCGGCCCTGCCCGCGGTCGGCGGCCGCGTCGTCTCGGTCTCGGCCGGCGTGGCTCATTTCCCGGCCGACGGCGAGGACGCCCAGGCGATCATCGCCGCGGCGACCGCGGCGCTCGACAAGGCCCGCAGCGACGGTCGCGGGATGGTCGGGTCGGGGGCGCCGACGGGGGACTGAGGCCCGCGCCGGGTCTAGGTCGCGGGGCCCTTCGAGACGACCGGGCCGGTCGGCGCGGTGGCTCCAGGCCCGGGTTCGAGGGTCAGCGCGATGACGACGCCGGGCGCGACGGGTGGGCCGGCGGCCGCGAACGACGCCGTGCCTGACCCCCCGACCGTGAAGTCACCGAGGGCGACCGGGACGTTGTCGGGGCCGATGGCCCACGTCGTGTACACCGTCGCGCCGCTCGTCGCGGCGAGGTCCTGCATCGCCAGCGTGACCTGCCCGGCCGAGCTGATCGCGGCGACGCCCGTTCCCGTCCCGGCATCCGGGGTCAGGATCGCGGTCAGCGCGCCGGGCTGGCCGGCGGCCTCGATCACGGCGGCCACGCTCTGCTCGTAGCTCTGCGCGGCGTCCAGCTGGTTCCGCAGCAGGAAGTTCCAGCCGGCGAGCCCGACGATCGCGACGACGGCGGCGATCCGCAGGACCCACGAGCTGATCGGTGTCCGGCGGCGCGCCGCGCGCTCGGTCCCGACCGGGAACGGGATCGGCTCCGGGGTGGCCGGTGCCACGGTCCCGGTCTCGATCGCGGCGATCTCGCCGGCGTCCGGGAAGGCGAAGGGCTCCGGGGCACCGGCGACCGAGGCCACCGCCGCGATCTCGAGCGCGGCGTTGTCTTCGGCGGCCATCGCGGCATCCGGCGCCCAGGCCTCCCCAGGGGTCGGTGCCACGACCGGCGTTGCCCCAGACCGGGTCTCGAGGTCGGCCGCGGCCGCCGCCATGATCCGTCCCTTCAGGCCGGCCGGCGGTTCGACCACCGGCACGCTCTCGGCGAGGGCCGGCAGCACACCGCCCAGCTCGGCGATCTCGGCATGGGCGTCCTCGCAGGTCTCCAGGTGGGCGCGGACGGACGCGTCCTCGGCGGGGTCGAGCGCCCCGAGGACGAACGCACCGGCCATCTCCCTGACCTCGTCGCAGGTCAGGACGCGCACCCCGTTGGATCCGGTCATGTGGAACCTGCTTCCAGGGCTCGGCGCATGGCCAGCAGGCCCAGGCGCATCCGGCTCTTGACGGTGCCGAGGGGCGTGCCCGTCCGATCGGCGATCTCCTGCTGGGTCAATCCGCCGAAGTAGGCGAGCTCGATGGCCTGGCGCTGGACGTCGGACAGGACCCCCAGCGCCTCGCGGACGGTGTCCGCATCGAGACCGGCGGCGACCTCGGCCCAGACGTCGGGAAGCGTGAAGGCGGGGGGCGGCGGCAGCTCGAGATCGGGCAGCTCGGTCGTCGGCCGGCGGCGCCGGATGGCATCGATCGCCCGGTGGTGGACGATCGACAGCAGCCACGTCTTCACGCTGCCGCGGCCTTCGACGTAGCGGGCGGCATTCCGCCAGGCGCCCAGGAACGCGTCCTGGACGACGTCCTCGGCCATGGTCGTGTCATTCGTGATGCGGTAGGCGATCGAGAAGGCCATCGTCTTGTAGCGGTCATACAGGTCCTCGAGAGCATCGAGCTCTCCGTCGGCCAGACGCACGAGCACGGCCCGGTCCGCCTCATCCGTCGCGGATGAAGCGCGGAGCCGGAGCGGCCCGTCCGCCTGTGTCATCCCGTTGTGCGCATCGCGGTGTGTTTCGGTTCATCGGCGACGGCCAGCCGGTCGGCCGCCGCGGCCACGGCGAGCGCCACCTCCGGCGCAGGGCGACCCGCGTCGACGACGACGAAACGTTCGGGCTCGGCCGCCGCGAGGGCGAGGAACCCGTCGCGGACGCGCCGGTGGAAGGCCAGGTCGAACTCGGCTTCGAAGCGCGTGACGTCGCCGGGCGCCTTGCGCGCCAGGCCGATCTCGACGGGCACGTCGAGGACGATCGTCAGGTCGGGCCTGAGGCCGTCCGTCGCGGTGGCCTCGAGCGTGCGCAGGGTCTCGAGCGGGACGCCGGCGCCGTAGCCCTGGTAGGCGAGCGTCGAGTCGGCGAAGCGGGCGCAGACGATCGTCCTGCCCGCATCCAGCGCCGGCCGGATGACCTCGGTCACGAGCTGGCGGCGGGCGGCGTTGAAGAGGAGCGCGTCCGTCAGCGGATCGGTCGGGGAGACCGGATCGGTCCGCGCCAGGAGCACCTCGCGGAGACGTTCGCCGAGCCAGGTACCGCCCGGCTCCCGGGTGACGTGGACGTCCAGGCCACGCCCCTCGAGATGCTCGGCGAGCGCGGTCGTCTGGGTCGTCTTGCCGGCTCCCTCCGGGCCCTCGAGCGTGATGAACCAGCCACGGGAGGGCCGCCCAGGTCGAGTCACGCCCCGAGTGTAGCCGACCGTCCGACGCGTCCGGCCCGGTCATCCATGGGCCGCGGTGCCGCGAATACATCGCAGGCGCCGGGGAGAGAACGGCGCACAGCCCGCAGTCGCAGGAGGGAGGTCGAGCCTGCCGATCGATCCACGCCCACGCCCATCGTCCAGCAGCACCCCAATGGAGGTCTTCCAGACCTGATGAAACCGTATCGACGCGCCGCAACGTCCGTGGGCCTCCTGGCCCTCGCCGGACTGGTGGCGTCCATCGGCGCCGGAACGCTCCTCGTGAGCGCGGCCGACCACCTCGATGCTCCGACCACCAAGGCCAACCATCGTCTCGACATCACCGACCTGTACGCGTTCAAGTCGGCCGGCGGGACGACGCTCGTCCTCAACGTCAATCCGCTGACGAGCCCGGCCGACAGCAAGACGGCCCGGTTCGACTCCGGGGCCATCTACCAGTTCAACATCGATCGCAACCTCAACTCGTACGCCGATCTCGCCTACCGGGTGAAGTTCGGCAACACCCGCACGCTGTCCAGCGGCAACGTGGTCCAGGACTACACGATCAAGCGGTCCACCGGCGCCTCGGCCCGGACGAACGGGTGGGTCGGGACCACGGTCGCCCACGGCACGACCACGACCTACAAGCGCACCTCCCTCCGGGTCGCCCACATCACCGGCGGCGGCAAGGCCTTCGCCGGTGTCCGCGACGATCCGTTCTTCTTCGACCTGCCGGGCTTCGTCGAGTTCAAGAAGCAGCTGCTCGGCGGCTCGACCGACCTGGGCGTCCTCCTCGGTGGCTTCACCGGCGTCGACACCTTCAAGGGCACCAACGTCAGCTCGATCGCCATCGAAGTCCCGAATGCCCGCCTGGGCGGGACCGGCAAGACGGTCGGCATCTGGGCGACCGTCCTGCAGCGATCCCACGGGGTCTACCAGCAGGTCGAGCGCATGGGCCGCCCGGCGATCAACACGGTGTTCAACAACACCAACGCGGAGAAGGAGGCGGCCAACCGCCTTCGCCCGAGCGATGACCGCTCGTTCGACCGCGACAACGTCATCGCGACGATGACCGCCATCGACCACGTGCTCGAGGTCAACGCGGCCTCGAACTACACGGCGGCCGAGATCCGGGGCATCGCCAACGTCCTGACCCCGGACACCCTCACGATCAAGCTCGGCCTGAACGCCGGCTTCCTCAACGGACGCCGGCTCAGCGACGACGTGATCAACGCCGAGTTCTCGCTGCTCACCCACGGCAACGTCACGAGCGATGGCGTCAACGCCAACGACGCGACGTTCCGGGCCACGTTCCCCTACCTCGCCGGACCGCACTGACCGATCCGTGTCCCGGACCGGCCACCGGTCGGTCCGGGACGCACCACTCCTCAGCCCGACCGAACGCAGGGACGCACAGACACATGACCACCCTCAGCCGCCACCTCACCGGCCTCCCGCGAGTCCCCCTCGCCGTGCTCCTCCTGACCGTCGCGATCGCGATCGTCGCCCAGGTCCTGCCGCGCGGCCTGACCGTGCCCGGGCCGGCGTCGGCACCCGCTGTCACGACCGATGACGCCGATCCCGCGGCGGACGGCGGGGCCGCGAACTTCGACCCGATCGCGCCGGCCGTGGTGGTCGGGACCGATGCCGACCTGGCGCGGATCCGCGCCAACGTGACGTTCTGGGGCGACCGGTTCACCGTCAGCCCGCGCGACTTCATCAGCGCGACGCGGCTGGCCGCGTCGGAGATCGAGCTCGCCCGGGCGACCGGCGACATCGGCGCATATGTCGCGGCCGGCGCCGCCGTCGACGGCGCCCTCAAGGCATACGAGGACTACCCGCTGGCGCTCGACTACCGCGGGGTCATCCAGGTGGCCCTCCACCAGTTCACGGCCGCCCGGGCGAACGCCGAGGCGATCCTGGCGAACAGCCCGGACGACGGGACCGCGATCGCGACCCTTGGCGACGCGGCGCTCGAGCTCGGTGACGTGCCCGCCGCCGGCAAGGCGTACGCCCGGCTCATCGCTCTGGACGACTCGGCAGCCGCCCGCGTCCGGATCAGCCACCTGGCCTTCGTCCAGGGCAAGACGGTCGAGGCCGTCAAGCAGTCCCGTGCGGCCCTCGCAGCGGCCAAGGCCGAGTCCATCGTCGGCAGCGGCCTGGCCTGGTACGAGTACCAGCTGGGGGACACCCTCATCGGCACGGGCGACCGGAAAGGCGCGGCTGCGGCCTACGCAGCGGCCGTCAAGGCCGACCCGCGTTTCCACCTGGCGCACTGGGGCCTCGGCCGGGTCGCCGCGGCCGATGGCCGGCTGGACGACGCGATCGCCGAGGTCTCGACGGCGATCGCCATCGTGCCGCTGCCCGAGTTCCTGGCACGGCGCGCCGACCTCTACCGCATGCGCGCCGCCAGTGGCGATGCCCGGCGCGAGGCCGACGACCGCAAGACGGTCCTGGCGATCGCCCGGCTGGCGGGCACGAACGCCAACGTCTACGACCGGACCCTCGCCCTCTACCTGGCCGGATCGGGCGACGATCCGGGCCGTGCCCTCGAGCTCGCCCAGGCCGAGATCGGGGGCCGGAAGGACGTCTACGGGTACGATGCCCTCGCCTGGGCACTGCTGGCCAACCACCGCCCGGCGGAGGCCGACACCGCGATGACCACCGCGCTCGCGTTCGGGACGCACGACGCGAAGCTGTACTACCACGCCGGCATGATCGCCGCCGCCCTCGGCGACGCGACCCGCGCCCGGACGCTGCTCACGAACGCGCTCGCGCTGGACGCCAGCTTCGACCCGCTGGCGGCGACGCTGGCGCGCGAGCAGCTGGCCGCGCTCCGATGACGGGCATCCTCCGTGGCCGTCGCGTTGCGGTCGGTGTCCTCGTCGCGGTGGCCGCGATGCTCGTCGTCCCCGCCATCGCCGCCGCCCACCCGCTCGGCAACTTCACGATCAACCACTACGCCGGGATCCGCGTCGAGCCCGATCGGATCCGGCTGGACGTGGTCATCGACCAGGCGGAGATCCCGACCTTCCAGGCCCGCCTCGGGTTCGATACCGATGGCGACGGCGAGGTGTCCGACGACGAGGCGAACGTGGGTCGCGAGACAGCCTGCACGCAGCTGCGACCCGACCTCAGCCTGACCGTGGATGGGGCCGCCCAGGCGCTCGTGCTCGACAAGGCAGGTCTCACGTTCCCGGCCGGCGTCGGCGGCCTCTCCACGATGCGGATGGTGTGCGGCTTCGACGTGACGCTGGCCGCACCGCTGGGCGCCGGCAGTCGGATCGCCTACGCGGACCGCTCATCGCCGGATCGCCTCGGCTGGCGCGAGATCGTGACCACCGGCTCCGGCGTCACCCTGGCCGCGACGGCCGGCGAGCTGCGCACGGCCAGCACGTCGCTCCGCCTGACCCACTACCCGACGAACCTGCTGACCCAGGCGCTCGACGACGGGGCCGTGACTGTCGTCGCGACGCCCGGCGGCCCGACCTTGGCCGCCTTCGACATCCCCGACGCGACGCCGCTGGACGACGCGGCGCCCGTCGTCGCCGTCGCCGGGCCGTCGGCTGCGCCAGGGCGTCCCGTGGCGACGGCCGCGCCCGCCGTGGCGATCCCTGCGGCGCCCGCCGGGTCCGTGCCGGGCGGCGTCGGCAGCGGCGACCTCCCGTCGATCTTCCGCTCGGCGGACCTCTCACCGTTCGTCCTGCTCGTGTCGATCCTGACCGCGGCGGCGCTCGGTGCGGGCCACGCCCTCACGCCCGGTCACGGCAAGACCCTGATGGCGGCCTACCTCGTCGGGACCCGCGGGACGCCGCTGCACGCGGCCGGCCTGGGCCTGTCCGTGACGCTGTCGCACACGCTCGGCATCCTCGTCCTCGCCGCCATCGTGGTCGGCGCGGGAGGGATCCTGCCGCCGGACGTCGTGGTCAAGGCGGCGCCCGTGATCGCCGCGGTGTCGATCGTGGCCATCGGCGGCTGGATGCTGTTCGGCGAGGGCCGGCGCCGGTGGCGCGTCCGGTCCGCGGCGCGGGCTCACCAGCACGCCCACGACCATGGCGACGAGCACGACCACGAGCACGCGTCAGACCACGAGCACGCGCCGGACGAAACGGCCATCGGTGAGCACAGCCATGGCGGCGTCGCCCACACCCACCTGCCGCCGGCCGGCACCACGATCTCGTGGCGGAGCCTGTTCGTCCTCGGGCTGGCCGGCGGCCTGATCCCGTCGACGAGCGCCCTGCTGATCCTGCTCGGCTCGATCGCGGCGGGGCGGCCGGCGTTCGGGTTCGTGCTGGTGGTCGCGTTCGGCCTCGGCATGGCCCTGGTCATGGGCGGGATCGGGCTCGCGCTTGTCCTGGCCCGCGGCCGGCTCGATCGGGTGGATGCGAGCTCACCCCTGGGGCGGGTCAGCGGCGTCGTCCCCCTCGCGGCGGCGACCCTCGTCTTCGGTCTCGGCCTGTACCTGACCATCCAGGCGGTCGCCGGCCGGGCGACGTTCTGACCCGGGTCCGGGCGGCTCGGCCGGCAGCCACTCACCCACCCACACCGCACCGCACCGCACTAGGGCAAACGCCCAGCATGTCATCCGGAGTTCCCTCTGCTAGGCTCCGGCGCCCATGCCAGATCTGACCGATCGCGCCCTCGACACAGCCTCCGTCCAGGGCGCGACCTACGCCGACGTGCGCGTCGTCCGGCGGCTGGAGGAGAGCATCGCGGTCAAGTCGGGGCGGGTCGAAGGCGTCGCGTCGGGTGAGAGCGAGGGGTTCGGCGTCCGCGTCCTCGTCGACGGCGCGTGGGGGTTCGCGGCCTCACACGTCCTGACCGCCGCCGAAGCGGACCGGGTCGCGGCGCAGGCGGTCCGGATCGCCCGGGCCAGCGCCACCGCCCTGCGCGATCGGACGCGCCTGGACGATCGGCCGCCGGCCCGAGGGACGTTCGAGACCCCCTGGCAGGTCGACCCGTTCACGGTCCCGCTCGAGACGAAGATCGCGGACCTGCTGGCCGCCGACGAAGCGGCCGCCCGGGTCAAGGGCATCGCGTTCACCGAGTCGAGCTACGCCGCCCAGCGCGAGTGGAAGACCTTCGCCGCGACCGATGGCAGCCTGACCGAGCAGGTCATCACCCACGTCGGTGCGGCGGTCGAGGCCAACGCCATCGACGGCGACGAGCATCAGCGCCGGAGCTTCCCGGATTCGGGTGGTGGCTGGCAGGCGGCCGGCTACGAGTACATCCAGGGTCTGGGCCTGGCCGCCCACGCCGAGCCGCTGGCCGACGAGGCGGTCGCGCTGCTGACGGCGCCCCAGTGCCCGTCCGGCCGCTACACGATCGTGCTCGATCCCTCGCAGCTCTATCTCCAGGTCCACGAGTCGTGCGGCCATCCGACGGAGCTCGATCGCGTCTTCGGGACCGAGGCGTCGTACGCCGGCACGAGCTTCCTGACGACCGACAAGCTCGACGAGGGCTTCCGCTACGGCTCGGACCTCATCGACATCGTCGCCGACGCGACGGCGCCCGGCGGGATGGGCACCTTCGGCTGGGACGACGAGGGGGTGGCGGCCCAGGCCGTGCCTCTGGTCAAGAACGGGATCTTCGTCGGCTACCTCACGAGCCGCGAGACGGCGCCCCGCATCGGCCGGCAGAGCGGCGGGGCGATGCGCGCCGACGGCTGGAACCGCATCCCGCTGATCCGGATGACCAACATCAACCTCCTGCCCAAGCCCGGGATGAGCCTCGACGAGATCGTCGCCGACACGGACGACGGCCTGTACCTCGCGTCCAACCGGTCGTGGTCGATCGACGACCGCCGCCTGAACTTCCAGTTCGCGACGGAGGTCGCCTACGAGATCAAGGGCGGCAAGAAGGGCCGGCTGTTCAAGAACCCGACCTACACCGGGATCACCTACGAGTTCTGGCGCTCCTGCGACGCGGTCGGGGACGAGCGGAGCTACGTCATGCTCGGGACCCCGAACTGCGGCAAGGGCGAGCCGGGCCAGACCGGCCACGTCGGTCACGCCGTGCCGGGCGCCCGCTTCCGCGACGTCCAGGTCGGGGTCGGCAAGTGGTAGGCGGGCGCTGATGCACGACGATCGAGCCGGCGACGCCCTCGCCCTGGCCGAGGCCACGCTCGCGCTGGCGACCGGCGACGGCGTCACCGAGGCCGAGGTCCTGGTCTCCAGCGAGGAGTCCGCGCTGACCCGGTTCGCCAACAGCGAGATCCACCAGAACGTCGCCGAGACCAACGTCACGATCAACCTGCGGGTCGTCGTCGGCAAACGCGTCGGGGTCGCCTCGTCCGGCCGGACCGACCCCGAGGGCCTGCGCCGCCTGGCCGACAACGCGATCGCCATCGCCCGCGTCGTCGAGGAGCTCGACGACTGGGGCGGCCTGCCCGGCCCGACCGAGATCCAAGAGGTCGCGGCCGCCTACAGCCCGACGACCGCCTCGGCCAGCCCGGAGTTCCGGGCGGATGCGGCCCGGGCCGTCATCGGTGCCGCGGACGCGGCCGGCGTGACCGCCTACGGGTCGTTCGCGACGAGCCTCGAGTCGACCGCGGTCGCGAACTCGAAGGGCGTCCGCGCCGCCGGCACCCGGACGACCGCGCAGCTGATCACG
Source organism: uncultured Chloroflexia bacterium (assembly GCA_963720495.1). GTDB lineage: Bacteria > Chloroflexota > Limnocylindria > Limnocylindrales > CSP1-4 > SPCO01. The sequence continues at coordinate 112,471 of CAVRFU010000013.1, forward strand.
GTCTCGATGGGTCCGGGCGGTGGCAGCGGCTACGCCGAGGCCGCGGCGGTCGACGCCTCCACGATCGACGCCGGGGCGCTCGGTCGCGAGGCCGCCGAGAAGGCGCGGGCGACTTCGGATGCCATCCTCGTCGACCCCGGCGACTACCCCGTCGTGCTCGAGGAGTACGCGGTGGTCGACCTCCTGGACATGCTCGGCTACCTCGGCTTCTCGGCGCTCGCGGTCCAGGAGGAGCGCAGCTTCGCCGAGCCGGGCAAGCGGATCGGCAGCGATCTCGTGACGATCGTCGACGACGGCCACGACCCGGCCGGGCTGCCCCTCGCCGTTCGACTTCGAGGGCGTCGCCAAGCAGCGCGTCGAGCTGGTCGAACGGCGGCATCTGCCGGGGCGTCGTGTACGACGCGCAGACGGCGTCGCGGGACGGCGTCGCGTCCACCGGTCACGGCCTGCCGGCCCCGAACCCGTGGGGTCCGTTCCCGCTCAACATGGTCATGGACGCCGGGTCGGCGAGCCGCGACGAGCTGATCGGCGGATTGGACCGCGGGCTGCTGGTGACCCGCTTCCACTACACCAACCCGGTCCATCCCAAGCTCGCGATCGTGACCGGGATGACCCGCGACGGGACGTTCCTCGTCGAGGGCGGCCGGATCGTCGGGCCGGTCAAGAACCTGCGCTACACGCAGAGCTACCTCGCCGCGCTGGCCGGGACCGTGGCGGTCGCGCGCGAGCGCAAGACGCTCCGGGGGTTCCTCGGCGGGGTCGTCGTGCCGGCCGTCCGCATCGACGGCTGGACGTTCACCGGAGGCACGGAGCACTAGGCCGATGACCGGCTCATCGCCTGCCGACCCGCGGCCCCCATCCGATGAGCACTGGCGGATCGAGCGGCTCTACGACGCTCCCACGCCCGAGGGCCGCGTCCGCGGCGGGCGTCTGTCGCCGGACCTCGCCCAGCGATACGGCGCCGACCTGGCGATCGCCCTGCGCGCCGACCGCCCGACCATCCTGTCGAACTTCGTCAGCACGATCGACGGTGTCGTCGCATTCGACACGGAGGGTCGCACGGGCGGGCGGGAGGTCAGCGGCGCGTCGGCGCCGGATCGCTTCCTGATGGGTCTCCTCCGGGCGACATCGGATGCCGTCCTCATGGGAGCCGGAACGCTCCGCTCCGGTGCACGTCATCGCTGGACCCCGGCGTACATCTATCCGCCGTCGGCCGATGCCTATGCCGCGTGGCGCCGAGAGCTCGGCCTCGCAGCCGCGCAGCCCACCACGGTGATCGTCAGCGCGAGCGGCTCTCTCGATCCCCGCCATCCCGGTCTGCACGACCCGGGCGTCCCGGTGGTCATCGTCACGACCTCCGCCGGCGGCTCGCGCCTGCGCGCCGAGGGGCTGCCGTCCACGGTGGAGGTCATCGACGTGGCGCGCAGGGGACCGCGTCGAACCCGGCGCGATCGTCGACGTGCTCCGCGATCACGGCCTGGACGTCGTCGTCTGCGAGGGCGGGCCGACCCTCATGGGCACCCTCGTCGACGCCGGACTGATCGACGAGCTGTTCCTGACGGTCGCGCCGCAGCTGGCCGGGCGATCACCGGCGACGCCGCGCCTCGCGCTCGTCGAAGGGGTCGGCTTCGCGGTCGGCGACACCCCGTGGGAACGCCTCATCTCGGTGATGCGCAGCGACAGCCACCTGTTCCTGAGATATCGCCTGGACGGGTCGGCGCGGCGCTCGAGCGAGACGGACGGCAGGGTGACGCCCGGGTCCTGACCGACGCTCGCGGCGCGAGCACCCGCGGCCCCCGCCTCCCCGAGGTTTCGATTCGTTATCCGGGCGGCTCGGCCTTCTCATCAAACCCTCAGGAATCTCCGCGAACGTCGAGGCAAGCCACTGCCAGCTCGCTCATCGAGCGACCCGACCTCACACCGGAGACCGACATGACCGAACCGACCCCCAAGCCGTCCGACCTGCGCGCCCTGCCCGACCCGGCCGATCCGCGCGCCACCGCCGAGGCGATCCTGTTCGAGATCCGGCGCGTGATCGTCGGTCAGGACGCGATGCTCGAGCGGGTCCTGGTCGGCCTCCTGAGCGGCGGCCATCTCCTCCTCGAAGGCGTCCCGGGCCTCGCCAAGACCCTCACGATCAAGACCCTCGCCGACGTCCTCGGCGGCACCTTCAAGCGCATCCAGTTCACCCCGGACCTCATGCCGTCCGACCTCGTCGGCACGCGCATCTACCGGCCGGACCTGGGCTCGTTCGACGTCGAGCAGGGCCCCGTGTTCGCCAACTTCCTCCTCGCCGACGAGATCAACCGCGCGCCGGCCAAGGTCCAGTCCGCGCTGCTCGAGGTCATGCAGGAGCACCAGGTCACGATCGGCCACGACACCTTCAAGGTCCCGAGCCCGTTCCTGGTCCTGGCCACGGAGAACCCGATCGAGGCGGAGGGCACCTATCCGCTGCCCGAGGCGCAGGTCGACCGGTTCATGCTCAAGATCCTCCTCGACTACCCGAACCCGGCTGACGAGGCGCAGATCGTCGCCCGGTCGCTGGCGACCGCCGCCGCGCCGCGCGAGATCCTCGACGCTGCCGGGCTCCTTCGCCTGCAGCAGACCGTCAACGAGGTCTACGTCGATCCCCGCCTGATCAGCTACGCCGTCGGCCTCGTCGAGGCCACCCGCCGGCTCCGCTACTGGGGCGCGCCCGACCTCGAGACCTACGTCTCCTACGGCGCCAGCCCGCGCGGCTCGATCAACCTCATCCACGGCGCCCGCGCCATGGCGCTGCTCCACGGCCGGCGCTACGTCCTGCCGTCGGACATCATCGCCCTCGCCCCGGACGTCCTCCGGCATCGCCTCGTGCTGAGCTACGCGGCCCTCGCCGACGGGATCACCGCCGACACGATCGTCGAGCGCGTCGTCTCGCTCGTCCCGGCCCCGCGCCTCGAGATGGCGGTGGAGCCGACCGCATGACGACGGCCGGCCACGGACGGACCCCCGCCGCGGCCCCGGCCGAGCCCCGCCGACCGATCTCCGACCTGGCCCGCGTGGCCGGTCGCGAGCGAACGCCGGCCCGGCCCGGCCCCGGCCCGATCGCCGACAGCCTGGTCCGCCAGCTCGAGCTCGTCATCGACCGCCGGGTCGGTGGCCAGATGAGCGGCGATCACCTCGGTCGCGGTCACGGCAACGGCCTGGAGCTCGACCGGATCCGTCCGTACGAGCCCGGCGACGACGTCCGCAAGATCGACTGGAACGCCACCGCCCGGACGCTCGTCCCGCAGGTCCGCGAGGACGTGCCGGACCGGCAGCTGACCGCGTGGCTCCTGCTGGACCACTCGCCGTCGATGCACTTCGGGACCGCCGAGCGCCGCAAGGCCGACGTGGCCGAGGGCGCGGCGCTCGTCGTCGGGCGCTTCGCCGCGCGGCGTGGCAACCGGCTCGGCATCGTCACGTTCGGGGCCGGTCGCGAGTCCGTCACCCCGCCGACCGGCGGCAGCCGGGGCATGCTCGGCCTCCTCCGGGCCGTCGCATCCGAACCGGCCGAGGAGGGCGGCGGCGAGACCTCGCCGGCGCGCGCCCTGGCCGTGGTCGGGGCGATCCGGACGACGCCCGGTGTGGTCGTCATCGTCTCGGACTTCCGCGGCCCGCGCGACTGGATCCCGGCCCTGACCGAGATCGCCGGCCGCCACGCGGTCGTCGCCCTCGAGATCGTCGACCCGCGCGAGGAGAGCCTCGTCGACGTCGGCGAGCTGACCCTGGTCGACCCCGAGACGGGTCGCTCGCTCCGGGTCGACACGGGTGACCGCAAGCTCCGCGTCGCGTTCGACGAGGCCGCCGCGGCCGACCGTGCCGGGCTCGCGCGCGAGTTCCGGCGCCTCAACGTCCGCCACCTCCGACTGTCGACCGATGGCCCATGGCTCCCCGCGCTGGCCCAGGGCTTCACCCGAACCCCCGACCGAACAGGACGACCCGCATGACCTTCCTCGCTCCCCAGATGCTCCTGGGCCTGCTCCTCGTGCCGATCGCGATCGGCTTCTACCTCTGGGCGCAACGGCGCCGCAGCAAGTACGCGGTCCGGTTCACCAACCTGGACCTGCTCGCCAACCTGGCCACCGAAGCGACCGGCGTGGCGCCGCCACCTGCCGCCCGTGCTCTACCTGGCGGCGATCGCCGCACTGCTGATCGGGCTCGCCCGGCCGACGATGGTCGTCCCGGTCCCGCGCGAGGACGCGACCGTCGTCCTGGCCATGGACGTCTCGGGCTCGATGCGCGCGACCGACGTGTCGCCGACCCGGCTCGACGCCGCCAAGGCCTCCGCCCTGTCGTTCATCGATCAGCTGCCCGAGAACGTCCGCGTCGGGATCGTCTCGTTCGCGTCCGAGCCGCAGACCCTGGTCAGCCCGACCGCCGACCGGGCGCAGCTCAAGGCCGCGATCGACGGTCTGACCGCGCGTGACGGCACGGCCATGGGCGATGCGCTCATGCAGGTCCTCGATATCGCCGAGAAGATCCAGGCGGACGCGCCCGAGGCGCCCGACGCCACGGCGGCCCCGCAGACCAGCGCTCCCGCCGCGTCCGCGGCACCGGGTTCGTCGGCCGCACCGAAGCTCCCGACGGACCAGCCGTCGAACCAGCCGCTCGTCGCCGCCATCCTCCTGTCGGACGGCGCCAACTCGGTCGGCAAGGCCCAGCCGCTCGAAGCGGCCCAGCGCGCCAAGACCCTTGGCGTCCCGATCTACACGATCGCGCTCGGCACCCCGAACGGGTCCGTCACGGTCCAGGACCAGTTCGGTCAGAGCCAGACGCTCGACGTCCCGCCGGACACGGCGACGCTCAAGCAGATCGCATCGATCACCGGCGCCACCGCGTTCGACGCCCCGACGGCGAAGGACCTGGCCAGCGTCTACGACAACCTCCAGTCGCGCATCGGCTACACCGAGGAGCGTCAGGAAGTCACCTTCGCGCTCGTCGCGGCCGGCCTGCTGCTGGTCGTCCTCGGAGCGGGCATGTCGGCGGTGTGGTTCGGCCGGCTGCCGTAGCGGGTCGGGTCGGGCGGGCAGAGGGGACCCGCCCGGCACGCCCTTTCCCGGCCTGATCGACCCGGAGCGCCTGCGGTACCCTCGGTGTCCACCGACGCCGCAGGAGTCCCGATGCTCGCGTTCGATGTCGACGCTATCCGGACGGAGTTCCCGGCCCTCGCCCGTCAGCACGACGGCAGACCGGCCGTCTTCCTCGACGGGCCGGGCGGCACCCAGGTCCCGCAGCGCGTGATCGACGCGGTCGCGGGCTACTTCCGCGACACGAACGCGAACTCGGGCGGTGCGTTCACCACGAGCCGGCGGTCCGACGCGATGGCCGACGAGGCCCACGCCGCGGTGGCCGACCTGCTCGGTGCCGCCTCGCCGGACGAGATCAAGTTCGGCGCCAACATGACGACCCTCACGCTGCACCTCGGCCGGTCGATCGGGGCGACCCTCCAGCCGGGTGACGAGATCGTCGTGACGCGCCTCGACCACGAGGCCAACGTCTCGACCTGGCGGGCGATGGCCGCCGACCACGGCGTGACCGTCCAGACCGTCGACATCGATCCGACCGACGTGACGCTCGACCTCGAGGATCTCGAGTCGAAGCTCGGCCCGAAGACGCGGCTCGTCGCGGTCGGCTACGCCAGCAACGCGGTCGGCACGATCAACCCGGTCCGCGAGATCGTGGCCCGGGCGCACGAGGTCGGCGCGCTGACCTTCGTGGACGCCGTCGCGTTCGCGCCGCACGGCTCGATCGACGTCCAGGATCTCGGGACGGACTTCCTCGCCTGCTCCGCCTACAAGTGGTTCGGACCGCACGTGGGCGTCCTGTACGGCAAGGCGGACGTCCTCGAGCGGCTGCCGGCCTACAAGGTCCGGCCCGCCCACGACCGGTACGAGACCGGCACGCCCAACTACGAGGGCATCGCCGGCACGCTCGCGGCGACCGACTACCTGCGCGACATCGGCCGCGACTATGGCGACGTCGCCGGTGCGCCCGGCGCCGAGAACGCCACCGAGCGACGGCGCGAGATGGTGGCCGCGATGGTCGCCATCGCGAACTACGAGCGCGAGCTGGTCAGCCTCCTCGTCGACGGTCTCGAGGAGATCAAGGGCGTCGAGATCCACGGCATCATCGATCGCTCCCGTTTCGGGTCGCGCGTGCCGACGGTCGCCGTGTCGATCGCAGGCGTCCACCCGCGGGCGGCGGCGGAGGCCCTCGGCCGGCGCGGGATCTTCGCCTGGGACGGCGACTTCTACGCGACCGGCCTGATCGAGCGCCTCGGCAAGGCCGAGACGGGCGGTGTCCTGCGTCTCGGGCTCGTCCACTACAACACGGCCGGCGAGGTCGACCGGACGCTCGAGGCCATCGCCCGGATCGCCGCCGGCCCGCCGACCTGAGCTCGATGACCGACCGACCGTCGATCCGCCGGCGGCTGGCCCGGCCGTTCGACCCGGCCGAGCTGCGACGGATCAAGCGGCTCTGGGTCCGGCACTCGATCGCCGAGGACGCGCGGGACATCGATGGCCTGGTCGCGACGCTGTCGCCCGACTGCGTCTACGAGATCGTCCCGACCGGCCAGCGCTGGGAGGGTCACGACGGAGCCCGTGCGTTCTACAGCGAGCTGTTCGCGGCGTTCCCGGACAACGCCTTCGCGCTGACCGAGATCGTGATCGGGCCGCAGGGCGCATTCGAGGTCGCGACGCTGACCGGCACCAACCGCGGTCCGTGGGCCGGGGTGGCCCCGTCCGGCCTGGCCGTCTCGCTCGAGGTCCTGATCCTCTTCCCGTGGGATCCCGTCACGGAGCGGTTCAGCGGGGAGCGGATCTGGTTCGATCGGGGCAACCTCTGACGCCGACGGTCCGGTTGCGCCTCGTTCGACTGGGTCCCATCATCCCGAGGCCGGCGATCTGACCGGCACGCTTCGGGGACCCCACTTGATGACACGCTCTTTCCGTTCGGGCCGGCTCGCGGCCCTGCTGATCCCGATCGCCGTCTTCGTCGCCGCGTGCGGCGGCGGGACCGCGTCGGGTGCGCCCGCGGGTGGCGCCTCCAGCGCGCCCGGCGAGCCCACGCCGGCACCGGTCGACTCGGCCCTGCCGTCCACCGGTCTCGCGCTGCCGTCCGGCATGGCGATCCCGTCGTTCGACATCGGCCAGCTCACGGCCGGCCTCGCCAACGTCAATTCCTACAAGGTCGTGATCTCGATCGGCGGCAAGGAGCAGTACAGCGGGACGGTCGTGACGAAGCCCGTCCTGTCGCGCGACCTCCTGATCAACGGAACGACCCATGTCGTGGTCATCGGCGACGAGGCGTGGGTCGGCGAGAGCGGTCAGCCCCTGAAGTCCGTCCCGGCCGCGATGGCCCAGGGGATCTTCGCGGCGTTCGACCCGACGCTGCTCGTCGGCATGTTCTCGGGCGCCCAATGGGCCGCGAGCTCCGCCAACAAGGGCACCGAGAGCAAGAACGGCGTCGACGCGACGCACTACCGGATCGATTCGGGCACGCTCGCTGCGGGCTTCTCCGGCCTGCCGTCGGGCGCCGCGATCGATACCTGGATCTCGGACGAGGGGTTCCTCGTCGGCCTCGAGGCGAGCGGGTTCCCGGGCGGCGACATGTCGATCCAGGTGTCCGACGTCGACGACCCGGCCAACAAGGTCGACCGCCCGAGCTGATGCGGGTCGCGTCAGCTCACCGATGCTGAAAACTGGTCGAAGCCGACTGTCACGAACCCCCGAACCGCCGGTCACCGTGTCGGTGCGGTGATGGAGCGCTGCCGGCGTCTTGAGGGTGGCGCTGAAGGTGTGGCTGCCCGCCGCGTCACCGCCGATGAAGGTGTAGTCGACCGGCAGGACGGCCTGGGCACGTCGGAGCTCGTGAAGTGGACCGTCCCAGTGTAGGCCGGGGTCGTGTTGCCGAAGGCGTCCTTGGCCGTGACCGTGAAGGTGTGGCCGGCGCCGGCGATGGTCGGATCGGTGAGCCCGCGACGACGAGGGCGTGGCCGCGGCCGGGGTGACGGTGATCGCGGTCTGGCTGCCGGTGATCGAGCCGTCGGCCGTGTCGGTGGCGGTGATCGACTGCTCGCCGGCGGTCTTGAGGGTGGCGCTGAAGGTGTGGCTGCCGTTGTCGTCGCCGGCCGGTGAAGGCGTAGTCGGCGGGCAGGACGGCCTGGGCGTCGGAGCTGGTGACGTGGACCGTCCCGGTGTAGGCCGGGGTCGTGTTGCCGTAGGCGTCCTTGGCCGTGACGGTGAAGCTGTGGCTGTCGCCGGCCGTGGTCGGATCGGTGAAGCCCGCGACGACGAGGGTCGTGGTCGCGGCCGGGGTGACGGTGATCGCGGTCTGGCTGCCGGTGATCGAGCCGTCGGCCGTGTCGGTCGCGGTGATCGACTGCTCGCCGGCCGTCTTGAGGGTGGCGCTGAAGGTGTGGCTGCCGTGCGTCAGCCGGCCGGTGAAGGTGTAGTCGGCGGGCAGGACGGCCTGGGCGTCGGAGCTCGTGAAGTGGACCGTCCCGGTGTAGGCCGGGGTCGGTGTTGCCGTAGGCGTCCTTGGCCGTGACGCGTGAAGCGTGTGGCTGTCACCGGCCGTGGTCGGATCGGTGAAGCCCGCGACGACGGGTCGAGGTCGCGGCCGGGGTGACGGTGATCGCGGTCTGGCTGCCGTTGATCGAGCCGTCGGCCGTGTCGGTCGCGCTGATCGACTGCTCGCCGGCCGTCTTGAGGGTGGCGCTGAAGGTGTGGCTGCCGTTGTCGTTGCCAGCCCGGCACCGGTGAAGGCGTAGTCGGCGGGCAGGACGGCCTGGGCGTCGGTGCTCGTGAAGTGGACCGTCCCGGTGTAGGCCGGGGTCGTGTTGCCGTAGGCGTCCTTGGCCGTGACGCTGAAGCTGTGGGTGTCGACCGGCCGTGGTCGGATCGGTGAAGCCCGCGACGACGCAGGGTCGAGGTCGCGGCCGGGGTGACGGTGATCGCGGTCTGGCTGCCGTTGATCGAGCCGGTCGGCCGTGTCGGTCGCGGTGATCGACTGCTCGCCGGCCGTCTTGAGGGTGGCGCTGAAGGTGTGGCTGCCGTTGTCGTTGCCCAGCCCGGCACCGGTGAAGGCGTAGTCGGCGGGCAGCACGGCCTGGCCGTCGGTGCTCGTGACGTGGACCGTCCCGGTGTAGGCCGGGGTCGTGTTGCCGTAGGCGTCCTTGGCCGTGACGCTGAAGCTGTGGGTGTCACCGGCCGTGGTCGGATCGGTGAAGCCCGCGACGACCAGGGTCGAGGTCGCGGCCGGGGTGACGGTGATCGCGGTCTGGCTGCCGTTGATCGAGCCGTCGGCCGTGTCGGTCGCGCTCGATCGACTGCTCGCCGGCCGTCTTGAGGGTGGCACTGAAGGTGTGGCCGCCGTTGTCGTTGCCCAGCCCGGCACCGGTGAAGGCGTAGTCGGCGGGCAGCACGGCCTGGGCGTCGGTGCTCGTGACGTGGACCGTCCCGGTGTAGGCCGGGGTCGTGTTGCCGTAGGCGTCCTTGGCCGTGACGCTGAAGGTGTGGGTGTCACCGGCCGTGGTCGGATCGGTGATCGTGATCGAGGCCAGCGCGGCCGGGGTGACCGTGATGTCGGTCTGGCTGCCGATGATCGAGCCGTCGGCCGTGTCGGTCGCGCGTGATCGACTGCTCGCCGGCGGTCTTGAGCGTGGCGCTGAAGCTGTGGCTGCCGTTGTCGGCCGCCGGTGAACGTGTAGCTCGGCGGGCAGGACGGCCTGCGGATCGGTGCTCGAGAAGTGGACCGTGCCGGAGTAGGCCGGGGTAGTGTTGCCATAGGCGTCCTCGGCCGTGACGGTGAAGCTGTGGCTGTCACCGGCGCGTGGTCGGATCGGTGTAGCCCGCGACGACGAGGGTCGAGGTCGCGGCCGGGTTGACCGTGATGTTGCCGCTGGTTCCGGTCGCGGCGGTCGTGGCGGTGTCGTTGACCGATACCGTCTGGACGCCGGCGGTCTTGAGCGTTACCCCGCTGGCGAACGTGTGAACGCCCGCGTCGCCGACCAGGAAGGCGTAGTTTCCGGGCAGCACGGCCGCGCCGTCGGAGCTCGTGAAATGGATCGTGCCGGTGTAATTGGTCTTGGTATTGCTGTAGGCGTCCTCAGCCGTGACCGTCACGCTGATCGGTGAACCGGCCGTGGCACTCGCAGGCGCCGACACGACGAAGTGGTCGATGGCCGCCGGGCTGACCGTGACCGTTTGGGAGCCCATGATCGCGCCGACAGAGCCGGTCGCGGTGACCGTCTGCGAGCCGGCCGTCTTCAGTGTGACCGCGAAGCTTCCGACACCACCGGTCAGGGTGTTGTCGGCGCCCAGCACGGCCTGGCCGTCGGTGCTCGTGAGATGGATCGAGCCGGCATAGGCGGTGGCCACGTTGTTGAACGCGTCGCGGGCGGTCACGGTCGCGCTCTGGAGCGTGCCGGCCGTCGTGCTGGTCAAGCCTGTGACATCGAGGTGGGTCGCGGTGCCCGGGACATAGGTCACGGTGACCTGCGTCTGCGAAGCGGTGCCGCTCTTGACCGGGCTGCCACCGAGAGTCGCGACGAAGACGCCCGAACCGGTTGCTGTCGGCGCGGTAACGGTCGCGGTGTAGGTGCCATTGGCGTTGTCGGTGACCGTGCCGATCGTGCCCGTGCCCGACTGCTTGGTGATCGTGACGGTCGACCCACCGGAGGTCAGGCTGTTGCCGCTTGAGTCCTTGGCCTGGACGGTAAGGACCTGGGTGGCGCTGCCGTTGGCAGTGATACTCGAACTGACGGGGGTCAGGGTTGACTGGTTCGCATCGGCCGGGGCGATCGTGAATGTCACCGTAGCGGTCTGGCTGATGGTGATCGAGTCAGTCGTGTCGGTGGCCGTGAAGACATCCGCTCCGGCAGTCGTCGACTTCACGGTGAAGGTCACGACGCCCGAGGCATTACTGGCTCCCGAGGGGGCGCTGATGGTCGGCGTGCCGGGGCCCGAGGTCTTCGCCAGGCTGACCGTCTTGCCAGCCACCGGGTTGCCACTGGCGTCCTTCAGGGTGACCGTGATCGTCGAGGTGGTGCTGCCGTCGGCGATGACCGAGGTGGGCGATGCGCTGACCGTCGAATTCGCCGCCGACACAGGACCTGGCGTCACAGTGATCGTGCCGGAGTCGACCGATGCGAGGGCGCCGTTCACGGCATGGATCGTGGCCGTCCCGACAAGATGGCCGGTGAACGTCGCGCTCGTGCCGGTCGTGCTTGTCGCTGAGCCGACGAGATCCCCATTGGCCACGCCAGCGGTCTTGTTGGTCAACGACCACGTCGCAGTGACGTTGCCCACGAAGTTGCCGTTCACGTCGCGGCTGATGGCGAACACGGTGATCGAGCTGCCCGAGGCGACGCTCTGAGCTGGGACAACCGTGCCCGACCCGTCGGCAGCCGTCTCGACCCGGACCTGGGTCGCCGCGCCCGCGGTGAAGGTCACCGTGGCGGTCTGTGTGATGGTGATCGAGTCGGTCGTGTCGGTGGCCGTGAAGACATCCGCTCCGGCAGTCGTCGACTTCACGGTGAAGGTCACGACGCCCGAGGCGTTGCTGGCTCCCGAGGGGGCGCTGATGGTGGGCGCGCCGGGGCCCGAGGTCTTCGCCAGGCTGACCGTCTTGCCGGACACCGGGTTGCCGCTGGCGTCCTTCAGGGTGACCGTGATCGTCGAGATGGCGACGCCGTTGGCGATGACCGAGGTCGGCGATGCGCTCACCGTCGACTGTGCTGCCGACACTGGGCCGGCGGCAAACGTCACCGTAGCGGTCTGGCTGATGGTGATCGAGTCAGTCGTGTCGGTGGCCGTGAAGACATCCGCTCCGGCAGTCGTCGACTTCACGGTGAAGGTCACGACGCCCGAGGCATTACTGGCTCCCGAGGGGGCGCTGATGGTCGGCGTGCCGGGGCCCGAGGTCTTCGCCAGGCTGACCGTCTTGCCAGCCACCGGGTTGCCACTGGCGTCCTTCAGGGTGACCGTGATCGTCGAGGTGGTGCTGCCGTCGGCGATGACCGAGGTGGGCGATGCGCTGACCGTCGAATTCGCCGCCGACACAGGACCTGGCGTCACAGTGAACGTGCCGCTGCCGGCGGGTGTCGCGGCCGTGGCGGTCAAAGTGAGGGTGAACGTCGCAGGATCGTGCCGGTCGTACATGAACTCTTCGACGTCGCGCTAATGGCCACGCCTGTCGGCAATCCCGTCACGGCGATGTGATCGAACCGTTGCCGTTGCTGCCGTCCAACGTGACCGCCAAGGTCGAACTGCCTGCCGTGCCATCGGTCCGCGAACCGGACCTGGGCGCCGACAGTGACTGGACATGGCCCGCTCCCCGCCGATCTGAGAGGCGTCCAGCCGGTCGGGATCGTAATGACAGCGCTGCTCCCTGCGGTGCCGTTGGACCCTTGGAACACGATGGTGAAGTTGGTCGTGCTTCCTGCCACAGACGGTGGTAGGCGAGATCGTCACCGGGTTGAAGTTGTTCGCCGCGCTCCCATACGGCCCAACGATCGGCCCGCCAGCTCCCACCGGAGCAGCCCCGGCCGGCTCGACGACATCGGTCCCTCTATCAGCAATGGCCCGCTCGATCTGAAGCCGCCCGTTCCCGGTCTGTTCGACCGTCCCGGCGGCCTCGGCTGTTCGAGCCAGGCGCCCGACGATGACCCCGTTCGAGGCCGACGGGTCATTGGCGCGAAGCAGCGCCGCCGCAGCGGCGACCGCCGCCGATGAGGCCGACGTGCCAGTGACAGAAGTGGTGCCGCCGCCCGGGGCTGTCGTGATGACCCCCACCCCGGGGGCGGCAAGGAACACGTCCGGCCCATAGTTGGACGATGGCGCCAGCGTGTCGGATCGATCGGTATTGGAGACGCCGATGACGCCCCGGTCACCCGCCGGGAACGTCGCGGCCGACGACCCGTCGTTGCCCGTCGCGGCCACGACGACGACGTCGTTGGCCCACGCGTAGTCGATGGCGGCCTGGAGCGACTCGGAGAAGCCCGGGTTGCTGAAGCTCATGTTGATGACGTCGGCGCCGTGGTCCACCGCCCACACGACGCCCGCGATGATGTCGCTGTCCTGGCCGAGGCCGTTGGCGTCGAGGACCGTGACGGGCATGACCTTGACGCCCGCGTAGCCGATGCCGGCGATGCCCTCGGCGTTGTCGGTCCGGGCGGCGATGATGCCGGCCATGGCGGTGCCGTGGCCGTTCGGGTCGGTCGTGCCGGCGCTGCTGTCGAGCATCGAACGCCCGGCGACGAGCTGGCCGGCGAGATCCGGATGCGAGGCATCGACGCCGGTGTCGAGGAGGGCGACGACCGCGGAGCCTGCCGGATCGACGGTCCCGAAGACCGTAATCCCAGCCGATCTTCGGCAGCGACCACTGGTCCGGGTAGGACGGATCGGACGGGGCGGCCTCGGCTTCGCGGACCCGGTCGAGATCCACGCTCGGACACGTTGCCGTTCGCCTGGAGGTCGGCGACCACGCTCGAGCCGACGGGGACGGAGATCGCCCACATGCGCAGCGGGGCGATCGAGCGGGTGACGGTGGCGCCGGCCGACGAGAGGGTGTCGGTGGCGGCCTGCGCGGATGTGCCGGGCGCGAATCGGACGACGTAGTCGATCGTCGCGGGGGTCGCGGTCGGTTCAGGCGTGCGTCGGGGGAGGGTTCGACGCTCGGCTCGGCCGTGGCTCGGCGGTCGGATCCGGCGCCGCGGTCGGTTCGGCGGTCGGGTCCGGTGCGGGAGTCGGCTCCGCGGTCGGCTCCGGCGTCGGCTCCGCGGTCGGCGCGGGCGTCGGCTCGGGCGATGCCGACGGCTCGGTCGACGGTGTCGCGCTCGGATCGGCCGATGGGTCGGGCTCGGCCGCGGCCACGGGCGCGACCGCCAGCAGCGACGCGACCATGAGCATGACCTGCAACGCGACCAGCAGGCGCTGACGAACGGCTGGGCGTCGGGTACTCGAATCGGACATCGATCATCCCTCCCGGAGATGTGCGCCGACCTGCCTCGACCGATGGCATGGCCTGCATCCGCCGCCGGGGATGCCTGGGAGGGACCTGTCGAGAGTGACGAATGGAGGACCGGAATGAAGGGCGGTCCACCGGATGATTGCTGTGCGCTCGACTCGGATCCGCCGTCCTGGGCACAAGACCGGCGATCTATTCCACCTGGCCTCGCAACGTTTCGCGAGGGACGCCAACAGTACTACCGGGTCGGGCCGGCGCAACCTTACAATTCCGGCCGCGACCGCACCGGACGCACCGTCACCGGCACCGTCGGCGGACCTCGGCACCGTCGCGTGGACCATCGGCGCGGTAACGAGGTCGTAACGCCCGCGGGACCTCGTCCATGCACATCAGTCCGCGCTCCTCGCGCGCTCGTCGCCACTCGTCGCGGGCGTGCCAGCGCGACGACGTCACCCCCGGTCGCCGCCGTCCGCGCCCGACACCGGGCTCGTCCGCGGCGCTCGGGCCGCGGCCGGTCGTCGTCGATCTCGATCTCGACAGCAGCGACATCGCCGCGCTGGCGATCCTGCTGCGCGACCCGGCGATCGACGTCCGGGCGATCCTCGTCGACGGCACCGGTCTCGTCCATTGCGCGCCGGGCCTGCGCAACGTGTCGTACCTGCTCGGCCAGCTTGGCGCCCGCGACATCCCGGTCGCGTGCGGGCGGGAGGATGCCGGTCCGGACGGGCGCCCGTTCCCGGCCGACTGGCGCGTCGGTCCCGACACGGCGTGGGGCATCGACATCCCGCCGCAGATCGGGACCGGCATCCCCGATGACGCGGCGACGCTCCTCGCGTGTCCTGAACGAGAGCGAGGAGCCGGTCACGATCGTCGCGCTCGGTCCCTGGACCAACCTCGAGGACACGTTCGCGGCGGATCCGGCGCTCGCGGCGCGGGTCGCCGGCATCCACGCGATGGCGGGCGCCGTCGATGCCCCGGGGAACGTCATCGTCGACGGCGTCACGGCCGACGACCGGCTCGAGTGGAACGTCGCCGCCGACCCGTCGGCGGTCGCCGCGGTCATGGCGACGACCATCCCGATCACGATCGTCCCGCTCGACGCGACCGACGACGTGCCCGTCCCGCTCGACCTCGACGACCAGCTCGAGGCCGATCATGCCGCGGCCGGCGCCGACCTCACCTACGAGCTCCTCGTCCGCGCGCCGGGCCGGATGACCGACCCGGGCCAGCAGCTCTGGGACGAGCTCGCGGCCCTCGCGGTCAGCCAGCCGGGTCTCGTCACGTGGCAGGACGCGACGCTGACGATCGCCCCGACGGCCGGCTCGACCGCTCGCCGGGTGGAAGGCCCGGTCCGGGTCGCCACGGCCGCCGACCGGACCGCGACCGACGCCGCGCTCCTCGCTGCGTTGCGACGCGGTGCGCCGCGGACCGACCCCTTCTCGATCGCCGGGACCATCGCGACCGTCATCGATGGCTCGACCTGCTCGATGACGGCGACGTCGACGTCAGCCGGCGTCCACCTCATGACCCTGTCGAACACGAGCGGGAAGCCCAGCTGGCGCGCTGATCGTCGGCGTCGCGGCGCCGCATCGGTGGTCGGAGCTGGGCGACCTGCTCGGTGACGTCGACGTGGAGCATTTCCAGCAGCCGGACTGGATGATCCTCGGGGCACAGATCGCCGACGAGACCGGGAGCCGGGACCACGGCGACCACGACCGTCGTGATCGAGCCCGGGACCTACGGACCGGTCTGCGGCATCGGCACCTGGCCGGACATCGTCTTCACGCCCGGCGAGCCGGTCGACCTCGGCAGCTGACCGGCGCTCGTCTACCAGGCGGCCAGCGTCCAGATCCCCGGGTCCGGGTCGCCGGCGCCCGCTCCGATGTCGGCGAACAGGGTGACCGCCCTCTTCAGGTGCTCCATCGCGGCGTCGTCCCGGCCTGCTTCGTGGAGCAGGTCGGCGAGGTGGTTCTCGACCGCGGCCTCGAGGTGACGGTCGCCGATCCTCCGGCACGCCTCGACGGCTCTGACGCCGAGCACCATGGCCTCATCGACCTCGCCCTCGGCGGCGATCGTGAGCGCGAGAGCCGTCGTGGCCGCGATGGAGGCGGTGACGTCGGGGTCGTCGACGGCCATCGCGACGCTTCGCTCGAGGGCCGCTCGCGCTGCCGCCGAGTCGCCGCGCGACTGCGCCACGAGTCCGACGATCCGTTCCGCGACGCCCGCCAGGTGCGGGTCGCCGACACGCGTCGCGAGGTCGCGTGCCGCGGATGCCGCTTCGTCGGCATTCCCGAGGTCGCGGGCACGGAGCGCCACCACGCTTCGCTCGACGAGGCCGCGTGCCCGGAGCGAGTCGGGAAGACCAGGCGTCGCAAGCGCGGCGTCGAGATAGCCGGCGGCGGCGACCATATCGCCTCGGCGCCGATGGACGCCTCCGAGCGCGATCTCGATGGCGGCGACATCGTCGGGCGCGGCAAGGGCCGCCGCGGTCTCGAGCGCGGCGATCGCCCCCGGGTACTCGCCGAGGCGTGCCCGGAGCTCGCCGATCCGCACGTGGATGGCAGCGTCCTGAGCGCCACCCAGGCCGACGGCCGCCTCGAGGTGGTCGATCGCCTCGCGGTTCGCATAGACCGCCTCGGCGCGGGTGGCGGCCTCGAGAGATGCAGCCGCGGCCTCGACGGGCCGCCCCGCCTGGCGCTCGTGCGCGGCGATGAGCGCGTATCGGGTCAGGTCGTCTCGCTCCGTCGTCCCGGTTTCGGCCCGGATCGCGTCGGCCGCGCGGCGGTGGAGCAGGCGGCGCCGAGCCAGGCTGGTCGCCTCGTACGCCACGTCGCGCATCCGCCCATGGACGAAGTCGTAGGTGACGGGCTGACCGGGCCTACCTCCCACCTCGCGGACGATGCCGCGCCGCATCGCCTCCTCGAGAGCGTCGACGGTCTCCTCGTCGGTCCGACCGCTGGCGGCCCGGACCGTCGCAAGGTCGAACGAGCGACCGATGACGGCCGCCGCCGCAAGGACCTGCGTCGCGGTCTCACCGACCGACCCGAGCCGGTCGCGCAGGAGCGCGTGGACGTCGCGTGGCATCGACGAGCCCGGTGGCTCACCGCTCGCGAGCGCGGCGACGACATGGAGCGGCAACCCCTCGGAATCGCCCGCGAACGCGTCGATCAGCGCGTCGTCGCTCGCGTCCTGCGGTCGGACGGAACGGACCAGGTCCGCGACGGCGTCGCGCGACAACCGGCCGAGCACGACACTCGCGGCAACGGGCAGCCGCGCCAGATCGGCGACCATCGTCTCGCCGCCGGCAGTGAGATCTTCGCGACGAAGCGCCACGAGGAGCAGGAGCGGACGTCCGCGGAGCCGCCGGGCGAGATAGGCGACGGCCTCGCGTGTGGCGTCATCGACGAGGTGGACGTCATCGATCCAGACGAGGCCGGGGGCAGGCCCGGAGACAAGAGACGTGAGCGCGTCGGCGATGGCTTCGAGCAACCGGACCCGTGCCCCGGGAGCGTCCGGCGCGATCGATGGGACGCGTGACGCCGGCCGGATCGGCGCCGGGAGGTCGACAAGGAGGCCGAGATCCGCCCGCGCGGTCTCATCGAGCGCACCCAGACGGCGCGGTCCGTCGGACATCGCGAGGCCGGCCCGGAGGAGTCCCGCGATCGGGCCGTAGGCGATCGCGCCCTCGCCGGGGTAGCCGCGTCCCGCGAGGACGATGCCAGCCTCCTCGCGGACGCCCGCGGCGAACACCTCGGCCAGGCGTGTCTTGCCGATGCCGGCCTCACCCTCGAGCAGGATCACGCGCCCGTCGGGGTCGGAGGCACGCCAGGCGGACCGCAGGGTGTCGAGCTCGCGCTCGCGCCCCACGAGCGGGATGGCGATCGGACCGTCCGTCGTGGCGGCGTCGGGCGCCTCGAGCGAGACCGCCGAAACGGCCGGCGTTGTGCCGCGGTCGAGCCTGTCCTCCCGAACGGCGTCGTACAGCTCGGTCGTCTCGCTGAGCGGCGCGACGCCGAGCTCGCGATCGAAGACCGCGACGAGCTCCCGGTACTGCCGGATCGCCCCGGTCCGATCGCCGGCGAGGGCCAGCAGCTCGATGAGTCGCCGGTGGCCGAGCTCATCGAGCGGGTCGAGCTCCACGCGACGGCTGGCCGCCTCGATGGCCCCAGCGGCGTCACCGGCGGCGGACCGGGCCGTCGCCAGCCGGTCGAGGAGCGCCGCGACCGAACGCTCGACGCGAACAGCTCGGCCGGCCTGCCAATCGTCGAACGCGGGGCTGTCACGGAGTGCGAAGCCGGCCAGGAACGGGCCGCGGGCGAGAGCGGCGGCCGCCTCGAGATCGGCCGGCCGGGCGGAGGCTGCCAGCCGCTCGAACCCCACGAGGTCGACGCTCGCGGCCGACGGATCGAGAGCGACCTGCGATCGGCCGATCTCGAGACCGGCCGGACCGATGGCCGACCGGAGCGCCGACAGCGTCCGGCGGAGCGCCCCCCGGGCGGCCTCGTCGTCCCCGTCCGGCCAAAACATCGCGGCCAGCTCGTCCCGTGCGAACGGCCTGCCCTCGGCCGCGACGAGCGCGACGATCGCCAGCGCCTTGCGCGTATCGACGACGATCGGCTCACCCGCCACCATGACCTCGAGCGGGCCGAGCAGGCGGATCTCCAACGCCACGGTCTGTGCGGTCACGGCGTAACGGTACTTGACGGTCACGGCATCCCGTAACGTTTCCGAGACGATGTCCGAGGACGATGCACCGGTGGACGAGCACGGTCGACGCTCACGGCGCTCCCGGTGGGCCCTTCGAGGCCTGGTCGCCGCTGCGCTCCTCGTCGTCATCGCCGGCGCCCTGTCGTCGGTCTCATCCACTGGCCTGCAGGCGGAACTGCTCGGGACGATCGGCGTGCTCGCGTTCACGATCGTGGGCGCTGTCATCCTCGACCGGCGGCCGGGCGAGCCGGTCGGCCGGATCTGTCTCGGTGTCGGCCTGACCTATGGCGTAGCCACGATCCTTCGACTGGTGTCGAGCTCCATGGACCGCCTGCCCGGCCCGATCACGCCGACCGGAGCCGCCTTCGCGGTCATCGGGACCACCGTCGCGTCGCTTGCTCTGCTGCTGAGCGGTCCGCTGCTCATCAGCCGCTTTCCCGCTCGAGCGCCCGCTCTATGGCAGCGTCGTGTCGAGGACCTTCTCATGGCGCTTGTCAGCCTGGTCGTCATCGCCGGGGCAGCCAAGCCGGGCCTCCTCGACATCAGCCTTCTCGATACCGTCGAGAACCCGCTCGGACTGGACTGGATGCCGTCCGACCCGAACGCTCTGTTCGCGCTCACGGTCCTCGCTTACGCCGCCGCCTCCCTCGTCGCCACGTTCGGTCTGGTCCGTCGCTACAGGGGAGGAGGACCGATCGTGAAGGCCCAGATCCGCTGGTTCGCGGCGTCGATCACGGTCAGCCTCTGCCTTCTCGGCCTGATGATCGCGAGCAGCGGCAACGAAGCCCTCAACGGCATCGCCTGGCCCCTCTGGATCGCGTCCCTTCTGCTGCCGCCCATCGCGATCGCCATCGCGATCCTGCGCTACCGGCTCTACGACATCGACCGCATCGTCAGCAACGCGATCGGATACGGCGTCGTCACCATCGTCCTGTTCGCGGTCTTCGCCGGCGTCAACGTCGTGCTCGTGTCCCAGGTCAGTCCGCTCGTCAGCAACGAGGGGATCGCGGTGGCGGCATCGACGCTTCTCGTCGCAGCGCTCTTCAATCCGTTGCGGACGCGGGTCCAACGGGCCGTGGACCGTCGGTTCCACAGGGCCAGGTACGACGCGGACGAGATGGTCCAGGAGTTCGCCGCCAGACTCCGGGACGAGCTGGACCTCGCGACCCTCGTCGATGATCTCGCGATGATCGCCACGCGAGCCGTCGAACCGACGGCCGCCGTCCTGTGGCTGCGGGCGCACGGACCCGCGAGCGGCCGATGACCCGACGGACCGCCCTCGCGACGGCCGTCGCGATCGCCTCCCTCAGCGTCTTCGTGTTGATCCCGATCGTCGCTCCGGACTCGGACGTGGCCGGCGAGCTCATCTTCGGTGCCGCGACGGCGTCGTTCGTGCTGGTCGGGCTCCTGCTCGTCGTCCGGGCGCCGCAGAACCGCATCGGAACTGTGCTCCTCACGGCCGGGGCACTCCTGGCGTTCGCCTATGGCTGCGATGTCTACGGTTCGGCGGGCGCGACCGCGAACCCCGTGTGGCCCGGGTCGGTCGTCGCCTCGGTGCTCGGTGGCGCGATCTTCGTCGTCCCGATCGCGCTCGCACTGGTCGGCATCCCGCTGATCTTCCCGGATGGTCACCTGATCTCGCGCCGCTGGCGGCTGATGTTCTGGCTGGTGGCCATCGCGCTCACGGCCGGCGTCACGGGATCGCTGCTCGGCTCCACGACCGCGACCGAGGGTGTCAACAACCCACTCGCGATCCCCGAACTCCAGCCGCTGTCCGAAGTCCTCGGGGCGTTCGCGTCGGTGACGTCCGTCATCGGATTCTCCGGCGCGGCGGCGGCGCTCTGGGTCCGCTATCGGCGGGGCGACCCCATCGAGCGTCAGCAGCTCAAGTGGCTCCTGGCCGTGGCCGCGCTGGCCGCGGTCCTCTTTCCGATCGCGTTCATCGTGCCGATCCAGGCGATCGGGAATGTGGCTTTCATCCTCGGCTCCCTGACGCTCATCGCCCTGCCGCTCGCCATCGCCGTGGCCATCCTGCGCTACCGGCTGTTCGAGATCGACCGGATCGTCAGCCGGACGTTGTCGTACGCCATCGTGACGGGCCTGCTCGGCACGGTGTTCGTGGGCGTGATCCTCCTGCTGCAGGCGGCGTTCACGGATGTGCTCGGCGGCGGCGGGATCCCCGTCGCGATCTCGACACTCGTCGTGTTCGCGCTCTTCCAGCCTGTCCTGCGCCGCGTCCGCGGTTCGGTCGATCGGCGCTTCGACCGAGCGCGCTATGACGGAGAGCGAACGGCGGGGGCGTTCGCCGAGCGGCTGCGCTGGGAGACCGACATGGCGCGCGTCACCGGCGACCTCCGAGCGACCGTGGAGGGCGCCGTCGCGCCGACGGCTCTCGCGATCTGGCTCCGCGGAGCAGAGCGATGATCCGGGCTCGCCTGGCAGCCGCGATCGCGATCACAGACATGATCCTGTTCGCTGCCGCGGTGATCGTCGGCCCGAACCCGGACTACGGAGCGGACGCGCTCTACCTCCTCGGTATCGGCGCGTATGTCGGCATCGGGGTGCTCCTTGTCCGCCGGGTCCCTGCGAACCCCATCGGCGTGGTGATGGTTGCCACGGGGACCCTCGCGGTGGCCGCCGCCGTGCTCGGCACCTATGCCGATCTCGGCGTGATGCACGCTCCGCCCTGGCCCGCGGCCGAGCGAGCACGGCTCATCGCGGATGCGATGTTCGTCTACCCGATCCTCGTCGCCCTGGTCGGCATCCCGCTCATCTTTCCGGATGGGCATCTGCCATCGCGCCGCTTCCGGATCGTGGTCGTGTTGTGGATCGCCGGCATGGCAGCGTGGACGCTCAATTCGGTCTTCGGGACGGACCTCGATCTGGTCGTTCTCGTCTCGATCCCGATCGCCTTTGCCGGCGCGGTCATCGCGGTCTCACTCCGCTTCCGTCGCGGCGATCCGATCCAGCGCGAGCAGGTCAAGTGGCTCGCCGCCGTCGTCGTCGTCGGTACGAGCGCCGTCCTGTCAGGGTTGTTCCTCAACGACGCTCGCCCCGACCTGGCCAACGCCCTGCTGGTGATCGGGATCCTGGCGCTCTTCACGATGCCGCTCGCCATCGGCATCGCCATCCTGCGCTATCGCCTCTACGAGATCGACCGGATCATCAGCAGGACGCTCGGATACATCGTGATCACCACCGTGCTGATCGGCTGCTATGCAGCGCTCGTGGTCGGGATCGGCGGGCCACTGGCTGGTGCCAACGGCGGGGACACCGTCTCGGTCGCGCTCTCGACGCTCGCGGTCGCGGCGCTGTTCCAGCCCCTGAGGCGGCGCGTCCAATCCTTTGTCGACCGCCGGTTCGATCGCGCGCGCATCGATTCGGAGCGGACCGCCACGGCCTTCGCCGGACGACTTCGCGACCAGGTCGACATCGACACCGTGATAGCCGATCTCGATGGGACCGTCCGTGGCGCGCTTCGGCCGAGCCTCGTCAGCCTCTGGTTGCGCGAGCACGATTGATGCGACCGGCGTCACGAACCTCGCGGACACCAGCATCTCGTAACGATTCCCGGACGCCCGCCGCGCAACATGAGGCCCGAGATGAGTGAACTGACTCGCCCGATCCGCCGCCGCTTCGGTCGCGGAGGCCACCCTGCCGACGCCGTGACCGAGCCGGTTGCCGCCGAAGGGCTTGCAGCCGCTGCCGAGCCGCCCGAGACCCGAGGCTCGATCGCGGTGGACATCGCCGAATCCGATCCTCTTCTCGCCTATCTCCAGACGGCGCCCGGACCGGTCGAGCTGGCCCGCCTCGAGCTCGACTCGCCTGCGGTCCGCGACCTTCGCGCGGCGGGTGTCGCGCTCGTCGTCCCGCTCGTCTCGCAGGGCGAGCTGATCGGCACGCTCAATCTCGGGCCACGGCTGTCCGAGCAGGACTACTCGACCGATGACCGTCGCCTGCTGACGACCCTCGCCGCCCAGGCTGCGCCGGCCATCCGTGTCGCCCAGCTCGTCCGCGAACAGGCCCACGAAGCCGCGGAACGCGAGCGCCTCGAGCAGGAGATGCGCGTCGCGACGCTCATCCAGCAGCAGTTCCTGCCACGCCAGCTGCCCGACCTGCCCGAGTGGCAGATCGCCGCGTACTACGGTCCGGCCCGGGCTGTCGGTGGCGACTTCTACGACTTCATCGAGATGCATGACGGGCGGATCGGGATCGCCGTCGGCGACGTCACCGACAAGGGCGTGCCGGCGGCGCTGGTCATGGCCCGAACGCATTCGGTGCTTCGGGCCGAGGCGAGCCGCAGCGATTCGCCCGGCGAGATCCTGGCCCGCGCGAACGCACTGCTCGAGCCCGAGATGCCGGCGCGCATGTTCGTGACCTGCCTGTTCGCGATCCTCGACCCGTCGACCGGCCGGATCGTCCTGGCCAATGCCGGCCACAACCTGCCGTACATCCGCACCGACGACGGGGTCATCGAGCTCCGCGCCACCGGGATGCCCCTCGGCCTCCTGCCCGGGATCACGTACGAAGAGACCGAGGCCGTCATCGCTCCGGGAAGCAACGTCCTGCTCTACTCCGATGGGCTCGTCGAGGCCCACGACCCGGACCGGGAGATGTACGGCTTCCCGCGTCTGCGCGAGGAGATGGTCGTGGACGACGCCGGCAGCGAGCTGCTGGATCGGCTGCTCGACACCCTCCACCGGTTCACCGGCCCGGACTGGGAGCAGGAGGACGACATCACCCTCGTCACCCTGCACCGAGCCTCGGGCGTGGCACTGGAGGACGCCGGTGACGGACATGCCGCGCCCGCCCTGGTCACAGCGTTCTCGATCCCGGGCGAGGAAGGGAACGAGCGCCTGGCCATGGACCGGGTCGCCGCCGCCATCGCCCATCTGGGACTCTCGCCGGCGCGGCTCGAGCGGCTCAAGACGGCCGTCAGCGAGACCGCGATGAACGCGATCGAGTACGGCAGCCAGGGCGATCCCGACGTCCCCGTCGATATCGCCGTCGAGACGACCGCCGGGTCGATCGTCGTGCGCATCACGGACCGGGCGCTGTCGGGCGGCGTGCCCAGCGAGCCCGAGGCCCCCGACATCGAACGCAAGCTCGCCGGCGATCAGAAGCCGCGCGGCTGGGGCCTCTTCCTGATCAAGAGCATGGTCGATTCGATGGACGTGACCAGCGACGGGACCACCCAGACGGTGACCCTGACGATGGCGCGCGAGGAGCACTGAGATGGATGACCGACGGTTCGGTGCGGTGATCACGGAGGTCCCCGAGGAAGTGCGCGTGCGGCTCAGCGGCGACTTGAACGCCCGGGCCGACGAGACGCTCGCAGACACCTATGCCCAGGTCGCCGAGCTCGGCCCGCAGCGGGTCAGCCTCGACTTCGGCGCGGGTCGGCTACATCAACAGCACGGGCATCGCACTCGTCGTCCGGCTGCTGGCCGACGCACGACGAGACGGCCGGACGGTCCGGGCGATCGGCCTGACCGAGCACTACCAGGAGATCTTCCGGATCACCCGGCTCTCGGACTTCATGGAGATCGTGGAAGGAGACGCCGCATGACCACCACCGTCATCGAGCTCGACCAGGAAGGCCCCGCCGCGATCCTGCGGATCTCGGGCGACATCACGTCGGCCAGCGAAGGCGACCTCGGGGCGGCCTACGGCCTCGCGGTCGCGAACGGCGCGTCGGCGGTCATCCTCGACTTCAGCAAGCTCGAGTACATGAACAGTGGCGGCATCGGCCTGCTGGTGACCCTCCTCGTTCGCGCGCAGCGCGGTGGAGGGCGGCTGGTCGCGACGGGTCTGTCCGATCACTACCGCCAGATCTTCGAGCTGACCCGCCTTGACGAGGCGATCGAGATCATCGACGACGAGGGCGCGGCCGTCATCGCCGCGACCGCCTGACACCAGCGGGGCTGGGACGAGGAGACCGAGCCATGATCGAACCGACGGGGAGCACGCCGCCGACCAACCGGGACGCCGCGAACTGGGCCCGACCGGTCGACCGGCTATCGGCCGCCGGCGTCGCCGGGGCAAAGGACGACGCCGTGACCGGCAAGCGCGTCTCCGGCCCGCTCCAGGGGTTCGGCCAGCTCTGGCAGAAGTCGTTCACGGTCCGTCTCGATGGCGTGGACACGACGCCGGAGGCCGTCATCGCGACGTGGAAGGCGCACTTCCCCGAGTTCTGGCCGAAGGGGCAGCGCTTCTACGCTCCGCTGTCCGGGATCAAGCCCGGCGAGGTCGCCCTTCTCGATATCCAGCCCGTGCCCGGGGCCCCGGTCAAGCTCTCGACCGGCGTCCTGGTCCTGTACGCGGACGACGAGTCGTTCACGTTCATGACCCCCGAAGGCCATACGCTCTCCGCATGGATCACCTTCTCGGCACGACGCGACGGCGACGTGGTCGTCGCGCAGGCCCAGGCGCTCGAGCGACCGGCCGACCCGTTCGACGATCTCGCCTATACGCTCGGCGGGAACCACCAGAACAACAAGTTCTGGCAGGCGACCCTGCACAACCTCGCGATGATGGTCGGCGTGCCCGTCCCGGTCGTCGAGGTCCAGGTGGCGTGCATCGACGGGAACCGGCAGTGGCGCTACTGGCGCAACGTCCGCAACAGCGCGACGCTCCGGTCCGCGCGCCGGACGGTGACCTCGCCCGTCCGCTGGATCACCCGGCGGGGGTGACGCGGGGTTCGGCATCCCGCTGCCGCGGCCTGACCGTGACGGTGTGACCACCGGCGGCGAGACACCGGTCGACGCGATCGTCGTCGGGGCGGGACCGAACGGCCTGGCGGCGGCCATCACGCTGGCCCGTGCCGGGCGCTCGGTCCGTGTCTACGAGGCGGCCGATGAGCCGGTGGCGGGACACGGACGATGGCCCTGACCCTGCCCGGGTTCCGCCACGACATGTGCTCGACGATCCTGCCGCTGACGCTGGCCTCGCCGTTCTTCACCACGATCGACCTGGCCGCGCGCGGGGTCGAGCTCGATCCATCCGGACGCGCCGGTCGCGCACCCGCTCGACGGTGGGCGCTCGGTCGTGCTCGAGCGGTCGGTGGCGGCGACGGCCGCCGCCCTGGGCGCGGATGGCCGCGCGTGGCGGCGGCTGTTCGGGCCGCTCGTGCGGGATGCCGGGAAGCTCGGCGGCGAGCTGCTCCGGCCGGTCGTCCACGTGCCCCGACATCCGCTGGCGATGCTGCGGTTCGGTCTGCCGGCGCTGCGCTCGACGCGCGGCCTGGCCCGCGACCGGTTCGACGACGACGCGGCGCGCGCGCTCTTCGCCGGCATCTCGGCGCACTCCATGCTGCCGCCTCGATCACCCGCTCGGCGCCAGCTTCGGGCTGGTCCTCGGGCTCTACGCCCACGCGGTCGGCTGGCCGATGGCCCGTGGCGGTGCGTCCGCCGTGGCGGCGGCGCTCGTCGCGGAGCTCGAGGCGGCCGGCGGCGAGGTGGTGACCGGGCACCGGGTCGATCGCTCTCGCGGACCTGCCACCGGCGCGCGCGACGATCCTCGACGTCACGCCGCGTCAGCTCCTGGCCATCGGCGGCGATCGGCTGCCGGCGCGGACGCGGCGGCGATGCGAGCGGTTCCGCTACGGCCCGGGCGTGTTCAAGCTCGATTGGGCGCTGGATGGCCCGGTCCCGTGGGCCGCCGACGGGCCGCGCCGCGCGGCCACGATCCACCTGGGCGGCACGCTCGACGAGATCGCGGCATCCGAGGCGGACGTCGCCGCGGGCCGCCACCCCGACAAGCCGTACGTGCTGTTCGTGCAGTACGCGCCGTGGGACACCTCGCGCGCACCGGCGGGCAAGACCACGGCCTGGGCGTACTGCCACGTGCCGGCGGGCTCGGACGTCGACATGACCGACCGTATCGAGGCGCAGGTCGAACGTTTCGCGCCCGGCTTCCGCGACCGGATCCTGGCCCGCGCCGCGCACGGACCGGCCGCCCTCGAGGCGCACGACGCCAACAACGTGGGCGGCGACATCAACGGCGGTCTCGAGGACATCCGCCAGCTCATCTTCCGGCCGTGGCCGGCCATCGACCCCTATCGCGTCGGCGACGGGCCTGTACCTGTGCTCGTCGTCGACGCCGCCGGGCGGCGGGGTCCACGGCATGTCCGGGATGCTCGCTGCGCGCTCCGCCCTGCGGCACGAGCTGCGATGAAGGTCCAACATGCGCCGATGAGGAGTCGTCATTGCGCTGATGTCCCGTTCGCCCCGCCTGTCCGCCGGCCCAACGGTGGTGGTCTGGCTCGCGGTCGTGAGCGCCCTGCTGGTGCTGTTCGCCGTCACAGCTGATCCAACCCATCCCTCTGATCGGGCTCCTGCTGATCCTCGTCGTGGCCTCCTTCGGGATCGTCGGGGCGATCGTGGCGACGCGTCTGCCTCGCAACGCGATCGGCTGGATCCTGTGGGCGAGCGGCACGTTCATGGCGTGGTCGGTGGCCGCCAACACCTACGCGAACGACAGCCTCGAGCGCTACGCGGGGACGCTGCCGGGGACCGTCGCCGTGGCATGGCTATCGAGCGTGGGCATCATCCCGACCCTGTGCATAACGGCGATCTTCGTGCCGTTGCTCTTTCCTGACGGTCGCCTTCCATCCCCCGGATGGCGCGGCGTCGCGTGGTTCGCTGGCATCGCCATCGCTCTGACGACGATCATCAACGCGATCGCGCCGGGAACCATGTCAAACGGCGTCGCCATCCAGAACCCGACCGCGATCCCCGGCCTGGGATCGGTCCTGGAGGTGGTCGGCATCGCCGTCGTCGGGTCACTGGCCCTGTCGTTCGTGCTGGCCGTCGCGTCGGTCGTGTGGCGGTACCGACGTGGCGCGTCCATCGAACGACAGCAGACCCGATGGTTCGCCTCGAGCGCGCTGCTGACGCTCGTGACGGTCGGCATCGGGTTCAGCGGCATCGGTCCGCTCGCGGACGGCGGCTGGCTGGTGGTCCTCGTCGGGCTCACCCTCATGCCGATCGCGATCGGCGTGGCCATCCTGCGCTACCGGCTGTACGACCTCGACCGTCTTGTGTCGCGGACGATCTCCTACGGCCTGCTGACGGGCGCGTTATTGGCAGCCTACGCGGGCCTGATCCTCGTACTCCAGGACCCGCTCGCTGCCGTGACCGGAGGGAACACGGTCACGGTCGCGTTGTCCACCCTGGTGGTCGCCGCCCTCTTCCAGCCGATCCGATCGCGCCTCCAGCGCATCGTCGATCGCCGATTCGACCGGGCGCGATACGACGCCGAACGAACGACCGCGGAGTTCGCGAAGCGATTACGCGAGCAGGTTGACCTGGCCGCGCTGTCCGACGAGCTCGACTCGACCGTCGACAAGGCGGTTGCACCCTCGCTCGTCGGTCTCTGGCTGCGACCTCGCACCCACCGCTGACCCGGGTCTGCACTAGCGGCTTGGCGCCGCCGACTGTGCCGGCCGCCTGCCGCCTCGAGCTCGCGCCGCAGCCAGACACCGAGGACGAGGGCACCGACCGCCGGCACCGCGGTCCACAGGGTGAGGACGAGCAGCAGGATCAGGATCGCGAGATGGACATCCGCCAGGGAGTCCTCGACGACCCCCGATCGGAGTCGTTCGGCCATCGAGGCGGTGCTGTCGCCGAGCAGGGCGAGCGACGACGCGTTGGCGGCCAGCGAGTCGCGGTTGGTGGCGAGGCTGTCGGCGATCGCGGTCATGCGCGAGTCGAGACCCTGGATCGCGCCGGCGATGCCGCCGACCGCGTCGGCAGCCGGCCCGAGCGGCGACACGCCCAGGATGTTGACGGCGCGGAGGACGCTCTCGAGCGTCTGGAGGTTGGTCCGGACGCCGATGATCGTGGCCGCCGCGGCGGACACGGCCTCCTCCGTCCGGTCGAGCGTCGTCCCGAAGGTCTCGGCCGTCGTCGCCGCATCGTGGAGCGCGTCGGCGGTCCGGTCCAGGGTCGTCGCGAGCGGCACCAGCGCCGTTTCGACCCGGTCGCCGGCCGCATCGAGGCGGGTGTTCGCGTACAGCAGGAGGCCCAGGCCGAGGACGGCGATGACGAGGCCGATGATGCCGTAGGCGACGAGACCCTGGCTCAGCCGGGCCAGACCGCGGCGGAGGTCGGGCGTGGCGGGAGCGGCCGGCGGCGCCAGCGGCGGCGGTGTCACGGGACCGGGGGCCGCCGGCTGCGGCCCGGCCTGCCCCGGTTCGAACGGTCGCGTCAGGTCATCGCTCACGGGTCCCACTCCACGATGTCGCCGACCGCGGTCGGGGCCGTCTGGACGTCCGGCGCCAGCTCGGCTGCGTACTCGACGAACGCGGCGGGTGGTTCGACCAGGCGTTCCGGGAAGACCCGCCCGAGCGCGTGCGGCCAGTATGTCCCCCAGTGGATGGGGACCGCGGCCCGCGGCCGGATGAGGCGGAGCGCCTGGGCCGCCCGGAGCGGGTCCAGGTGGAGGCCGCGACCGAGCGTCGGGCCCCAGCCCCAGACGGGCAGCAGCGCCATGTCGATCGGTTCGCCGAGCTGGCCCATCCCGTCGAACAGGTCCGTGTCGCCGGCGAAGTAGACCGAGACCCGGCCACGGACGACGAAGCCGAGCGGCGGCGCCGTCGGACCGAGCGGCGGCCGGTAGCCGGAGTGGACGGCGGGCACGGCACGGACCGTGACCGACACCGACCATGGCCTGCTCGCCGACCGCGATCTCGCGCACGTCACCGAAGCCGGCCGCCTCCATCCACGGACCGGACCCCGCGGGCACGAACATCGGCACGTCCCGACCGAGGTGGCGCAGCGACGGCACGTCCAGGTGGTCCCAGTGCAGGTGGGAGATGAGCACCGCGTCGATGTCGCGCAGCCGGTCGCGGGCCGGGACCGGCTCCACCCGGCGCAACGGACCGACCCGGGCGCGCGTGACGGGATCGGTCAGCAGGCGGACCCCGTCGAGCTCGATGACGACGGCCGAGTGCCCGATGAAGTCCAGGCCGAGCGGCCGGGTCAACGCCAGCCGCTGCGGGCCGCGTCCGGATAGAGCCGCACCCGGCGATACGGCTCCCGCCCGCGCGACCGCGAGACGAGGTTGGCCCGCTCCGCCATCTGGTGCTGGAGCCGCCGGATGTAGGCGTTCTGCGGCGACAGCTCGACGGCCTCCGACGACGATCAGCACCGATTCGATCGCGTCCTCGGTCTCCCGCATCGCCGCCTCGCGCGGGTCGATCTCGAGCGAGAAGATCGAGGTCAGGCTCGACTGCATCTGCGGGATGGTGTTGCTCTTGAGGACGTAGATCGGGACGGCGCGATCCTCGGCGTCGCGGAGCATCGGCGTCTTCTGCTTGTACTCGTTGCGGAGCGTCATGACGACGTCCGCCTCGTCGACGTCGCGGGCGATGACGACCGGCAGCTGCAGGTCGCGGACGGCCTGCTCGAGCCGCTTCCGGCTGATCCCCTGGGGCAGGACGCGCAGGGTCGGCAGAGGCGAGCCGCCCGGCACGAGGACCGTCCCGCCGTCCGGGCCCTCCTCGGCGCCCAGCGGCAGCCGGTCGAGGTCGTCGTCCTCGAGCGCCTCGGCGTTGACCGGGCCGGTCCCGTCCTCCGCCTTCATCGCGGTGAGGGCGCGGCTGGCCTGGTCGCTCCAGGCCTTCTGGCGCTGCAGCTCGCGGGCCTCGCGCGCCCGGGTCTCGGCCGCGGTCGGCAGGACGCCGCGCTCGAGCGGTCCGCGGTCGGCGATGTCGCCGGCCACGAACGGCGCCTCGGTCACCCCGGCCGCGCCGCGCGCGAGACCGGGTGGCGAGGCGAACCGCTCACCGGGGATCGTGCCGGCCCAGCCACCCTCCGATACGGGTCCACGCGTGGCCGGCTCGCGACCGGATCCGCCACGCGACGCGCGCCAGCCGCCGGTCGCACCCGGCCGATAGCCGGGCCGGACGCCGGAGCCGCGATCGGCCTCGCGATAGCCGCCGTTGCGATACGCACCATCGCCCCGCCAGCCGGGCTCCATCCGCCACGGCGAGCCCGCCCCGACGAGCCCGGCGAAACGCTCCGCTCCGAGCTGCTCGCGAGGCGACGGCCGCGGACGGCCCTGGCTGCGATGGACGCCTTCCTCGTCGCGCCAGCGGAGCTCGGCGGAGACCTGGTCGCCGCGGAGCATCGCGTCGATCGTGTCGGCGACGTCCGAATGGACCGCGACCCGCTCGCGATCGACGATCTCGACGATGACGTCGAAGGTCGGCGGCGCCTTGCGCTCGAGGACGCTCTTCTGGGTCCGGCGGCGGCGCGCCTCCTCGTCGCCGAGGGTGACGCTCTGGATCCCGCCGATCAGGTCGGACAGGGTCGGGTTGAGCATCAGGTTGTCGAGGTTGTTGCCGTGCGCCGTGCCGATCAGCTGGACGCCGCGCTCGGCGATGGTCCGCGCGGCCGGCCGCCTCCAGCTCCGTCCCGATCTCGTCGATGACGATGACCTGGGGCATGTGGTTCTCGACCGCCTCGATCATGACCTCGTGCTGGAGCGACGGCGTGCGGACCTGCATCCGGCGCGCCTTGCCGATGGCCGGGTGCGGGATGTCGCCGTCGCCGGCGATCTCGTTGCTCGTGTCGACGACCACGACCCGCTTGCCCATGTCGTCGGCGAGGACGCGCGCCGCCTCGCGCAGCATCGTCGTCTTGCCGATGCCCGGCCGGCCCATGATCAGGATCGACTTCCCGCTCTCGACGAAGTCGTTGATGATCTCGATCGTGCCGTAGACCGCCCGGCCGATCCGGCAGGTCAGCCCGACGATCTTGCCGTTGCGGTTGCGGATCGCGCTGATCCGATGGAGCGTCCGCTCGATGCCGGCCCGGTTGTCGTCGCCGAAGCTGCCGATGTGCTCGACCACGAAGGCGATGTCGGCCTCGTTGATCTCGCGGTCGAGCAGCATCTCCTCCGAATCCGGGAAGCGCGCCTCCGGCCGCCGGCCGAGGTCCATCACGACCTCGATCAGGGACGCCCGGTCGGGCAGCGCATGGACGGCGGCGACGATCTCCGGGGGCAGCGACGTGAGCAGGGCATCGAGATCGTCGATCGACTCGCGCGGGCGTTCGTCGGATCCCATGCTGGCCTCCACTAGCGGACGCCCGCCGGCACGAGGGCCGGTTCGGCGACACGGACGAGGGTTTCCTTCATCAACAGGTTGACGCTGGCGATCGAGTCGAAGCCCGCGTCCTCGAGACGACGGTCGATCGGTGATTCGTAGGTCCGGACCGGCGCGATGACGCCGTGGTCGTGGCGATGGTCGCCGCCCTTCGTGGTGCGGGCGTTGATGACGCCGAGCCCGAAGTCGACGAGGTCGGACACGTCCGCCTCCGGCCGGGCGATGATCTTGAGGTAGTGCGGCTGGTCCTCCTTGGCCACCCCGACCTGGAGGAACCCGTCGAGCTGCGTCCCGTCCTTCCCGCCGCCCGCGGTGACCTGGACGAAGCCTTCGACGTCGGCGAAGCGCAGGATCGGCGTCAGGCTCGATCGCGGGACGCGCCAGTGCGCACCCTGGCGCTCCCAGTCGGCGAGGCGGATGGCCTCCAGCCGGGCGACCGGGGCCGGTGTCGCGACGCCGTAGAGGCGCGCGAGCGGCAGAGCGTCGAGCCCGGTCGTCGGCCGGATCCCGCACGCCCCCGCACGGTCGTCGGACCATGGCTCGGGGAGGCCCGCGTTGGCCGCCCGGAAGAGGACCTTCTCCTCGCCGTAGCGCATGAAGCCGGCCTGCATCAGCAGCTCGACGTTGCCGTCCGCGTCGGCGCACGCGACGTGGAAGCGGGCGGCGGCCCGCTTGGCCCCCTCGCGCAGGAGCTGCTGGACGAGGCGGTAGCGGATCTCGCCGGCGTTGGCCATCCCGACCGCGTCCAGCTCCACGATCGTCCACTCGTCGCGGACCGCTTCGCGCTCCACCCGGACGAGCCCGGCGATCCGGCCCTCCTCCTCGTAGACGAACATCAGGTCGTTCGGCCGGAAGGCGCCGAGCGGGAGGCGGAACAGGCTGAACACGCCGATCGGCGGGCCGTTCACGGGCAGCCCGAGCGAGCGCGTGTCCGCCCCGTCGGACTGGCACAGCCGGGACAGCTCGCCGAGGGCGGCCAGGTCGGTCAGCCGCGCGGCCCGGACCTTGCCGCTGCTGCGCGGGGCACGCATGGCGCTCATTCGTGCGCCCGATCGTGACGGGCCGCCAGCGAACGACGGGTCGGATGTGGACGGCGGCCGGATCCCTCGCCCGGGTCGTCGTGCTCGGCGGCCATCGTGGCCATCAACCGGTGGAAGCGGGTCTCCCCGGCGAGCTCCGGGTGGAATGCCGTGGCCAGGATGTTGCGCTGGCGGACGGCGACGATGCGGCCGTCATCGAGCCGCGCCAGGACGTCCACGTCGGGCCCGGTCCGTTCGATGATCGGCGCCCGGATGAACACGGCGTGGACCGGCGTCCCGCCGAGGATCGGCACGTCCAGCTCCGACTCGAACGAGTCGAGCTGGCGCCCGAACGCGTTGCGCTCGACGGTCACGTCCAGCAGCGGCAGGATCGGCGGCTCGCCGCCGGCGATCTCGGCCGCCAGGACGATCATCCCGGCGCACGTGCCGAAGATCGGGGCGCCGCGATCGGCCAGGTCGAGGATCGGCTCGTGGAGGCCCCAGCGCTCGATGAGCTGGCGCATCGTCGTGCTCTCGCCACCGGGCAGGATGAGCCCGCTGACGCCGTCCAGGTCGGCCGGTTCGCGCACGCGCACACCGTCCACCCCGATCGCGTGAAGCGTGTCGAGGTGCTCTCGGAAGGCCCCCTGCAGGGCCAGGACTCCGATCCTCATGTCGCGGCCGCCGGGCTGGTCGTGTGCCCTACCAGCCTCTGACGGCGAGACGCTCCTGGTCGGGGATCTCCTCGAGGGCGATCCCGCGCATCGGCGCTCCGAGGCCCTTGGAGACCTCGGCGATCTTCTTCGGGTCGTCGAAGAACGTGGTCGCCTGCACGATGGCGTTGGCCATCCGGGCCGGGTCCTCGCTCTTGAAGATGCCCGAACCGACGAAGACGCCCTCGGCACCGAGCTGCATCACGAGCGCGGCGTCGGCAGGCGTGCTGATCCCGCCGGCGACGAAGTTGACGACCGGCAGCTTGCCGTTCGCCGCGACGTCCTTGACCAGCTCGTACGGCGCGCCGAGCTCCTTGGCCGCGACGAACAGCTCGTCGTCGCGCATCGCCTGCAGCCGGCGCATCTCGGCGAGCACGTCGCGCAGCTGGTGGACCGCCTCCACGATGTTGCCGGTCCCGGCCTCGCCCTTGGTCCGCATCATCGCGGCGCCCTCGTTGATCCGGCGCAGCGCTTCGCCGAGGTTCCGGCAGCCGCACACGAACGGCACCTTGAAGGCGTGCTTGTCGATGTGGTTGCGCTCGTCGGCGGGGGTCAGGACCTCGGACTCGTCGATGTAGTCGACACCGAGCGCCTCGAGGACCTGGGCCTCGACGAAGTGGCCGATGCGCGCCTTGGCCATGACCGGGATCGACACCGCGTCCATGATCCCCTCGATCATCGAGGGATCGGACATGCGGGCGACGCCGCCGGCCTTGCGGATGTCGGCCGGGACGCGCTCGAGCGCCATGACGGCGACCGCGCCGGCATCCTCGGCGACCTTGGCCTGATCGGGGGTGACGACGTCCATGATGACGCCGCCCTTGAGCATCTGGGCGAGACCTTTCTTGGTGGCCCAGGTGGACGTCTCGACGGTCATGTGGAAGGGATTCCTCTGGTTGCTCGCGCTCGGATCGCCGGCCGGGTCTGGCCCCGGGGTCGTCGCCCGTTCGAGTCGGCCGAGCCCCTCGCGCGCTCGGATTATGGCACCGAGCGCGAACGGGGGCCAGTGGGCCGCCAGTCACCCCCGGGCTCGGACGGTGGGCCTTCGCGCGGCCTTCTAGCGGGCGACGGTCCGAACGACCCCCGACATCAGCTTGGTCGCGCGCCGCGCGGCACCCGGCGAAAGACGCGAGATGGCATCGACGAGGTCGATGACGTCCTGGTCCGGCAGCCCGCCGAGCAGGTCGAACAGGCGCAGGACCGTCGCGTCCGGGATCCGCCCGAGGAGGCTCAGGGCGCGTTCGAGCTCGCGCGGCTCGAGCTGCGGGACGAGCCCGACGGCCCGGTCGAAGAGGTGCACGAAGACGAGGAACGCACCGAGCCAATCGCGCAGGGCCGCGAGCTCGAGGTCGTCCGGATGGTCGGCCAGGGCGGCCGCCGCCTCGCGTTCCTTGGCCTCGAGGATGGCCACGATCGGGTCGCCCTCGCGGACCTTGCGCTCGGCGATGACCCGGCCGAACCATTGCCAGTGATCCCCCACCGCCAGGTACGCGGCGCCGGCCGGGCCACGGCGACCGACGCGGCGCGGCTCGGGGACGCGCTCCACGATCCCCCACGACTCGGCCTCGGCGAGCGCGAGGCTGGCGGCTCGGTGGCTCAGGCCGAGCGCCTCGCGGACCTCGCGCTCGGTGAGCGGCTCCTGCCTGGCCATGAGGTACGCCTGGACGCGGGCGATGGCGGGTGTCACGCCCCATGCGGCGCCCATCTCGCCCCAGGCCTCGGCGAGCTCGATGCGGATGGCCTCGGCGGTCTCGCTGGTGTGGCGCGGCGCGTCGTCGGCGTCGTCGATGGCGTCCGTGGGCGCGGACGCACCACGATCAATAACTTGCGCCTTGACAGTAGCGGGTTTATGACTCATAACTTGCTATGTCAGAGTAGCACGGAGGACACGGACGATGACGAGCCTGTCCGATCACGACCGATCGAGCACGATCCTGTCAGCCGAGGCCGGCTGGGCATCACCGGCGACAACGGCGTCGACGCGTCGACCGGCGGACTGCGTCGGTCGTCGGGGCGGCCGTGGCGGCCGCCATCTGCTTGGTGATCGCCGCCATCGGCTGGCAGATCGCCCCGGAAGGGTGGGTGCTCGGCATCGTCGGGCTGCCGGCGACGACGTTCCTGGCCTGGAAGATGAGCCCTGGAGTCGTCGCCACCGACCGGCAGGGAGCAGTGGCGCGTGCGATCGGCCTGACGGTCGCCACGATCCTGATCACCGACGCACTCGTGATCGCCGTCCTGATCGGCGCCGCCGCTCTCGGGGTGGCGGGCTTCGGGCTGGGCGTTTCCGCCACCGACGCCCTGACGGTCGTCGTGTCGGCGCTCGGGGAGGGGATCTTGTTCGGACTGATCGGGGCCGTCGTGATCGGGATCCCGGTCTCGGTCGTGGTCTTCCCGGCCGCCCTCGTCTGGGCGGCCCTCGTCCGCCGCCTCGTCCGGCGCTCCGGCGTGATGAACGTCAGGTCGTCGGCAGGGCGATGAACGGGCCGAGCGCCGTGGACACGGCCCTGAACAGCGGATGGCCCCAGTCGACGTCCACCTGGCAGCTGGCGATGTGCTGGATCCCGGCGGCCGTGTCGAACTCCAGCACGACCTCCTGACCGTCGAACGCCGTCGGACACTGGCCGGTGAACGGCCGGCTCGTGATCGCCGAGAAGTCGGTCGCGGCGACGAGCGTCTCCAGCGTCGTGAGCTGCGCCGCGGGCACGACGCCGAGGTCGTTCGGAGGCTTCGTCGCGCCGTGGACCCGGCCGTCGTGATCGAGGATCACCGTCGTGTCACACGGTCCGTTCACGCACATGCCACCGCGGAGCTCGACGGTGAGCAGGGCGCCCGGGGCCGTCGAGGCGGCCGGCGCGGCACAGCCGGCCACGATCGCCAGGACACCCACGATGGCGGCAAGGATCGGAAGCGGATGACGAAGGCGACGGGTCATGGACGCGCGACGCGCCGGGCGGCGGATCGGTTCCGAGCGGGGACGGTCCCCCATCGATGCACGCCACCTATCATCGGCGCATGCCCGTCATGCGCAGCCGGCTCGACCCCAGGTCGGTCGAGACGCGCGCGAATCATGACGCGATGGCAGCGCTCGTCGCCGACCTCCGGGCTCGGCAGGCCATCGTCGCCGGTCGCGGCGCCGGTGGCGACGAGCGATCGATCGCGCGCCATCGGGAACGCGGCAAGCTGCCGGTCCGCGAGCGCATCGAGCGCCTGCTGGACCCGGGATCGGCCTTCCTCGAGCTGAGCCCGCTGGCCGCCACCGGCCTCTACGACGACGATGCGCCCGCGCGCGGGGATCGTGACCGGGATCGGGCGGATCGAGGGGACGACCTGCGTCGTCGTGGCCAACGACGCCACCGTCAAGGGCGGGACCTACTACCCGATGACGGTGAAGAAGCATCTCCGGGCCCAGGAGATCGCCCTCGAGAACCGGCTGCCGTGCGTCTATCTCGTCGATTCGGGCGGGGCCTTCCTGCCGCTCCAGGCGGAGGTCTTCCCGGATCGCGACCACTTCGGCCGGATCTTCTACAACCAGGCGCGGATGTCCGCCGCCGGCATCCCGCAGGTCGCGCTCGTGATGGGCTCATCGACGGCCGGCGGTGCGTACGTCCCGGCGATGAGCGACGAGACGGTCATCGTCCGCGGGACCGGGACGATCTTCCTCGGCGGGCCGCCGCTGGTGAAGGCCGCGACCGGGGAGGACGTGACGCCCGAGGAGCTGGGCGGCTCCGAGCTCCACACCCGACGCTCCGGTGTCGCCGACCACGAGGCGCTCGACGACGAGCACGCGCTGGCCCTCGGCCGATCGATCGTCGCCAACCTCAACCGCAAGGCGCCCGCCCCGCCCTGGGACCTGCGCGACCCGGAGGAGCCGGCCGTGATCCCCGACGGCGACGACGCGACGGCGTCGCTCTACGCCGCGGTCTCGCTGGATGCGCGCCGGCCGGTCCCGGTCCGCGAGGTCATCGCCCGGCTCGTCGACGGATCGCGCTTCCACGAGTTCAAGCCGCTCTACGGCGAGACGCTGGTCACCGGCTTCGCCCACGTCGCGGGCTATCCCGGTGGCGATCCTGGCCAACGACGGGATCCTGTTCAGCCAGTCGGCGCTCAAGGGCGCCCACTTCATCGAGCTGGCCTGCCAGCGCCGGATCCCGCTCGTCTTCCTCCAGAACATCACCGGGTTCATGGTCGGTCGCGAGTACGAGGAGGCCGGCATC
Organism: uncultured Chloroflexia bacterium; assembly: GCA_963720495.1. Lineage (GTDB taxonomy): Bacteria > Chloroflexota > Limnocylindria > Limnocylindrales > CSP1-4 > SPCO01. Next base: position 150,227 of record CAVRFU010000013.1, read on the forward strand.
GCCAAGGACGGCGCGAAGCTGGTGACCGCGGTCGCGTCCGCGGAGGTGCCCAAGTTCACGATCCTCATCGGCGGGTCGTTCGGGGCGGGCAACTACGCGATGGCCGGCCGCGCCTACCAGCCGCGGTTCCTGTGGTCGTGGCCGAATGCGCGCATCTCGGTCATGGGCGGCGCCCAGGCGGCGCGGGTCCTGTCGACCGTCCGCGGCGACCTCGCCTCCGACGAGGAACGCGACGCCTTCGAGGCACCGATCCTCGAGACGTACGAGCGCGAAGGCTCGCCCTACTTCGCGACCGCCCGCCTGTGGGACGACGGCGTCATCGATCCGCTCGACACACGGCGGGTCCTCGCCCTCGGCCTCGAGGCCGCGCTCCACGCGCCGATCCCGGAGACGCGCTTCGGCGTGTTCCGGATGTGAGCCGCCGGACCGCCCGATCGCCCTTCGGCTAGCATCGATCCATGCCGTCCGTCGTCCGGTTCTCGATCGCGCCGGTGCGCAGCCTCGGGCTGGAGCATCCCGAGGAGATCGACGTGACCGAGCGCGGCGTCCTCGAGGACCGGCGGTTCTTCCTGGCCGACGACGCGAACCGTCTCGTCGATCGCCTCATCGTCGGGTCGCTCGTCCGGATCTCGACCCACACCGACCCGGACGGCCAGACGCTCCGGATGACGTTCCCGGACGGCCAGGTCATCGAGGACGAGGTCCGGCTGGGCGAGGCGCGCGAGACACCGATCCACGGCCGGACGGGCGTCGGTCACGTCGTGGACGGTCCGTGGGCGGCGGCGCTCTCCGCGTTCTGCGAGCGACCGATCACGCTCATCCGGTGCGATCGCCCGGGCGGGACGCGGGCGGGCAACCCGACCAGCCTCGTGTCCGACGGCTCGATCGCGGAGCTGGCACGGCACGCCGGGAAGGACCACGTCGACGCCCGGCGGTTCCGGATGCTGATCGAGATCGACGGGGCGGAACCGCACGAGGAGGACCGCTGGATCGGCCACCGGATCGCCATCGGCGAGGCCGTGCTGGCCGTCACCAAGCCGGATGCCCGCTGCGCCATCACGACCCAGGATCCCGACACCGGCGAACGCGATCTCGACACGCTCCGAACGATCATCGGCTACCGCGGGCTGCGCGAGGGCAAGCACGCCGACTTCGGGATCCTGGCCGATGTCGCGCAGCCGGGACGGATCCGGCTGGGCGACCGGGTCGAGGTGCTGGCCGACTGAAGCCCCGACCATGTGGCCGGGGCTTCGGACGAGGTGAGCGCCTGCCGGCTACTCGATGGTGAGTGTGCCATTCATGTCCGGATGGACCTCGCAGATGAAGCCGTAGGTGCCGGCCGGGAGGGCTCCGACCTGGTAGTCCACCTGCTTGCCGGCGACGATGTCTCCCTTGAACACCTTGGCCCCGGAGGCGTCCGAGATGGCGACGTTGTGCGGAGCGCCATCCTGATTGTCGAAAGCGATGATGAACGGGCTGCCGGCCTTGGCACTGACGGCGGGCGTCGTGAACTTCAGGTCCTTGGCCACGACCGTGACAGTGTCACCGGTCGAACTGCCGCCCGGGACCGCGCTCCCAGTGGCGGCCGCCGACGTGCCGGAGCACGCGGCCAGCGCGGCGGCCAGGACGATCGTGCCGAAGGTGAGGGTCAGGCGTTTCACGTCAAGGACTCCTTTTGGCTGTCGGGGTGGGTCGGGGGTGGTGTCAGAGTCAGGCGCCGGCCGAGACCGCGCCGCGACGAGTGAGGAGGTTCATGAGGGTCGCCAGCTCGCGGCGCGCAACGGCGAGCGGGTTGCCGTCGTGCCGCCCGAAGTCGATGGCGAGCGCGACGATGAGGGCGACCTCGATGGCCTTGGCGACATAGGCGGTGCTGAAGTACGGGCCCATCACCGCCCATGCGACGATGGCGGTGGCCGCGTAGCCGACCAGCCCCACCCGCACGACCCAGCGGAAGCGGACGGCGATGGCGAGCGGGACGATCATCGCGACCGCGGCGACGACATAGCCGACCGCGTTGAGGGTGAACAGCAGGCCACCCAGCGTCGAGTGGATGTACGCGGTCGACAGTGCCAGGGCGACGATCGCCGCTCGGATGGCGACGTCGGTCGGGCGGAGCGCGGTGCGCGACGCGAGCAATGGATGTCGGCCCTCGCTCGGGCCTTGGGATCGTCTGGACCGGGCAGGATAGGTGTCTGGCTGCATGTTCACGGCAGTGTTCCCCCATGCTGTCGACCCCGGAGCCGAGGTCGTTGGTGACACGCTATGGGTCGGGGACGGTCGCGGGCATCGGCCGTTCTGCTGATACGCCAACGGGCCGACCGTTCATTTCCTGGACGGCGACAGCGGCCACGCCCTTTACGCCGAAACAGCCGACGACCGCCAGGTGCATCCGTCTGACGGTCGGCTACGTCTCTCGGGCGGTGCCTGGGCCCAGCGACCGGCGGCGTCCGTCAGCCGGGCGCCATGCCCGCGCTCTTGAACGCGTCGATCAGGGCGTCGCTGAGGTCCGACGCCACGGCCCGATCGCCGATCATGACGAGCGAGCGACGGCAATCCGGGCAGGTCATCCCGGGCATCTCCAGGTCCACGCGAACGGGCGGGATCCGCGTCAGCGCGACTTCGGTCGTGACCGCGACAGGTCCGACCGCGATGCCCTCGAGGGACGACTCGCATCCGGGACAGACGAGCGTCGACCGAACGAGGCCCTTGCGCCGCGGCCCTGCCAGGGCTCCGTGCAGAGCCGAGATGAAGTCAGGCCCGAACTCGCCGTACGGGAACCGCCGGCCCTTGCTCGTCTCGCGATAGGACAGGTCCGTCAAGGTGACGCTCACCGTGCCCGCCCGGCCGACGACCGGGCCAAGACGGCCGATGGGTTCTTCACTCATGCCTGCCGGTCCGTGCCATCAGGCGTCAACGCTACCTCGGGCAACGGTCGCGTCAACCGACGGACGAGGACTACCCAGCCCGCCGCACCCAGCACGATCAGCGGCCAGATGCGCTCGGCCGCGGTCACCCCGAGTCGCAGGATGACCCCGGCCAGCTCCGTGCCGGTCTCGAAGCCGCCGATGAGGCTGCCGGCGACGAACACGCCGATGATCGCCGAGGTGACGGCGGCCACCGGGACGCCGACCCCGATCGCCACGCCGGCGCTGATCGCCGAACCGGTCGTGCTTCTGGCGGCGGATGTCAGGCCCGCCCCGAGCAGCGCCAGGCCCGGCAGGCTGAGACAGGCCACGAGGAACCCGACCGAGACCTCGATCCCCGTCGGCGTGCCCTCCGCCGTCAGGCCGACCGCGACGGCCACGACCACGAGCGACCCGAAGATGAGCGCCGAGAGGAGGGCTCCCCGACGCGCCGCATGCATGGCCTCGAGGCGACGGCCGGTCGGGTCGGGACGCCAGTTCGGATCCCACGGGCCCATGGCTCAGGCGCCATCACGCGCGGCGGGCCGGACCCGCCAGCGCAGACCGAGCAGGTCGAGCTCGGACGGCTCGCCGTCCCGGATCGCGAGGTGGACGGTGACGGGCGGCGCCTGGTCACCGGCGCGACGAGGCCGCAGGCGGACGACCTGGGGACCGATATCGGCGTCGCGGGCGCCGTGCCCCGACAACGACGGTCGGAACCGCAGGCCGACCGACCGCAGGAACGCCTGGATCGCCCGATTCGGGTCCTCGACGGCGATCTCGAGCACGGTCAGGCGTGCTGGTCCGAGCGCGCGGCCGGCCCGGTCGGGCGGCATCCATTCGGCCGACCCGGGATCGTGCTCGATGAGGAACGGCGGTCGCGTCGGCTCGAGGTGCGGCGGCGCGGCGAGTCGCCAGCGGACGACCGCACCGTCGGGTCGGTGCCGTTCGCCGGCGATCGGTTCGGCGATGTCCGAGCCCCGGGATCGAAGGGCGATGACGTCATCGTCGATCGCGTCGGTCGCGATGGCCCATGTCGCCAGCCCACCGCCGGCGTCGAGCGCGCGCAGCGTCGGCGCGCCGACCCACGACGTCGCGGCGAGGTCCCGGTCGAACACACCGATCAGCTCGAGATACGTGTCGCCGAGCCAGACGAGCCGATTGAACGTCCCGAGCGCCTCGTGCCGGCCGCCACCCGCGGGCGTCAGCCCGAGCCGCTCCTCGAGGACGGTGGCGGCATCGTCCGGATCGTCGACGGCGATGACGAGGTGGTCGATGGCGAGGAGCATCGCCGCAGCGTACCCGCCCGGTCCGGGCGGGAGGTCGCCCGCTACGATGGCGCGGTGAGTCAGACGCTGCGTGTCGAGCGCTCCGGCCCCGGCGACGCCGTTGCGCGGGTCACGCTCAGCCGGCCCGAGGTCCACAACGCCTTCGACGCGAGCCTGATCGGCGAGCTCCGGACGACGTTCGCCCTGCTCGCTCGTGAAGGTCCGACCCAGCTCCGCGCGGTCGTGCTCGCCGGCGACGGGCCATCGTTCTGCGCCGGTGCGGACCTCGCCTGGATGCGGGCGGCCATGGCGCTCGACACCGAGGGCAACGAGCAGGACGCGATGGCCATGGCCGACATGTTCGAGACCATCGACACCTGTCCCGTGCCGGTCATCGCCCGGGTCCACGGCGCGGCGCTCGGCGGCGGGATGGGGCTGTGCGCCGTCGCCGACGTGGTCATCGCCGAGTCGGGCGCGCGGTTCGGGTTCACCGAGACCCGTCTCGGGATCCTGCCGGCCGTCATCAGCCCGTTCGTGATCGCCAAGATCGGCGAGACCCACGCCCGCGCGCTGTTCCCGGGTGGCCGCCGATTCGACGCCACGCGGGCCGCGCGGATCGGCCTCGTCCACGAGATCGTCGAAGGTGACAGCGCTCTGGACGCAGCGATCGACGGGGCCGTCGCGGATGTCCTGGCGGCGGGACCGACGGCGGCGCGGGCCGCCAAGGCGATCGTCCGCGAGGTCCGTGGCCTTGGTCACGGGTCATCCAAGTGGCACACCGCCCGGGTCATCGCCCGGCAGCGCACCACCGAAGAGGCGCAGGAGGGGTTTCGCGCCTTCGTCGAGAAACGCCGACCGGCCTGGGCGCCCCCATCCGACGAGGGCTGACAACGCCCTCTGTAGTCGAATATGCGACACTCGCGACACGCATGTCCGATGAGCTGAGCCCAAGCCAGGCAGCGACGCGGATCGGGGCCACGACGCGCTCCGTCCAACGCTGGATCGCGAGCGGTCGGCTGCCAGCCAGGCGGGTTGGGGGACGGTGGCGTGTCGCGAGTGACGCGATTGACGCGTTCGTCGTCTTCGACGGCACGACCGATGGCGAACCGCCGGCGACCATCACGCCGATCCGGACCCTGTTCATCGCCAACCGGGGTGAGATCGCGACACGGATCACGCGGACCTGCGACCGCCTCGGGATCCGGGCGGTCGTCCCGGACACGGACGGCCCCGACGGGCTCGACCTGCTCGACATCGCTGCGGTCGTGGAGGCTGCGCGGGCCGCCGGAGCGGACGCGGTCCACCCGGGCTTCGGCTTCCTGGCCGAGAACGCGGACTTCGCCGAGGCGGTCGGCGCCGCGGGGATCCGCTGGGTCGGACCGCCGCCGGCGGCGATCCGGGCGATGGGCGACAAGGCAGCCGCGCGTCGGCTGGCGGCATCGCTGGACGTCCCGATCCTCGCCGGCTACGACGACCCGGACCAGTCCGACGAGGCATTGCTCGCGGCAGCGACCCGGGTCGGCTTCCCGATGCTGGTCAAGCCGGCCGCCGGCGGCGGCGGCAAGGGCATGCGGACGGTCCGCGAGCCGGACCGGCTGGCGGAGGCGATCGGAGCCGCCCGGCGCGAGGCTGCCGCGGCCTTCGGCGACGACCGGCTGATCCTGGAGCGCCTCGTCGTCGGAGCACGGCACGTCGAGATCCAGGTCCTGTTCGATGGCTATGGCGCGGGTGTGTCGCTGGGCGAACGCGATTGCTCGATCCAGCGCCGCCACCAGAAGGTGCTCGAGGAGGCCCCGTCGCCATCCGTGACCCCGGCGATGCGGGAACGGTTGGGAGCGGCGGCGCTCCGGCTGGCCGCCGCGGTCGGCTACGTCGGTGCCGGGACCTGCGAGTTCCTGCTCGACGAGCGTGGCGAACCGGTCTTCCTCGAGATGAACACGCGGCTCCAGGTGGAGCACCCCGTCACGGAGCTCGTGACCGGCCGCGACCTGGTCGCCGATCAGCTGCGGATCGCCGCCGGTGAGCGCCTGGGCCTGACCGAGTCGGCCGGCCTCGCCACCGGGCACGCCGTCGAGGTCCGGCTCTATGCCGAGGATGCCGAGGCCGGCTTCCTCCCGGCGACCGGGCGGGTCGAGGCACTCACCTGGCCCGCCGGCGAGGGCATCCGCGTCGACGCCGGGATCGAGCTCGGCAGCGAGATCGGCGGCCGGTTCGACCCGATGCTGGCCAAGATCATCGCCTGGGGGCCGGACCGGGCGGCCGCCCTCGAGCGGCTCGCGGGCGCCCTCGACCGGACCGTCGTCCTCGGTGTCGTGACCAACCTGCGGTTCCTGCGCTGGCTGGTCCGCCAGCCGGTGGTCCGGCAGGGCGCCGCCCGGACCGACGTCCTGACCCGGATCTGGCCGCCCGACGGCTGGTCGGGGCACACGGCGATCCCCGAGGAGGCGTGGACCGTCGCGGCGGACCTCCTGCTGGCCGGTGGCGATGCGGCCGACCCGTGGGCCGGCGGCTGGCGGCTCAACGCCGGCCGGTCGGTCCGGCTGGAGGCCGAGGGGATCACCCGGGTCGTCGAGATCGCCGGGCGGGCCGGCGCCCTCGCGGCTCACCCCGGGACACGTGCGATCGCGGCCGTCCGCGCGGGCGGCACCGTCCATCTCGACCTCGCCGGCCGAAGCGTCGCGTTCGCGCTGGCTCCTCCGCCGGACGTCGACGCGGCGGCCCGCGCGGCCGTCGCCCATGGCGCCGCCGGGGCGACCGGGCCGGTCGATCTCGTGGCCCCGATGCCCGGCGCCATCCTGGCCATCCATGCCACGGTCGGGCAGGCCGTGGCCGCCGGCGACCCGGTGGTCACCCTCGAGGCGATGAAGATGGAGCACGTCGTGGCGGCCACGATCGACGGACGCGTCGCGGACGTCGTCGTCCGGCCGGCCGACCAGGTCACGCGTGGCCAGCGGCTGGCGACCATCGAGCCCTGACGACCGGCGTTCGGGTACGCTCACGCCCTTCGGATCGGAGGACCCATGGCCAAGCACGAGACGGCGCCGGCGGACACGACGCCCCTGCCGCAGACCCGCGACGAGCTGCTCGCGCTCCATCGCGAGACGCGCCGGCGACGGAACGCCGCGCCGCATGGCAGCCCGGAGCACGTGGCCGCCATCGATCTCCTCGGACGGATCGAGGTCGAGGTCGCCCGCGTCGAGCGGGCGATGGATCCGCCGCTCGTCTGACATGTCCGAGCGCGTCCGGGTCTACGAGGTCGGGCCCCGGGACGGCCTGCAGAACGAGGCGACCCCGATCCCGACGGCCAGCAAGGCCCGGTTCATCGAGCTGCTCGCGGCGGCCGGCCTGACCGAGATCGAGGCGACCAGCTTCGTCGCCCCGCGCGCGATCCCGCAGCTGGCCGACGCGGACGCCCTGCTCACCGGCCTGTCGCGGGCGTCCGGCGTCCGCTACCCCGTCCTCGTCCCGAACATGCGCGGGCTGGAGCGCGCGGAGGCGGCCGGCGCCGACGCCATCGCCGTCTTCACCGCGACGACCGACGCCTTCACCACGGCCAACATCGGGATGACCGTCGAGGCGTCGCTCGAGGCATTCGCGCCCGTGCTGACGCGCGCCGCCGATCTCGGCTGGTGGCGGCGGGGCTACGTCTCGACGGCGTTCGGCTGCCCGTACACCGGCCGGGTGGAGCCGTCGCGGGCGGTGGACGTCGCGCTCCGCCTGGTCGATCTCGGTGTCGACGAGGTCTGCTTCGGGGACACGATCGGCGTCGGCGTCCCCGGCCAGGTCGCCGCGCTGACCGGGCTGGCGGTGGAGGCCGGCATCCCGCTCGAGCGCATCGCCTTCCACTTCCACGACACGCGCGGGACGGCGTTGGCCAACGTGGCGGCCGGGCTCGACGCGGGGGTCCGCTGCTTCGACTCGTCGACCGGCGGGACCGGCGGCTGCCCCTACGCACCGGGCGCCGCCGGCAATCTCGCGACCGAGGACCTCGTCTACTTCCTCGACGCCTCGGGCTGGGAACCGGGGGTTTCGCTCGAGGGCGTGCTCACCGCAGCGCGCTTCATCGCCGACGCGCTCGGTCGTCCGCTCGCCTCGAAGGTCGGCCAGGCCGGCGGCTGGGATCCGACGACCGGCGCGCCGACGGGGCGCTGATCAGGACGAGCCCTCCGGTGGCGTCCAGTCCGGGTTGAGCAGGCTCGTGAGGATGTGGTCCTGCCAGCGGCCGTCGATCCGGAGGTAGTCCCGCGCATACCCGTCGACCGCGAAGCCGAGGCGCTTCAGCACCGCTGCACTCCGCGTGTTGTGCGGCACGTAGTTGGCCGAGATCCGGTGCAGGTGCATCTCGTCGAACATGTAGGCGATGCCGAGCCGCAGGGCGCCGGTCATCAGGCCCCGGCCCTGCTGGCCCTCGGCCAGCGCATATCCGAGGAAGCACGACTGGAACGGCCCGCGCACGATGTTCGAGAAGCTGGCGAGACCGAGGACCGGTGCGCCGGGACCGGGCTCGAACAGGTAGAAGCGGACCGACAGCCCTGCCTCGTACTCGTCGTGGTCCCGTTCGACCTGGCGCATCCAGAACGCCTCGGTGAAGTGATCGGCCGCCGGGACCGGCTCGAACGGCCTGAAGTGATCGGCATTGCCCCGGCGATACGACAGCAGCTGTGGCACGTCCGACACGTCGGCCAGACGGAGCTCGTACCCCTCCGCGACGAGCCTCGGAACGTCCGCGTTCACGCCCTCGCCCCTCCTCTCCCACGGCCTCCGCGATCGCTCGACGGCGGAGGCGCCGTGCGAGCATGCCTCACCAGCGCCAGCACGTTGCGGACGTTCTGCTATCGTCCGGCCACATGGACGGTGTCGTGCTCGTTCTGAACCAGAACTACGAACCGCTCAACGTCTGCAACCTGCCTCGCGCCTTCCGCCTCGTGTTCGGCGAGAAGGCCGAAGTGATCGAATACGACCACCAGGTGATCCGGACGCCGCGGACCGAATACCGTGCGCCCTCCGTCATCCGTCTCCAGTACCTCATCCGGCGGCCCCGGCCGCGGGTGAAGCTGTCGCGACGCGAGGTCTTCGCCCGGGATCGCCACACATGCCAGTACTGTGGCCGGCAGGCGCACGACATGACCCTCGACCACGTGATGCCGCGTCATCGGGGCGGCGGGCACACCTGGGAGAACCTCGTGACCGCCTGCAAGCCGTGCAACCACCGCAAGGGCGGCAAGACGCTCGAGGAGGCCCGCCTGCACCTCCTCCGGCAGCCGTTCGAGCCGCGCAGCGACATCTACTCGCTGTTCACGCCCTACCTCGCCGACGAGAACAACGAGGCGTGGCGGACCTACCTGTTCCTGGGCCGCAACTGACGGGCACGACCGGGGGGCCGGCAGCCATCGCGGACGCGATCCCCGACGCCGTCACCGGCGTGCTCCAGATCCTCTGGGCGAACGGATCACGCGGCGTACGTCGTCGGCGGGTCGCTGCGCGACGTCGTCCTGGGTCGCCGGCCGCAGGACTGGGACCTCGCGTCGGGGGCGTTGCCCGAGGCGGTCGTCGCGCTCTTCCCGGATGCCGTCTACGAGAACCGGTTCGGCACGGTCGCCGTCCGGCCGACGACGAGATCTTCGAGATCACGACGTTCAGGACCGACCACGACTACGCCGACTTCCGGCGACCGCACCGCGTCGAGTTCGGCGACAGCATCGAGCTGGACCTGGCCCGCCGCGACTTCACGGTCAATGCGATGGCGTGGGGGTCGGAGCCGGGCGGCGCGCCGGCGTTCCTCGATCCGTTCGGTGGTCTCGCGGACGTGGAAGCCGGCTGGTTGCGCGCGGTCGGTGACGCCCGGACGCGCTTCGAAGAGGATGCCCTGCGGATGATCCGCGCCGTCCGGCTGGCCGCGACGCTCGGGTTCGGCATCGAGCCGGCGACGCTGGCCGGGATCCAGGCCCGGGCCGACCTTGCTCGTCACCTGTCCGGCGAGCGGATCGCCGCCGAGCTCGGCAAGCTGCTCGCGGCGCCCGTCCCGTCCGTCGGTCTGCGACTGATGAGCGACACGGACCTGCTCCGCGCGGTCTCACCCGATCTGGCCGCCCAGCGCGGGATCCCCCAGAACAAGGTGCCGGGCGAGGACCTCTGGGACCACACGCTGCGGGCGGTCGACGCGGCGCCGGCCGCGCGCCCGGTCGTCCGGCTGGCGACGCTGCTCCACGACATCGGCAAGCCCGCGACGTTCGCCGACGGCCATTTCGTCGGTCACGACGCGGTCGGCGCCGAGCTGGCCGGGGCGTTCATGGATCGGCTGCGGCTGTCGCGCCCCGTGCACGATCGCATCGTCGAGCTGGTCCGCAACCACATGTTCAGCTACGAGCCGAACTGGTCCGACGCCGCGGTCCGGCGGTTCATCGCCAAGATGGAGGGGATCGGGCCGGGCGCGCTCGAGGAATTGCTCGAACTGCGCGAGGCGGACAATATCGGCTCGGGCCTGCCGGCCGAGGCCGGGCGGCTCGCCGAGCTCCGGGCGCGCGTCGCGGCCGAGCTGGCGGCGGAGGTCGTGCTCGATCGCCGGGGCCTCGCGATCGACGGCAACGACCTCATCTCGGAGCTGGGGCTCGAAGAAGGACCCCGGCTGGGACGTATCCTCGACGCGTTGCTGGAGCAGGTCATCGCAGATCCCGCGCTCAACGACCGACCCACGCTCCTGCTCCTGGCCCAGTCGATGCAGACGGAGGACCGGTAGGCGTTCGGACGGTGCGCCGAAGCACCACGAAACGCATCGCGGCCTTGTTTGGCAAACGTGCCCCGAAGGGCCGACCGGCTCGCGACGGTAGACCCAGCTGGACCGGGGTCGGATAATCCGGCCACTGCACGACGCCGCCCCCTGACACTGGCTGCCATCGGTCCGACGCCGTCCACCAGAGAGGAGGTGGACCTGCTCGATCGATCCGGTTCGACCCGACCGTCGCGATCCGATCGCGCGCCTCGGGATCGATCAGAGGACGGGCGACACCGGGTCCGCGTCGTCGCTGACGTCGCGTCTTCGAGCGTCCCCACCGAAAGGACCTTTCGTGAACGGATTCAGACCGTTGCGCATCGCATTCGCAGGCGTGCTGCTCGTCGGATCGACAGTCGCCACGACGAGTGCCGCCTCGCCCCAGACCCCGCCGCTACAGCACGAATCGGTCTGCGAGAGTCACAGAGCGTTGTGCGCCGACCCGTTCGACACCATCGGTGACGGGTACGTCGGTCACGATGAGCCGTCCGTGCTCTTCAGGTCGGGCGTTCCAGGCTCTGGGAACGACATCACGTACGAGCTCACGCTCCCGATGGAACCCAAGCAAAAGCCCCAGAACGACGGTTCCGGCGGCACCTGGAACTTCCAGCTCCGGCCCACCTTGTGGTTCGGGCTCACGCTGTGCGACTCGGAGTCGGCGCCCGAGTTCACCAAGATCTGTACCCCGGATTCGGACGCCAACGATCTCGTCGGGACCGATCCGACGAAGGCAGACTTCATCGGTCACCACCCGGGCAATGCGTACATGGAGCTCCAGTTCTACGGACCCGGGTACGTCCCCCAGTTCGAGGGCTTCGGCTGCAGTGCCACCCAGTACTGCGCTGCCATGACCATCGACAGCCTCAGCCTCGACCAGGCGACCAACAGGGCCAACAACGAGGACTGCGGCAACTACATCCTCGGCGGCGTCGAGCCGATCAACTGGGCCTACGTCACCCGCAGCGGCGTCTCGCAGGCTCCGGCCAACCCGCTGTTCACCGGGACCTTCACCCACCCCGACTTCAGTGCCGTGAACCCCGACTATTCGAAGGACCTGATGATGAGCCCCGGTGACCGGATCACGATCCATATGCACGACACGAGCGCCGGGCTCCGGATCGACCTGAATGACCACACCACGCATCAGACGGGGTCGATGACGGCCTCGATCGCCAATGGCTTCGGGCACATCCTGTACCAGCCGGACTCCGATGTCTGCCACATGGAGCCGTACGCGTTCCACCCCGAGTACAGCACGGGGAACCCGCGCGGCAATACGTGGTCCGCACACACCTACAACGTCGCCTACTCCGATGAGATCGGGCATTTCGAGAACTGCCTCGCGCTCGATCCCAACTTCAACTGCGCGGTGTCCGCCGACGACGAGCCGGGTGGCGCGCTGGACGGCGATGATGCCTTCTGCGTCCCGGCCGAGGATTCGCTGCTGATCAAGATCAACGGCTGCTTCCTCGACGACGGGGACTTCGATGGACCCTCCTACCAGAACGACTGGCCGGGGACCGATCCCAACCGGGGCCAGGACGCCAAGTACCATCCGACGCCGGTGATGTTCACCAGTCCGCTGGCCAACGGGACGACGAACTATTCGGATGTCCGGTTCGAAGCGGACCTCCCGCGGATCGAGGCTGCCGACTCGCAGCTCAACCCACCGTTCTGCAACCGGACGACCGGTCAGGACTGTGTCAACCCGCCCGCCGGCGCCCAGTTCTATCCCTTCTTCTCGACGCGGATGGACAACGGCACCTGCACCTGGCAGGAAGGCGGCCGCTACATCAAGGGGACGATCAACGACTTCGGCGGCTCCTCGACGACGGCGTTCGGGCCGTTGCTCCTGACGCCGTACCAGGCCGGGAATGGGGTCGTCTATCGCTACAACAACTTCCAGCGCGACCTTGGCGGCAACCCGTGCCCCAATGCCGCCGGGGAGACAGCTCATCGGTGATCAGGGCCTGGCCCTGAGGTGATCGCGATCGAGGGAGGCGGCTCGCCACGCGGGCCGCCTCCCCTCATGCCTGCCACCCTCCTCCACCGCGTATGGTTCTGTCACGCTGCGGCTGCTTGCCCAGGCGATGCTGACGGAGGACCGATGATCGAACTGCTGCTGCAGGCCGAGCGCCTGCTCTCGGTCGGGCTGCTCGACAAGGCGGAACAGCTCTACCGCCAGGTCGCCAATGCCGATCCCAAGAACTCGATCGCGGTCGTCGGCCTGGCGCGGGTCACCCTCGACCGCGGCGACGACGAGGGCGCCCTCGAGCTCGCGCGGCGCGCCGTCTCGATCGACCCGGAGAATGCCGCCGCCCAGCGGCTGGTCGCGCGGCTCGAGGAAGTGCTCGAATACCGCCAGTCCGCGGAGTCGCTGCTGTTCGATCGGGCCGAGGCGGTCAGCGCCCTCCAGGCCGAAGTGGCAGCCGAGGTCGCGGCGGAGGTCCGCGCGGTGCCCGGCGGGGACGCCCCGGTCGAGACGAGTGGGGCCGCGGCTGCGGTGGAGCCGGACGACGCGGAGGGGGCGACCGGGGCAGGTGACGCGGCGGAGTCGGCGGGCGCGGCCGGGACCGAGCCGGCCGATGCGGAGGCGGGGCGGAACGACATCCCGGCTCCGGGCACCTCGACACCACCCACGACGGCCGATCCGATCGGCGATGTCACGATCGCTGGCGAGCCGGTTGCCGTCCCGCCCACCCCGGCCGCTCCGCCCGTGACCACCGAACCCTCGCCGGCGAGCCCGTCCCCCACCCCGCTGAACGCAGGCCCGGCCGACCCGCCGTGGGCCGACGTCAAGGTGCCCGAGCCCGAACCGGCGCCACCACCACCGGCGGTCGAGCCACAGGTCCCGTACATCCCGCCGTCCACGTCGGCGACGGCCGGCGACGGCGCCCAGACCGGGATCCTCGCCTATCTCGAGCGCCTGTTCCGCCGACGCTGATTCGCGCCGACGAGGTCCGCACGATGCGGCGGGACCTGCCCTGACCGGGCGTCAGCCCGTATGGTTCGGTCATGACACGCATCCTCGTCACCGGCGGCGCCGGCTATGTCGGCTCGGTCTCGGTCGACGCGCTGCTCGCGGCCGGCGATGAGGTCGTCGTCCTCGACGACCTGACCACCGGCCACCGGGCTGCCGTCCCGGCCGAGGCGACCTTCCACCAGGGCACCTACGCGGATGAGGCCGTCCTGGCCCGCCTCCTCGAGGCCGAGCGGATCGAGGCCATCCTCCACTGCGCCGCCCGGTCGCTGGTCGGCGAATCGATCGTCGACCCGTCGAAGTACTACCGCGACAACGTCGCCGGCGGGGTGGCGCTCCTCGAGGCCGCGCGGACGGTCGGGGTCGAGCGCATCGTCTTCTCGTCGACCGCGGCGGTCTACGGCGTCCCGGATGCCACGCCGATCCCCGAGGACGCGCCGCTCCGGCCGATCAACCCGTACGGCGAATCGAAGCGGACGTTCGAGAGCGCCCTGGCCTGGTACGGCCGGGCATACGGCCTGCGGAGCGTCAGCCTTCGCTACTTCAACGTCGCCGGCGCGACCGAGACGCATCGGCGAGGTCCACGAGCCGGAGACCCATCTCATCCCGAACGTCCTGCTGGCCGCCGAGGGCAGCGCACCGCTGACCGTCTACGGCGACGACTATCCGACCCCGGACGGGACCTGCCTGCGCGACTACATCCACGTCGCCGACCTCGCCGACGCCCATCTCCGCGCGATCGAGGCGACCGCGCCCGGCGACGCACGCACGGACGAGCCGCTCGTCTGCAACCTCGGCAACGCCGGCGGCTTCTCGGTCCGCGAGGTGCTGTCGGCCGCGGGCGACGTCGTCGGGTCGCCCATCCCGTTCAGCGTCGGGCCACGCCGCGCCGGCGATCCGCCGGTCCTCGTGGCGCGCTCGACACGGGCGGCGGAGGTCCTCGGCTGGCGCCGGCGCGACCGAGCCTGGACGAGATGGTCGGGTCGGCCTGGGCCTGGCGAAGGGCGCATCCCGGCGGCTACCAGGACTGAGGGTCCGGTCTGGGACGAGACCGACGGCCTGCCCCCCGACGCCGGGATGCGTCGGGGCCCCCGCCCATCCTGTATGAGTCGCCAGGGGGCGAGGACCCCTACGTCGCGATGCGACAGCCAACACTCCGAGTCGGGGAGGCCCAGAGGCTTGCCACACGGGCGACGATGAGCGGAATGTGCCAGAGGGTAGGCCGGCTCGCGAGGATGAAAACCCGCGCGCGGCCGAAGCTCAGCGAGGCTCGAGCGGGACGCCGGCCGGCGACAGCCGCTCCGGCGGCGCGATCGGTCCCATCCCCGGCGGCAGGGCGTCTCGCCCGAGCCGGCCCAGTCGTCGCGGACCGGCCAGATCAGCCACAGGCCGATCAGCATCGTCACCAGCAGGCTCAGCACGGCGACCTGGTAGGCGCCGTTGCCGAGCGAGTCGAGCAGCAGGAACAGGATGAGGCCGTACAGCAGCTGGCCGACGACCTGCGAGCCCTTGCCGACGAGTCCGTAGATCCCGAAGAACTCGCCGATCTTGTCCGGCGGCGACAGGCGGACCATCAGCACGCGGTCCGCCACCTGGACCCCGCCCAGCCCCGATCCGAGGATCGCCCCGGCGACGAGGAACGGGCACGAGCCCGGCCGGCCCGAACCCGATCGCGACCCCGCCGAGCACCAGCCCGACCGCCCACGACACGAGGACCCAGACGAGCGTCTTCTTCGGGCCCTGCCGGTCCGCGCAGCGTGCCCCACACGAAGCTCATCGCGATCGCCACCACGGTCAGCAGCAGCAGGACGAGGTTGGCGTTCTGCGGCGACAGCCCCATCGTCTGCACGACCACGATGCTCATGACCACGATGACCGTGTTGACCGCGTCGGAGTAGAAGAACCGGCCGAGGAGGAACCGCCCAAGGCCCGGCACCTCGCGCGCGTGCGCGATCGAGCGGCGCAGCTGCCCGAAGGCGTCCCGGATCTCGGCGGCGGTGCACGGCCTTCTGCCCGTCGATCCGCGGCTCGCGCACGAAGACGAAGATCGGGATCGCGAAGATCAGGAACAGGATGCGAGGTGAGCCGGAACCGGTCGGCGACCGGCACGTCGAGGAAGAAGATCAGGAGCCCGACGAAGACGGTGCCGCAGTAGCCGATCCCGGTCCCGAGCCCGGACAGCTTGCCGCGCGTCGCCGGGTAGCTGACGGTCTTGAGCGTCGCGTCGTAGTAGATGAGCGCCGCCTGGTAGGCGAAGTTCGCGACGATGAACAGGACGAGCCCGAGCAGCGGGTCGAGGCTCGCGATGAAGAACGTCGTGCCGATGCACAGCGCCGTGAAGAACAGCAGGAACGGCATCCGGCCGGCACCGCGGTCCGAGAACGCCCCGAGGATCGGCGAGACGAGGGCGTTGATGCCGACGCTGGCGACGACCGCGATCGACAGCAGCGCGTTCCCGTCGCGCTCGCCGAACTGGTCGACGAGGTACAGCCCGATGGCGCCGGACACGACCGCGAACGAGAAGATCGTGTTGGCGAAGTCGTACAGGGCCCACGATGCGGGGACGATGGCCCGGCCGCTCGGTGTCAGTCGCGGCGAGCCCGCGGGCGCCGACCGGTCGGTCGCTCGGATCCGCGAGGCTGGGCGGCGCTCGTCACCGGCCGATGATAGACGGCGCCGGCCGGGTAGGATTTGCCCATGACCGAGGGATCGCCCATCCAGACTCCGCCCGGCGAGCCTGCCGCGGCACCCGACGACCCGACCGGCGCGCGAGCCTTCCTGCCGACCGTCCGGCCGCAGATCTACGGCAGCGGCGCGCCGGACAAGGTGCTCGATCCGATCATCGAGCCACTGTGGGTCGGGATCCGGGCACTGGCCGGCAGTCGACGCGGCCGGCGCGATCATCGTCGATGACGACGGCGAGCCCGTGGCCAACATCGAGACGATCGTCGACGCCCTCGCCGACGCGGTCCGGGCGACCGGCCTCGTCGTCGACGGCTTCCTGACCAAGCAGACGATCCAGACCGGGGTCGCCGTCTACCAGTGGTCGGACGAGTCGCCGACGCATGGGCTCGTTCATCGGCCTGCGCCGCAATCGAGCGGTCGACACCGTTGCCCTGCGCGAGGAGGCGCTCCAGGCGAAGACCTTCAAGACCGAGGACGAGATCAGCTTCGTCGCGACCGACCTGCTGTGGCTGGACGACACGTCGCTCCTCGACGTCCCGCTGCTCGAACGGCGCCGCTTGCTCGAGAGCGTGCTCGTCGAATCGGACGTCGTCCGGATCGGGACCTTCGTCCGTCCGCCGATCACCTCGTGGGTCGGCTCGTGGAAGGCCCAGGGCTTCAACGGCCTGACCTACAAGGCGGCCAACAGCCGCTACCGTCCGGGCGGAAAACCCCGAGTGGGCGGTCAGCGGGATGCCGCGTCGCTGAGGTGGTACGGTGGAGTCGTGCCCGAAACCGCACTCACGCCGGCCATCCGCGACGAGATCGAGCGGCTCGGCCGGGCCGACATCATGGTCGGCATCCCCAGCTTCAAGAACGCCGCGACGATCGGCTATGTCGTGCGCGCGGCCCAGGCCGGGCTGGTCCAGTACTTCCCTGACCTCCATCCGGTCCTCGTCAACTCGGACGCCGGGTCGCCCGACGGGACCGGGCGGGTCGTGGTCGAGACCGAGCCGCCCGACTACATCGAGCAGATCCTCCTCGTCCGGCCGACCAACCGCCTCGAGCGGGTCAGCCTGACCTACCCGGAGATCGACGGCGTCGGCGGCAAGGGCGCGGCGCTCCGGACGATCTTCGAGATCGCCGACTGCGCTCCAGGTCCAGGCGCTGGTCGTCGTCGATTCGGACCTGCGCTCGATCGTGCCCGAATGGATCGAGCTGCTGGCCGGGCCCATCGTCAAGGGCGGCTACGACTTCGTGGCGCCGCTGTACGCGCGCTACAAGTACGACGGCACGATCACCAACACGGTCACCTACCCGCTCACGCGGGCCCTCTACGGCCATCGCATCCGGCAGCCGATCGGGGGCGACTTCGGGGTGTCCGGCGACCTCGTCCGGCACTACCTCGAGCTCGACGACTGGACGCCCGACATCAGCCGCTTCGGGATCGACATCTGGATGACGACCTCGGCGATCACCGGCGGGTACGCGGTCTGCCAGACGCGGCTCGGGGCGAAGATCCACGACCCGAAGGACCCGGGCTCGGACCTCGGGCCGATGTTCCGCCAGGTCGTCGGCACGATCCTGCGGCTGGCCAACCGCTATCCCGAGCACTGGCTGCCGATCCGGGGCAGCCACGACGTCCCGGCCTACGGCTTCGAACGGATCATCGAGCCGCCGCCGCTCGAGGTGAACACGCTCCGGCTGCTGTCCGAGTTCCACGTCGGCTCGCTGACCCTCGCCGACACGTGGCGCTCGATGCTGGCCCCGGCCACGGTCGCGACCGTCCTGGAGCTGGCCGCCGAGGCCGGGCGCCTCGAGGACGCGGCGCGGACGCGCCTGGGCGTCGGCGGCGACGTCGCGTCGACCACGGCCACGACCCTCGAGATGGCCGACGCGGTGGCCGCCTTCCACTTCCCGGACGACCTGTGGGCCCGCGTCATCTACGACCTGATCATCGCCGCCCGCGACCCGCAGCCGTCGCTCGAGACGCTGGTCGCGTCGCTCGTGCCGATCTACTTCGGGCGGGTCGCCAGCTTCGTCATCGAGAACCGCAACATCCCGACCGACCAGGCCGAGGAGCGGGTCGAGCGCCAGGCCCGCGAGTTCGAGCTCCTGAAGCCGTACCTCGTCGACCGCTGGACCGAGGCCGGCGGCTGATGGTCGCCAAGGCGCCGCTGCCGGCGCGCATCCTCATCCCCGTCGCCAACCCGATGACCGCCGAGGAGCTCATCAGGCTGGGCGCGGCGATGCTCGACCGACGGACGGGCGAGCTGTCGGCGCTCGGCATCGTCGAGGTCCCGGAGGGGATGCCGCTGTCCGAGGGCGCCACCCGGGCGCGGCACGCCCGGCGGCTCCTCCAGCGCGTGCTCGACTACGCGCCCGACGGCACGACCATCCACCCGATCGTCCGCATCGGCCGGCATGCCGCCGAGGGCATCGTCGAGGCGTCGGCCGAGCAGGAGGCCGACCTCATCATCTTCGGCTGGGGCGGGCGAGCCGCCGGCGGCCGCGACGGCACGGGCCCGACCGTCTTCTCGCCGACGATCGACGAGGTCGTCCGCGACTCGCCGTGCGACATCGCCGTCGTCAAGCAGCGCGGGACGAAGGACATCCGGCGGGTCCTCGTCCCGGTCCGCGGCGGACCCGCACGCCGAGCTCGCCCTCCATTTCGCCGACGCGATCGCCCGCCATCACGACGCGATCGTCACCGTCCTCCACCTCGTCCCGCCGGGGATCACCCTGGCCGTCCGGGCCCAGGCGGAGCGGGCGCTCGCCGCGTTCATCAAGCAGCACATCGCGGGCAAGAGCGAGGCCGTCCTGCGCGAGGCGCCCAACGTCCGCAACGCGATCCTGCGCGAGGCCGAGAAGGCCGACCTCGTGGTCATGGGCGCGTCCACCCAGGCCGGCGGCGCGGATGGCGAGACCTACCTGTTCGGGGCCCTGCCGGAGGCGATCGCCGCCCGCGCCCGGCCGACGGTGATGGTCGTCAAGACCCGCGAGACCGTCGAACGCGGCGACGTTCGACCAGCTGGCCGCGCGCGCCGAGACGCTCGCCGCGGCCGACCGGGCCGCCGAGGAGGCGCGCGCCGTCCCGGTCCGGGTCGAGCGCTGGTTCGGCGAGTCGAACTTCCACCACGCCGAGTTCGCCGACCTGCGCCGGCTCGTGACGCTCAAGGAGAAGCAGAAGCTGACGGTCAGCCTCGTGCTGCCGACGCTCAACGAGGAGGAGACGATCGGGCCGATCGTCCGGCGGGCGATGCGCGAGATGGTCGGCCGGGTGCCGCTGCTCGACGAGGTCCTCGTCATCGACTCGGCGTCGACGGATCGCACCCGCGAGATCGCCGAGGCCGAGGGCGCGCGGGTCGTGCAGCATCCCGACATCCTGCCCCGCTACGGCTCGTTCATCGGCAAGGGCGAGGCGCTCTGGAAGTCGGTCTTCGAGGCGAGCGGCGACATCATCGTGTGGGCCGACACGGACGTGAAGAACTGGCACCCGCGGATGGTCTACGGGACGCTCGGGCCGCTGCTCCACGAGCCGCGGCTGCAGTACGTCAAGGGCTACTACCAGCGCCCGATCGTCGAGGAAGGCGTCCTCAAGGAGGGCGGCGGCGGCCGGGTCACGGAGCTCGTCGCCCGGCCCCTGATCAACCTGTTCTACCCGGAGCTGTCGGGGATGATCCAGCCGCTGGCCGGGCGAGTACGCGGGCCGCCGGTCGCTGCTGGAGGCGATCCCGTTCTTCACGGGCTACGCGGTCGAGATCGGGCACCTCATCGACACCGCCGAGCGGCTCGGCATCGAGGGGCTCGGGCAGGTCGACCTCGAGCGGCGGGTCCACCGCAACCAGGAGCTCGAGGGCCTGTCGCGGATGTCGTTCGTGATCCTGCAGGCGGTCATGAAGCGGATCGAGGAGCGGCGCAAGGCGCGCCTGTTCGCCGAGATGGGCTCGACGATGAAGCTGCCCCGGTCGGGCCGCGGCCGGCTCTCGCTGGAGGTCATCGAGCTGGCCGACCAGGAGCGGCCGCCGATGATCCGGATCCCGGAGTACCTCGACCGCCACCGCCCGGAGGGCCTGCCCGAGGAGATCGTCGCTCCCCGACCGGCCGCTCCGGAAGCGCCGCACGCCCGTCTGATGCCGCGTGGCTGACACGCCGCTGACGATCCTCATCGCACCCGACTCGTTCAAGGGGTCGCTGACCTCGGTCCAGGTCGCTCGCGCCCTCGCCGACGGCTGGTCGCGCGCCCGCCCCGACGACACGATCCTGCTGTGTCCGCTCGCGGACGGTGGCGAGGGAACCCTCGCGGCGGTCGCCGCGGCCGGCGGCTGGGAGTGGCAGGAGGCCGATGCGACCGATCCGCTCGGACGATCGATCACGGCTCGCTGGCTCCGCTCCACCGACGGCGCCCGCGGCGTCATCGAGATGGCCGAGTCGTCCGGCCTGTCGCGGGTGGCGCCCGGTGAGCGCGACGCGGTCCACGCGACGTCGAGCGGGCTCGGCGACGTGCTCCGGACCGTCGCCGCGTCGGGTGTCCGGGAGGTGATCCTGGGCATCGGTGGGAGCGCGACGACGGATGGCGGGTTCGGGATGCTCGAGGCACTGTCGATGGACTACGCCCCACGAGCCGACGGGGCGACGGCACGCGGCATCCCCGAGACGCTCACCGCTGTCGACCTGCACGGTCTCGACGGGGACCTGGCGAACATCCGGATGTCGGTCGCCTGCGACGTGTCGAACCCGCTGCTCGGACGGACGGGAGCGGCCGCGGTCTACGGCCCCCAGAAGGGCGCGACCCCCGCCCTGGTCGCCCTCCTCGACGGCCGCCTCGCTCGCTTCGCGGACCTCCTCGAACCGCGCATCGGGCTCGCCGACGCCCGTCCGGGACGTGCCGGGTGCCGGCGCGGCCGGCGGGGTCGGGTTCGGGCTGCTCGCGATCCAGGACCGCTTCGCCGGGTTCGCACTGCGGCCGGGCGTCGATCTCGTCATGGAGGCGACCGACTTCGACGCCCGCCTCGCCGGCGCCGACCTCGTCATCACCGGCGAGGGCCGCATCGACGCCCAGACCGGGTTCGGCAAGACGGCTCTCGGCGTCGCCCGCCGTGCCGAGGCAGCCGGCGTCCCGTGTCTCGCCGTCGGCGGGGGCGTCGAGGTCGAAGGCATCGAGGCCCTCGCGGCGGTCGGTGCCATCGCGGTCCCGGTCACGGAGCATCCGATGACGATCGAAGCCGCGATGGCCGCCGGTGTCGGCCCGGTCGAACGGTGCGGCGAACGTCTCGCCCGCCTGGTCGGGTTGGCCACGCGGCCCTAGAGGACCTGGGCGTTGGTGGCGCCGGTAGACTGGCCACGATGATCCCTCGCGAGCCGGCCGCCTCGACAGCCAGCGCCAAGAAGCCAGCCAGGAAGCGGCCGCGCAAGCGCAAGTTCTCGGATCCCGGACGGACGTGGGCCAAGCGACTCGAGCGCTATCGGCCGGGGCTGGTCACCTTCGTGCTGGACGGACTCGCCGGGATCTACGGCCGGCCCGACCTGGCGGCGCCGGCTCGATCCGACCAGCGAGCTGATCCTGACCATCCTCACCCAGAACAGCGCCGATACCAGCGCGGAGCTGGCCTTCGAAGCCCTGCGCGCCAGGTATCCGGGCGGCGGCGAGGTCGAGGCGCACAACCCGGGCGCCGGCTGGGGCGGCGTCGGCCTGCCCGACGGGCGGGCGCCGGACTGGGCGGCCGTCGAGTTCGCGCCGCTCCCGGAGCTCGTGGAGACGATCTGGATCGGCGGGCTCGGCAACCAGAAGGCGCCACGGATCCAGGCGACGCTGCGCCACATCCGCGAGCAACGGGGCGACTACTCGCTCGAGTTCCTCGGCGACTTCACCGCGCTCGAGGCGCGCGACTGGCTGACCGCCATCGACGGCATCGGCAAGAAGACCGCCTCGGTGCTGCTGCTGTTCTCGTTCGGCACGCCGCTGATGCCCGTCGACCGGCACGTCGAGCGGGTCGCGCTCCGGGTCGGTCTCGTCGGCCCCAAGGTCTCCGCCGACGATGCGCATGACCTCTTCCTGGGCCTGCTCGAGCCGGACCAGATGTACGAGGCCCACGTCAACCTGATCCAGCACGGACGCAAGGTCTGTCACGCCCAGCGGCCCGACCACGATGCCTGCCCGTTGCGGGCCCGCTGCCGCTTCGTCGATCCCAAGGCGCCCTGACCACAGGACTTCGTCCGGGGGCGGAGCCCATTGGTCATCCGTTCGGTGTCAGGGCGCACCGGGTGCACCACGCCGCGACGCACCTGACCGCTCGGCTCCCCACGTCTCCGACGGTACCAAGGTGCGATGGACGCACCGCACGCCCTCATGGGACGTTTCGGCGACCGGAAGTCACCGGGGGCTCCGCGGATCAAGTAGGTACCCATGGCCATAATCACGACCCCCAGCCGCGCGAAAGGCAGACGCAGGAAGCGCAGTCGAGGACAGGCTCTCGTCGAGTTCGCCCTCGTCATCCCCATCTTCCTGCTGGTCCTGTGCGGGATCCTCGACTTCGGGCTGATGCTCTACTCGCGGATGGGCGTGATCAACGCCTCGCGCGAGGGCGCCCGCGCGTCCGTCACCGCGTCTGATCCGACCACGATCCCCTCGGTCGCCAACGGCGCAGCCAAGAACGCCGCGACCGGGATCTCCGCCGCGAGCATCACGGTCTCGACGGCGTGTGTCGCGATCAAGACGTCCGGGTCGTGCAACTTCTCGACGAAGACCGCGTCCCAGCCGGGCGACGCCGTGAGCGTGACGGTCTCCTACTCGTATCACACGTTCTTCCCGCTCTTCTTCGGGTCATCGATCCCGATGAGCTCCACGGTCCAGATGGTCCTCGAGTGAGCGAGCTCGCAGGACCCCGCACATGACACGACAGAGGACACGGATGCTGCACCTCCGGGGGAACAGGGAGCGCGAGCGAGGACAGATCGTCGTCCTCTTCGCGCTCGTGCTGGTCGTCATCCTGGCGTTCACGTCGCTCGTCATCGATATCGGGCTGCTGCGGAACAACCGCCAGACGCTGGTCAACAGCCTCGACTCCGCCGCCCTGGCCGGTGGCACGCTGCTGCCGGTGGACGGCTCCATCCCGGGCGACGCGGCCAAGATCGACGGACTCATCACCTCGACGATCCAGGCCAACTACCCGGGGCTCCCGAGCTCCGCGTACACGATCAGCTACAAGTGCCTGATCGGGGTCGACACCTCGACTCCGGCGAAGCCGTACATCTCGCGAGACGTGCCGCTCGTGTGCGACCCGCACTTCTCGCTGGGCCACAATCCGCCGGTCGCGTCCGACTTCGCTGGCTCGGGCCCGACCCGCTTCTCGTCCTGCGACCCCGCCGTCGGCGACCGCTGCAACGCGGTCCTGATCGCGGGCGCCGCCAACACGCCGTTCAGCTTCGGTCGCGTGGTCGGGGTCAACCAGGGCTCCACCGGGCTCGTGGTCTCCGCCGCGTGCAACGGCCCGTGCGGCACTGCACCGTCCAGCCCGGTCGACGTCGTCCTCGTCATCGACCGCACCAGCAGCATGAACGGCACGGACACGACCAACGCGAAGGCCGCCGCCAACTCCCTCGTCGGCGTCTACGACCCGGCCCAGCAGTGGCTGGCGCTCGGGACCCTCGGCCCGTCCACGACGTCCGGCGGCTGCGTGGCCGGAGCGGCCGGCTCGATCGGCACCGCGACGGCGCCGGCCGACCTGCGGCGCTGGGTCCCCGTGGGGCTGAGCGGTGTCGGCTCGTCCGTGTCCTCGACCTACGCGAACATCAGCGCGGCGATCACGTGCTATCCGAACTCGAGCACCGGGACGGACCTCGCCGACCCGATGACCATGGCCGCGTGGGAGCTGACCCACAACGGGCGCACCGGCGTCCGCAAGGGCATCATCTTCGAGACCGACGGCCAGCCGAACGCCGCCGTCGGGGCAGGCCCGAACTACTGCGCCTGGCGAGCGCCGCGGCGACCGCGGCCAAGGCCCAGAACATCGAGGTCTTCACGATCGGCTTCGGCCTCGACGCGGCGAGCGGCGGCGATCCCGCCTGCCCGGACACGTCGGGCGCCTGGGCGGGCAAGACCGCGACGGCCCTGCTCGACAACATGGCCACCCAGCCCAAGGTCGGCACGACCGACGTGCGATGACACCGAGAACAACGACGACGACCACTTCTTCTGCATCGGCAAGACCGGCGCGTCGACCGACCTCTCGAAGATCTTCAAGGCCGCCGCGACGCAGCTGGCCAAGGGCAAGTCGCACCTCGTCAACCTCTACCCGATCCCGGTGGTCACGGCGGTCAGCCCGTCGAGCGGCTCGCACAACGGCGGGACGACCGTGACGGTTTCCGGCTCGTTCTTCACCGGGCGCGACGACGGTCACCTTCAACGGCACGTCGCGTCCCGTTCACTGTCGTCAACGACACGACGATCACGGTGACGGCACCCTCCGGAGCGACTGGCACGACGGTCGACATCTACGTGACGACGCCGGGCGGGACCACCAGCCAGGTCAGCGGGGACCGCTTCACCTACACCTGATCCCCGGGCACGCCGACGCCGGGCGGCGCTGACCACGTGCCTATACTCGCGACCATGCTCACTGGCTCGGCGTCGGGCAGCCACCGGCACACGGCGCCACGGATCCTGCTCGTGGACGACGACCGGGGACTGCTCGCCCCGCTCGCCGAGCAGCTCCGGCTGGACGGCTTCGACGTCACGACCGCGCGCGACGGCGAGGAGGCCCTGCGGCGGCTCGACCACGGCTGGCCGGACCTGCTGATCATCGACCTGCTGATGCCGCGCATGGACGGGCTGACGCTCGCGCGCGAGGTCAAGGCCCGGGCGGACCTGCCGATCATCGTGCTGTCGGCGATCGATGCCGGCGACAACAAGGCCGACCTCCTCGACGAGTTCGCCGAGGACTACATCACCAAGCCCTACCACTACTCGGAGCTGCGAGCGCGGATCCAGCGGGTCCTGCGGCGGGTCGGCGAGCGGGTGCCGCGGAAGGGCCTCGACCTCGGGCCGGACCTCATCCTCGAGCTCCACCGGCGTCAGGCGATCGTCCGCGGCGAGGCCGTCCAGCTGACCCCGACCGAGTCACGTCTCCTCTTCGCCCTCGCCGCCAACCTCGGCCAGACGGTCACGACGGACACGCTGATGGTCCGCGGGTGGGCGGAGACGGACGACGCCGAACCGTCCTACGTGTGGGTCACCATGCGGCGCCTGCGGCAGAAGCTCGAGGCCGATCCCAACCATCCGCGCCACCTGCTGACCGTCCGCGGCATCGGCTACCGGCTGGTCGCCACCCCGGCCGCCCCCGCCGCCGCATCCGCTGCCGAGAGCCCCGCCGACCTCGACCGATGACCGGACCCGCCGAACCAGCCGCCACGCGCGGTGGCAGGCTGTCGTTCCAGACGCGGCTGACGCTGACGCTGCTCGCCGCCTCGCTCGTCCCGCTCGGTGTCTTCGGCCTCCTGCTCATCGTGACCGGCGCGGTCGATCCCGACATCGGGACGCGCCTCCTGCTGTTCATGTTCGCCGTCGCGGTCGTCGTCGGGATCCTGGGCGGGGCCGCGGTCGGGCTGGACCTGGTCCGGCCGCTCCGCGAGATCTCGGCCGCGGTGTCGCGCGTCTCGGCGGGCGACATGAGCCAGCCGATCCCGGTCGTGGGGACCGATGTCCTCGCCCAACTGGCCGAGAGCCACAACCGCCTGGCCGCCGACGCCGAGCGTCGCAACCGACAGCTCGGGTCGATCCTGGCGGCAGTCGAATCGGCGGAGCCGCGGGACGGCGTCGAGGCGATGGCCGAGCGGGCCGCCCGCGATGCCGAGTCGGCATTCGGGTTCATCGCAGCCGTGGTCCTCTTCGTCGACCCCGACTCGATGGAGCCCGAGGAGCGCATCCCGGGCGTGTCGGTGCCGATCCGGGCCGAGCTGCGCGCCGGCGACGAACGGATGGGCCTCATCCTCGCCAGCCTGCCGGCGACGCGCGATTGGGAGCGGGCCGACCAGACGCTCCTCGACCTGTACGCCAGCGAGATCGGGGTCGCCATCCGGAACGCTGAGCTGTTCAGCCAGGTCGAGGACCAGAACCGCCAGCTGCGACACCTGAGCGAGGTGAAGGACGACTTCCTCCGCGGGGTCAGCCACAACCTCCAGACGCCGCTGACGTCGATCCGGGCCAACGCCGACGCGCTCGGCGTCGACGATCACGATCCGCGTCTCCGGGTCATCTCCGAGCAGGCGGACCGCCTGTCCCGGATGGTCCAGCAGCTGCTCCTCGTCGGCCGGCTCGAGTCGCAACCGCCCCGGACGACCGCGGACGTCCTGGCAGTCGCGCCGCGGATCCAGCGCGCCTGGGACGCGCTCGCGGTCAGGGATCGGTCACTGTCGCTCCGCGACGAGGCTCCGGACTGGCTCGCCGTGGCCGACGGCGACCAGCTCGACCAGGTGCTCTGGGCGCTGCTCGACAACGCCGTCAAGTACGGCGGGGGCACGGTCGACGTCGCGGTCGGGGCCGACCCCGAGACACGGACGGTCTGGGCGACGATCGCCGACCAGGGCCACGGGCTGGAGGAGTCGGACCGCGCCTGGCTGTTCGGGCGGTTCGAGCGCGGGGCCGCGGGCCGGACCAGCGGCAACGGCAGCGGGCTGGGGCTGTACGTGTCACGAGCCCTCATGCGCGGGATGGGCGGCGATCTCGTGCTCGACCCGGTCGAGCCCGGCCACGGGGCGACCTTCCGGCTGACCCTGCCGGGCGAGCCGCCTGCCGAGGGCTGAGAAACGACGAATCTGTCGCCGCGACGCACCGGAGGATGCGGTTCCGGGACCAATGGTGGGTCCCAATAGGCAGTCGGCGGCGTACCTTTCGGCGTGGGGAAGGCGCGCTGACGCCGACCCACGCGCCACGGGGGACAAACCGGTGATCCAGGAACCCATCCAGCCGACATCGTCGCCCGATCCGGCCGCGCGCAACGGCGCAGGCACGCGGCGCGACACGCTGCTGCTGGTCGGCCTCATGATCGCCGTCCTGATCGCCACGTCCGTCGCGATCGCCGTCGGCGCCCGCAGCCAGGACTCGGACCGGACGCTGGCGGCCGGCGCGTCGGCCGCACCGCCGACATCGGCGGCGCCCGACGACAAGAACGACGGTCAGCACGCGGACAAGAAGCCGAAGGCCGCGAAGGGATTCGCGTTCCAGGGCGGCGGACCGGGCCGGGGGGGATCACCATCAAGGCGATCGACGGGAACCAGCTGTCGCTGGCGACCCCGGACGGCTGGACGCGGACGATCTCGGTGACGTCGACGACGACCATCACCAAGGGTGGTCAGACGATCGCTGTCACGGCGCTCAAGGTCGGCGACGAGGTCCGGCTCCGCCAGGTCCGCAACGCGGACGGGTCGTACACGGTCACGGCGATCACGGTCCCCACGGCCCAGCTGGGCGGTGAGGTCACGGCCGTCGCCGGCACGACGATCACCGTCAAGGGCAAGCGGGATGCAGCGCGGGTCATCACCGTCAACGCGTCCACGGTCTACAAGCTCGGCTCGGCGGCCGTCTCCAAGGCCGACGTGAAGGTCGGGTCCGATGTCACCGCCGCGGGCACCCTCGATGGCGACACCTTCACCGCGATCACCGTCTGGATCGCGCGTCCGTCCGTTGCGGGCGAGGTGACCGGCAAGACCGCCGACACGATCACGGTCAAGCGCAAGGACGGCTCGACGGCCACGATCCACGTCTCGTCGACCACGACCTACGCGACCCGCGGCGACAAGACCGCGTCGCTGGCGGACATCGCGGTCGGCAGCCGGGTGACCGCGGTCGGGACCCTGCGGACGGATGGCTCGCTCGATGCCGCGAGCGTGCTCGGCAAGCCGGTGAAACCGGCCAAGCCGACGAAGCCGTCCACCAAGAAGCCGAACGCGAGCTCGGCGCCGACGACGAGCGCGGCTCCGGGCTGAGCGAAGACCATCGGGTCCATGGCGACCGACCTCATCACCGATACAATCGGGTCATGGCCTGGGAAGAGCTCGACGCGCCGGCCCCGCCGGCCGTCGATGAGTCGGTCGAGATCGTCGGCACGCACCTGCGGTTGACGGGCTCTGTCAGCCTGGGCCGGTTCAACCGGTTGACGGACATGGTCAATGCAACGGCCGGGTACCTCCGGATCCGCGATGCGCGACTGCTCCAGCGGAACGGCGAGCCGACGTCGCTCGTCTTCGACGAGATCATGGTCGACCACGACGAGATCTCGTTCATCGCCCAGCGAGCGCCACATCAACCCACCGGAAGCGGGACCTTCGACTCGGGTTTCAGTGAACCCGGCCTGGAGCGGACCGCACGAGCGTTCGTGATGTTCACCCCGGGCCACACCGTGAGCGGCAGAGTCCACGTGTTCGGGCAGACAGACCTCGGGGCCTTCGTCGACTCGACCGACCCGCGCTACGTGCCGGTCATCGAGGTCTCGACCCGTTCCCTCGCGGACCGCCGGATCGTCAGCCACTACCCGTTCGTCCTGATCAATCGCACGCAGATGATCGCGGCCGCGGAGGCGGGCGGCGCGGACGGCGCGGAGCCCGATGCGAGCGGTGACGAAGGCATCCCGGCCGAGGCCGTCGGGGAGCAGTAGCCCGTTCCACTCGAAGGTACTGCCGCTCGTGGGCCATTCGGTCCGTCGCGGCGACGCACCACGCCATCGACCATGCCCGAGCAGGACTTTTCTTCGTCTCGCTTTGTATCGCGAGCGGGTCCACCACGGAAAGGGCACAGATGGCCTCATTCCCGACTCCGGTCGCCAGGTTCCGAAAGCCGGCGGCTCTCCTCATCGCCGGGGCGCTTGCCCTGAGCCTGTCCGGGGCTGTGGGCGCCGCCACGCCGCCCGACGGCAACCTGATCAAGGCCTGCGTCGACAAGACGACGAAGGTCACGCGCGTCACGATCTACGCCAGCCCGACCTGGTGCAAGTCCACCGAGTCGTACAAGTTCTGGAGCAGGACCGGCCCCGTCGGGCCGAAGGGCACGACCGGCAACACCGGAGCCCCAGGCGCTCCAGGAGCCCCCGGCGCCAAGGGCGATCCGGGCGCCAAGGGCGACCAGGGCCCTCAGGGCCTGCAGGGCGACCAGGGCGACCAGGGCCTGCCGGGCGACAAGGGCGACAAGGGCGACCAGGGCGACCAGGGCCTCCAGGGCCTGCAGGGCGACCAGGGCCTCCAGGGCCTCCGGGCCTCCAGGGCGACCAGGGCGACCAGGGCCTCCGGGCTGCCAGGGCGACCAGGGCGCTCCAGGGCCTGCCGGGCGACCAGGGCTCCAGGGCGCTCCGGGCGCCAGGGCGATCCAGGGCGCAGCGCAGGGCGATCCGGGCGATCCGGGCGCCAAGGGCGACCAGGGTGATCCGGGCGCCGGGTGCCAAGGGCGACCAGGGCGACAAGGGCGACAAGGGCGACAAGGGCGACACCGGCAACGGCGCCGCGGGCTCCTGATCATCACCGGCTCGTCGAGCGCGAGCGGCAGTGCTGCCGTGACCGTGACCGCGACGTGCACGGGTGGCCGACAGGTCGTCGGTGGTGGCATGGAAGTCGTGTCCCACACGGGCGATGGCCCAGCGCTCCTGGCCAGCTACCCCGTCGTCCTCCTCGGTCTGGACGGTCAAGGCTGACGCTGTCTTCAAGACGACCGCACTTCTCGATCCGGGCATACGCGATCTGCCTCAACGCAGCACCGTAGTCCGACGCCTCTAAGGCTCAGTCGCAGAACGAACCCCGGTGGCATCGCCACCGGGGTTCTTCGTCGGCGACCACCGCACGCGCCCTCTACAATCGGGCGCATGTCCATCCCTTCAGGAACGGCTCGCCTCGCGCGCCTGTCGTACTTCTTCCCGGCCCACAACGAGGAGGCCAACCTCGAGGGCCTGGTCGCCGAGGCGCTCGAGGAGCTGCCGGCGCTGGCCGAGGTGTTCGAGATCATCGCGGTCGACGACGGCTCCCGCGACGGCACACCGGGCATCGCGGACGCCCTCGCCGCCGCCCACCCCGACGTCGTCCGCGTCGTCCACCACCCGACGAACCTGGGGTACGGCGCGGCCCTTCGATCCGGCTTCGGGGCGGCCCGTTACGAGTACGTGGCCTTCACCGACGGCGACCGCCAGTTCAGGGTCGCCGACATCGGTCGGCTGACCGAACGGCTCGCCGCTCCGGACGCCCCGGACGTCGTGGTCGGGTTCCGGATCAAGCGAGCCGACCCGTTCGTGCGGACGCTCTACGCGCGGGCCTACCGCCTGGCCAACCGGATCTTCTTCGGCCTGACCGTCACCGACGTCGACTGCGCGTGCAAGCTGTTCCGGCGCGCCTCGCTCGAGGGCGTGCGGATCGAATCGAGCGGCGCCTTCTTCTCCGCCGAGCTCCTGATCAAGCTGCGGGCCGCGGGCCGGTCGGTGGTCGAGGTCGGCGTGCCGCACTACCCGCGCACGGCCGGCTCTGCGACCGGCGCCAAGCCGAGCGTCATCCTCAAGGCCGTCCGGGATTTCTGGCTCCTGCGCCTGCGACTGTGGGCGAACCGCTCCAGGGCGATCCGCCGCGGCGCCCCGATGACGCCGCCCAGGACCTAGCTCCCGGCGCCGCCCATCGAGGCGGTCAGCCCGCGATCGTCGTCTCGAACCCCGGATCGACCAGCGTGACCGGTCCGCCGTCGTAGCCGGCCGTGACGCTCGCCACGGTCGCGTCGCGGTCGAAGCCCATCTGCAGGTGGGTGAGGAGCACGCGACCCGCGCCCGTCCGACGAGCCAGCGCGGCGACCATGGGTCCGTCCAGGTGTCCCGCCCCGGGTGCCACGGGCCCAGGCCCGAACGACACCTCCGTGAGCAGCGTGTCGCCCGGCTGGACGAGGCCGTCGATGTCCTCGGCACGGCCGCAGTCCCCGGTATACACGAGGCCCGGCGCACCCGGCCCGGCACCCACGACCGACACCCGGAAGCCGTAGCTCGAGTCGGTGTGGGTCACCCGTGCGGTCTCGATGGCGAAGGGCCCGATCTCCTGCCGGCCCTCGGCCAGGGCCTCGACATCCAGGGCGCCGGCCGTGAACCCGGGCTCATCGTGGAGGGCGTCGAGCCGGGCCGCGAGGTCGGCCGGTCCGAGCACGCGGACGCGACGACGCGGCTGCTCCCAGCGGAGGTAGTGACGGAGCGGCACCAGGTCGATGAAGTGGTCCGGGTGGAGATGGCTGACCACGACGGCCGCGACGTCGGCAGGATCCATCAGACCCGCGAGCCGCGGGAACGATCCCTGGCCGAGGTCGAGGAGCAGCGCGGCGCCACCCTGCCGCAGCAGGTACGCCGCCCCCGTTGCGCCCGGTCGGTCCGAGTAAGCCGGTCCCGCCCCGACGACGTCGAGTCGCATCGACGCTATGGCGTCGTCCCGTTGTCTCCCGAGGCCCCCGGGTCGTCCGTCGGCCGGCCATGGTGTCCGTTGCCCGGCTGGCCGGTCCTGCCCGGCTTCGGCGTCGCCGCCGGCTTGACCGGCTTGTCGGTCGGCTTGCCCTTGGGGGGCTGCGGCGTGGTCGCCGGGTGCGCGCCCTGGCCTGGCTTGTCCGAGGCGCCGGCACCGGCAGGGGCGCCGGGGTTGCCGTTGCCGGTGTTCGCGCCGTTGCCGTCACCGCCGGGCGTGCCGTTGCCGGTGCCGCCCGCGGCGCCGTCGCCACCATTGCCACCGCCGCCGGCGCTGCCGTCGTCGCCGGTGAGGCTGTCGAGGACGATCGTGCTGGAGGCCACCGCCCGGTCGAGCGCGGCCTTGGCCTGGGCCGGGGCGCGATCGGCCAATGCGGTCAGCACCAGGACGTGGCGTGCGAGCGCGGTCTTCAGGGTTTCCTCGGCGGCCGGGTCGCCGGCGGTGCCGGACCTCGCTTCGGCCAGGATGGAGGCGTAGGCAGACAGCGCAGCCTCCGCTGCACCTTCATCGCCGCTGGCCGAGGCCCGCTGGATCTCCTCGAGACGCTGCCCGAGGCGCTGCGCCTCGGCCTGCGCCCGTGGCGTCCCGGAGGCCGGGAGGGTGACCATCTCCGCCCAGAGACGGGCGCCGTAGAGTGGACCGCCCGCGGTCGAGGCCATCGCCGACCCGGCGACCATCGCCAGCGTCAGGGCCGCCGCCGCGAAGGCGACCGCCGGTCGCCGCCAGGCCGGACGGCGGGTCCGCTCGAACGGAGCGACCGGGACCCTCGCGGTCGCCGCGGCCGCCTCGGCGGCCATCGCGGTCGACCGCTCCTGGGCCGCGTCCATGACCGCCGAGCGCATCCGTGCCCGGGCGGCCAGGCTCGGGGACAGCCGGAGGTCCGCGAACGCCTCGATGCGGCGCACGACCTCGGCGTCACTCCTGCTGGTCAGCTCGAGCATCTCGTCATCCATCAACTGGCCCTCGGGCGCACGGTGGAGCCGGCCGTCTTGGGGACCTCTGGCTCCTCGATCCCGAGCTGTCGTCGCATCGCGGCGATCGCCCGGAACTGCAATCCGCGGACCGTTCCCTCCTGCTTGCCCATCGCCTCGGCCGCCTCGCGGGCGGACAGGCCGGCGAGGAAGCGCAGGGCGATGGCGTCTCGTTGGTCATCGGTCAAGGCGGCCATCGCCGTCCCGACCGCTTCGATCTCCTGGCGGATGACCGCCAGCTCTTCGGGCCCGGCATCGGTGCCGGCTCGATCGGCCGACTGAGCGAGGTCGGCGTGCTCGTGGCTCGTCCTGACGAAATCGATGACGGCGTTCCGTGCCAGGCGGAACAGCCACCCCCCGAACGGGATCCCCCGGGCCTCGTAGCGAGGCAGGGCTTCCAGGGCCTTGACGAAGATCGCCTGCGTCAGGTCCTCCGCGTCGCTCGGGCGGCGAACGCGGCTGGCGACGTATCGATAGATCGGCAGGTGGTAGTGATCGAACAAACGACCGAAGGCCGAGGCATCCCCCGCCTGGGCCGACCGCACCAGCCGCTCGATCGCGGCGTCGTCGAGGGTCACAACGAACAGCCGGACGTGACGTTAGGCTCGCGACTCATGATCTGACCATCCTAGACCCAGATCCGTCCGGATTCGAGTGGGCCAAGGGTACCGGGAGCGAAACGCTCACACGGTCGGTGCCGGGCCCGCGACGGAACGTCAGATCCGTGAAGCCCGCCGTCGTCGCGATCGCGTAGCCATCGTCCAGGCCCCAGTTCGCGTGCTCGGCCCGGTGCGCGTCCGAGCCGATGGTGAGTGCCCGGCCACCGAGCTCGTGGAAGCGCGCCACGATCGCCGGGTGCGGGAACGTCACGCCGATCGTGTAGCGCAGGCCGCTGGTGTTGACCTCCAGGGCCGTGCCGCTCTCGACGAGCGCCCGCAGGATCGGCTCGTACAGCTCGGGCGCCGCCTCGAACGCCTCCGGCCGGATGTGCGGGTAGACGTAGCGCTTGACGCCGTCGATGTGGCCGATCGCGTCGAACAGGCCGGACCTCGCGGCGGCCGTCACCTCGTCGAACGAGGGGGCGACGACCTCCGCCAGCGATCGGCCCGCGATCCAGCCCGCCACCCGGCTCGGGCTGTACGGCGAGGACACCCGGTCGTGGACGGACCCGATCGTGAAGTCGTAGGCGTGGCCCGCGAGGTGGGCGCGGATGTCCGCCTCCCACGAACGGTCGTAGGTGAGCTCGACGCCGAACCGGATGGCCACGCCCTGCGGGCCCCAGCGCTCGGCGGCGTCGCGGACGACCCGCTCGCGATCGGCGAAGGTGGAATAGGCGAACGCCGGTGCGCCGGGCTCGAAGTCGACGTGATCGGTGATCGCGATCTCGGCGATGCCGTGCTCGAGCGCCGTCGCGGCGTACGTGTCGATCGGCACGTTGCTGTCCGGGGACAGGTCGGTGTGCATGTGCGCGTCGAGCGGGAGGTCGCGCGCCTGGCGGTCGGTCGTGGTCATCTTGTGGTGCACCGGGGAACCGTCATCCCGTCCTGCGGAACGGTGGGCGCCATCCGAACGCCCGGCGCCGTCACCCGGCGATCAGGCCGAGCTCGCGACCGACCCGGTCGAATGCTCCCAGCGCGGTGTCGAGCTGCTCGGTGGCGTGCGCGGCCGTGACGATCGTCCGGAGCCGCGACTTGTCGATGGCGACGGTCGGGAAGACGACCGGCTGGGCGAAGACGCCCTCCTCGAGGAGCCGGTCGCTGAACCGGCCGGCCGTGTCCGGGTCGCCCATCATCACCGGCGTGATCGGCGTCTCGGAGTGGCCGGTGTCGAACCCGAGCCGGGTGAGCTCGCCCTTGAAGTAGCGGGTGTTGGTCCACAGCCGGTCCTGCAGCTCGGGCTCGTCCTGCATCACCCGGATCGCCTCGCGACAGGCCGCCACGACGGCGGGCGGATGCGACGTCGAGAAGAGGAACGGCCGCGCCCGCTGGGTCAGGATCTCGCGCAGCGCCACGGAGCCGGCCACGTAGCCGCCCAGCGACCCGACCGCCTTCGAGAGGGTGCCGACCTGGACGGCGACCCGGCCGTGCAGGCCGAAGTGGTCGACCGAGCCGCGGCCGTTGCGCCCGAGGACGCCGGACGCGTGGGCGTCGTCGACCATCACGGCCGCCCCGTACGCCTCGGCCGCCTCGACGATGCCCGGCAGCGGCGCGATGTCGCCGTCCATCGAGAACACGCCGTCCGTGACGACCAGGATCAGGCGCCACTCGCCGCCGCCCGGCCGTCCGTCCTGGCGCGCCTCGGCGAGGATGTCGCGCAGCGCCTCGACGTCGGCGTGCGGATAGACCTTGCGCGGCGCCTTGGAGAGCCGCATGCCGTCGATGATCGAGGCGTGGTTGAGCGAATCCGAGACGATCAGGTCGGTCTCGCCGGTGATCGTCGGGATCACGCCGGTGTTCGCGGTGAACCCGGACTGGAACGTCAGGACCGCCGGGACGTCCTTGAAGGCGGCCAGCTCCAGCTCCAGGGCCTCGTGCATCGACATCGTCCCGGCGATCGTCCGGACCGCGCCGCTGCCGGCCCCGAACTCGCGGACCGCGGCGTCGGCCGCGTCGCACACGCGGGGATGGTGGGTCAGCCCGAGGTAATCGTTCGATGACAGGCTGATGAGCCGACGGCCGTCGACCGAGACGATCGGTCCCTGGGCGGAGGACATGACCCGCAGCCGGCGATAGAGGTGACGCTCGCGCAGGGCGGCGACCTCGTCGTCGAGGAAGGCCAGGGGATCGGGGCGGCCGGCAGGCCCGGGCTGTGCAGCGCTCATGACATCCAATCCATGATGACCTTGCCCGAGTCGCCGTGCCGGGCGGCCGCGAAGGCCGCGACGTGCTCGCGGAACCCGAACCGGTGGGTGATGGCCGGGGTGATATCGAGCCCCGACTGGAGCATCACCGTCATCTTGTACCAAGTCTCGTACATCTCGCGACCGTAGATGCCCCGCACGGTCAGCATCTTGAACACGATGGCATTGACGTCGAGGGCGATCTCCTCGGTCGGGATGCCGAGGATGGCGACCCCGCCGCCGTGCGCCATCGAGCCGATCGCCGATCGGAGCGCGGCCGGATTGCCCGACATCTCCATGGCCACGTCGAAGCCCTCGACCATGTCCAGCTCGGCGAAGGCGGACTCCAGGGTGCGCTCGCGCGGGTCGATGGCGAGCGACGCGCCCATCCTGGTCGCCAGGGCTCGCCGATAGGCATTGGGCTCGCTGACGACGACGTGACGCGCGCCGGCATGTCGGGCCACGGCGGTCGCCATGAGCCCGATCGGGCCCGCCCCGGAGATCAGGACGTCCTCGCCCAGGGTCGGGAACGCGAGCGCGGTGTGGACCGCGTTGCCGAACGGGTCGAAGATCGCCGCGACCTCCTCGTCGATCCCCGGCCAGTGGTGCCAGACGTTGGTCATCGGCAGCACGACGTACTCGGCGAACGCGCCGTCCCGGCCGACCCCGAGCCCGATCGTGTACGCGCAGAGATGGCGCCGGCCGGCCAGGCAGTGGCGGCACCGGCCGCAGACCACGTGACCCTCACCCGACACGAGGTCGCCCGGATGGAAGTCGGCCACGTTGGCACCGACCTCGGTCACCTCGCCGACGAACTCGTGCCCGACCACGATCGGAGGCGCGATCGTCCGGGCGGCCCACGGATCCCAGGCCTCGATGTGGAGGTCCGTCCCGCAGATCCCCGTCTTGTGGACCCGGATCAGGACGTCGTTGATGCCGACGGACGGCATCGGGACGTCACGCAGGTCGAGGCCGGGGCCGGGTCCGCTCTTGACCAGGGCCAGCATCCGTCAGTGGTCGCCGATGAGCTCGTCGAGGTCCGGATCCGCCTCGTCGAGCTCGTCCTCGTCCTCGACGTCGGTCCAGGCGACGACCGGGTTCTCGACGGCCCCGATGCCCTCGATGCTGCAGCGGACCCGGTCGCCCGGCAGCAGGTAGACCGGCGGGTCGCGGAAGACGCCGACGCCGGCGGGGGTTCCCGTCGCGATGATGTCGCCCGGCTCGAGCGTGATCGAGCGGCTGATGAACTCGATGAGCTCGGCGACGCCCCAGATCATGTCCGCGGTCGTGCTGTCCTGCATCAGGATCTCGGCGCCGTCGTCCGGGCCGGAGCCGGGCAGCCGCCACGACTGGAGCCGGAGCGCCTGGGGATCGTCGATCTCGTCGGCGGTGACCAGGACCGAGCCCATCGGCAGGAAGGTGTCGGAGCCCTTGGCGCGCAGCCACTGGCCGTCGCCGACCTCGCCCTCGGCGAGGGCCGCCGGCACGCCCTGCCAGTCCCGGGCGCTGACGTCGTTGAGCACGAGGTAGCCGGCCACGTGGTCGAGCGCGTCCTCGCGCTGGACGCGCCTGGCCCGCGTGCCGATGACGACGCCGAGCTCCACCTCGAGGTCGAGCGCGTGCGTCCCCTCCGGGCACACGATCGGCTCGCCGTCGCCGATGACCGTGTTGGCGAACTTGGAGAACAGCAGCGGGCGGGTCGGCAGCGGGCGGCCACCCTCGGCGGCGTGGGCACGGTAGTTGAGGCCGACGCACACGATCTTGCCCGGGAACGGGACCGGGGCCACCAGCTCGACCGAGTCGAGCGGGAGCCCCGCCGCCCCCTCGAGCACCGTCGGCCCGGCGACGGAGATCGTCGAGGGCCTCGGGATCGAGGTCGATGCCGGTCAGGAAGCCGTCGAAGACCGGGATCAGGCGATCACCCACGAGGACCGCCGTCCCACCGTCCTCATCGCCCAGGTACGAGACGAGCCGCATCGCCGGGCCGTCAGCTGGCCGACGGGGCGGCGCTGGCCGGGGCCGCGCTCTCGCTCGGGAGCGGGCTGGCGGTCACGGCGGGCGTCGCACTCGGTGCGCTGGACTCGGCCGGCGCCTCCGACGTGGTCGGGCTGGCGCTCGGGACAGCGCATTGCTTCTCCGGGTTCGTCCGCTCGCCCCATTGATCCCAGAAGGCCAGGATCTTGGCCTGGTCGAACGTGTCGAGCTGGAGCACGCGACCCCAGACGATCGCCTGGAACGGCGTCGACATCTGGTCGAACCGGGCGATCACCGGCCCGATCGCGCCCTTCGGTGTGCCGCAGACGGGGCCTGGCGGGAAGGCGTCGTAGAACGCGCGCAGCTGGGCCTGGCCCTCGGCGGTCGCGCCGGTGCTGTTGCCCTGGTAGAGCACGACCAGGCCGCCGTGTTCCAGGTTGTGGATCCAGCCCTGCGGGATGACGTTGTCGTTCGGGCCATAGACGCGAGCCGGGATCGGTCCGGCGACGCCCGGCTTGTTGATGTGGTTGCCCGACGCCGGGGCGCAATAGGTGTAGGTCACCTTCTCGCCGACCCCGACGTGCTGGTGGCCCATGTCCGGCTGGACGTAGCCGAGCGCGGGCGTGGCCCCGGGCGAGGGCGACGCGGTCGGGTCGGGCGTCCAGATGGTCGAGCAGGCGTAGGCGGCCTGCGAGGCGGAGAAGAACACGAAGAGCGAGATCAGGGCCACGCCGGCCAGCGCCGCGACGACGACGATCGGCCGTCCGGTAGCGCTCCATGAACGAGCGCTGGTGGACGATGCGCTGGCGCTCCCGACGGCCGGCCCGGCTGGACGACGTGCGGGAGCTGGACGGACGCGGCGCGCCACTGCTGCCGCTGGGCCGGGACCCACCCGCGCCGGCGGTGCCCGTCGCGCCGGATCCGGTCTTCGAGGCCCCGGTCGCGCCACTCCCGCCGGTCGCGCCACTCGCGCCGGTCGCACCGGTCGAGGTCAGCTCGATCGTCGGGCCGGTGGGCTGCGACGAGGTCGGTGGCGGGCTGGCCGGACGGCTCGTCGCGGGGTTCGTGCCGGGTCGCTGGCGCCGGCGGCTGGCTTTGCTCACGTGGTTGCCTCGGTGTCGGGTCGGTGGATGACGGTCGGCTCGGAAGACGGTTCCGATGGGCGGCTCTCGGCCGCGCGCACGGTGAGGGTACCGTCCCGGCCCGCGATCGTGCCGGACGAGGCCCCCCGGCCGGTCCTCATGGCTCGTTCAGGTAGGTCCGGATCTCCGGCCGGAGCAGGCCGCGGAACAGGGCCAGGGCGAGCGTGGCGACGAAGATGCCCTCGACGATCAGCCGGCTCAGGAGCAGCAGCGGCACCAGCGGGATGGTCAGGCTGACCAGGCCCAGGGCCAGGCCGCGGGCGGCCTGCTTGCGCTGCAGGACCAGCGTCGTGGTGAAGATCGTGTACGCCAGCAGGATCATCACGACGAGGCCTTCGAAGCTGACCGGCACCGAGATGGCCAGGTCGACCACGGAGCGCAGGCTGATGCCGATCCCGAACAGGATCAGCAGCGCATAGAGCAGGAAGAGGCGGATGCCACCGGGCATCGCGCGGACGCGGTCGATCATCGCGCCCGCATCGTACCGGACGCTGCGGTTCGGCCCTCGGACACCGCTTCCGCGGGCCGCGAAGGGGCCGCCGCGCTGCCTTGACACGGGCTGGACGGGCCTCCTATCGTGGCTAAACCGGTTTACGTGCCCGGCCGACACGCCCGACGCACGACCCGAGCCCACCCAGCGGGAGAGCTGATTGGACCAGCGCCTCGGCCGTCCGCGCATCGCCGACGTCGCCCGCGAGGCCGGCGTGTCGAAGACGGCCGTCTCCTTCGCCTTCAACAGCCCGGACCGGCTGGCGCCCGAGACGGCTCGGCGGATCCACGTCGTGGCCGAGCAGCTCGGCTACACCCCCCACCCCGTCGCCCGGATGCTCAGCCAGCGCGAGACCCGGACGATCGGGGTCCTCACGCCGCAGGCCCTGTCGGTCATCTTCTCCAACCCGTTCTTCGGTGCGTTCAGCGAGGGCGTGGCATTCGCGGCCGAGGCGCACGGCTACGCCCTGTACTTCATCTCGCCCCTGCACGGCAGCCTGGCCCGGGCGATGGGGCGGGCGACGGTCGACGGCGTGGTGGCCATCGGTCTCAGCGACGACCATCCGGAGGTCGAACAGATCCGGCGCGCCGGCGTGCCGATCGTCCTCGTCGACTCGAGCGCCCTGCCGGACCACGGCTCGATCGACGTCGACGACCAGGGCGGCGCGCGGATGGCGGCCGAGCACGTCATCGGTCTGGGCCACCGGGATGTGCTGATCGTCGGGGTGGAGCCGCCGGCGCCGTCGACCGTGATCGATCCCGGGAGTGTGAGCGGCCGGCGTCTGCGCGGCTACCGTGAGGCGTTCGACGCGGTCGGCGTGACCATCCCGGACGATCGCATCGTCGTCGGCCCGGCCAGCATCGAGGGCGGGATCGCCGCGCTCGAGACGGCGTGGCGAAACGGGGGCGGCCCACCGCCGTCCTGGCCATGAGCGACGCGATGGCGATCGGTGTCATGCGCGCGCTGCGCGGTCGCGGCCTCGCGATCCCCGCCGATGTCAGTATCGTGGGCTTCGATGACATCGACCTCGCCCAGCACGTCGACCCACCGCTGACGACCGTCCACCAGCCGATCCGCCGCAAGGGCGAGGAGGCCGTCCGCCTGCTCCTGACCGTCATCGAGGGACGCGACGCTGCCGCGCCCGAGCATCGACGGCTGGAGACGACGCTCGTCGTCCGCGGTTCGACGGGCCCCGTCCCACGAGCGCGCCGGCGCCTGCCGTGACGCACGGGCGTCGATGAGCGTCGACACGCCCGCCTGGGTCCGGGACGCGATCTTCTACCAGATCTTCCCCGACCGGTTCGCCGCCAGCGGGCGCGTCCACAAGCCCGGCGTCCTCGAGCCGTGGGACGCGCCGCCGACCAACTTCGGGTTCAAGGGCGGCGACCTGCGCGGCATCGTGGAGCACCTCGACTACCTCGAGGACCTCGGGGTCACCGCCGTCTACCTGACGCCGATCTTCCAGTCGGCCTCGAACCACCGCTATCACACGTACGACTACTTCGCGGTCGATCCGCTGCTCGGCGGCGACGCCGCGCTCCGCGAGCTGCTCGACCGCGCCCACGACCGCGGGATGCGGGTGGTCCTCGATGGCGTCTTCAACCACACCGGGCGGGGGTTCTGGCCCTTCCATCACATCCTCGAGACCGGCGCTGCGTCGCCGTACCGCGACTGGTTCCTGCTCGATGCCGAGCGGCTCGACGGTGGCCGCCCGCTGCTGGCCTACCCGCCGCCCGGCACGCCGCGGTCGGCCCACGGGTACGAGGCGTGGTGGGGGCTGCCGGCGCTGCCCAAGCTCAACACGGCCAACCCCGAGGTCCGCGAGTACCTCCTGCGGGTGGCGGAGCACTGGCTGCGCTTCGGCATCGACGGCTGGCGCCTCGACGTGCCGCAGGAGATCGACGACGAGGCGTTCTGGCAGGAGTTCCGACGCCGCTGCCGGGCGGTCCGGTCCGATGCCTACCTCGTCGGCGAGATCTGGGGGGTCGCGCCCGGAATGGCTGCGGGGCGATCGGTTCGACGCCCTGATGAACTACCCGCTGGGCGAGGCGATCCTCGGCTTCGCCGGCGGGCCACTGCTCGACATGGACGTCGTCCGCCGCCATCACTCGTACGCCCGAAGCCTGCGACCGCTGGACGGCCCGGCATTCGCAGACAGGGTGAGGGAGCTCGCGGCGGCCTACGACCCGGACGTCGTGGCGGTCCAGCTCGACCTGGTCGGGTCGCACGATGCCCCGCGGCTGCGGACGGTCCTGGGCGACGACGTCACGGGCGTCCGGCTGGCGACGCTCCTCCAGATGACGCTCCCGGGCGCGCCGTGCATCTACTACGGCGACGAGATCGGGCTGCGCGGCGGCAACGATCCGGAGAACCGCGGGGCCTTCCCGTGGGACGAGGGCCGCTGGGACACCGGTCTGCGCGACTCGGTCCGGGCGATGACGCGCCTCCGGGCGACCGAGCCGGCCCTCCGCGACAGCCCGCTGCGGGCCGTCGGCGCGTGGGGATCCGCCGTGGCCTTCGAGCGCGGCGCCGGCGCGGCACGCTTCGTCGTCGCGGTCAACGCGGGCGATTCGCAGATCGACCTCCAGCTCTGGTTCGGCGATGCGCCGGAGGGCGCCGGAGGGCACCTCGCCTCGGTGGAGCTGGCCGGGTTCGCCCCCATCGGGGAGACGCCGATCGTCGACGGCCGCGCGACGATCGGTCTCGCCCCGCGGTCCGGCGGCGTGCTGCGCGTCGTCTAGGCGGGTCCGAGCGTGGTTTTCGGTCATACTCCCGCTCCTGTGGCTGATCTACCCATCGACCTCGGAGACGGGCTCACCGAGCACTTCGCCCGTGTCCTCGATGTCGAGGCCAAGATCCCGCGGGCGCTGGACGCACTGGGTTCGCTGGGGGGAAGCGACGTCCTGCTGCTCGATGGCGCCGACGGGATCAGGGCCCGGCAGCTCACCGAGCTCGGCGCGCGGGTCTCGTTCGCGAAGGCGGATGGACCGGCGGGCATCGACGCGCCCGACGCGTCGGTGGACTGCATCGTCGGCATGTGGACGGCGTTCCGTGGCCTGACCGACGACGAGCGGCGCGAGGCGGCCCGCGTCCTGCGCCCGGACGGGCGGTTCCTGGTGGTCCTCGACTACGGCCGCGACGACGTGTCGCGGCTGCGGGGCGACCTGCCCGAGTACGGGATGCTGAGCCGCCGCGATGGACCGTTCCTGCGCGGCGGGTTCAAGGTCCGGGTGGTCCACTGCTTCTGGACGTTCCCGTCGCTGGACGAGGCGCAGACGTTCCTGGACGCGGGCTTCGGCGACGTCGGACGGACGGTGGCGACGTCACTGAAGCGCCCGCGCCTGTCGTACAACGTGGCGGTCTACCACCGGGCCTTCGGAGGCGCGGCGTGACCGCGTCGGGCGCCCGCCGGATCTCGCCCGGGGTCGTCTTCCTGGCGATCGCGCTGATCGGCTCGGTCGTCTTCGTCGCTGTACGCCATCACCGTCCGCGACACGTCGCAGATCCCGTTGCTGACGGCCGGCGGCGTGGTCCTCGGGATCGTCTTCCTCGCGTCTCGCCGCTGTACACGCTGCGGGCCGACGTGGCGGGCGGGCATCGACGGCCGGAACGGGCGCGCGCTCGGCCTCGGCGTCGGCGGCGG
Organism: uncultured Chloroflexia bacterium; assembly: GCA_963720495.1. GTDB lineage: Bacteria > Chloroflexota > Limnocylindria > Limnocylindrales > CSP1-4 > SPCO01. The sequence goes on from CAVRFU010000013.1 coordinate 193,329, forward strand.
CATCGCGGCGATCATCGGGGCCGGCTGCCTGGCCGGCGCGATCATCCTGTTCCTCCTCTCGCAGCCCGCCTGAGGCGCCCGGACCGGGCGCGCGAGGCCCTCTGGTAGACTCCCGCGGTACCCGGCCCCCATCGTCTAGAGGCCTAGGACGCCACCCTTTCAAGGTGGAGATCAGGGGTTCGAATCCCCTTGGGGGTACCACCCCCACGTGCCGAGCGGCCATCGCCGCGACCGCCCTGCTACCATCGACCCGATGGAGATCATGGGCGTGCAGATCCGCACCATCGTCAAGGACAACGTCGCGTCACGTTGCGACGGATGCCACGACGTGATCGATGGGACCCCCTGGCGGGTCAACCTCCTCGACATCGTCGCGGCCGAGTCGCCGGTCGACTGGACCGCCCGCCCGACGATCAACCCGGGCCCGTTCCAGTTCCACAGCGATCCGGCCTGCGTCCGGCGCTGGATGGCCGACAAGGGCTACCTGTTCTGCCGCCGCGGCGAGGTCCGCGAGATCATGCGGCCGATGGCCATCCCGACCGATCCGCCCCGCTGGGGCCTGTGCGACGGCATCCATCGCGACGACCACGAGTTCGTCCCGGCCTGACCGCACCCGGCGCTCCCCGGTCCGTCCGGCGCCGCGGTTTGACATGGCACCGACGGGGCGCCTATCCTCCGCCCGCTGACTGAATCGGCGATACCCAGATTCACCAAGATTTCGGTGTTTCCATCCTCGTGTCGACGGGTCTCGGCGTGCGTATCCCCCCACGCACGCCGGGCCCGTCGGCACCCTCGCTGATCGAGGCCTCGCGTGCCGGACGCCCCTTCCCCATCGCCCCGCTGGCTGTCCCTCGGACCCGCCAGCCGGCTCGTGGGCGTCGACCCGGACACGCTGCGCCGCTGGGCCGACGACGGCCGCATCGAGGCGTACCTGACGCCCGGCGGTCACCGGCGCTTCGAGCGGCGGTCGATCGAGCAGCTCGTCGCGACCCGCCGGGCGGGCACCCGACCGCTGGCCAGCCTCGGCGCGAGCCCGGACTCGCTGGCGCGTGCCTACCGGCGCTCGTACGACACCGACAAGGCGACCGGCGGGATCCCGGCGGACGACACGGTCGAGCGCGAGCGCTACCGGCGCGACGGGCGCCGGCTGGTCGAGGCGCTGGTCGCCCACCTCGATGCCGGTGCGGGCGATGGCGCCGCGCGCGACCGGGCGGAGGCGGATGCCGCTGCGCTCGTCGACGACCTGGCGCGGCGCCTGGCCCGTGGCGGCACGAGCCTGACCGAGGCGGTCGCCCTGTTCGTGGCGGCCCGGCGGCCCTTCCTCGACGCCCTGACCGGGCTCGGTCGGCGGCGGACGCTCGACGCGGCCCGGCTGGCCGCGCTGTACGACGACGCGTCCGGCCTGCTCGATCGCCTCCTGCTCCGCCTCATCGCGACGTTCCAGGAGGCGACGGCACGATGAACCCGGCGGTCGTCCTCCCTGCGCTGACCTCCATCCTGGCCCTCGTCTTCGCGGTCGCCCTGTTCGACCAGTGGCGCGAGCGGCGCGGCGGGTTCCAGCTCATCTGGACGTTCGGCATGGTCTTCTACGGCGTCGGCGCCGGCTGCGAGGCGATCGCCGCGGCCAGCGGCTGGAACGAGGCGCTCTATCGGACGTGGTACCTGACCGGCGCCGTGTGGACGGCCGGCTGGCTGGGGCTGGGGACGACATACCTGCTCGGCCGGACCCGCTTCGGCTACAGCTTCGCGGCATGCCTGTTCCTGGCCGGGCTGTTCACGTTCCTGGTCCGCAACAAGCCCGAGTACGCCGGCGCCGGCACGCTGCCGCTGCTGTACTTCATCACCGCGGGCATCCTCGCCCTGGCCGTCGCGGTCGAGACCTACTTCGCCAACGACCGCTGGCCGATGCTGGCGGCCGCGGCCGTGGTCGGAGCGACGATCCTGAGCCTGGTCCTCATGGCGACCACGACCCTCGCCGCGCCCGGCTACGCGGTCGATCCGGCCACCGGCGCGCCGATCGCGACGCTCTTCCCGCCGTCGCTCCGCCTGCTGACGCCGTTCATGAACATCACCGGCGCGTTCGCGCTGATCCTCGGGGCGATCTTCTCGACCTACGTGTTCATGCCCAAGCGCCGCGTGCTGGCCTACTCGCTCGACCCGAACCAGCCGGGGGACGAGTTCCTGTTCAACCTGCTCATCGCCCCGTTCGCGATCGTCGTCAACCTCGTGGCGTCCCTGCCGGGCACCGTCCGCGCGCTGCTCGCGGGCAAGCTCCACAGCCGCGTCCCGGCGACGATCCTCATCGCCATCGGCGCGTTCGTCGCGACGCTCGGCGACACGCTCAGCCGGTTCGGGATGACCGAGTGGTTCCAGCTCGGCAAGTTCCTCGGCGTCCTGTTCCTGTTCGCCGGCTTCCTCGTCTCGATCGAGGTCTTCCACGAGATCCGGGTGCCGTTCACCTCGATCCGGATCGGGCGGACCCGGAGCGAGCCGGCCGGCGCGGAACAGCTGGCCGCGGCATCCGAGACGGCCGGCGACCATCCGACCCCGGAGCACGCGCCGAGCTGACCGGCACGGCTGCCCGCGACGGCCGTCGGCCCTACCATGGCGCCCATGCCTGCCCCGTCCGACCAGCCCCTCCGGCCGCCCGTCGCCGGGTTCGCGGTCGTCATCCTGGCCGCGTCGCTGTTCGGGACCCTCGGGCCGCTGTCGCGCTTCGCCTATGACGCGGGGATGCAGCCGCTCCCGTTCGTCGCCTGGCGCGGCGCCATCGGGCTTGCATCGCGACGGCCGTCTTCGTGGCCTGGCGCATCTCGGCCGGCCGCGAATGGCTGACCCGGCTCGGCGACCTCGACCGGGGCGCCCGGGTCAGCCTGGCGGTGGCGGCGCTGTGCGGGCTTCTTCCTGAACCTGGCCATGTTCATCGCCTTCGACCTGGTGACCGTGGCGCTCGCGCTGCTGGCCTTCTACACCTACCCGGTCGTCGTGGCCGTGGCCAACGTCGCGCTGGGGCGCGAAGCGCTCGACCGGGCGCGGGTCGTCGCCCTCGTCCTGGCCGTGGCGGGGATGGTGGCGGTCGTGGCCTCGCAGCTCGACCCGGCCTCGGGGATCCGGCTCGACGCCATCGGCGTCCTCCTGGCCCTCGTCGCGGCGGGCTGCCAGGCGATCTTCGTGATCATCAGCCGGACCGGCTACCGTGCCGTGCCGGCCTCCCAGGCGATGAGCGTCGTGCTCGCCACGACCGTCGTCTGCAGCCTGGTCATCGCCATCGCGACCGGTGCCGGCGAGGCGCTCGCCTACCCGCTCCGCGACCCGTCCGTCCTGCCGCTCCTGGCCTTCACCGGCCTGTTCGCGGCGGCCATCCCGTCGATCCTGTTCCTGACCGGCATCCGGCTCGTCGGCGGGACGCGGGCGGGCATCCTCATGCTGTTCGAGCCGGTCGTCGGCGTCGCGCTGGCGGCGTGGCTGCTCGACGAGGGGCTGGCCCCGATCCAGGTCCTCGGCGGCCTCGCGATCCTCGCCGCGGCGCTGATCCTCCAGCGATCGGCCGCCCCGGGCGAGCGCACGGTCGTCGCGCCGGCGATCGAATCCGACGCCGTGACGGGCCCGGCCGCGGCCCCCGGCGGGTCCTAGGGCGTGCCCGCCCGGATCCGGGTCCTGATCGTCGACGACCACGCCATGGTCCGGCGGGGCATGCGCGACTTCCTCGACCTGCACGACGATCTCGAGGTCGTCGGCGAGGCGGCCGACGGCGAGTCGGCGCTGGACATGGCGGCCGCCCTCCGGCCGGACGTCGTCGTGATGGACCTGATGCTGCCCGGCATCGACGGCATCGCCGCGACCGCCGAGCTGAAGCGCCGCCAGCCCGAGATCGAGGTCGTGGCGATCACCAGCTTCATCGAGGAGGACCGGATCACGGCCGCGCTGGAGGCCGGGGCGAGCGGCTTCCTGCTCAAGGACGCCGAGGCGGACGACCTGGCCGGGGCGATCCGCTCGGCGCATGCCGGCGAGGTCTACCTCGACCCGGCCGTGGCCGGGATCGTCGCCCGCCGGATGCGCGATGGCGCGGCCGCGGGGCCGGCCGGCGGCGGCGGCACGACCGGCCTGGACGACCTGACGGCCCGCGAACGTGACGTCCTCGCCTGCCTCGCGCGTGGCCTGTCCAACCGGGCGATCGCGGAGGAGCTCGGGATGGCCGAGCGGACCGCCCGCACCCACGTCTCGAACATCCTGGCCAAGCTGGGCCTCGACCAGCCGGACGCAGGCGGCACTGTTCGCCGTGGACCACCGCGCCGACCTCGTGTCGTGACCATCGTGGCCGGGCCGGCGGGCGCCCCGGCCATCGTCTTCGTCCACGGCACCCGCCTGACCGGCGCGATGTGGTCCGCCCAGCAGGCCGCTCTCGCCGACGAGTTCCGGACGATCGCCGTGGACCTGCCCGCCCACGGCAGCCGCGCGGCGGAGCCGTTCACCCTGGACGCCGCCGCGGCCGCCGTCGACGACGCGATCGGCGCCGAGGCGGCTGGGCGCGCGATCGTCGTCGGCCTGTCGCTCGGTGGCTACGTCGCGATGGCGCTCGCCGCGCGCGAGCCGGCGCGTGTCCGCGGGCTCGTGCTGTCGGGCGCCACCGCCGAACCGGTCGGGATCCGGATGCTGCCGTACCTCGCCCTGGCCGCCGCCATGGACGGCATCGACCCGGACGTCCTGACGCGGCTCAACGCGCGGTACTTCCGCCGTCTCTACCCGGCGGCCATCGCCGAGCCGATCGTCGCCGGCGGGTTCTGGACGCATGGCGGGGCGGAGGCGCTCCGGGCCCTCGTGGGCGAGCGGTTCCTGCCGCGCCTGGCGAGCTACCCGGGCCCGACGCTGATCATCAACGGGTCGCGCGACCTCCCGTTCCGGCTCTTCGCGCCGACGTTCGCGCGGGCGGCCCACGACGTGCGCCGGGTCCGCCTGGCCGGGGCGGCGCCACAACGCCAACCTCGACCGGCCGGCGGCCTTCACCGCGGCCGTCCGCCGGTTCGCGCGGTCGCTCGACGCGACCTGACCGCGCCCGATCGGGGTGCCTCGAGGACCCGCGGCTATACTGACCGGACCGCCAAGCCCGACGTCCTGAGGTTCGATGCGCGTTCGCAAGGCTGTCTTCCCCGCCGCAGGTTGGGGCACTCGTTTCCTCCCGGCCACCAAGGCCCAGCCCAAGGAGATGCTGCCCCTCGTCGACAAGCCGATCATCCAGTACGCGGTCGAGGAAGCCGTCGCGGCCGGGATCGAGCAGGTCATCATCGTCACGTCCAGCCAGAAGCGGGCGATCGAGGACCACTTCGACCTCTCCTACGAGCTCGAGCACCTGCTCGAGGAGAAGGGCGACATCGAGATGCTCCGGCAGGTCCGGGCGATCAGCGACCTGGCCCAGGTGGCGTACGTCCGCCAGAAGGAGCAGCTCGGCCTCGGCCACGCCGTCCTGATGGCCAAGGATCTCATCGGCCACGAGCCGTTCGCGGTGATCCTGCCCGACGACGTCGTCGTGGCGGACCGGCCGTGCATCGGCCAGCTGATCCACACCTATCACCAGACGCACGGGTCGGTCGTGGCGGTGATGGAGGTGCCGCCCGAGGAGACGAGCCGCTACGGCATCATCGCCTCCGAGCCGTCGGAGGACCCGCTCGACCACGGCCGGCTCCACCGCGTCACGGCGCTCGTCGAGAAGCCGGAGCCCGGCCACGCGCCGTCGAACCTCGCGGTCATCGGCCGGTACGTGCTGACGCCCAAGATCTTCGACAAGCTCGAGCAGACCCAGAGCGGCGCGGGCGGCGAGATCCAGCTGACGGACGCGATCTCGGCGCTGATGGAGGAGCAGCAGGTCTTCGGCTACGAGTTCGAGGGCACGCGCTACGACGCCGGGACGACCATGGGCTGGCTGAAGGCCTCGGTCGAGATCGCGCTCCTGCGGCCCGACCTGGGCGCGGAGTTCCGGGCCTATCTCCACGGTCTCCAGCTCTGAGCCGTCGGGTGGTGCGGTACGATGCCGCCGGCGACGCGGGTGGCCGGAGGGGCCGAAGCGGCCGCAGCTGAGGGGACGATTTGGCGGAGATCGGACAGGTCCTGGGCGGTCGCTACCGCCTGATCGAGCTGCTGGGCAGCGGCGGGATGGCGACCATCTATCGGGCCACCGATACCGGCCTCGGTCGCGACGTCGCGCTCAAGCTCCTGCGACCCGAATACCTCCAGGACCCCGACTTCTCGGCTCGCTTCCGGCAGGAGGCGCAGGCCGCCGCCTCGCTCAGCCACCCGAACGTCGTCACCGTCTACGACTACGGCGAGGACCCGAGCGGCCCGTTCATCGTCATGGAGCTGGTCGACGGTGAGGACCTGGCGACGATCCTGCGCCGGAGCGGGACGCTGCCGCCGCGGCAGGTCGCCCGGATCGGGGCCGGCGTCGCCCGGGCCCTGGCCGCGGCCCATGCCCGCGGCCTGATCCACCGGGACATCAAGCCCGGCAACGTGCTGATCGGCACCGACGGCCGGGTCAAGGTCGTCGACTTCGGCATCGCCCGGGCGATCTCCGAGGCGCAGGTGACCCTGCCCGGGACGACCCTCGGGTCGGTCCACTACTTCAGCCCGGAGCAGGCGCGCGGCGAACCGGCCACGGCCGCCTCGGACATCTACAGCCTCGGCATCGTCCTGTACGAGATGCTGACCGGCACGCGGCCGTGGGAAGGCGACAGCGCCGCCTCGGTCGCGCTCGCCCGCCTGTCCGGCCCGATCCCGGATCCGATGGCCGTCCGGCCGTCCGTGCCGGCCGATCTCGCCGAGATCACCCGCCGTGCGCTCGCCCTGGACCCGAAGGATCGCTGGGCGTCGGCCTCGGTCATGGCCGACGCGCTCGAGGCGACCCTCGCCCCGGGTGGCGGCGCCGCGGCGGCCGGTGCCGCAGCCGCGGTGGCCGGCGCAACGGTCGTCTCCGCCACGGCCCGACCGAACCCCGCGGGCATCCCGTACAGCCCGGACGCCTACGTCGGAGCCGATGGCACGCCGGTCGCGCCCGTCCCGACGCCGCTGCCGCCGCCCATCGTCGACGAGGACGAAGGGACGAGCCCGCTCGTGTGGGGCGCCGGGTTCGTCGCCCTCCTGCTGCTGCTTGCGATCGCGTTCGTCGTCTACCAGCTCGTGTCCGGGCCGGGTCGGACGCCGGTCGAGCAGGTCACGGTGCCCAACTTCGTGGGCATGACCTCGACCGCCGCCGGGCTGCAGGCCCAGAGCCTCGGGATCACCCTCAAGTCGACCGGTGTCGTGTCGTCGGCCGCGCCCGAGGGCACCGTCCTGACCCAGGACCCGCCGGCCGGCACCAAGGTCGACACGGGCACGTCCATCGACATCACGGTCGCCACCGGACCGGGCACCGTTCCCGTGCCGGACCTGCGGTTCAAGGATGATTCGGGCGCGCTCCAGGCCATCTCCGACGCCGGGCTCCGGGTCGGGGTGCGGACCGAGGAGTTCGATCCGACCGTGCCGGCCGGGCAGGTCGCCCGCCAGAACCCGACCGCGGGGATCGTCGTCGCCAAGGGCACAGCGGTCGACTACGTCATCTCGAAGGGTCCGGAGCCCAGCCCGTCGCCCAGCCCGACACCGAGCCCGTCGCCGACGCCGGTCCCGACGCCCGTGCCGACCCCGGTCCCCACGCCGGTCCCGACACCCGTGCCCACGCCCGTCCCGACACCCGAGCCGACACCGGTCCCGACGCCCGACGCCGACACCGGTCCCGACGCCCACGCCGACACCCTAGGCCGACGGCGGCGGATCAGCCGCGGCGGTCGCTCGCGCGCAGGCGCTGGATCTCGACGCCGGCGTAGTCGAGCGGGCCGCCCAGCTTGACCTCGGGCTTGCGCACCCTGACCGTCACCTCGCCGACATTGAAGTCGACAAGCAGCTCGTGGCCGATGGCCTCGGCCAGGGCCTCGAGCAGGCGGTACGACGTCGATTCGACGATCTGGCGGACCGCGCTCGTAGACCTTGCCGTAGTCGACCGACTTCTCGAGATCGTCGTCGACCCCGGCCGGCTGGAGGTCGAGGACGAGCTCGACGTCGACCTCGAACGGCTGGGGGGTCACCATCTCGTGCTCGTAGTAGCCGTGCCGGCCCTGGAACTGCATGTTCGAGAGGACGATGCGGTCGGTCAGCTGGGGCCTCCTTCCAGGGTCCAGGGTGAGCCCGTGCCACGGACGACGGCGTCGCTCATGCGGGCGGCTCGGACGTTCGCCTCGACATCGTGGACGCGGACGATGTCGGCGCCGCCGGCGATCCCGAGCGCGGTCGTCGCCAGCGTCGCCTCCAGGCGCTGATCGGCCGGCAGCCCGGTGACGCGACCGAGCGTCGACTTGCGGCTGGTGCCGAGCAGGATCGGCCGGCCCAGGACGCGCAGGCGGTCGAGCTCGCGGAGGAGCTCCAGGTTGTGGTCGGGCGTCTTGCCGAACCCGAAGCCCGGGTCGACGATCAGGTCGGCCCAGGCGACGCCGAGGCGGAGGGCCCGTTCGATCGCGCGCTGGAGGTCGGCGATGACCTCGGCCATGAACGACGTGTAGCGCGCCTCGGCCCGGTTGTGCATGACCACCAGCGGGACGCCGTGGTCGGCGGCGAGGCGCGCCAGCGCGTCGTCCTCGCCGACGCCCCAGACGTCGTTGATCAGGTCGGCGCCCGCCGCGAGGGCCGCCTCGGCGACCGACGGCTTGGTCGTGTCGATGCTGATCGGCGTGTCCGGCAGGGCGGCCCGTATGGCCGCGATGATCGGGACGACCCGGGCACGCTCCTCCTCGACGGGCACGTCACGGTGCCCCGGCCGGGTCGATTCGCCCCCGACGTCGAGGATGTCCGCGCCCGCCGCGATCATCGCCTGCCCGGTCGCGACGGCCGCGTCGCGCGGGTCGCCCGCGGCCGGGTCCGACAACAGGCCGTCGCCGGAGAAGGAGTCCGGCGTCGCGTTGAGGATGCCCATGAGGTAGGTGCGCTCGCCCCAGGAGAACGTCCGCGGTCCGATCCGCGTCTCTCCGAGATCGCGCCGATCGAGCGGAGCACGGACGGCTGCATCGTCGTGGCGGGCCGGATCGGTCATGAGGCCTCGGGCTCGGGGTCGCGCAGGATCGGGTCGTCGACCAGATGTGCCCGCACGGCCCCGACAAGATAGAGCGAACCGGCCACCAGAACCGGTCCCGAGCGCTCGAGCGCCGCGTCGAGGGCGGCGATCGGATCGGCTTCCACGAGCACCGGACCGGGACGGAGCGCCCGCCACCGGGCGGCGAGCTCGGAGGCCGGCAGCGCCCGCGGCACGTCCAGGCTCGTGCAGATGACCGTCGCATCGGCCAGCGCCCCGGACTGCGGCGAGCGCCCGGACGACGCCGTCGACATCCTTGTCCGCCATGGACGCGGTCACGAGGCTGACCGGCCCGGGCGACAGGTGCGGCCGCAGGTCGTCCAGGGACAGGGCCAGGGCCGCGGCACCGGCCGGATTGTGGGCACCGTCCAGGAGCACGTCGCGGTCACCGACGCGCAGCAGCTCGAGCCGGCCGGGCCAGACCGCGGCCGCGTAGCCGCGCCGCCGGGCGTCGGGCGGGACGGACGCGATCCCCGCGGCCTCCAGTGCGTCGAGCGTCGCGTCGGCGATCGCGGCATTGGCCGCCTGGTGCCGTCCGCGCAGCCCGATCCGGGTCGGACCGAGACGGGGCAGGTCCACCTCGATCCCGTCGCGGTCCCAGCCCAGGAGCGCGGCCGGTCGGGCCTCGGTCAGCGGCACGCCCATCCGACGCGCGCGCCGGCGGATGACCGCCAGCCCGTCACCGTCGGCACCGGTCACGGCCAGGTCACCGCGCTCGATGATGGCCGCCTTCTCCCGGGCGATCTTCGTGACCGTGTCGCCAAGCCGGTCCATGTGATCGAGGTCGACGTTGGTCACGACCGCCACGCCGCCGTCCCAGACGTGGGTCGCATCGAGCCGGCCGCCGAGACCGACCTCGACCAACGCGACGTCCGGACGGACCTCGGCGAAGCGCGCGAAGACGACGGCGGTCAGCAGCTCGAACTCGGTCGGGTCGCCGTACCGGCGGGCGACCCGGTCCGCGACGGCAAGCACCCGTCCGACGAGCCGGGCGAAGTCGTCCGCGGCGATCGGCTGCCCGTCGACCTGGATCCGCTCGCGATACGTGACGAGGTGCGGCTTCGGCGTGGACCCGACCCGATGACCGGCCGCCCGGAGCGCCGCCTCGGCCAGGGCGAGGACGCTGCCCTTGCCGTTCGTCCCGGCGACGAGCGCGCCACGGACCGTGCGCTCCGGATGATCGAGCTCGCGCAGCAGGGCCCTCGTCCGGCCGAGCCCGAGCCGGATGCCGAAGCGGCCGCGCTCCGCCAGCGCGCGCAGGGCCTGCTCGTAGGTCAGACCGGCGGGCGGCTCGGTCATCGCGGGCCGGTCACTCGCGGGTCAGCTCGTCCTCGTAGAAGACGCACTGGTTGAACCGCGGGGTGAGGCACACGTCGTTGACGTAGCCCTGCTCCATGTGGACCCCGCCGCGGAGCTGGCAGCGCGACGTGTTGGTGTCCTGGCGGATGAGGGCCTTCAACAGGTGCGGCGCCTGGATCGGGATCGCCCCGCGGCTGCCGGTCATGTAGAAGTGGGGGCAGACGTTCCGGCGGAGGTTCGGCAGGCCGAAGCCGTGCCGGATGGACGCCGGGGCCGTCGATGCGCCGAAGCTGGGCGCCGTGGCGCCGGGACCGGCCGATGCCGACGGTGTGACCCGGGCGATCGGACCGACCCCGAATTCCGGTCGTCCAGTCGAACCGGACGCTCGCCGTCCAGCTCGTGGATCACGAGCCTGCACTCCCATCCCTCAGAGCTTCAGAGGCGAGCGCGACGGAAAGTCGTCACGCGCACGACCGCGCCAGAGTACAACGCACCGCACCATCGCGGAGCGCCGCCACCCCGAGCCGCGCGCCAGCGCCGAACGAACATGCAGCCGTTCACCGGTCGCCGTGCGACAATCGCGGGCGATGACGACCCGGCGCGACCACAGACCGATCCACGTCCGGCCCCGTCCACCGTCCTCCTCGCGGTCCGCCCCGGTCAAGGTCAAGCCCCGCTCGCCGGGTCCGAACCGGCTCGCCAGCCACCGGCCGATCCAGCGCGGCAACGGCCTGCCGATCGTCTTCCGGCTCGCCATGGCCGCCGCGATCGTGGCCCTCGGCGTCGCCGTCCTGTACGTCGCCGTGGGCGGGCTCGGCAAGGTCGCCGGCGGCATCGGGTCCACCCTCGGGGGTTTCGTGACGAACGTCACCTCGACCCCGTCGCCACGCGCCTCGGACCTCATACCGGCCGACCCGCCCTCGATCGAGCAGCCCGCCGAGCCGTACACCAGCGAGGCCACTGCCGACCTCGCGGTCACCGTTCCGTCCGCGCTCGAAGGCGACAAGAACCATCGCCTGCGGGTGTACCTGACGCTGCCCGACCAGCGCCCCACGCCGATCCAGGACGTCGCCATCGCCGACGGGCCGAAGACGATCATCCCGGTCGAGCTGACCAAGGGCATCAACGACTTCACGGTGACGATCTTCGGGCCGGGCGGTGAGTCCGAGCCGTCCGTGGCGGTGCGCTACGTGTTCGACGCGGCACCGCCCAAGCTGACCGTGACGTCGCCCAAGAAGAACGCGGTCGTCAACGGCAAGGCGGTCGTCATCAAGGGCAAGACCCAGGCGCGCACGACCCTGCTGGCCCGCAATGACGCCAACGGGTCGACGATCGCCGGGACGGCCGCCGCGGACGGGACGTTCACGCTGAGCCTGGCCCTCGCCGGCGGCGTCAACAAGATCACGATCACGGGCACGGACCCCGCCGGGAACGTGGCCGCCACGACGATCAGCGTCCGGCGCGGCTCGGGCAAGCTGACCGTGCAGCTCACCGCGTCGACCTACCGGATCAAGCGCTCCAGGCTGCCCGAGCCGGTGACGCTGACCGCGACGGTGACCGATCCCGACGGCAAGGCGCTGGCGGGAGCGGACGTGACGTTCACGTTGAGCATGCCCGGCATCCCGACCGTGTCGATCGACACGACGACCTCGACCAGCGGCAAGGCGACGTTCAAGACGACCGTGCCCAAGGGCGCCGACGTGGGCCAGGGCAGCGCGACCGTCCTGATCTCGACCGACGACTTCGGCTCGACGCAGGACTTCACGGTCATCACGATCACCAAGTAGGCATCCACGGCGAGTCGACAGCCGGGGCATTCGCAGCTACCATCGCGCCATGCCGATGTGGCGCTGTCCGCACTGCGGGACACCCCAGGCCGAGACGGCCAGGTGCTGGGTCTGCCGACGATCCAGCACCGCCTGCGGCACCTGCCGGCACTTCCGTCGATCGGTGGCCGCCCAGCTCGGCTACTGCGGGCTGGACCGGCAACGACGACCCCTGTCGGGCGATGAGATCCGGGCCTGCTGGGAAGGGGGACTGGCACCCGCCGAGCCACCCGCGGCGGGTCTCCCGAACCGGCCCCGGCCGACCGATCTCCCCGACGATGATCGAACCCCTGTTCGGAAGCTCGAGTTCGTCGAGGTGCATTCGTCGCGGTCCCGCCGCGAGCGCCACGACGGCCAAGGCGGGCGTCGCGGACTCGGACCTGGGGCCCAACCTGGGCCTCGATGACGCGCCTGACCAGCCATCGGTCACCGTCGGCGCCATCGGCCCGGCGTGGAGCCTCTGGGGCGAGGGCGACCTCTAGGGCGCCCGGCGGCCGATGAGGCCGCCGACCACCTGCGGCCGGCGCGGCCGTCCACCGCTTGGCGGCGGCCTCCGGATCTAGAGCCCGGCCGGCCGCGTCCCGAGAGTGACCGTCAGCGTGACGTGCTTGCCGTCGCGGAGGACGTCGAGGCTGACCGTCGCGCCCGGAGCGAACTGGGCCAGCGTCGCGTCGAGCGGATGCTCCTCGTCGATGACCTTGCCGTCGATGCTGGTGATGATGTCGCCGTCCTTGACCCCGCCGACCGCGGCCGGCTTGCCGGCTTCGACGCCGGTCACGGGCTGGCCGTTCGCGTCGAACCCGCCCACGAGCGCGCCCTGCGTGACCGGCAGCTTCTGGTCGTCGGCCAGCTTGCGCGTGATCGACACGAAGTGGATGCCGAGGTACGGCCGGCTGAGCGGCTGACCGGCCAGCGCCTGGGTCATGATCGGCTTGGCGACGTCGATCGGGATGGCGAACCCGATGCCGTTGCTGTTCGAGGCGATCGCGGTGTTGATGCCGATGACGTTGCCGCCCGCGTCGAGGAGCGGACCGCCCGAGTTGCCCGGGTTGATCGCGGCATCCGTCTGGATGAGGTTGGTCAGCGACTCGTTGTTGTTCGTCGTGATCGAGCGACCCTTGGCCGACACGATGCCGCTGGTGACCGAGTTGGAGTAGGTGCCCAGCGGGCTGCCGATGGCGACCACGAGCTGGCCGACCTTGAGCGCGTCCGACTCGCCGAGCGCGGCCGACGGGAGGCCGGTCGCGTTGACCTTGACGATGGCCAGGTCGGTCAGGGTGTCGATGCCGTAGACGGTGCCCTGGAGGACCCGGCCGTCCTTGAGCTCGACGTCGAACTTCTCGCCGCCTTCGACGACGTGATGGTTGGTCAGGATCCAGCCGTTGCTGTCGAAGATGACCCCGGAGCCGACGCCGGTCTCGGGGATGACCCCGTTGTTGCCGTCGTTGGTCGTGCCGGTCACGGTGATCCGGACGACCGCCGGGCTGACCTTCGACGCGACCGCGATGGTCGCGGACTGCTCGTCGATCGAGACCGGCTGGAGCGCACCGACATTGGTCCCCTGGGCGACGGCGGCCGACGTCGGCGCGGCCGGGCGATCGAGGGCGCCGGCCGCGCTCAACGCGAGGACGGTGCCACCGGAGGCGAGCACGGCGGACAGGAGCGCCGCGGCCAGCAGAGAGCTGCCGCCGGTCCTCTTGCGCGGCGGGACGGGGACGGCGCTGGCGGGCACGGGCGTCGGGGCCGGCTCGTACCAGCGCTCGGGGGTCACGGGCGGGGTCTGGTCCCAGGACCGGGCCCAGTCGCTGCGGGGCTCGGGGCTCGGGGCGAAACGGTCGAGGGCCGGATCGGACGACGCGGTGGTGCCCGTCGAGGGCGCCCACGGATCGACCGAGGCGCTCTCCGGCGTCGTCGGGGTGGCGGACGGCCAGGTCGGACCGGTCGAGGCGGGGTTCTCTGGAGTGGCCGGGCTCGCCTGGCCCTCGGGCGACTCGGGGGTCGCGTCGGGGGTGGTGGCGTGACGTTCGGTCAGGTCGCCGGGATCGGCGCCGGGGCGGGGTTCGTCGTGCATGGTGGTGGAGAGTCCCCTAGATGGTCGGCCGGTGAGCGACCGAGGTCGGTGTGGTGCGTCTCAGGGTGCCGGTTCCGGGTTGACCTGCGGGCGGTCGGACGGTGAAGTTTCCTGCACGTTTGCCGTCGGGCGCGCTGGATCGTCGGCCGCGGATGCCACCGCAGCCTGCGTGGCGGCCGGCGTTCCCTCGACGAGCCGCGGGTCGCGGGGCAGGTCCACGATGAAGCGCGTCCCTGCGCCGACCCGGCTCTCGACCTCGATCGTGCCGCCGTGCATGTCGACGATGGAGCGGACGATGGCCAGCCCGAGCCCGCTGCCGCTGCCCCGCGCTTCGTTCGCCCGGGAGCCGCGGTAGAAGCGCTCGAAGATGTGGGGCATCTCGACGGGGTCGATCCCGACGCCGGTGTCGGTCACCTCGATCCGCGCCCCATCGGGCGTGCCCGCCACGTCGACCGCGACGGACCCGCCGCGGGGCGTGAACTTGATCGCGTTGGCCACGAGGTTGGCGACGATCTGGCCGACCCGGGGCGGATCGTGCCGGATGCGGATCGGCGCGTCGGGCAGGTGGAGCGACAGGCGCACACCGCGACGCTCCGCCGCGGACGTGCTCTGTTCGACGGCCAATTCGACCGCCGCGCGCAGGTCGTCGGGTCGGAGGTCGAGGAGGACCAGCCCGGAGTCGAGCTTCGAGAGCTCGAGCAGGTTCTGGGCCAGCCAGTCGAGGCGCTCGATCTGCTGGCCGCTCGACTCGAGGAACTCGGCGCGCGCGTCGGGGTCGTCCGCGGCACCCTCGGTCAGCAGCTCGTTGAACGTGCGCAGGGCGGCCAGCGGCGTCCGCAGCTCGTGCGAGACGTCGGCCAGGAAGTCGCGGCTCCGGTCGCGATCGCGCCGGATGATCTCGACGCTCTCCTGCAGGCGGTCGGCCATCGCGTTGAACTGGACGGCCAGCTCCGCGAGCTCGGATGAGCCGGCGCGGACCTCGTCCGGCGGCACACGCCGGGTCAGGTCGCCCTCGGCCAGCCCGCGCGACGCCTCCGTCAGGCGACGCAGCGGCGTCGTGAAGCGCCGGGCCATGACCGCGGACACGAGCACGCTGAGACCGAGCGCGAAGAGCGTGATCGCGGCCAGCAGACCCGTGACATTGGCCAGGGCGGTGGCCCGGAAGGTGTAGGGATTGGCCAGCTGGACCTCGACGACGTACGGCGCGAAGACGCTCGTGTTGTTCGTGAACTTCTGGTCCACGGACACGGACCGTTCCTGCGTCTGACCGGGCAGTGGGTTGGCCGCGAACGGGAAGGTCAGGGGCGCCCCCTTCGCGGCGCGGAAGCTGGTGCCCTCGCCCTGCGGGACGGACCAGCCGAACGTCAGCGAGACGTCGGCCTGGGCCAGCTCGTCGGCGATGATCCGCTGCTGGTCGGGATCGAGGATCTTGTCCAGGACGCGCGGGTCGACCGTGCCGTCGGCCCGCACGACGGGATCCACCGGCCCGACGGCCTCGTACGCCCGCGACTGGACGTACTTGGCGACGGTCTCCGCGCGCTGGTCGAGGTCGGCCCCCTGCTGTCTGGTGAAGTAGTCGTCGAGGCGGTTGATGACGAGGACCGTGACGAGCAGCAGGGTCAGGGCCACCACGGCCATGAAGGCGCCGGTCAGGCGACCCTGGAACGTTCGGGGGAGAAGCCGGCGCAGTCGAAGCGGAACGCGGGAGCGCCGTTCCGCGGGTCGCTCAGCGCTCGGCGAACGCGTAGCCGACACCTCGCACCGTCAGGACGAACGCCGGCGCCGCCGGGTCGTCCTCGATCTTGTCGCGCAGATGGCTGACGTGCACGTTGATCGTCTTCTCGTCCTGGTCGAGCGCCTCGTAGTCGCGCAGCAGCTCGAGCAGCTCCGAGCGGGTGTAGACCCGGCCCGGCCGCGACGCCAGGTGACGCAGGATCTCGAACTCGGTCGGGGTCAGGCTGACCCGGCGGGTGCCGCGCTGGACCCGTCGCCGCTCGAGGTCGATCAGCAGGTCGCCGTGGCGGATGACCCGGCCCCCGACCGCGTCGGACAGGTCGCCGTACGAGCGGCGCAGGAGCGCCTTGATCCGGCTCATCAGCTCGCGCAGGCCGAACGGCTTGGTCAGGTAGTCGTCCGCCCCGAGCTCGAGCCCGATGACCTTGTCGACCTCGTCGTCGCGGGCGGTCAGGACGAGGACGGGCATCTTGGCGCCGGCCGCCCGGAGGCGCCGGAGGACCTCGAAGCCGTCCATCCCGGGCAGGCGGACGTCGAGGACGACGAGGTCGGGCGCCTGGCGCGTCGCGATCTCGAGGCCTTCCTCGCCGGAGCGCGCGACGGCGACCTCGTAGCCCTCCTGCTGGAGGGCGTACTGGATCCCGCGAGCGACGGCATGCTCGTCTTCGACGATGAGGATGGTGGCTGCCACTCGGGGATGCTACACCGGCAACGCGGAAACCCGTGGTACCCTAGCCGCCGCTACCCGGGCGCCTCGCCAATCCGGCCCCGCCGGCGAGCCGCAGCCCGACGATCCAGACCACACACCCTGAGGTTCCAACGACATGGCCACCGCCCGAGCGACGCTCGCCGCCGAACACCGCGAACTGACCGGCAAGAAGGTCGCCCGCCTCCGCCACGCCGGCCGCCTGCCCGCGGTCGTCTACGGCCACGGCATCGACTCCGACAGCATCTCGATCGATGCCCATGAGTTCGAGCAGCTCCGCCGGCACACCGGCCCGAACTCGCTGGTCGACCTGTCCGTCGACGGCAGCAAGGCCCGCCCGGTCCTCGTCTCCAGCGTCCAGGTCCACCCGGTCAACCGCCGGACGCTCCATGTGGACCTGTTCCTCGTCCGCATGACGGAGGAGCTGACGGTGGACGTGCCGCTCGTGACGACCGGCGAGTCGCCGGCCGTCTCCCTCAACAACGGCACCCTGCTCCATCCGATCGAGTCGGTCCGGGTCCGGGCGCTGCCGGATCACCTGCCGCAGGCGATCGAGTACTCGATCGAGTCGCTGGTCGACTTCGACACCACCATCCACGTCCGCGACCTGGTCATCCCCGCTGACGTCACGCTCGTGACCGACGGCGAGGAGATCATCGCCAAGGTCCAGGCGCCGCGCGTCGAGGAAGAGCCGGTCGTCGTCGGTGCAGCCGAGGTCGCCGAGGGCGAAGCTGCCGAGGCCGAGGCCGCCGAGGCGGCCGCCGGCGAGGGCGGCACCGCGGAGTCGGACGAGGGCTGACCGTCCGGCGCCGGGTGACCGGCGCCGTCAGCGCGACCGGCGACCGGTCGCGAACACGATCCGGGCGCGCATCGTCATCTGCTCCGGGCTGAGCGCCATCAGGCGTGTCTTGAGCGTGGCCAGCAGGTCGTCACGCAGGTCGGGCTCGAGCTCGGCGAACAGCAATTCCTCGTCGAACTCGGTGAGGAACCCGATGTAGCCATCGACCGTGAACCGGTGCGCCAGGCGGCCTTCCCGGACCGTGACCTCCGCGAACCCGGCGCGGCGCAGCTCGCTCGCAGCCCGATCGACCGACGGGATGTCGCCGCTCCGATCGTCGCCTTCGGCCGGGTCGAACTCGAAGTCGTCGAGCACCTCGTCGAAGACCGTGTCGGCGCGGAAGTCGCCGACCCGCTCGCCGTCCAGCCACGACACGTAGGCGAGCAGGCCGTCCGGCGCGCAGGACGCGGCGCGCCTCGCGCAGCGCGCGCGCCCGGTTCGGGACGAGCTGGAACACGAACGAGGACACCGCCGCGTCGAAGGCACCGTCGGCCAGCGGCAGGCGATCGGCGACGGCGACCACCGAGCTGAACCGCGGACGCTGCCCGTCGGTCAGTCGCCGGTCGGCCTCCGCGTCGGCCATCGCCCGCATCTCCGCCGAGGCGTCGATGCCGACGACCGAGACATCCGGCCAGCGCTCCACGGCGGCCAGGCCGAGCTGACCGGTGCCCGTCCCGATATCCAGGAGGTGTTGCGCGTCGCCGAGTCGCGGGCCGACGTCGTCGAGCAGCTCGGCGACGGCCGGGGCCAGGACGGGTGCCCACCACCGGGCGTAGCCCTCCGCGATCCGGTCGTAGCGCTCGCCCTGGTCGGTCACCCGGCCATCGTGCCACGGCCCGTGCGGCAGGGCGGGGTCATCCGGCGACCCTGGCCCCTGTCGTCGCCACACGACGTCCGCCCGAGTCGTCCAGAGCCCTGACCGCCGACCCGCGCCTGCCCGCGCCGGCCGCACCGGAGGACGGCCCATTGGACCGATCCATCGCTCGACGTCTCATCGCGGCCGCTCTCGGCCTCGGGCTCCTCGCCGAAGTCGTCCTCGACGGCTCCGCGTTCGGCGTCAACATCGTGTTGCTCGTTGCGGTGACGCTGCTCGCGGCCTGGCTCGTGCGCCGTCAGGGACGGGCTCCGGATCCGCTCGACGCCTGGCTGCCGATCTCGGCGCTGGTCCTCGCGGGGTTCGTCGCCGTCCGCGGCGACCCGTTCCTGGCGGTCCTGGACACGCTCGGCGCGCTGGCCTTCCTCGGCGCCTCCGTGGCGGCGATGTCGGGGCTGCCCGTCACGCGCCGGGCCGCCTCGGCCATCGCCGGCATGGCGGTGTGGACGCTCGGGGCCGTCGTCGCGGGCGCACCGCGCGTGGCGGCCGCGGCCCGGACCGGGCCGGTCACGGCGCCCGGCTGGGCATCCGGGCTCGCGGCCCGCTGGTGGCTGCCGCTCATCCGCGGCCTGCTCATCGGCCTGCCGCTGGCCCTCATCTTCGCGGTGCTCTTCGCCTCGGCCGACCCGATCTTCCGGCGCGGGCTGGACGATCTGCTGGGCTGGCAGCTCGATCTCGGCTCGCTCGGAGGCCGCGCGGTGTTCACGCTCGCATGCGCGTGGCTGGCGGTGGGCCTCCTGATGGTCGCGGCGACAGGCATCCCGCCGTTCGAGCGCGCCTCGCTGGGTGCGGCCACCCGGACGCCGCTCGCGATCGACGCGGCCCGACTGGGGACGATGGAGGCGATCGTCGTCCTGGCGATCGTGGACGTGGTCATCGGCCTGTTCGTCGTGCTCCAGATCGCCTACCTGTTCGGTGGCCAGAGCACGCTCGTGGCGGCCGGCATGACCTACAGCGACTACGCACGACGGGGCTTCTTCGAGCTCGTCGCGGCGGCTTGTCTGGCGGGCGGAGTCGTCGTCGCCCTCGAGACGACCGTCGAGCGCCGGACCCGGCCGTATCTCGCGGCGCTCCTTGCGCTCATCGGGCTGACCGCGGTCGTCCTCGTGTCCGCTGCGCTCCGGCTCCGCCTCTACCAGGATGCCTATGGCTGGACGGAGCTCCGGCTATACGTCCTGATGACCATCGCAGCCCTCGCGGTGACGCTGGCCGTCATGGCGATCCTGGCGCTGGCCGGACGGATGCGGTGGATGGGGCACGGTCTGGCGGTCATCGGTCTCGTCTCGCTGGTCGCGCTCAACCTCGTCGCGCCGGCGGGTTTCGTGGCGGCACGGAACGTGGAGCGCGTCATCGACCCGAGCCTCGTCCCGCCCGGCGGCCACGCCAGCCTCGATGCGGCGTACCTCGGCGTCCTCCCCGATGACGCCATCCCGGTCCTCGTGACGGCCCTGCCCGCCCTGCCCGAGGCCGAGCGCCTCCCGCTCCGACGGCTCCTCGACGAACGGCGGCGCGAGCTCGGGACGGATCCCGCGTTGACGAGCCCGGCGGCGTGGAACCTCGGGCGCCAGGCGGCGCGGGACGCCCTGGAGACGCTGCCGTAGGCGGTCGGCCCCGGCCCACGGCGGTATCGTTGGGGTCATGGCACTCCCCTTCGATCCCCCGCTCGAACCCATGCTCGCCAAGGCGTCCGACGGGCTGCCGACCGACGACGGCTGGCTCTTCGAGCCCAAGTGGGACGGCTTCCGGGCGCTCGTCTTCCGCGATGGCGACACGGTCTACACGCAGTCGCGCGACCTCAAGCCGCTCGATCGGTACTTCCCGGAGCTGGCCGATCCGCTCCGAGCGGCCCTGCCCGATCGGTGCGTCCTCGACGGCGAGGTCGTCATCGCCGGCGACGACGGGCTCGACTTCGAAGCGCTGCTGCTGCGGATCCATCCCGCGGCGTCGCGGGTCAAGATGCTCGCCGCCGAATCACCCGCGTCGTTCGTCGCCTGGGACCTCCTCGCACTCGGCGACGAGGACCTCCGGGCGGTGCCGCAGGGCGAGCGGCGGGCACGCCTCGAGGCCGTCCTCGGTGGCGTCGAGGCACCCATCCACCTGACCCCCGCGACGCGCGACCGAGCGACCGCCGGGGAGTGGTTCGAGAAGTTCGAGGGCGCAGGGCTCGATGGCGTCGTCGCCAAGCGGCTCGACGCGCCCTACCAGCCCGGCAAGCGGGCGATGCTCAAGATCAAGCACCAGCGGACGGCCGACTGCGTGGTCGCCGGGTTCCGGTGGCACAAGAACGGCCCCGGCACCCATATCGGCTCGCTGATGCTCGGGCTGTTCGATGGCGACGGCCGGCTGAACCACGTGGGCATCACCTCGTCGTTCACCTGGGACCGTCGCGCCGAGCTGGCCGAGGAGCTGGCTCCCCTGCGCGAGAACGCGTTCGAGGGCCACCCCTGGCGCGAGTGGGCGGAGTGGGCCGGGATGGGCGACGCCGACGCGTCCGGCCAGCGACTGCCGGGCGCGACCTCACGCTGGAACCGCGGCAAGGACCTGTCGTGGGAGCCGCTGCGACCGGAGCGCGTGGCCGAGGTGGCGTACGACCACCTCCAGGGCAGCCGCTTCCGCCACGGCACGACGTTCAAGCGCTGGCGACCGGACAAGCCGCCCGAAGCGTGCCGCTACGACCAGCTCGAGGAGACCGTGCCCTACCTGCTCGAGAGCATCTTCGGCAGCGAGGGCTGAGTGACGGTCCGGGTCGGGCTCGTCGGCGGAGGCTGGATCAGCCGGTACCACCTCGAGGCGCTCGAGCGGCTCGGCCGGACCGAGCTGGTCGGGGTCGTCGCGGGGCGACGCACGACCTCCGACGCGGTCGCCGGGCGGTGGGGTGGACGCGCGTACGACGACGTCGACGCGATGGTGGCCGGCGAACGACCCGACGCGGTGTGGGTGGCCGTGCCGCCGCACCGGTCCGTGGCGATCGGCGAACGCCTGGTCGCGGCCCGCGTGCCGTTCCTGACCGAGAAGCCGCTGGCCGCCGCCGACGCGGACGGCCCGGCCAGGCTGGCGGACGCGATCGCCGCGGCGGGCCTGGTGGTCGGTGTCGGCTACCACCTGAGGGCACTCGACATCATGGCCGAGGTTCGCCGCCGGCTGGCGTCCGCGCCGGCGCAGCTGGTCGTCGCCCGCTGGCTGGATTCGACGCCCGGGCCGGCGTGGTGGGGCCGCGTGGACGAAGGCGGCGGCCAGGTGATCGAGCAGGCGACCCACCTCTACGACCTCGCGCGATGGCTCGTCGGGGAGGCGGTCGTCGTCGGAGCGGCGTCGACGCGCGACCCCGCTGCCTCGCCGCCGACGGTGGACGTCGCCGACAGCAGCGCGGCGGTCCTGCGCTTCGCCAACGGGGCGATCGGGTCGTTCGCGAACACGCGGCGGCTGGCCACGGCCGTCATCGAGGTCGAGCTCATCTCGGACGGCCTCCTCACGCGATTGACCAAGCGACCGGAGCGCGGCCAGGGTGACTGGCACGCCTCGTTCGATGACGGCACGGCGATCCACGCGATCGCGGCGGAAACCGATCCCTACGAGCTCCAGGCCGCCGCGTTCCTCGATGCGGTCGAGGCCGACGATCCGAGCGCCGTCCTGAGCACGTACGCCGACGCGCTCCAGACGGACCGGCTCACGCGCGCGGTCGTTGCGGCGACGGGGCGCCCGGGCTGATCGCCGTCAGGCGGGTGCGCCCGTCTCAGGGGCTGCCGTCACGAACGTGAACAGGCGGTGGCCCGGGAGGATCGGCTCGGGGTCCCCGACGAAACGGTGGACTCCGACGCTCCACTCGAAGGCCATCGGTGCGTCGAAGGTGACCGGCTCGAAACCTGCGGCGGCGAACCATCCGCGGATGTCGATGGTCAGGTCGGGCGGGCGCCGGTGTCGCGTCCAGATGACCGTCGCGTTGCGGGCGCACAGCATCGGCAAGGCGCGAACGGTCCGCTCGACGTCCTCGTCGCTGATGTTGCCGAAGACACCGCAGACGAGGACCAGATCGGCCGGCACGGCGCCCACGTACGGGTCCGTGGACCCCGCATCGGCGGACACGACTTCGATCCCGGGCGGGGCATTCGCAGCGGCCGTCGCTGCCAGCTCGTGGTCGAGCTCCACCAAGCGACCGTGAACATCTCCCGCACGTGGATGGTCGACGAGCGCCCCAAGGAGATCGCGACCCTCCCCGGCACACGCACTGATGACCCTGATCGGGCCGGGCGGGCGGTCGAGCAGTGCTTCGCGGATCCGCCCCTGGACCGCTCGCAGCCGATGGTGGAGGGGCGTGTCCTCGTCGTAGGCCGCATGCCAGGCGACCCAGTCCTTGCCGGCGCCGGTGTCCAGGTTCGTCACGCCGGGCCGTCGGGCTCCGGTTCGGCCTTCGCTGCGGCCTTCGTCCCTGTTTTCGCCTTCGGCTTCGGGGTCGGCCTGCGCGCCCGTGATCCGGCGGTGGCTGCCTTCCATGCCTCGATGTCCTGGCCGGCCCACGGGTCGAAGTCGGACTCGAGCGGCTCCTGGCTTGGCCGGTCCGCCTCCGGGACGTGGATGAGGTTGACCCGGACGCGATACCAGACGGCGGATCGGCCACGCATCCCGTCGACCAGGATGTCCGCGGGCTCGAGGAAGGGCACGACCTCCGGATGGCGGGCCTTCCACGTCTCCAGGCCGGCCAGCGCCTCCTCCTTGAACTCGGCGCGGGAGATCTCGACGACCGGGATCGACGTCTTGCGCCGGCCGGTCGGCGTCGGCTTCGAGCCGACCCACTCGGTCGGCAGGCCCGCGTTCGGGTCGCCGGCGGCAACGGCGGCCGCTCGTTCGGCGGCGACCTCGGGCGGCGGGCCGCCTGCCTCGCCGCGGCCGGGCTCGTATTCCGACTTCGGGCGACGTGCCCGCGACGGCTGGACTCGCGGCGGTTCGCCGGCCTGCTTGGCGTAGTTCGGTGGCCAGGGCGCATCGCCGAGGCCCTCGGCCTCGTCACGCGCGCTCAGCTCCAGCAACGCCTCGAGCGATCCGACCGCTCCGTCGATGCCGTCGCCGGGATCGCCGATCGCGGCAAAGCGGGCCGGGACCGTGTCGATCGTGAACGCCTCGGCCTCGACGGTGGGCACCTCGTCCCAGGCGAGCGGGGTCGACACCCGCGCGTCGGGCAGCGGCCGGACGGAATAGGCGGAGGCGACGGTCCGGTCCTTGGCGTTCTGGTTGTAGTCGAGGAACACCCCGTGGCGCTCCTCCTTCCACCACTTGGACGTGGCCGCGTGCGGGACGCGGCGCTCGACGTCCCGGGCGAGGGCCAGCGCCGCCCGGCGGACCTCCGGGAACGTCCAGCGCGGCTCGATCCGGACGTTGATGTGGATGCCCCGCGAGCCGGACGTCTTGGGCCAGCCCACGAGCCCGACCGCCTCGAGCGATTCGCGGGCGGCCAGCGCGACCTCCCGGATCTGCGGCCACGCGATGCCGGGGACCGGGTCGAGGTCCACCCGGAGCTCGTCCGGATGGTCGAGGTCCTCGGCGCGGACCGGGTGCGGATTCAGGTCGATGCAGCCCAGATTGGCGACCCAGGCGAGACCGGCCGCGTCGTCGATGACCACCTCGTCGGCGGTCCGGCCGGACGGGAAGGTCAGGGTCGCCGTCCGGATGAACTCGGGCAGGTTCTCCGGCGCACGCTTCTGGAAGAACGGCTGCCCGGCGGCGCCGTCCACGAACCGCTTCAGCGCCATCGGCCGGCCGCCGGCGCCGCGCAGCGCCCCGGGCGCGACCGCCTGGTAGTACCGGACGAGGTCCAGCTTGGTGTGGCCCGTCTCGGGGAAGTACACCTTCCGCGGGTTCGTGACGGTCACCTCGTGACCGTTGATCCGGAGGACCTCCTTCTCCGTCGCCATGGCCGAAACCATACCCGCCTCGACACCGGGGCGCGACCGGACGATGATGCCGATGGCACGTGTGGTCCCTGTCGAATCGGTGGCGAGCCATTCGTCGTTCCTAGACGGGCGCCGCGGGCGGCCGCAGCCAACGGAGGCCGATCCCATGCAGTACGTCCTGTTGATCTACACGCCCGAGCCGACCGAGGAGCCCGCCCCGGAGGTGCTGCGCGAGCAGATGGCGTCCTACGACGGCTTCACGCAACACCTGCGGGACCGGGGCGCGATGCTGGCTGGCGAGGCGCTCGAATTCGACCGCGACGGCCACGACCGTGCGCGTGGTCGACGGCCGGACCATCACCACCGACGGGCCCTTCGCCGAGACGAAG
The DNA here is from genome assembly GCA_963720495.1 of uncultured Chloroflexia bacterium. Lineage (GTDB taxonomy): Bacteria > Chloroflexota > Limnocylindria > Limnocylindrales > CSP1-4 > SPCO01. The sequence goes on from CAVRFU010000013.1 coordinate 218,096, forward strand.
GAGACGCTGGGTGGGTTCTACCTCGTGGAGGCGGCCGATCTCGACGAGGCGATCGCCTACGCGGCCATGATCCCCGGCGCGCGGTACGGCTGCATCGAGGTCCGGCCCGTCTGGGACTACGCGTCGATCGCGGGTGGCGAGCCGGCCGCCGCCTCGGCCACGAACTGACGGCTTGACTGCCGCGGCGACCCGCTGTCGTTGACCGGGTCCGAGGCCGCCCACGAGATCGTCGATCGCCTGTTCCGCGAGGAGCAGGGCCGGGCGGTCGCGACGCTCATCCGGGTGACGGGCGACTTCGACCTGGCCGAGGAGGCCGTCCAGGACGCGTTCATCCGCGCCCTCGAGACCTGGCCCGAGCGCGGCGTCCCGGACAACCCCGGCGCGTGGATCACCACGACGGCTCGCAATCGGGCGATCGACCGGCTTCGCCGGCGGCAGCTGTCGGTCGCGAAGATCGAGGAGCTGGGGCGGGAGACCGCCGTGGAACAGGAGCTGGCGGCCATCGACCCGACGCCCGCCGAGGATGATGCGATGCCCATCGCGGACGATCGACTGCGGCTGATCTTCACGTGCTGCCACCCGGCGCTCGCGCTGGAGGCGCGCGTCGCGCTGACGCTGCGCACGCTCGGCGGCCTGACGACGCCGGAGATCGCCCGCGCCTTCCTCGTCCCCGAGCCGACCCTCGCCCAGCGGCTCGTCCGTGCCAAGCGCAAGATCCGCGACGCCGGGATCCCCTATCGGGTCCCGCCGGCCGAGCTGCTGCCGGAACGGCTGGACGGCGTCCTGCGCGTCCTCTACCTCGTGTTCAACGAGGGTTACGCGGCCTCGTCCGGTGACGAGCTGATCCGCCGCGAGCTGTGCGCCGAGGCGATCCGGCTCACCCGGATCGTGGTCTCGCTGCTCCCCGATGAGCCGGAGGCGGCCGGCCTGCTGGCCCTGATGCTGCTCCACGATGCCCGTCGCGACGCGCGGGTCGGTGCGCACGGTGAGCTGATCCTCCTCGACGACCAGGATCGTGCGAGCTGGGACTCGGCCCGGATCGCGGAGGGCCAGGCATTGATCGAGACGGCACTCGCCGCGCGCCGGCCCGGGCCGTACCAGGTCCAGGCGGCGATCGCCGCCCTCCATGACGAAGCCGCGGTCCCGAGCGAGACGGACTGGGCCCAGATCGCCAGCCTCTACGCCACGCTCCAGGGGATGGCACCGTCGCCGGTCGTCGAGCTCAACCTCGCGGCGGCCGTGGCGATGGCGGACGGCCCGGCGATCGGCCTCGCGATGATGGATGGCATCGCCGCCACCGGCGAGCTCGACACGTACCCGTATCTCCACGCGGCACGCGCAGACCTGCTGCGCCGCCTGGAACGCTGGTCAGAAGCCACGACAGCCTACGAACGCGCGCTCGAGCTCACGACCAACGCCCCAGAACGCGCCTTCCTCGAAGCCCGACTCACCGAAGTCCGCCGAGGCCGCCAGACCTAAGCGCCCGACTGAACCGAGAATCGGGCCGCTGGGCGGTGCCGGCGAAGGCGGAGGCGAGCATGCGGAGCGAGCGCACCCGAAGGTGCGTGAGCGAACACGCGCAGCCGACAACGCCGGCAGGCGCCGTCCAGCGGCCCGCCCCTTCACGACTCGATGAGCGGAGCGTCGACGACGTGTTCCGCCACGAACCAGACCTGCAACTCGTGGCGGCGGAGGACATCGCTCATGAGGATGTCGTTCGAGCCCCAGTCCTTGCTTTCCTCGGTCGCGTCGATCCCGTCCCGGACCTTCTCGATGATGGCCTCGTGGGCATTCAGCAGCCGATGGATCATCGCCGGGACGTCCTCGGCACCGTTGGGCGGTCGGTCGATGGTCGTCAGCTCCGCGGCGTGGCGCGGGTCGCCGACGGCGATGCCACCCAGGCTCTGGACCCGCTCGGCGAGGACGTCGATGATCTCGGTCTGCTCCTCGGCGTGCTTGTCGAACAGCAGGTGGAGCTGGTAGAAGGTCGGCCCGGCGACGAGCCAGTGGTGCTTCTTGTACATCGCGTACAGCACCATCGAGTCGGCCAGGATCTCGTTCAGCAGCCGGCAGCTGTCCGCCCGCGCGTCCGCTGACAGCGCGATCGGCAGGAGGCGGAGCGAGCCAAAGCGCTGGATCTCCTTGCCGAGCGGCGCGAGCTTCGGTTCGGGTGACGTGCGCGACGACGCGGAACGGCTCGTTCCGTTCGCGGTCGAACCTCGGGTTCTGGTGGCCATGGTGAGCCCTCCGGATGAGATGGCGTGGTTTGCCCACCCCGTCCTCCGAGCCTACGCCGGCTGCCTCATCGGCCCGTCCGTCGGGCTCCCGCCCGCCCTTGCAACGGCGTTGCATCGCTCGCTTCGGCGTCGCGGGGCGCCCTACACTCCGCCCGATGCACGCCGGATCGATCCTGCCCAGGCTCGAGTGGGTCCGCTCCTATCGGCGCGCGGCGCTGGGTCGCGACGTGTTCGCCGGGATCGTCCTGACCGCGATCCTGATCCCCGCCGGGATGGGCTACGCCGAGGCATCCGGCCTGCCCCCGATCATCGGGTTGTACGCGACGATCCTGCCGCTGGTCGCCTATGCGCTTCTCGGTCCATCGCGGATCCTGGTCCTCGGGCCAGACTCGGCGCTGCTGCCGATCATCGCCGCGGCGATCGTGCCGCTAGCCGCCGGCGACGAGGCGCGGGCCGTCGCGCTTGCAGGCCTGCTGGCGGTCCTCGTCGGCCTGATCGTCATCGGGGCGGCCATCGCCCGGCTCGGGTTCCTGACCGATCTTCTGTCCGCGCCGGTGCGGCAGGGCTACCTCAACGGCATCGCACTGATCATCGTGGTCAGCCAGCTGCCCCGGCTGTTCGGGTTCAGCGCGAGCGGGGACAGCGTCCTCGAGCGCGGCGGCGCGTTCGTGACCGGCGTCCGGGACGGTGAGACCAATACTGTGGCCCTGGCGATCGGGGTCGCCTGCCTGGTCATCATCCTCGGCCTGCGGTATCGGTGGCCGCGCGTGCCCGGCATCCTCATCGCGGTGGTGGGATCGACGATCGTCTCGGTCGTCCTCGATCTCGCGGTGCGCTCCGGGATCTCCGTCGTCGGGCCACTTCCCGTCGGTCTGCCACCGCTCAGCCTGCCGCCGCTCGTCCCGAGCGACATCCTCGCCATCGCGCCCGCCGCGTTCGGGATCGCCCTGGTCGCCGCGACCGACACGAGCATCCTGTCCCGGTCGTTCTCGAGCCGCCGCGGTGAGGAGGTCGACCAGGACCGCGAGCTGCTCGCGCTCGGTGGCGCGAACCTGGCCGCCGGGCTCTTCACGGGAATGCCCGTCAGCAGCAGCGCGTCGCGGACACCGGTCGCCGAGGCTGCCGGGGCGCAGACTCAGATGACCTCGATCGTGGCCGCGATCGCCATCGGCGTGGGGCTCGTTGCGGCGCCCGGCATCCTGGCGGACCTGCCGACGTCCACCCTGGCCGCGGTCGTCATCGCCGCCGGTCTGTCGCTTGTCGACGTCGCCTCCATCGCGCGCCTGTGGCGCATCGGGTCGTCCGAATTCTGGCTCGCGCTGGTGAGCTTTCTCGGCGTGGCGCTCATCGGGGTCATCGAGGGCGTCTTCCTCGCGGTGGCCCTGTCGCTCCTCGCCTTCATCCGGCGTTCGTGGTGGCCCCACGACGCCGTGCTCGGCCGGGCCGACGGGGTCAAGGGCTACCACGACCTGACCTACTACCCGGAGGCGCGGCAGATCCCGGGGCTCGTCCTCTACCGGTTCGATGCCCCGCTGTTCTTTGCCAATGCCGACGTCTTTCGCGATCGGGTGCGCGAGCGCATCGAGGCCGCGGAATCTCCGGTCCGGTGGGTGATCGTGGCGGCGGAGCCGATCACCGACGTCGACACAACGGCCGCGGCGATGCTCGATCGACTCGCGGAGGAGTTGTCGCAGGCCGGGATCACCCTGGCCTTCGCCGAGCTGAAGGACCCGGTCCGCGACCGGCTGCGCCGCTACGAGGCTCTGGAGCGCGTGCCCGCGGACCATATCTACCCGACCGTCGGCACGGCCGTGAGCGCCTACGTCCGGGCGTCCGGCGAGTCCTGGATCGACTGGGAGGAGGACGGCGACGGAACGTCCGCTGCCGCGCCGCCCGCTAGCGAGCCGCCCGAACCCCCGCGATGATCGCCGGCAGGACGGTGTGCAGGTCGCCGATCACGGCGTAGGTCGCCCGGGTGACCATCGGCGCGTCGCGATCCGTGTTGATGGCCAGGATCGCCTTGGCCGAGCGGGCGCCGACCATGTGCTGGATCGCGCCGCTGATGCCGCACGCGATGTACAGGTCCGGCGCGATCCGGGTCCCGGTCTGGCCGACCTGCTGGGCGTGCGGCCGCCAGCCGGCCGACGTCACGACGCGCGAGACGCCGACCGTTCCGCCCAGAAGCGCGGCGAGCTCGTCGAGCTGGGCGAAGCCCTCGGCGCTGCCGACGCCGCGCCCGCCACCGACCACCACCCGGGCGTCCGCCAGCGAGATGACCCCCGCCTCCGCCGGGACGTGCGAGGTGATCCGGACCCGGAAGTCGCGCTCGTCGAGGTCCGGCGTGAACGGCTGGACGGCGGTCGTCGCGGGAGAGGCCGCCGCGGCCGGTTCGATGGCATGCGGCGCGACGGTCAGCAGCCGGGTCGGGACCGGCCAGGCGGGCCTCCTCGAGCAGGCTGCCGCCCCAGCGCTGGCGCGTGACCTGCCACGGATCGCCGATCCGCACCTCCGTGCAGTTCGCGGCGAGCGCCAGCCCGCGTCGCGCCGCGAGGTGGGCCATGACCTCTGCGCCACGGTCGCTGCCCGTGCCGATCACGGCCGCCGGCGCGTCGCGTTCCACGAGCTGGCCGAGGGCCTTGCCGATCGCCTCGGGCGCGTAGTCGGTCAGGCCCGGATGGTCGATCGTGTGGAGGACGACCACGCCGGCCGAGGCGAGTGCCGGATGCGACGGCCGCTGCGCCCGGCCCCCATGCGACGGCGTGGAGCGGCACCCCGCTCGAGGCCGCGAGGGTCCGGCCCAGCGTCAGCGCCTCCAGCGACAGCCGGTCCGGCGCGGCCCCGTCGTGCTCGACGACGACGAGGATCATGCGATCAGCCCGAGGCGCCGCAGCACCTCGATGACGCGCGGGGCGGCCTCCGGGCCCTCGCCCAGGATCTCGACCGCGCTCTCCTGCTCGACCGGGACACGGAGCCGGATCGTGGCGCGCTCGCCGGCGGGTCGCGTCGGCTCGATCCGTTCGATCTCCTTCTTGCGCGCGCGCAGCCGCCCCGGCACGGACGGGTAGCGCGGCAGGTTGAGGCCCTCGCGGACGGTGATGACCGCCGGTCGCGGCACCTCGTAGACCTCCCAGCCGCCGGCCGTGGCCTCCCGCCGGGCGACGACCGCGTCATCGCGGATCTCCAGGCCCTTGACCCCGGACACGACCGGCCGGTCGAGCGCCAGCGCCAGCCGGATCCCGACCTGGTAGTCGCCGGTGTCGGCCGCCTCGTTGCCGAGGAGGATCAGGTCGAACGGGCCGTCGGCCGCCTCGCGCGCCCGGACCGCATCTGCGATGGCCGCGGCGGTGTCGACCGCCGACCACTCCCCGCCGTCGGTCTGCAGCAGGATCGCCCCGTCGATGCCGACGGCCATCGCCTCGCGCAGCTGGTCGGTCGCCTCCTCCGGCCCGAGGGTCAGGACGGTGCTGGACCCACCCTGGGCCTCGACGATCCGGACGGCCTCCTCGACCGCGCACTCCTCGTGCGGGCTGACGGTGAAGCCGAGGTAGCGGGTGTCGATGGCCTGGTCGTCGGCGGTCAGCGTGATCTTGCCGGCGGTCGCCGGGACGCGCTTCACGCAGACCAGGATGTTCATCAGGCGCGCACGCGGACGTTCTCCGGGTCGAACAGCGGGGTCGAACCGACGACGTCCACGGTCACCGGATAGCGCTCGCCGAAGTACTCGACGAGGAGCTTCGTGCCGGCCACCGCGAACTCGGGCGGCAGGTACGAGAACAGGATGTGCTTCCCGACCGACGGGCCGGAGCCGGCGCTCGTGACGAACGACCGGCGGCCCTTGGCATCCGTGATCGGACCTCCGTCGAGGGTCAGGATCGGCTCGCGCCCGAGCATGTAGCGCTTGACGCCGCTCGCCGACGTGTTGTCGTCGACCGTGAGCGTGCACAGCGTCGCGACGGCTGGCGCGCGACCGCTGCTCGAGGTACGCCGTCCCGACCGATGAAGTCGGCCTCCTTGACCTTGGGCCGGAGCATGTCCGCCTCGACCAGGTCGAACTCGAGCTCCAGCTCCGCGCCGTGCGCCCGGTAGCCCTTCTCGAGACGGCCGGTCGTGCCGTAGACGCCGATGCCGAACGGCACGATGCCGTGCGGCCGGCCGGCCTCCGCAGAGCGTGTCCCACAGCCGCTGGCCCTGCTCCATCGGGACGTACAGCTCCCAGCCGAGCTCGCCCACGTACGAGATCCGCGAGGCGAGGACGGGGATCCCGCCCAGCTCGATCGTCCGGCACGTGCCGAACGCGAAGCCCTCGTTCGAGACGTCGTCCGAGGTGGCCGAGGCGACCACGTCGCGGGCGCGCGGCCCCCAGATCCCGGCGGTGCACCAGGTCGAGGTCGCGTCGAACAGCTGCGCGGAGCCGTCCGCGGGCAGGTGGTCGCGGAACCATTTGCGGTCGCCCATGCCGTGGGCGCCGCCGGTCACGACCCGGAACGCGTCGCGGCCCAGCCGCATGATCGTGAGGTCCGACTTGATCCCGCCGGCCTCGTTGAGCAGCGGCGTGTAGACGACCCGACCGACCGGCACGTCCATCTGGGCGACGGCCATGCGCTGGACGTGGTCGAGCGCGCCGGGCCCGGTGATGTCGAAGATGGCGAATGCCGACAGGTCGACCATCCCGACCCGGTCGCGCATCGCGAGGTGTTCCGCGTTGATGATCGGCGACCACCAGCGCGACTCCCACTCGGCGTCGCGCGGCATGACCCGCTCGCCGTACTCCTCGAGCAGGGGCGCGTTCGAGGCGTACCAGAACGGTCGCTCCCAGCCGGCCGTCTCGAAGAACACTGCGCCGAGCTCGCGCTCGCGGGTGTTGAACGGGCTGAGCCGGACGTCGCGGTTGCTCGCCCACTGCTCGGCCGGGTGGACGATGCCGTAGGTCTTGTTGAAGCCCTCGGCCGAGCGCGCCTTGACGTGATGACGCGCCTTCTGGTGCTCGTGGAAGCGGGCGATGTCGGAGCCGTGGGGGTCGATCTCGGGCTTGCCGTCGGTCATCCACTCGGCGACCATCCGGGCGATCCCGGGGGCCTCCTTGATCCAGATCGCGGCGGCGGCCCAGAGGCCCTTGACCTCCGGCGTCTCGCCCAGGATCGGCATGCCGTCCGGTGTGAGCGACAGCAGGCCGTTGATCTGATGCCGGATGCCGACCCGCTCGTCGCCGAGGATGTCCGGGATGAGCTCGAGGGCCTGCTCCATCTGGAGCTCGAAGTCCTCTTCGGTGAACGGCAGCTCGGTCGGCGACAGCTTCGATTCGGCGATCGACGGGATCTCGTCGGCGTCCATCAGGATCGCCCGGTGGGCGTACGAGCCGACCTCCATGTCGCTGCCGTGCTGGCGCTCGTAGCAGTTGGTGTCCATGTCCCGGATGATCGGGTAGGTGATCTCGCCGACGGTGTCCGCCAGCATCGGGACGGGCCCGACGCTGATCATCTGGTGGACCGCCGGCGTGAGCGGGATCGCCGCTCCGGCCATCGCCGCGATCCGCGGGCTCCAGACGCCGGCGGCGATGACGACGACGTCCGCCTCGAAGTCGCCCTTGTCGGTCCGGACCCGGGTGACGTGCCCGTCCTCGACGTCGATCCCGGTGACTTCGGTCATCGGCGACAGACGGAGCGCACCCAGCGCCTGGGCGCGCTCGCGCATGATCGTGCCCGCCCGGAGCGAGTCGACGACGCCGATCCCCGGCGTCGAGAAGCCACCGAGGAGGATGTCGGTGTTCACGTAGGGGACCATCGCCTTGATCTGCTCGGGGGTGACCAGCTCGGACTCGATCCCCCACGACCGGGACGACGCCATCCGGCGCTTGAGCTCCTCCATCCGCTCCGGCGTCCGGGCGACCTCGATCCCGCCGCTCTGGGTGAAGACGCCCATCTCCTTGTACTGCACGACGCTGTCCGCGGTCAGCGCGGTCATCTCGCGCGAGTGGTCGGTCAGGAAGATGAAGTTGGAGGCGTGGCCGGTCGAGCCGCCCGGGTTCGGGAGCGGGCCCTTCTCGATCTGGACGATGTCCGTCCAGCCGAGGCGCGCAAGGTGGTAGACGAGGCTGTTGCCGACGATCCCGGCACCGATGACGACGACGCGCGCGGCACCCGGTGGCGTGCTCAAACGATCCTCCTCGAGCCGACACCCGACTGGTCTTGTGCGGGGCGGCATGACGGCCAGCGATGACGGTGTGGGCGGTCATTCTACCGGCGCCGATGGCCGCCACGGAAGGCTCGGTGACCGTTCGGGGCGGCACCGCGACGGCTACGATGGCCGCCGCCCGTCCGGTGGCCGACGACACGAGGAGAGCCCCCAGCCATGACCGCCCAGGCACCGGTGCTGCGCCGGCACGGCAACGCCTACAACATCTTCATCCTGGTCCTGACGATCTACTCGCTGGCCCTGATGGTCCTGCTGATCCTGCCGCTCGACGCCGGCACGCATGAGCTGGTCGTGGTCTACGACAACGCGATCTGCGTCGTCTTCCTGATCGACTTCGTCTACAACCTCGCGGGCTCGCGGCCGAGGCGCGCCTACTTCATCGGCGCACGCGGCTGGCTCGACCTGATCGGGTCGATCCCGAGCCTCGGCTTCGTTCCCGCTCACCGCGCTGCTTCCGCCTGGCGCGCCTGAGCCGGCTGACCCGGATCACCCGGCTGCTGGGTGGACAGGCCGGCAAGGACCTCGTGCTCGACGTGCTCCGGAACCGCAGCCAGTACGCCACGTTCATCACGATCCTGCTCGCCGGCATGGTGCTGTCGACCGCGAGCATCCTCATCCTGCACCAGGAGAGCCGATCGCCGGGCGCCAACATCACGACCGGCGGCGATGCGCTCTGGTGGGGCATCGTGACGATCACGACCGTGGGCTACGGCGACTTCTACCCGGTCACCACGCTCGGCCGGATCACCGCGGTGTTCGTGATGTTCGCCGGCATCGGCATCATCGGCGCGCTGGCCAGCATCCTCGCGAGCGTCCTCGTCGCGCCGACGGATGCGGACGAGCCCGCACCGGAACCGTCCACGGCCGCCCGGCACCGGGCGCGGTCGCCGCGTCACCAGGCCCGGTCGCCGTCTCGACGACCGGGTCGATCGCCGACGAGCTGGCCGGCCTTCGGGCCGAGATGGCGCTCCAGCGGGCGGAGATCGCGGCCCTGCGGTCGTCGCTCGGGTCGGGGAGCGGCTGACCGCCCGCCTCAGCGCGTGATTCAGCGTCCGGGCGCGTGATCGTCCTTGTTGTGATGCTTCACGACGGTGGCGGCGGCGATGGCCTTCGCGCGCTTCGGGGAGCGACCCTGGTCCAGTTCGCTCTCCTTGACGTGCTCGTACATCCGTTGCTCTTTCGTGCTCACGCTCGGCAGATGTTCCTTCTGCGGCATCGATCGGCTCCGGGTCTACTTGTCGAGGATGCGATCGGCTTTGCTGTCGATCTTCTTCTTCTCGCTCGCGGTCAGGTTGCCCTTCTTGGCCTGCTGAGACGCACGCGCCTTGGCGTTCCGGGCGTGCGACTTGTCGGGCATCGGGTACTTCTTCTCGTCGGGCAGGCCGAAGTCCGACTTCGGCTCGGCGTTGCGCTTCTTGGTCGTCAGCTCGGCCATGACCATCTCCTCGTTCGTGGGGGTGGCACAGGTGTACCAAGCCGGTCCTCAGATGGGAGCCTCCAGGGCCGGGCGGCCGCATTGCAGGTACGTGTCGCGGCCCGGACATGAAGGGACCCGGCTCCCTTGCAGGGTCAGAGCCGGGTCCAGGTCGTTCGTCGGGGTTCGAAAACGTCCGACGCCGCCGCGTCCGAAGCCTACGGGCGGCCGCCTTGCGCGGACCGTCCGCGGCGCACCCGCCGCATTGCAGGGGCATATCAGGTGCCCCGATCCCGCGCCTTCGCCTTGCGGACCTCGTCCGCCAGGGCGTCGGCGTAGCGGCCCCGCAGGAGCTCGAACGCTTCGAGCAGCTCGGTCGCCTCCGGGCTGCCGGCGGGTGCCTCGAGGAGACGACGCTCGACCGCTCGCCACTCGTCCAGGATCCCGGCCAGCGACATCGCCGGCGGCGTCGTGGCGATCGTGGCACGACGCGTCCGCGTCGACGGGCGCGGTCTCGTGGATGCGGGCAGCCTCGGCCTCCTCGGCGACCGAGAAGTCCAGGACGGCCTGGGCGGCTTCGCGCACGGCCCGGGCCATGTCCGGGAATCGGTCGTCACCGAACGACAGGCCCCGCTTCTGCTGCTCGAGCAGCGCGACGGTCTGGATCGCGAGCAGCAGCTGGTCGGACGTCCCGCGCAGCTGTGTCACCCGCGGTCCGGCGGGTTCGGCCACGTCAGCCCTGTGCCCGGGTCTTCTCGGGCCCGCCGGTCACCTGCCAGGCCCGATCGATGTCGTCGATCAGGGCGAGCAGCTTGAGGCCCTCGGCGGGGTCGGTCGATGCCTTGACGGCCGAGGCCTGCTTGGTCGCGTGCCAGAACATCTGGTGGAGGTCCGGGACCTTCGCCTCGTGCTCCGGCTTGAAGTAGTCGTGCCACAGGACGTCGAGATGGTGCTTGACCAGCTCGGCCCGCTCCTCCTTGATCGCGATGGCGCGGATCCGGAAGCCGGGGTCGTCATTGTCCTTGAGCTTCTGCATGATCTTGAGGCAGCTCTCGGCCTCGATCCGGGCCTGGACCGGGTCATAGATCCCGCAGGGAAGGTCGCAATGGGCACGCGCGACGGCACGCGGCGCGAGGATCGATCGGGCGTGCATGGGGTATCTCCTGGGTCTCATGCGGTCAGTGGCGCCAAACCGTACGCCGGCATCCATTGCGGCCGGTCCCGCGACCGACCCCGGGAGATTACGGAACCATTCGAAACGCGAGCGTCCTACGATGTCCGTCTCACGCCGACTCGGGGCAGCCGGACACATCGGCCGGAGGAGGTCGGCGGAGGAAGCCCAAGGAGCGCTCGGATGTCAGCTTCGAACCCCTCCCCGACGTCGTCCGACACGTCCAGCGTGCCGGGGCTCATCCGCTCGATCGCCCATCGCCTGGCGGGCGACGAGGCGGGCCTGCCGGTCGAGGGCCACCTGGCGCCGTTCACCGGCGCGACGGGCTGGCTCAACTCGGAGCCGCTGACGCCCGAGGGGCTTCGCGGCCGGGTCGTCCTGGTCGACTTCTGGACCTACACCTGCATCAACTGGCTGCGGACGCTCCCCTATCGCCGTGCATGGGCCGCCAAGTACGCGGAGGCGGGCCTGACGATCGTCGGGGTCCACACGCCGGAGTTCGGGTTCGAGAAGGATCGCGACAACATCGTCGCCCAGTCCCGCATCGACAAGGTCGAGTACCCGATCGCGATCGACAGCGAGTACGGCGTGTGGCGCGCCTTCGACAACCACTTCTGGCCGGCGCTCTACCTTGCCGACGCGGAGGGACGGATCCGGTACCACCACTTCGGCGAGGGCGAGTACGCCATGACCGAGATGGTGATCCAGCAGCTCCTCCTCGACGCAGGTGCGCAGGGCGTCGGACAGGACCTCGTCGACGTCGACCCGCAGGGCCTCGAGGTCGCGGCCGATTGGCGGACGCTCCAGTCGCCCGAGACGTACACCGGGTACCGGCAGGCCACTGGCTTCGCGCAGGAGGACGTGGCCCGCTTCGATGAGTCCGTGGCCTATACGCTGCCCGCTCGCCTGCCGCTCAATGACTGGGCGCTCGCGGGGCAGTGGACGGTCGCGGGCCACGCATCCGTGGCGAACGCTCCCGGGGCGCGGATCGCGTTCCAGTTCCACGCTCGCGACGTCAACCTCGTGATGGGACCGGCGACGCGGGGCACGTCCATCCCGTTCCGTGTCTTCCTCGACGGGCAGCCGGCCGGGAACGCCGTGGGGACCGACGTGGCCGCCGATGGGACCGGGAACGTCGGCGAGCAGCGCACGTACCAGCTGATCCGCCAACCGGGCGCGATCGCGGAGCGCCGGTTCGAGATCGAGTTCCTCGAGGCCGGGGTCGAGGCCTACTGCTTCACGTTCGGCTGAGGCGCTCACTCCGGGCGGAACGACGCCCGCAGCGTATCCTCCGTCCATGTTCCGGATGGCCGTCGGCCACAGCGACGATATCGACCTTTCGAGCGCGCTGGAAACGGTCTTCGCGGAGTGCGACGCTGGTCTCGCGGGCGCGATCCCGACCGCCGGCCTCCTCATGAGCGCCTGGGAGGTCGACCACCAGGACGCGGTCGATCGCGTGCGTGCCCAGTACCCGGGGATCCAGCTCGCAGGTTCGAGCAGCGCCGGCGAGATGTCCTCCGTCCTGGGCTTCCGCGAGGACTCCGTGGCACTCGCGGTCTTCGCGTCGGACACGATCGACGTCGTCGTCGGACTCGGGCGCGACCTTGTCGAAGATCCGCTTGCCGCCGCCCGTCGGGCCGTGACGGAGGCCACCGCCAAGACAGACCTTCCGCCACGTCTGTGCGTCGTGGTGTCGACGATCGGTGGCGTGGAGGCGAGCGTGATCCTCGATGCCCTCCGGGTCGCCCTCGGACCCGGCATCCCGATCATCGGCGGCGGCGCGGTGGGGCGCGACCCCGGCACCGAAGCCGACGGCGCGACCAGCCTCGAGTTCGCAGGCGATGTCGTCACCGGCGACGCCCTGGCCATCCTGCTGTTCGCCGGCCCAGTGGCCTTCTCGTTCGGCGTCGCGACCGGATGGCGGTGTGTCGGCCCGCGTGCGACGGCCACGCGGACGTCCGCCGAGGGCGTGCTCGAGATCGACGGACGTCCCGCGCTGGAGTTCTACGAGCGGTATCTCGGCACCGGCCAGCCGCCGGCGGCCAACCCGCTGGCCGTCTTCGAGGCGCCGGGCTCGGACAGCTTCTACCTTCGGACGCCGATGACCTACGACCGTGACCGCGGGTCGATCTCGTTCTTCGGGGCCATCCCGGAGGGTGCGAGCGTCCAGCTCACCATGGCGGGCACGGACGAGATCGTCGAGGGGACCAGGGCATCGATCGCGGATGCTCTGGCCGGGTTCCCCGCCGGCGCCCGGCCGGACGGCGCTCTGCTCTTCTCCTGCGCGACGCGCAAGTTCCTCCTGGGGACCCGAGCCGGCCGCGAGATCGACCTGGTGCGCGAGATCCTGGGGGACGCCGTGCCGATCGGCGGGTTCTACTGCCAGGGCGAGATCGCGCCGCTGGCGTCGGCCGACCTCACCCGGTTCCACAACGCCACGATGGTGTCCGTCCTTCTGGGTGCCACGTCGGCGGACGGGACCGGACCAGCTTGACGGACGAGCCTGCCGGCCAACCCTGCGTCCGACGAGCTCGACAAGGAGAACCGCCGGCTCACCCGGCGTCTCGAGCGGCTCGAGGCCAACGTCCGCCGGCTCGAGGCGTTCCAGGATTCGAACTCGACGCTCCAGTCGCGGCTGCTCACCGAGCTCGAGGTGGAGCGCGCACGCTCCGAGCGTCTCCTCCTCAACGTGCTGCCCCAGCGGATCATCGACCGGCTGTCGGCCGGCGAGACGCTGATCGCGGATCGTCACGAGTCGGTCAGCGTCCTGTTCAGCGACGTCGTCGGGTTCACCGGGATCTCCTCTCGCCTCGCACCAGCGGACCTGATCGAGCAGCTCAACGTGCTCTTCTCCGGCTTCGACGAGATCTGCGAGCGGACCGGCGTCGAGAAGATCAAGACGGTCGGCGACGCATACCTGGTCATCGGCGGTCTCGATGGCAGGCCCGACCACGCGACCGCGATCGCCGAGACGGCCCTCCAGATGATCGAGCAGATCGACGCACGGGGATCCGAGTGGCAGGTCCGGATCGGCCTCCACGGCGGGCCGGCCGTCGCCGGGGTGATCGGCACGACGAAGTTCGCCTATGACGTCTGGGGCGACACGGTCAACGTGGCCGCCCGTCTCGAAGCGACCTCCGAGCCGAACCGGATCCACGTCTCGGGCACACTGGCCTCGGAGCTCGAGGATCGGTACCGGCTGACATCGCGCGGCGCTGTCGAGCTCAAGGGCAAGGGCTCGGTCGAGACCTGCTTCCTCGTCGGCCGTCGCGACGACTGACGACCCGTCGGGCTAGCGACCGCTCGCGTGATCGAGTTCCGCCAGCGACCGCTCCAGGAGCGTCGCCAGCTCGTGTGGCCTGCTCAGTGCCGGGCAGTGGCCGCTCTCGATCTCGTCGGGATCGATCCCGAGACGATCGCGAACCACCGGCCGCAGCCATCGCGCGGGGAAGAACCGGTCATTGCGGCACAGGACGAAACGCGTCGGGATGTCCGGCCAGACCGGAAGCGGCCACGGCTGGCGACCCGGGGTGTCGGATTGACGTCGCTCGTGCGTGAGCGCCCGATCCGCGAGCTCCGATGGGACGTCGTGGTAGAAGACGGATCGCGCGCTCGAGTCCGCGAGACTCTCCGGCTGCCAGCCCGTGTTCGCGAACATCTCCTCCGCGGTTTCGCCGGGCATCGGGACCATCGCTGCGACAAGGACGATCAGTCGTGCGCCGACCTTCTCCGCGACGATCGGCGCGACGTACCCGCCGAACGATTGCGCGACCACGACGACGTCGGGCCGGGACCCGATGGCATCGATGACGACGTCCGCGTACTCGGCCAGCCCCGCACGGTCGTCCTCGATCGGGAGGTCGGGCGCGACGGTCTCATGGCCGCGACCCCGCAGGTCCGCCTCGACCAGGTGCCAGTACCAGCCGACGTCGCCGGCGCCGTGGATGAACGCGAACGTTGCCGTCACAGGCCCGTCGGCGCGGATGCTGCGACCACTATCCGAGCCACTTGGGCTGGGTCAGGCTGAACCAGTTCCCGGAGTCGTCCCGGAACAGCGCCTCGATGCCGTAGGGGCGTTCGGCCGGCTCCTGGAGGAACGTGACGCCCTTGGCCGACAGCTCCTCGAACGTCGCCTGGCAGTCGGCGGTCTCGAACACGCCGCCACCGAGGGAGCCCTTCGCGACGAGCGCGCGGACCGTCTCAGCATCTTCGGCACTGAACATCGGCGGCGCGGGATAGGCGAGGAGGATGTCCATGTCCTTCTGGTCCTTCGGGCCGACCGTGAGCCAGCGGAAGCCATCGAGGGTGGCGTCGTTCCGGAGCTCGAACCCGAGGGTCTCGGTGTAGAACGTCTTGGCCCGCTCCTGGTCGAGCACGAACACGTTCACGTGGTTGAGGCGGCTGATCATCGTTTCTCCTTCGGCTGCGGTTCCACGAGCACCGTAGCCCGGCCGGGGACCGCCGCGCTTCTTCCCGATTGCTCTCCGTCCGGGTGCGGCCGGGTCCACATCAGGACGACGCAGCCGGGGATCGGCGGGACGCCGGTCCGTGCGACGGCGTCGTCGCGATAGGCCGTCGGCGACTGTCCGACGAGCTCGTGGAACCGCACGCCGAACGACCCGAGGCTCGCGAAGCCGACCAGGAAGCAGATCTCGGTGACGGACAGGTTGGCGGTCCGCAGGAGCGTCTTCGCACGCTCGATCCGTCGCCGGGTGAGGTAGGCGCGGGGCGTCTCACCGTAAGCCGTCGCGAACGCACGGGCGAAGTGGAACCGGGAATAGCCGGCCTCGGCGGCCATCGCCTGGAGGTCGAGCGGCTCCGCGAAATCGCGGTCGATCAGGTCACGAGCTCGCCGGAGAGCGGGCAGGAGGAAGAGCGCGTTCTCGGTCATCGAGGCCGTCCATCGTAGCGTGACCCTGCCGACGGATGATCGGATCGAGCCGGGCACCTACCTCGACGAGGGGGACGGACGACCCAGATCGGGGATGCCGTCCTGGCCGCGTGACCGGCGTCACGACCAGGGTGACGATGGACTGATCAGGGGAATCGCCTCTTTCATCCGAGCCGGGAAGCCTCCGACCATGAACGCGTCGTGAACCAGCGATCGATCGGAGGTCGACTCATGCGCGTCCCAGAAGTCCGTGCCGCCATCCTCGTGGCGGCCGCCGTCGTGCTCTTCGGAGGGTGCTCCAGCGCGTCGGGTCCCGGCCGCAGCGACGCTGCCCCGAGCAACGCTCGCGGCCCCTCGGCCGGCGGCGCCGCCAGCGACGCGACCGGAGCCGGGAGCGCGTCCGCCCCGTCGGCCGGAGGAGATCCGACCACGAACGCTTGCGGGCTCCTCACCGCGGAGGAGATCCAGCAGGCCACCGGGATCGCGGTCGGCCCGGGGACCCTCCAGAACAGCGACAACCAGTCCGATTGCGAATGGGCGAGCACGCAGAGCGACACCCAGTCAGTGGGACTGACGGTTTCGATGTATGACGACTCCCTGTGGCAGACGGCCAGCAGCGCGACGTCCAGCACACCGGTCACCGGCATCGGCGATGCGGCCTTCAAGGGCTGGCCGTTGTCCAGCGACTTGACGATCAAGGTGAAGGGCTACCAGGTCGTCCTGGCGATCATCGACTTCCAGGCGACCAAGGATGCGATCGATGCCGCCGACCTGGCGATGGCCAAGCTCGTGCTGACCAGGCTCTGATCGCGGGCGGCGAGGATCCTGCCGGTCGGCTCGCCTGCCTGCCGCGGCGGACGACTCGATCCGGCCCTCGTTAGCCAGCGAGCAAGATCCCTCATGAAGCGACCCTTCACGTCGATCTGAGCGCCCAGAATAGGACTGACCGACAGATCGGACGTGGAGGCATGCGATGACGGACGACGAGTTGTATCTCAAGGGTCTCGAGCTGAGACGGCAGGTTCTGGGCGACGCTTACGTCGACGCGAACCTCGCGGAGTCCGACGACTTCATGATGACGTTCCAACGGCTCGTGACCGAGCAGATCTGGGGACGCGCGTGGAGCGGGACCGCGCTGGACAGGAAGACGAAGAGCCTCCTGACACTCGGGATCCTCGCCGCGCTTGGCCGGTTCCAGGAGGTCGGGATCTACACGAACGGTGCCCTGGCCTGCGGCGTGACGGTGGATGAGATCAGGGATGCCCTTGTCCATGTCACCGCGTATTGCGGCGCCCCGGCGGGCCGGCAGGCATTCACCGCGGCGCACGAAGCGCTCGTCGCAGCGGGAGCGCTGGCTGGGGCGTGACATCCTCGAGCCGGGAGGCGGGTCCTGGCACGAACCGGGATGTGGAGCCGACACTCGGACTTGAACCGAGGACCTGCTGTTTACGAAACAGCTGCTCTACCACTGAGCTATGTCGGCGCGGGCGCCAGTGTACCAAGCCCTCGCGTTCGGGCCCGAGCGATCCATCCCGGCCGTGTCGAGCATCGACGACAGGAGGCTGACCCATGACCAGTGAACCCACCCGGCGATCGGGCTCGGTCGACCGTCTCAGTCCGGACGGCCTCGTGAAGAACCCCGCGTTCTCGCAGGTCGCCGTCGTCTCCGGCCCCGTCCGCACCGTCTACGTCGGCGGCCAGGATGCGGTCACGGCCGATGGCGAGATCGTCGGCAGCGGCGACCTCGGCGCCCAGACCGCCCAGATCCTGGCCAACGTGGAGACGGCCCTGGCGGCCGCCGGCGCCGGCCTCGAGCACGTCGTCAAGTGGAACCTCCTGGTCGTCGAGGGCCAGGACCTGCGCACGGGGTTCGAGGCGTTTCGGCGCGTCTGGGGGGATCGTCCGAACCCGCCGCTCATCACGTTCGCCTTCGTGCAGGGTCTCGCCCGGCCCGAGTTCCTCGCCGAGATGGACGCCATCGCCGTCGTCCCGGACTGAGGTCCGCTTGCCGTCAGGCGTGCGTGGCACGACACTTGATCCGATGACCGAGCTGCCGACCGGGACCGCCACCTTCATGTTCACCGACATCGAGGGCTCGACCGGGCTCGTCGAGGCGCTCGGACCCGATTACGGAGCGCTCCTCAGCCGGCATCACGAGCTCATCCGGACCGCCTGCGCGGGCGTCGGCGCCGAGGTCGGCACGGAGGGTGACTCGTTCTTCGCGGTCTTCGGGACCGCCGGCGACGCTCTCGGGGCCGCGATCCGGGTCCAGCGGGCGATGGCCGCGGAGCCGTGGACAAGATGGCGCCGTCGTCAAGGTCCGCATCGGGATCCATACCGGGGAGGCCGAGCTGGCCGCCGGCGTCTACGTGGGCATCGACGTCCACCGAGCCGCACGGATCATGGCGGCCGCGCATGGCGGCCAGATCCTCGTGTCGGAGGCAACCCGCGCCCTCGTCAGCCGGTCGATGCCGGCAGGCGCGAGCCTCCGCGACCTCGGCGAGCACCAGCTCAAGGACCTGCCCGAGCCCGAGCGGCTCTACCAGGTCAACGCCGAGGGCCTCGACGCCGATTTCCCGGCCCCACGCACGATCGATTCGACGCCCAACAACCTGCCGGTCTCCACGACCGCCCTCGTCGGGCGCGCGGCGGAGCTCGAGCAACTGGCGCGTCTGCTGCGCGGCGACACGGTCCGGCTCGTGACCCTGACCGGACCGGGAGGCATCGGCAAGACCCGGCTGGCCGTTCAGGCGGCGACGGACGCCCTCGAGCACTTCGCCGACGGCGTCTACTTCGTCGACCTCGCCCACGCGCGCGAGCCGATCGCGGTCCTCGTCGCCATCGCCCAGACGACGGGTCTCGCGGTCCCGGGCGACCGCGACCTGCGCGAGGCGCTGGTGGCGCACCTGCGGCCGCTCCAGATCCTGCTGGTGCTCGACAACTTCGAGCAGGTGACCGCGGCCGCCGACGACGCGGGGGAGCTGGTCCGCCAGTGCCCGCGCCTCGCGATGCTCGTCACCAGCCGGGAGTCCCTCCACGTCCGCGGCGAGCAGCTCCTGCCGGTGCCGCCGCTCACGCTGCCGACCGGCTCGGCCGGTGCGATGGGCTCGTCGGCGGTCACGCTGTTCGTGGAGCGCGGCCGCGAGGCGCGACCGAGCTTCGGCCTGGACGACGAGACGGCTCCCGTCGTCGGCGAGATCTGCGCGCGGCTCGACGGGCTGCCCCTCGCCATCGAGCTCGCGGCCGCGCGGCTCCGCCTGTTCTCGCCGACCGAGCTGCGCGACCGCCTGCGGGGCGGGCTGGATGTCCTCCGCGGCGGGGCGCGCGACCTGCCCGACCGCCAGCGGACCCTCCGTGACACGATCGCCTGGAGCTACGACCTGCTCGACGAGGACGACCGGGCGTTGTTCAAGGTACTCGCGGTGTTCCCGTCGGCCCAGGTCCAGGACGTCGAACAGGTCTGCGCCGGCATCGATGCCCTGGCCGGCGTGGACGTCGTCGACGGGCTCGGCTCGCTCGTCGACAAGAGCCTGGTGCGAACGGCGGACGGGGAGCGCCAGCGCCTCTCGATGCTCGAGACGATCCATGAATACGCTCGCGACGAGCTCGACCGCGACGCCGATCTCGCGTCAGCCGCGCGGGGCGCCCACGCCGCGCACTTCGCCGCTTTCACGGTCCGCCTCAACGAGCGCATGGCCGGCCGCGAGCGAGCGGCCGCCATCGACGAGCTCGCCGCCGAGCTGGACAACGTCCTCGCGGCCTGGCACTTCCATGTCGATGCCGGCGACCTCGCGGGCGCCAAGTCGATGCTGGACCCGCTCTGGACGCTCTATGACACACGTGGCTGGTACCACGCCGCGATCGGCATCACGAAGGACCTGCTCCACCTCATCAAGTCCGGCGACGAGGCGGCGCGGATGTCGGACAAGGCGATCTCGCTGAGGCTGACGCTGGCTCGCCTGCTCCTCGCGGTCGAGGGCTATTCGCCGCGGGTCGAGGACCTCTATCGCGATACGCTCGTGGTCGCGGCGGCCGCGGGCGGCCTCCCCCACCAGGTGCCTGTCCTGCGCAGCCTGGCGACGTTCCATATCCAGGTCGGCCACATGGACAAGGTGGCGACCATCGGGCGCGAGATCCTGGCCATCGCCGACGCCGAAGGCGACGACGGGATGCGCATCGAGGGCCTCGTGATCCTCGGCCCGCCGATGGCGTTCATGGGCGACTTCGCGGGAGGCATCGCGCAACTCGACCGCGCGATCGCCCTGTTCGATCCGGACCACCCCGGTCGGGGCGCGCTCCGGGTCGGGCCGAACCCGGTGGTCGTCGCGCATTCGATCGGGGCACTCTTCCTCTGGATGAGCGGCTACCCGGATACCGCCGAGCGCCGGGCGACGGAGGCCGTCGCGCTGGCCGAGCAGCTCGGCCATCCGTACTCGCTGGCCTATGCGGTCTTTCACGCGGGCCTGCTCGACCTGTGGAGCGGCCGGATCGACTCCGCCGGGGAGCGGGCCCGACGGGTCGTCCGGATCGCCGTCGAGCGCGAATACGCGGTCTGGCACGCCAGCGGTCTCATCGTCGAGGGCGTGACGGTCGCGGGGCTCGGCCGGCCGGACGAGGGCCTCGAGCTGACCGACCGCGGGATCGGGTTGTACGAGACCCTTCGCACGCCGCCCGTCTTCTGGCCGCAGGTCCTCGGCCTCCGGGCACAGGCCCTCGCGCTTGCCGGCCGGGTGGCCGAAGCGCTCGACGTGGTCGCGGAAGCGATGCGCGTCGCCGGACCGGACGACACCTGCGACCTCATCCCGCTGCTCATCAGCCAGGCCGACATGCACCTGGCAGCGGGTGATCCTGGGGCGGCGGAAGCGTCTCTTGACGATGCCCTGGCCAAGGCACGCTCGATCGAGGCGAGGACGGGCGAGCTCATGGCCGCCCTGCGGCTCGCGCAGCTCGACGGGGAGTCACCGGAGAGACATGCGGCAGTCCAGGCCGCGTACGACACCTTCACCGAGGGCTTCGAGACCCCGGTCCTGCGGGATGCCCGCGCCCTGATGAGCGGGACGGCGACGTCGATCTCCTGACCGGGTCGCCCCGACGGCCGAAGACGACCGGCTCCCGGCAACGTCGTCATACTCATCCTCTCGCCCGTCGTGGGACAGAGGCGCCCGAGGTCTCGGTCCGGGAAAGGATCGATGGGTGCCGGTCACGCCGGCGGCGACGAGGGGGGCTGGGTCCAAGATGTGGATGCCGGCGGATCCAAGAAGGGAGCATCCATGACAGAGGAACGATCGCTCGATGAGCTGGGACCTGTCGACTACCTGATCGTCGAGTTCCCGGCCGGGGCACAGAACTTCACAGGCGAAGGAGCCGATGAGCTGCTGCGTCTCCATGACGCCGGGATCATCCGGATCATGGACATCCTCATCCTCCTCAAGAATGAGGACGGTTCTGTCGACGCGCAGGAGCTGTCCGATCTCCCCGAGCTCGGCGAGCTCCGCCAGATCGAGGGCCAGCTCGCCCAGACACTGGCCGAGGAAGACGTCGAGAACCTGGCCGCCGCGATGGATCCGGGCAGTGTCGCGGGCGTCCTCGTCTACGAGAACGTGTGGGCCGCCCCGTTCGCATCGGCCATGCGCCGCGCGGGTGGTCAGCTGATCGCCAACGGGCGGATCCCGATCCAGGCCATCATCGCTGCCGTCGAAGCCGACGCAGTGCTCGAAGCACAGGGAGTCTGAGATGCCGCTCGGTCCAGGACGTCGAGGAGTCGGAGTCATCGGCGCACCGGTCGCCAAGGCCGCTGTCGTCGGGGCCGCCGTCAGCCCGGGCCCATCGCCGGTCGCCAAGGCCGCCGTCGTCGGCGCCGCCGTGTCGCCCGGCCCATCGCCCGTGGCGAAGGCAGCGGTCGTCGGTGCGGTCGTGACACCGGGTCGCCGCCGCTTCTAGCTCGATCGCGAGCCGGCCTGGGCATCCTGGAGGCCAGGAGCCCTGCCCGGCCCGCTGCAGTGTGAGCCCGCCTAGCCGCGTCCGAGCCACGCGGCGATGTCTACGACAACCGCAGCGTCGACGTGTTGGGGAGGTTCGTATTCCGCCGGCGTCGAGCGCCCTTCTCCTGGGAAGAAGAGGTGGTTGTCGGGCGGATAGACACGGATCGTGACATCAGTTCGGTCAGCGAGACCTGCCTGCCACCTCGAGAGATCATCGGCGACTGTGACCTGGTAGTCCCGGCCGCCCTGGATGACCAGCATGGGCAGGTCGAGCGCGGCCGCAGTCGAGACCGGGTCGTAGCCCCGCAGGTCCAGCCAATACGAGCCCGGCAAGCCGAACGGCAAGTCGCGGGCGGGTGTGGAGGCCGACAGGTCAGGGCTGTCGACCAGGTCCGCCTGCCGCGTGATCGCCTCGATGGCGTCGCTCGTTGCCGCACTCGGGTCCAGCGACGCGAGATATCGAGCGACGCGGATCGCGGCACGATGCATCGGTTGTGTGTCCCCCGCCAGGATGACCAGCCCGGCGACAGACGGCTCGACCGCCGCGACTCGCGGAGCGACCTTGCCGCCCATGCTGTGGCCGAGCACGAAGACCTGCGCGGGATCGACGGTGGATCCACCCTGCAGCATTCGGACGGCGGCGACCGCGTGCGGGACATACTCATCCGACATCGTGAAGCCCGGCGCGTCGGCGGCAGCAGGGTTCGCGTGGATCACCTTGTCGAAGCGCAAGACGGCCACACCGCGGCTCGCGAGACCCCAGGCCAGATCCTTCAGTGGCTTGTTCGCTCCGCTCGTCTCGTCGCGGTCGAATGGCCCTCCGCCGGCGAGCAGCACGACGCCGGGCCTTCGACCTCGATCCCGAGGCAGGGTCAAGGTGCCACCGACCGCAGACGGAGCCGATCCGACCACGACATCCTGCTCTGTGAACCTCGACGGGGCGGCGTAGGACGGCGGGGCCCACGACCCGCTCACTGGCGCGAACCTCAGCCCATGAAGGATCCCCGCCTCATCGATCCCCATCACCACGGCGAAACCCCCACGTTCACCGACGATCGCGACCGTCACCCGGATCAGGCCGGCCTGACCCGCCTCGGTTTGGGGCTCGCCGACGCTCAGGACCGGTCCGATCTTGCTTGACTCGACCCCCCAGGCGAGCTGCAGCGTGTCCGCTGAGACGGCCGCCCGCAACCTGGCATCGAACAGGTCCTCGACCTCGGCGAACCGTCCAACCCGCGCCAGGTCGA
This sequence comes from uncultured Chloroflexia bacterium, assembly GCA_963720495.1. GTDB lineage: Bacteria > Chloroflexota > Limnocylindria > Limnocylindrales > CSP1-4 > SPCO01. The sequence goes on from CAVRFU010000013.1 coordinate 241,229, forward strand.
CGACTGCCTTGCCAACGGCCGCTGGATCCGCTCCCACGACGGTTCACCTCCGTTCTCATCCAGCGCGAACGGTAGCAAGAACGAGGACGGCCCCAGCGACCGCCAGGGTTGACGCAACTCACCGGTTGCTATATCGTGGTAGCAAC
>CAVRFU010000014.1:0-112857 GCA_963720495.1 uncultured Chloroflexia bacterium
GCGGCGTAGTAGCCCGCGAACTGTGACTGGGCGACCCATTGGAGCTGGAACTTGACCGGGGTCAGAGCGCCCGAGGCGCCGCCCGATGCGCCGCCGCCCGTCGAGCTGCACGCCGCGACGAGCATGACCGCCGCGCCGCGGTGGCCAGCAACTTCCGAGACAGTCTCATTCGTTCGCTCCTCCTCACATCGTCGGCAGCCGGATCGCCGCCGGCGACAGGCCCCGTCCCACTCAGCTGACGCGGATGGTAGGTCACCGCGACCCGGTCGTCATCGGGCCAGTCTCGCGTGCCGCGTACCACGGGATGACGAGCCGTTCGAGCGGCGACGGCAGCGAGGTACAGCACGATCCCGAGCACGCATGCGAGCACGATCGCCGCCCACGCCGCCGGGTACTGGCTGGCTCCGGTCTGGAGCGTGATGTAGATCCCGAGCGCATAGAGCGGCCCGCCGAAGAACTCGCCGACGACCGCCCCGATCACGCTCAGCGTCGTCGCGATCTTCAAGCGCGGTGAACCAGTACGGCAGGGCGTTCGGGGCGCGCAGCTTGGTCAGCGTCTGGCGGTCGCTCGGCGGCGTACGACGACATGCAGCTCGAGCGCGCCCGGATCCACGTTCGTCAGGCCGCGGATGGTGTTGACCATGACCGGGAAGAAGACCATCACGGCGACGATCGTGATCCGCGGCAGCAGGCTTTCCGGGCCGAACCAGTTCAGCGTGATCGGCGCGAAGGCGATGATCGGGATCGTGCTCGCCCCGATCGCGACCGGCAGAAGGACCTCGCGGGCGCTCGCCCAGCGCGCGGTCGCGAACCCGGCAGCGGTCCCGAGCGCGACCCCGACGACGAGCCCGACGACCGCCTCGGTCCCCGTGAACAGGAGCCCGCGCGCGAGCGTCGACCAGTCCGAGGCCAGCTGCTCGCCGATGACGCTCGGTCGCGGGATGAGGAACGACTGGACGCCGAGGACCAGGAAGCCGACCTCCCAGGCGACGATGACGACGATGACGAAGACGCCGAGCACGCGCGGCAGCCACGCTCCCGGGCGCCCGACGGATGCCGATCACGCCAGGCCCTCGGCACGGACGCGCTCGGCCTCGGCGGCATCGGCGCCGTCGTCGCCCGGCTCGTCCTGGCGGAGCGCCTCGCGGACGCGGGTGACGAGGCGGAAGTAGCGCTCGGATTCGCGCGTCTCGACCGATGCGGTCCGGCGGCAGGTCGATGTCGACCACCTGCGAGATCCGGCCCGGCCGCGCGGACATGACGACGACCCGGGTCGACAGGAAGACCGCCTCGGGGATGCTGTGGGTGACGAACACGATGGTCGTCCCGGTCCGTCGCCAGATGCTCATCAGCTCGGCGTTCATCCGCTCGCGGGTCATCTCGTCGAGCGCGCCGAACGGCTCGTCCATCAGCAGCAGCTTCGGGTCGAACGACAGCGCCCGGGCGATCGCCACGCGCTGCTGCATGCCGCCCGACAGCTCCCAGGGATGCCGCTCGGCGAACGCCTCGAGCTCGACCAGCTTGAGCAGGTCGGCGGCGCGCCGACGCCGCTCGTCGGCCGGGAAGCCCATGATCTCGAGCGGCAGCTCGATGTTCTTGCGCGATCGTCCGCCAGTCCATCAGGACCGGTGCCTGGAAGACCATCCCGTAGTCGCGGTCGAGCCGCGCCCGGGTCGGCCGGCTTGCCGTTGATCGCAGATGCGTCCCGCTGGTCGGCTGGGTCAGGTCGCCGATGAGCCGGAGCAGGGTCGACTTGCCGCAGCCGGACGGGCCCGATGAGCGACACGAACTCGCCCTGGCGGATGGTCAGGTCGACGCGATTCGAGGGCGGTCACGGCCGCCATCGCCGGCCCCGAACACCTTGCCGACGCCGGTCGCCTCGACGACGATCGCGCTGGTCCGCGGGGTCGCCGCTCGGCGTCGGCTCGATGTCACAGAGTCCCTCCACCGGCCGGTAGCGGCCCCGCGTCAGGATCCGCTCGGCCAGGTTGACGATGCCCGACGAACACGAAGCCGACGAGCGTGCACATGACGATCGTCGCCCACAGCCGCTCCGGGCCGGACGTGTAGTACTGGTTGTAGTTGATGATCGCGCTGCCGAGGCCCGACGGCGACGCCCGCCGTCTGCTCGCCGATGATCGCGCCGATGACCGATGCGGCCGCGGCCACCCGGAAGCCCGAGAACAGGTACGGCACCGACGTCGGCAGGCGCAGCTGCCAGAGCACCTGGCGCCGGCGTCGCGGCATACGACCGGAACAGCTCGAGGGCGCGCGGGTCGAAGGCGCGCAGGCCGCGCATCGACGGCGATCGTCACCGGGAAGAACGTCAGGTACGTGGCGACGGCCATGACCGACAGCCAGTCGGCCTTGAGCGCGACGACGACGAGCGGCGCGATCGCCAGGATCGGCACGGTCTGGGATGCGACGACGTATGGCACGAACGCGCGCTCGGCGAGACGTGAGTGGACGAAGACGATGCCGAGCGCCGAGTCCGAGGATCCCGCCCAGGGCGAAGCCCGCCAACGCCTCACCGAACGTGAACGCCGCCTGACCGGCCAGGACGACGCCCAAGCGGCGCGCCGCCGCGCTGGGCGGGGTCGACGAACGCCCGGGCGATGTCCCAGACATGTGGCAGCGACAGATCGTCCGTGATGCGCCAGGCGAACGGCGGCAGGTGCTCGTAGTCGATCTGGACGCCGGCCACCGTGCCGTGGAGTCGCCACGGGTCGCCGCCGATCCACTTGGCGACCTCCCAGATCACGAGGAAGGCGACGAGGACGAGGGCGATGCCGGCCCATCGCCGCGGCCGCGACCGCGCTCCGCCCCGCGGTGCGACCGCCGCGGGCGCCGACGCCGCGCCGGAGGAAGCCGCTGGCGGTCGTCACCGTGGTTCGTCGAGCGTGCCGGCTCAGACGACCACCGCGTCGGCGATGTCGAGGGCGCGGTCGAGGATCTCGAAGCCCTCCGCGAGCTGATCCTCGGTGATGCACAGCGGCGGGTTGGTGTGGATCGAGTTGTTGGCGAGCATCGTGTACAGCCCGTTCTCGCGCAGGAACGTGCCGATCGCCTTCATCTCGTCCGACGTGCCGTTGAACGGCGTCAGCGGTGTCCACGGATCGCGGCTGCGCACGAGGTCGATGATCCCGAACAGGCCGAGGCTGCGCGTCGCGCCGACGCTCGGGTGGTTCGCCGCCAGGCGCTCGTGGTGGCCCCGCAGGACCGGGCCGAGGCGGGCGGCGTTCTCGATCAGGCCGTCCTCCTCGTAGACCGCGATCGTGGCCAGGGACGCCGCCAGGCTGACCGGGTGGCTGCTGTAGGTCAGCCCGCCGTAGAACATCTGGGTCTCGAACTTCTCGGCGATCTCGTGGCGCATCGCGACCGCGCCGAGCGGCAGGTACGAGCTGGTCAGGCCCTTGGCCATCGTCATGAGATCCGGCGTGACGTCCCAGTGGTCGACCGCGAACCAGCGCCCGGTCCGCCCGAAGCCGGCCATGACCTCGTCGGCGACCATCAGGATGTCGTTGCGGGTGCAGATCTCGCGGACGCCCGCGATATAGCCGTCCGGCGGGATGAGGATGCCGTTGGTGCCGACGATCGTCTCGAGGAAGACGGCCGCGATGTTCTTCGCGCCCTCGTAGCGGATGACGTCCTCGAGGCCCTGCAGGCTCTCGGCCACGGGCCGCGGCTCCGCCTCGCCCCAGCGGTGCGTGTCCGGGTAGCGGACCACGCCGACGATGCCCGGCTCGTTGGCCCAGCGACGCGGATCGCCGGTCAGCGTCATCGCGCCCATGGTCGCGCCGTGGTACGAGCGGTAGCGGGCCAGGATCTTGTGGCGGCCGGTCGCGTGCCGGGCGAGCTTGATCGCGTTCTCGACCGCCTCCGCGCCACCGAGCGTGAAGAACACCTTGTCCATGTCGCCCGGCAGGATCTCGGCGAGCTTCGAGCCGAGCCGCGCCCGGATCTCCGTCGCGAAGGCCGGCTGGACGTACTGCAGCTTCGTCGCCTGGGCGGTGATCGCGTCGATGACCCGGCGGTCGCCGTGCCCGATGTTGACCGACATGAGCTGGCTGTTGAAGTCGAGGATCCGCCGGCCCTCGGGCGTGTACAGGTAGACGCCCTCGGCGTGGTCGATCGCGATCGGGTCGAGGGCACCCTGGACGGACCACGAGAAGAACGTGTGCTCACGCGAGAGCGCGACGATCTCCTCGCTGGTCATGGCGCCGGATGCGGTCGTGATGCCCATGGGTCACCTCGGGGCGCGTACCGGCCGATCGCCGGATCGTCTCGTCGAACGGCGGCCTGCGCGCCGTCATCGGGTGGTGATTACAGCACAACCGCGGGTGCCGGACCATGCCGGTCCGGCCGGGTCAGCGGAGCGCGAGGATCCTCGTCCGGAGCAGGGCGACCAGGACGATGCACGGAGCGACCGTCAGGACGATCCGGGCGGCCAGCACGTTGAACAGCGGCGAGACGCTCTCGCCGAGGAAGCGCGGCAGCGTGTGCGTCTCGCGCCCGCCGACCACGGCGACGAACACGTAGTCGTTCCAGATCCCGATGAACACGATCGCCGTCGCCGCGGCGATCACCGGTGCGGCGGCCGGCAGGCTGACCCGGAGGATCGCGCCGAGCCGTGACGAGCCGTCCATCCGGGCCGCCCGTTCGATCTCGACGGGCACGCCGAGGAAGGCGCCCCTGACCAGCCAGATGAGGATCGGCGACCAGAACGCCGCGTTGATCAGCACGAGGCCGAGGATCGTGTCGCGGACGCCGAGGTCGATGACCAGGTAGAGCACCGGGATCGCGAGCGCGATCGGCGGGATGAGCATCGTCGCGAGGAGGATCAGGAGCAGCAGCCGCGCGCCACGGATGCGGAAGCGCGCCAGCGGGTAGCCGGCCAGGAGCGACACGCCCAGGGCGATGAGCGTGGCGGTCACGGTCACCGCGATGCTGACCACGGCCGCGCGCTGCCACGACGGGTCGGTGATCAGCCGGCTGTAGGCGCTCAGGTCGAGGTTCGCGGTCAGCCGCGGTGGCATCTGGGCGACGGCCGCCGCCGGCTGGGTGCTGGCGATGGCGATCCAGACGAGCGGTCCGGCGAGGCCGATGACGAGCAGGACGGTCGCGGTCGCCGCCAGCACCGTCCCGGCGGACCGCCGGAGCCGGCGCGACCGGGCCGAACCCGCCGACGTGCCCGGTCCCGTCTCGGCGCCGGGCATCGGGTCACGCCGGAGCCTGGCCCAGGCCCTGGGGTCCGTCCGGATGGGCGAGACGTCGAGTCCGTCGCCCCGGTCGACCGCGACGATCCGCCGGCGTGGCCGCACGACGACCAGGTACAGACCGGCGATGCACAGAGCGATGAACAGGCCGACGACCATCGTCATCGCCGATCCGTAGCCGAGGCTGATCTCGCCGATGACGGTGTTGAAGATCGCCAGCCCGGCCAGCATCGAGCCCTTCGGCGGCGCGCCGGCCGAGAGCGCGTACTGCACCTCGAAGACCTGGAGCGCGAGGATGACCTGGAGGAGGCCGGCGGCGATGACGACCGGGGCGATCGCCGGCAACGTGACGTAGCGGAACACCTGCCGGCCGGACGCCCCGTCGAGCCTGGCCGCCTGCCGGACCTCCGGCCGGACGAGCCGGAGCGCCCCGAGGAAGAGGATCGCCAGGATCGGGATCGATCGCCACGTCACGGCCACGACCATGGCCGCGATCGCGCCCGGCGCCTCGCGGATGACCACGGGCGGCAGGCCGACCTGGGTCATGAGGAACGTGACGATCCCGGTCCTCGGCTCGAACATGAGCCGCCACAGGATCCCGTCCGCGATCGGGGCGATCGCCCACGGGAGGAGGAGGACCACCGCCAGGACGCCCGCGAACCGGGCCCGGCTGTGGATCAGCAGCGCGGTCGCCAGCGCGAGCGGCACCGCCAGGGCCGACGTCAGCGCGCGCGAACAGGAGGGTCAGCGGCAGCGTCCCGAGGAACTCCGTGTCCGCCGGGAGCCTGGTCGCGTAGTTGCGAAATCCGACGAACGGCGTGAAGTCGTCGCGCAGGAGCTCGATCCGGAAGAAGCTCATCCCGATCGAGGCGAGGATCGGCGGGAGCACGAACGCCCCGATGAGCAGGAGCCCGGGCGCCGCGACCACGAGCGCGAACCGGCCGTCGGGCAGCCGATCCAGCCAGCGTGTCGGCGAGAACGTCCGCGACCCGCGTCGAGGCACGAGCGGGATCTCGCGTCCGGTCATGGGCGCGAGCATAGCGGGCACCCGGCGGCACCGGTCCGTGCCCTGCCATCATCCGTCCATGCGCAGCCGACGAGGTCCCTCCCCACGGTGGATCCTCGCCGCGGGCATCGTCGCGGTCCTCGTCGTCGGGCTCGTGCGCGCATGGGACGATTCGCGACAGGTGTCGAGCGGCGACGGCTGGCAGCTCCTGGCCCACCAGCGCGCGGTCGGCGACGCGGAACGGGGTGGACCTGATCGGCGACCAGGCCGCGTTCGAGCTCGCCTGGAAGCGGCTGCTGCTCCGCACCGATCCGCCGAGCGTGGACTTCGACCGCTCGGTCGTGGCGCTGCTGACCCCGCTGGGCACGATCGCCTGCCCGACCCGCCTGGACCGGGTCCGGTTCGACCCGGACGGGCACCACGTCGACGGGCAGTTCTCGCTCGGGCTCACGCTGGGCTGCGGCAGCCCGCCGGTCAGCGACACGTTCCTCGTCGCGCTCGACCGGGATCGACTGCCCGCCGCGCCGTACCAGGTCCGGATCCTCGGGCCGGATCCGGGCGACGCCGTCACCGGTCAGCTCGACCAGGGGCAGTGACGGCGACGGAGGAGCGCTGAGGCGCGGCGACCGCTCCACGGCGCTTTTTCCCGATCCACGCTAGACTGCGCTCCGCCAACGACCCCCAGGACACACGGGAACCCGGAAAACACGAACAACGCCCCGTTCGCACGGCTCCCCCTGAGCCATTTCCGGCTACGTCCCTTTCGTGTCGGCACCCCCCTCCGAACCCACCCGGGTTCGCCATGTCCTTCCGTGCGTGCCCGTGGGCGTCACCGCCCGCCGCGTCCCCCAACGCGGCGTCCCGGCAGGAAGGAGCACCATTGCGCACGCTACATCTGGGCGCACGAGCGTTCATCCCGGTCGCCCTCGCGGCGGCTGTCCTCTTCAGCGTCGCCCCGTCCACACCCGCGGCGGCCACCTCGGCGACGGAGGCCCAGCAGATCGTCCGGATCGCCAGGGCCCAGCTCGGTGATCGCTGGCACTACGGCGCGACCGGCCCGCGATCCTTCGATTGCTCCGGTCTCGTGGTCTACGCGTTCCGGAAGGCGGGCGATGCCCGCGCGATCCACACCGGGTTCCTGCGGTCGGCCCGATCGATCTACCACTGGTTCAAGGCCCACGGCAAGGCCAGCCGGACCAACCCGCGCGTCGGCGACCTCGTCATCTGGGGCGGCGGCACGCACATCGGCATCTACATCGGCCGCGGCAAGGCCATCAGCACCTTGCGCAACGGCGTGCACATCCACGGCGTTCACGCCGTGAGTGCCCGGTTCACGGCCTACCTGCACACGGGGATGTCGACCAAACCGGCCCGCTGACCGCCCGCCGTCCGGGACCCCGGACACCCCCGCCGCCCCGACGACCCCGCTCGTGACACCACGGCCGGGGTCGTCCGCTATCCGGCGCCGTCCACCTCGGCGGCGCAGGCGAGGATGGCGGCGGCCGAGCGGTCGATGTCGTCCTCGGTCGTGGACCAGCCCGAGACCGACACCCGCATGGCGGCATGGCCGGCCCACGTCGTCCCTCCGAGGAAGAGCGTGCCGTCGCGCTGGACCGCGTCGATGACGGCGCGTGTCCGGACATCGCCGGCCTCGGCGGGCTCGCCCACCCGCTCCCTCGAAGCGGACGAGGACCTGGTTCAGGACCACGTCGTTCAGGATCGCCACCCGCGGACCCTGCCCGAGCCGCTCGGCCATCCGCCGGGCCAGCGCGCAGTCGCGCTCGATCAGCGCGATCAGGCCGGAGCGGCCGATCGACCGGAGCGCGGCGAGCACGGCGAACCCGCGGGCACGACGGGACGACTCCGGCACCCAGTTGTACGGATCGCGCTCGGCCCCGGCCGTCTCGACGTAGTAGGCAGCGCCAAGGGTCATCGCCGCATGGTGGGCATCGGCGTCGCGCACGAACACGAGACCGGAGTCGTACGGCACGTTGAGCCACTTGTGCGCGTCGGTCGACCACGAATCGGCGCCCGCGTGGCCGCGCATCCGCGATCGAAGCGAGGGCACGGCCGCCGCCCAGATCCCGAAGGCGCCGTCGATGTGCGCCCACGCGCCGTGTTCGTGGGCGATGGCCACGATCTCCTCGAACGGGTCGAACGCGCCGCTGTTCACGTTGCCGGCCTGGGCGCACACGATCGTCGGCCCGTCGAGGCCGGCCAGCACCTCGCGCAGGGCGTCGGGTCGCATCCGGCCCTGGGCGTCGCTGGCGATCCGACGGACGCCCGTCCCCTCGCGGCCCAGGCCGAGCATCTGGAGCGACGCGTAGACGGTCACGTGCGTGCCCTCGTGGGTCACGACGGTCACCTGCGGAGCACCCTGCAGTCCCTGGCGCTCCACGTCCCAGCCGACCTTCGCCAGCACGGCATGGCGGGCCGCCGCGAGCGCCGTGAAGTTGGCCATCGTCGCGCCGGTCACGAACCCGACGCTCGTGCCGGCCGGCAGCTCGAGCAGGTCCACCAGCCAGCCGGCGGCGATCTCCTCGGCGACGGCCGCCGCCGGCGACAGGATGTACAGGCCGGCGTTCTGGTCCCACGTGCTGGCCAGCCAGTCGGCCGCGAGCGCCGCGGGCAGCCCGCCACCGACGACGAACCCGAAATAGCGCGGCCCGGCGCTCGCGACGAGCCCGGCGTCGGCGGTCGCGGCCAGCGATTCGACAACGGCCAGTGGGTCCGACGGGCCATCCGGGAGCGGGCCGCCCATCGCGGTCCGGAGCTCCGTGACGTCGACCGGGCGCCCGACGGGACGCGTCTCGAGACCCGCCAGGTAGGCGGCGGCGATCTCGGCCGTGCGGGCCAGCAATGCTGTCTGATCGGTCATCGGTCCCCTCCTCGTCCCGGCTCGGCCGAGTCGCGACCTCGTTGCCCCTGATGCTACCGTGAGCGCAGCCGCGATGAGGACGCTCCGATGGAACACCGTGCCTTCCAGTCCTGGCTCGACCGCTACATCGACGCCTGGCGACTGCTCGATCCGCTGGCCATCGGCGATCTCTTCAGTCCCGACGTGCGCTACGCCTTCGATCCGTTCAGCGAGGCCGTCGTGGGGCGTGCGGCGGTCGTCGCCGCGTGGCTGGCCGAGCCCGACGCGCCGGGGTCCTGGGAGGCCGACTACGAGGTCCTCGCGATCGACGGCGACGCCTGTGTCGCCCACGGTCGCACGCGCTACCTGACCGACGATCGGACCGCGATCGACCGCGAGTTCGCCAACGTCTTCGTGTGCCGGTTCGACGACGACGGCCGCTGCCGCGAGTTCACCGAGTGGTACATGAGAAAAAGGCCGGACGCCATCCCCGACGAGTAGGGCGGCCTGGTGGGCGGCGCGGGCGTGCGTTGGCGCCTGCGCTCCTCGCTCACGCACCTGCGGGTGCGCTCGCTCCGGTGCTCGGACGCCGCCTTCGCCGGCACCGTCCACCAGTCCGCTTCGCGGTTCGACGGCGCGGGTGTCCGTTGGCTTGGCAGCCACCGCCGCGTCGCCCGCGTCGCGGTTCTATTCGCGGCTGATCGCTGGATGTGCATGTCCGGCGGATCGGCGCCTGCCGCGATCTATTCGGGGAAGGGCAAGCAGGCTAACCCCGTCCGATCAGGCCGGTGGGCCGGGGCGACCTTGCAGGATGCAGGAGAACGTGGCAGGCATGGTCCGCCGAGCGCACCCGCACTCGACGGACCCGATGCCTCACCGATGGCAGACGCCCGGGTCCCTAATCGATGTACACCCAGGGGACGCCCATGTAATTCGCGTTGCCGTCGCTGAAGTTGAGCATGGCGGCCGAGCCACCTCCGCGCGCATACACGTGGTACGACGACGAGACCCGCAGGTAGGCGCGGTCGGCACCCAGCAGGTCCGGGTAGTACATCGTCCGCCAGCCGTCGATACGGTCGTTGACGTTGATGTTGTCGTTGCCCATGTCGAACACGTTGGTGCTGCTCGTGCCCTTGTAGTTGTACTGGTAGCCCACGGCCGAAAGATCGATCCGCGCGCTGGCGTACTTCGAATCCCAGAAGCCGTCATCCGCGCTGATGATGTAGAACCCATGGTACGGGACCCAGATCGTGTGGCCGTAGTAGCGGTTCGCCGGTGCGACGTACGTGAACCACCAGTCCATCACGAGCGTTCCCTCACAGGCGCCCGTCCCGAAGATCCCGGAGCCGCTCCCGTTGCACGAGATCCACAGGTCGATGTTGCCCGGGTAGTAGCCCTGCCAGACGACGGTGCCATCGGACCAGTGGAGCGTCCCGTAGTAGGGTGAAAACCAGCCAAGGGAGCTGGGGGCCACGAGCTGGCCGCCGGCCAGACCCGGGTGGAATGCGGTCTCGTTCTCCGGCCGAGGGGCCGAGTCAACGAACTCTTCCTTGACCTTCTCGAGGCGTCGATCGGTCGCCTTGGCCGCATCGGCGTGACCCTTGTCGAGCCGATCGAGGACCTCGACGATGTCCTTCGGCAGGGACTTCCTGAGGTCTTCGAGCCGGGCCTGGCCGCGCGACTCGAGGTCCTTGAGGCCGTCGGCCTGCGCCTGCTGCAGACGCACGACCTCGTCCCGACGATCGGCGACGAGCTGCTCCAGGACGTCGTCGGATGACTTGAACGATGGGTCCATGGTGTTCCCTCCGGTGTGCCGTTGCCCTATCGGCAGCGGTGTACCGGAGTCGTCGTCACCCGACCGTCACGGGCACGTCACGTTTGCGCCTCTCCACGCGAACGGCGAGTCAGTGATGCGCGCCCGCCGGATCGGATCGAGCATCGGCCGTACCCGCGCCGACGACGAGTCCCTCGACAAGCGCTTCCATCTGGGGTGATGGGTCCAGCCCCAGGTCGTCGCGCAAGATATCGCGATAGGTTGCGTACTGACCAAGCGCGTCGTGGATGTTGCCTTGCGCCAGGTGCGCACGGATCAGCGTCCGTCGGGCGCTTTCGCGGAGCGGATCGTCGGCGATGGCCATCAGGGCTGCTTCCACAGCCGGGCCGTACCGGCCTTCGGCGGCGAGTCGTTCGCTCAGCAGCTCGAGCGCGTTAAGACGCATCTGGCGGATCCGTTCACGGTCTGCGATGAGCCACTCGTCGTCCCAGTCTGGGAGGAGCTCACCGGCCTCGCTGAGCATCTCGAAAAGGGCGTCCTCGTCGGTGTTCGGAGTTTCCGGCATCCGATGGGTCAGCTCGGTCAGCTCGCGCACGTCGACGACGACATCCGGGTCGAGCGCGATGTCGTCAGACGTGACGTCCAGGAGCCGGCGCCCGGTTCGACGAAGGCGCCACAGCGCCGTGCGGAGGCGTCCAAGCGCCCGATCGTTCGTCGTATCCGGCCACAGGCGCCCGGCGAGCGCCGCCCTCGTCTGGGCGCGGTCCCGGAGGGCAACGGAGGCGAGCACGCGACTCTCGGATCGTGGCAGGTGGATCGTCTCGCCATCGACCGCGAGCTGGAACCCGCCGAGGAGGCCGAGACTGGCGTGGGTGACCGCGGACCGGGACGTCTTCGCGCGGTCGTCGACCGGCCGGTCGAGCCTGGTCGGCGAAGGCCGAGCGACGCCCCGTCGTCCCATCCCCATTCGTCCCCCGTCGCATCGCGTGGTCGGAGCGTACGCGCATGAGGGGAGCCAGCCAATCACCCGTTCGTCGCATGACCGGCTCACCCGCGCGACGTTCCGTCGCAGCCTAGGCGAGGGACGGCGTCGCTGTCTGTAGGGCAAGGTCCGTATCGAGCGGTCGGCCGTCAGTCCTGGTCGGTCGGCTCGGGCACGTCGCCGAGGCGATCTTGGGCGGATCGCGCGTCGTCGGCAGCAGGGTCAGCCGCCCCACCGGCGTCGACGTCCGCGCCGACATGGGGCGCGGCACCGACGAAGGATGTCGTTGAGCTGGCGACCAGCCGGACCAGGCGGAACTCGCCTCCTGTCGGACCACCCAGGTACTCGACCTCGGCCCTGACCGTCGAGCCGGCCTGGACCGGTGGGGCGTCACCGAACGTGAAGACCCGGGCCTCCTCGCCGACGCGGGCGAACAGGCCGCCTTCGATGGCGCTCGCGGCCGAAACCGCGACCGTCATGTACCACTTCCCGACCGAGCTCGAGGAAGGCTCGACGCGTTCGACTCGACCTTCGATCGTGGCTCGATTCGGTGCCGTTGAAACCCCGCCCATCGTGCGCTCCGTCCCACTCCCTGCCGAATCACCGACGTCGCGTCGCGGGCCGTGACGGGCTGGTGACGTCGAGGTGACGCGCCCTCTCGACGATGGGAGGGACCGACGTCTGCCGGCGGCGCATCCGCTTCGGCAGCCTACGTGAAGGAGGGGTGCCGTGCAAGGGAATCGCATGCGCGAGGTCGACTGCATCATGCCGCCGTCGCCCGAGCTCGAGCAGAAGATCCTGCGGGCCAAGGCACGGCTGGAGGCCGGCCAAGCACTACCGGCGAAACCCGGGGGCGACCAGCTCGATCAACGGGCGCTGACGCTCATCCTCAGTCGGCCCGCGCAGACCCGGCCCGACACCTTCATCAACGCCCGGGCCGATCCGGCGCCCGTCACCGGGACACGGCGAGCCCTCGTCCTGCTCGTCGACTTCTCCGACAAGGCAGGGACCAGGACCCAGGCGCACTTCGACGACATGATGTTTTCGCTCGGCGCCTACGCCACCGGCAGCATGCGCGACTTCTACCGCGAAGCGTCGTACGGCGTCCTTGATGTGGTCGGGGTCGTCAGCGGCTCGGGCGGCCCGACCGCGGGTTGGTATCGCGCCCCGCAGCCGAAGTCCTATTACACCGACGGCAACTACGGCTTTGGCGGGTATCCCAAGAACGCCCAGAAGCTCGTCGAAGAGGCCATCGCCCTCGCCGACCCGAATGTCGATTTCTCGCTCTACGACAACGACGGCGACGGAGTCGTCGATGCCCTCGTGGTGATCTGCGCGGGCAGCGGTGCCGAGCAGACCGGCAACGTGAACGACATCTGGTCACACAAGTGGAGCATCACGCCGCAGGTGCGCGACGGCGTCACGATCGACCGGTACTTCATGGCTCCAGAGGACGGCCGCGTCGGTGTCATGGCCCACGAGCTCGGGCACCTGCTCATGGGCTGGCCGGATCTGTACGACACCGACTACTCGTCGGCGGGAACCGGCGCCTGGGACCTGATGGCCGGCGGCAGCTGGAACGGGGGCGGCGACAAGCCCGCCCACCCAACATCGTGGTGCAAGACGCGGGTCGAGTGGATCAATCCGACGGTCCTGTGGAACGTGACCCAGAGCGTCAACATCCCGCCGTATGCGACGAACGCGGTGGCGTACAAGCTGCCGATCGGCTCGGCGGCCAGCCAGGAATACTTCCTCGTCTCGAACCGCCAGCAGGCGGGGTTCGATGGCGCGATGCCGGGCGAGGGGATGATCATCGAGCACATCGATGACACGAAGAACAACAACACCGACGAGAACCACTATCTCGTCGACGTCATGCAGGCTGACGGGCGCCGCGACCTGAACCTCAACGCCAACCGCGGCGACGCCACGGACCCGTTCCCGATCGCCGCGAATGCCAGCTTCACGGGGTCGAGCTCACCGAACAGCAATGCCTACAGCGGCGCAGCCTCGAACATCTCGGTGACGAACATCGCCCGCGTCGGCGACAACGTCACGGCCGACATCCAGGTCGGCATCGGCGCGGCCGCCGGCAAGCAGTGGTACTACAACCGCACCGTGGCCTCGGTCTTTGCGTACTACACCACCCAGTGGGCGTGGGCGAACATCAGCGGCCTGGGCTGGCGGCGGATCAACGGCGGTTCCGCCGACGGGGTGTCCAACATGTTCGCGAGCCTGTCCGAGGCCGCCGCGAACGGTCGCCAGGTGCACGTCGAAGCCGACAGCAGCCTGCTCTACACGATGTACCTCGTCTGAGTCGAAGGCGGGCGAGACCACGAACGGATTCGGAGGGAACGAGATGGCCTGGCAGTACAACAAGAAAGTCGTCGCGACATTCACGTACTCCGGAGCACAATGGGCCTGGGCGAACATCGACACAGTCGGCTGGAGGCGGATCAAGGACGGTGCCCCGGACGGGGTCACCAACTTGCACGTCCTGCTCAACGCTGCCTGCGCGAATGGGCGTCTCGTCCACGTCGACATCGATGCGGCCAACCTGATCACGACGGCTTACCTCATCTGATCCCGGCCGAGCGATCGACGCTCCTGTGCAGCACCAAGGAGGGCGCGCCGCATGAATGCCGACGTGACGATCACCATCTCGACCGCGGCGGGTGGCACTGTGGACACCGCACGGCCCGTGCCGGCCCTCGGCGGGGACGCCTCGGTCACCGAGGCGGCCGGCCACGCCAGCGGACCCGTCCCGTTGCCGCTCGACCAACTGCCGACCGGATCCGCCGGCGTGTCCACTATCGAAGCGGCGGGAGCCGGCGGGTTGCCGGTCCCCACGCCGTTGGAGTCGCTGGGGACGGCCGCCGGGAGCACCAGCGTCGGTGCTGCGGCGCCGACGCCGATGGACCTGGGCCAGATGACCGGCGCGCCGGCAGGTGGGTCGGGTGGTGTCGCTGGGCCCCCGACGCCGCAAGAGGTCGAGGCCATGGCCGCGGCGGCATCTGCGGCCACCTCGAGGGGTCCGATCGCCAGCGAACGTCGAACCAGAAGGGCGACTAGCGGCTGACGGGCCGCCGGGCCTCGCCGGCAGTCCCGGGTGGTGGTTCGGTACCAAGAAGCGCGCGAGTAAGGATGAACCTCGAAGGAGGCGGGCTGGCAAGCCGTGCTGGAGGTCGGCTGAGGGCGCGCTCCCGAGCGGGCGGAGGTGTACCCTCTGGCCTCTTCGACCATCTGATACGCGAGCGAGGTGACGCGCGACATGGCCCGAACCATCCGCGGCGCGCTCGTCCAGGCCAGCTGGACCGGCGACAAGGAATCGATGATCCAGAAGCACGAGGAACGAGCCCACGAGGCGGCCAAGGCCGGGGCCCAGTTCATCCTGTTCCAGGAGCTGTTCTACGGACCGTATTTCTGCCAGGTCCAGGACGCCCAGTACTACAGCTACACGGAGCTGATCCCGGACGGCCCGACGACGAAGCGCATGCAGGACCTCGCGAAGTCGACCGGGATGGTGGTCGTCGCGCCGATGTACGAGGAGGACGAGAAGGCCTCGGGCATCTACTACAACACGGCCGCCGTCATCGACGCCGACGGGACGTACCTCGGCAAGTACCGCAAGACCCACATCCCGCACGTCAAGGGCTTCTGGGAGAAGTTCTACTTCCGGCCGGGCAACCTGGGCTACCCGGTCTTCGAGACGGCCGTCGGCAAGATCGGCGTGTACATCTGCTACGACCGGCACTTCCCCGAGGGCGCTCGCGCACTGGGGCTCAACGGCGCGGAGATCGTCCTGATCCCGAGCGCCACCTCGCGCGGGCTGTCCGAGTACCTGTGGCGGATCGAGCAGGTCAGCCACGCCGTCGCCAATGGCTACTACGTCGGGACGATCAACCGGGTCGGCATCGAATCCGACTACGGCGACGACGACTTCTACGGGCAGAGCTACTTCGTGAACCCGCGAGGCCAGTTCGTCGGTGACCTCGGATCCGCCCACGACGAGGAGCTGATCGTCCGCGACCTCGACCTCGACCTCATCACCGAGGTCCGCAACACCTGGCAGTTCTTCCGCGACCGTCGACCCGACGCATACGCCGACTTGACGCGTCCGTAGTTCGCGCTACCATCCCTCGGGCTCGACCGTCTGGAGGAGGACGGTCGAGCCGCTTCATTCCCGGCCGGAGGCACGCGCCATGCAGTTCGGCTTCACGCTCAAGCCCGAGCACTCGCTCGAGCGGACGCTGGCCCTGACGCGCCAGGCGGAGGCTGCCGGATTCGAGTACGGCTGGCTGTTCGACTCCCACGTCCTGTGGCGCGACCCGTACCCGCTCCTGACGCTGATGGCCGGCGTGACCGAGCGGATGCGCCTCGGGACCTGCGTCACCAACCCGGGCACGCGCGAGCCGACCGTGACGGCGTCGGTCCTGGCCACGCTCGACGAGATCTCCGGTGGCCGGATGGACCTCGGCATCGGGCGTGGTGACTCGGCCCGGCGCGTCCTCGGCAAGCCGCCGATCACGATGGCCAACACGGAGGAGGCGATCCGGGTCATCCGGGCGCTCGTGGCCGGCGAGACGATCGAGTACGAAGGCACGGAGCTGAGCTTCCCGTGGACGACGGGCTGGACGCTGCCGGTCTGGGTCGCGGGCTACGGGCCGATGGCCCTGGCCATGACCGGCCGCGTCGCCGACGGGCTCATCCTCCAGCTGGGCGATCCCGATCTCATCCGCTGGCTCGTCGGGCAGGTCCGCGAGGCGGCCGGCACCGCCGGCCGGGATCCTGCCGCGATCCGCGTCCAGGCGGCTGCGCCGGCCCACGTGGGCGACATCGCACTCGGCCGGGAGCGCACCCGGTGGTTCCCGGCACTGGTCAGCAACCACGTGGTCGACCTGGTCAACAAGTACCCGCGCGAGCAGCTGCCCGAGGCGCTCACCGGGTACATCTCGGACCGGTCGGGGTACGACTACCACCACCACGCGGAGGTCGGCTCGGCCAACGCGTCGTTCGTCGGGGACGACGTCACGGACCGGTTCTGCATCCTCGGCGGGGTCGACGACCACGTCGCGAAGCTGCGCGAGCTGGCGGCGGCCGGCGTCGACCAGTTCAACCTGTACCTGATGAACGGCGATGAGGAAGCGCAGCTGGAGGCTTACGGCCGCGACGTCATCCCCGCCGTCCGCGCCTGACCGGTCCATCTGCCGCGTCCGATTAGCCCGGAGGTCAGGCTGGCGCCGGCCCGCCCCGTGCCCGACGATGACCGAGCATCCGGCGACCGGCTCGCGAAGGAGATGAGCGACGGTCGGATCGATGTGGAGGCAATGGAGATGATCGGTCGACGCCATCGCGATCCCTGGTGGGGCGATGAGGGCAAGGGCGCCAAGCGCACTCGCCGTCGCACGCAGGTCGAGAGCATGATCGCCCTGGCCCTGGCCATCGGCGCGTGCGGCCTGGCCGCCGCCGTGTGGCTCCGCCAGCTGGCCCCGCTCGCCAACCAGCTCGGCCTCAGCTGACCCTCCTCCACCGGTCTACCATCGGCGATCACGGATCGTCGGAGGAGACCGGTGATGGACGTTCCCGAGGACGCACGCTCCGCAACAGCCACCAACATGGGCCGGCCGGGCTGGACGCTTCTCGCGTCGAGTGGCGCCACGAACGGCGCCTTCGAGCTCTTCCAGGAAGTCAGGGCGATGCTCGGCGGCCCGCCCGCGCACGTCCACCGTGAGCGCGACGAGGCCTTCTACGTGGTCGAGGGTCGGTATGCCTTCACGCGCGACCACGACGAGATCGAGCTCGAGCCGGGCGGCTTCATCTTCATCCCGCGTGGCACCCGTCACCAGTACCGGACCCTGGACGCGCCTGCCCGGACACTCATCCTCATCGTCCCCGCCGGCCTCGAAGGGTTCTTCCGCGAGATGGGCGCACGGATCGGCGGTGGCGCGACTGCCCTGGAGGCGATGACCTCCCTCGCGGCGACCTATGATTCCCATCCGGTGGATTGACAGGGTCGGCGAGGATCGATCCATCGCGCAGGAGGGACCGATGCGCACGCTGATCACCAACGGCACCATCGTCGGCGCCGACGGTTCGACGGCCGCCGACGTGCTGATCGACGGCGAGACGATCGCCCTCATCGGCCGGAACCTGGCAGCGACCGTGACCGCCGACGAGACCCTCGACGCGACCGGCAAGTACGTGATCCCGGGCGGCATCGACGTCCATACCCACATGGAGCTGCCGTTCGGTGGCACGTTCGCCAAGGACACGTTCGAGAGCGGGACGCGGGCCGCGGCCTTCGGCGGGACGACCTCGATCGTGGACTTCGCGGTCCAGTCGCGTGGCGCCTCGCTCCGGCAGGGTCTCGACGCGTGGCACGCCAAGGCCGAGGGCAACGCTGTCGCCGACTACGGCTTCCACATGATCATGAGCGACGTCAACGACGCGACCCTGGCCGAGATGGACGGCCTGGTCGCCGAGGGCGTCCCCGACTTCAAGCTGTTCACGGCCTACCCGGGCGTCTTCTACAGCGACGACGGCGCGATCTTCCGGGCGATGCAGCAGACCGCGAAGAACGGCGGGCTGATCATGATGCACGCCGAGAACGGCATGGCCATCGACGTCGTCGCAGAGCAGACCGTCGCCGCCGGCACGACCGACCCGATCGGCCACGGCCTGGCCCGCAAGGCGGTCTTCGAGGGCGAGGCGACCAACCGGGTGATCCGCCTGGCCGAGGCGGCCGGGGTCCCCGTCTACATCGTCCACCTCTCGGCCCGGGAGGCCCTGGCAGAGGTCCGGGCGGCCCGCGACCGCGGGGCCAAGGCCTTCGCCGAGACCTGCCCGCAGTACCTGTTCCTGTCGCTGGACGACCTCGGGCACGGCTTCAACGGCGCGAAGTTCGTGTGCTCGCCGCCGCTCCGCTCGAAGGACCAGTGGGAGGATATCTGGTCGGGGCTCGTGACCGACGACCTCCAGATCGTGTCGACCGATCACTGCCCGTTCGACTTCCACGGCCAGAAGGAGCTCGGCAAGGGCGACTTCCGCAAGATCCCGAACGGCCTGCCGGGCGTCGAGGATCGGCTCGACCTGCTCCACGACGGCGGCGTGGTGGCCGGCCGGATCAGCCGCGAGCGCTGGGTCGAGATCGTGTCGACGGCGCCGGCCCGCATGTTCGGGATGTACCCGCGCAAGGGTGCGGTGGCCATCGGGTCGGATGCCGACCTCGTCATCTACGACCCGGCACGCAAGCACAAGATCTCGGCCAAGACCCACCACATGGACGTCGACTACTCGTGCTACGAGGGCCGGACCGTCCAGGGCGGCAGCGACGTCGTCCTGAGCCGGGGCTCGGTGATCGTCCGCGACGGCGAGTTCACCGGCCGCAAGGGCCACGGCCGCTTCATCCAGCGCGCACCGGCCGACCACGCCCGGCTGGCCTGACCGGACCATGGACGGCGCGGACGACGGCCGGATCGTCGTCCTCGACGGCGGGCTCGCGACCGAGCTCGAGGCGCGCGGCCACGACCTGTCGGACCGGCTCTGGTCGGCGCGGCTGCTGCTGACGGATCCGGGCGCGATCGAGGACGTCCATCTCGACTATTTCCGGGCCGGAGCGACGGTCGCCACGACGGCCAGCTACCAGGCCACGCTGCCGGGCTTCGCGGCGGCCGGGCTCGACCGGACGGCCGCGCTCGGCGCCATCCGCGACAGCGTCACGCTCGCCCGGCGCGCCCGCGACCGGTACGCGGCGGAGGCCGGTCGGGAGGACGCCACGAACCTCCTCGTCGCCGGGTCGGTCGGGCCGTACGGCGCGATGCTGGCCGACGGCTCCGAGTACCGCGGCGACTACGATCCGGGCGAGACGGTGCTCCGCGAGGTCCACGCGCCGCGGATCGAGGCGTTGCTCGACGCCGGCGTCGACCTGCTCGCGTTCGAGACGATCCCGACCGTCCGCGAGGCGGAGGTGCTGGTCGGGCTGCTCGACGAGTTCGAGGCGCAAGCCTGGCTGAGCTATTCGTGCCGCGACGGATCGTCGACCTCGGCCGGCGAGCCCATCGCGGCTGCGATCGCGGTGGGAGACCATCCGGGGGTCGCCGCCGTCGGCATCAACTGCACCCCGCCCCGCTGGCTGCCGGCGCTGCTGGCGGCCGCGCGATCGGCGACGGGAAAGCCCCTCATCGCATACCCGAACCGGGGCGACCGGTGGGACCCGGATGCCCGGCGGTGGCTCGCGGATGATGAGGGCGGACGGTTCGACGCCGGCACGGTGGCGTCGTGGACGGATCTCGGGGCGAGCTGGCTGGGTGGCTGCTGCGGGACCGGACCGGCGGATATCGCCGCCCTGGCCGATCACCTCGAGCGCCCGCCCGCGGCTCGCGTCTCCTGAGGCTTTCCGGACGCACGAACGCGGACGCGCCTCCCGCAACGTCCGCGTTCGAGTGGTGGGGATTCGGGCGTGGGCCGCCCGGTCGTCGCCTTAGACCGTTTCGGGTCGCCGGGCGAAGATCCGGATGCCCGCCAGGATGATCGCCTCGACGAGCGTCCAGGCGATGAGCGCGACGAGGGCCGCGATGTCGAACACGGAGCCCTGGTCGGCGGTCACGCGGTTGAGCGAGAACATGCCGAGGAACGGCTCGACGAACGGCTGGGTCACGTTGAAGATCAGCTGGACGACGTCATTGCCGGGGTTCGCGACGAGCAGCAGGAGGACGATCCGGAGGATCAGCAGGACCTGCAGGATCCCGAACGCGAAGGTCACGATCCGTGCGGCGAGCGTCGCGCCGCCCGGTCCGGCGGGCGCATAGGCGGTGTCGGTCGTCCGAACGCTCGTCACGGCGGGTGCCGGGGCGGCGTACGGGTCGACGGTCTGGGTCTCGCGGGTGGTCGTTGTCTGGTAGTCGGTCATACCGAGCCCTCCGTAGGGGGTGCCTGGACCCCAAGGCTGGGCTCGAGCGCATCACCGGCGGATGCGACGGCGTGGGACCGGCCGTTGCAATCCTGTGTCACCGCCTCGCGGTGACGACGGGGCTAGCGCGTGCGCGGGAAGCCGAGATCGATCTTGCTGGTGCCCGGATCCGGCCAGCGCGACGTCACGATCTTGGCCCGGGTATAGAACTGGACGCCCTCGGGACCGTACATGTGCAGGTCGCCGAACAGGGAGTTCTTCCAGCCCCCGAAGCTGTAGTAGGCGACCGGCACCGGGATCGGCACGTTGATCCCGACCATCCCCGCCTCGACCTCGAACTGGAACTGGCGCGCCGCGCCGCCGTCGCGGGTGAAGATCGCGGTGCCGTTGCCGTACGGGTTGTCGTTGACGAGCCGGACCGCCTCCTCGTAGGTCTTGACCCGCATGACGGTCAGGACCGGCCCGAAGATCTCGTCCTTGTAGGCGTCCATCGCCGGCGTGACATGGTCGATCAGCGAGACGCCCAGGAAGAACCCGTCCGACTCGTCGTAGAGCGGGTGCTGGCGGCCGTCGGTGACGACCGTGGCGCCCTGGGCGGGGCCGCTGTCGAGGTACGACGCGACCTTGTCGCGATGCTGCTTCGTGACGAGCGGGCCCATCTCCGAGGCCGGATCGCTGCCGGGCCCGACGGTGATCCCGGGCAGGCGCGCCTGGATCGCCTCCACGAGCGGGTCGGCCACGTCGCCCACGGCGACGATCGTGGCGACCGCCATGCAGCGCTCGCCGGCGGAGCCGTAGCCGGCCGAGACCGCCGCGTCCGCCGCCATCTCGATGTCCGCATCCGGGAGCACGATCATGTGGTTCTTGGCGCCACCCAGCGCCTGCACCCGCTTGCCGGCCGCCGTGCCGGTCTCGTAGATGTAGCGCGCGATGGGCGTCGACCCGACGAACGAGACCGCGGCGATGTCCGGGTGCGCGAGGATCGCGTCGACCGCGACCTTGTCGCCGTGGACGACGTTGAAGACACCGGCCGGGACGCCGGCCTCGTCCAGCAGCTCGGCCAGGAAGTTCGCCGCGGACGGGTCCTTCTCCGACGGCTTGAGGATGAACGTGTTGCCGGTCGCGATGGCCGTCGCGAACATCCACATCGGGACCATCGCCGGGAAGTTGAAGGGCGTGATCCCGGCCACCACTCCCAGCGGCTGGCGGATCTGGTAGACGTCGACCCCGCCCGAGACCTGCTCGGAGAAGCCGCCCTTGAGCAGGCTCGGGATGCCGCACGCGAACTCGAGGTTCTCGAGACCCCGGGCGATCTCGCCCAGGGCGTCCGAGGGGACCTTGCCGTGCTCCGCGGTCAGCAGCGCGGCGATGTCCGTCCGGTGCGCCTCGACCAGGTTCCGGATCCTGAACATGATGTCGGTGCGCTTGGAGAGCGATGTCGCCCGCCAGGCGGGAAAGGCCGCCTTGGCCGCCGCGACGGCCGCGTCGACGTCCGCGCTCGACGCGAAGTCGACGTGCTTCGTCAGACGACCGGTGGCCGGGTCGTAGACCGGACCTTCCCGGCCCGCGGTGCCGGCCACGATCCGCCCGCCGATCCAGTGGCTGATCCGGCCGGGCTCGGGCGCATCGGCGCGGCTGGCGTTGGGGGCTTCGACCTGTGTCATGGGCTGGACCTCGACGGTTGGGGTCCCCTCACGATACTCCGTGCCCCCTGCGGGCGGGTCGGCGTTCCCCTGCGGGCGGGTCGGCGTCCCTCTCCTCAGGACGCCGAGGGCGGCTCCGGATCGGGCCAGGCGACGTCGAGCCCGCCGGCGGGCGTCGCGTCCGCGCGTCCGGCCGTCCGGTGGCGGCGTGCGGTGAGGACCACGAGCGCCACGGCGCAGGTCACTGCGATGGCGATCGCGATGAGCCCGGCCGCGTTGAGGTTGCCGGTCACGGCCGGGTCCCGCCACGTGGTCGAGACCAGCGCCCGCGCCACCGCCCACAGCCCGATCGCAGCGAAGAACAGCGATCCGTCCCGGCGCCCGAAGGCCCCGACGATGAGGACCACGGTCAGGACGGCGAGGATCGCCAGCGTCGCGACACCCTCGATGGCCTGCGACGGCACCGACGGCAGGGCCGGCAGAAGCGACCCCCACGGGCCCGGCGGGAGGTACGCGGTGGCCCACGTTTCCCGGCTCGGCACGCCCTGTCCGGCACCGGTCAGGACCATGGTCAGCTTGCCGGCCCCGAGGACGAACAGGGCCGGGGCCGCCGCCAGGTGCAGCCAGCGCCCGATCGTGCCGCCGAGGAGGCTCGCCACGTAGGCGCCGCTGATGAACCCGCCCACGACCGCCAGCCCGAGCTCCAGACCGCCGAGGGCCGGGTCGAGCAGCCGGTCCAGGGCGCCCGCGTAGTACGTCTCGTGCAGGAGGAGGTAGCCGAGCCGGCCACCGATGACCGCACCCGGCACGATGCCGACCGCGACGAACGCGACGTCGTCGGCGCGGAGCCCGCCCGATCGGGCCAGGATCCCGGCCAGGATGAGAGCCGTGACGATCACGGCGATCAGGGCGAGAGTCCCCCACCGGACCATGAGGCCGCCGAACAGCTCGGTGTAGGGATCGAACTGGAACGTCAGGACGGCGATCGGCACGGTGGCGATGAGTGTAGCCAACGTGAGACTGTCGGCTTGCCGACAGCTGGGCTGTCGGCGCACGACTCGCCCGGTCGCGGTCGCTCGGACATCATCCGGCCTAACGGGGAATCGGACGCGGGACGTCCGTCCCTCGCGGCCAATCCGTTGCGACGGGTCTGGGGGCCCGGCCGCACGCGATCTGCACGTCCGGCCCAGGGTTGGGGAGGGCCGGACGTGCGCCACTGATCGGAACGACGATGGCGACCGTCATCTCCTGTCCATCCGTCAGGCTGCGGGTCGATCTGCTCGGCCGCCTCGATGCGCGGACGGCGGACGGCCGGCCCATCCGGCTCACCGGCCGGCACGCCCAGGCACTCTTCGCCCTGCTCGTGCTGGCCCGCCGGCCGCGCTCCCGGGAAGCCATCGCCGCGGACCTGTGGCCGGACGCGGACGGGACATCCGCCGGCTCGCTGCGCCAGGCGCTCTGGCTGGTCCGGCAGGGCCTGGCCGACGCGGGGTTCGGCGCCGGGGCCGTCCTGGACATCGAGGCGGACACGGTCGGGATCCGGCTGGACGCGTCGATCGACCTCGACGTCGACCGGTTCGAGGCGATGACCACCGACGCCCTGGGGGCCGAGGCCGCCGTCGAGCTCTACCACGGCGACCTGCTCGAGGGGCTCGGACACGAGTGCTTCGCGGCGGAGCGGGAGCGCCTGTCGGACCGGTTCGAGGACGCCCTGGCGATCGTCGCGGAACGGCGCCTGGCCGACGGCGACGCGGCCGGTGCGCAGGCCGCGGCCGACCGGCTGCTCGAACGCGATCCCCTGCGCGAGGAGGCCCACGCGGTGCTCATCGCCGTCCACGGCCTCATCGGCTCGCGATCGCAGGTCGTCCGCCAGTACCGGCGCCTCCACGACGTCCTGTCGCGCGAGCTCGACGAGACGCCGTTGCCGGACACCGAGGCGATCTACCGCCTGGCCCTCGACCAGACCATGCGCCGGGCGACGGAACGGGCGGCGGAGCTCGATGCGGAGCGAAGCCCGCAGCTCCGGGCCGTCCGCGGCTGAGCCCCGGTATCCGGGGGCCGGGCCGGAACCATCCGGCGCCGGGAACGTCCTTCAGGCATGCGCTACCCTCCGGCCATGTCCGCCATCCGGTTCGTCCTCGTCGCCGCCCTGGTCGTCGTGGCCGGCTGTTCGGCCGCATCGTCATCGCCCGGCCAGGGCTCGCTGACGCCGTCGAGCGAGCAGCCCGGCGCAAGCCAGCCCGCAGGCTCTGGCACGTCCGGCCTTCCCGCCACGATCACCGACCCGATCATCGTGGACGTCGCGGGGCTCGCGGGCGTCGCGATCGACGGCGTGACGCTGGTGTCGGCCGAGGCGGTCACGTTCCCGGATGGCAGCCTCGGCTGCCCGGAACCGGGCATGGCCTACTCGCAGGTCGTGACCGATGGCTACAAGATCGTCCTGACCGCGGGTGGCAAGACGTACGACTACCGGGGGACCGGCCCGGGCACCTTCCGTCGCTGCACGAACCCCCCGAGCTGACCGGCCCGCCGGCCGGGAACGAGAAACGGCCTCAACGAGAAACGGCCTCGGCGGTGCCGAGGCCGTTTCGCTGATCGTGCGGGTGGCTAGTTGCGGTGGATCTTGATCGGCACCGACAGCGCGCTCGGCGCGGTCGGTGGTCCGAGCTGGAGCTCACCGAAGTAGTCCTGTCCGGCGGTCATCGCCTTCGAGAACGCGACGTGGATGGTGACCACCGTCCCGGCCGGGACCGCGCCGGCGGGACACCGCTCACGGTCATGTCGGTGCCCTGGATGGCGTCGATCGTGAGCGGGAAGGTGGGCGTCCCGGTCACGGCGAAGCCCTGCACCCAGGCCTGGTAGTTCCCGTCGCCGGGGGCGACCAGGGTGAAGCCTCTCCCTGGACGACCGTCGCGATCGGAGGCCGAAAGTACTCCCGGGCCGATGCGCGGGTCAACGGTCCGGTGGCGGTCCGCCGTCGCCGCCGGTGCCTCGACGCACCGCGGACTCGGCGCCTCAGGCGAGCTTGGCCACCAGCTCGCGCACGGCGGCCGCGGACGCGTCGAAGGCGGCCTGCTCGTCGGCGGTCAGCTCGATCTCGAAGATGCGCTCCATGCCCGTCGCGCCGAGCACGACCGGCACGCCGACGAACAGCCCGTTCGTCCCGAACTCACCCTCGAGCAGGACCGCGCACGGCAGGACGCGCTTGCGATCGAGCAGGATCGATTCGACCATCTCGAACGTCGACGCGGCCGGTGCGTAGAACGCCGAACCCGTCTTGAGCAGGGCCACGACCTCCGCGCCGCCGTTGGCCGTCCGCTCCTCGAGCGCCTTGACCCGGTCCGGCGGCAGCAGCTCCGTGATCGGCACGCCGGCGACCGTCGAGTAGCGCGACAGCGGGACCATCGTGTCGCCGTGACCGCCCAGCACGAAGGCATGGGTGTCCTCGACCGAGACGCCCAGCTCCTGCGCGATGAACGTCCGGAAGCGGGCCGAATCGAGCACGCCGGCCATGCCCAGGACGCGCTCGCGCGGGAAGCCCGAGGCGCTCAGCGCCACGTGGCACATCGCGTCGAGCGGGTTGGTGACCACGATCAGGATCGCGTCGGGGCTGTGCTTCGCGGCCTGCTCGACGACGGCCCGGACGATGCCCGCGTTCTTGGCCAGGAGGTCGTCGCGGCTCATGCCCGGCTGGCGCGCGAGGCCGGACGTGACCACGATGATGTCCGAGCCGGCCGTGTCGGCGTAGTCGTTGGTGCCGGTGATCCGGGCGTCGTGGCCGACGACCGGGGCGGCCTCGGCCAGGTCGAGTCCCTTGCCCTGCGGCAGGCCCTCCACGATGTCGACGAGGACGACGTCGGCCAGGCCGGCCTCGGCGATGCGCTGTGCGGTCGTGGCGCCGACGTTGCCGGCGCCGATGACGGTGACCTTGTTGCGGGCCATGCGGAAGGGAGCTCCTTTCGGTCGGTGGGTGCCCGGTCATTGTAGGACCGGCACCGCGGATGGTCGTCGTTCATGGGGTGGCCGGATGGACGGTCGTCGATGGTGGCGGACCCGGTCGGCGCGCGACCCTCGTGCCTGACCACCTCACCCACCAGGAGTCCCGACCGTGACGCTCACCCCCGGCCTCACCCTGCTTGGTCTCGTCCTCGTCCTCGCCTCGATCCCGCTCGCGTTCAGCCTCGGCCCGCTCGTGATCGGCGCGATCATCCTGGTCTACGCCGTGCGGCGTGCCCACCTCGAGCTCGCCGAGCCGCCGTCCGTCAGCCTCACCTGACGCCGAAGGGTCAGCCGGCGGCGTCCGCCCCGGGTGCGCCCGGCCCGGCGGCCGCGATGGCCGGGGGCACGCCGTCGGCGAAGGCCGCGAAGTTGGCCCGCGAACATCGCCGCCAGCCGGGTCGCGGCCGCGTCGTAGGCGGCCGGGTCGGACCACGTCCCGCGCGGGTCGAGGAACGCGTCCGGCACGTCCGGGCAGTGGAGCGGCACGGCCAGCCCGAAGTTGGGATCGAGCCGGGTCGGCACCGTCGCGAGCGCGCCGTCGAGGGCGGCCCGGACCATGGCCCGGGTGTGGGCGATGTTCATCCGCTCGCCGACCCCGTACGGCCCGCCGGTCCAGCCGGTGTTGACCAGCCAGACCGGGACGTCGTCCCGCTCCAGCCGCTCGACGAGCATCGCCGCGTACTCGCCCGGGTGGCGCGGCATGAACGGCGCCCCGAAGCAGGCCGAGAACGTCGCGGTCGGCTCCTTGACGCCGACCTCGGTGCCGGCCAGCTTGGCCGTGTAGCCGCTGATGAAGTGATAGGCCGCCTGTTCGCGGGTGAGCCGCGAGATCGGCGGCAGCACGCCGAACGCGTCGGCGGTCAGGAAGACGACCGCCCGCGGCGTGCCGGCGATCCCGGTCTCGTCGGCGTTGCCGATGAAGTCGAGCGGGTAGGCGCCCCGGGTGTTCTCGGTGAAGCGCTCCGAGTCGAGGTCGAGCTCGCGCGTCCGTGGGTCGAGGTCGACGTTCTCGAGGACCGTCCCGAAGCGGCGCGTCGTCTGGAAGATGTCGGGCTCGTACATCGGCGACAGGCGGATGGTCTTGGCGTAGCAGCCGCCCTCGAAGTTGAACGTGACGCCGTCGCCCCAGCCGTGCTCGTCATCGCCGATCAGGCTCCGGCGCGGGTCGGCGGAGAGGGTCGTCTTGCCCGTCCCCGAGAGCCCGAAGAAGACCGCCGCGTCGCCGTCCTGGCCGATGTTGATGGCCGAGTGCATCGGCAGCACGCCCTCGTCGGGCATCAGGTAGTTCATGACCGTGAACGCGCTCTTCTTGATCTCGCCGGCGTACTCGGTGCCGACGATCAGGATCTCCATCCGGCGCAGGTGGACCAGGATGGCCGTCCCGGTGCGCGTCCCCTCGGTCTCGGGGTCGGCCTGGAACGAGGGCACGCAGATGATCGTGAAGTTGGGGGCGAAGTCGCGGAGCCCCTCCGCGCTCGGTCGGCGGAACAGGTTGCGCGAGAACATGCTCGCCCAGGCGGTCTCGGTGTAGACCCGCAGCGACCGCCGGTGGGCGGGCGCGGCGCCGATGAAGCAGTCCTGGCTGTACAGGTCCTTCGACGCCGCGTACTCGACGAGGCGCGCCCGGAGGCGATCGTAGTTCGCCTCGGAGATCGGGCGGTTGACCTTGCCCCACCAGATCGCCGCATGGCTCGATGGCTCGTCGACGATGAACTTGTCCTCGGGCGACCGGCCGGTGTGCTTGCCGGTCCGGACGACGAGGGGCCCGTCGGCCGCGAGGAGGCCCTCGCCGTGGCGGATGGCGTCCTCGTACAGCTCGGCGGTGGACAGGTTGGCCCTGACGGAACGGCCCAGGGCGGGGCGCTTGGTCGGCGCGGTGGTGGCCATCTGCGGTGGACTCCCGGTGCACAGGCGATCACGGTGATCGACCGGCCGCGCGTGATGCGGGCCCCAAGGCTCGCAGGAGTCGGCTTCCGCAGTCGTGTTCCGGCGATGCTAGCACGTTGCGGGCGGGTTGCGAAGCGGGACCTCCGTCCGCAACCTTGGGACCCGATCGGCCATGCCGGTGGTGCCGATAAGCACCAGGTGACCGACCCGGGGTAGACTCCCGTCCGAGCGATCCGTCCTGAGTGCCCGCCACACGCGCGGCGCGACAACGGGTCGACGGTCTCGCCGACGCGCCGTGCGCGAGAGCTGGACCCGCGGACGCCGGGTTCGTCCGCATCGACCGTCCCGGGCCGTCGACCGACGGTACCCGATGCGGTCGCGTCGATCGTCGTCATGCGATCGCATGGTCCAGCCGCCCGCGATGGGTCGCGACCCGTCGTGTCGCCCGCGGTGCCCCGCCGGCCGTCGTCCAGATCCCTGGACGTTCCGGGAAGCCCCAGCTTCCCTCGCGCCCCGTCGCCGCCCCAGGCCGCCCCGTATCCGTCGCCGCCGCAGGCCGCCCCGTATCCGTCGCCGCCCCTCGCCGCCCCGTCACCCCAGCGCTCATCGCGGTCGTCCCGCGATGTCCCGGCAGAGAGGAGCTCCATTTGTCCGCCCGGTCCCACGGCGCCCAGCGGGCGTCAGTCCGAACCCCCCGATGCCGCCCGCGCGGCGCCGCATCGGAGGCCTGAACCATGCCCGATGCCGCCTACTATCGAGCCTGGCGCGCCGCCCACCCCGAATACCGCGCCCGCCAGAACCACCTCCGCAACGAGCGTCGCAGACGCCACGGACGGGGCGACCGAACCGCCGAATACGCCCGGCGCCTCAGCCGCGCGATCCCGTCGGTGCCCGGCCTGCACCTCGGCCATGACCTCTTCGAGCAGGCCCGCCGCATCGTCGGTCCGAGACGGACCGGGCTGACGACCCTGTACGACCCGCTGTACGACGACCTGCTGTCGGAGGCGACGCTGGCTCTCCTCGAGGGTCGCGATCCGGCCGATGCCATCCGGCATTACCGAACCAGTGAACAGGTCTTCGGTCGGGTCACGCGTCCGCTGGACGAGGCCGCCTGACCCGAGCCGCCCGCCCGCGTTGACAGAGCGGGCGGGCGGCTCGTAGCATCCGCACACAACCGAAGAGCTCTTATCAAGAGTGGCAGAGGGACCGGCCCGATGAAGCCACGACAACCTACCGACGAATCGGCAAGGTGCCAAGTCCGGGCAGGTCCTCCTGCACGATAAGGGAACCTCCCTTCGGAGACCCCCTTTCTGTCCAAGGCGGTCGCCCATCCCCGGTCCCGCGGCAGCTCCCGTATGCCCCGGAGAACCCATGGCGATCGAGATCCTCCCCACCCCGGCAACCGCCCCGCCGACAGAGCGGATCCGTGGCCTGCGCTGTCGCGACTGCGGCGCCACCCAGCCGATCGGGCTGTCGTACGTCTGTCCGAGCTGTTTCGGGCCGCTCGAGGTCGACTACGACTACGCGGTCGTCGGAGCCACGCTCACCCGCGAGACGATCGCCGGCGCGCGCGCCCGGGATCTGGCGATACGCCGAGCTGCTGCCGGTCGACGCGCCACCGACGCGCGGGCTGCCGGTCGGATCCACGCCGCTCCTCGCCGCCGATCGCCTCGCCGCCGGCCCTCGGGCTCGACCAGCTCTGGATCAAGGACGACACGCGCAACCCGTCGCTGAGCTTCAAGGACCGCGCGGTCGCCGTGGCGGCGGCCCGGGCGGTCGCCTTCGGGGTCGAGGCCCTGGCCTGCGCCTCGACCGGCAACCTGGCCGGCGCCACCGCCGCCGCCGCGGCCGTCCTCGGGCTGCCGGCGTACGTGTTCATCCCGGCCGACCTCGAGCCGGCCAAGATCGATCACGCGCTGGCCTACGGCGCGACCGTCGTCCCGATCGACGGCACCTACGACGACGTCAACCGGCTCTGTCTCGAGGTCGCCGACGAGACCGGCTGGGGCTTCGTCAACATCAACCTGCGGCCGTTCTACGCCGAGGGCTCCAAGACGCTCGCGTACGAGATCGCCGAGTCGCTCGGCTGGCGCTCGCCGGACGTCGATCGTCGCGCCGGTCGCGTCGGGGGCGATGTTCACCCGGGTCGCGCGCGGCTTCGAGGAGCTGGTCGAGCTCGGCCTCATCGCCCGCCGCCCGATCCGGTTCGTCGGCGGCCAGGCCGCCGGCTGCGCGCCCGGTCGCCACGGCGTGGGCGGCCGGCACGGACGTCATCGAGCCGGTCCGGACGCCGGACACGATCGTCCGCTCGCTCGCCATCGGCAACCCGGCCGACGGCCGCTACGCGGTCGGGCTCGCCAACGACACGGGTGGGTCGATCGAGGCGATCGAGGACACGGTCACCGCCGAGGCCATCCGGGACGTCGCCCGGCTCGAGGGCATCTACCCGGAGACGGCCGGCGGCGTGACCCTGGCCGCGGCCGCCGCGGCCCGCCGGCGCGGCGTGATCCGGCGACGGCGACGAGGTCGTGGCGCTGCTCACCGGGAACGGCCTCAAGACGCCCGACGCCCGCTCGCTCGGGCTCGGCGATGGGGTCGCCCGACCCGGCCAGCCCGGGCTCGCTCCGGTCATCCGACCCAGCCTGTCCGCCTTCGAGCGCTGGCTCGAGGGGGACGCGTCGTGAGCACGGTGCGGATCCCGCCGACGCTCCGGACGGCGACCGGTGGCGAGAAGCGCGTCGACGGTCGATGGAGCGACCGTCCGCGAGCGTCGTGACCGCGCTCGTCGTGGAGCACCCGGGTCTCGAGGCCCAGCTCATCGGCCAGGACGGCGACCTCAACCCGTTCGTCAACGCGTTCCTCAACGACACGGACATCCGGCACCTGGAGGGCCTGGACACGCCGGTCACCGATCGGGACACGCTGTCGCTGCTGCCGGCGATGGCCGGCGGCTGACCCTCAGCCCGCGGCCAACCGGGTGCGTCCACCGGACGCACGATCGCGACAGCCGAGCGTGACGGCGGCGATTCGCGCTCGCGTGACGAATCCGGCGCGGACCACGCTCGGCCATCGGAATCGCGTCTCAGGACGCGCGGCCGAGGCGGTCGCCTGCGCTGGCTCTAGGCCCGTCGAGCGCCCGCTCGAGGTCGGCGATGAGGTCGTCGACGCCTTCGATCCCGACCGACAGCCGGACGAGCGCCGGGTCGACCTCGAGCGGCGAGCCCGGCGACCGACATGTGGGTCATCGCGGCCGGGAGCTCGATCAGCGACTCGACCCCGCCGAGCGATTCGGCCAGCGTGAACAGGCGGGTCCCTTCGGCGATCGCGATCGCCCGTTCCGTCGCCGTCCGCCCGGCCGGCCCGCCGGCCGTCGGCAGGAACGAGACCATGCCGCCGAACCCCGGGTAGCGCACGTCGGCGACGTCGGACCGGCCGCGCAGGAACGCGACGACGGCCGACGGCGTTCGCGCCGTGCCGCTCCATCCGCAGGTGGAGCGTCCGCAGGCCGCGCAGCACGAGGAAGCAGTCGAGCGGACCGGGCACCGCGCCCATCGCGTTCTGGAGGAACCGCAGCCGCTCGGCGACGGCCGCGTCCGAGGTGACCGCGACGCCCAGGACGGTGTCGGAGTGGCCGGCCAGGTACTTCGTCGCCGAGTGGAAGACGATGTCCGCGCCGAGCTGCAGCGGCCGCTGGATGGCCGGCGAGGCGAACGTGTTGTCGACGACGACCAGCGGCCGCCGGCCACCCTCGGCCGCGCGCCGGGCGACGGTCGCCGCGATCGCGGCGATGTCGACGACCTTGAGGTAGCGGGTTCGACGGCGTCTCGAACCAGACCAGCCGGGTCCGCTCGCGAGAGCGCCTCCCACAGGACGTCCGGGCCGGCCGACAGGTCGACGTAGCGGCGAGTCGACGCCGGCGCCGCGCCGGACCCGCTCGAGGTAGCGGATAGGTCCCGCCGTAGACGTCGTCGCCGACGACGATCTCCTCGCCCGGTCCGGCGAGCTCGGCGATCGCGGCGGTCGCCGCCGAGCCGGACGCGAAGGCGATCCCGTGCGCTGCCGCCCTCGAGCGCCGCGACCGCCCGCTCGAGCCGCTCGCGCGTCGGGTTCTGCGAGCGCGCGTACTCGTAGCCGCCGCGCGGCCGTCCGACGCCGTCCTGCGCGTAGGTCGAGGTCTGGTAGATCGGCGGCGAGACGGCGCCGGTCAGCTCGTCGGGCTCGGCGCCGGCGTGGACGGCCAGCGTGTCGAAGCTGGGCTCGCGCTCGTCGTCGGGCATCGGGTCATGGTAGCCCGGTGCCCGCCGGCGCCGACGGCCGCGGCTACGAGCCGGCGGCGCCCTGCGGTTCGGCCTCGACGGCGGCCAGCCGTCGAGCTCGAAGACCAGCTCCTCGCCGTCGATGTCGTCGATCTGGACGCCCGTCTGGCGGAAGCCGAGCCGGCCGATGACCGCCAGCGAGGCCGACGTTGCCCGGTGAGACCGAGGCCGGAAGCGATCGACGCCCTGGGCGTGCGCCCAGTCGAACAGCGCGCGGACGACCTCGGACGCCACGCCCTGGCGACGGTACGCCGGCTCGACCCGGTAGCCGACCTCGACCCGGCCGTCGGCGTCGGGCGGGGCGTGGAAGCCGCACGAGCCGACGATCCGGCGCGTGCCGTCCTCCTCGGTCAGGACGATCGCCCGGCCGAGCCACGGCTGGGCGCCCGGATCGAGCGAGAGGTCGGCGATCCGGAACTGGAGGAAGTGGTCGAGGGTGTCGGGCAGGTCCTCCGGGACGATCGCGCCGATCTCGGCCTCGGCTCCGGCCAGGTCGCGCGCGACGAGGCGCTCGCATGAACGCCATCGACATCGAGACGGAGCTCGAACCGCGGCGTCGGGATCGGCGGGACGGTCCATCGGTCAGTGCCGGCCGTCGCGGCGATGGGCCAGGTACTCGAGCACGTCGAGCCGGGTGACGACGCCGACCGGGCGCTCGCCGCTCGTCGCGATGACGGCCGACGAGCCATCGGACAGCAGCGCGAACGCCTCGTCGAGGCTCGCGTCGAGACGTCGACGAGCGGCAGCGGCCGGTCCATCACCTCGCCGACGGTCCGCTCGACGATCGACGGGTCGCGGAAGGCCCGGTCGAGCAGGCCCTTCTCGGTGATCGAGCCGACGATGCCCTCGAGCGCGTCGTCGTCGGGCCGCTCCGAGACCGGCAGCTGGCTGATCCCGATACTCCTGGAGGATCGCGATGGCCTCGCCGACCCGCTGGGTCGTCCGGGCGATGACGAGGTCCGGCAGCGGCCCGGCGTGGTGCCGGTCGTCGAGGAGGTCGTCGACGCGGATGACGGCGCCGGTCGTCGCCAGCAGGCCGTTGACCCGCATCCACTCGTCGTTGTAGATCTTGGACAGGTAGCTCCGGCCGCTGTCGGGCAGCAGCACGACGACGACGCCGTCGCGCCCCGTCGGGCGTCGCCGCCAGCTCGCGGACGACCTGCAGCGCGGCGACCATCGCGGTCCCGCACGAGCCGCCCGGCGAGGATCCCCTCCTCGCGGGTGAGCCGGCGGGCCATCGCGAACGCGTCGCGGTCGCTGACGCGGACCCAGCGGTCGATGACCGACGGGTCGTAGGTGCCCGGGACGAAGTCCTCCCCCACTCCCTCGGTCAGGTACGGCCGGGCGGTGTCGCCGGACAGGACGCTGCCTTCCGGGTCCGCCCCGATCGACCTGGATCGCCGGATTGCGCGCCTTGAGCACGCGCGCGGCGCCGGAGATCGTCCCGCCCGTGCCCGACGCTCGCGACGAAGTGGGTGATCCGGCCGTCGGTCTGGTCCCACAGCTCCGGACCGGTCGTCCGCTCGTGGGCGGCCGGGTTCTCCGGCGTTCCAGTACTGGTCGGGCTTGAACGCACCGGGGATGTCGCGGGCGAGACGCGCCGCCACCGAGTAGTAGCTCTCGGGCGACTCGGGCGCGACGTTGGTCGGGCACAGCACGACCTCGGCGCCGTACGCCCGCAGGAGCTGCTGCTTCTCGGACGACTGCTTGTCGGCCATGACGAAGATGCAGCGGTAGCCCTTGAGCGCGGCCGCGATCGCCAGGCCGTGACCGGTGTTGCCGGACGTCGGCTCGATGATCGTGCCGCCCGGCTTGAGCAGGCCGGCGCGTTCGGCCGCCTCGATCATCGGCAGCCCGATCCGGTCCTTGACCGAGCCGCCCGGGTTGAGCATCTCGAGCTTGGCGAGCAGGAGCGGCTGGCGGTCGCGCCGGGCCGAGATCGCCGGTCAGTCGCGTGATCCGGACGAGCGGGGTCTCGCCGACCAGGTCGAGGATCGACTCGGCGTACTGCATCGCGGCCGAGTATACGGGTGGACCTCCCGACCGGACGGCCGGCGCCGGCTCAGCCGTCCCGATCGAGCCGGCCGGGCCGGAGCAGCAGCCAGGTCAGGCGCTTGCAGTCGCCGCGGATGCTCGGGCGGATCGATCGTCCCCGGGTAGAGCTCCTCGACGGCCGGGTCCGAGGATCGCCGCCAGGGCGTCGCTCATCCGGCGCGCCGTGTCGAGCTCCTCGCGCGATCCGGGCGGCGGCAGGGCCGCATCCGGTGCCAGACCGGCGAGGGCGCGCGCCGACGTGACCGGCAGGACCCGCGAGGCCATCCGGCGGCCGAGGTACAGCTCCTCGGTGCCGGCGATCGCCAGCGGCACGATCGGCGCGTCCGTGCGCAGGGCGATGACCGCCCAGCCGGTGCGGAACGGTCCGATCCGTCCGGCTGGTCCGCTGACGGTGCCCTCCGGCATCTGGGCGAAGACCGCCCGTTGGCGATGACGGCCCGCGCCGACGCGACGTGCTGGTCGATCCCGACCCCGCCGCGCCAGACCGGCAGAAGCCCGCCGACGCGATGGATGAGCCGCTCGCGCCAGCGCGACGTGAAGGTCGACGGTGCGCTGCCGAGGAACCAGGCCCGCGGCTGCGCCGGGATCGCGTGCATCACGACGAACGGATCCATCCAGCCGCGGTGCGCCGCCGCGACCAGGAGGTAGCCGCCGCGCGGCAGGTGCTCCTGCCCGGATGTCGCGATCTGGAACCGGAAGACGCCGAAGATGAGGAAACGCCCGACGAGACGGAGCAGCCGATACAGGATCGACGCCTTCGCCTCGGGCGGCCGGCCGAGCCAGGCCAGGCCCTCGACGGCGCCGCCGCGCCCCGCCGCGAGCGCCTCGGGCGAGACGCGACCGGGCGGTGGCCGGCGCCGGCCGCTGTCGGGCGACGGCTCGGGACCGGTCATCTCAGGTCACGGCCGAGCCAGGTCCCTCGTTCGTGGCCGGCGGCGACGACGGCCGGTCCTCGGCCGGATCGTCCTCGGCCGGGTCGCCGTCGTCGTCGAGGTCGTGGTCCTCCACGCGGTCGGTGCCGAACTCGTCGCTGCCGTCGTCGTCGGGTTCCTCGTCGGTCGTCGGCTTCGTCGCCGTCGTCGTCCGTCGTCGTCGTCGTCGTCGTCCTCGTCGCCGGCTTCCTCGTCGTCGTCGTAGTCGTCGTCGTCGTCATCGTCATCGTCGTCGTCATCGAGCTCGTCGGGGTCGACCGGCCGCCCGATGGCGCCCCACGTCTGGTCCGCCGGGAACGTGGCCGGGTCGTCCAGGGGTGCACCGGACCGGTGCCGCCAGAACAGGATGACCAGCGCCCCGAGGATGAACAGGGTGGACACGATCTGCGCGGTCGGGACGCCGAAGAACGTCCAGTTGTCCTCGCGGAACGTCTCGAGCGTGAACCGCACGGCGCCGTACCAGACGAAGAAGACCAGCAGCAGGTCGCCCGGCCGCAGCCGCTTGCGGGCGTGGAAGCCGAGCCAGATGAGGACGATCGCGCCGAGCGCCCCGGACAGCGACTCGTACAGGAACAGCGGGTGGAAGCGCGTCGTCTCGGGCAGGACCGCGCACGTGTAGTCGAAGCCGGCCCCGGCGATCCGGTGCGCGCAATCGATCGGGATGCCCCACGGCAGGGTCGTCGGCGAGCCGTACAGCTCCTGGTTGAAGAAGTTGCCCCAGCGCGCGATGGCCTGCATCACGAACAGGCCCGGCGCGATGATGTCCGCCCAGCGCAGGAACGGGACCTTCTTGTAGCGCGCGTACAGCCACGCGGCGATCGTGCCCGTGATGATCCCGCCGTAGACGCCGAGGCCGGAGTACGGCGGCAGGAAGATCTTGATCGGGTCGTCCTTGTACAGCGCCCACTGGTCGATGACGTGGTAGGCGCGGCCGCCGATCAGCGCCGCGACCGCGACGATGATCATGCCGTTGCCCAGGATGTCCGCGTCCTCGCCGGCTCGCCTGGCCAGCCAGATCATGACCAGGTAGGCGGCCGCGAGACCGACGGCGTAGCCGATCCCGTACCAGTAGACGGGGATCGGACCGAGCGTGAAGGCGATCGGATCCGGGGTGAAATCGAGCATCCGAGGAGTGTAGCGGCGGCGCTGCCTATACTTCGCCGCGGGTGAATGCCGAGTTCAACGTCTGGCTGCTCATCGTCGGGCTCGTCGTGGGAGCCGGGCTGGTTTGGCTCGTCATCCTCGATTCACGACGACGCGAGTCCGAGATCGACGAGGTCGAGCGGCTCGGCGAGGCCGCCTGGCTGTCCGCGGTCATGGCCGAGGAAGGCGTCGAGGTCAGCCCCGATACGGCCGATCGCATGCTCCAGCTGCACCGCGCCTACCTGGAGGCACCGCCACCGGATGGCGCCATCGGCGGAACGGCGGCGACGGTGACGGACGAGCCGGCGGCGGATCAGCCGGCGCCCGAGGACGCCGGGTCAGAGCCCGCCGAGGAGGACCGGGTCGGTCTCGAGGGTGGTGCCTGAGACGCCGACCAGGGACACCCCGAAGGTCGCGCCCGTCGAGACGTCCGAGATGGCCGGCGCCGGGCCGACCCAGTAGGCGATGTCCTCCGCGAAGAACATCTTGCCGATCCGCTGACGCGAGCCCTCGACGCTGACCCAGCAGCGGTACTCGTAACCGGCGGGCGGCGGCACGAGACCCGTGGCCACGACCACCAGCTCGGTGGTCGACGGCGAGAAGACCAGGTTGCCGTCGGCGGCCGGGTCCGTGACGCCGGCCAGCGTGACGTGCTCGGCGTCGGGCTGGGCGATCACCGCCATCGTCGTGACCGTGACGTCCTCGAGCGCCGAGATCGTCTCGGCCTGGGCGGCCAGCTGGGCATCCACCCGGGAGCCGACGACGAGCGTCGTGGTCAGCACGGACAGGACGACGGCCGCGGCGATCGTGGCGACCATGCCGAGAGCCGGCCAGGTCCGCCGCCCGGCTCGCGGCGCGACGACGA
Organism: uncultured Chloroflexia bacterium; assembly: GCA_963720495.1. Lineage (GTDB taxonomy): Bacteria > Chloroflexota > Limnocylindria > Limnocylindrales > CSP1-4 > SPCO01. Next base: position 37,584 of record CAVRFU010000014.1, read on the forward strand.
CCGCCGGCAGGTGGCGAGGCCGGCGCCCCGGCGGCCGGAGGCGTCGTGGAGAGGGCCGCGGCTGCCGCGACGTCTCCGGCGCCGGCCGGCGCCGCGGCGGCCGCCAGCGGGCGCGGCACGCCCTCGGCACGCACGGCGGCGAGGGTCCGGGCCCGAAGGTCGTCGGGCGGAAGCTCGCGGACCGCGGATCGGATGAGCGCGACCGAGCGCTGCAGCCGGACGAGCTCCTGGCTGCACTCGTCGCAGCCGGCGAGGTGCGCGGCGACCGCCTGGGCCGTGGCGGTGTCGCCGGCCATCAGGCGCTCGAGGCCGCCCGGCTCGGCCGCGGCCAGGTCGAGCTGTTCGCGCGTGGCGTCGTGGTCCATCGTGTCCTTATCGATCTTCGCCGGCGGGCACCGGCATCATGGCATCGGCGGCGGGGCCGAACTCGGCCCCGAGGCCGGCCCGCAGCCGTTGGAGCGCCCGGCGCGTCCGCGTCTTGACCGTGCCGAGCGGCCAGCCCAGTCGGGCCGCGATCTCGGCCTGTGAGAGCTCTTCCTGATAGGCCAGGAGGATGACCGTGCGCTCGTCCTCCGGCATGACCGCGACCGCTTCCCGGATCGCATCCCGCAGCCCCACCGCCGCGAACGCGTCCTCCGGACTGGCGGGGGCGCTCGCGCCGGCGATCACCGACCCGCTGGACGCCAGTCGCTCGAGCGCCTGCGTCGCGTCCTCGTCGGTGCCGGCCGCCGAGGTGAGGTCGATGAGGTTCGGACGGCGACCGGCCGCCCGAAGACGGTCGATCGCCCTGTTGCGCGCGATCGCGTGGAGCCACGCACCGAGCGACCCGGTCCCGGGATCGAAGGTCTCCGCGCGGTTCCACAGGATGAGGAATGTCTCCTGCACGACTTCCTCAGCTGTCCCTCTGTCCGATGTGAGGCGATAGGCGGCGGCGAAGATCGCCGATCCGTAACGGTCATAGAGCGTCTCGAGGGCGGCCTCCGACCCTGCCGCCATCCGGAGGACGACCACAGCGTCATCGGTCGACCCCTCTCGACCATTCGTCATGGCATACGTGCCGGCGCGTCCATCGGATTTCCCTCCGCGAGGCGATAGCCTACCCCGGAGAGGCCGGATGGGCGCTCACCACGTCCCGGCCGCGCGGCGAGCGACCCGATCGAGGGTCCCGGCCGGCCGGTGCGCCTCGAGGCAGGCCACGCCACCCGGTCCGACGACGGCGTCGTGGCTCGTGCCCGCCGGCAGCTCGAGGCGGTCGCCCGCGGCCAGGTCGACCGCCGTGTCGGTCGTGCCCGTCCCCGGCAGACCGAAGCGGATCGAGCCACGCTCGACGACGATGACCTTGTCGTAGCCGTGGTCGTGCGCGGCGTAGCGGTCGCCCGGTCCGTTCGACCAGCCGGTGGGGTCGAGGCCTTCGGCGCGAAGCCGTGCGGTGAGATCGGCCATCGGGTCCGGGCCGCTCAGACCGCGCCCACGCCGATGATCGAGCCGATCAGGTAGGTCACGAGGGCCGCGGCCAGCCCGATGCCGAGCTGCCGGAAGCCGGAGAAGATCAGGCCGCGTCCGGTCAGCAGGCTCACCGCGGCGCCGACCGCGAACAGGGCCACGAGGCTGAGGCCGAGGCTGACCAGGAGGACCGCGGTCCCGCCCCCGAACAGATACGGGATGACCGGGATGATCGCGCCGATGGCGAAGGCGACGAAGGAGCCGGCGGCCGCCTTCCACGGCGAGCCGAGCTCGTCCGGATCGAGCCCGAGCTCCTCGCGGACGAGCGTGTCGAGGGCCGTCGCCGGGTCGCCGAAGATCCGGTGGGCGATCCCCGCCGCCTCGTCGGGCGCGAAGCCCTTGGCCCGGTAGGCGGCGGCCAGCTCGGCCTCCTCCTCCTCGGGCATCGCCTCCATCTCGGCCCGCTCGAGCGCGATCTGGCGCTCGAACAGCTCGCGCTGGCTCTGCATCGAGATGTACTCGCCGGCGGCCATGCTGAACGCCCCGGCGAGCAGACCGGCGATCCCGGCGAGCAGGATGAAGCTCGGGTTGCCGGACGAGGCACCGGCCACGCCCATGACGAGGGAGAGGTTGCTGACGAGGCCGTCGCTCACCCCGAAGATCACCGCGCGCAGCGTCCCGGAACGGCCGCCGGTGCGATGCCAGGCTTCACGGCTGCCGATCTCGGCGGCGCTGGTGGCCCGGCCGGCGATGGCCACGCCGTCCCGGCCATCCCCGGTCACGTCGCCGAACTGGTCGCCCGCCTTGAGCTGGTCCCAGATGATCGCGTGCTGGCGTTCGTCGGCGGCGATGGCGGCCACCTCGGGCGACGCGCCCTGGGCGACGTACAGGCCCTCCTCGTCGCCCTCGAGGGCCTTGACCAGGTCGGCCACCGCACCGGTGCCGAGGAGGCGGGCCGCGACGATGATGAACCGGACGCGCATCCGCGGCCGGTCGGGCGCCGGCACGGTCGCGCCGAGCTCGCGCAGCTTGCCCGCCCAGATCTCGGCGTGCCGCCGCTCGTTGCCGGCGATCCGCCGGAACGCGTCGGCGCGGCGGGGATCCTTCTCGATGCCGGCCAGCGCGTCGTACAGGACGATCGCGTCGCGTTCCAGCTTGAGGTTGTCCAGGCTCTGGTCGACGTCGATCGGGGGCACGGCCGCATCGTAGGCCATCACCGGCGGGTAGACTCGCGACCCATGACCACCCCCGACCTCCGCCCGCTCCGCTACCTGTCCGCCGCCGACGTCATGGCGGCCATGCCGGACCTCGACGCTCGGCTGGACCTCGCCGAACGGACCATGACCGCCCTGGTCGCGGACGCGGAGCTGCCGCCCAAGATCGGCATCCACCCGCGACCCGACGATTCGGCGGTCCACGCGATGCCCGCGTTCCTGCGCGGCGCGGACGGGACGGGCCGGGACGACCGGATCGGCATGAAGTGGGTCGCGATCTTCCCGAGCAACAACGCCATCGGGCTGCCGGCCATCCACGGCCTGGTCGTCCTCAACGATGCGTTGACCGGCCGGCCGCAGGCGATCCTCGACGGCGGCCCGATCACCGCGCTCCGGACCGCCGCCATCAGCGGTGCGGCCATCCGGCGCTTCGCCCCGGTCGTCACGGGTCGCGCGCCCCGGGCCGCCCTGATCGGCGCCGGCATCCAGGGACACGGCCACCTGCCGGTCCTCGGGCGGCTCCTGCCGGGCGTGGCCGTCTCGCTGTTCGACCGGCACCCCGACCGCCTGGAGACCCTGGCCGCGGCGGCACGCACGACCGACGGGATCGGCAGCGTGACGTCCGCCCCGGACGCCCGGTCGGCCATCGCGGACGCGGACGTCGTCGTGACCACGGCATCGTTCGGGCCGGTCCGCCAGGTGATGACGTCCGACTGGCTGACCGATGACGCGCTCGTCGTGCCGGTCGACTACGCGACGTTCTGCGCGGCCGACGTCGCCCGCGGCGCGGCCCTGTTCCTCGTCGACGACCGCGAGCAGTTCCTGGCCAATCGGGACGCGGGCCTGTTCGACGGCTACCCGGATCCCACCGCGATGCTGGGCGAGGCCTTCCTTGCCGGCACGCCGCGGCCGGCGTCGGGCCGGGTCGTCGCGACCCACCTGGGCGTCGGGCTCGCCGACGTCATCCTCGCGTCGGCCGTCCTCGAGCGCGCGGAGTCGCTCGGTCTGGGCGTCGAGCTGCCCTGACCGCCTCGGTCAGAACGGCCAGATGACCCGCGCGAGGACGACCACGACCAGCAAGAAGTGTCAACTTCGTGAAGGGGACCGGTGCGGATCCTGAAGCGCGGCCTCGGGTTGCTGCTCGTCGTCGTGCTGGTGGCGGTGGTCGCCGCGGCCGGCTTCCTCACCTGGGTCACCGTTCGCGCGATGCCGGAGACGACCGGGACGATCGCCGCGACCGGGCTCGGGGCACCGGTGACGGTCGCCCGCGACGCGGCCGGGATCGCGCACATCACCGCCGACACGCCACACGACCTCTTCTTCGCCCAGGGCTACGTCCACGCCAGCGAGCGGATGTGGCAGATGGAGGTCTGGCGGCACATCTCGGCCGGCCGGCTGGCCGAGGTGTTCGGGGCGAGCCAGCTCGACACGGACAAGTTCATCCGGACCCTCGGCTGGCGCGTCGCGGCCCAGCGCGACCTCGACGCCGTCGCGCCGCCCGCCCGGGCCGTCCTCGATGCGTACACGCAGGGCGTCAACGCGTGGCTGGACACGCATCGCGGGTCGCTCGGGCTGGCGTTCCTCGTCGCCGGCGTCACGCCGGAGCCGTGGACGAACCTCGACACGATCGCGTGGGGCAAGGTCCAGGCGTGGAACCTCGGCGGCAACTTCGACTCCGAGGTGTTCCGGTACCTGGCCGACCGGCAGCTGGGCGACCCGGCCCGGACGGATGAGCTCTTCCCCGCCTACCGCGACGGCGCTCCGATCATCACCCCGACCGGCCTGCCCGGGTCGGGCGGCGCGGGCAACCCGCGCGCGAAGCCACCGACGGGCTCGGGTCCGACGGGGACGACGGCGGCCCCCGGCGACACGACGGCCGTCCGCCACCCCGAACGCGGCGCCCTCCCTCGGCCCCGATGAGGCCGCCGCCTGGCATGCGGTCGCCGGCCTCGGCCAGGGCCTCCTCCAGACGGCCGGATTGGACGCGGCGGCCGGCCTCGCCTCGGACCACGGGATCGGCTCCAACGACTGGGTCGTCGGCCCGACCATGTCGGCCAGCCGCGGCGCGCTGCTCGCGAACGACCCGCACCTGGGCATCTCGATGCCGTCGATCTGGTACCTCAACGGGCTGCACTGCCGGACCGTGTCGACCGCCTGCCCGTACGACGTTGCCGGCGTCTCGTTCCCGGGCGTGCCGGGTGTGGTCCTCGGCCACAACGCCCGGATCGCGTGGGGTGCCACGAACATCGACCCGGACGTCCAGGACCTCGTCATCGAGAAGGTCGACCCGGCCGACCCGGGCGCCTACCTGCACGACGGCGCCTCCGTGCCGTTCACGGTCCGCCACGAGCAGATCAAGGTCAGCGGCGCGGCCCCCGTCGATCTCGAGATCCGCTCCACCGTCCACGGTCCCATCCTCAACGGGGTCGACGACCGCCTGGCCGACGCCCCGCCGATGGCCATCCGCTGGACCGCGAACCTCGAGGCGGACCGGACGTTCGAGGCCATCCTCGGCCTGGACACGGCGGCGAGCTTCGCCGACTTCCGTGCGTCACTGGCGCTGTACGGCGCGCCCGCCCAGAACTTCGTCTACGCCGACGTCGACGGCCACATCGGCTACCAGTTCCCGGGCTACGTCCCGATCCGCTCGGAGAAGACGGACCGCGGCGATCGACCGGTCCGTGGCGATGACGGCAGCGGCGAGTGGACCGGTCGCGTGCCGTTCGACGACCTGCCCTGGCAGTTCGATCCCGTGGACGGCGTCGTGGTCACCGCCAACAACGCCGCAGTCGACGGCGAGTATCCCCATTTCGTCGCCCAGGAATGGGATCCGGGCTATCGCGCTGAGCGCATCCTCGACCTCATCGCGCAGGCCGGGGCGGATGGCCTGACCGTCCCCGAGATGGGGCAGATCCAGTTCGACGGGTCACCGCTGGCCGCCCGGGACGTGGTCCAGTTCCTCGAAGGCGCCCCGACGACCGCCGACGGCGCGCTCATCGCGACTCGCATCGCGGACTGGGACGGGGTCTGTGACGAAGCGAGCGTCGGCTGCGCGGCGTTCAACGCCTGGCAGTACCGCGTCCTGCGCGACATCTTCGACGACGACCTGGGGCCGCTCGCGCGGGACTACGTCGGCAGCCCGTTCTCGTGGGTCGTGCTCCAGGGGCTGCTCGACGACCCGACGTCGGCCTGGTGGGACGACACCGGCACGACCGGCGTGACCGAGACCGCGGACGACATCGTCAGCCGCGCGATGGACGAGGCCGGTGCAGAGCTGCGCGCGGCGGTCGGGGCGCCCGACGGCTGGACGTGGGGCCGCCTGCACACGGCCACCTTCCGCGAGGCGACCCTGGGCACGAGCGGGATCGCACCACTGGAGTGGTACTTCAACGACGGTCCCCACCCGGTCTCCGGCACGGCCGGGGCGATCAACAACACGTACGTCCGGTTCGCGTCGGCCTATCCGGACCCGGACGACCCGACGGTCGTGCCGGTGGGCATCGACCACGTCTTCGACATGACCAACATGCCGAGCTATCGGCTGACCATCGACATGAGCGACCTCGATGGTGCCCGGGTGGTGATCACCACCGGCCAGTCCGGCAACCCGTTCGACCGGCACTACGCCGACCAGGTCGGGCCGTGGCGGCGCGGCGAGACCGTGCCGTTGCCGTTCACGGCGACCGCCATCGAGGGTGCGACTGTTGCGACGCTGACCCTGACGCCCTAGGCGTCACGACCGGTCAGGCGCTCGGCGTGCCGGTGAAGTCCTTCTGGAGCCGCGCCGCGAACGGTGAGCGGACGGGTACGTCCGGGAACACCGATGCCGCCTCGGTGGTCGGCGAGATCCATTCGACGAGGAGGCGATTGACGATGATCGTCGGCAGGTCGCGGGCGACGATCGCGCCGGCGACCTCGTAGGCGATCGTCGCATTGGTGAGCGGCACCATGGGGTCGCGCTTGAGGACGTCGGCGACCGCGTCGCTGCCGGGCTTCGTGTGCAACCGGCCGAGGACCATGTACGGCCCGATCGAGAGGTGCAGCCGGTTGGTCTGGAGCGACACCCGCTGCTTCTCGTTGCCGCGCGGTCCGGTGGCGACGACCGCGAGCAGGTCGCTCCGTTCGATGGACACGCTGTCGATGGCTGCCTTGTGGCCGTCCTCGAGGCTCTCGCACTCGACGTGGTGGACCAGGTAGCGCTCCTGGCCGTTGAGGAAGTCGGTCAGGCGCTCGCCGAACATGGTCATCTTGCCCATGATCGTGCAATCGGCGGCGAAACCGAGGAATTCGATCGGTTGCATGGTCGCGCCACGCTAGCCCCGGACGATGGCCCCTCGATACGGGTCATTCGTACCACGGCCCGAGAGCCTCACTCGTTCACCTCGAGCGGGCCGTCGGGAACCTCGATCAGGATCCGTCCATCCTCGACGACCACGAAATAGACCGCGAGCGGCAGCTCCGCGGGTGGATCGAGCGGCTCGCCGCTCTCGAGGTCGAAGCGCGACAGGTGCAGCGCGCAGGTCAGGGTGCCGGCCGTCAGGAAGCCCTTGTCGAGCTCGAAGTACTCGTGGCTGCAGATGCCCTGGACGGCGCGGAGGTCGCCGTTGGAGTTGACCACCAGGACCTGGTCGGTGCCATCCACCCAGGCCATCTTCATCGTGCCCGGCGGGACCTCGTCGACCCCCAGGAGGTCGATCCGTCTCACGCGGCGGCGACGCCACCCGTGCCGAGGCCCGCGCCGGCGTCCCACTTCGCGTCGAGACGTTCGCGCAGCCGATCCTGGGCCTCGACGAGCGGGACGCGGGCGACGACGGGCTCGAGGAAGCCGAGGACGATGAACTTGCGCGCCTCGTCGGGTGGGATGCCGCGGCTCTCGAGGTAGAACAGCTGGCTCTCGTCGATCGGACCGACCGAGCTCGCGTGGGCCGCCCGGCGGCAGTCGGGCTGGTCGATCTCGAGGCTCGGGATGGCGACCGACCGGGTCGCCTTGGACAGGTTCATCCCGAACTCGCCCAGGTAGCTGTCGGTCCCGACCGCGGTCTTCTCGATGACGATCATGCCCTTCATGAAGGACTTGGCCTTGTCCATGAGGGCGCCCTTCGACAGCAGGTTGCCGGTCGTGTCGCGGCCGTGGTGACGCGTGTAGGAGGTCAGGTCGAAGAGCTGGTCCTCGCCGCCGAACACGATCTCGACCTGCTCGACCGAGCTCCGGTCGCCGTCGAGGACGTTGTCCACCCGGCTCCGAACGAGCCGGGCACCGAGCTGGGCGACCGCCCAGTGGAGGGTCGCCCCCTCGCCGACGACCGCGTGGCGATGCTGGAAGGCGACCGTCGAGACGGGCAGCTCCTGGAGGCTCGAGACCGACAGCTTCGCCTCCCGGCCGAGCGTCACCTCCATCGTCCCGGTGAAGAGACCCGGCCGATCGTCGACCTCCGAACCCGACGAGACGAGCTCCTCGAGCAGGCTGATCTCGGCCCCGTCGCCGAGCTCGACGATCGTGCGGGTGAGGAGCGCCCGATCCGGCGCGCCGACCGCCCAGCGGATGACGATGGGCTCCGCCAGGCGCACGCCGGCGGGGACGCGCAGGACGACGCCGTGGGTCCAGCCCGCGCGGGTCAGCTGGGCGAGCTTGTCGTCCTCGGGCAGGGAGCCGGCTCGGGCGACCAGCGCCTCGGCGGCGTCATCGTCGATGAACTCGCCGAGCGGCTCGAGCGTGACGCCGGCGTCCGACGCGGTGGCGTCGAGCGCGAGGATCTCGACCCCGTCCTCGCGGAAGGAGGCGAGGCCGGCCGTCCCGGCGTCGGGCTCGGTGCCGCGCGGGAGCAGGTCGTCCGCGTGCGGTCGCGGGTACGGGTCGACGGCGTCGAGGACCGCCGTGCGCAGGTCGACGTAGGTCGTGTAGAGCATGTTCGACTCGATCGGCAGCGCCTCGAACCGGGCGAGGGCCGCCCGCCGGTCGGCACCGAGCCAGGCGGGCTCGCCGTCGGTGATCCGATCGACGGACGCGCCGTCGATCGTGAACGAGAGGTCCGAGGGCGAGCGACGGGCGGGCCGGACGCGTGACGCCGGAGCGTCGGTCATCCGAGCGACCCCTCCATCTCGAGCTTGACCAGCCGGTTGAACTCGATGGCGTACTCCATCGGGAGCTCCTTCGTGAAGACCTCGAGGAAGCCCTGCACGATGAGGTTGGTCGCCTCGTTCTCGGTCAGCCCGCGGCTCATCAGGTAGAAGACCTGGTCCGCGCTGACCTTGCCGACGGTCGCCTCGTGGGTCATCGAGGTGTCGTCTTCCTGGATGTCGATGTACGGATACGTGTCGCTCCGGCTGATGTCGTCCATCATCAGCGCGTCGCAGCGGACGCTGGCCACGACGTTGGTGGCACCCGGCGAGACCTTGAGCTGGCCGCGATAGGTCGCCCGGCCGCCGTCCTTGGAGACGGACTTGCTGACGATCCGCGAGCGGGTGTTCGGGGCGAGGTGGACGGCCTTGGCGCCGGTGTCCTGGTGCTGGCCCTTGCCGGCGACCGCGACGCTGATGATGTCCGCCGTGGCGCCCTCGCCGCGCAGGTAGATGGCCGGGAACTTGACCGTCTTGCGCGAGCCGGTGTTCGCGTCGATCCACTCGACCGTCGAGTTCTCGTAGGCGTGCGCCCGCTTGGTCACGAGGTTGTAGACGTCGTTCGACCAGTTCTGGATGGTCGTGTAGCGGACCTTGGAGCCGGGCAGCGCGACGACCTCGACGACGGCCACGTGGAGCGACTCGGTGGCGTAGATCGGGGCGGTGCAGCCCTCGATGTAGTGGACCTTGGCGCCCTCGTCGACGACGATCAGCGTCCGCTCGAACTGGCCGGTGTTCTCGCCGTTGATCCGGAAGTAGGCCTGCAGCGGGAGCGGGACCTCGACGCCCTTGGGCACGTAGACGAACGAGCCGCCGGACCAGACCGCCGCGTTGAGGGCGGAGAACTTGTTGTCCTCGGCGGGCACGACCGTGCCGAAATGCTTGCGGAAGATCTCCGGGTACTCGACCAGCGCCTGGTCCGTGCCCATGAACACGACGCCGAGCTTGGACAGCTCTTCCTTGACCGAGTGGTAGACCACCTCGGAGTCGTACTGGGCGCCGACCCCGGCCAGGAACTTGCGCTCCGCCTCGGGGATGCCCAGCCGCTCGAACGTCGCCTTGATCTGGTCCGGGACGTCGTCCCACGACTTCTCTTCGCGCTCGGACGGCTTGCGGTAGTAGACGATGTTGTCGAAGTTGATCCGGTCGAGCCCGTCCGTCCAGGTCGGCAGCGGGCGCTTCATGAAGTGCTCGTAGGCACGCAGCCGGTACTGGAGCATCCAGTCCGGCTCGTTCTTGAAGCCGCTGATCTCCTCGACCGTCGCGCGCGTCAGGCCGCGCTTGGTCTCGGCGAGGTAGGCGATGTCGTCGTGGAAGGCGAATTGATCGCGCTGGTCGGTGACGATCTCGCGGGTGGCGGTCATCGGGTCTCCGGTCGTGGGTGGAGGCGGCGCTTCGAGCGTCGCGGGCGGGCTCGCGGGGCCTGTGTCTAATTCCGAGTCAGATTATCGGGATTAACGGCCGAAGCGTCAACGCGGGCGTCTTGCGCGACTTCGGCGGATGATGTCCCGGACGCCGACCAGCCACCGGGCGCGGAAGGGCTCGTCCGGTCGTGGGCCGGGTAGATGGAGGTGCCCCATGGGTGCCATGAGTCCCATCGACACGCGCGTCGAGACCGAGGTCGCCCCGCGCACGCCACCGGCCAACGGCGGGCGGGCCGCCCCGCCGCCGACCGTCGAGCGCAGACCGGAGCGCACGACCGCGGTCGCCCCCACGCCGGACGCGTCGGCGCGGCGCCGGGCCATCGCGGCGGCCATCGTCGACATCGTGGACGGGGCCATCGCAGATCGCGACGCGCTCGAGATCGTGCTGGCAGGCCCGGGGGATGCACGGACCAGGGGCGCGCGGTCGCGGGTCGTCGTCAAGGGACCGGACGCGGTGGCCCACCTGCTGCTCCCGCCGAGCGGCGACGCGTTCGCCGAGGCGTACCTCCGCGGCGAGGTCGAGATCGAGGGCGACGTGATGGCCACGGTGGTCGCGGCGGAGTCGATCGACGTCCGGCGCCTCCACCCGGCGGACCTCCGCCGGATCGTCCGCTGGCTGCCCGAGCTCCGACGGGACGCCGCATCGGTCCCCGGCCTCCAGCGGACCTCGCGGATGCGCGGCCCGCTCCATTCGCGGGCCCGGGACATGGCCGCGATCCGCTTCCACTACGACGTCGGTGAGGCGTTCTACTCGCTCTGGCTCGACGCCCGGCTGGCCTATTCGTGTGCCTACTTCCCCGGGGACGCGACCACGCTCACTGCGCCCGGCCTCCTCGACGAGGCACAGGAAGGCAAGCTGGAACTGATCGCGCGCAAGCTGCGCCTCGGTCCGGACACGCACCTGCTCGACATCGGCTGCGGCTGGGGCTCGTTGATCGGCTTCGCCGCCGAGCGCTATGGGACGCCGTCCGTCGGCGTCACCCTCAGCCAGCGCCAGGCCGACGAGGCCAACGGCCGTGCCGATCCGAGCGGGCGTCGGCCGGCTCGTGGACGCTCGAGTCCTCGACTATCGCGACATGGGCGGTCTGGGTCGATTCGATGCGGTCGCTTCGGTCGGTATGTTCGAGCACGTCGGGCGGGCGAACCTGGCGACATACTTCCGGGCCGCGTACGACGCGCTCGAGCCGGGTGGGCTGTTCCTCAACCACGGCATCGCCGGCGCCGGGACGAGGCGCCGGCCGTCCGGCCTGCGCCCGCACGGCAACCGGTTCCTCCAGCGCTATGTCTTCCCGGACGGCGAGCTGGTTGCCGTCGAGGATGCCGTCGCGTTCGCACGGGCGGCCGGGTTCGAGGTCGCTGGACGTCCAGTCGCTCCGGCCCCATTACGCGCTGACCCTCGCCGCGTGGGTCGCTCGCCTGGAGGCGAACTGGCCGGCCGCGGTCGCCGCGGCGGGCGACGAGGTCGCCCGGACATGGCGCCTGTACATGTCGGCGGCCCGGCTCGGGTTCGAGCGGGGCGAGCTGGACGTCTGCCAGCTCCTCCTCGCGAAGCCCGCTGACGGCCGGCCGGCCGAGCTCCCGCTTCGACCGTGGTGGTGAGGGCTGTCGACGCCTGACATGCATCGAGCCCGGCCGCGACGCGGTCCGGGCTCGACTCTCGTGCGGCGCGCCGAAGCGCCTCGCCTACGTCCCGGACGGGGTCGTCGCCTCGGCCTCGGCGGCCGCTTCCTTGATCGCCCCGGCGGTGGCCTCGTCGACCGGAACGGTCTTGACCTCCTCGGCATCGGGCATCTTCGCCTCGACGGCCGGGGCGTCCGCAGCGGTCACGAGGGCGAGGATCCCGGACGTGCCCGGCGTGATGACGCCCTTGAGGTCCTCCTCGACATCGAGCCGATGCGAGAGGTTGCGCGCCTTGCCGGCGGCCGCACCCGCGACACCGAGGGTCACCGCGCCGGCGACCAGGGTGGCCGGCAGGAAGACCGCGGCGACGACGCCGCCGACGATCCCCCACTTGAGCCCGGTCCGCGTGCTGTGGTCGGTCATCTTCTCGACGTGGATGCGGCCGTCGTCGTCGGCCTTGACGACGAGGACGCCGTCGATGTGGAGCGAGCCGTCGACCTCGCCGGCGAGCAGGTTGTCGTAGATCGCGCGTGCCGACGTCGTGTCGGCGAACCGGGCGACGACCAGCGCGTGGTCGCCCTCGACCGCGATGGCGCCCTCAGCCAGCACGCCGTACTCGTCGCTGACCTGCCCGGCGATGATCGTGGTGTCGCCGCCCTGGGTGATCGTCGTGGTCTCCTTGGATCCCTCGGTCATGACCGTCCTCCTTCTCCCGCCACAACGGCGGTCCACCCCTGTTCGCGCGTCATCGATCGGTCGGGCGTTAGGGCCACGAAGCGGCGGTCGAGCGCAAGCGGAAGCGCCATCCTAGCAACCCACGGACCGCGAGGTGTTTTCATCCGTTCGGGAGGATGCGGCGCCGCCTATCCTGTGACGAGAGTGTGAGCAGGATCGGGAGATCAGATCCGGGACGGATGGAGGGCCAACAGCGATGAGCCGACTGATCGGCTTCTACGAGACACAGCTGCGCGTGCTGTGGGAGTGGCGCGGCGGCCGTGTGGCGCTCCTGAAGCGACTCCTGATCACACTGATCGTGGCGACCGTCTCCTTTCTGGCCACGGCCGCCATCTTCGGCTCCAGGTTCCAGGTCGACCGGGTCATCGACGGCGTCATCGCGGTCATCCTGATGTCGCTGTTCAACGCCGTCATCCGGCCGGTGATCCTGACGCTGGCGGCCCCGGTCTCCCTGATCCTCGTCGCGGTCCTCGTGCTCGTCCTGCAGGTCGTGACCTTCCTGGTGGTGGCCCAGCTGGCCCCCGGCGTCCATCTCTCGGGCTTCCTGGTCGCGCTCCTGGCCTCGTTCGTGTACGCCATCATCAACACGGTCCTGACCGCTATCCTCGGCGTCGACACCGGCGGTTCCTACTACGGGCTCCTGGTCCAGCGGCTGATGGTCCAGCGGTCGCAGGGCCACACCGACAAGCCGGGCCTGGTCATCATCCAGATCGACGGGCTGGCCCACCCGATCCTGGCCGGCCGCATGCGCGCCGGCTCGGTCAACACGATGTCCGGCCTTGTCCGCGATGGCAGCCACAAGCTGTCGAAGTGGGAGGCGATCCTGCCGTCGATGACGTCCGGCAGCCAGGCCGGGATCCTGCACGGCAACAACGACGGCATCCCGGCCTTCCGCTGGTACGAGCGGGATCGCGCGCACCTGATGGCGTCCAGCAACCCAGCCGACGCCGAACTGATCGTGTCGCGGATCACCAACGGCGAGGGCCTGCTGTCCAACAACGGCGCGAGCATCTGCAACCTCATGACGGGCGACGCGACCCGGTCGTACCTGACCACGGCCGCGATCAAGGCCGAAGGTGGAGGCATCGGCGACAGCCAGGCCTTCACGTCGTTCTTCTTCAGCCCGAGCGGCTACCTGCGCTCGTTCACGCTGTTCCTCGGCGAGTTCCTCAAGGAGCTGACGCAGGCCCGACGCACGCGCCGCGCCGGGATCAGGCCGCAGATGCACCGCGGCCTCAAGTACGCGGGGATGCGCGCGGCCAGCAACGTGCTCCTGCGTGACGTCAACACGTCGCTGATCATCGAGGAGATGTACCGCGGCACCAACGTGATCTATGCCGACTTCACCGACTACGACGAGCTGGCCCATCACTGCGGGCCCGAGCGGGTCGAGTCCTTCGAGGCCCTCGACGGCGTCGATGGGGCGATCGCGAACCTCATCAAGGCGATCGACGATGCGCCGCGACCGTACAAGCTCGTCGTCCTGTCCGACCACGGACAGAGCCTTGGCGAGACGTTCCTCCAGCGCTATGGCGTCAGCCTCGGCGAGTATGTCCGGAGCCTCATGAGTGGGCGCGCCACGCTGATCCAGACCAAGACCAAGGCCGAAGGATCGGTGTTCGTCAACTCATTGCTCTCGGAGATCACCCGGAGCAAGGGCGTCGGACCGACCGTCGCGCGGGCGGCGCTCGCGAGCAAGACCGGCGCAGATGGCGTCGTCGACCTCGACGCGGATCGAGGAGGAACCGACCGAGGCCGATGCCAGCTCGATCGCCGTCGTGGGCTCCGGCAACCTCGGGTCTCGTCTGGTTCACCGGCCACGATCACCGGCTGACCGTCGAGGAGCTCGAGGAGCTCCATCCCGGCCTGTCGCGTCGGTCGCGGCGCATCCGGGCGTCGGGCTGATGCTCGTCCGGTCGAAGGAGTTCGGCGCCGTGGTGTTCGGCCCGAACGGAACCCGGTTCCTCGATCAGGACAAGGTCGAAGGCGAGGACCCGACGACGCTGTTCGGACCGCACACGATCATGAGCCTCAAGCGCGAGGACGAGATGGTCCACGCCCCGGACCTGCTGCTGCTCAGCCAGTACGACCCGAACCTCGGCGAGGTGGCCGCGTTCGAGGAGCTGATCGGCTCGCACGGCGGGCTGGGCGGACCGCAGACCGAGCCGTTCATCCTCCACCCGGTGGAGTGGACGCTCGACGAGGAGGTGCCGCTGGGCGCGCCGGCCATCTATCGCAACATCCGGCGCTGGCTCGACTCGATCGGGATCGAGCTCGGCAAGCCGGCGGCCTCGCCGGCAGCGGCGACCTCGTCGCCGCCGGCGTCACCCGGTGCTGACGACCGGACACCGGAGCCCGCCCCCGCCGCCTGACCCCGCGCCAAGGCGCCTGCGATCGTCGGACGGTCGAATGCGCCGGCGCCACGCCATGCACTACGGACGACGATGGCGAACTCGGCGACCTCGACTGGCATAAGGTTGGCGCTTGGATACGACCCCGAACGCACCGCCGCCGTCCCAGTCCATCTGGAACGTCCCCAGCTGGTTGACGCGCCTCGCCGCGATCGGCTGGCGGGTGCTGGTCACGGTCGCCTTCGCGGCGATCGTCATCGGGTTCGCCGCCTACCTCTCGACCGTGACGCTGTCGATCCTGTTCGCGGTCATCGCGGTCGCGACGCTTGCACCCATCGATGAACGATTGCGTGCGCGCGGCTGGGGCCGCGCGAAAGCCGCCGGAGGCACGATCGCCGTCACCGTCGTGGTCGTCGGCGGTGCGCTCCTCCTGATCGGCCTCGCGCTGATCCCGTTCCTGGCAGAGCTGACGAGCTTCCTTCACGAGGGGCTCGAGCGTCTGAGCTCGGAGCTCACCAGCGCCAACCTGCCGGCTGACACCGTCACGACCCTCGAGACGGTCATCCAGCGGGTCGAGAGCTGGCTGTCCGAACAGGGTTCGGCGATCGTCGATTCACTGGTCGAAGCCGGCGCGATCGTGATGCTCGGTCTCTTCCTGACCTTCTACCTGCTCCTCGACGGGGACAAGGCCTGGGACGTCGGACTCGCCGGGCTCGGCGGCTGGCAAAGCGACCGGATCCGGGACGCGGGCGAGGAAGCCATGCGACGCGCCGGCGGGTACGTGCGCGGGACGGCGGCCATCGCGGCAGTCGATGCGATCGTGAGCTTCGTCGTCCTGACGCTTGTCGGCGTCTCGTTCGCGGGACCCTTGGCCGTGCTCGTGCTCGCTGCCGGGTTCATCCCATACATCGGCGGTCTTTTCGTGGCGGCGATCCTGGGCCTCGCCGGCCTCGCGATCGGCGGGGTCCCGACCGCTCTCCTGCTCCTGGCGCTTGCGATCATCCTGAAGGTCATCGAGAAACGGCTGCTGGGTCGGTTCCTGTCAGATCGGACCCTCGGGCTGCACCCCGCGGTGATCCTCCTGGCCCTCCTCGTCGGCTACACGATGGGCGGACTGGCGGGCATGTTCGTGGCCGTGCCGACAGTCGCCTTCGTGATGGCGATCAGCGGCGCCGTCCTCGACGTGCTCGGGACGTCCGGCAGGGTCCGGGTGTCCGTGCGCGGCGACATCCCCGCCTGGCTCGACCGCCTCGCACAGTGGAGCTGGCGACTTCTCGTGGCCGTCGGCCTCATCGCTCTCGCGGTCGCCATCCTGTCGCAGTTCCCGGTCGTCGTCGGCCCGATCGTGGTCGCGATCACGCTCGCGGCAACGTTCCTGCCTGCTGTCAAGACGCTGGAGGGGCGCGGCTGGTCACGCGGTCGTGCCTCGTTCGTGGTGAGCGTTGCCGTGTGGGCGACCGTGACGGTCGTGACGTGGCTGTCCGTGTCGGCTCTCGGCGCATCCGTCCAGGAGTCGATCCAGGCGGCCGGGACCGGGGCGAACATCGCGGATGGGGCCCTGCCCGCGGGTGTGTCCGGCGTCGTCGGACGGCTGACGGTCCTTGTGGGCTCTGGGTTGCTCGGCGCCGTCGCGTCCGTCGCGACCGGTCTCGCCTCGGCGGTCGTGTTCCTCGTGGTCACGGCGCTGCTCGCCTATTTCATGCTGCGCGACGGCGACCGGGGATGGGCGTGGATCACGTCGCATCTCGATGGCTGGCGCCGGACGGAGGTCACGCTCGCGGGCGATCGGGCGGTGACGATGCTCGGCGGCTACATGATCGCGACCGGCGTGCTCGGGGCCTTCAACGCGGTGACCGGGTTCATCGTCATGACCCTGCTCGGCCTGCCGCTGGCGCTGCCCGTTGCGATCCTCTCGTTCTTCGGGGGGTTCATCCCGTACATCGGCCAGTTCGTCACCAGCGTCATCGCCTTCCTGGTCGCGATCGCGTTCGGGAGTACCCAGGACGTCATCATCATGGGGATCTGGACGGCCGTGTTCAACGTCGTCCAGGGCAGCGTCATCGCGCCCCTGGTCTACGGCCGGGCGGTGAGCCTCCATCCCGCGATCGTGCTCATCGTGATCCCGGCGGGTGGAGCGCTGGCCGGCGTCCTCGGGATGTTCCTCGCCGTGCCGCTGGTCGGGATCGTCGGCGCGGTCTGGCGGCACATCCTGGCCGCGATCGGCGAGGTCCCGCCGCCGGTCCCGGACGCCGATCGAGGATGCGGAAGCACCGCCGGCCGGGATCCTGGCGCCGGAGGCCCCACCCGGCAACGCCCTCGCCTGACGAGCCGGTGGACTAGGTCGCCAACGCCTTGGCCTTGGCCGCCTCGAACTCCTCGGGCGTCAGCGTGCCCGCATCGCGGAGCTTGCCCAGCTTCTCGATCTCATCGGCCGCGGAGTAGCCGGACGCACGTCGCTGGGCCGCCTGCGCGGCGGCGATCGCCTGCTTGTCCTGCTCGGTCATCTTCGGCCGGGCGATGATGTAGATCAGGGCGCCCACGAACGGGATGAGGAAGATCAGCACGATCCAGCCGGCCTTGGCCAGCCCGTGGATGTCATTGCGCCGGAAGATGTCCGCGAAGACGGCGATGAAGATCCAGATCGCCATGAACCAGAAGAAGAAGACGACGAAGGACGCGAAGATGTCGCTGAAGCTCATCGGTGGGGCGCTCCTCGGGGGTGGCTGCCGGCAGCTGGGTCCGGCGGATCGCGCGGGGCCAGTCTAGCGGGCGCCACTCGGCGACGAACATGGAACGACCCGCGGAAGCCCGCGGGTCGTCATGTCAGGGCGATGGGGCGTCAGGAGGGCCGGCCGGTCTCCTCGAAGGCCGGGAGTCCGGTCGCCGTTCTCCGCGCCGAGCCCGTCGGGGTAGGCGGTCGCGTCGAACGAGGTCGTCTCGGTGTACGGGGGTGGCTCGATCGCGGCGGTCTCGGCGGCGTCGAAGGCGATCGGGTCGTCGACATCGATCTCGAGGATCTCGTCGTCGACCTCGCGCATCGTCATGAGCCGATCGCGCACGCCACTCACGGCCTTGGCCAGTCGTGCGCGAATGCCCTCGTTCGAGAGGACAGCGACGACGGCGCCGGCGACGATCAGGCCACCGACGGCGAGCGGCCAGCGCGGGCGCCGGGCGCGCCGTCCGATGTTGACGGCCGCGGCCGCGCCGGCCAGGGCCTTCGGGACGTCGACCGAGGCCAAATCGATACGGGGCCACTCGAACTTCGCGACCGCGTCGGGCAGCTCCACCTTCGGTCGCTGGAGCTTCGACAGGTCGGTGTCGGGCAGGTGGATCTCGGACAGCGCTCGCACGATGTCGTCACGATCGATCTCGGGCAGCCGGAGCGCCGGCGGCCGGGCATCCTTGACGGGGAGGTCAGGCATCTGACGCCCTCCTTCGCTGGGGTTCGTTGACCACGAGGATACCCCCGGCACCAACCCGCAGGCGCCACCGGGGAGTTACAGTATCCCGTGCCGAAGTTACAGACGCGGGTCGCCCCGCGTGGCCACCGGCACGCCAACGAGGGGGACCGGATTGCCTGACCCCACCGCGGATCGGAGGGATCGCCGATGACCCGACGCCGGACGATCGCGCTCGGTGCCGGGCTGGCCGCGACCGGGGCGATGCTCCGTCGCCGCAGCGCGCGGGTCCCCACCGATCCATTCGACCCGGACGCCATCCGGGCCGAGACGGCCGCGGCCCGCACCGCCGAGATCGTCGGCCGTCCGCGGGTCCGCCGCGTCGACCTGGCCCAGACCTATGCGCCGGCGATCGCGACCGCGGTCGACCCCCTGCTCCACGGCCGGCGTTACTTCCCGCGGATGCTGGACGACATCGCAGCCGCGACCGACCACGTCCACCTGCTCATCTACGGCTACAAGGCGGGCGACATCGGCGAGACCTTCCTGACCGCGCTGGCCGACCGGGTCGCGGCGGGCGTGGAGGTCCGATTGTCGGTCGACGCCATCGGCAGCGAGGTCGACTTCGGCAGCAAGGACCTGTTCCGGCGGCTGCTCGCGGCGGGCGTCGAGGTCGTGGCCCAGGACGGGATCGCCGTCATCCGGACCGGCGACCTCGCGGACCGCTCGTTCCGGCCACGTGGCGAGGACCTCCTCCACTTCGATCATCGCAAGATGGCCGTCATCGACGGCCGGGTCGGCTACGTCGGTGGCAGCGGCATCGAGGACCACTACAACGACGAGCGCTTCTACGACGTCATGTGCCGGGTGGAGGGACCGATCGTCGCCCAGCTCCAGTCGGTCTTCCTGCTGAGCTGGCGTCACCACGACGGGCCGGCCCCGGCGGATCCCGCCCTGGACCGGTACTTCCCGATCGAGACGTTGCGGGTCGCTCCGGACGCGGCCTTCCAGGCGCCGACGACGGTCCTGTGGAACGTTCCAGGCACCGGCCATCACCCGATCAGCGACGCGATCGAGACCGCCCTGGAAGACGCCGCCGAGCAGATCCACATCGTCAACCCGTACATCTCCAACCGGGCCATCCTCGAGCGGATCCTTGCGGCGGCGCTGCGCGGGGTCCGGGTGCGGCTGATCGCACCCGGCAAGCCCACGCCGCCCTACCCAGCCGCTGCGTTCCGGCACTGGTACGGACGGCTCCTGGATGCAGGCGCGGAGATCCTGCTGCACCCGCAGATGGCCCATGCCAAGGTCCTGCGCATCGATGACCAGGTCTTCGTCGGGGGCTGCAACCTCGACGACCTGTCGCTCTTCCGCAACGACGAGCTGGACCTGCTGTTCGCGGACCCGGCCGTCGCGGAGCTGACGGAGCACAGCATCTTCGACGAGCTCTCGGGCATGTCGACCCCGGCCGTGGCCTCGACCAACCCCAGGGCACGTGCCTGGAACGCCACCATGGACCGCGTCTCGCGGTTCCTGTAGCCGCCCGGTGCGGCGCATACTTGTCGGCCAAGGATTGAAGGAGAAGGCATGAGCATCGGTCCCGTCGAATACATCGCGATCGCGTTCCCGGGGAACAAGTTCTCCGGCGAGATCATCCCGGCCATCCGGGAGCTCCAGGACTCCGGCACCATCCGCGTGCTCGACCTGGTGCTCATCACCAAGGACGACGACGGCAACGTCGCGTCGATCGAGCTGAACGAGGCCAGCCCCGAGACGCAGGCGACGTTCGCGGCGCTCGGTATCGAGAACCGGAACCTGCTCGGCCAGGAGGACTTCGAGGACATCGGCAGCGCGCTCGACCCGAACAGCACGGCGGCCCTGATGATCTGGGAGAACGTCTGGGCGGAGCGATTCGCGACGTCCCTCCGCAACGCCGACGGCATCCTCGTCGCCAACGGCCGGATCCCGGCCGCCCTGGTCGAGGAGATCATGGCCGAGTCGGTCTCCTAAGCCCCGTCACCCGATCCGAAAGGAGCGCCCCAGATGATGCGACGACGAGGTGGCCTGGTCCGGGCTGCCGCAACGACCGCGGTGGTCGCCGGCACGGCCGGTGCCGTGTCCCACCATCAGCAGCAGAAGTACGCGCAGCAGGCCGAGGCCCAGGCGTACGAGCAGCAGCAGGCTGCCCCGCCCCCGCAGGCGTATGCGCCGCCCCCGGCGCCGGCCCCCGCGGCCCCGGCCGCGGAAGTCGACCCGCAGACGGCTCAGCTCCAGAAGCTGGCCGACCTCCACGCTCAGGGCATCCTCACGGACGACGAGTTCGCAGCCGCCAAGGCAAAGGCCCTCGGGATCTGATCCCGGCCTGACCACACGCGCGACGACGCGAGACGGACCCGCGACGCGGGACCCGGCTCGCGTCGTTTCATGTCCGGATCCGGATCCCGCGCGCTGGCACGCCGACGTGGGTGATCGCGCCGGGCGCAGAGTCCCGGCTAGGGTGTGATGGTCGTCGCCTGGGTCGCCGGCGGCGCCGCGCCATCGGCGATCGCGCTCACGCTGTCACTCTCGTCGTAGGCCCCGACGGGCTCGGTGTCGAGGACCCGCAGGACGGTCCGCCAGACCGTGGCGATCACACCGAGGAACGGCACGACCAGGAACATGCCGATGACCCCGGCAACCGCGTTCCCGGCCGGGATCGCGACGAGGACGACCGCCGGGTGGAGGCTCACGACCCGGCTGTAGACGATCGGCGCGACGATGTTGCCCTGCACGATGTTGAAGACGATCGTGAAGATGGCCATGATCAGGATGTCCTGGGGCGATCCGGTCGCGACGGTGACGAGGAATGCGAGACCGGTGGTGATCAGCGACCCGATGTACGGGATGAACCCGCCGAAGACGGCCAGGATCGCCAGCGGCAACGCCAGCGGGATGCCCGAGGACGGCCATGATCAGGAACTGGGTCGCGGCGCCGAAGACCGAGATCGCACCCGTCCCGAGCATGTAGCCGCCGAGCACGTTGACCGCGCGTGTCCCGGCCGCGTCGATGTACGACCGCCGGCCCGGCTCGATACGCCGCAGGAACGTCGCCCAGAACGTATCGCCGTCGCGCAGGAAGTAGAACGTCAGGAGGACGGCCAGGAACACGATCACCCCCAGCCCTGCGAGGCTCTGGAGGACGCCGATGCGATCGTGAGCAGGACGCCGGCGCCGAAGTCTTCCACGAGCGCGACGAGCGCTCCCCCTTGCCCGCCCAGGGCATCGCTCGACGAGGTCGCACCGGCGGCGGCGTTCGAGACGATGTCGCTCGCTGGTCCCGCCAGCGCGACGATCGTGAGGCCGACGATCAGGACCACGCCCAGGGTCGCTCCGAGCGTCGCGCCGAGTGCCGCCCGGCCCTTGCTCCAGCCGCGGGCCTCGAGGCGCCGTGACAGAGGCAGGAGCGTCGAGGCCAGGACGATGCCGAGCACGAGCGGCAGGACCACGATCGGCACCTGGACGGCGGCCGCGATGCCGACGGCCAGCAGCGCCAGCGCGACCAGCAATCGCCAGCTCCACTGACCGAGCCGATCCAGCCAGATCGGGACGAGCGGGTTGGCGGTCGAACGAGCCGTCGGATCGACACCGAGGACCTCGATCGCCGCGCCCGTGATGGCGAGGGCAAAGGCGACCACGGGGATCGCCACGAAGAGCCCGACGATCCCGGCCAGGGCGGCCCCGGCCGGCAGCGCGGTGAGCACGATCGCCGGGTGGATGTGGACGGTCTTGTTGTAGATGGCCGGGGCCAGGAACTTGCCCTGGATCACGTTGAGGATCGAGATCAGAACGAGGAGGATGAATGCGGCCGTCGTCCCCTGCGACGCCAGGGTCACGGAGAGCAACAGAAGCGTCGTGACCAGGCCACCGATGTACGGGATGAACCGACCGAAGAAGACGATGACCGCGAGCGGGAGAGCGTGCGGAACACCGAGGATCAGGAGGAACAGGCCCTCGAACAGGCCGTCGAACGCGGCGATGACGGCGGTCCCGCGCAGGTAGCCGCCGACACGCTCGAGTGCGACGTGCCCAGACGTGGTGATCGCCTCCCGGCGCCACTCGTTGGCCGAGGACAGCACCCAGACCCAGGCCTTGTCACCGTCCATCATGAAGAAGAAGGTCAGGAACGTCGCGAGGAGCCCGATCGTGAAGACGATCCCGATGGTGCCGGCGATGTCGGTGGCGGAGGACGACAGCCACGCCTCCACGCCGTTCGCGGCGTTCTCGACCGCGCTCGCGACCTCAGGCGGGACGTTGTAGTCGGTCAGGAGGGTCTTCACGGCCGCGATGCCGGCATGGAGGTCCGTGACGACATCCTTGATGTACGGGAGGAAGGCCAACGCGATGATGGCCAGGGTCGCGATGATCACCACGGCCGCGCCGAGGAAGACCGCGGCCGCGGCCTTGATCCGCGACCAGCCACGGTTGCGCAGGGCCAGCACGAACGGGGCGAACGTCGCAGCGACGATGGCAGCCACGAGCACGGAGGCGGTGACCGTCGAGAGGATGCTCAGGATCCCGATGAGGACCACGACGAGGGCGACCGCCGCGAGGAGCCGCCAGCCGACGGCGGCCAGCCGCTGCAGCCAGCCGGGGACGAGGCCGTCGTCCGGCGGCAGGGCCGTAGCGATCTCGCTCATATTCTGGGGGTCTCCTCCGACGGTCGCGTCCGGGACGCGGCGCGCTAGGAGTCTACCCCGACGGTCACCGCCTCAGAACGGCGAGGCGGTGCGTGGGACTGCCGGGCAAGCGGCGGACGGCGGGCCGACGGCCGGAGTCGGGCCTGCGCCCGGGTCCGTGTCAGCCGGCGGCCGGCGTCCCCGCCACCTCCGGCGAGGGACCCGCCGCGTCCTGGCCCGACCCGAGCCGTCGTGCGACCCGGACCTTGAGGCTGTCGACCAGCGAGTACACGACCGGGATGACCAGCAGCGTCAGGAACGTCGAGCTGAAGAGCCCGCCGATGACGACCGTGCCGAGCTCCGCGGCGATGATCGACCCCTGGTTGAACCCCGCCGCGAGCGGGATCAACGCCAGGATCGTGGCGATCGCGGTCATCAGGATCGGGCGGACACGCGTCCGCCCGCCGACGATGAGGGCCTGCTTCGTGGACATCCCCTCGGAGCGCAGCCGTTCGACGAGGTCGAGCAGCACGATGGCGTTCGTGACGACGATGCCGATGAGCATCAGGAAGCCGATCAGGGCGCTGACGCCGATCGGGCGGCCGGTCAGGTACAGGGCCGGGAAGGCGCCGATCGTCGCGAGCGGCAGCGTGAACAGGATGACGAACGGCGTCACCAGCGAGTTGAAGGTGAGCACCATCATCACGTAGACCAGCAGGATCGCCACGCCCATCGAGGCGAACAGCCCGCCGAACGCTTCGCTCTGCTGCTGGCTGACACCCGCCAGCTCCGCGGTCGTGCCTGCCGGGAAGGCGCCGGCGGCCGCGAGCTGGTCGAGCTCGGTCTGGACCGATGCCGACACGGCACCGGTGTCGTCACCGGCGATCTCGGCCGTGATCGACGCCGCGGGCCGCTCGTCGATCCGGGTGATGCTGCCCTGGACCTCGACCTGCTCGACCGTCGAGATCGTCCCGAGCGGCACGACCGCGACCGTCCCGACCGGCAGCGCCTTGAGCGCGTCGACCGAGTCGACCGCCGCCGGATCGAGCTGGACGACCACCTGGACCGTCTGGCCGTCGGCGGACTGGATGCTGGTCGCCGGCTGCGCGACGAGCGCCGCGCGGACCTGGCCGGCCACCTGGGCGGCCGTCATGCCGACGGTGATCGCCTTGTTCGGATCGACCGTGACCTGGACCTCCGGGGTCGCCTTGACGAGGTCGCTCTTGAGGTTGACGAGGTCGGGCTGGTCCTTGAGCGCCTCGAGGATCGCCGTCGTCGCCTTGTCGACGTCGGCGGCGGTCTGGCCCGTCACGATGACGTTGAGGCCGCCGGCGGAGAACCCGCCCGACGAGACCGTGGCGTCGTACCCGTCGGTCCGGACCGGTTCGAGCGACGTCGCGATCCGCGCGGAGGTCTCGTCGACGTCGGCAGTCGTCCTTGAGCCGGATGGTCATCGTCGCGCTGTTGGCAGCCCGGCCCTGGAGGGCGGACTGGAAGACCTGCGAGCTCGTGTCGCCCTCGGCCGGGATGCTCGTCTGGACGAGCTCGACCGCGGGGTCGGCCAGCAGGATGGTCTCGGCCTGGATGGTCTTCTCGAGGACGGCCGCCGAGCTCGCGCCCGTCGGCGGCGCGATGGTCACGATCAGGGTCTTCTCGGACCCGGCGTTGATGAACTGGGTCGGCAGCAGCGGTGCGAGCGCCGCCGAGGCGAAGAACAGCACGGCCGCGACGACGACGACGCGCGAGCTTGGTCAGCCGGCCGCGCAGGACGAAGCGTGATGATCGGGGTGTACAGGCCGGACCCAGATCGACCGCCGTGGGCTCGCCGTCCTCGTCGACCGCGGACTTGACGTCCCGGATCAGGAAGTAGGCCAGGACCGGGACGACGGTCAGCGCGCAGACCAGCGAGGCGAGCAGCGCGAACGTCACGGTCAGCGCGAACGGCAGGAAGAACTGCGAGACGAGACCGCCGACGAACCCGAGCGGCAGGAAGACCGCGACGGTCGTGAGCGTGCTGGCGGTGATCGCCCCGGCGACCTCGCGCGGGACCGTTGATGGCCGCGCGTCAGGCGGTCCTCGCCGAGCGCCCGGTGCCGGTAGATGTTCTCGAGGACGACGATCGCGTCGTCCACCACTCTGCCCACGGCGACCGCGAGGCCGCCCAGGGTCATGATGTTGATGGTCACCCCGGTCAGCTGCATGATCACGAGCGCGGTCAGGATCGAGAGCGGGATGCTGATCGCGGCGACGATCGTCGCGCGGATGCTGAACAGGAACAGGAAGATCGTCAGGATCGCGAAGATGGCGCC
Source organism: uncultured Chloroflexia bacterium (assembly GCA_963720495.1). Classification (GTDB taxonomy): domain Bacteria; phylum Chloroflexota; class Limnocylindria; order Limnocylindrales; family CSP1-4; genus SPCO01. Next base: position 62,850 of record CAVRFU010000014.1, read on the forward strand.
GAGGCCGCCCTCGCGGACGAGGCCGTCGCGCGACTCCTTGATGAACACGGACAGGTCGGCGACGGTCGTGACCGTCATCTGGTCCGCGTGCCGGCTCTGGATCTCGGCCAGCTTGGCCTGGACCGCGTCGGCCACTTCGACCGTGTTGGCGTTCGATGCCTTGGAGACGGTCAGCGTCAGCGCCTGGTCGCCGTTGGTCCGGCCGTAGCCGGTCGTGGCGACGAGGTCGGGCTCGACCGTGCCGAGGTCGCCGATCGTGATCGGCTTCGGCGCGACCGGCGCGGCGGAGGGCGCGACGCTCGGTCCGGACGACGGCGCGGCGCTGCCGGCCGGCGCGGACGCAGCCGGGGCGGACGCGACCGGGGCGGGCACCACCGGCGCGGCGCGCTCGAAGCCGACGACGAGGCCGCGGATCTGATCGACTCGACGTCAGCTCGCCGATGGTCGAGACCGGGACCTTCGAGCCGTCGGCGGGCAGCTGGCCCGAGGGCAGGGTGAGGTTGTTGGCCTGGAGGACGCCGACGATCTGCTGGCTGGTGATGGTCGCTGCCGCCATCTTGGCCGGGTCCAGCGTGATGAAGACCCGCTCCTCGAGGCCGCCGGTCACGTCGGCCCGGGCGACGCCTTCGATCCCTCAGGATCTCCGGGACGATCTCGGTCCGGGCGATCTCGCGCGACTCCTGGAGACCGTCGGACCCGCTCGCGGCGATCGACGAGATGACCACCGGCGAGGCGTTGATGTTGAGCGCCTGGACGGTCGGCTGCGGCCGACGCGGGCAGGTTCGCCTTGGCGATCGCCTCGTGATGGCCTGTGTCGTCGCCTTGACGTCGGTCCCGAACGAGAACTGGGTGACGACCAGCGAGATCGAGTTGGACGAGGTCGACTGGATGGTCTCGAGCCGCGGCACGCCGCTGATGGCGTTCTCGATCGGCTTCGTCACCTGCTCGGTGACGTCGGACGAGCCGGCGCCCGGGTAGGGCGTGACCACCGTGATGACCGGGAAGTCGATGTCCGGCAGGAGCTCCTGCTTGAGGCTGCCCCAGGCGGAGGCCCCGGCGATGAACAGGGCGCCCGGCGAACAGGAGCGTGACGCTCCGCTTGCTCAGGGCCAGGCGGCTCAGGCGACTCACGGTCGTGTCTCCGATTCCTGGTGTCTGGGGCTGGATGGTCGTGTGGATGTGGCGGACGGGGCGCTTGTCGAGGCCGCGGCGGCTCGGTCGATGGCCAAGTCGAGGATCCCCATGGACCGTTCGACGATGGCCAGCTCCGCGGCGTCCAGACGGGACAGGAGGTCGCGCAGCTGGCGCACGTTGAGCTCGCGGAAGCGTTCGAGAAGAGCCTCCGCATCGGGCGTGGCGGTGACCACGACCTGGCGGCGGTCGTCGGCATCGGTGTGCCGCTCGAGCAGGCCCAGCTCGACGAGCCGGTCGACCAGCTCGCTGGCGGACGACGAGCCGATCCCGAGGCGGGCGGCGAGCTCGGACATGCGCAGCCGCCCGGCGGCCATGCACGACGTACAGGACCTTGGCCTGGGCCATCGTGATGCCGACCTCGGTGAACTCCGAGGCGTGGCTGACGACGAGCCGGTGCATCATCCGCTCGTAGCCGGCGAGGACCCGCTCGATGTCTCCCGAGCCCGGTCCGCTGTTAGCGTCAGATGGAATGTTCGGGAACTCCGTACAGTTCGGTCGGCCCACACTATATCGCGTCGTGCCGGCGGGTGCGTCCCGTACCATCGGCCCGGTGACCCCAGCCCTCCAGCTCGACCGGGCGACCGCGCGCCGGTTCCTCGCGACCCGCCACCTGCTGGCTCCCCCGCGGTCGCTGCCGCCGGAGCCGGCCTCCGTCATGCGCGTGGTGGACCGGCTCGGCTCCCTGCAGTTCGACCCGCTCGAGATCACCGGTCGCAACCACGACCTGGTGCTGGCTGCCCGGATCGCGGGCTACCGGCGCTCGTGGACCGATAACTTCCTGTACGCCACGCGCGAGCTGTATGAGACCTACAACAAGGGCCTGTCGATCGTGCCGACCGCCGAGCTGCCGTGGTATCGCATCGCCTGGGACGAGAGCCGCCGAGATCACGATGGAGCCACGTTCGACGAGCACGCCCCGCTCGTGGCGGAGCTGCTGGACCGGATCCGGCGGGAGGGGCCGCTGGCCTCGACGGACTTCGAGCCGCGGGCGGCCATCGAGTGGTACTGGCGACCGACCAACCAGATCCGCGCGATCCTCGAGGCGCTGGCGGAGGCGGGCATCCTCGGGCTGGCCAGGCGCGACGGCAACCGGAGGGTCTACGACCTCGCGGAGCGGCTGTTCCCCGCCTCGCTCCTCGAGGGCCGGCCCGCCGAGCGCGAGCAACGCCGGCACAAGCTGCTGTCGCGCTATCGCGCCCACGGCCTCCTCGGGCGCTCGGGGAGTGCCGAGCTGTGGTCCGGCATCCGGCCGTGGCGGACCGAGCTCCTGGCGGAGCTCGTCGAGGACGGGGCCCTCCTCCCGGTGAACGTCGAGGGCGTCCGCGGCGAGCGGTTCATGCTGCCCGCGGAGATCGGCCTGCTCGAGGCGCCGGAACCCGCGGGACGGCCCGGCGTGGCGTTCCTGGCACCGCTCGATCCGTTCGTCTGGGACCGCGACTTCCTGCGCGCGCTGTACGACTTCGACTACGTCTGGGAGGTCTATGTCCCGGCTGCCAGGCGGCGGTGGGGGTACTACGTGCTGCCGATCCTCTTCGGCGATCGGCTGGTCGGCCGGCTCGAGCCGCGGTTCGACCGACGAGCCGGGACGCTGCGCGTGCTCGACCTGTGGTGGGAGGACGGCTTCGAACCGCTGGCCGCAGCCGGCTTCGTCGAGGCTCTGACCGACGCGCTGGATGCCCACGCGCGGTTCGGCGAGGTCGGCCGGATCGTCCTGCCCCGAGCGGCTCGCCATCGGCCGCTCGCGTCGGCCATCCGCGCCCGACTCGGGACGCGGGGCCGGATCAGGGGATGATGTGGATGGTGTGCCAGGCGCCCCAGTTGCCGGCCCTGTCCCGGGCCCTGATCCGGACGTAGTAGTTGGTGCCGCGACTCCAGGTCGTGGCGTGACTGGTCTTGGTCGTCGGGCCCCACGACACCCAGTCAGTCCCACTGCGCCTGGCCTGGACGTCGAAGTAGCGCAACCCTGCGGTCAGGACCTGGAGGCGGGTGTCGGCGCCCGACCAGTGGATCGTGACGCGGACGTGTCGGGCATCGACCGATCGCTTCGTGACCGACCCGAACTTCGACCAGGCGCCCGTCTTGTCGCGCTGCTTGACGAAGACGCCGGCGAAGTAGCGCTTGCCGCTGGCGGAGACGGCTGCCCCGTACCCGACGTAGTTGTAGTTCGTCGAGAGCATGATCGCGCGGTGGCCGGAGGAGGCCATCCAGGCGGCGATCGTCCCCTTCACGGCATCGTACATGTCAGGCTCGAACCGGTAGGAGATGATCTCGCCGGCCGCGTACCACTGGATCGCGTCGGCGGAGAGCCGGTCGTAGACCTTCGTGCCGTTCGGCTCGGTGTGGCTGAGCACGTCGTTCGCGGCCATCACCTTCGCCCGATCCTGGGCGATCTGCATGAGGTCGCCGTCCTGACGGAGTGCGACCAGACCGTGGGCTGTGCGCTTCTGGTTCGTCAACCGCACGAGATCGGTTCCGGCCCTGGTCAGGTCGGCCGCGCTGACCGCGTTCGTCCCGGCGGCCGCCGGCACAGCTTGCGGCACGAGCAGGAGTCCGGCGAGCAGGAATGGAGTGAGGCGGCGGGTCAAGGTGAGCACGGGTCGATCCTCCCTCGCGAACACCTCTGGTGACATGGGCAGGCTGTCACGGGCGTCCGGCGCGTTGGTACCCCGCCCGGAATCATGCACACCAGACCGGACTACCGCAAACCGCACCGGACCGCACCGGACGAACGGGCGGCGGCTGTGGGACGATGCGTCCACCGACCCCTGCGACCCAACGGAGGTAGACCCATGTCCGCCATTCGACGCGCCGAGGCCACCTGGTCCGGCGCCCTGACCACCGGCTCCGGGAACGTCTCGGCGATCTCGTCGGGCTCGTTCACGAGCCTGCCCGTCTCGTGGGCCGCCCGGACCGAGTCGTCCGATGGCAAGACGAGCCCGGAGGAGCTGGTCGCGGCCGCCCATGCCTCCTGCTTCGCGATGGCGCTGTCGGGCGCCCTGGGACGCGCCGGGACGCCGCCGGACCGCCTGGACGTCTCGGCCGAGGTCACCTTCGACAAGCTGGAGGCGGGCTGGCGGGTCGTGTCCAGCGCGCTGACCGTCCGGGGCGTCGTGCCCGGCATGTCCCGCGAGGACTTCGTCGCGGCCGCCGAGGCGACCCGGGATGGCTGCCCGATCAGCGTCGCGCTGGCCGGCAACGTCGCGCTCAGCGTCGAGGCGACCCTCGAGGGCTGACCCTCCCGGCGGTCTACCCGATCGTCAGGAGCCGTCGCGGGTTCGCGACCGTCATCGCGTCGATCTCGGCGTCCGAGACGCCGGCTCCGCGGAGTCGGGGCAGGAACGACTCCGCCAGGTAGGTGTACCCGTTGCCCTCGTAGCGCTTCAGCTGCGAGTCGTGGCAGACGTCCTGGCTGAGCAGGATCCGGTCGGCGTGGCCGCGTGCCAGGAGCTCGCAGAGGAGCTCGACCACGCGGCTTTCGCCGAGCCGCTCGACGGCACTGAACGACATCCCGAGGAAGTCGAACTCGATCGACGCACCGCGCTCGATGATCGCGAGGTAGTGGTCGAGGCTCGGGTACGAGTCGGCGTGGCCGATGACGACCCGTCCCGGATCGGCCCCCTCCTCCTCGAAGATCCGGAGCTGGGCGAGACCGACGTCGGACAGCACGGCGTGGGTGGTGATCGCGAGGCCGGTCCGCCGGGCCGCCCGCGCAGCCGCTCGATGCACCCGCTCCTCGGCCGGTGAGACCCACGGCTTGTCCGTCCCGATCTCGCCGATGATCCCGGGCCGGACCCCGCTGTCCCCCACCCCGCCCTCGATCTCGGCGACCAGCTCGTCGGCGAGGTCGTCTGCCGACCGTCGATCGATGAGGGCCTCGGGCGGGTAGTAGGCCGTGCGGTACCAGCCGCAGCCCATCACGAGGTTGAGCCCGCTCGCCCCGGCCAGGCCGCGCAGCCAGGCCGGGTCACGACCGACGCCCGGCAGGGTCAGGTCCACGAGGCTCCGCCCGCCGGCCGCGCGGAACCGGCGCGAGCTCCTCGAGGATGACCGGCTCGTCGCGGGTGAGCTGCCAGTAGTCCCAGCGCGACTGGATGTGCCACAGCGCGATCTGCGTGTGCTCGTGCGGCAGGGTGAACCCGAGGTCGGTCGGGTCGATCGGGCCGAGGACGGTCTGGACGTGGGCCATGGGTGGCGATGCTACGCCGTCGGCAGTGGCTCCGGGACGTTCGGCCGCGATGCACCCGCGGCCGCGAGCAGGAGCTCGACGATGGCGCCGGCGCGGCGCTCGAGATCGGCCGGCCGGTAGGCCGGACCGGCCTCGATCCTCTGGAGCAGCAGGCCGTCCAGCAGCGCCAGCAGGCCGCGCGTCACGGCGTCGACGTCGAGCCCGGCCGGGAGCTCGCCGGCGAGCACGCCCTGCCGCAGGAGGAGCTGGCCGGCACCGGCCAGCCGTTCGCGACGGGCCGCCAGCATCTCGCGGACGCCCGGCTCGCGATCCGCCTCCGCCCAGGCCTGGACGAGCGAGACCTGGCCCGGGTCGCCGTCGTAGTCGTCGATCGTCTCGACGTACAGCGCGACCGCGATCGCGAGCCGTTCCGCTGTAGTCCGCGCGGGCGCGAGGCGATGAGCGAGCTCGTCCAGGCCGCGCGTCGCGAGCTCGTCGCAGGTCAGCCGGATGAGCTCGTCCTTGCCCGAGAAGTGGCTGTAGATGGCCCCGACCGACAGACCGCTCTCGCGGACGATGTCCGCGATGGTCGAGCTGTGGTAGCCCTTCTGGCTGAAGACGCGGGCCGCGGCGGACAGGATCCGGTCCCGGACCTCCTGCTCGTGGGCGGCGCTGACACGGGGCACGATCGACTCCCAAAGAGAATGGACGTTCATCGCAATCTAGCGCACGGTCGTGCGGAGCGCAACCATCACGTCTTGACAAAACGAATGGTCATTCTCTATCTTCCTCGGGTCCGACCTTGTCCCGAGAGGAACTCCGATGTTCAGCCGCTGGGGAGCGTTCGTCTACCGCTTCCGTCGACCCGTCGCCCTCGTCGCCGTCATCATCGCGATCGCCAGCTCCGTGCTCGCGACGCAGACCTCATCGGCCCTGTCGGCAGGCGGCTGGCTCGATGCCGATTCCGAATCGGCGGCCGTCGCGGCCCGCCTGGACACCGAGTTCGGCGCCGGCAAGAGCTCGGTCATCGCGCTCTTCCGGTCAGAGACGCCCGGGGCCGACGCGAAGTCCGACGAGTTCCAGGGGGCGATCAAGACGGCGACCGCCGGGTTGTCGACCGTGCCCGAGGTCACCGGCATCATCGGCTACGCCGAGACCGGCGATCCGCGCTTCATCAGCACCGCCGGGGACGCCGCGTACATCGTCGTCGAGCTGAACGTCACCGACGAGCAGTCGGTCGAGGTCGTCGACCCGATCCGCGCGGCGATCGTCCCGCCGGCCGGCTACACGGTCGCGCTGACCGGCTACGGGCCGATCACGAAGGACTCTGCGGAGCAGTCCGAGAAGGACCTCCAGAAGGCGGAGATCGTCTCGCTGCCGGTCGTCGCGCTGGTGCTGATCCTCGTCTTCGCCTCGATCGTGGCCGCCGGGATGCCGCTGCTCGTCGCCGGCCTGGCGATCCCGAGCAGCCTGGCCCTCATCTACCTCGTCGCCCAGCAGGTCGAGATGAGCATCTTCGTCCTCAACATCGCGACGATGCTCGGGCTGGCCCTTGCCATCGACTACTCGCTCTTCATCGTCAGCCGGTACCGCGAGGAATTGCGGCGCGGCCGGACCGTCGCCGAGGCCGTCGAACGAGCGGTGTCCACCGCCGGCAAGGCCATCGCGTTCAGCGGGGTCGCCGTCGCGATCGGCCTGTCCGGCCTGCTGCTGTTCGAGGCACCCGCGATCCGGTCGATCGGCATCGCCGGCGCGATCGTCGTCCTGTGCTCGGTCGTCTTCGCCCTGACCTTCCTGCCGGCGATCCTCGGGATGCTCGGCCACCGCGTGAACGCGTTGTCGCTGAGCGGTCTCCGCCACCGATTCCGGCCGGTCGCCGACGGCGTCGAGCCGGCCCGCACCGCCCGCTGGGAGCGCGTCGCGCACGCCGTCATGCGCCGGCCCGATCGCGGTCCTCGTCCCGACACTGGCCTTCCTGCTCATCGTCGGCAGCCCGTTCCTCCGTCTGGAGCAGGGCGTGCCCGGCGCCGAGATCTACCCGCCCGGCGTGGAGAGCCGGGACGCATACGTCGCCCTCCAGACCGAGTTCGCTCCGGGCGAGACGACCCCGATCATCGTCCTCGCCGACGTCCAGGGCTCGCCCACCGACCTCGCCAACATCAAGGCCCTCGACGCCTACGCCGCACAGGTGGACGGGCTCGAGGGGATCGACCGGGTCGAGAGCCCGTTCACCATCCACGACCCGACGACCGGCGCCGTGCTGACGCCCGAACAGGTCGCGGCGCTCTACGCCCAGCCCGTCGGCCAGCGCCCGGCCGGTCTCGAGGCCCTCCTCGCGCAGTACGTCCGCGGCAGCACGGTCCGGCTCGACGCGATCAGCCCGCTCCCGCCCTCGCGTCCGGAGGCGACCGACCTGATCCCGGTCATCCGCGCGATCCCGGCCGGCGACGGGATCACGACCCAGGTCGGCGGCAGCGCCGCGACCGGCCACGATTTCCTCGTGTCGCAGGCGGAGCGCGCGCCGTACGCGGTCGGGCTGACCCTCCTGGCCAGCGGCTTCATCCTGTTCCTGCTGTTCGGGTCTCTCACCATCCCGTTCAAGGCCATCGTCATGACCCTGCTGTCGATCACCGCCAGCTTCGGCGCGTTGGTCTGGATCTTCCAGGAAGGCAACCTGTCGAACCTGCTCAACTTCGAGCCGCTCGGGTACACCATCGCGGGCAACCCGATCATCATGTTCAGCGTGATCTTCGGGCTGTCCATGGACTACGAGGTCCTCCTGCTCTCGAGGATCCAGGAGGCCTACCGACGGACCGGCGACAACACGGCGTCGGTGGCCGAGGGACTGTCGAAGACCGCCGGGGTGATCACCGGCGCGGCCCTGATCATGGTCTCCGTCTTCGCGGCCTTCGCCCTGGCCGAGGTCATCACGATCAAGAGCATCGGCGTCGGCATGGCCATCGCCGTGGCGGTCGACGCCACGATCGTCCGGGTCCTGCTCGTGCCGGCCACCATGCGCCTCATGGGCAAGTGGAACTGGTGGGCGCCCGGGATCCTCGGGCGGTTCGTCGATCGGCTCGGCTTCAGCCACGTCGAGGACGCCGAGGACGAGGCGAGCACGGGGACACCGGGGGCCTCACCGCGCCTCGCCGGCTCGTAGGCTCGCCGGCTCGCGACCGTCGTTCTCGCGTCGGGGGCGGACGCTATCGTTGACGCGATGCGCCTGATCCTCGACGCCGAGATCCGCCCCGAGACCGTCGGGCGCATGCAGGCGCTTGCGCCCGGGCTCGAGGTCGTCGACGTCTTCGGGAGGGCGTTCGACGCCGCAACCCTGGCCGATCCCGAGGTCGAGATCCTTGTCGGCGGACGGGCGCCGGCGGACCTGTCCGGCGTCCCGAAGCTACGCTGGCTGCAGGTCCGCTCGGCCGGCGTCGACCATCTGCTGGCCGATCCGCCCTGGCGCAAGGGACTGCTCGTGACGAACTCCCGCGGCGTCTTCGCCGTGCCGATCGGCGAGTACGTCACCGGGATGGTCCTGCGGATCCACCAGCCGACGACGACGTGGACCGCCGATCAGGCCGCCCACCACTGGCCGACGAGCGAGCCGCCGACCCTCGAGATGGTCCGCGACCGGCGCGCGGTGATCGCGGGCTACGGCGCGATCGGCCGCGAGGTCGCCCGCCAGCTGTCCGCGCTCGGGATGCGCATCGTCGCGGTCAAGCCACGGCCGGAGAACCGCGCCGACACCGGCTACTTCGTGCCGGGCACGGGCGACCCGGACGGCTCGATCCCGGAGCGGATCGTCGGCGACGCGCTGCTGGCGGAGGTCTGTCGTGACGCCGACGTCCTCATCCTGACCATGCCGCTGACCGATGCGTCGCGCGGGACCATCAGCGCGGCGGTCATCGCGGCGCTGCCGGCGCACGCCTGGCTGATCAACGTGGCGCGCGGTCCGCTCGTCGACGAGCCGGCCCTGCTCGAGGCGCTGCGCGGCGGCCGGCTCGCAGGCGCGGTCCTGGACGTCTTCGCCGAGGAGCCGTTGCCGGTCGACAGCCCGTGGTGGGACCAGCCCAACGTCATCGTCACGCCGCACGTCTCGGGCACGTCGGCGCGGTACTTCGACGACCTGCTCGTCGAGAACCTCCGCCGCTACCTGGCCGGCGGATCGTTGCTCAACCAGATCGACCCCGAGCGCGGATACTAGGTCCGGGAGGCCCATCCATGGACGACAAGCAGGAACCGGTGACGCGCCTCGGGCCGGACAGCGGGGGGCGCATGCCCGGCGAACCGTCCGTCCGCGTCTACCACTGGGAATGGGGTCCGGACGACACCCGCCGGCCCGGTCTGCCCTGGATCGGCATCTTCCTGCTGGTGTTCGGGGGGCTGCTCCTGATCCAGCAGCTGGTGCCGCAGGCGGCCCCGGCAAGCTCGCTGATCGTGCTGGCGATCGGCCTGGCATTCCTGATCAAGTGGGCGATCGACCGCGGCACGGGCTCGCTCTACGCCGGCGCGATCATCACCGCGCTCGCGGTGCCCGGTCTCCTCAACGCGGCCGGCATCGACAACGACGGCCTCAGCACGTTCAGCTTCGGGGTCGCGTTCCTGTTCATCGCCCTGGTCCGTGTCGTCAGCGGCGGCGGCTGGGGCTGGCAGCTGTGGTTCGGCGGCCTCCTGGCGCTCGTCGGGGCGGCCAACATCGCCGGCGCGTCGTTCGCGGGACTGCTCCTGCCGATCATCCTGCTGGCGCTCGGGGCGTTCCTGCTGATCGGCGCGAACCGCGGCTCGCGCTCGCCGTAGCCTCTAGCCCGCGACGGCTTCGCCGGCCGGCGCCGGGGACGCGGCCACGGCCTCGATCGTGTCGGCCAGCACGGCCGCGATCCGGTCCAGCTCCGCGTCGGTCACGATGAACGGCGGCCCGAGGAGGATCGTGTCGCCGTCGACGCCGTTGGCGTTGCCGGTCCCGGAGTAGAGCAGCACGCCCCGCTCACGGGCGCCCCGGACGACGGCCTCGGCGATCCGGTCGCCACGCGGGAACGGCGCGCGGGTCTCGCGATCGGCCACCAGCTCGATGCCGACCAGCAGGCCGCGACCGCGGATCTCCCCGACGGCCGGGTGGCCCCCGATCGCCTCCTCCAGCAGGCCGAGCAATCGATGCACCCTTGGCGGCGCTCGCCGCGATGAGGTCCTCCGTCTCGAGGATGCGCAGCACCTCGCGGGCGACCGCTGCGCCGATCGGGGCATGCGAGTACGTGAAGCCGTGGACGAAACCGGCGCCGCCGCCCGTCACCGCCTCGTAGACCTCCTCCGAGGCCGCCACGAACCCGAACGGCCAGTAGCCCGACGACGCGCCCTTGGCCGCGACGAGGATGTCCGCGCGGACGCCGAAGTGGTCCAGCGCGAACCACCGGCCGGTCCGCCCGAACCCGGTCATGACCTCGTCGGCGATGAGCAGCACGCCGTGACGCCGGCAGACCTCCGCGATCGCCGGCCAGTAGCCCTCGGGCGGGACCGCGGCGGCCAGCGTGGCCCCGACGATCGGTTCCGCCACGAACGCGGCGACCGTCCCGGGACCGGCGGCGGCGAACGCGCGATCGAGCTCGGCGGCCAGCTCATCGGCCGTGCCCAGGGCGTTCGCGCCGGGGAAGTCCGCCCGGTACGGATAGGCCGCCGACACGTGCCGGAAACGCCCGAGCCAGCCCTCGTACGGCCGGCGGAGCGGCTTGCGCCCGGACAGGTCGAGCGCGCCCAGCGTGTTGCCGTGGTAGCTCCCCCACCGGGCGAAGACGATCAGGCGATCCGCCTCCCCGCGCGCGAGGTGGTACGCCCGGGCGAGCTTGAGCGCGGTCTCGATCGCCTCCGAACCGCCGGACACCGGGTAGATCGCGGGACCGTCGACCGGCAGGTACCGGGCGACCTCCCGCGCATACGCCTCGAGCGGCTCGGTCGTGAAGGCGCTGCCGTGGGCGTAGGCCAGGCGACCGGCCTGGGCCGCCATCGCGGCGGCGATCTCGGGACGGCCGTGGCCCACGTTGACGACGATGGCCCCGCCGGCCGCGTCGAGGTACTCCTTGCCTTCGGCGTCCCGGATCGTCGACCCGGAGGCCTCGACGGCGACGGGCGGTTCGGCGGCGCTCGAGCGGCGAAAGACGCGACCGGTGTTCACGGCCGCATCGTAGCCGACGCGACCGCCGAGCCGGCACGACGGGCCCCGGGACTCAGATCGTCCGGTTGGCGATCGCCAGCTCGCGTGCGGTCCAGGAACGGAGCGCGCCGAGCCGTCGGGCATCGAGCCGCTCGCACGCCCAATCCCAGTGGATCGCGATGTCGTCGCCCGGGATCGGCGCGTCGATGAAGCCGAGACCGTCGGACCAGCAGCGGATCGTCTCGACCCGCGCCGGACCCAGTCGCAGCTTGCCCCCGGCCCACTCGAGCGGCACCGCATCGACCAGCAGGTCCGCCCCGATCCGGTCCCGGACGACCCCCCACCGGATCCGGCAGCGGTCGATGACACCGAGCACGTCGTCCGACGGACCGCCACGCAACAGACCGACCACCGGGAAGACGTCGAGGACGTGGAAGGCGTGGACCGGGTGAGCGCCGTCGGGGGCCTTGGTCGCGAGCCAGCGCCAGGCCGACGCGCGGGCGCGCGGGCGGAAGCGCAGCTCGTTCGAGCGGGCGAAGGCGCCCGGCGGGACCGCCTCGAGCAGCTCGCTGCCGAGCCAGTACGCCTCCACGACACGGTCGTCGAGCGGGTCGGCGATCCCGTTGGAGCGCGCGATCAGCTCGAGGTAGGGCCACGCTCCCTCGAAACCCTGGGCCAGCTCCCGGATCCGGCGCAGGTCGCCGCCGGCCGCGGCTTCGCCGAGCAGCTCGTCGGCGGCATCGGGACCGCAGTAGCCGAGCCGGTTCGGACCGTACGCGTAGCGGGCGAAGCGGATCGGGCCGGGGACGTCGGTCGCGATCATCGGATCACGCGGCGACGACCCGCATCGCGCCGCGACCGCATCGCGACGATAACGACGATGACGACGGCGACGGCCATGATGCGCCTGCCCCAGCACCACGCTCGGTGCCGGCAGCGTGCCGTTGACGGCGGCGGCCAGCGCGGCCGTGATCGGGGCGCCGATGACGAGGACGCTCGCAACGATCGAGGCGTCTGCCCGGCGCAGGGCGGCCAGCCAGGTCCCCGTGTAGACGGCGAGCAGTGCGCCCGTCCCCAGGCCCCATGCCCATTGCGTCGCGGTCAACCCGACCAGGGTCGGCAGGCGGCCGCTGACCGCGAGGTAGCCGACGAGGACGACCAGACCGATCCCGAGCCGGGCCGCGCCAACGACCGGCGAAGGCACATCCGCGACGAGCAGTCGCCGGGCGAGGATCACCTCGACGGCCCACAGCAGCGTCGCGGCCAGGATCATCGTCTCGCCGGTCCCCCAGACGACGCCGGTCGGCGGCGCCGCCAGGACCTGGCCGGCCAGCAGGATGCCGAGGGCGGCGATCGGGAACCAGCCCAGTCGCTCGCCGAGGAACGGCACGGCCAGGACGGCCACCCACACGAAGAGCGTCTTGTGGATGAACGCCGCGGTCGGCGCGCTCGCGATGGCCAGGCCGCTGAAGAACAGGATGAAGGGGACGCTGCCGCCGATGACCCCGATGGCCGTCATCCCGGCCCACGCCCGACGATCGAGAGCGCGGATCTCGGACCGCCGGACGACGAGGAGCGCGGCACCGATGAGCAGGATGGCGGCGACACCGTTCTTGAGCGTCGTGTACACCGCGGCGTCGGGCACCTGCTTGACGGCATACCCGTTGACGAAGACGGAGATCCCGCTGACGAGCGCCACGCCGAACGCCAGGGCGATGCCCCAGCCGGTCGTGACGGGGATGCGCGGCCGGACGGTCGCGGGCTCACGCTCGATGGTCATCGGGGTCCTCCTGGCGCGCGGCATCGATGGCGGTGCGGATGGCGGCCGCCTCGTCCGCGGCGACGCGGTCGATGACGGTCCCGGCGGAGACGTACACCCACTCCCCGACCGCGAGGTCGGGGAGCAGCAGCGTGTTCGCGCGCCGGCGACGCCCGTCGGACTCGACGGTGGCGCCGTCCGGGTCGATCGCGACGACGAGGCCCGGGGCACCGAGGCACATGGCTCAGGCACCCACCGCCACGCCGGCGAGCTCCTGGAGGGTCCGCCAGCCGGCCAGCCGATCGGCGGCGGTGGCGACGATCTCGTCGGTCGGTGTCCCGTCGGGACCGAAGTGCGGGGCGAACCGTCCCTCGGTACGCGCGAATGTCAGGAAGTCGACCGGGCTGCCGTCCGGGGCCGTCGCCCAGTCGCCCTTGAGCGCCGGGTTGCCCTGGAGGGACAGGCGCTCGGCGATGGTCGCACCACGTCGTGGGTCGTAGGTGAAGAGCGGGAAGGCGCGGGACTCGACCGCGAGCCTGGACTGCCGCGCTGAGGCGTCGTCGGCGATGCCGTGCTCCGGCTGGCATGGGGTATAGGCGATGACCACGGCGGGGCCGGGGTAGGCGTTCGCCTCCATGATCGTCCGCAGGAAATGGTTGATGTGCGCCGGCGTGGTCTGCGCGACGTACGCCTCGCCGTGGGCGATAAGGATCCGGCCGAGCTCCTTGCGGGGCTCGTTCCGACCGTGGATCGCCTTCCCGAACGCGGACAGCTTCGTCACCTGGCCGCCGAATGACGCCGTCGAGGCCTGGCCGCCGGTGTTCGAGTAGACCTGCGTGTCGAGGACGAGCACCTTGATGTCGGCGCCGGAGGCGACCATCCGCGACAGCGCGCCGAACCCGATGTCGAACATCGCCCCGTCGCCGCCGATCACCCACAGGCGTCGCTCCGGATGGCCCGCCTGGTCCCAGCGGGCGCGGATGCCCATCGCGACCGTCGGCGCATTCTCGAACAGCGAGTTCGTCCACGGAACGAGGTACGGGTTGAACGGATAGGTGCTGCCGTAGACCGTGTTGCAGCCGGTGGCCGCGACGATCCCCATGGACTCCGGGCCGTGCACCTGGCGGGTGGCCGCGACCATCTGGCGGATCGCGGTCGCCTCGCCGCAGCCGGCGCACGAGCCGGCCCCGCCGACGTATCCGATCGCGTTCTCGCCGAGAAGGAGATCGGCCAGAGCCTTCTCGTTGCGGTAGACGTCGGGGGTCGGCGGCAGCGAGCGGAAGAACCGCATGTCGCGTGCGTAGCGCTCGACGGTCCCCTCTCCGCTCGGCTCCTCGGCGACCTTGTCGATCATCACCAGGGCGTCATGACCCAGCGCCGCGCAGACCTCGACGCACTCGGCGCAGCCCTTGCAGTGGACCGGGTCCACGAAGATCCCGAACGAGCCGCGTTCGTGGCCCTTGCGCGCCGGCACGTCGCCGTACTTGGTCGTCGGGGCGAAGTGCGTCTGTCCCGTCGCCGTCGCGACGGCTGGGTCCGGCTGTCCGGCGGCGAACGTGGCGAGCAGCGGACGAACCTCCGTTTCCGGCACGACCCGGGCGAGGATGGCCGTGTCGGGGCAGGCCGCGACGCAGGCCATGCAGCCGACGCACTTGTCGAGCAGGAACTCGGGGATGCGCGGCGCGAGCCGGCTGAAATCGCGTGTCGCGGCGGTCCCGGGCGGGATGATCGAGCGGGCCAGACCGGCATCGGCCGGGAGCTCCATGTCGGCCACGCCACGCCGATAGGCGGGCACGACGGACCGACCGAAGTCCTCGACGTAGGCGTGCATGTCGAGGACCGGCAGGGCGGCCCCCAGGCGGGTCTCGTGCAGCTCCTTCGGCTCGCCGGCGACCTTGAGGAGCGGTTCGCTATCGGACATGGTCGTCTCCCTGGCGCGCGTCGCGCGCGAGGCGGGCCATGTCGTGCACGAGGTCGGTCGTCGACAGGATCCCGATCGGGATCGTCTCGTCATCGTCGGCGACGACGACCAGGCGGTGGATGTGATCGCGCTCCATCCTCGCGGCCGCGACCGACAGGGGCGTCGAGCGCGTGACCGTGATCGGCGGGGCGGTCATCAGGTGTCGGACCGCGAGGCCGGGCCAGTTGACCCAGAGGTACTCGGTCGACCGCGCCCGGACGAGGTCGGTCTGGCTGACGACGCCGACGAGCGTGCCGGCGGAGTCGACGACGGGCAGGCCGCTGACGCGGTGGTGGTCCATGAGCTCGGCCGCCTGCTCCAGCGGCGCATCGGCACGCACGACGATGAGGTCGAGCGCCATGACATCGGCGACGGTCGTCGCCCGGGCGGCGGTGGTCATCGAACGGCTCCTTCCGGTTCACGGGCTTCGGGAGCGGACACCGGATCGACGCCGGTCGGCAGGTCGAGTGCCGCGGAGACATCGACCAGGCCGTCATAGGCGGCTTCGATGACCGCGAGGTTGGCCTCCACGACCGCCCCGCCACGCTTGCCGAAGAAGCGCCCCAGGCGATCCCGGACGGCATGCATGAGGGCGTCGCGATCCATGCCCGCCCGCGCCGCGAACGGCGAGACCTTCAGGAAGACCCCGACCAGGGCCACGCCCTGCATCCGGATCAGGAGGTCGGGGGTGGGCGCGTAGGCGGCCGCGAGGCTGACCGTGTCGAGTGCGGTCACCCGGATGCGGCGGGCGACGAGCTCCGCCCGGACGGGCGCGGGGATCGACCGCCAGATCGCCTCCGGGTCGGCGATCGGCGACTGCAGGAAGATCGTCCCGCCGTCGACGAGCCCGGCGAGCGGATCGCCGAGGGCGAAGGCGGAGACGTCGTGGAGCGGCACGAACTCGACCGAGTCGAGCTCCGCGTGGAGGCGGATCGGGGCCTCGGCGATGGTCAGGTAGTAGGTCGTCGGCAGGCCCTTCTTCTCGGAGCCGTAGCGGGGATAGGCCTGGACGTAGGTGTCGAACACCTCGCCGGCGAGCGTCGCCACCAGCTTGTTGGTCGTGACCGACCCGAACCCGCCGATCGAATGGCCGCGGAGCGACCATGAGCCGGCCGGCCGGAGGTCGGTCGGCACCCGTTCGAGCGCGAGCGGGTGATGGATGCCCAGGACGGCGTGCCGGGTGGACGGCTCGCCGTGGATGGCCAGGTGATCGAAGGCCGCGACGAGGTCACCCGCGGCGATGTCGCGCGAGCCGAGCCCGGCCGAGAACGACAGGACGCGCGGGACCATCACGCCTTCGGCCGCCGCGTCGTAGAGCGACGACCGGATCTCGCGGGTCAGCGGGTTGGCCGCGGCGAGCGGATCGTCCGTCCGCTCCACGACGCCGACCGCCCGGGCGCGCCGGAGGGCCTGCGCCAGCTCCTCGGTCGGGAACGGCCGGAAGCTCGTCACGGCGACGCAGCCGACCGGTCGACCCTGGCTCCGAAGATGGTCGACGACGGCGATGGCGGTGTCGGCCATCGTGCCCATCGAGACGAGGATCTCGGCCGCGTCGGCGCAGCGGTAGGCATCGATCAGGCCGATCTTGCGGCCGGTCTGGGCGGTCCATTCGGCCATGGCGCCGGCCAGCTCGCCCGGGATCCGGTCGGTGTAGGCGCGCTGCCCGATGCGGCCCTTCATGTAGCTGTCCTGGTTCTGGACGACACCGGTCATCAGCGCCTCGGCCGGATCGAACAGGTCCCGGATCCGCTCGGCCGGATCGCCGATGAAGTCGCGCAGCAGGTCGTCCTCGGGGAGCCGGACGTTCTCGAGGGTGTGGGTCGTCAGGAAGCCGTCCTGGGCGACCATGAACGGCGTGTCGGTCGCCTCGGCGACGCGCCGGGCGATCGCGGTCAGGTCGGCCGCCTCCTGGGCGTTGCGGGCGAAGAGGATCCCCCAGCCCGTGTCCGCGACAGCCATCACGTCGTCGTGCCCGGCGTGGATGTTGAGCGCCTGGCTGGTCAGCGCACGTGCGCCGACGTGGAAGACGACGGGGAGTCGCTTCCCGCTGATGACGTAGAGGACCTCCTTCATCAGGACGAGGCCCTGGCCTGCCGTGAAGTTCGTGACCCGGCCGCCGGCGAGCGCAGCCCCTTCGGCCGCAGACGCCGAGGAGTGCTCGGATTCCGGTTCGATGAATCGGAGGGGTGTCCCCCACAGGTTGGTCCGCCCGGCGGCGACCGCCGCCTGGAAGATCGCCGCCATCGTCGTGGACGGCGTGATCGGATAGACGCAGGCCACCTCCGAGATCCGGGTCTCGACATGGGCGATGGCTTCCGAGCCGTCGACGATCGCCGGCAGGCCCGGGAAGCGGGGCGCGGGCTGGTGCTTCATGCCATGAGCGTGGCCTCGTCGGGCCTCACGCGGCAGGGACAGGATGACCGAAGCGACGGGCCATTCGGCCCTGCCTTGGCCGGGACGGTCGCCGCCCAGCGGTTCAGACCGCCAGCGCGTCGGGTGCGGTGGCGGCGGCGATCAGCGCGGTCTCGATCGCGGCCTGGAGCGCCGGCAGCGCCTCGCGCACGGACCGAGCGAGCCCCGGCCCGAACCCGAACGACGTGCCGCCGATGGCGACCAGGCTGCCCTCGACCGGCCGCCCGCGCATGACCTCCGCCATCGCGACGATCTGGCCGATGGGCAGGATGTGCGACGAGCGCGGGACCGGGCCGAACGCGGCGTCGCGTGCCGGGACCTCGGACAGGGCGATCGTGACCACGGCACCCGGCCGCACGCCGATCGCCGCGTCGACCACGACGCAGGCCGTGTCGCCGGGGAGCTCGATCAAGTCCTCGAGCTGGAGCTGCTCGCAGCGTCTGACGTCCAGGTCGGCCAGGAGATGCGGGGGCAGGCTCGGCAGGAGGGACGCGACGGCCGCGAGCGGCGCACCGTCGTCGCCGCGGTCCACGTTGCCGCAGACGAGAAGTCGGACGGGCCGGATGGCGCGGCTCACGATCGGTGCTCCACGCGGAGGTCCAGGAAATGCGTCGCGCACGAGATGCAGGGGTCGTAGCTCCGGATCAGCTGCTCGAATCGGTGCGTGGCCTCAGCGTGCGGGAGGTGCAGGACCGATGGCGCGAAATCGCCCAGGTCGGCCTCGATGGCGGCCTGGTTCTGGCTCGTCGGCGGGACGATCCGGGCGGTCGCGACGCGACCGGCCTCGTCCAGCTCGTAGCGATGGAAGAGCAGGCCCCGCGGCGCCTCGGTCGCCCAGGCGGCGACGCCGGGGCCCGGCGTCCAGGGCTCGGCCGCGCGCTCGGGTGGCCGATAGTCGTCGATGATGTCGAGGGCCTCGGACGTGGCATGGACCAGCTCCACCGCCCGGGCGACGATGCTCCTGAACGGGTTGCGCCGGATCTGATCCGCGAGCCCGGTCCTGGCGAGGACCTCCGCCGCGCGCGGGTGGAGCCGGTCGCCGGCGAGGGTGATCCGCGATGCCGGTCCGAGGAGGTAGACCTCGCCGGCATGGGTCCGCGCCTGGAGCGCGTTGGACCAGCCGACCTGGTCCTCGCGGAACGCGTCCTCCCAGTCGGTCGGGGCCAGGTCGAGGCCGTCGGTCGAGACGATCCGGCCCTCGTTCATCGGGTAGTCGGTCGGATGGCGGAGCGAGACCAGCCGCGGCTCGCGCTCGAAGGCGGGCGGCTCGAGGCCCTCGACGACCGCGACGGTCTCGAGGGCGACGTCCAGCGCCGCGGTCAGCTCAGGGCGGAGGGCGGTCATCTCGGACCGGGTCGGGACGTGATAGAAGCCGCCGACCCTGACGGTGACAGGGTGGATCGGCCGGCCACCGACGAGCGAGACGAGATGATTACCGGCCTTCTTGAGCCGGAGCGCCCGTTCGACCAGCACGCGATGATCGCGGGCGAGCTCGATCGCGCTGGCGTACCCGAGGAAGTCCGGGGCGTGGAGGAAGTACACATGCAGGGCGTGGCTCTCGATCCACTCGCCGCAGTACAGCAGCCGGCGCAGGGCCGTGACCGCCGGGTCGATCTGGATGCCGGCCACGTCCTCGAATGCGTGGACGGCGCTCATCTGGTAGGCGACCGGGCAGATCCCGCAGATGCGCGCGACGATGTCCAGGACCTCGTCGGGCGTCCGGCCACGAACCAGGCGTTCGAAGTAGCGTGGTGCCTCGAAGATCCCGAGGTGCGCCTCGACGACGTCGCCGTCCTCGACGATCAGCCGGAGCGAGCCCTCGCCCTCCACGCGGGTGAGACCCTCGACCTCGAAGCGCTGGGTCTTCGGCCGGCGCCGGGTGGTCGTCGCTCATCGTCGGGCCTCCGTGTCCGGGGCGGCGGGCGGCGGGTGTCGCGCCGGGCGGGCCGCCGTGGGCATCCACGACGGAGCGGAAGGGCTCCGCCCAGACCGTGAACCCGGCGAACCGGGCGGCGACGTCGGCGTCCGCGAAGCCCGGGGCGCCGGCGATCAGACCGGTCACGTTGGCGTCCCCGCGCGGCCCGAAGCAGCCGTAACAGCCGCGCCCGTAGGCCGGGCACAACGCGCCGCAGCCGGTCCTGGTGACCGGACCGAGACAGGCGATCCCGGCCGCGACGACGACGCAGGTCGCGCCGCGGCGCTTGCATTCCGCGCAGACCGATTCGTCCGGGAGCTGCGGTCGCCGGCCGACGACGAGGGCCGTCAGGAGCTCGAGCAGCTGGCGCGGGTCGATCGGGCAGCCACGCAGCTCGGCGTCCACGACCACGTGGTCGGCGACGGGCGTCGCCATCGCCAGCGAATCCACGAGCTCCGGCTGCGGGTAGACGGTGGCCGCCCACGGTCCATGGTCGGACCAGTTCCGGATGGCCTGGATCCCTCCCGCGGTCGCGCATGCCCCGATCGTCACGAGGGTGGTCGTCTCGCGGCGAAGGCGGAGAAGCTCCTCGAGCTGCTCGTCCGTGCTGATCGAGCCCTCGACGAGGAGGACGTCGAACGGTCCGGACGAGCGGCGCGAGGTCGCCTCCGGGAATTCGACGATGTCGAACCGCTCGGCGATGGCCAGCAGGTCATCCTCGAGATCCAGGACGGTCAGCTGGCAGCCGTCGCACGAGGCGAACTTGACGACCCCGACCCGCGGCCGGCGCGGCGCCGCCCGGCGACTGGAGGGCGACATCAGAGCCCCTCCGTCGTGAACACGGGCCCGAGCTCCGCGAGGCTGAACACCGGACCGTCCTTGCACACGAAGAACCGGCCGAGCTGGCAGTGCCCGCACAGGCCGACGCCGCACGACATGTTGCGCTCGAGCGTGACCCAGGTGCGGTCGGGGCCGATGCCCCGAGCGGACAGCACGTCCGAGGTGGCCTGCATCATCCGTTCCGGTCCGCAGATGAACGCGACGGCGTCGCGGCCGTCCCAGGTGGCGCGGTCGAACAGCTGGGTCACGATCCCGACGCGGCCGAGCCAGTCCGGCCCGGCCCGGTCCACGGTCTCCTCCACCTGGATCAGTCCGCCGGCGGCGAGACGGCCGACCTCGCCGACGAACAGCCGGTCGGCCGGAGTCCGGGCCCCGAGGAAGAGCCGGATCGTCCCGATGGCATCGCGTTGGGCCAGACAGGCGTCGATGAGCGGTCGGAGCGGGGCGAGCCCGATCCCGCCGGCGACGATGACGACGTCGCGGCCGGCCGTCTCCCCGACCGGCCAGCCACGGCCGAGGGGGCCGCGCAGGCCGAGGGTCTCGCCGCGCTCGAGTCCGGTCAGGGCCCGGGTGGCCGGACCTGCCGCGCGGATGGTCAGGTCGATCCCATCGCGACGGAAGCGCGAGATGGAGATCGGTGCAGCGGAGAAGGCCGGCAGGGCGGCCATCACGAACTGGCCGGGCCGCCCGGCGAGCAGGCGGCGATCCGTCGTCCGGAGGTGGAGCGTCACGGTGTCCGTCGTCTCGCGGGTGGTGCCGTCGACGTGGACGGTCACGAAGCCGCCGAGGGCCGGGGCCGGCGCGGACCTGACGACTGGCACGGTCGCGTGTGCCGGTACCGGCGCCGCGATCGGGATCAGCGGGATCGGCGCGCGGGCGGACGCGGGAGCGCCCGGGCGGGCGATCTGCGGCATCGGGACTGGTCCGACGCCGGCGATGACCGCGAGCTCCTCCCGGACGTCGATGCCGACCGGGCACCAGGCGATGCACCGCCCGCAGCCGACGCAGCCGCTGGAGCCGAACTGGTCCCACCACGTGGAGAACTTGTGGGTCAGCCACTGGCGGTAGCGATCCTTGCCGTGCGGCCGGAACGAGCCACCCGCGACCTTCGCGAAACCGTCGGCGAAGCAGGAATCCCAGGTCCGTTCCTCGGTCGAGGTCGTCCCATCGAGATCGGACTTCTGGACGACGCTCGTGCAGAAGCAGGTCGGGCAGACGAGGGTGCAGTTGGTGCAGCCCAGACAGCGTTCGGCGACGGCCTCCCAGCCCGGGTGCTCCGGGGCGCCGGCGAGGCCCGCCGGTGCGTTCGACATGTCCAACGGGGTGCCCATCGCCCGTCGTGCGCCGGCGACGACGTCGGCCGCCGCCTCCAGGGCCGACGGATCGGCGACCGGCAGGTCGAGCGACGCGACCAACGCCGACCCGGCCGGTGATCCGGTCCGCACGACGTAGCCCTCGTCGAGCTCGGTCAGCGCAACGTCGAAACCCGCGGTCACCTCCGGCCCCGTGCCCATGGACGTGCAGAAGCAGGTCGAGGTCGGTGTCGCGCATTCCACGGCGACGACGAAGGTCGCGGCGCGGCGTGCGCGATAGTCGCCGTCGATCGCCTGGCCGTCGAGCAGGACGCGATCCTGGATGCCGAGGGCGGCCAGCTCACAGGCCCGCACGCCGAGGAGCGCGAGGGGGGCAGGATGAGCTTCCGAACCGGTGAAGCGGACACCGGACGCTGTCCGCTTGCCGACGCGGATGGGTGCACGCGGTGGGAACGTCCAGCGCTTCGGGGACATCGGCCCGACGGCGTGGTCGAACCGCCTGGCGTCCTCGCGGCGCGTCAGCCGGTAGCGTCCGGGAGCCGTCTCGGCGCCCCTCCCGGCCGGCAGGTCATCGGCGCTCGTGATCTCGTCGAGGATGATGGCCTCGTCCCGCACGACCGGACCGATGATCGTGCGCCCGTCGGCACGGAGCGCCTCGAGGAGACGGTCGAGGTCGTCGAACGGCAGCCAGCGGGTCGGGTCCGACCGGCCGGCCTCCTGCGTCGGGATCACCATGGTTCCTGGTCCGTTCCGGTGAAGAGGTCGAGCAGCTGCGTCCGGGTCGCAGTGAGGCGCCGTGACACCGCGTCCAGCACGCGCCGCAGGACAGCCGCAGCAAGGGCCGGATCGGCATCCATCGCGCCCCTCAGGGTGGGTCCGGCGAAGGTCACGAGGGTCGTCGGTTCGATCGCGACGACCGTCGACGTCGCACGAAACGGCGGCACGAGGGCGGACCAGCCGATGCAATCGCCGGGTTCGACCGTCAGCACGGTCACCGCGCCGCGGCCCGGGACCGCCAGCCGGATCGCGAGGCGGCCGTCGACGACGACACCCAGCGAATCGACCGGGGAGCCCTCGCGCAGCGCGATCGCTCCAGCCGGCATGGACGTCAGCTCCGCGAGCTCGACCAGGCGTGTCCGGGTCGTCTCCGGGAGACCGGCCCCGAACCAGCCCGATGCGAGCGCCGCGTCGATGGGAATGCCCGTCGACATGTCAAGCACACCTCCGTGTCACCGACAACGGTGACGGCCCCGCTTGCCGCTGGGACCGGCCGTTCGGCCCGAAAGGAGGGCCATCCGTCCTGCGATCGGCGGTCGGCACGCGCGTGATGCGGACGGTGGACGAATGCCCTGGTGCGCTCTGCATTCCCGAGGGCCGGGAACCGGGTCGGGGCCGGCCGGTGTAGTTGGTACGGTTGCGCGCGGAGGAAGTCTGGAAGACGACGCAGCATTGATCGGCCGCGCCCTGACTGGTGATGTCGCCGCGTACGAGACGCTCGTGCGGCGCTACCAGGATGTCGCCATGCGCACCGCCTATCTCGTCGCTCCGGAGGCCGACGCAGCCGATGCCGTCCAGGAAGGCTTTCTCAAGGCGTACGCGGCGCTCGCCCGGTTCCGGGCCGGAGCGCCCTTCCGGCCGTGGCTGCTGCGGATCGTGGCCAACGAGGCGCGCAACCGGCGGCGCTCCGCGGACCGGCGGACTGGCCTCGCGCTGCGCGCCTCAGGGCTGGCCGGGTCGGACGCCGTGGCCGACTCACCGGAGGCCGAGTACCTCGCCGGCGAGGCGCGCGAGCAGCTCCGCGCCGCGTTCGGCCTGCTGCGTGACGAGGACCGCGAGGTGATCGGCGCCCGCTACTTCCTCGACCTGTCCGAGGCGGAGACGGCCGAGGCGCTCGCCCTTCCGGCCGGCACCGTGAAGTCGCGGACATCGCGGGCGCTCGGTCGGCTGCGCGAAGCCCTCGCGGCGATCGAAGGCGAGGCGGCCCATGGCTGACCGGCCGAGCGTGCCGCTCCACCTCCGGTCCGACGAGGACCTCGGCACGGCCCTGCGCGCGATGGCCGGCGAGGTCGCGTGGCCCGCGGCCGAGCTGGTGGCCGGCGGCCCGGACATCGCCGCATTGGTTCGCGCGCGGATCGTCCGCGAGGGCGCGGCGCCGGCCGTCGACGGCGCGCCTCGCGGCGAACCCCGTCGATCGACGCGCTGGCGCTGGACCCCTGCGCGGCGGGCGCTCGTCTTCGCGATCGTGGCCCTGCTCGCCCTCGCCGCGGTGGCCGGCGCCGCCGGACTCGGGCTGCCGGGCCTCCGGATCATCTTCGGCGGGCCGTCCGCGGCGCCCTCGCCATCCGCGAGCGCCGTCCCGTCCGCGGTCGGCGGTGCGTCCAGGACCCCTCCGCCCCTCGGCAGCCGGATGGGCCTCGGCGAGCAGGTCAGCCTCGGCGTGCTCGGCGAGCGAGCGCGGTTCCCGGTCCGGATCCCGGCGGACCCGACCATCGGGCCGCCGGTCTCGGCCTGGGTGGACCCCGCCCTCAACGACCAGGTCGCGCTGGTCTGGCCATCATCGGACCGGCTGCCCGCGACCGAGGAGCCGGGTGTCGGCCTGGTCCTGACCGCCTTCCGCGGCGCGGTCGACGACGGCTGGTTCACGAAGGTCCTCGGCGCCGGGACGACCGCCGAACGGGTCCGCGTCGGCGGTCAGCCCGGGTATTGGGTGTCCGGCGACCCGCACTTCTTCTTCTACGAAGGTCCGAACGGGCCGGTCCAGGAGTCGCGCCGCTGGGTCGGCGACGTCCTGCTCTGGGCAGACGGCCCGATCACCTACCGGCTCGAGACGTCGCTGGGGCGCGACGCTGCGATCGCCATCGCCGAGACCCTGCAGTAGGGCGTGGCGGCGCGTTTCTCAGGCCCGTCTCAGGAAGCGCTGCCAGCGTTCGGGGTGTCGGGACGGGATGTCCCGCTCCAACGGAGAATGCCCACATGTCCAGGTCCCGGCTCCTCCTCGCCATCGGCGTCGTCGTCATCGCGGTCGGCATCGGCGGTTTCATCGTCTACGACCAGGTGCTGCGCGGCGACAGCGCCGCGGCCCTGACCCTCCCGACGGCGTCCAGCACGCCCGCCGCGACCAGCGCACCGGCCGCCAGCACCGGGACGGGCACGAGCGCGAGCACGGCTCCCGCGACGACCTCGGATGGATCCGTGGCCGGGACCTGGACCGTCGCCGCCGCAGAGCGTCGCCGGCTACCGCGTCCGCGAGCAGCTGGCCAACCTGCCCGCCGAGAGCGATGCGGTCGGCCGGACCGACCAGGTCACCGGCTCCATCACGCTCGAGTCATCCGGCTCGACGACGACCCTGACGGCCGGCGCGCTGACCGTCGACACGACCTCGATCACCTCGGACAAGTCGCAGCGCGACAACCGCATGCGCGACGAAGGGCTCCAGACCGACAGTTCCCGACCGCGACGTTCACCCTGACCAAGCCGGTCGAGATCCCGGCGGCGGCGCTGGCCGGGACGCGCGTCGGATGTCACCCTGACCGGCGACCTGACTCTCCACGGCGTCACGAAGTCGGTCGCGATCCCGGCCAAGGCGCAGCTCGTCAACGGCACGATCCAGGTCGCGGGCTCGCTCACGTTCCCGCTCTCGGACTACTCGATCACGGCCCCGAACATCGGCGGGTTCATCGTCTCGATCGCCGACACCGGCACGCTCGAGTTCCTGGTCAACTTCACCAAGGGCTGACCGAGCCGGGTCGCGGCGGCCAAGCCGCAACCAGACCGGCTTGCCCTACTTCGTGTAGACGCCGCCCGGGATCGAGCTCCTCGCGGATGAGCCGGAGCTCGGCGTCCGTCGGGGCCGGGCGTCGCGGCAAGGTCCGGGCGCGACCGCCACCTCCCAGCCGATCGTCGTCGCGCACCGCCTCCACGGTCGCCCCGGGATGGAGCGAGTCGAGCCGCATCTCGCCCGCGTCGTCGAAGTGATAGATGCCGAGGTCGGTGACGACGACGGTCGGTCCGCGACCGAGCCAGCCGCCCTCGCGCCGGATCCGCTCGGCCTCCTCGGCGCCACCGAGGTTGCCGGGCGACGTCCGGAAGTCGATCGTCTCGACGAAGCTGCGCGTGCTCTGGCGCATGATCACGAACACCTGGCGGGCGTTGATCGCGATCTCGCACGCGCCGCCGGAGCCGGGCAGCCGCGTCGTCGGGTGGTCGTACGGGCCGATGACGGTCGTGTTGATGTTGCCGAACCGGTCGATCTGCGCGGCGCCCAGGAACCCGACGTCGATCAGCCCGCGCTGGAGGTAGTAGCCGAACAGCTCGAGCATGCTCACGACCGCCGTCGCCCCGGTCACGATCGTCGGGTCGCCGATGCTACAGCGGCAGCCGGGCGGGCCGCGCCCCGAAGACGCCGGCCTCGTAGACGAGCTCGAGCTCGGGCGCGACGGTCCGCTTGGCGAGGTTGACCGCGATGTTGGGCAGCCCGACGCCGACGAAGCAGACGCGCTGCCCGGCGAGCTCGCGCGCGGCCGCGACGATCATCATCTCCGACTTGGTGAACGCGCCCGGCTCGGTCACGGGACGTCCCCGAGGTCGAGGTAGACGGTCTTGCCGAGCCGCTCGTGCGGTGGCGACCATCCGGTCCGCGCCCTCGGACGGGCCGCCGATCCGCAGGCAGGCGTCGCACCGCTCGAGCAGCCGTTCGGCGACGGGGTGGAAGATCTCGTCGAAGGCGTCGCTCGCGCCGCCGCGCTCGGCCTCCTCGATGAGCGGCAGCGCGAACCACTCGCCCATCACCGGCAGGTGGCCGCGGCGCAAGAGCTCGAGCGAGACCGCGGTCATCGCCTCGACGTTGGCCGCGATGCGGGCCGGGTCGCCGTCGGTGCCGGAGCGATAGGGCCCGGCGACGAGGATCATCAGCGGGCGGGTCGCCGTCATCGGCGCGGCTCGAAGAGCTCGATCGGGTTGCCGTCCGGATCGTCGGCGATGATCTGACGGCCGCCCGGTCCGACCACGATCGGCGCTCCGGAACGCGACCCCGGCAGCGCGTCATGCCGCGCGACCGCCGCCGCCAGGTCCTCGACCTCGATGACGAACCGGTTCCAGCCACCGGGGACCGGCTCGCGGCCATCGCGCATCGGCCGCGCGGCGGAGCTGGTCGGGCCGCTCAGCCACAGGCTCAGGTCGCCGCGGCGGACCCGCGCGAAAGCCGCGCCCATCTGCTCGTTGAGCTCGAAGCCGAGCTGATCGCGGTAGAACGCGACGGCTCGGTCGACGTCGGCGACGAGGTAGCGCACGCTGGCCATCAGCGGTACGACCCGTAGTCCACGGAGCCGGACGGCGCACTGCCCGGCCGGAGTGACGCGATCCGGTCCGTACCCAGCTTGTCCATGTAGGCGGCCCGGCCATCGAGGTCGTGGACCCACTCGTCGCAGCCACGCCTGCGTGGCCGCCTCGTCGCGGGTGATCGCGTCCCAGTCGAGGTAGAACCGGTTGTCGCGGTCGTACGCGCCCTGGACGTACGAGGGGTGCGCGCCCCACGGCTCGACGACGACGGCATCGACGATGAGGCCCGGGATGATCGTCCGGTTCGGATCGGCCCGGATGACGTCTTCGTCGACGACTTCCTCGACGACGACGATGACCCGCTCGGCGGCGAAGGCCGCCTCCTTCTGGCAGCCGAGCAGGCCCCAGACCTGGGTGTCGCCGCCGGCCGAGGCCCGCTGGGCGTGGACGATCGTCACGTCCGGCCGGAGCGGCGGCACCGCGTAGACCGTCCCGTCGCCGTAGGGCGAGGCGATCGGCCGGATGAGCGGGTTGGCGACGGGCAGGTCGGTCTCGAAGTAGCTCCGGAGCGGGAAGAACGGCAGGTTCATCGCGCCGGCGGTGTAGCGACCGACCATCCCGAAGTGGCTGTATTCCTCGACCTCGAGCGGCTCGTCCGGGATCTCGCCCTCGATCCGTCGCCGGATGGCGCCGAGCCCGCCGACACCCGGATTGCCGAGCCACGAGAAGACGAGCTTGCGGGCGACGCCGGCCGCGATCATCTGGTCGTAGATGACGTCCGGCGTCAGCCGGGCAAGGGTCAGGTCGCGCTTGCGCTGGCGGATGATCTCGTGACCGGCCGCGAAGCGGATGAGATGGGTGAAGCCCTCGATCGCGACGGTGTCGCCGTCGCGGACGAGGGTCGCGATCGCGTCGCGCATCGTCGCGACCTTGCTGGTGCTCACCCGGGCAGTATCGCCGTCCCGCCGTTGTCCGTCGGTCAGCCGCCGACCTCGCCGTCGTGCATGGCGCCGGCCAGGGCCGCCTCACGCGCGATCGCGCCGCCACGGCTCGCGACGTCGTCGACCGCCTCGCCGAAGATCCGCAGCGCGGTCGTCATCTCGGCCTCGGAGACGGTCAGCGCGGGCGACATCCGGACGCTCGACTTGCCGCATTCGAGGACGAGCAGCCCGCGCTCGAAGCAGGCCCACTGGACCTCCTCGGCGTGGTCGGCCGTGTCGAACTCGATGCCGAGCATCAGGCCCTTGCCGCGGACGTCGCGGACGAGCCCGTCGTACCGATCGATCAGCGGGCGGAGACCGGCCCCTGCCTGCTCGCCGCGGACGGCGGCGTTCTCGATGAGGCCGCCCTCGAGCAGCTCGATCGTCGCAAGCGCGGCCGCGCAGGCGACCGGGTTGCCGCCGTAGGTCGAGCCGTGCGCCCCCGCCCCCCAGGTCTCGAGCAGCTCCGCGCGGGCGACCATCGCGCCCAGGGTCATGCCGGACGCGATGCCCTTGGCGGTGAGCAGGATGTCGGGCTCGACGCCCCAGTGGTCGACCGCCCACATCTTGCCGGTGCGCCCGGCGCCCGACTGGATCTCGTCGGCGATGAGCAGGATGCCGTGCTGGTCGCAGATGGCGCGGAGGCCCTGGAGGAAGCCGTCCTCGGGGACGATGTAGCCGCCCTCGCCCTGGATCGGCTCGACGATGATCGCGGCGACCTCGTTGGCCGGGGCGAGCTTGTCGAACAGGACCTCGTCGAACCAGCGCAGGTCCTCCACCTTGCCGTACGGGGCGTGGAAGATGCCCGGCAGCAGCGGCCCGAAACCGGCGTGGTACTTCGCCTTCGAGGCGGTCAGCGAGACCGACCCGTACGTCCGCCCGTGGAAGGCGCCCAGGAACGCGACGATGTACGGCCGCTTGGTCGCGAACCGGGCGAGCTTGATCGACGCCTCGACGACCTCCGTGCCGGAGTTGCCGAGATACGCGCGGACCCGGCCGGAGATCGGCGCGATGCGAGCCAGCTCGCGGCAGACCTCCGGGTAGATGGGCAGGTAGAAGTCCGACGCGGAGAAGTGGATGAGCTCGGCGGCCTGCTCCTTGATCGCGGCGACGACCTGCGGGTGCGCGTGACCGGTCGAGTTGACCGCGATGCCCGGCCGCGAAGTCGAGGAACAGGTTGCCGTCGATGTCCTCGACGGTCAGGCCGTCGCCCCGCACCGGGACGATCGGGTACGCCCGCGGGAGGCTCGGCGACGTCCAGGTCTCGTCGAACTCGACGTGGGCTCGCGCCTTCGGCCCGGGGAGCTCCGTGACGATGTGCGGGACCGGCCGGTCTCCGGCGATGCGCGACGCGCCCGACGACAAGGTGCACCTCTGCTTCGAATGCATAACGAGTATGCAGAGTGGATATCTCGGAGCGGAGTATAGCCGGGCGGATGCCCGATGCCGGGCGCGGAGGTCAGACCGGCTCGCCGCCCGGGACACGTGCCACGGAACGGATCCGCGAGAACGAGACGGCATCGACCGGCACGCCCCGGTGGACGTCCATCGACTGGAGCGTGCCCTCGGCCGTGAACCCGTGCGTGAGCGAGCGAGCGGAAGCGGCAACGCGACGCCCGCGCCGTCCCGCGGCGCGTCAGTCGACGACGGTACGACACTGCTCGCGCATGAACTGGGCGACGTAGTACATCGACAGTCCGGCCTTGCCGGTCGAGCCGCTGCCCTTCCAGCCACCGAACGCCTGCACGCCCGGCCACGCGCCGGTCGTCGCGCCGGCTCGCCTGTTGACGTAGAGGACGCCCGCCTCGACGGTGTCGAGGAAGTGCTGGACCTCGGCCGGATCCTCGCTGTAGATGCCGGCCGTCAGGCCGAGCACGTTGTCGTTGGCCAGGGCCACGGCCTCGTCGATCGAATCGACCGCGGCGACCGCGGTGAATGGCGCGAACAGCTCGTCCCGGAACAGGCGATGCGAGGTCGGCAGGTTGCCGACGACGGTCGGCTCGACATAGAAGCCGCGGGCCAGATCGCCGTCGGTCAGGTGCTCGCCGCCGGTGAAGACAGTCCCATCGCGGCGCGCCTCGGACACGGCGGCCTGGTGCCGGTCGACGGCGCGCTGGTCGATGATCGGGCCCATCCAGTTGGCGCGGACGAGCGGGTCGCCGACGGCGATCTTCTCGGTCTTCTCGACCAGCAGCCGGACCAGCTCGTCGTGGACCGGCCGCTCGACGTAGACCCGCGAGTTGGCCGAGCACTTCTGGCCGCCGAAGCCGAAGGCGCTGCGCATGATCCCCTCGGCCGCCTCCTCGAGGTCGGCGTTGCGCGAGACGATCGCCGGGTTCTTGCCGCCCATCTCGACGATGCGTCGGCCGCGGCCACGCCTTCGAGAACGAGTGGAACAGCCGCATCCCGACCTCGTACGAGCCGGTGAACACGATGCCGTCGATGCCGGGGTGGTCCTGGAGCGCCTGGCCGACCGTGTCGCCCGGGCCCATGACGAGGTTGATCGCGCCCTTGGGAACGCCGGCCTCGATGTAGGCCATCATCAGGTTGACCGCCGAGAGCGGCGACGCGCTCGACGGCTTGAGGACGACCGTGTTGCCGCCGAGCAGGGCGGCAGCCGTCGGGCCGCTGGCCAGGGCCATCGGGAAGTTGAACGGGCTGATGACGGCGAAGACGCCGTGCGGCCGGAGCACGGACCGGGTGTGGACCGCGGCGTCGCCGAGGTTGCCCATCGGGTGGTCGTAGCCGTCGTTGTCCTCCATCGTCTGCGCGTAGTAGCGCAGGAGGTCGGCGGACTCCTCGACCTCGCCGAGCGCCTCGATCCGGTTCTTGCCGACCTCGATCGCCATGTCGGCGGAGTACGCCATCAGGTGGTCGCTGATGTACTCGGCCGCGCGACGGACGATGGCGATGCGCTCGCGCCAGGGCACCGCGGCCCACGCCGGCTGGGCGGCACGCGCTGCGGCGACCGCCTCGTCGACGTCCGCCGTGGTGGCGGTCGCGAACGTCCCGAAGAGCAGGTCCCGATCGATCGGCGAGCGCGCCTCGAACGTCTCGGCGCCATCGCGCCACTCGCCGTCGATGTAGTTCTTGTACTGCCAGCCGAGCTGCGTCCTTGCCGTCGTCACGGCCGCCTCGAAGCCTGCGTGCAGCTCCTCGTTGTCGGCGCTCAGGGTCGCGTAGGTGATCTTGATGCGCGGCTTGGACTCGGTCGTCATGGTGGTGGGCCTCGTGCGGTCGGTCGGGGGTCGGGAAGGTTGCGGTCAGTCTAGCGCGGCCACGACGTCGGCCAGCGTGGGGGCGATCCCGTCCGGCCCGCGGCCACGGCCCCTGGCGGCACGGTCGACCTCCGCCCGGTCCGTCTTGCCGGACAGGACCAGGATGCCGCGCAGCCCGACGCGCTGCGCCGCGGCGACGTCCGCCGACAGGTCGTCACCGACCATCGCGAACGCCGAACGCGGGCGCCCGCTCGCCGAGGTCCGCCTGCAACCCGGCGACGGCCTGGCGGAAGACGACGGCCGATGGCTTGCCGAGGATCGTCGCCCGCTTGCCGGTCGCGAACTCGAGGCCGACCACGTACGCCCCCGCGTCGAGGGTCATCCCGGCCGGGGTCAGCCACCACGGGTTGCGGTGCATGGCCAGGAGGTCCGCTCCGCCCTGGACCAGCCGGAAGGCGACGTCCATGTTCCGGTACGACAGGTCGTCGCCGGCATCGCCGAGGACGACGGCCGCCACCTCGCCGGCGGGCAGCGCATCGGCCTCGTCCGCCGTCACGAGCCGCTGGCCGTCGAACTCGCGGCGCGCGTCCGCGGCGGCGAGCACGAACAACGGCCGGCCGGGATGGACCGCCGCGGTGTAGGCGGCGGTCGCCGAGGTCCCCGTGATGATCCGGCCCGGGTCGATCGCGAGCCCGCTCTTGCCGATCCAGCCGGCCAGCGTCTCGCGGTGCATCTGCGAGAAGTTGGTGACGACGCGGAACGGGATCCCGCGATCGTCGAGCGCTCCGGATCGCCTCGACCGATCCCGGCAGCGGCTCGCCCTTGAGGACGAGGACGCCGTCGGCATCGAGGACCAGCCCGCGCACGCCCTGGAGCGCGGCCCGGAGTGGATCCAGTGCCATCCGCCGATGGTAGGCTGCCCGGCGACGACACGCGCGGAGGACCGGATGGGACTGCTCGAGGGCAAGACGGCGCTCATCTTCGGCGTCGCCAACGACCACTCGATCGCCTGGGGGATCGCCGAGGCGCTCCACGCCGAGGGCGCCGAGGTCGGCTTCTCGTCGGTCGAGAGCCTGATCGAGAAGCGCGTCCGGCCCCTCGCCGAGTCGATCGGGTCGACCTTCATCGAGCCGTGCGACGTCCAGTCCGACGAGCAGATCGACCGCGTCTTCGCGCGCTGGGGCGAGACGCACGACTCGCTCGACATCCTCGTCCACGCGCTGGCCTTCGCGCAAGCGCGAGGACCTCGAGGGCGGCTTCGTCGACACCTCGCGCGACGGGTTCGCGCTCGCGCTGGACGTCTCGGCCTACTCGCTCGTGGCGCTGACGCGCGCGGCGCGGCCGCTGCTCCGGCGCGGCTCGTCGGTCATCACGCTGACCTACTACGGCGCCGAGAAGGTCGTCGCCAACTACAACGTGATGGGCGTGGCCAAGGCCGCGCTCGAGGCGTCGGTCCGGTATCTCGCCGCGGACCTCGGACCGGACGGCGTGCGGGTCAACGCGATCAGCGCCGGCCCGGTCCGGACGCTCGCGGCGGCCGGCATCGCGGGCTTCAAGGGGATGTACCGCGGGTTCGCCGACATCGCCCCGCTGCGCGCCAACATCACGCCCGAGGACGTCGGCGGAGCGGCGCTCTACCTCGCCTCGGACCTGTCGAGCGCCGTGACCGGCGAGGTGCTGTACGTCGACGGCGGGTTCAACATCGTCGGCGTCCCGTCCGGCGACTGAGCGCGCTCGCGGCCGCCGCTGCGTCGGTCTCGGTCTACCAGCCGGCCGATCCCGGCTCGCCCTTGATCGGCCCGACGATCCGCGACGTGACCCAGCCGCCGTAGAAGTGGCCCGGTTGCGGCGTCGCGCGCTCGTCGCCGACCCATGCCTCGTCGACGCGTCCGGCGTAGAAGGCGAGGTAGTCGCGCAGCGATCTCGTAGCCGGGGTTCGGGTCCGGGTAGGTCCAGGCGACGTTGTCGATCGTCCGGCCGCTCGGCCGCGACGATAGCGGTGGTACGAGGCGTCGCCCTTCCATTCGCAGACCGGTGGTGCGGACTCGGCGCCAGGCGCTCCATCCGGACGTCGTCGGGCGGGAAGTAGTAGACCGGCGCGCCGGCCGTCTCGAGCGACCCGGAAGCCGCGGGTCGTCTCGGCCAGGACCTCGCCGTCGACGACGACGCGCAATCGCTCCGGGACCGGCTCGACGCGTGGCGGACGCGGGTAGTCCCAGACCGATTCCTGGCCGGGCCCGGGCGGGATCGGTTGCGGCCGTGCAGCTGGGCAGCATGCCCTGTCCGGGCCACGCTCAGTCGGCCATCGCGGCGAGGCAGTCGGCGCAGCGCCCGGCGATCGAGAGGTGGCTGAGGTCGACGGCGAAGTCGCGCTGGCGCTCGAGCGACTCGACCAGCGCCGCCGCCTCGTCCGCGCCGATCTCCCAGGTCGTGCCGCAGCCGATGCAGTGGAGATGGCCGTGGATGGCGAGCGGGCGGACGTGGAACTCCTCGCGCCCGTCGGCGCCGTGGCTGTGGCTGAGCAGCCCGAGCTCCTCGAGGACGTCCAGCGTGCGGTAGACGGTCGATGGCGTCGTCGTCGCGTCGATGGCGCGGCAGCGCTCGACGAGCTCGGCGCCGGTGACGTGGCCGTCGGCGTGCGACAGGACCTCGATCAGGGTCCGCCGCTGCGGCGTCCAGCGCAGGCCGCGGGCGCGCAACCGGTCACGGACGTCCGTCCAGGCGACGTCCTCGGGTGCGATCGCTGATCCGATCGGGGTCATCGCGCGAAAGGATAGATGAGAAGACGCAACATCGTTCAGATGCAACCCGTTGCGATATCCGCCCCGTCCGGTACCCTCATCGCTCCCCGCACAAGGATCCCCGCGATGTTCGACTTCATCGCCGCGGTCGCCACCGCCGCCACCCCCGCGGCGGACCTCGGCATCCTGCTCGACCGGTCTGCTGCTCGGCGTCCGCCACGGCATCGACTGGGACCACATCGCGGCGATCACCGACATCACCAGCACGACCGCCGCCGCGGGCATGGCCGAGGCGGCCCACACGGCCAGCACGGGACCGTGTCCGGGCGACCACCACGATCACGGCGGCGCCGCTCGAGGTCCGGACCCACGACGCCGGCCCGGGTGCCGCGACCGTCTCCCCCAGCCATCGCCGACCCGACCGAGCGTCGGACGGGCACGGATCCTGTCCGGACAGGGCGAGGCGATCAAGCTCGGGACGCTCTACGCGCTCGGTCACGGCGCGGTCGTCATCGCCCTCGGGCTGGCCGCGATCGCGTTCGGCGCGCTCCTCCCGGACTGGCTCGACCCGATCATGGGCCGCATCGTCGGGTTCACCCTCGTCGCCCTCGGGCTGTGGGTCCTGTACTCGGTCTATCGCTACGCCAGCGCCGGCGAGACGTTCCGCCTGCGCAGCCGCTGGATGCTCGTGTTCGACGGGATCCGGCACGGCTGGCGCCTCGTCCAGGCGCGCCTGCACGGCCACGAGCACGTCGAGCCGCTGGAGATGAGCTCGTACGGCACGGGCACGTCCTTCGGGGTCGGGATGATCCACGGCATCGGCGCCGAGACCGGGACGCAGGTCCTGCTGATCGCCGCCGTCGGCGGGGCGTCGAGCGCCGGGCCTCGGCGTCCCGATGCTGTTCGCCTTCGTCCTCGGCCTGCTCATCTCGAACTTCGCGATCGTCTGCTCAGCTCGGTCGGCTTCGTGTCGAGCCAGTCGCGCGAGCAGGTCTACGTGGCGATCGGCGCCGTCGCCGGCATCTTCAGCCTGTTCGTCGGGACGATCTTCCTGTTCGGCCTGGACGGCGTCCTGCCCGACCTCGGGGGTGTCCTGCCCTTCTGACCGAGGACCCGATCAGCTGGCGGCCGGGGCCGGCGCTGCCGACGGCCGCCGGGCGGGCTTCAGGAAGAGGATGAGCACCGGGATCAGGTACGCCAGGTAGGCGACGACCTCGAGCGGGGTCGGCGTCGAGCGGTAGCCGAACAGGCCGGCGAGGACGGAACCGAGCGGGCTCGACTCGGGCAGGACCGAGCTGACGTCGAAGACCGCGCCGTTGTTCGTGATGAGCCCGGCCTCGCCGAACTCGTGGACGGCGAACGCGACCAGCCCGGCCGAGACGAAGATCAGGACGATGCCGGTGATGGTGAAGAAGCGCCGCAGGTCGATCCGGATGCCGGCCGCGGAAGATCGCCCAGCCGATGCCGGCGGCGACCAGCAGGCCCGCGAACGCGGCGATGAGGGTCTGGACGACCGGTCCGCTCGACGCCCCGATGGCGTACAGGAACAGGACCGTCTCGAGCCCTTCGCGCGCGACCGAGACGAAGGCGAGACCGGCCAGCGCGATGATCGAGCCACCGGCCAGGGCGATGTCGACGCCGTGCTCGAGCTCGCCCTTCATCGCCCGGCCCTGGCGACGCATCCAGAACAGCATCCAGGTCAGGACGACGACCGCGATGAGCGCCGGCGAGACCCTCGATGCTCTCCTGGACGATGAGCGGCAGGCGCCCGACGGTGGCGACGATCGCGAGGCCGACGACGACCGACAGGGTGATCGCGGCGCCGACGCCGACCCACACGCCGCGCAGCGCATCGCGCCGGTCGAGCTTGACCAGGTAGGCGCCGATGATGCCGACGATGAGGGCGGCTTCGAGCCCCTCGCGGAGCGTGATGAAGAACGCGGCGGTCACGGGCGGGCCTCCCGAGGGTTCGTCTGGTGCGACCGGGACGGCGATCAGCAAGGTTGCATGACTCCGTCACTCAAGGGCGCTTGCCAAACGGAATCTAGCGGGCCTCGCTCCCGCGGTCAAACACCGCCGCCCGGTCAGTCCCCGCCGCGGATCTCGAACCGCGCCAGCTTCCAGCTGGCGAGCGACGGACCGCGCCGACCAGGACGACCGCGAGCACCGTCACGGACACGATCGGCGTCAGCGGATCGCCCGGCATGTCGATGCCGAACGCGGCCGCCAGACCGAGCGTCGCCTGGCGGATCGACAGGAACTTCGTCCCCTCGAGCAGGCCGGACAGGACGCCCTCCCAGATCAGCACGTAGGCGAGCCCGAGCAGGAGCGCCCGGGACGTGAACACGCTGAGCGCGACGAACGCGGCGGCGTAGGCGCTGCCACCGACCAGGCAGGCGATGCCGAAGCCGACGATCGTCGTCGCCGTGTCGGTGCGGCTGCCGAGCAGCACGCCCGTGATCACGACCGCCGGGACGACCAGGATCGAGGTCAGCCCGGCCGCGACGAGGATCTTGGACACCGCGATCCGCCAGCGCGGGATCGGCTTGATCATCAGGTAGACGGCGGTCCCGTCGTCGATCTCGGAGCCGATCGCGGCCGTCCCGACGATGAGCGCGACGAGCGGCATGACGGTCCGGACGACGAGCGTGTCGAGGACCCGGTCGGCGTCCGGACGGCCGCCGCTGAGGCGGATGAGGAGCGCGATGAGGACCGGCAGGCCGGCCAGCAGCACGAGCAGGATCGTGCGGCGCCGGCCGAGCAGGCCGCGGAGCGTGACCTCGACGAGCGGCGCCATCGTCGTCATCGACGCACCAGGTAGCTGAAGACGCTCTCGAGCGAGTCGTCGGTCGGGCGGACCTCGAACAGCGTGACCGACGCGCTCGCGGGCGACCTGCGGCAGGGCCCGGGTGAAGGCGTCGTAGTCGGCGGTCCGGATCGCGACGTGGCCGGCCACCAGCTCCGCCCCGAACACCGCCGCGTCGGCCATCAGCGCCGAGGCCAGCCGCCGGTCGTCGGACGAGCGGACCGTGAACGTGTGCGGCCGGTCGGTCATCAGCCGGCGGATCGACCGGAAGTCGCCGGCCGCCGCCAGCCGCCCGGCGTAGACGACCAGCACCGAGTCGGCGAGCCGCTCGACCTCCTCGAGGATGTGCGACGAGAACAGGATCGTCTTGCCGGCCGCGGCCATCGACCGGAGCAGCGTCATCATGTGCAGCCGCTGGCGCGGGTCCATCCCGTTGAACGGCTCGTCGAGCAGCAGGATCCGCGGGTCGTGGACGAGCGCGCCGGCCAGCTTGGCCCGCTGGCGCATGCCCTTGGAGTACGTGCCGATCGGCCGGTCCGCGGCGTCGGTCAGGTCGACCGTGGCGATCGCCCGGGCAGCGGCGTCGTCCGGATCGGCGACGCCCTGGAGACGCGCGTTGAGCCGGGCGAACTCGCGCCCGGTCAGGAAGCGCGTGGACGGTCTCGCGCTCGGGGACGAGACCGAGGTGGCGGTACATCTCGGGCCGCCGCCAGGCGCTCGGCACCCTCGACCAGGACGCGCCCGGCCGACGGCGCGAGCAGCCCGGCCATCAGGTGGAGCAGGGTCGACTTGCCCGCGCCGTTCGGACCGAGCAGCCCGGTCACGCCCGGCGCCGAGGCCGAACGAGATGTCGTTGACCGCGACGACGTTGCCGTACCAGCGCGAGACGTGGTCGACCTCGAGGGCGGGGGCCGGGGTGGGCGGCGGCCGCGGGCGCCACGGCGGCCGGCTCGTGACGCCGTCATGTCGCGATCCGCAGGTAGCGCCGGACCGTCAGCCCGATCGTCACGACGATGCCGACGACCGCAGCGGCGATATACGCCCAGCCGGGCAGGTCGATCGAGCCGACGACCGGGTTGTCCGAGATCGAGCCGAAGATCGCCGCGTTCGTCCCGTCGAGGACGTCACCCGGGCTGAACAGGATGATGAACCGGGCGAGGTCCTGGTTCGTCAGCGTCCGCGATCAGCGCCGACGATGATCGGCGGGATGATGAACACCGCGATGATCGTCGCCGTGGCGTACGCGCGCCGCGGTGTCCAGGCGGCGATGAGCGACGCGATCCCGCCGAGGAGGCCCGCGACCAGCACGCCCTGGAGCAGGAACCTCGGGACCGGCGCCGATCTCGTCGACGAGCCCGGTCGCCGGGTCGGGGGCGACGAAGACGCGTCCGACGAACAGGATGAGGTACGGCGCGAGGTCGACCGCGAGGAGGGCGACGATCAGGCCGAGGACCTTGGCCAGCGCGTAGTCGGGCCGGGTCAGGACCCGCGAGAAGTACAGCGGCAGGACGCCGTAGCGCTGGTCGCGCCCGAAGAGCTCGGGTGCCTGCGCCGCGCAGAACAGCATGATCAGGATGCTGACGAGGCCGTGGTAGGTCTCGTAGCGGATCGGCGAGGCGTCATCGACGGCGCCGCCGGCCTGGGCGGCGATGCGCCGCGAACCCGACCGCGAGGATCGCCGGCAGGACGGCCAGGGCCGCCAGCGTGAACGGCGCGATCTTGGCGCGGCCGCCGCGTCCGATCCCGAAGCACGACCGGATCGTCTGGGTGAACAGCGCCCGGACCGCGCTCCGCCGGCCGAGCCGCGGCCCGGTGTACGACTGGTAGCCGAGATCGAAGATGCTCCCGCCGCGACCGGACGCCGGGGCTCCGGCCGCGTTCGGCGGGGTCGGCGTGGCGGTCACGGCGCGCCTCCCCCGCCGGCGGGCGCGGCCGGCGCGGGCGGTGCCGGTGCAGCCGGCGCCGGGACGTCGTCGCGGAACAGGTCCTCGAGGCTCTGGCGGCGCTGCTCCATCCGGACGAGCGGCAGGCCGAGCTCGGCGACGGCGTCGCGCACGATGTCGTACTGGGCGTCCTCGGTGACGTGGAGCAGCACGGTCCGGCCGTCGGCGACGGCCTGCAGCCCGCGGCGATGAGCGCCGCGGCGAGGGCGTCCTCGCCTTCCTCGACCTCGACCGCGAGGACCCCGGTCCGTTCGGTGAACGAGCCCAGCGGCGCCGCGCGGAGGAGCCGCCCGGCGTCGATCGCGACGAGGAAGTCGCAGACCCGCTCGATCTCGCCGAGCAGGTGGCTCGCGACGACGACGGCGATCCCGAACTCGGTGCCGGTCCGCCGGACGAGCGCGAGCATCTCGTCGCGGCCGGCCGGGTCGAGGCCGTTGGTCGGCTCGTCGAGGAGCAGCAGCCGCGGGTCGTGGACGAGCGCCTGGGCCAGCTTGACCCGCTGCTTCATCCCGGTCGAGTAGCCGCCGATCGCGCGGTAGCGCTCCTCGTACAGGCCGACGTGCCGCAGCACCTCGGCGGTCCGTTCGCGGGCGGCGGTGCTCGGCAGACCGGACATCCGGGCCATGTGGGTGACGAAGTCGGTCGCGGACGTGTCGGGCGGCAGGCAGTCGTACTCGGGCATGTAGCCGACGAACTGGCGGATCGTCGTGCCCTCGGTCCGGACGTCGAGGTCCATGACCGTCGCCTCGCCGGAGGTCGGCTGCGAGCAGGCCGAGCAGGATCTTGATGAGCGTGCTCTTGCCCGCTCCGTTGGCGCCGACGAGCCCGATGATCCCGGGCTCGAGCTCGAGGGTCAGGCCGTCGAGGGCGGTGACGCCGCGCGGATAGCGCCGGGTCAGGTCGCGGAGGGCGATGAGGCTCATGCCCGGCAAGGGTACCCGCGGGCGGACCCCCGATGTCGAGGGAGGACGAGACGGGCCGGCCTACCAGCCGATGACGAACCCGATGACGAGCTGGACGGTCAGTGCGATCGCGAGGACGACCGGGAAGATCGGGTGGCGGGTCTTGTGGTGCAGGAGCAGGAGGCCGAGCCAGCCGCCGATCGCGCCCCCGACGACCGCGAGCCCGTGCAGGACGATCTCCGGGATCCGCCAGCCGCCCCGGCGCGCCTGCGTCTTGTCGATCGCGTAGGCGACGAAGGTGACGATCGACCAGGCGATCAGCCAGGCGAGGTACGGCCGGACGGGCCCGATGACCGCGAGGACGACGAACAGGACGAGCGCCAGGTCACCAGCGCGCCGGCCATCGGCCGGCTCCGCCGGCCGATCACTGGAAGCGCACGCTGTCTCGACGACGGCCTTCGCCGTGGGCCACGATCGACTCGAGGGTCGAGTCCGCGCGTCGGCTCGATCGCGATGATCAGGACCCCGTCGACGCCGTCGACGACGATGATCCGGGTCGTCCCGGACGGCTCGAGGTAGAAGGTCTGGTCGCCGGCGCCGAACAGCGGCGATCCGGTCGCGGCCCGGTCGGGGAAAGGTCGAGCGATCGTGGACTTGCGCTTGTCGACCCGGGTGGCGGCTCGGCTGGCCGGCGGCGACGCCGTCCGTGCCGATGAAGGTCTCGACGAGCGCGCGGGCCGACGACGGTGCCGCCCGGGCTGCGTCGCCGCGCGGGAAGACGCGTCGAGATCGAGCTGGCGCAGCGTGAGGACGCCCTCGTCCCGCGTCCAGGCCCACGAGTGTCGGCTGCGACGTCGTCACGCTCCAGCCGTCGCCGAGCTTGAACTGGACGACGGGCGCGAACTTCGACGGGCTGTAGGTGCCCTTGTCGAGGCCGCAGGCGAGGCCGAGGAACGGCTCGCACAGGTCGCCGACGGTGCCGCGGTCGCGGCTTCGGGGTCGGGGTCGGCTTGGCGGCGGGCTTGGCTCGTTGGCTGGCGGTCGGCTTCGGCGATCGGACTCGGCGTCGGTCGGGGCGTGGGCGTCGGTCGCGGCGTCGGTTTGCGGCGTCGCGGTCGCGCTGGCGGCGGCTGCCAGGCAACCCGCTCCGCCACGGCCCGACATCGAGGCGACGAACAATGCGCCGACCACGACCGCGGCGACGGCGAGCAGCACGACGAGCGGCCCGGCGATGACCGGCGAGGCCGCCGCGCCGTCGTCCCGGACGGGAATGCCAGGCCGGCGCCGGGCGGACGGAGGGGCGGGGCCATCATCGCGGACGCCGAGGCGGAACCGCCGCCGCCCGACATCCCGGCGATGGCGTCGCCGGGTCCGCCGGCCATCGCGCGCGCGGCCGCCGAGGCCGCGACGAGCGTGCCGGTGTCGACGGCGACGGTCGGGCTCGACGGGTCCGGGCGTGCCGACGACGGTCTCGAGCGCCGTCGCCATCGCGTTCCCGTTCGGATAGCGTCGAGCGGATCGGGGTCGAGGGCACGCACGACGATCGCGTCGAGCGCGGCCGGGACCTCCGGGCGGATGGCCCGCGGCGACGGGGCGGCGCTGCCGATCCGGGCGGCGGCGAGCGCCGCCGTCGTGTCGCCGCTCCACGCCCGCTGGCCGGTCAGCGACTCGTACAGGACGAGACCCAGGCTGTAGACGTCGGAGGCGGGCGTCGTCGTCGCGCCGGTCGCCTGCTCCGGGCTGAAGTAGTGGACGGAGCCGAGCGTCGTCCCCGGGACCGCGCCCTCGGCGTCGGCGGCGAGCCGCGCGATCCCGAAGTCGGTGACCATCGCCCGGCCGTCGCGCGCGAGCAGGATGTTGCCGGGCTTCACGTCGCGATGGACGATGCCCGCGGACGTGGGCGACGCCGAGCGCCCGCGCGACGTCGAGGCCGATCCGGGCCGCCTCCGTCGCGGCCAGCCGACCGTCCCGGCGCAGACGCGCCGCCAGGTCCTCGCCCTCGATCAGCTCCATGACGAGGAACGGCTGGCCGTCGTCGGTGCCGGTCTCGAGGCAGGCGATGATGTTGGGGTGGCGCAGGACGGTCGCGGCCAGCGCCTCGCGCCGGAAGCGCATCGCGATGTCGCGGTCCTCGATCGCCTCGCGGCGCAGCAGCTTGACCGCGACGGA
This sequence comes from uncultured Chloroflexia bacterium, assembly GCA_963720495.1. Taxonomy (GTDB): domain Bacteria; phylum Chloroflexota; class Limnocylindria; order Limnocylindrales; family CSP1-4; genus SPCO01. The sequence continues at coordinate 104,586 of CAVRFU010000014.1, forward strand.
CCGGTCGAGCTTCGTGTCGAGCGCGCGATGGACGGTGGCCATGCCGCCGAGTGCCGATGACCTCGCCGAGGCGGTAGCGGCCGTCGACCAGCCGACCGACGTCAGGGGCGGCGTTCGCGGGCTCGTTCGGCTCGGTCACCGCGGCGACGATAGCCGAGGTTCCGAAAATGAGCGCTCGCTGCGCGGCCGACGGCTCGTGGAGCCTACGATGCAGGTCGAACGGGGCCGTCCGCCGGACGCCGGAGCGCGAAGGAGGACATCGTGTCGGTGACGCAGAACCTGATCACCGGCGAGACGATCGTCTTCGAGTCGAAGAAGCACTGGATCGCGCCCATCCGGGCGTCGCTGGTGGCGGTCCTGATGATGATCGGCGCCGGCTCCTCTGGCTCATCGCGCCGCCGGCGGCGAGGGTCTCTTCGGGTCCATCGGCGGGGTGCTCGGACGCTGATGGACATCGCGGCCCTCGTCCTGTTCGTCGGCGGCGTCGGCTGGATCATCTACAACGTCGTCGCCTGGCGGACCGCCGAGTTCGCGGTCACCAACGTGCGCGTCCTGCGCGAGGAAGGGCTCGCGTCGCAAGCGGAGCTCCACGACCCTGCTGTCGTCGCTGAGCGACGTGAACGAGGGTCGGCTTCCTCGGCGGCCGGCTCGGCTTCGGGGACGTCACCCTGCTGACGCCGTCCGGCGAGGCCGGCGTCGACCGCTTCCTCGCGATCACGAAGCCCGACGAGTTCCGGAACGCGGTCATGAACCAGAAGATGGCGGTCGACGGCGGCGAGGCTCAGGCGCCACGAGCCGGAGCGCCGACTGCGGCCCCGGCCGCGCCCGCCGCTCCGGCCGCGGCCGCGGCGTCCGCGATGACCTCGACCGAAGCCGCCGATGCTCTCGATCGGCCTGGCGGACCTGCACGCCCGTGGCGCCCTCACCGACGCCGAGTTCGAAGCGAAGAAGACGGAGCTGCTCGCGCGCATGTGATATGAGCGCGCCCAGGCCGACCGGCGCATGTGGGTCGGCGTCCTGATCGGAGTCGTGGCGGGATTGGTCGCCATCGCGGTGCCACTCGCGCTGATCCTGGGTGTCCCGCTGGCCGATGCCATGCGAGGCGGAGACGGGGTCAGCGGAGCACTCATCCTGGCCGCCGCCACACTCTTCATCCTGCCGGCTGCCCTGGATCGGGATGGTCCTCTTCCTGCTGTTCGAGTTCCTGCGCGATCTGGGTGGGGTCGGATCGGCAGCCGCCGGCCCGGATCGATGCGCCATGCGTCCGAAACCCCCGCCGAGCACGCGCACCGGATCCGCGCCGATCCGATCGGGCCGCCGATGGGGCGCCTGGCCGCCGACTACGCACTCGTCGAATTCGGCAACCGGGCGCTGCCGCCGTCCGAGCACCGTCGAGCGATCGAGCGCTGGCGGCGCCTGCGTTCGATCGACGGTCAGCCGCGGGACAGGACCGATCGGGCGAGGCGGCCCGACTGACCGCCCGAGCCCGTCAGCTTTTCGGCGCGCTGACTACATCTGCTCGATGACCTCGGTGCCCTTTCTCTCCTTGCGGCTCCGAATGGCCTCGTACGCCTCGAGAGAGCGCTGGATCTGCCGGCGCTTGACCTCGGGGATGATCTCCACCAGGACGACCACGACGGCTCCCGTCCACAGCGCGAAGCCGAACGTATAGACCATGTCGGCGAGGAGCCCGAGGGGCTCCGCCGGCGCCGTCGTTCTGAGCAGATAGCCGATGACGTACGCGATAAGGCCCACCACGAAGGCGCCGACAAGGACGGAGTACAGGAGTCGCGGCCCATAGGCGTCCTGCCGCAGGTCCGCGAGGTGCTTCTCGAACCAGACCTGGACCTGAGGGTCGTTCAGGAGCTCCGGGTCGAGCTCGGTGTCGGGGCGCGGCGTCGGGTGCGACATGGTCGACCTCCGATCAGGTCGACGAGCGGGCCGGCCGGCCGGGGCTCGGCTCGCGGCTCGTCTCGCACCATCGTACGTCCGGTCCCCGAGCGGATCCGCCGATGGAGCGTCCGCTCATGGCGGCCAGACGGGAATGAGCCCCGGCCCGAAGTGGGCCAGGGCTCGCTGCGTGTTGCTGGCGTGGATCAGAAGCGGACGAGGACCGTGCGCACGAGGAGCCCGTTCATGTAGACCTTGACCGAGTGCCGGCCCGAGCCGGTCCGGAAGGGCTCGTAGTACGCGGCGTGGTCGCTGAAGCCCTGCTTGATGTGCAGGCGGACGGTGCCGTCAACCTTGATCTTCCAGTCGACCTTGGCGCCGAGCACGGCCTGAGGGGCCGGCTTCGCGTCGCTGTAGAGGTCGATGCGGACGCCGTGGGGCCGGATCGTCTTCGTCGAGTGGCCAAGGACGTTCGCGGTCACCGCGCCGTCGATGCGCGTTTCGGTGCCGACGAACCTGTTGCCCGACACCGTGATCTTACCGGCCCCGTAGTTCAGCAGGCCCGTGGCTTCGGTGCCGGCAGGTGTGTACGAGAGGGCGCTGACGGTGTTGTCCTTCACGGTGGCGCTCGCGCCGCTCCGGATGACGATGCCGTTCTGGGCGATGTAGTCGATGGGACCCTGGCCGGTGATGACGTTCTTCACGACCGTCGCGGAGGTCTTCGCGCTGGAGGGAGTGCTGCCATCGGCGCTCAGGCCGTTGACCTCGATCCCGTTCTTCTGGAAGGCGTAGACCTTGTTGCCGCTGATCGTGCCGGTCGCGCCGTTGATGTACAGGACGCCACGGCCGTGCTGGGTGCCGTCGAACGGCGTCTCGCCGATCTGGTGGACCTTGCTGTTGGCGATCGTGACGTTGGTTCGGCCGTTGACGACGACGCCGAAGTAGCGAGCGCCGTGGATATCAGCATTGGTGACGCTCTTCGGGTTGTAGACACCGATGTCGCAGCCGGTCGCGTCGACCGAACCCGAGACGCTCCCGGTGATCCGAGCCGCGGTGAGGTCGACCCCGTCGCGCACGAACCCGGTCGGGGTGCAGACAGGCGACGCCGCCATGGCGAAAGCCGGCACTGCGGCCACGGCCATCGTGCCCACGAGAGCCGACGCCGAAACCAGCCTTGCCAGCCGGTGCTTTGTATTGAAGATAGACACTGTGTCCTCCGACTTGACTGATGCGATTGGGATGAATGACATCCCGAATCCTGATCGGAGGGGCCCTCTGGTCCCACTGCGTTCGACTGCAGAACGACCACCGATCGACTGCGGGAATCCTGCAGCCAGTCCGGGTGGTTCCGAGGCTCCAGGTGTGTCCCCTCGTCGAGGGTCGGACCGCCGTTGATCACGCTCGACCGCAGCGGGTACGTCCTCGAGATCGAGGAGACATTCCAAGGGCCAACGCTCGATGAGCGGCTCTGGATCCCGCACTACCTGCCCCATTGGAGCTCCCGCGAGGCGGCCGCGGCGCGGTACGAGGTCGGCGGCGGGCTTCTGCGACTCAAGATCGAGGCGGACCAGGAGCCCTGGAACCGCGACGTCGATGGCGAGCTACGGGTCTCGTCGCTCCAGACCGGAGTCTTCGCCGGGCCGCCTGGGAGCGACATCGGACAGCACCGGTTCCGGCGCGGCCTGGTCGTCCGCGAGGCACAGGAGAGTGCTGCGCTGTACACGCCCCGATACGGGCTGTTCGAGCTCCGGGCCCGTGCGCTCGATGACCCGGGGGCGATGGTCGCGCTGTGGATGATCGGCTACGAGGACGAGCCGCATCGGTCGGCGGAGATCTGCGTGTGCGAGATCTTCGGACGCGACGTCGGTCGGGACACGGCCCGCGTCGGGATGGGGCTGCACCCGTTCGGCGATCCGACGATCACGGACGCGTTCTCATCCGAATCGGTGCCGATCGATGCGCGTCAGACCCATACGTACTCGGTCGTGTGGGCGCCCGACCTCGTTGCCTTCTACGTCGACGATCGGCGGATCAAGGTCGTCCACGAATCGCCGTCGTATCCGATGCAATTCATGCTCAGCATCTACGAATTCCGGGGCGATCCGAGCCCACCGGTCGATCGCGAGCGCTATCCCAAGGTCTTCGAGGTCGAAGACTTCCGAGGCTATCGACCTCTGGATCCGCACGCACAGGAGCCACCGCGGGTAGGTGGACGTCGTCGTGACGATGCCCTGCAACACTCCCGTGAGGACTCGCCTCGATGATCGGGGCTCTTAACGACTCCGGCTCGCGCGCGTCCTCTCACATGACGTTCGCGACTCGCCCACGAGGAGGGCCCATGGGCCTCAAGGGATCATCGATCCGCACCGGCATCGCGGTCCTGGTCGTCGCGCTGGTCGGGATGACCGCCCCGACTGTGGATGCCGCCGACGCGACCCCGCCCGAGCTGGTCGACGTCACCGCATCGCCAGCCGACGTGTCGGTGAGCGGTCTCGGCCACGCTGTCGTGACCCTGTCCGTGCACCTCCGCGACCCGTCCGGTGTCGTCCGCGGGGTCCCGCGCGACGGTGACGCCCCGTGGCCCATCGTCTCGCTGAGCAATACCACTCCCGGGGCCTCGATGCGGTACGTCTACGCCTACCTCACCCTGCCTCCGACCGAGGATCCGACCGATGGGACGTGGGTCGGATCCTTCCTCGCGCCTGCGAATGCGGACGGGACCTGGCGCGTCAGCGGGGTGTCCGCCATAGACGGGCTCGGCAATGAGCTCGGCATCGACCCGGCCACCCTCGGCATCGACGCCCGGGTCACGGTCCACGGGACACATCGCCCCGCGGTCACGGTCGGGTTCGCCCCGCAACCGGCAAAGGGCAACCAGCCGGTCACGATGAAGGGTCGCGCCTATTTCGTCGACGACGGCTCACCGATCGCGTCCCGGCGGATCACGATCGGCTGGGGACTGGATGGCTGCATCAACCAGAACATCCTTGGCAACACGACGACAACGACCGACGCCTTCGGCTACTACGGGTTCACGTTCCGCCCCCCGCTCGACCAGTTGTTAGGCTGCGCGTTCCTCACCGATCCCACCGTCGCCCCGTTCGACGCCGTCGGTCCGATCGCCGTGCTGGCCTGGCGCCTGCGTCGACTCGTGGTCAAGTACGCGATGACAACGAATCCGGTGCCCTCCAGCCTTCGATTGGGGCAGGCCACACGGGTGACCGGCAAGGTCGTCCCGATCACTGTGGCCGCCCACGGTCCGATCCACCTTCAACGGCGCCTGGCGACGGGGCGATGGGTGAACGTGGACACGAGAAGCCTCCGCTCGGACGGCAGCTACTCGCTCCGTCTCGTCCCCTCGCGTCGCGGCACATTCCGCTACCGGGTCTACATGCCGAGCTGCTGCGACGGGACCTTCGTCGGGACTGTGTCACGAAACCTCGTGATCACGGTCCGCTGACGCCTGCTGCCCGGTCTGAGCAGGGGATCGAAGGATGGAGCGGGAGACGAGGTTCGAACTCGCGACATGCAGCTTGGAAGGTGTCCGGGGTCGCTCTGCTATCCCGTCGGCCCGGACATGCTGGCCGCCAGTGGGAGCGGTATCGCGACTCCGGGATCTGAGCCAAGGCCGCGTCAGCGTTGGTTTTGGTCTGTTACGCGGCATCCAATGGGTGGAACGCACAGCCGACCTGGAGCACCTGAGCGTCGCTACGATGCCGAACCTTGCTGGCAGCGACGACGACGTGATCCAACGACTCGACCAGATATTTGAGATCCGCTGATCGTCCGATCAGATCCGGGACTTGGCCGTCGCCGCCGTTGACGCCTGCATTTCGGATCGGAAGAACTCGAGCGCTGTCCTGGTCTTGGTCTGCTGCGCACCGCCGAGCGGTACACCCCGGCCTGAAAGGTAGGCGCGCGTCTCCGCCGCGATCTGGAATGCCTCCGATGGGAGGCATTTCGTCGACAGCTCGAGGATGCGCGATCCGTCCGGATAGAGCCATAGCTCGGCGACGAAGCGACGTGGGAGCTCGGCAGGCTGGAAGGTCGCCTTGAGCACGAAGATCGGACCGAGCGGCGTGAGCGATTCGATGTCGATGCCAGCCGGTGCGTGGGCCTTGAAGAAGACGCGCTGCTCCTTTCCGAAAACTCCGCGCATCGGCACCGAGCCGTTGACCGCGTCGGCCACCTCCTGGCCGGTACTGCGCCCCTTCATCGATCCCGAACACACGTAACCGCCGGGCATGGCATCGAGCTCGATGTTGAAGGCCGCGGAGCGCCGGGTCTCGCTCGGGATGTCGGCGGGGTCGATGGGTCGCAACTTCACGACGGTGTCACCGCGGCCACCCTGTATGCGCCGGGCGCGAACGACGAGACCGGCCTGGTCGAGAGCCAGGTCTGGCGTGTCGAAGAAGAAAACCTGGCGAGGCTGCGCCTCGACCGGGTCGAGCGGCAGGCTCGCGATTGCCGCCCGCCGGGACGAATTGGGCACCGTCACTTTCAGCTCGACGCTGTCCGACCCCTTGATGAGTTGCATCACGCGGACGAGATCGGCATCGGACAAGCTGATCGCTGCGTCCGTGCTCATTCGGGACCCTCCTCTCCTTGCGCAGGGCCGCCGGCTCGTGCGTTCCCCGCAGACCCGAACCGTTCGATGAGCACCCCGTGCCGTAGACCGCGATCGCTGACGGTCAACGCGGTCGTGCCGAGTTTTCCCATCACGACCTGGACGATGCACGCGCCGGCGAGGATCACCTCGCCTCGCTTGGGCTGGAGGCCCACGATCGACCGCCGGTCCTCGGCATCACGCGTTCGGTAGAGCTCGATCTGGCGATCGAGCTCCAAACGATCGAGGACCGTTCCCTGGATGACGTCGGGGTCGTAGACGGCAAGCCCGTGCTTCACAGCCGCGATGTTCGTCACGGCGCCGCCCATCGCGATCAAGGCGTCGGGTGCCGGCCGACCGTCGAGCCGAGCCAACTCGGCCGAGATCGCCGAGCGCGCCTCGTCGAGCACGTCGGATGACACCGCGCGATCCAGCCCGAACAGTTCGGTGAACCGGGCGGCACCGACCGGGAGACTGAACCGCTCGTCCACGTCGATCCCGTGCCCGAACGTGAACTGCGAGCTGCCGCCGCCGGTATCGAAGACGACGAGCGAGGCATCCGGCGCGTCGAGCTCGACCCCGACGGCCTGGAACGCCAGTCGACTTTCATCCTGACCCGTGATGACCTCGACGTGGACGCCGGTTCGTCTCAGGATGTCGGCCACCGCGTCGGCGCCGTTGCTCGCGGCGCGCAGGCCCGCCGTGCCCACTGCCGCAATGGCCACCGCCCCGATGCGCTTGGCCTCCTCGGCCATCCCGGCGATCGCGAAGATCGTCCGCTCGAGGGCCTCGGGCGTGATCTCGCCCTTCTCCTCCAACCGCTCGCCGAGACGGGTGATCTCGGCCCGGTCGGCGACCCGGCGCCACTTGCCGTCGGCGGCGCGCTCACCGACGTAAAACTTGACCGAGTTGGTGCCGACGTCGATGACGGCGTACCGCGGCGGCACGCCGTCGAGGAGCGCGGTCAAGCCGCGCGGATAGCTCGTGTTGATGTATCCCGCCAGGCCGACCGATCGGACGGCAGCGCTGACCGCCGCCCCATCCTCCGACTCGATCGCGAGGGTGCGGATCGACCGACCGTCTGCCGTGACGTTCGATAGCTCCGCCGAGCAGCCGCCGACGGTGTACCGCACTCGGTGCTTGTGGACCTGGACGGGGCGAACCGAACCACTCGAGGCGAGGAAGTCGACGAATCGATCAACGGTGTAGCCGCCCTGATCGACGTCCAGCCCATCGATACGAAGAGCGTCGATGACCCGCCTCACGCCATCCGCCCCGATCGGGAAGCCCGCCTTCAAGGTGGGCTCCCAGCGCTCCAGGCCACGACCATCCACTTCACGGAGACTCTTGACGTCGACCAGGTCGAAGCGGATCTTCACGGTGTCGCCGCCCGGTGCCAACAGGTACAGCTCGTCGCTTTCCTGCACTCCGGCCGGTGTGAGTGCGGCGAATGACGCCTCGGCAGCACCGAAGTGTTGCCCGAAGGTTCGCCACTCCCAGCGCGGGACGATCCGGTCCTCGGGCATCCCTTCACTCATCGATGTGCCCCCGTCCGGACGCCAATTCATGCTCAGACGAGCCTGACCGCCTCGGCAACCGCGAGCAACCTGGCCTCCGCGGGCGAAGCCGGCCGGTCCATTGATTGTACGCGCTGGGTTGCGAGATGCGATGCAGAGCCGGTCAGCCGGGCAGCCAGCGTCAGGTTGCGTGTGTCTCCACGCACGAACCGGAGGATGTGGAGCGGGAGACGAGGTTCGAACTCGCGACATGCAGCTT